>NZ_FCOI02000037.1 GCF_001544795.2 Caballeronia temeraria | reverse complement strand
ACAATGCGAAAACCTCGCGGCGAAAGCCTTGTGATTGGAGCGAGGCCGCTTCAGCTCGAGTGTATTTCAGCGGCCTGTTAAGCGTCTCCTGAGTATTTGGAATAATCTTGATCGTTTCACGACTGTATTTGCCCCGCAAGATGTGCAAGTGCGATTAGAGAGATAACCCTAACCCGGGGGCACGTCCCCTGCTTTTCGATTAGCAATACTGGCGCTTGTCGGAAACCGTGATGCTCATCGCTTGTTATCTCATCGTTTTCTTTCTGCTTACAGGCGCGCTCGCGTTCCGGCATGCGCCCGCGCTCGCGTGGCTCATCGGGATGACGATCTGGGTGGCCGCCGGCCCGCTGATCCGCGCGACGGGCACCTTGGGCGTTACGCTGCTCGTCATCGTGTTGCTGGTTCCCGCGCTCGTCGTGACGCTCAAGCCGCTGCGCCGCGCGCTCGTCAGTCGCCGCGTGCTCACCGTGTTTCGCACGATCCTGCCGGAAATGTCGTCGACGGAGCGTGACGCCATCGAAGCCGGCACCGTCTGGTGGGACGCCGAACTCTTCTCGGGCCGCCCGCAATGGGACACCCTGATCGCGCACGGTGCGCCGACGCTGACGCAGGAAGAGCAAAGTTTCATCGACGATCAATGCACGCGCCTGTGCGAGCTGTCCAACGACTGGGACACGACCGCCGTCTGGCAAGACCTTTCGCCGCAAGCGTGGACTTACATCAAGGAACAGGGTTTTCTCGGCATGATCATTCCGAAGCGATACGGCGGAAAAGCCTTCTCCGCGTATGCGCATTCGCAGGTCATCATGAAACTCGCGACGCATTCGTCGGCGGCGGCCGTTTCGGTGATGGTGCCGAACTCGCTCGGCCCCGCCGAACTGCTGCTGCACTACGGCACCGAGGAACAGAAGGACCACTATCTGCCGCGTCTCGCGCGCGGCGACGAGATTCCGTGCTTCGCGCTCACGAGCCCTTACGCCGGATCGGATGCCGCGTCGATTCCGGATATCGGCATCGTTTGCCGCGGTGTGTACGAGGGCCGCGAAACGCTTGGCTTTCGCGTCACATGGGAGAAGCGCTACATCACGCTCGGGCCGATCGCGACCGTGCTCGGCCTCGCCTTTCGCGCGCTCGATCCCGACCATCTGCTCGGCGGCGACGACGCACCCGGCATCACCTGCGCACTCATTCCGACGCGTCATCCCGGCGTGAACATCGGGCGGCGGCACTGGCCGCTCAACGCCGTGTTCCAGAACGGCCCGAACGGGGGCAAGGACGTGTTCATCCCGATGGACTGGGTCATCGGCGGACGCGCGCAGGTCGGCAACGGCTGGCGCATGCTGATGGAATGCCTCGCCGCCGGGCGCGCGATCTCGCTGCCGTCATCGAATGTCGGCATGTCGAAGCTCGCCGTGCGTGGCACGAGCGCGTACGCGGCCGCGCGCCGCCAGTTCCGCACGTCGATCGGGCGCTTCGAAGGCATACAGGAAGCGCTCGGGCGCATGGGCGGCAATCTGTACGTGATGGACGCGGCGCGGCGCCTGTCCGCGCAGGCCGTCGATCTCGGCGAGAAGCCTTCGGTCATTTCGGCGATCGCGAAGTATCACATCACGGAACGCACGCGCAACGTCATCAACGACGGCATGGATGTGGTCGCCGGCAAGGGCATCTGCATGGGGCCGTCGAACTTTCTGGCGCGCGCGTATCAGCAGATGCCGATCTCGATCACCGTCGAAGGCGCGAACATCCTCACGCGCAGCCTCATCATCTTCGGGCAGGGCGCGATCCGCTGTCATCCCTATGTGCTGAAGGAAATGGCCGCGACGCGCGACAACGATCTGCGCGCATTCGACGACGCGTTCTTCGGCCACGCGAGCTTTCTCGCATCGAACGCGATGCGCAGCTTCGTCTACGCATGCGGCGGCGGCGTATTCATCGCAAAACCGGCGCACGCCGATGCGCGTCTTCTGCCGTACTATCGCGCCGCCACGCGCCTGTCGAGCGCCTTCGCCTTGTTTGCCGATGTCTCGATGCTCGCGCTCGGCGGCGAACTCAAACGCCGCGAGCGTCTTTCGGCTCGGCTCGGCGACATCCTTTCGCAGTTGTATCTGCTCTCCGCGACGCTCAAGCGTTTCGAGGACGACGGCCGTCCCGAAACCGACTTGCCGCTCGTGCGCTGGGGCGCCGAAGACGCGCTTCATCGGGCGCGAACCGCGTTCGAAGGTTTGCTGGCGAACTATCCGAACCGCGCGGCGGCGGCGTTTCTGCGTGTCGTCGCGTTCCCGTTCGGCGTGCCGCACGCACAGAGCGCCGATGCCCTCGGCAACGAAATCGCGATGCTCATGCAAACGCCCGGCGACGCGCGCAACCGACTCGTCGCGGGCTCGCACGTTTCGGCATCTGAAACCGATCCGATCGCGGTCGGCGAGAAGCTGCTCGCGCTCACGCCCGCCGTCGCGGCACTGGAAGCGCGTCTGCGCGATGCCGTCAAGACGGGCCAGACCGCCCCGCTGCCGCAAAGCCCGCAAGAGATGGAAGCGTGGACGCGAAAGGCGCTCGAGCGCGGTCTCATCGACGAAACCGAGCGCGCGCTCCTGACCGAATGGGCGGCTCATGCGCGCGAAGCCGTGAAAGTCGATGATTTTTCCGCAGACTTCGGTATCCTCGAAGCATTGCAAAAGCGCAGCGCGGCGCTCGCGCGGCAAGTGCCCGAAGCCATCGCCTGAAGCATGCGGGCTCCGAGTCAACGCCACGCGCGCCCGACGACGATCGCCAATCGATGAAAGACCGCTATCTCGACTTCGTCAGTTCGCCCTTCGGCACGAGCATCGCACGCTCGCTCGGCCTGCCGCGTCCCGAGGGTTTGCGCCGCTATCGCGCGGATCATGCCGAATTCGGGGGCATGGCCGCGATCGGTGCGGGGCCGTCGCCCGCGCTCTTCGATGACCTCATGGGCGTGCTGTCCGCCATCGGCATGACGAGCATCGCGCACGAAAGCGCGTCCGGCTGGCTGCAGGTCGCCGCCCGGCACGGCGCGATGAGCGGCCGCTTCGAGCCCCGCGCGCGCGACGCCTCCGCGAGCGACCGCGTCGAAGCGCTGATCTTCGATGCGAGCGGCATCGACGAAAGCGGCCAGCTTCATTCGCTCTACGCGTTCTTCCATGACGCGCTGCGCTCGCTCGCGAAAAACGGGCGCATCGTGGTCATCGGGCGGTCGCCCGCCACGCGCGCCAGCGTGCCCGCCGCGACCGCGCAGCACGCGCTCGAAGGCATGGTCCGCTCGCTCGGCAAGGAAGCGCGCAACGGCATCACGTCGAATCTGCTGCGCGTGGCCGATGGCGCGGATGTCGAGTCGGCGTTGCGCTTTTTCCTTTCGCCGCGTTCGGCCTATGTCTCCGGCCAGGTCGTGAGCATCGACGCGCCTTCCGCCGCGCCGCAAAGCTGGGCGAAACCGCTTGCAGGCAAGCGCGCGCTCGTGACGGGCGCGGCGCGCGGCATCGGCGCATCGATTGCGGCGGTGCTCGCGGAGCACGGCGCGATCGTCACCGGGCTCGACATCGACGCCGCGCGCGATGCGCTCGATCAGACCATGCTCGCAATCGAGGACGCGTCGCCGTCAGCGGGCGCGCATGCGGCGCTCGTCGCGGATATCGCGTTGCCCGAAGCGGGCGCAGAGATCGCGGCGGCGCTCGCTGCATCGGGCGGCGTCGATATCGTCGTGCACAACGCGGGCATCACGCGCGACAAGACCATCGCGCGCATGACCGGCGACATGTGGGACAGCGTGATCGACGTCAATCTGCTGGCGCAGGAACGCATCGACGACGTGCTGCTCGCGCAGAACGTGCTGCGCGCGGGCGGGCGCATCGTCGCGGTGTCGTCGATCAGCGGCATCGCGGGCAATCGCGGGCAAACCAACTACGCGACGTCGAAGGCCGGCGTGATCGGCCGCGTGCACGCGATGGCGCCCTTGCTGCGTGCCCGCGACATCACGATCAACGCGGTCGCGCCGGGCTTCATCGAAACGCATATGACCGCGCGCATGCCCTTCGGCGTGCGCGAAGCCGGCAGACGGCTCAATTCGATGGGGCAAGGCGGCTTGCCCGTCGATGTCGCCGAGACCGTCGCATGGCTCGCGAGTCCGGGCAGCGCCGGCATCACGGGCAATGTGGTGCGCGTGTGCGGCCAGAGCCTGATCGGTGCGTGAGGAGACGACACGCATGCACGCACCGACCTTGCAGCGCGCCCGCACCGTCGTCATCGATACCTTGCCGCCGCCCGCGAAGCTCTATGGCCGCGCGCTGCCCGCGCTCTTCAGGCGCGCGCGCTCGCCCGAACTGCCCGCGCTCAGGCTCGTGCGCCCGAATGTGAAACTCGACGCCGAGCAGGTCGGCCGCTATGCGCGCGTGTGCGGCTTCATCCCCGAGCATGGCGTGCCGCTCACGTTCCCGCACGTGCTCGCGTTTCCCCTGCATCTGATGATGCTCACCGATCCGTCGTTTCCGTGGTCCGCGCTCGGCGTCGTGCATCTGTCGAACAGCGTGCGGCTGCGCCGTCCGATCGCGGCGGGCCAGGCGTTGCGCATCGAAGTGGAATGCGGGCCGCTCATGCCGCATCAGAAAGGTCAGGCGTTCGCGCTGCATACGCGCATCTACCGGCGCGGCGAAGCGGTGTGGGACGGCGACAGCGTGTATCTGAAGCGCGGCGTGCGCAGCGAGAGCGCGGCGCCCGTCATCGAAATAGCCCCTGCCGACGATGCGCGCGTTCCGCTCCTCGCACGCGAAGCGCGCTGGCAGCTTCCGCCGCAACTCGGGCGCGACTACGCGAAGGCATCGGGCGACTTCAATCCGATCCATCTGCACATGCTGACCGCGAAAGCGTTCGGCTTTCCGCGCGCGATCGCGCACGGCATGTGGACGCTCGCGCGCACGCTCGCGGCGTTGCATCCGGTGAAGGCGCTCGCGTCCGGGCACGCGCGCGGCGACTTCAAGACGCCGCTCTACATTCCCGGCGACGCGACGTTGTGGACCGCCGCGCCCTCGCCCGCCGCGCGCGATTTCGAAGTGCGCGATCTCGCCGGCGACCGGCCGCATCTGCGTGGCCATTTCGAATGGGAGCTGCCATGAGCGAAGCGCGTCGTGTCGCGATCATCGGCAGCAACCGCATTCCGTTCGCGCGCTCGAACACGGCGTACGCGAGCGCGTCGAATCAGGACATGCTGAGTTTCACGCTGCAAGGGCTCGTCGATCGTTTCGATCTGCACGGCATGCGCCTCGGCGAAGTCGCGGCGGGCGCGGTCGTCAAGCATTCGCGCGACTTCAATCTGACGCGCGAAGCCGCGCTGTCCACCACGCTCGCGAGAGAAACGCCCGCCTACGACGTGCAGCAGGCGTGCGGCACCGGCCTTGAAACGGCGATTCTCGTCGCGAACAAGATCGCGCTCGGGCAGATCGACGTGGGCATCGCGGGCGGCGTGGATACGGCGTCCGACGCGCCCATCGCCGTGAACGAGCGCATGCGCAAGATCCTGCTCGAAGCGAATCGCGGACGTTCGGCGAAGCAGCGCGTCGGCGCGCTCGCGAAGCTGCGGCCCGGCATGTTCTTCAAGCCGCTTTTGCCGCGCAATGCCGAGCCGCGCACCGGCCTTTCGATGGGCGAGCACTGCGAACTGATGGCCAAACGCTGGAAGATCGCGCGCGAGGCGCAGGACGCGCTCGCGCAGGAGAGTCATCGCAAGCTCGCGGCGGCGTACGGGCGCGGCTTCTTCAACGATCTGATGACGCCGTACAAAGGTCTCGCGCGCGACAACACCCTGCGTCCCGATGTATCGCTCGATCAGTTGTCGGCGTTGACGCCCGTCTTCGATCGCGACGCGGGCACGCTCACCGCGGGCAACTCGACGCCGCTCACCGATGGCGCATCGGCCGTGCTGCTCGCGTCGGAACAATGGGCGGCCGAGCGCGGCTTGCCGGTGCAGGCGTATTTGACGTTCTCCGCGACCGCCGCCGTCGATTTCTTCGACAAGCGCGAGGGCCTGCTGATGGCGCCCGCCTACGCGGTTCCATCGATGCTCGCGCGCGCGCAACTCGCGCTGCAGGACTTCGATTTCTACGAGATCCACGAAGCATTCGCGGCGCAGGTTCTGTGCACGCTCGCCGCGTGGGAAGACGACGAATACTGCCGCACCGCGCTCGGCCTCGACGGACCGCTCGGTTCGATCGACCGCGCGCGTCTGAACGTGAACGGCAGTTCGCTCGCGGCGGGCCATCCGTTCGCGGCGACGGGCGGACGCATCGTCGGCACGCTCGCGAAGATGCTCGCGAACGCGCCCGCACGCAGCGACGGCAAGCCGCTGCGCGGACTGATCTCGATCTGCGCGGCGGGCGGCCAAGGCGTCGTCGCGATACTGGAGCGGTAGCCGCAAGAAACATCGACGCAAAAAATATAAGCCGACGGAGACACCCCATGAGCCCGGGACAGGCAGCGCCGCGTGGGACGCCGGAGCCGCACGCGACGGACGGCATCTGGTTTGCGTCGTATCCGCCGGAGGTCGCGCGCGAGATCGATCCTTCGCGTTATCGCTCGCTCGCGCATTTCTTCGACGCATGCGTCGAGCGCTTTCGCGATCACGTCGCCTTCGTGAGTCTCGGCTCGGAACTGAAGTTCGCAACGCTCGGCGAGAAGGCGCATGCATTCGCGGCGTACCTGCAGAGCATCGGCGTGAAGCCCGGCGATCGCGTCGCGCTGATGATGCCCAATACGCTCGTCTATCCCGTCACGCTGTTCGGCACGCTGCTCGCGGGCGCGATCGTCGTCAACGTGAATCCGCTCTATACCGTGCGCGAGCTCGGCCATCAGCTCAAGGATAGCGGCGCGCAAACGGTCGTCGTGTTCGAGAACTTCGCGAAGACCGTGCAGGACGCGCAGCCGGGAACGCGCGTGAGGAACATCGTCGTGACCGGGCTCGGCGATCTGCTCGGCCACGGACTCAACGTGAAAGGCCGCGCGATCGATCTGTTCCTGCGTCACGTGAAGAAGCAGGTGCCCGCTTATGCGCTGCCCGATGCCGTGCGTCTGCCGCAGGCGCTCGCGCGCGGCGCACGGCGCAAGTTCGAGCCGGTGCGCGTCGGACATGGCGATATCGCGTTCATTCAGTACACCGGCGGCACGACAGGCGTCGCGAAAGGCGCGATGCTCACGCATCGCAACGTCATCGCCAATCTGCTGCAGGCGCTCGCGTGGGCGGGCGCGCGGCTCGTCGATGGCGAAGAGACCATCGTCACGCCGTTGCCGCTTTATCACATTTACTCGCTCACGGTGAACGCGCTCGCGTTTCTCGCGATCGGCGCGCGCAATGTGCTGATCGTCAATCCGCGCGATATCGGCGGCCTCGTGCGCGCGCTGCGTCACGAAAACTTCACGGCGATCACCGCGCTCAACACGCTCTACAGCGCGCTCATGGACAACGACGCCTTCCGCCAGCGCGACTTCTCCGCGCTCAAGCTCGCGATGGCGGGCGGCATGGCGACGCAGCGCGTGATCGCCGAGCGCTTCCGGGCGATGACGGGCGTGACACTCGTAGAAGGCTACGGCCTCACCGAATGTTCGCCGCTCGTCGCCGCGACGCCGCTCGATACGCACGGCGATAGCGCTTTCGATGGAACCATCGGCGTGCCGGTGCCGTCGACACTCGTGCGTCTGCGTCGCGACGACGGCGCGTGGGCGAACATCGACGAACCGGGCGAGCTTTGCGTGCAGGGCCCGCAAGTGATGAAAGGCTACTGGAACCGTCCCGACGACACGGCGAAAGCCATCGACGCGCACGGCTGGCTCGCGACAGGCGACATCGGCGTGATGAATGCGCGCGGGATCATCCGGCTCATCGACCGCAAGAAGGACATGATGATCGTGTCGGGCTTCAACGTGTATCCGAACGAGATCGAAGAGGTGCTCGCCGCGCATCCGAAAGTGCGCGCGGTCGCGGCGGTCGGCGTGTCCGATCCGGTGACGGGCGAGCGCGTGAAGGCGTTCGTCGTGCGTCGCGACGACACGCTCACCGTGGAAGAACTGCTGAAGTTCGCCCGTTTACACCTGACCGGCTACAAGGTGCCTTCCTATGTCGAGTTTCGCGACGTGCTGCCGCTCACGTCCATCGGCAAGGTGCTCAGGCGCGATTTGCGCGATGCCGGATCGAAACCCCTGGACTGACTTTCGTCGGAGAGACACATGCCGCGCACGTTCGACTTGCGGTTCGCTCGTGCGAGCCTCCTGTGCCTCGCGCTCGCGATCGCGCCGGTGTGGACGCACGCCGACGTCCCGGACGAAGCCGCGCGCATCGGCAATCTGGGCGTCGAGCAGCAGGTGCAATGGCTGTCGCAATCGGCGGCAAGCGGCGCGCTCGCGACACTCGACGACGCGCAACTCGTCGCCCTCTTCCGCTCGCTCGACGCGCGCACGCTGCCGCGCTATCTGCAAGACGGGCTGCGCGATTTCGCTTCGTACGAGTTCACGATGCACCGGCGCGAGCGCATCAAGGGCAAGTGGCCGAAGCGCGCGGATCACATGCTCGTGCGCGTCACGCGCGAGCCGCTGCGCATCTACGCGAAATGGCTGCCCGATGGCGCGCACGCGGGCCAGGAAGTCATCTACGACGATTCCAAGCGTCCCGATCAGCTCTATGGTCATCTGGGCGGCTTTCTGGGCGTCGTGCCGATGTGGGCGTCGGTGAACGGCTCGCTTGCCCGCGCGCAGTCGAATCATTCGATCCGCGAGCTCGGCATCGATGCGATCACGCAGCGCTTCATCGACGAAGGGCGCAAGTTCGCCGAAGCGGGCATCACGAAGCCGACGAGCATCGACGTGAAAACCGTCGACGGCATGCGCGTGGTCGCGCTCACGTACGAGACGGCCGAAGGGCAGCCCACGTTCTACGCGAAGAAGGAAGTGCTGGGCCTCGACCTCGAGCGGCCGTTTTTCCGCACGCTGGAGTCGTACGACAACGACGGCGATCTGTTCGAAAGCGTCGTGTTCGAGCGCGTCGAGACGAAACCCTTCGACGACCTGACGTTCGACCCGAAAAATCCCGACTATCGCTTCTGATTTGAAACGGGCGCTGAGTTCATGACATCGGGTGTAACAACTGGCCGCACCGCGCGGCGCGCATTTTAAGTTTCGCCTAAGAGTCGGCCGATAACCTGCCCGCACTCCATCGACATCAAGGTCCGCGCGAGGCGTCGAGCCGAAAGCGCTGCACATCGTCATGCACATTTGAGGACATCGTTCATGAACCTCCGCCGTCCGGCTTCCGCCCCCGTGCGAGCCATCAAAAAGCTTCTGAGCCACCACGAGATCGCGACGCTGCTGTTGCTGATGCACGCGCCCATCGACGTGATGGCGGCCACCCCCGATGTCGCCTCGCTGCAGGAATACGGCTATGTCGAAATCGTGTCGCCGGATGCCGGCACGCCGAAAGTGCGTCTGACCGAAGACGGCAACGCGGTGCTGCGCGGCCTCGGCGTCAAATAAGACTTCATAGCGACACGGGCCGCGGACGCCCGGAAACGCGAACTCTGTAATAATCGGTCGATACTTTTCATCATCGACCCAGGAGTGATTCGCGATGTCCGCCCTCTCACCCATCGTGCAACGCGTGCTCATCACCAACGACGACGGCATCGACGCGCCCGGCCTCGCCGTGCTCGAAGCGGTCGCCGCCGAACTCGCGCACGAAGTCTGGGTCATCGCGCCCGAGCACGATCAGAGCGGCACGTCGCATTCCATCAGCCTGCATTCGCCGCTGCGCATCTCGCGTCAGGGCGAGCGGCGCTTCGGCGTGCAGGGCACGCCCGGCGACTGCGTCGTGATGGGCGCGCGCCACATCATGAAAGACGCGCCGCCCACATTGGTGCTATCCGGCATCAACCGTGGCGCGAATCTCGGCGTCGAAACGATGTTCTCCGGCACCGTCGGCGCGGCGATGACGGGCCTGCTGCTCGGCCTGCCGTCGATCGCGCTCAGCCAGGCCTTCACCGACCGCGAGAACGTGCGCTGGGATACGGCGCGCGCGCTGGCGCCGGGCGTGATCCGACAATTGCTCGCGATTTCCCACGACGCGCCCACGTGCCTGAACGTCAACTTCCCCGATTGCGACGCGTCCGCCGCCGGTCCGCTGACCGTGACGCGGCAAGGCGTCGGGCTCGTGGAAGGCATCGATGTGCTGCCGCTCGTCGATCCGCGTGGCATCGACTATCACTGGCTGCGCTTTCAGCGCGGCCCGCGCCCGAATTCGCCCGATAGCGAAACGGCAGTGGTCGGCTCCGGGCGCGTGTCGGTCACGCCGCTGCATTTCGACCGCACCGACGAGCGCACCTTCGCCACGCTCGAAGCGGGTCTGAATCCGCAGGTCTAGAACGATTCTTCGCAGACGGGAACGATCGCTTTCTCGTATGCTCGGTCGTTCACGACAAGGAGGAGACATGACCCGTTTCATCGGCTCGCGCGGCGCGCGCATGATGCTCGGCGCGCTGTGCGCCACGTTCGTCGCGAGCGTGTTCGCGCAAGCGGCGACGCCCGTCGGCACGTGGCAGACCATCGACGATCAGAGCGGCAAGGCGAAGGCGATCATCCAGATCATCGACGACGGCAGCGGCCAGTTGTCCGGAAAGGTCGTGCGCGGCATCGGCGAGTTCGATCATCCCGAGCGGCGCTGCACCGCCTGCACCGACGAGCGCAAGGATCAGCTCGTCAAGGGCATGACGATCATCACCGGGATGCGGCAGGACGGCGACACATGGGACGGCGGCCAGATTCTCGATCCGGAAAGCGGCAAGCTCTACAAGTGCAAGATGAAGCTCGAAGACGGCGGGCAGAAGCTCGTCGTGCGCGGGTATGTGGGCGTGTCGTTGCTGGGGCGTTCGCAGACCTGGCTGCGGCAGCAATAGGTCCGGATAAAGACAAAGCCGGTCGAAGACAAATATCTTCGACCGGCTTTGTTCACCGCGCGAGCGCGCCTCGTTAAATCACGCGGCGTGACGCTCGTGTGCTTCTTCCGCCTGGGCTTCGGCGGGCACATCCGGGATGTCGAGCTTGAGCTCCGCCGGCACGCGCATGCGCGATGTCATCAACGCATAGAGCGATTCGCCGGCCGGGCCGAACAGCTGTGTCATCACGCGTAGCAGCACGCCTGTTTCGTGCCACGCCTTGAAGCGCCGGTGGCACGTCTGATAAGACGGGTATTTGCGCGGCAGCGTGGACCACGACGCGCCGCTGTACATCACCCACAGCACACCGTTGAGCACGGCGCGGGTATTGGCGAGCGGCCGGCCCCGCAGTTCCGAACGCGGACGCAATTCGGGAAGCAGCGGTGCGACCATCTGCCATTCTTCGTCGGACATGTCGCGGTAGGGCTTCACGGTAATTTCTCCAATTTACTGACTGATAACCGGTATCGACGATACCGAGCGCCCGAAAGCCAGCAAATCGGAGTGATCCGAATCTTGAAATTGCCCGCAAAGCCTTATGCCGTTTGGCTAGCCGCAGATTTTTGATACTCGTATTAGGTTAGCGAAATATCGGTGACGCGGCGCGGCGCCTCCAGATACTCTTTCGACTGCATTTCGACGATGCGCGACACCGTGCGCGCGAACTCGTTGGCCATCGGCCCTTCCACGTACAGCTCTTCCGCCGGCACGGCCGCCGACATCAGCAGCTTCACCTTGTGGTCGTAGAACACGTCGATGAGCCACGTGAAGCGGCGCGCTTCGGACGCCATGCGTGGCGTCATCTGCGGCACGTCCGACAGGATCACCGCGTGAAAGCGGTTCGCCAGCTCGAGATAGTCGTTCTGCGATCGCGGGCCGCCGCACAGCGTTGCGAAGTCGAACCACACGACGCCGTCCGCTTTGCGCAGCGCCTTGATCTCGCGCTTTTCGATATGCAGGATCGGGCTTTCGTCGGGCACCGCCGCGAGTTTTGCGAAGTCCGCGCGCAGCGCCTCGCTCGCCGACGCGCCGAGCGGCGTGTGATACGCCTTCACTTGCGAGAGCGTGCGCTTGCGGTAATCGGTGCCGGCATCGACGTTGAGCACGTCGAGATGCTGCTTGATGAGTTCGATCGCAGGCAGAAGACGATCGCGATGCAGCCCTTCCGGATACAGCGTGTCGGGCTGGTAGTTGGACGTCATCACGAACTGCACGCCGGCCTTGAAGAGTCGGTCGAGCAGACGATACAGGATCATTGCATCGGCGATATCGGAGACGTGGAACTCGTCGAAGCAGATCAGCCGATAGCGCTTCGCGATGCGTTTGGCGAGTTCGTCGAGCGGATCGGCCTGCCCTTTCAGCTCCTCCAGCTCGCGATGCACTTCGCGCATGAATTCGTGAAAATGCAGACGCGTCTTGCGCTGCACAGGCACGACCGTATAGAAGCTGTCCATCAGGAAGCTCTTGCCGCGCCCGACGCCGCCCCACATATACACGCCGCGCGGCAACTCGGGACGCACCAGAAACTTCTTGAGCGCGTTCGAGCGGCGCGACTTGTAAGCGACCCACTCTTCGTAGCACTGCTGAAGACGCGCGACCGCCGCGAGCTGCGCCTCGTCCGATTGATAACCCCGTGTGCGCAGTTCGTTTTCGTAGTATTCGGTGACGTTCATCTTCTGCCGTTTGAAGTGACGAAGGCGAGCGGTTTGATCCGCTCGCCTTCGTTGCGATGCTCTGCTGCCCGAAGCCGAGCTTACATATTCAGCGCGCGCTTATCGACCGCGAGCGCTGCTTCACGCATCACTTCCGACAGCGACGGATGCGGATGGCAAATACGGCCGATATCTTCCGACGCCGCCTTGAACTCCATCGCGACGACCGCTTCCGCGATCAGATCCGATGCGTCCGCTGCGATCACATGCACGCCGAGGATTTCGTCGGTCTTCGCGTCCGCGATCATCTTGACGAAGCCTTCCGCACGGCCGATGCCCAGTGCGCGGCCATTGGCCATCATCGGGAATTGGCCGGTCTTGATCTCGCGGCCTTCGGCCTTGAGCTGCTGTTCCGTCTTGCCGACCCACGCGATTTCCGGTTCCGTGTAGATGACCCACGGCACGCAGTTGTAGTCGATGTGCGGCTTCTGGCCGTCGATGATTTCCGCCACCGCCACGCCTTCGTCTTCCGCCTTGTGCGCGAGCATCGGGCCGCGCACCACGTCACCGATTGCGTACACGCCCGGCATGCTCGTCGCGCAGTGATCGTCCACGTCGATGAAGCCGCGCTCGTTCGCCTTCAGGCCGATGCTTTCCAGACCAAGGTTGTCGGTGTTCGGCACGCGGCCGATCGACACGATCAGGCGGTCCGCTTCCAGCGTCTGCGAGTTGCCGGCATTGTCCGTGTAAGCGATCGACACGCCGTTCGCGCTCGTCTTCACTTCGCCGATCTTCACGCCGAGGTGAATGTCGAGACCCTGCCTCTTGAACTGCTTCGCGGCTTCCTTCGCGAGCGATTCGTCCGCGGCGCCCAGGAATTGCGGCAGCGCTTCAAGCACGGTCACATCCGCGCCCAGACGACGCCACACCGAGCCGAGTTCCAGACCGATCACGCCCGCGCCGATGACGGCGAGCTTCTTCGGCACGGAGTCGAACGACAGCGCGCCTTCGTTGTCGGCGATCAGCGTGTTGTCGACCGGAATGTTCGGCAGATGACGCGCCTTCGAACCCGTCGCGATGATCACGTTCTTCGCCGTGACGACTTCGGTCTCGCCTTCGCCCGACACTTCGATCTGCACGCCCGACGCATTCTTGCCGGTGAACTTGCCATGACCCTTGAGCCACGTGATCTTGTTCTTGCGGAACAGGAATTCGATGCCCTTCGTCATCTTCTCGACGATGCCGTCTTTACGCGCCAGCATCTTCGACACATCGAGCTTCACGTCCGACACGCTGATGCCGTGATCGGCCAGATGCTTCGACGCGTTCTCGAATTCTTCCGACGACGCGAGCAGCGCCTTCGACGGAATGCAGCCCACGTTCAGGCACGTGCCGCCGAGCTTCAGCGCGCCGGCCGGGTTCTTCCACTTCTCGATACACGCAACCGACTTGCCGAGCTGCGCTGCGCGAATCGCCGCGATATAGCCGCCGGGGCCCGCGCCGATCACGACGACATCAAATTCCTTGGACATGACTTTCCCTTTGCATGACTGCGCTCTTGCGCAGACGCCTTTCCCGAGGCGCGCGCGAGCCTATCGCGCGCGCCCGAAGGCACGTTAGTTCTTACAGGTCCAGCAGCAGACGAGCCGGATCTTCCAGCGCATCCTTCATCGCGACGAGCGAAAGCACGGCTTCGCGGCCGTCGATGATGCGGTGGTCGTACGACAGCGCGAGGTAGTTCATCGGACGGATCACGATCTGGCCGTTTTCGACCACGGCGCGTTCCTTCGTCGCGTGCACGCCGAGAATCGCGGACTGCGGCGGGTTGATGATCGGCGTCGACAGCATGGAGCCGAACACGCCGCCGTTCGAGATCGAGAACGTGCCGCCGGTCATTTCTTCGATCGACAGCTTGCCGTCCTTGGCCTTCTGGCCGAATTCGGCGATTTTCTTCTCGATGTCGGCGAGGCTCATCTGATCTGCGTTGCGCAGGATTGGCACGACCAGGCCGCGCGGCGAACCGACCGCGATACCGATGTCGAAGTAGCCGTGATAGACGATGTCGTTACCGTCGATCGATGCGTTCACGAGCGGGAACTTCTTCAGCGCGTGGACGGCCGCCTTCACGAAGAACGACATGAAGCCAAGCTTCACGCCGTGTTCCTTCTCGAAGCGGTCCTTGTACTTGTTGCGCAGGTCCATGACCGGCGCCATGTTGACTTCGTTGAACGTCGTCAGGATGGCGTTGGTTTGCTGCGATTCGAGCAGACGCTCGGCGATACGCGCGCGCAGACGCGACATCGGCACGCGCTGTTCCGGACGGTCCTTCAGCCACTGATCGGCCGATGCCGGTGCGGCAACCGCCGGCAGCGACGGCTTTGCGGCGCGCGCGGGCGCAGCAGCCGGTGCCGGTGCAGCGGCCTTCGCAGGCGCAGCAGCCGATGCCGAAGCGGCGAGCGCGTCGCCCTTCGTGATGCGGCCGTCGCGGCCCGAGCCCGAAACCTGATCGGCCGACACGCCCTTCTCGGCGAGAATCTTCGTCGCGGCCGGCGATGCTGCGCCGCCCGTCGAAGCTTGCGCGGCAGCCGGAGCCGCCGATGCAGCAGCCGTTTCCGCGACCGGCGCGGGCTTCACTTCGGCGTCGCCTGCAGCGGCGACGGCGGCAGGCGCTTCGCCCGCTTTCGCTTCGGTGTCGATCTTCGCGATGAGTTCGTCGGCGGTGACGATATCGCCGTCGTGCTTGATGACTTGCGCCAGCACGCCCGCCGAAGGAGCCGGAACTTCGAGCACGACCTTGTCGGTTTCGATTTCGATGAGGATTTCGTCCTGAGCGACGGCCTCACCCGGCTTCTTCTTCCATTGCAGCATGGTCGCTTCCGAGACCGACTCGGAAAGCTGGGGAACCTTGACTTCTACGATAGCCATTTCTGTATTTTCCTGATGCGTGTCTGTGTGTGTACGAGCTGCGAGACCGGGGAACATTCGTTCGCCCGGCCTCGATCAAGCATGCTTACTTCGCGATGACCTGCGCGCCCTTGAGGCGGCCGAACGCGCCTTCCACGAGCACCTTCTGCTGCTCGTAGTGCTTCGCGTAGTAGCCGACTGCCGGCGATGCCGATGCAGGGCGGCCGCTGTAGGCCAGCTTCATGCCTTCGCGCATGCCTTCGCGCAGATGGTGCTCAACGTAGAACCAGGCGCCCTGGTTCTGCGGCTCGTCCTGCACCCAGACCACTTCGGTCGCGTTCTCGTACTTCTTGAGTTCCGCGTCGAACTGCTTGTGCGCAAACGGATACAGCTGCTCGATACGCACGATCGCGACGTCGTTGCTCTTCGCTTCGCGGCGATGCGCGACGAGGTCGTAGTAGACACGGCCCGAGCACACGATCACGCGCTTGACCTTCTTCGGCTCGATCGCGTCGTCCGTTTCGCCGATGACCGGCTGGAACGAACCCTTCGCGAGTTCCGACAGATCCGACACCGCTTCCTTGTGACGCAGCAGCGACTTCGGCGTGAAGATGATGAGCGGCTTGCGGAACAGGCGGATCATCTGACGGCGCAGCAGGTGGAAGACCTGCGCCGGCGTCGTCGGCTGGACCACTTGCATGTTGTGATCCGCGCACAGTTGCAGGAAGCGCTCGATACGCGCCGACGAGTGCTCCGGACCCTGACCTTCGTAGCCGTGCGGCAGCATCATCGTGAGACCGGAGACGCGGCCCCATTTCACTTCGCCCGACGAGATGAACTGGTCGATCACGACCTGCGCGCCGTTCACGAAGTCGCCGAACTGCGCTTCCCACGCAACGAACGTGTTCGGCTCGGCCGTCGAATAGCCGTACTCGAAGCCGAGCACCGCTTCTTCGGACAGCACCGAGTCGATCACCGTGAACTTGGCCTGGCCTTCCGCGATGTTCTGCAGCGGAATGTACGTGCCGTCGTTCCAGCGCTCGCGGTTCTGATCGTGCAGGACGGCGTGACGGTGCGTGAACGTGCCGCGCCCCGAGTCCTGGCCCGTCAGACGCACGGCGTAGCCCGATGCGACCAGCGAGGCGAACGCGAGATGCTCGCCCATGCCCCAGTCGAGCTTGGCTTCGCCCAGACCCATCGCGCGGCGGTCGTTGATGACGCGCTCGACGAGCGGGTGAACCTTGAAGTTCTCGGGAACCGTGGTGATGCGCTCGGCCAGACGCTTGAGTTCGGCGAGCGGCACCGCCGTGTCGGCGGCGTCCGTCCACTTGCGGTTCAGGAACGGCACCCAGTCGACCGCGTACTTGCTCTTGTAGTTCGAGAGCACCGGATCGATCGTGTGATGGCCTTCGTCCATCGCCTGACGGAATTCCTTGACGAAATTGTCCGCGTCTTCGGCCGTGATCACGCCTTGCTGCACGAGCTTTTCCGCATACACGGCGCGCGTGCCCGGGTGCTTCGCGATGGTCTTGTACATCAGCGGCTGCGTGACCGCCGGCGTGTCCTGCTCGTTGTGACCCAGCTTTCGGAAGCAGATGATGTCGACGACCACGTCCTTGTGGAACTTCATGCGGAAGTCGATTGCGAGCTGCGTCGCCAGCACGACGGCTTCGGGATCGTCGCCGTTCACGTGCAGCACCGGCGCCTCGATCATCTTGACGACGTCCGAGCAGTACAGCGTCGAGCGCGCATCGCGCGGGTCCGACGTCGTGAAGCCGATCTGGTTGTTGATGACGATGTGCAGCGTGCCGTGCGTGCCGTAACCGCGCGTCTGCGCGAGGTTCAGCGTTTCCATCACGACGCCCTGGCCCGCGAAAGCCGCGTCGCCGTGCACTTGCACCGGCAGCACTTGCAGGCCTTCTTCGTCGCCGCGGCGATCCATACGCGCCTTGGCCGAGCCTTCGACCACCGGATTCACGATTTCCAGGTGCGACGGGTTGAACGCGAGCGACAGGTGAACCGGGCCGCCTTCCGTCGCGACATCCGACGAGAAGCCCTTGTGGTACTTCACGTCGCCGGCCGGCAGGTCATCGACGTGCTTGCCTTCGAATTCGGCGAAGAGATCCGCCGGCATCTTGCCGAGCGTATTGACCAGCACGTTCAGACGCCCACGGTGCGCCATGCCGATGACGATTTCCTGCACGCCGTTCTTGCCCGCGTGACGCACGACTTCGTCCATCGACGCGATGAAGCTCTCGCCGCCTTCCAGCGAGAAGCGCTTCTGGCCGACGTACTTGGTGTGCAGGAAACGCTCGAGGCCTTCGGCGGCCGTCAGGCGATTCAGGATGTGCTTCTTCTTGTCGTTCGAGAAGTTCGGCGTCGAGCGGATCGACTCGAGCTGCTCCTTCCACCAGCGCTTCTGTTCCGGATCGCTGATGTACATGAATTCGGCGCCGATGGTGCCGCAGTACGTGTCGCGCAACGCCTTGACGATGTCGCGCAGCGATGCCTGCTCGAAACCGAAGTACAGGTTGTTCGCGTTGAACACCTGATCCATGTCGGCTTCGGTGAAGTCGT
Organism: Caballeronia temeraria; assembly: GCF_001544795.2. Lineage (GTDB taxonomy): Bacteria > Pseudomonadota > Gammaproteobacteria > Burkholderiales > Burkholderiaceae > Caballeronia > Caballeronia temeraria. The sequence goes on along the minus strand of NZ_FCOI02000037.1, from coordinate 53,063 downwards.
AGAAGCCGGGTTCGAGTTCGGGAATGGCCGGACGCTCGCGGCGCTTGAGCGGATCGAGATTCGCCCATTGTGTGCCGAGGAAACGGTACGCGCCGATCAGGGACTGAACGTAGACTTGCTTGCGCGCGGTGGTGAGATCACCGGTGCTTTCGCGCGGCAGGAAGGCGTTCGCCTTCGCGCGCTGGGCGAAGGATTCGACGATGGGGCCGTGAGCCACGTCGTTGTGAGTCGTGCCGTCCGACGCGGGGACGTTCTGCAACGCGTCGAAGTAGGCGCGCCAGGTCTCGGGCACTGACGCAGGATTATCGAGATATTGCTCGTACAACTCTTCGACGTACGGAGCATTACCGCCGAACAAATAGGAGTTCGACTGGAATTGCTTCATCATTTTACGCTCACCTTTCTTCGAGTTTCTCGAGGAAGTGCGGGTTAAGAAACCTTCCGCGCCACGGCCTGACCGTTTAGCGGATTGCGCGAATCAAGTCTGCTTGGAAGGACCTAAAAAGCGACAGCTAATCTTTGAAGCATAGCACAGAACGAATAGTCATATGACGGATCGCCGCATGTGCACTGTGCTTGCTTCTCTCTCGCATCCTTTACCCAACAAGGATGTGCGGGCTTTTCCGAGATAAGCAAGGATCTCTTGCACGGCATCGCAGAATGACAAAAGCCGCCCGAAGGCGGCTTTTGTTCTTACGATCGAAACAGATGCGTGCGCAGCTTATTCCGCGTTGGCTTCGCGGCTCGCGCGGCGACGCTCGTGTTCCTTCAGATGACGCTTGCGCAGGCGGATCGACTGCGGCGTCACCTCGACGAGTTCGTCGTCGTCGATGAACTCGACCGCGTATTCCAGCGACAGCGAAATCGGCGGGACGAGACGCACGGCTTCGTCGGTGCCCGATGCGCGCACGTTGGTCAGCTGCTTGCCCTTGATCGGGTTCACGACGAGGTCGTTGTCGCGGCTGTGAATGCCGATGATCATGCCTTCATACAGCGCGTCGCCCGGCGACACGAACATGCGGCCGCGATCTTGCAGCTTCCACAGTGCGTAGGCGACTGCGGCGCCGTCGTCCTGCGAAATCAGCACGCCGTTGCGGCGCTCGCCGACCGAGCCTTCCTTGACCGGTGCGTACGAATCGAACGTGTGGCTCATCAGGCCCGTGCCGCGCGTGAGCGTCAGGAATTCGCTCTGGAAGCCGATCAGACCGCGCGCCGAAATCTTGTACTCGAGACGCGTGCGGCCACGGCCGTCCGACGTCATGTCGAGCATTTCGCCCTTGCGGCGGCCGAGCTCTTCCATCACGCCGCCCTGGTGGCCGTCTTCGATATCGACGGTCAGGTTTTCGTACGGCTCGCACTTCACGCCGTCGATTTCCTGCAGCACCACGCGCGGACGCGACACGGCCAGCTCGTAACCTTCACGGCGCATGTTTTCGACGAGAATCGTCAGATGCAGCTCGCCACGGCCCGACACTTCGAACGTGGTTTCGTCGCCGGTGTCTTTCACGCGCAGCGCGACGTTGTGATTCAGTTCCTTCGTCAGACGATCGCGAATCTGGCGGCTCGTCACGAACTTGCCTTCCTTGCCCGCGAGCGGCGACGAGTTCACGAGGAAGTTCATCGTGAGCGTGGGTTCGTCGACGGTGATCATCGGCAGCGCTTCGGGGTTTTCCGGCGAGCAGATGGTCACGCCGATGCCGATTTCCTCGATACCGTTGATCAGCACGATATCGCCGGCCTGCGCCTCTTCAACCTGCACGCGCTCGAGGCCGTGGAACGACAGCACCTGATTGATCTTGCGGTTCAGAATGGCGCCGTCCGGACCCGAACGCACGGCCACTTGCATGCCCGGGCGGATACGGCCGCGGGCAACACGGCCCACGCCGATACGGCCGACGTACGAGTTGTAGTCGAGCGAGGTGATCTGAAGTTGCAGCGGACCGTCCGGATCGGCCGGACGCACGGGAACGTGCTCGAGGATGGCTTCGAACAGCGGGCGCATCGTGCCTTCGCGCACTTCGGGATCGAGACCGGCGTAACCGTTCAGGCCCGACGCATACACGACCGGGAAGTCGAGCTGCTCTTCGGTGGCGCCGAGCTTGTCGAACAGGTCGAACGTCTGGTTGATCACCCAGTCGATACGCGCGCCCGGGCGGTCCACCTTGTTGATCACGACGATCGGCTTGAGGCCGAGCGCGAGCGCCTTCTTCGTGACGAAGCGCGTTTGCGGCATCGGGCCTTCGACGGCGTCGACGAGCAGCAGCACGGAATCGACCATCGAGAGCACGCGCTCGACTTCACCGCCGAAGTCCGCGTGCCCCGGCGTATCGACGATATTGATGTGCGTGCCTTCGTATTCGACGGCGCAGTTCTTCGCCAGGATCGTGATGCCACGTTCCTTTTCGATGTCGTTCGAGTCCATGACCCGCTCGGCGACCTGTTGGTTTTCCCGGAACGTGCCCGACTGGCGGAGCAACTGGTCGACGAGCGTGGTCTTGCCGTGGTCGACGTGGGCAATGATGGCGATATTGCGGAGGGCGCGAGTCATAGAAAGTGTCTTGGTTGTGCGCCGTCGGAGCGAGTCTCTTCTACTGCGAGACTCCGTGGCTCGGCAGCCCCCTCAAGATCCGTCATGCAAGCATGACTACGCGGGCCCGGCGCGGTGAGAACCGAAGAGTATAACACGCACGGATGTCCAAACCTTGCAATAGGACTCAACCCGCAAATCGGGTCAGCAATCGTCGCAAGTCCGCGACGCCGCGCCGCAAGGAACCACGCACAAGATACGGCGGCGATTGTTAAGCATATTCATAAAAGATCCTTGCAGCGCCTGAAACGCACACCTATAATCCTGCCTAGTCAACTATTGCAATCGCATAATTTTTCCATGAGCGACGCTCCGAAATCCGCGGCGATCGGCGACTACGTGCTCGCCGAGAGCGTCGGCTACCTGATCAGCCGGGTGCGCTCGACCATGTGGAACATGGTCACGCAACACACCACGTCCGAACTGGGCATCACGAGCACGCAGGCGAGCATCCTGTTCATGCTGGCGGTCGGCAAATGTCTGACGGCGGCGGATATCGCCCGCGAATATGGCATCGACGCCAGCGCCGTCACGCGTCTCATCGACCGGCTGCAAAAGCGCGGCCTGCTCTCGCGCGTACGCAGCGAGGAAGATCGCCGCGTCGTGCATCTCGCACTGACGGACGACGGGCACGCCACGGCCGAGAAGATTCCCGCAATATTCACGAGCGTGCTGGACAAACTGCTCACCGGGTTCACGCCCGAGGAAGTCGGTTTCCTGAAAAGTATGCTTCGGCGCGTGCTCGCCAATTCCTGCGATCCTTCCGTTGTATCGCTGCTCGGCGGCAATGAAAAGCCGGCAACCTCATTGCGATGACAACGAAATTTGTGATCGCAAGCCTACAAAATGATTGCAAGGTCCACCTTTAATTCGCATCTCAAGAGACGAGATATGAAACACCTCTCCCTGTCCGCGCTTCGCAGCGAAAGCCGCCTGAAGAGCGCCGTGGCCACTGCGGTGGCGGCGCTCGCGCTCGCCGGATGCGCGAACTACTCGGGCATTTCGAGCGACAAGCAGATTGCCGCGCCCGACAACTTCGAGGCTACGCAAAGCGTGCCGGGACAAGGCGGCCAGTGGCCCACGCTCGACTGGGCGAAGCAGTTCGGCGATCCGCAACTGCCGCAACTGATCGACGAGGCGCTCGCCGACAATCCGAACATCGCGCAGGCGCAGGCGCGCATCGCGAAGGCGTCGTCGTATATCGAGTCGTCGCGCTCGGCACTCTATCCGAAGGTGAACGGATCGTATTCGTGGACGCGCGAGCTGTATTCGGCCAACGCCCTCTTCCCGCCGCCCTACGGCGGCACGTGGTACAGCGAGAACAATGTTCTGGCGAGCGCGTCGTGGGAACTGGATCTGTGGGGCAAGAACCGCTCGCGGCTGAACATGGCGGTGTCGCAGCAGAAGGCCGCCGAAGCCGACATGCAGCAGGCGCGCGTGACGCTTGCGGCGTCGGTCGCGCGCACCTACAACCAGCTCGCGCTGCTCTATGCGCTGCGTGACGTCGCGCAGCGCGAGATCGCGAACCGTCAGGACGTCGGGCGCATCACGAACGGGCGCGTCGCGGCCGGGCTCGATACCAATGTCGAGAGTCGAACGGCGGAAGGCAATGTCGCGACGAGCCAGACGAATTCGACGGAGCTCGACGGCCAGATCGAAACCGTGCGCTATCAGCTCGCGGCGCTGCTCGGCAAAGGCCCGGATCGCGGCCTCAAGATCGCGAAGCCCGTGATCGATCCGAATGTCAGCGTGACGCTGCCCGACAACGTGCCCGCCGATCTCATCGCGCGCCGCCCGGATATCGTCGCCGCGCGCTGGCAGGTGGAAGCCGCGACGCACAACATCAAGGAAGCGAAGGCCGAGTTCTTCCCGGACATCAACCTCGCGGCGGCCTTCGGCTTCGACGCGTTCGGCTGGAGCCGCTTCCTGCAGGCGAGCAGCCGCCAGATCCAGGCCGGTCCGGCGATCCATCTGCCGATCTTCGACGCCGGCGCGCTGCGCGCCCAGTTGAAGGGCCGCTACGCCGATTTCGAGGGCGACGTCGCGAACTACAATCAGACGCTCATCAACGCGATGAACGATGTCGCGACGAATATTTCCGCGATCCGCTCGCTCGACAAGCAAATGACCGACGCCCAGCGCGCGCTCACGGCGGCATCGAGCGCGTACCAGCTCGCCGTGATCCGCTACAAGGCCGGCCTCTCGCCGCAACTGCAAGTGCTGAACGCCGACGAAAACCGTCTCGCCAACGAGCAGACCGTGACGAATCTGCGCCTGAAGCGCACCGATCTGCAGATCGCCCTGATCAAATCGCTCGGCGGCGGCTTCGACGCGACGAGCGGCGATCTCGCGATCGACGGCAGCGGGCAGAATCAGGCGAGCACGCAGGCGGCGAATCAGGCCACGCCATCGAAATAAGCGCCCACAAGAATACGCATCAGACTAAATACGGAAATTTCGGAGTCTTTCATGAGCGACCCTCAACAAAACGCAGCCGCGGCCGCCGCGCCCGCGCCGAAACAGAGCAACGGCAAGCGCCGCGCGCTGATGACGCTGATCGTGCTCGTCATCATCATCGCGGCGATCGCGTACGGGCTGTACTACTTCCTCGTCGCGCGCTTTCACGAAGCCACCGACGACGCCTACGTGAACGGCAACGTCGTGCAGATCACGCCGCAGGTCGTCGGCACGGTGATCTCGGTGAACGCGGACGACACGCAGACCGTGAAGATCGGCGATCCGCTCGTCGCGCTCGATCCGGCCGACTCCAAGGTCGCGCTCGAACAGGCCGAAGCGAATCTGGCGCAGACCGTTCGCCAGGTGCGCACGTTCTTCGTGAACAACAACCAGTACGAAGCACAGATCGCGCTGCGCAAGTCGGATTTGTCGCGCGCGCAGGACGATCTGAAGCGCCGCATGCAGGTTGCGCAGACGGGCGCCGTGTCGCAGGAAGAAATCTCGCACGCCCGCGACGCGGTGCGCGGCGCGCAGGCCGCGCTCGACGCCGCCGAGCAGGAACTCGCGTCGAACCGTTCGCTCACGGCCAACACGACCATCGCCGATCATCCGAACGTGCTCGCCGCCGCCGCGAAGGTGCGCGACTCGTACATCAACTATGCGCGCAACACGCTGCCGGCGCCGGTGACGGGCTATGTCGCGAAGCGTTCGGTGCAGGTCGGCCAGCGCGTGTCGCCGGGCAATCCGCTGATGGCGATCGTGCCGCTCAACGCCGTGTGGGTCGACGCCAACTTCAAGGAAGTGCAGCTGAAGCACATGCGCATCGGCCAGCCGGTCGAATTGACGGCTGACCTGTACGGTTCGAGCGTCGTGTATCACGGCAAGGTGATCGGCTTCTCGGCCGGCACGGGTTCGGCCTTCTCGCTGCTGCCGGCGCAGAACGCGACCGGCAACTGGATCAAGGTCGTGCAGCGCCTGCCGGTGCGTATCGAGCTCGATCCGAAGGAACTGGAGGCGCATCCGCTGCGTATCGGCCTGTCGATGAACGTCGATGTGACCATCAAGGACGAGCAAGGCGGCCAGCTCGGCAACGCGCAGAACACCGTCTATCAGACCAACGTGTTCGACAACTACGGCGCGCAGGCCGATCAGGAAATCGCACGCATCATCCAGCAGAACGCGGGTACGGGCGCGGGCGCGGGGTCGTCGTCGCAGAGCACGTCGTCGGCGCATGGCCGCGCGACGAAGTCCGCATCGGCCGCGAAGCTGATGTAAGCGGACTCGCCACATGTCTTCGCAAAACGTCGTTCATCCGCCGCTGTCGGGCGGAAAACTCGTCATCGGGACGATCGCCGTGTCGCTCGCGGTGTTCATGAACGTGCTCGACACGTCGATCGCGAACGTCTCGATTCCGTCGATTTCCGGCGATCTCGGCGTGTCGTCGGATCAGGGCACGTGGGTCATCACCTCGTTCGCGGTTGCCAACGCCATTTCGGTGCCGCTCACCGGCTGGCTCACGCAGCGTCTCGGGCAGGTCAGGCTGTTTCTCGGCTCAATCATCCTGTTCGTAATCGCGTCGTGGCTTTGCGGTCTCGCGCCGACGCTGCCCTTTCTGCTCGCCGCGCGCGTGTTCCAGGGCGCGGTCGCCGGCCCGATGATCCCGCTGTCGCAAACGCTGCTGCTCGCGAGCTATCCGCGCGAAAAAGCGCCGATGGCGCTCTCCATGTGGTCGATGACCACGCTGATCGCGCCGGTCGCGGGGCCGGTGCTCGGCGGCTGGATTTCGGACAACATCTCGTGGCCGTGGATCTTCTACGTGAACATCCCGGTCGGCATCGCGGCGGCGATCGCCACGTTCGCGATCTTCCGCGACCGCGATTCGGCCATCCGCAAGGCGCCGATCGACACGGTCGGGCTCGGCTTGCTCGTCGTCTGGGTCGGCTCGCTGCAGATCATGCTGGACAAGGGCAAGGATCTCGACTGGTTCAACTCGACGACCATCGTCGTGCTCGCGCTGATCGCCGTGATCGCGTTCGCGTTCTTCATCGTGTGGGAATTGACGGCGGAGCATCCGGTCGTGGACCTGTCGCTCTTCGAGCTGCGCAATTTCACGGGCGGGACGATCGCGTTGTCCATCGGCTACGGGCTTTACTTCGGCAACCTCGTGCTGCTGCCGTTGTGGTTGCAGACCGACATCGGCTATACGGCGACGAACGCCGGTCTCGTGATGGCGCCGGTCGGGCTCTTCGCGATCCTGCTCTCGCCGATCACGGGCAAGTTCCTGCCGCGCACCGATCCGCGCTATATCGCGACCGCCGCGTTTCTCGTGTTCGCGCTGTGTTTCTGGATGCGCTCGCGCTATACAACCGGCGTCGACACCTGGGCGCTCACGCTGCCCACGCTGATTCAGGGCATCGGTATGGCGGGCTTCTTCATTCCGCTCGTGTCGATCACGCTGTCGGGCTTGCCGGGGCATCGCATTCCGGCGGCGTCGGGACTCTCGAACTTCGTGCGGATCATGTGCGGCGGCATCGGCACATCGATTTTTTCGACGGCGTGGGAGCATCGTTCGATCGTGCATCACGCGCAACTGGTCGAAGGCGCGAATTCGTACAACCCGGTGTTCGCGAACTCCATGCAGCAGATGGGCGCGCTCGGCTACTCGCACGAGCAGACCGTCGGGCTCTACAACAGCATGGCGACGCAGCAGGCCGCGCAGCTCGGCGTGAACGACATGTTCTATATCTCGGCGGGGATTTTCGTCGCGCTGATCGCGCTGATCTGGATCACGCGGCCCGAGCGTTCGGGCGGCGGGGATTCGGCGGCGGCGGCATCGGCGGCGCATTGATCGCCTTGCCATTCGTGCAAAAAAACCCGGTCGATGGTCGACCGGGTTTTTTTTATTGCGCCGTGACAATGAGCCGTTCGGGCGCCAGCACGCCTTCGCCCGCGCGCGCGACACCGAGCAGGCGGCCGCCTTCCTGCGCATAGACGCGCACGCGGCCTTCTTCGAGACGGGTCTTGGCGACGTCCGAGAGTTTCAGACGTTGGCCGTGAAGGAAGCGCTTGGTCGCGTCGTCGTTTAACTGGACCGCCGGAAACGTGGACAGCAGCGCGTCGACCGGTTGAAGCCGCGCGTCGCGCTCCGCTTCGCTCAGGCTCGCGAGCTGATCGAGCGTGACCGCGTGTTCGAGCGTCAGCGCGCCGACACCCGTTCGCCGCAACGCCGTCAGATGCGCGCCGCAGCCGAGCGCCTCGCCGATATCTTCCGCCAGCGTGCGCACATACGTGCCCTTGCTGCATGTCACGCGGAAGCTCACGAGCGGCAGCGCGCACGCGATCATGTGCAACGCGTGAATCGTCACCTGACGGCCTTCGCGTTCGACCGTCTGACCGGCGCGGGCGTACTCGTAGAGCGGCTTGCCGTCGCGCTTGAGCGCGGAGTACATCGGCGGAACCTGCACGATCTCGCCGATGAACCGCTTCATCGCTTCGACGACCGCAGCTTCATCGCACGTCACGTCGCGCGTATCCACCGCTTCGCCTTCGGCATCGCCCGTCGTCGTGCGGATGCCGAGACGCATCGTCGCTTCGTAGGTCTTGTCGGCGTCGAGCAGATCTTGCGAAAACTTCGTCGCTTCGCCGAAGCAGAGCGGCAGCAAGCCCGTCGCGAGCGGATCGAGCGTGCCCGTGTGGCCCGCCTTCTTCGCGAGGTAAATCCGCTTCGCCTTGATCAGCGCGTCGTTGCTCGACAACCCGAGCGGCTTGTCGAGCAGCAGCACGCCGTCGAGCGCGCGGCGCGGAATCTTCGGACCGCCCTTCACTCACGCACCTTCTTCGTCATCTTTCGCGCGCGTCGCGTTCGCTTCGTCGATCAAACGCGACATCTCGACGGCCTTCTCGATCGTCTGGTCGTAGTGGAAATGCAGCGTCGGCACCGTGTGGATGTGCAGGCGCTTGAAGAGCATGTTGTGCAGATGCCCCGCCGCATGATTCAGCCCCTCCTGCGTCTGCTTGGGGTCGCCCGTCAGCGTCGTGAAGTAGACCTTCGCGTGCGCGTAGTCGGGTGTCAGCTCGACGCTCTGAATCGTCACGAGACCCACGCGCGGGTCTTTCACCTCGCGCATGAGCTCCGAGAGATCGCGTTGGATCTGATCCGCAATCTGCACGTTGCGGTTCGCGGATGTCCGTTTTTTAGCCATGATGTCGTTTCCGTATTCTTTTCGCGCCGCCTGAAGCAAAAAGGGCGGAGCGAGCCGCAAGGCTCACCCCGCCCTTTTCTCGGCGGCTAGCGCATTACAGCGTGCGAGCCACTTCCGTCACTTCGAAGACTTCGAACTGATCGCCTTCGACGATATCGCTGAAGTTCTTGATCGACATACCGCACTCGAAGCCCTGACGCACTTCCTTGACGTCGTCCTTGAAGCGCTTGAGCGAATCGAGCTCGCCGGTATGGATCACGACGTTGTTGCGGATCACGCGCACCGACGAGGAACGCTTGACGAAACCGTCCGTGACCATACAACCCGCGATCAGCCCGACCTTCGGCACGCGGATGACCTGGCGCACCTCGACCATGCCCGTGACCGTCTCGCGCTTCTCCGGCGCGAGCATGCCGGACATCGCCGCCTTCACCTCATCCACTGCGTCATAGATGATGTTGTAGTAGCGGATATCGATGCCGTTCGACTCGGCCACCTTGCGCGCCTGTGCATCCGCACGCGTGTTGAAGCCGATGATGACCGCCTTCGAAGCCGTCGCCAGATTGACGTCCGATTCGCTGATCGCGCCGACCGCGCTGTGCACGATCTGCACGCGCACTTCGCTCGTCGACAGCTTGAGCAGCGACTGCACCAGCGCTTCCTGCGAACCCTGCACGTCCGCCTTGACGATGAGCGGCAGGTTCTGCACTTCGCCTTCGCCCATCTGCTCGAGCATGTTCTCGAGCTTCGCGGCCTGCTGCTTGGCCAGCTTGACGTCGCGGAACTTGCCCTGACGGAACAGCGCGATTTCGCGCGCCTTGCGCTCGTCCGGCAACACGATGACTTCTTCGCCCGCCGCCGGCACTTCCGACAGACCCTGGATTTCCACCGGGATCGACGGACCCGCCGTCTTGGTCGGCTTGCCGGTTTCGTCGAGCATGGCTCGAACGCGGCCGTAGGCGCTGCCCGCGAGAACCACGTCGCCGCGGTTCAGCGTGCCCGACTGCACCAGAATCGTCGCGACCGGGCCCTTGCCCTTGTCCAGCTTCGCTTCGATCACGAGACCCTTCGCGGGGGCTTCCACCGGCGCGGTGAGTTCCAGCACTTCGGCTTGCAGCGACACGTTTTCGAGCAGATCGTCGATACCGCGGCCCGTCTTCGCCGACACTTCGATGAACGGCGAATCGCCGCCGTACTCTTCCGGCACCACGCCTTCCGCGACCAGTTCCTGCTTCACGCGGTCCGGGTTGGCTTCCGGCTTGTCGATCTTGTTGATCGCGACGACGATCGGCACGCCGCCCGCCTTCGCGTGGGCGATCGCTTCCTTCGTTTGCGGCATGACGCCGTCATCCGCTGCGACCACCAGAATGACGATATCGGTCGCCTTCGCACCGCGCGCACGCATGGCCGTGAAGGCCTCGTGACCCGGCGTGTCGAGGAAGGTGATGACGCCGCGCGGCGTATCGACGTGATAGGCGCCGATATGCTGCGTGATGCCGCCCGCTTCGCCCGCCGCCACTTTCGCGCGACGGATGTAGTCCAGCAGCGAAGTCTTGCCGTGGTCGACGTGACCCATGACGGTGACGACCGGCGGACGCGGCAGCTTCTCCGCCGTTTCCTCGGTGGTTTCGCCTTCGATCAGCAGCGCTTCCGGATCGTCCAGCTTCGCCGCGACCGCACGATGGCCCAGTTCCTCGACGACGATCATCGCCGTTTCCTGGTCCAGCACCTGGTTGATCGTGACCATCTGGCCGAGCTTCATCATCACCTTGATGACTTCCGAAGCCTTCACCGACATCTTGTGCGCGAGGTCCGCGACGGAAATGGTTTCCGGCACGTGCACTTCACGGACGATCGGCTCGGTCGGCGCCTGGAACGATGTTGCCTCCTGATGCTTGCCGCGACCCTTCGGGCCGCCGCGCCAGCCGCGATCGACGCCGCCGCTCGAATCGCCACGCGTCTTAATGCCGCGGCGCTTCGATGCGTCGTCCTGCTGCCATCCGCCCTTGCCTGCCTTCTTCTTGTCGCCAGCGCCTGCCGGAGCCGTCGATGCGGGTGCCGGCGCGCCTGCAGCCGGCTTCTTCACCGCGGGACGTGCCGCCTGCGCGCCTTCCGGCTTCGCGGGCTTGTGCAGCGTGCCCTTCGCTTCGGCGGCCTTCGCCGCTTCCACCGGCTTCGGTGCGGGCGCCGGTTCCGGCGCCTTAACCTGCGCCTTGCGCGGGGTGTTCATCATCTCGCGGATCGCGCGGGCTTCGGCTTCCGCCGCTGCACGGCGCTTCGCAATGGCTTCCTGCTCCAGACGCGCCTTCTCGGCCTTCGCCTTCGCGTCCTCTTCCGCCTTCTTCGCGGCTTCACGCTGCGCGGCACGCTCGCTCGCGGCCTTCTCTTCCGCTGCCTTTTCGGCGGCTTCGCGTTGCGCGGCGGCTTCGCGTTGCGCGGTGGCTTCGCGTTGCGCGGTGTCGTCCTGCTTCGGTTCCGGCTTCACTTCGACGGCCGGTTGCGTGCGCGCTTCCTGACGCGCAGCCTGCGCTGCACGCGAGATTTCCGCAGCCTGAGCCGCAGCCGCCGCACGGCGCGCCGCTTCCTCTTCCTGCTTCTTGCGCTCGGCTTCCGCTGCTTCCTCGCGGGCGCGGCGCTCGGCCTCTTCGCGTTCGAGCTTCGCCTGCTGCTCCTTCAACTCGCGCTCTTCGCGCTCGAGCTGCTCGGCGGCATGACGCGCTTCTTCCTCGCGGCGCTGCAGTTCGGCTTCGTCGACTTCCGGCTCTTCGACGTGATTCGGCGCCGCTTCGGTCTGTTCCAGACCCGATTCGTCGCGTTTCACGAAAACACGCTTCTTGCGCACCTCGACCTGAATGGTGCGAGCTTTACCCGTTGCGTCGGATTGCTTGATTTCCGACGTATGCCGGCGGGTCAAAGTGATCTTGCGCTTGTCGGCGTCGGCGGAACCGTGCGACTTGCGCAAATGATCGAGCAGACGCGCCTTGTCCGTCTCGGACAGGTCGTCGTTCGCGCTCGCTTTCTGGACGCCAGCCGCCTGCAACTGCTCGAGCAGGACGCCCGCAGGCATTTTGAGTTCCGCGGCAAATTGGGCTACGTTGTTACTCGCCATTCATTCCTCTTGATGCAAGGACCAATCCTTGCGGTTAGATCGGGGTCACGCGGCCAGACAGGCCGCCAAATATCAGTGCGCCATGGTCATTTCTCACTGGAACCAGTGTTCACGTGCTTTCATGATCAACGCCTTAGCGGCATCCTCTTCCATACCAGTCATTTCGACCAGTTCATCGACTGCCAGCTCCGCGAGGTCGTCGCGGGTCTGAATCTGATGCTCGGCGAGCTTCGCGAGAAGCTCGTTATCCATACCATCGAGGCTCTTCAGATCGAGGGCGACGCCTTCGACCTTCTCTTCGTTGGCGATTGCCATCGTGAGGAGCGCGTCGCGCGAGCGGTTGCGCAGCTCGTGCACCGTGTCTTCGTCGAACGCTTCGATTTCGAGCATTTCGTTGAGCGGCACATACGCGATTTCTTCGAGGCTCGTGAAGCCTTCGTCGATCAGGATGTCGGCGACTTCCTCGTCCACATCCAGACGCGCCATGAACAGGTCGCGCAACTTGCCACGCTCTTCGTTCTGCTTCAGCGCAGACTCGTCCGGCGTCATGATATTGATTTGCCAGCCGGTGAGTTCGCTTGCGAGCCTCACGTTCTGGCCGGCGCGGCCGATGGCGACGGCGAGCTCGTTTTCGTCCACGACGACGTCCATCGAGTGTTTTTCTTCATCGACGACGATCGACTGGACCGCTGCCGGCGCGAGGGCGCCGATCACGAACTGCGCGGGGTCTTCCGACCATAGCACGATGTCGACGTTCTCGCCACCGAGCTCGTTGCGCACAGCCTGCACGCGCGAACCGCGGATGCCGACGCACGTGCCGATCGGGTCGATCCGCTTGTCGTAGGCGATCACGCCGATTTTCGCACGCACGCCCGGATCGCGCGCGGCCGCCTTGATCTCCAGCAGGCCCTGCTCGATTTCCGGCACTTCCAGTTCGAACAGCTTCATCAGGAACTCGGGCGCGGTGCGCGAGAGTTCGATCTGCGGGCCACGCGCCGTGCGATCGACCTTGGCGATATACGCACGCACGCGGTCGCCCACGCGCAGGTTTTCCTTCGGAATCAGCTGGTCGCGGCGCAGAAGCGCTTCGACACGGCCCGACTCGACGATGAAATTGCCCTTGTCCAGGCGCTTCACCGAGCCGGTCATGATCTTTTCGCCGCGCTCGAGGAAGTCGTTCAGGATCTGCTCGCGCTCGGCGTCGCGCACCTTCTGCAGGATGACCTGCTTGGCGGCCTGCGCGCCGATACGGCCGAATTCGATCGACGGAATCGGCTCTTCGATGAACTCGTCCACTTGTGCGTCGGGCTTTTGCTCCTTCGCTTCGAACAGCAGGATTTCCTGATCCGGCTCTTGCAGGCCGGCCTCGTCCGGCACCACACGCCAGCGGCGGAAAGTTTCGTGCTCGCCGCTCTCACGGTCGATGGCGACACGGATATCCACGTCTTCCTCGAAGAGCTTCTTCGTTGCCGAAGCAAGCGCAGCTTCCAGCGCTGCGTACACGACGTCCTTGTTGACGTTCTTTTCGCGTGCCAGCGCATCCGCCAGCATCAATACTTCGCGACTCATTGTTTGCGGCTCCTAAAGTCAACCTTGGGGACGAGACGTGCCTTATCGAGGTCCGCGAGCGTGAAATCAAGCATCGCGGCGCCGTCCTTCCCTTCAAATTCCAATCCGATCGTTTCGCCGTCAGGGGCGTGCAGGATGCCGCGGAACGACTTGCGCCCGTCCAGCGGCTTCTTCAATGTAATGGCGACTTCGCTCCCCGCGAAGCGCTCGAAATCGGCCAGCTTCTTGAGCGGCCGGTCGAGCCCCGGCGACGATACCTCGAGCCGGTCGTAATCGATGTTCTCGACTTCAAACAGGTATTGGAGCTGACGCGTGACCTTCTCGCAGTCTTCGATAGCGATCCCAGCCGGCTGGTCGATATATATACGCAGCATGCCGCCTCCCGAACGCTCGAGATCGACAAGCTCGTAGCCTAGGCCCGAGACCGTGGTTTCTATCAATTCCGTCAGTTGCACAGTAACTCCAAGGTGTTCGCGCGCTCCACGCCGAAACACCTGCGGGCGAGCGCCTTCTTGCGGGCGCGCACCCCTGCTCCCGAGATGCCGAACCGAATAGCCAAAAAAAAATGGGCGCAACGCCCACATTTCTCAACCAGGTCGCACTCAGGGCAGCGAAAGAAAACTACGTGCCCAGCGACTTCATGATTTTAGCCATTTTTCAGGATAAACGCAAACGTAACGCACCCTTTCGGCCCTGTTGAGCCCAGTTTCGCGCCGGTTTGTCTCATTGATCCCAAAAGGCAACGCGCTTCGCTGTTGTTGCCGGAAAGCAATTTGATGCTTCCCGGCAACATCTCGACGCTTCTTTACGATTTCCGCGTTCAGCGGCTGCGCGAGCGATTGCGCGGGCCGCGTGCCGCGCCGCCGGCCTTGTTCTGACCGGCGCCTTGCTGGCCACCACCGCCCTGGCGATTGCCGCGCGGTGCGTTGCCTCCCGCGGCGCGCTTGCCCGCGCCGCCGGCGCCCTGCGGACCGCCCTGCGGACGAGGACCGCGCGGACCCGGCCGGGCGCCGTTCGCGCGATTGCCGTTCGGCTCATTGCCGACGCGGTTGCCATTCGGCTCGCGTCCACCGCGACGGCCCATGCCGCCGGCATTGCCGGCATTGCCCGTGCCGCCGCCGAAACCGCCCATGCCGCCGCCGAGCCCGAAACTGCCAGGCAAACCGCCCGGCTGGCCGCGCCGGCCACCGCCGCGCCCGGGCGTCTGCTGCTGCGTCATGCGCGAGTGCGAGCTCAGCACCGGCTCGCGCGTGATGAAGCCCATCGACGTCTGCATCGGATCGGGTTGCACGCGCGGCGCGGCGCTGCGTCCGCCCTTCTCGGCCGTCGGCAGCTTCAGACCGACCGACGCCATCAGGTTGCGCACTTCGTTGTCCTCGAGCTCTTCCCAGCGGCCGCGCTTGAGGCCGCGCGGCAGCGCGATCGGACCGTGACGTGTACGGATCAGACGGCTCACCATCAGACCCGCCGCCTCGAACATGCGGCGCACTTCGCGATTGCGCCCTTCGGCCAGCGCGACGTGATACCAGTGGTTCGTGCCTTCGCCGCCGCCGTCCTGGATGCGCAGGAAGTTGGCGGGGCCGTCGTCGAGTTCGACGCCCTTCAGCAACTTCTGCTTCATCGCTTCGGACAGCTGCCCGACGACGCGCACCGCGTATTCACGCTCGACGCTATAGCGCGGATGCATGAAGCGGTTCGCCAGATCGCCGGAGGTCGTCAGCAGCAGCAGGCCTTCCGTGTTGAAGTCGAGACGGCCGACCGCGAGCCACTTGGCGGTTTTCATCGACGGGAGCTTGTCGAACACGGACGGACGCCCTTCCGGGTCCGCGTGACTGACGATCTCGCCCGTCGGCTTGTGATACAGCAGGATGCGCGGCGGCTTGCTCGCGAGCTTGCGCTTGAGCGGCTTGCCGTTGATGCGCACCTGGTCCGTCGGCATGATGCGCTGGCCGATGTGCGCCGGCTCGCCGTTCACCGATACGCGCCCGGCGATGATCAGCTCTTCCATGTCGCGGCGCGAACCCATGCCCGCGTCGGCGAGCACCTTGTGCAGCTTCGGCGCGTCGTCGTCCGGTTCCAGCACGCGCTTCTGCTGCGGGGCGCTGCGGCCGCGTCGCAGCATCGGGGCGCGCACGCCGGTCGAGCCGTTGTCGGCGTCGAAGGCCGGCGATGTCACGTAGGCAAACACGTCGTCGACGGCGGCAGCGGCCGCGCTCTCGACGGTCGCGGGACCGGCGTCATTGTTGCGCTTGCCGCGCTTTTGCTGCGGCGGGTTCTTGCGCCGGCCGCCTTCGCGCGGCGCGGGCGCGGCGGCTTGCGCGACCGCGTCGTCCCCCGCCTCGACGACAGCGGCTTCGCCCGCTTCCACGCGCGCATTCTTGCGGCCGCGCGGGTTCGCACCTTCGCTCTTGCGCGGCTTCGCGGCCGGATCCTTGCGCGGCGTGCGCACCTGAGCGGCGACGACGCCATCGGGCGGGGTCTCATTCACCGCTTCCGGCGCGCCTTCGGCGCCCTTGGTCTTCGCGACAGCGCGACGCCGTGCGATCAGGCTGCGCGGCCCGCGGCGCAGTCCGCGGCGCGGACGGTCATCGCCCTCGCCGCCTTCATCGGCGCGGTCGGTGCGCGTGCTTTCGCCGGCATCGGCCGACTCAGGTGCGTCCGCGCCATGCACGGGGCGCGCGGATTCAGGCGAATCGCTGTCGTGGGAGTGTGTCAAAACAACCTCAAATGTCGAATCGCGCGCCCGTCGCGGGCGCGTCAAAAAATCCGCTGATCGGTCCGGCCAATTGTCTCGAAATGATCTTTATGGAGAGCCGGGTTGCCAGATCAGGGGCCATGCAATGTGCGTCAGGCGCGGCGCGCCTTCGGTTCTTCGGAGTCGTCGTCCAGTTCGGCTTCGTTCGATGAACTCACGTCTCGTTCCTCTTCACGCGGCGCCGGCACGGGTGAATTGTGCGTGGTGCTCAAAGGCTGCGCGTGCATCCCGGCCGGCACGGTGGCGCGCTCATCCAGCGCATCCGCACGTTCCGTTCCGAGACTTTCCTGCTGTTCTTCTACCTGTTCTTGCTCTGCCGAGGCGCCAGCGGCGCGCTCATCGCCACCCGCCTCTGCGGGTTCGCCAATTCCGGCCGATGCCAGCGCTTCATCGGCGTTGACCGGCGCAGCGGCTTCGTGTTCCCCGCCACTCGGCGCTTCTGCCGCAACCGGCGGCTGCGCGTCCCCGGCGACGCTGTCGGGAAACTCGATCGAATGCTGCGCGAGCAGCGATGCCTCGAGCTGCGCCGACGGATTGTCCAGCGCGGGCAGTTCGTCGAGCGCGCTCAGCCCGAGGTCGTCGAGGAATTGCTTGGTCGTGGCGTACAGCGCCGGGCGGCCCGGCACGTCGCGATGACCGATCACCTCGATCCAGCCACGATCTTCCAGTTGCTTCACGACCTGCGTGTTCACCGTCACGCCGCGAATCTCTTCGATATCGCCCCGCGTCACCGGCTGCCGATAGGCAATGATTGCCAGCGTTTCGAGCACGGCCCGCGAATACCTTGGCGGCTTTTCCGGGTGCAGCCTGTCGAGATACGCCCGCATGGCGGGCTTGCTCTGAAAACGCCAGCCCGAGGCAAGCGCCACGAGTTCGACACCGCGTCCCGACCAGTCGGCCTTGAGCGCTTCGAGCAACGTGCGAACGGTATCCGCCGAAATGTCGTCGGCGAACAGCTTGCGCAATTCATTCAGCCTCAGCGGTTCCTGCGCGCAAATCAAGGCAGTCTCGAGGACGATCTTCGCCTCTTGGGTATTCATGCAGCTTGGGTCAACCCTGTATGGTCAATGATTCAATTCAAATCGAGCTTGCGCAGGACCGAACGCTACCAAAATGGTGCGAACGATAAAGCTGGACGCGGAGTTTCAAGACGCGCTCGCCCGATTGTAATCGGTCATATTGATTGGGAGCACGCACCGGGGAGAGGCGGTATTGGGCGATCGGTGAGCGAACGCCGGGCCATCCCAGCCGGACGAGGTGGCGCTTTCCTAGGCGAAAGCGCGTGACTGAGCGCCATATTACGCAAAAACAATCGAGGCGTAAAGGTGATCGATTGATCGGCGCTCAGACTCACTCGACCGCTCAGGCGACGCCGCGTGCCGCCAGGAAACGCTTCAGCCGTTCGACGCCCGTGTCGAGCCGCGCGGGATCGCACGCGTAGCACCAGCGCACGAAGCCCTCGCCTTGTGCGCCGAAAGCGCTGCCCGGCGCGAGCCCGAGACCGGCTTCGCGCACGAGCGATTTGCATAGCTCCAGACTGTTGTGCGCGCCCGGCAGCGAGAAGAACAGATACATCGCGCCGTCGGGAGCGCGCACGTCGACGCCATCGATCGCCTGCAGCGCACGCACCAGATGATCGCGGCTCGCGTGCAGATCGGCGACGAGCGCCTGCGTGAAGCGCTCGCCCTCTTCCACGGCGACGATGCCCGCCTGCTGCACGAACGACGGCGCGCACGACGTGTTGTATTCGACGAGCTTGCCGAGATCGTCCATCAACTGCGTCGGCGCAACGAGCCAGCCGAGACGCCAGCCGGTCATCAGCCACGCCTTCGAGAACGAATTCACCGCGATCACGCGTTCGTCGCGCGCCGCCAGATCGAGAAACGAAGGCGCGACGCGCGCGTCGTCGCCGTAATAGAGGCGCTCATAGACTTCGTCCGCGACGATCCAGATGCCGTGGCGGCGGCAATGCGCAAGAACGGTGCGTTGCTGATCGCGCGTCATCGTCCAGCCGGTCGGGTTGTTCGGCGAGTTGATCATCAGCATGCGCGTGCCGGGCGTGAGCGCCGCGAGCAAACGGTCGAGGTCGAGCGTCCAGCCGCGCGGGCCGTAATCCAGCGAAACGGTATCGACGCTCGCGCCGAGAATCTTCGGAATCTCGACGAGATTCGGCCACAGCGGCGTCACCGCGACGACCCGGTCGCCCGCGCCCACGACGAGTTGCGCCGCGAGCATCAGCGCGTTCACGCCGGCGCTCGTCACCGCGATGTGCGCGGGCGTCGTCGCGCCGTGCAGCGCGCTCACGTAACGGCCGAGCGATTCGCGCAGCGGCGCGATGCCGAGATTGTGCGTATAGAACGTGGCGCCTTCGGAGAGCGCGCGGCTCGCGGCATCGCGGATGAACTGCGGCGTCACACGATCCGATTCGCCGAACCAGAACGGCAGCACGTCGGCGACGCCGAAGCCCGCGTTCGCCACTTCGCGGATCTGCGACGGCCTCAACGCCCGCACGGCATCGCGCGCATTCGGCGCACCAGGTTCGTGCGCGCCGCCGATCATCGCCCCGTCCGATTCGCTCATCGTTCGCCCCGTCGTCTTGTCTTAAAAAAGGAAGTCTAACGCGCGCGCCGGTTCTTTCGAGATGAAGGAGAGGCTCATCCGAGGTCTTCCGCACGCCGCGGCAGCGACGCGATCAGCGACCAGACCGACTCCGCCGCCGGCGACAACGAACGATCGCGCCGGCGCACGAGTTCCACGGTCCGCTCCGCGCGCGGTTCGAGCGGCAACGCGACCAGCGACGAATCCGCCGGCAGCGGCAACGCGAGCCACGGCAGCACGCTCACGCCGACGCCCGCCTCCACGAGCCCGAACACCGTCGCCGAATGGCCGAGCTCCTGTACGACTTGCGCCTCGACGCCATGCTCCTGCATGACCGCATCGATGATCGGCCGGCTGCCGGACGCGTAGTCGAGCATCACGAGCCGCTCGCCGGCGAGCGCTTCCCATGGCACGGCGGCATCGCGCCCGAGCCGATGATCGCGCCGCGCGACGAGACAAAACGAATCGGTCATCACGGGCTCGCCGTGGAGTTCGTCGGAGGAAAACGGTCCGATCACCACGCCGAAGTCGACTTCGCCGGACTTCACCTTGCGCAGGACGTCGGACTGGACGTCGTCGCGCAGGCTCAGGGTAATCAGCGGAAACCGCTGCAGGCACGCGGCGATCACGCGCGGCATCAGGCGGCAGGCGACCGTCGGACTGGCCGCGACGATCACGCGCCCGCGCCGCTGCTCGCCGAGATCGCGCACTTCGCGCAGGGCTTCGTCGAGATCGGCGAGCAGACGCGACACGGTGCCGACGAGGTTCACGCCGACATCGGTCAGCTGAACCTCGCGCGTCGTCCGGTCGATCAGCTTGAGTCCGATCTCGCTCTCCAGTTCGCGCACGCACCGGCTCACCGCCGACTGCGTCAGGCCGATCTCGTCGCCCGCACGGCTGAAGCTGCGCAGCCTCGATACTTCGATGAAGACGCGCAGTTGCCGCAACGTCACGTTCAATGGCGCGTTCATTCCCGATACTCATCAATATGCCAGTTTCATTCGTGATTATAACGAGCATTGGTGTGATTTCACGCGCGAACGTGCGTTTCGCTGCGGTGCAGCAAACCGTCGTAACGCACGCTGGATGGGCCTGCTGCACTTGATTGGTGATTGTCCCGATTTCTTAATCAGTGTGTTTCGGGTCTGATACGGGCCATGCTGGCATCGCGTCAGCCTACTGCCATGCGGGTTTCCCGGATTTCGCGACATGCATGGCACGGTTCTCGCATTTCATTGCGCACAGAGGTTGGAGCCATCGCGGTTACATCGAACATCGTCCGCCGCAATCGCTCCGGCCTTCCCAGGTATTCGTTCATCGGATTCCGACCAGAGTGCGCGGCGCGGGGCAGCGCACCGGGGTTAGCTTCGCTGAGGTGAGATATGGTGCTGTTCGACGATTTGAGAGATAACGAGTGGGCGCTGGTTGAGGCGTTGTTCTGTTCCGAGCCGGCGCGTAGCGAACGGCGCGGACGTCCGCGCGTCGAAGCGCGGGCCGTGGTCAACGCGGTGCTGTGGGTGCTGTCGACGGGCGAAGGCTGGTCGAAGCTGCCCGGACGCTATCCGTCCCCGCCGACCTGCCGCCGCCGCTTCGATGAATGGCAAGCCGACGGCACGCTGGCCGAGATCGTGAAGCGCCTTTCCGGCAATGGCCGCGAAGTGTCGCTGCGCGGACGCATCGGTTCGAGCGCGGCGAAGCCGCCCGCGCCGCCGAGCCGCGATCGCCTGCGCGGCGCGTTCTGGACGAACCCGGAATCGTGGCGCGCGCCGGCCAAGATGGCTTGAGATCAATCTGCTTCGACCGAAGCCGGTTCTGGCCGGCTTCATTCAGACTTTCCGTCCTCGCGCAGGCTGCGGCCCGCGCGAACGCTGATCCCTTCTGAATTCGTCGCACTTGCGGGTGACTTCGCGCGTGCCCAGTGGCATGGTCGCGCTGAATCGCGCCTGCGACGAAACAACTCTTTACGATTCCTTACAGCGCCACAGTGATTCGCGGCATAGCGTGGTGAATGATCGAACAAGCCCCACGAAGGCTTCGAGGATTTCACCATGAAGGCATCGACTTTGCTCGTGAATGGCGCGTTCGTCGCGCTGGCGAGCACCACGGCGATGAGCCAGGCCCAGCCTCCTCCGCCGGCATCCGATTTTCATGTGGGCACGAAGGCGTCGATCGCCGCGTCGCAGAACGCAGGCCGCAATCACGATGCGACGCCGCCCGCGCCCCGTGGCGACCTCCGCGGCGATATCGCCAGCAACGTGCGCGCACGCCCGGATTCCGAGCGCGATTCGCGTTCACAGCATCATTGAGTCTGGACTTTGCACGAAGTCGCGCGCTTCACGGAACCACTGCGGCGCGCGTCAGTCACACCCCATGCCATGAGCACAGCATGGCAACAGTGAGATCCGGTATGCCCGTGTCGTTCGCGATACGGGCACTTTTTTGGGCTATCGGATTTGGCGGATGGCAGACTGCCGCCGCTTTCGTCCGACGACAACACCCCCTCGACCCACAAGTCGACTGTCGGCGGCTGCCGGCGCTTTCGGCAGTGCTAGACTCGCGCCTCCAGGACCGCTTCCTGACCACCGAACGTATAAGGTTCCGTGCGGCGCAAGTCCCAGTCACTTCCGCGTTCGTCGCGCGAGAGCCGCGTGAATTCGTGCTTGCCACGCTCGGTGACGACCGCGATGTCGACCGGCGCGTGAAATCCGGGCGCGGGCGCCACGGTGCGTTGCCGCGTGAGCTCGAGCAAGCCGAGCGCGCGCAGGAGAGCGAAAACATTGGGGCGTTTCGCCCAAGGAACCTGACGATACTGCGCTCGGCGAAGTGCTTCGAGTACAACTTCGTTGGAATACGTGGTCATCTCGTTCTTTCTTCCTGTGCAGCCGTGACGACGCTCGTGACGGTCGCAAGACTGTCCGCGACGTCGACTAAACGCGGCGCGCCGAATTTCGTCTGCGATGAACGACTCGCTGCCGAATGTTTGGCCGCCGCTTGCGTTAGGTGCTGCTTTCTATTACAAGCCCCCGTTGAGAGCGCGCTAATCACGCGCTTTACTGCGACCTCCGCCGATGCGTTCCAAAGCCCGCGATGACGGAACGATTTGCCCTTAAACCAATACGTTACCCCAATCAAATTGGTTCTATTCACTTTATTGCTGCTTTTTTTCGCATTATTTGCGCTGTGGCGACGCCGCCGCACCGAAATCGCGATCCTCGTCGCGGCGCTCGCGTGGGCGATCGGCGCGGGATGGTTCGCCACGCCGCTGCTCGATCTCGCCCAGCACGGCTACCGTCACACGGATGTGCCTTCGTTCGCGCCGCAAACGACGATCGTGCTGATGGGCGGCGGCACTCAGCCTACCGATTCGGGACTCGTTCCGAAGTACGGTGCGATGCGGCGTATCGACGCCGCCGGGATGCTGTATCGCGAATGCCGCGAAACCAGCGCGTCCTGCAAGGTGGTTCTGAGCGGCGGCGATCCGGAGCATCACGGGCAGGCCGAAGCCGATAATTACGCGCCTTACGTGCTCGCACAGGGCGTCGCCTCGGGCGATCTCGTGCGCGAGAACCAGAGCCTCAACACGTATCAGAACGCGCGCAACGTGGCCGGTATTCTGGGCCCCGCACATGACAGCCGTTTGATCGTCGTCACATCCGCCTATCACATGCGGCGCGCGATGCTCGCCTTCGAGGCGTTCGGCTATGCGCCGGTACCCTATGTGTCCGACGTGCGGCCCAATCGGGCGACGTTGGTTCCGCGCATCCGCGGCTTCATGAACAGCGAACTGGCGATGCACGAGCTCGTCGGACTCGCGCGCTTCCGAGTGTATCGCTGGCTGAATCTCTACTAGCCGGGGCCGCGCCGCATCATGCCGCGATGATAAGCACTCGAAAGTAATTCGACGATCACGCTGCGTCGCGCGTAGACGCCCGGGCGGACACACGACACACCAATGCCCGATTCCGGGCTTATGATTCAGTTTGTCTGATCGTCAGGCGTGCGAGGTTCGCGGCTGACAGCCTGCAAAGCGGGAGCGATTTTTGCTCAGACACATTGTCGTTCAACGGATCGGACAGACGATTCCCAGGTCCAACTGCTACTAGGAGGTAACAATGAAGAAAGTGTCCCTGGCTGTTCTGTTGTCCCTCAGCGCGGTCGCATCGGCCGTCTATGCCCAGAGCGATCAAGGCGTGACCATGAGCACCGATCCCGCCAAGATCGCTGACGTCGAGTCGCGCGCGCAGGCGCTGCAGTCGCGTCAGGAAACGCAACGCATGACGGAGCAGACGCCTTCGCACAAGTCGATGCATCACAAGAAATCGCACAGCAAGCCGGCGGACAGCGCCACCCAATAACGCCGGTCTCGCTACAAGGCACGGGGCCATTCGCGCCGCCGTGGGTCGACCGATCGGCCCACGGCGGCGCCGACATCCGGAGCACTCAGGCGCGCGCCGCGCGATGCGCCACCCAGTCGCCGCCCTCGATGCGCGGCAGTCCCGCTACGGCGGCAGCCGCGACGGGATAGATCAGGCAATCGATCCGGTCTCTTCTCCCCTCGACGTCCACCTCCACATGCAGGCGATGCGAGCGGAACAAGCCCTCCACGCCCGGGTACACGTCTTCGATTTCATCGAGGACCGGCACGAGCGCGTCGTCGATCCGGTAGACATCGCCGAGAATCGGCGCACCGTTTTCATCGATCACCAGTCCCGGGTACGCGCCGAAATCGAATAGCCGCCCCTGAACGTGCGCAACGCCGATCCATTCGGGCGTCGCGATGCCGTGCCGCCCTGCGGCGCGGTTGATATCGTTGGCCTCGCCCGCGCGCAGCGTGCCGTAGACAAAAACGTATTGCATCGACGAAATGCTCCTGTTGTCGCAGAGATAATCAGCGAGGATTATGCGCCGCGCAAAATTCGTCGCGCGCCCGGGCGAGCGCTTTCGGCTACCATCGGCGCGTGGCGGTCGATGAGACGCGAACGCCCCGAACACACCTCAACCCGAACGCACATGGCCACGTTTGTCGAATCGAGATCGTCGAGCGAGGAAGTCGAGCATCTCGACATTCCCGTCGAGCATTCGCCGACGCTCGATCATCCCATTCGCGTGCGCTCGCGGCCCGTGCCCTACGGCGTACGCATCGCGCTGCACACGCATCCGTGGGCGCAGGTCGCCTACACGTCGCGCGGCGTGCTGCGCGTCGCAACCGCCGATTCGACCTGGATGGTGCCGCCCTCGCGCGCGATCTGGGTGCCCCCCAATGTCACGCACGAGGTCGTGATCGTCGAGGACGCCTATCTGCGCACGCTTTATGTCGATGCGAGCGTCGTGCCGGCGGGTCTCGGCGCGTGCCGTGTCGTGGAGGTGTCGCCGCTGTTGCGCGAAGTCATCGCCGCGCTCGATGAGGAGCCGATCTCCCGTCAGCGCGAACGGCTGCTCGGCACGCTCGCGCTCGATGAAATCATCCGTTCGCAACCGCTGCCGCTTTCCGTGCCGATGCCCAATGAGAAGCGCCTGCGAGCGTTGTGCAACGCCGTGCTGGCCGATCCGTCGCATTCGGATCTGGAGCGCTGGTCGTCGGAAGCGGGCGCGAGTTCGCGCACGATCGCGCGGCTTTTCAGGCGCGAACTCGGCGTGAGTTTTTCTCAGTGGCGCCAGCAGGCTGTTCTCGCGCGCGCCATTCCCTTGCTGAGTCAGGGCCGTCCGCTCGCGCAAGTCGCGCGTGAACTGGGCTATCAAAGCCAGAGCGCATTCTCGGCGATGTTTCGGCGTGCATTCGGCGAGAGTCCGCGCGCATTTTTCGCCCGCGATAGCCGCGATGAGCGCGACACGCGCGACGTCGAAGGTGCGTAGGACGCGTTTCCCTTAGACCCGCCGCACCATGTGACGAATCGCACCGAGTTGCGCGAGACGCGGACCGGCCGGCCGGTACCCGAGGCGGATATAGAGACGCGCCGCCGGGTTATCGACGAACACGCGCAGCTGACATTCGGCCAGCCCGCGGGCCCTCGCCCAGCGATGCGCCGTATTCAACAAGAACGTCCCGGCGCCGCGCCCGCGATAACCCTTCGCGATTTGCACGTCGCGGATATGCAGGGAGTTGTCTTCCTCGGTGACGCGCATGACGCCGATCGGAATTCCGTCCGCCTGAAGAATGAAATTTTCTGACTCGCGCCAGCTGGAGAGGAAAAGATCGCCGCGCCACACGAGATTGTGACGCCGGTAGTAGCCGACCATGTTGTCGTGCGTGAGCGTTTCCGCGAAGGCGAAGTCCGCCATGTTCGCCTGGCGCAATTGATAGAGCGAGAGATCTTCGGTCGGGTCGAGCATCGCACGGGCACGAGAAACAAGTGCCTAAACACTAAGACAGTGCGCGCGGGCTGGCAATGGCCATTATCACCGTCGAATGCGGAGCCCGAGTGTACGAAAGGGAATCGCCTGCCGCGAACGGGCAAAAAAAATCCAGCCCGAAGGCTGGATTTTCGTACAACGATTTGGCGGAGCGGACGGGACTCGAACCCGCGACCCCCGGCGTGACAGGCCGGTATTCTAACCAACTGAACTACCGCTCCACTTCTTTTCATCCGTTCGCAGTGTCATCTGCGAACTTGCAGCGCTTCACTAGCAGCCGCCGATGTTCTGGCGTCCCCTAGGGGATTCGAACCCCTGTACTCACCGTGAAAGGGTGATGTCCTAGGCCTCTAGACGAAGGGGACTTCAACTTCTACACAGCCTGCGGCGAAAAAAAACCGGCTCTCTTTAGCCGGAGTGTTCCTGCTCGCAAGTGTTGGCGGAGCGGACGGGGCTCGAACCCGCGACCCCCGGCGTGACAGGCCGGTATTCTAACCAACTGAACTACCGCTCCACTTCTTTTCATCCGTTTGCAGTGTCATCTGCAAACTTGCAGCGCTTTACTAGCAGCCGCCGATGTTCTGGCGTCCCCTAGGGGATTCGAACCCCTGTACTCACCGTGAAAGGGTGATGTCCTAGGCCTCTAGACGAAGGGGACAGAAACTTGTGATTCTGCCTTGACTCTCGTTTCGCTGATCTATTTGCTTCTGGTCAGCGAAGACCGAGATTCTATACAACTTCGTGTTACTTGTGAAGTATTTTTTGCGACTTCCGATTCCGGAGAACAACCTTCGCGTTACTTCATCTGCTCTTGGTGGAGGTAAGCGGGATCGAACCGCTGACCTCTTGCATGCCATGCAAGCGCTCTCCCAGCTGAGCTATACCCCCTTGCAGAACAGAAACGAGATTGTATAGGGCGTTTTTGAAGTTGTAAATACCCTCTGACGAGTTAAGTGAAACTTTTTTGTCTCGTCTGACGCCGATGCGCGCAATGGATGACGCACCGCCATCCATTGCGACACGTTCAGGCCGCCGCTTTATCCAGACGCTTCAACACGGCATCGCGGCCGAAAAGCATCAGGACGGCATCGATCGACGGCGTGTGCGTCGTGCCCGCCACCAGGAGCCGAACGGGCATCGCGAGTTGCGGCATCTTGAGCTTGTGCGCCGTGAGCGTCGCTTTGAGCGCCGCCGCGATCGCTTCCTTCGTCCACTCGACGCCCGCGAGCGCCGTGCGTAGTTCCGCGATCGCCGGACGCACCGCCTCCGTGACGTGCTGCGCGAAGGCGTCCGGCTCGATGGCGGGCTCGCGATAGAACATCGCGGCGTTGTCGGCGATCTCCTTCACCGTCGATGCACGGTCCTTCAGCAGCCCGATCACCTGATCGAGCGGCGCGCCCTGCTCGACCGTCGCCGCGTCGATGCCGGCGGCGAGCAGGAACGGCTTCGTCAGTTCCGCGAGACGCGCGTTGTCCGCTTCCTTGATGTAGTGCGCGTTGAGCCAGTTGAGCTTGTCGTGGTCGTACTGCGCGGGCGACTTGCCGAGATGCTCGAGATCGAACCATTCGACGAACTGCTCGCGCGAGAAAATCTCCGCATCGCCATGCGACCAGCCGAGGCGCGCGAGATAGTTCACCACGGCTTCCGGCAGATAGCCGTTGTCGCGATAACCGGTCACGCTCATCGCGCCGTGACGCTTGCTCATCTTCTCGCCCTGCTCGTTCAACACGGTCGGCAAATGCGCGTACACCGGCGCCTCGCCGCCGAGCGCGCGCAGGATGTTGATCTGGCGCGGCGTATTGTTCACGTGGTCGTCGCCGCGAATGACGTGGGTGATCTTCATGTCGAGATCGTCGACGACCACGCAGAAGTTATAGGTCGGCGTGCCGTCGGGACGTGCGATCACGAGATCGTCGAGCTCTTCGTTCGAGATTTCGATGTGCCCTTTCACCGCGTCGTCCCACGCGACCGCGCCCGTGAGCGGATTGCGAAAGCGCACGACCGGCTTCACGCCTTCCGGCACCGGCGGCAGCACCTTGCCCGGCTCGGGGCGCCACGTGCCGTCGTAGCGCGGCTTTTCGCCCGCGGCGCGCTGGCGCTCGCGCAGCGCATCGAGCTCTTCCGTCGACATGTAGCAGTGGTACGCGAGGCCCTTCTCCATCATCTGCGCGACGACCTCGCGATAACGGTCCATGCGCTGCATCTGATAGAACGGGCCTTCGTCGAAATCGAGACCGAGCCACGCCATGCCTTCTAGGATCGCATCGACCGATGCATCGGTGGAACGCTCGAGATCCGTATCCTCGATGCGCAGCACGAAAGTGCCCTTCATCTTGCGCGCGAACGCCCACGGATAAAGCGCGGAGCGGATGTTGCCGAGATGGATGAAGCCGGTCGGGCTCGGTGCGAAACGGGTGCGGACTTGGGTGGTCATTGCTGTTTACTCGATGATTGGCGGTGCGCGCAGGCGCTCGAAACCCCGCGCAAAATGAGACGAAATTATACTCGCCACCCGCTTTGCGCCGGTCCGCGCGCCTTTTGTTTTATGATGTGCGCGCTTTTCCCGATCTCCCGGAACGCCCGCACGCACGGGCCAGCCCGGACCTGCTGCACCGCTGCACCGCCGGAGTCCATCTTGAGTTCATCGTCACCCCGTCTTTCGCGCCGCGCGTTCTCGCTCGCGGCCGCATCGTCCGTTCTCGCCGCCTGCACGACCACGAGCGGCAGCATCTCCGGTGCGGCCGACACGCCCGTCACGCCGGCGAAGCCCGAACCGCAGCAGCCGGTGCGCATCGGGCTCGCGCTCGGCGGGGGCGCCGCGCGCGGTTTCGCGCATATCGGCGTGATCAAGGCGCTCGAAGCGCGCAACGTGCGCGTCGATCTCGTCGCGGGCACGAGCGCGGGCTCGGTGATCGCGGCGCTGTACGCATCGGGGATGAGCGGCATCGCGATCAACAAGCTCGCCCTGACGATGGACGAAGCCTCCATCAGCGACTGGGCGATGCCCTTTCGCGCGCGCGGCATCCTGCAAGGCATCGCGCTGCAGAACTATCTGAACAAGACGCTCGACAACCGTCCGATCGAAAAGATGGCGAGGCCGCTCGGCATCGTCGCGACGGATCTGAAAAGCGGTCAGCCGATTCTCTTTCAGCGCGGCAACACGGGCGTCGCGGTGCGGGCGTCGTGCAGCGTGCCGTCGATTTTCGAGCCGGTGAAGATCGGCGATCGCGAATATGTGGACGGCGGGCTCGTGAGTCCGGTGCCGGCGGCGTTCGCGCACAAGATGAGTGCCGATTTCGTGATTGCGGTCGATATTTCGGCACGGCCGGAAAGCGGCCTGACGACGAGCTCGTTCGACGTGCTGATGCAGACCTTCACGATCATGGGCCAGACCATCAAGGCCTACGAACTCGACAAATACGCGAACGCGGTGATCCGCCCCAATCTCAACGCGATGAGCAGCAGCGATTTCAGCCAGCGCAACGCGTCGATTCTCGCGGGCGAGGAAGCGGTCGCGAAAATGTGGCCGACGTTGCAGCGCCAGCTTGCGGAGCGCGGCGCGCGAGTCTGAGCTTTTTCGTGCCGTGAATGCGACGAGGCCACGCAAGTTTGCGTGGCCTCGTTCTTTTTGAGCGTGTCGCGTTTAGCGCAGCGACTTCACCTTGTCGGCGGTCACATCGCCTGGCTGTCCGCCCCACGTCGCGCGAAGATAGTTCGCGAGCTGCGCGATCTGTTCGTCGCTATACGTCGAAGCGAAGCCCGGCATATGCTGCATGTTCTCCACGCCGGGGAAACGCTGTGCCTCGATGCCATCGAGCATCGACACGACGAGGTTGCGCGGATCGGCCTGACGCAAGGTCGAGTTGCCGTCCATCCCGACCGCCACATGCGGCTTGCCCCGGCCGTCGATGCCGTGGCAGCCTGCGCAGGAATCGAGATAGAGACCGCGCCCGGCCGCGAGTTGCGCCGCATCGTCGAGCTTTGCGGCGCTGAGCGGCGCAGGCTTGATCGGCGCGTCGCCGAGCAGATAGGTCGCGAGCGCGCGCAGATCGTCGGCATTCAGATGCTGCGTGCTCAATTCGACCACCGGATGCATCTCGCCGAACGCGGAACCTTGCTTGGCCATGCCCGTGGCGAAGAACCCCTGCAGATCCGCGCCCGTCCAGCCGCGCGCGGCAAGCGCTGCCGGCGTGATGTCCGGCGCACCGATGCGCCCGAGTTCGCCGCCCTGCAACGTCTTCGCGTCCTGCATCTGACCGAACGCGCCGCGCGGCGTATGGCATTCCGCGCAATGGCCGAGTGCGTTGGCGAGATAGCGTCCGCGCGTCCAGTCGGCGGATTGCCCCGTCGATGCATCCGGCAGCGTGTCCTTCAGGAACAGCATGTCCCAGAAGCGCACGGCGAAGCGCACGTTATACGGGAACTTGAGATCGGCGTCGACGTTCTGCACCGACGCGGGCTTCTGCGCCATCAGGTACGCATAGATCGCGTCGCTGTCCTCGCGCGACATCTGCCGATACGACGTGTACGGCATCGCCGGATAGAGCGTGTGCTTCGGCGACACGCCGTCATGCAGCGCGCCGTAGAAATCGTCGGCGCTCCACGTGCCGATGCCGTGCTTCGGATCGGGCGTGATGTTCGTGCCGTAGAACGTGCCGAATTGCGATTCGAGCTTCACGCCGCCCGCGAACGGCGCGCCGTCCTTGGCCGTGTGGCACGCGACGCAGTCCGCGGCATGGGCGAGATAGCGCCCGCGCGCGATCTGCTCGGGCGAGCTTTTCACGGGCGTTGCGGCCTCCTTCTGACCGCATCCGACGAGCGCAAACGCGGCGAACGCGAGCGGTGCGAGGCGTTTCAGGATCGATCGCTTCATGCTGCGTCCTTCACGAGTCCGGGCGTGGACAGCACGAGATCCTTGACGGCCTCGTAGTAGCGCACGTAACCGGTGCAGCGGCAGATGTGTTCGTTCAACGCGTCCATGATCGTCGACTCGATCTGGTCCTTTGCGATCGGATGGCGCTTGAGCCGTTCGAGCAGCACGGTCGTCGCGTTGACGAAACCCGGCGTGCAGTAGCCGCACTGGAAGCTGAAGTGTTCGAGAAACTTCTGCTGCACCGGCGACATCTCGACGACTTCGCCCTGCTCGTTGCGTTTCGCGTGACCTTCGACCGTGCGCACGGTCTTGCCGTCGAAGAAATGCGCGCCGTTGATGCACGTGCGCACTTCCTCGCTCGTGCCGTCGGCGTTGTCGACGATCAACACGCACGCGTGGCAGATGCCTTGCCCGCATCCGAGGCGCGAGCCGGTGAGCCCGACGTATTCGTGCAGAAAATCGATCATCGGCAGACCGGCGGGCACCTGCATCGGGCCAACCTTTGCGCCGTTGATCGTCATCGAGAGCGCGCGCATTTCGACGCCCCCAGCGGATTGGATGGCCGTCATGCGAGCACCTCCTGAATGTTTTGCGGCGTCACCGGCAGATCGGTGAAGCGATGGCCGATCGCATGCGCGATCGCGTTGACGATGGCGCCGACCACCGGAATCATCACCACTTCGGCGATGCCCTTCGGCGGATCGGTTTCGGAAAGCGGCGGCAGCACTTCGCCTGTCTGCTTCCACACCGCGACGTCGCTCGCGAGCGGCAAGTGATAGCGGTTGAAGTTCCAGGTGCCGTTGCCCGGGCCGTCTTCGTAAAGCGGCAGATACTCGTGCAGCGCGTGGCCGATGCCCATCGCGAGGCCGCCCTGCAACTGGCCCGACACGAGCTGCGGCGCGATCTGGTTGCCGCACTCCATGATCGAGTGATGCGAAAGCAGCTCCACCTGGCCGCTCGACTCGCTCACCGCGAGCTCGACGAGCGTGCCGACCGCGCTGTAGTACGTGACCGTCGCGTTGTTGCGTTGCACGGGCGGGATGAAGACGCGCTTGCGGTCCTGCACGGTGTAGCCGTTGGCCGTGGCTTTGCCCTTGCCGTCGCCGAAGCGCAGCGAGAGGCCGTCGACCGGAATCTGCTGGACGTCGCCGGCGATATCGAACTGCGCCTCGCTCCACTGCCAGCGATTGAACGTATGCACGACCGCGCCCGTCACGAGCCCGAGTTCGTGCGCCTTCTGTGCGAGCTGCTCGAACGCGAGCGGCTCGAGGCCGTCGGCGGAAAGCTTGCCGTCTTTCCAGCGCGCGTCTTCGATGCGCACGACGAACGACGCCGCCTGACCGCCGCCGATGCCCTGCCCCCAGATCGCGAGCGCCGCGGGCCAGATGCCGTGACGGAACGCGACGCGCGCCGCCTCGTGCGTCGCGTGCGTGAAGTAGTAGGCCGAGTTCGTCGCGCTCGCCGGCGACATGTACGTCGGCGACCAGCGCGGATTCTTGCTCAGACGATCCTGCTCGGCCTGCGACATGATGTACGGATCGCCGCTGGAGACGACCGGCAGGTCCGTCCAGTCGATGGTCGCCATATGCACGTCGGCGGCGGGCTTGCCAAGCCACTTCGCGCAGGCGAGCGCCTGCGCCGTCGATGACCCGGTGCCGATTTCCGCGCCCGAGTGATGCAGCGCGATGCGGCCATCGGCGGTGAATTCGACTTTTGCGAACGCGCTCTCCGCGCCCGTGCCGAAATCCTTCTGCGTGCACGCGAAGCCGATGCCGTAGCGCTTGCCCGGATTCGCCGCTTCGAACTCGCTCTTGCGCGTCGCACGATCCGTCCACAGCGGATGCGCCTGCGCGCGGCGCAGCACGTCTTCCGCGCGCACGGCGCCCGCCGGAATCGCGCCCTGCGTGTTCTTCATGCCGGTGCGCATGACGTTCTTCAGACGCAGATCGATCGGATCGATCTCGAGCGTCTGCGCGATCTCATCGATCATCATTTCGGTCGCGGCCATGCTCTGCAGCGTGCCGTAGCCGCGCGCCGAACCGGCGTCCACCGCGCGCGAGGCGATCGCGGTGGCCGTGAGATCGCTCTTCGGGATGTAATAGATGGACTGCGCGGCGGTTGCGCCCACCATCGCGACCGATGGCGAAAAGTTGCAGCGCCCGCCGCCATTGGCGATGAAATCGCCCTTGAAGGCCTGGATCATGCCTGTCTTTTTATCGATCGCCATGCGATAGCGCATGTCGAACGCGTGCCGCTTGAGCGAGCTCTGGAACTGCTCGAAGCGATCGTTCGCGAGACGCACCGGGCGGCCGTCGCCGTACAGCGACGCGAGCAGCCCGTAGAACGGCATGTTGTAGTGATCCTTCGACCCGTAGCCGACCGTGTAGCACGGATGCAGGAACAGGTTCTTCACCTTGAAGTGCGACTTCGCCGTCATTTCGATGGCGCTTTCGACCACTTCGCGCGGGCCTTGCGTCGGGATGACCATGTGCAGCGACTGCGTCGCGGCGTCATACCAGCAGTTCGCGTTGTCGGGTTCGAGCGCGGCCGTATCGACCGATTGCGTGCGGTACTCGCGATCGACGACGAGCCAGTCGGCCGGCGGATGATCGAGCGCATCGGCGATGGCGTTCGCATGGAACACGCCCTGCTCGTCGAGCTTGCCGTGCTCCGCGGCGCTCGCCCAGACCGGCTCGCGCTTCTTCATCATGTGCGGGAAAAGCGGCGAGTCCTTGAGACTGGAGAACGTGTCGTCGTCGTAAGCCGTCTTGCCGCCGACGCGCACGAAGCGGAACGCCGCCCACGGATCGCGCTCGATCGGGCCGGTCGTCGCGCCATAGCGAAGCACGCCTTCGCGGAACTGGAGCTTTTCCTTGGCGAAGCGAAACCGCGCGAAATCGTGATAAATCAGGATTGCGACCGCCTGACCCAGATAGGCCGGCGTCTTGCCCGCGGGCAGCAACATGTCGTCGCCGTAGAAGGCGGGGAACGCGATCTTGTCGCGCGCGAGATCGTCCGCCGTGACGATGCGATCGGGCGCGAGACCGCCATCGAGCATCGAAAGATCGAAACCGGCGTAGATGCGGTCGGCGAGCGTCGTGCGCAGGATCAGCGCGTGCGACTGCTCCTTCGGCCAATGCGGCATGTCCGACGCGCGGATGTCACGTGCGAACACCTTCGCGCCCGTTACTTTCGCGATACCGTCGATGCGGAATTTCGCGCCGCCGCTCGTCGCATCCCACTGAACCGGGGTCAGAATCTTCTCTTCGAACAACGCGGCGAACGCGCGGCTGCCGAGCGGTGCGACGAACACCGACACGCCGGCGAGCGCACCCGCTTTCAGAAAACCGCGCCTCGACAGGCCGAGTTTCCCCATGTACTTCTCCTCAAGTGATCGCCCGAAGGGCCGTCCGCGCGCGGGCCGGCCTCACGCCGCCTTGACGCGGGCGTGTAAAAATTTGTCTGCAATGCGAAACATCGACGCGTGAAACGTCGTGACGTCCGGGCATGACGCAGCGCGGCCAGCATTTATTGCTCGATGTCAGCCAACGCGAAGCGGCGCGATTTTAAGTCGCAGGGGAATAGCGAACAACGCTCTTGACGTGAAGTTCTGTCAAAGATTGAAACCGTTGCACGCGTGCAAATTCGAGATGGGAAACGCGACGCGCTGCATCACGCACGCGCACAAAACAAAACAGCGGCTTCTCGCGAAGCCGCTG
Source organism: Caballeronia temeraria (assembly GCF_001544795.2). Classification (GTDB taxonomy): domain Bacteria; phylum Pseudomonadota; class Gammaproteobacteria; order Burkholderiales; family Burkholderiaceae; genus Caballeronia; species Caballeronia temeraria. The sequence continues at coordinate 18,843 of NZ_FCOI02000037.1, read as the reverse complement.
TTGTCTGGGGACCGGAATCGGGACCGGAGACGCTTAGTAATCCGCGTCCTCGATCCACGCCGCCTGGATCGCCTCGAGAATCTTCTCGTTGGATTTTTCCGGATCGTCGTCGAAACCGTCCAGTTCCGTGATCCAGCGATGCAGGTCAGTGAAACGCACATATTGGGGATCGACATCCTGATGCGCGTCGGTGAGTGCCATCGCGATATCTTGAGTATCTGTCCACTTCATGGGCGAGCCTCCTGTCAGTGATTTTCTTTGGCGTGATTGATGGAGTACCGTGGGATCTCGACCACCAGATCCTCGTCGGCAGGCACCATTGCCTGACATGATAACCGCGATGTCGGTTCGAGACCCCACGCTTTGTCGAGCAGATCGTCCTCGTCTTCCCCGGACGGCTCGAGCGCGTTGAAGCCTTCGCGAATGATGACGTGGCACGTCGTGCACGCGCACGATTTCTCGCAGGCGTGCTCGATTTCGATGCCGTGATCCAGCAGGTTGTCGCAAATGCTCTTGCCGATATCGGCGTCGATCACCGCGCCGTCCGGGCAAAGCTCCACGTGAGGCAGCACAACGATTTGAGGCATGTTTTCGTGATTTCTCGAATGGGGTGATTTAGACGTCGTCGAGCTTGCGGCCCGCGAGCGCGCGCCGGATGCTCTTGTTCATGCGGCGCGCGGCGAATTCGTCGGTGCCGGTGGCGAGCGTCTTGGTCGCATCTTCGATCTGTTCGACCGAATCGCCGTTCGCGAGCGCCGCCAGTTCCGTGACGAGCGTCAGGATTTGTGCGCGTTCTTCGTCGTCGAGCAATTCGCCGTCGGTTTCGAGCGCGGCGTGCGTCGCTTCGATGAGGCGCTCCGCTTCCACCTGCGCCTCGCGCAACGCACGCGCGCGCATGTCGGTTTCGGCGGTCTTGAAGCTCTCTTCGAGCATGCGCGCGACTTCGTCGTCGGCGAGGCCGTAGGACGGCTTCACCACCACCGACGCCTCCACGCCCGACAACTGCTCGCGCGCGAACACGGACAGCAGGCCGTCCGCGTCGACCTGATAGGTCACACGGATGCGCGCCGCGCCCGCGGCCATCGGCGGGATGCCGCGCAGCTCGAAGCGCGCCAGCGAGCGGCAATCCGACACCAGCTCGCGCTCGCCCTGGACGACGTGAATCGCCATCGCGGTCTGGCCGTCCTTGAACGTCGTGAAGTCCTGCGCGCGCGCGGTCGGAATCGTCGAGTTGCGGGGAATGATCTTTTCCGTCAAGCCGCCCATCGTCTCGACGCCGAGCGACAGAGGAATCACGTCGAGCAGCAGCCAGTCGTCGCCTTCGCCGCGACGGTTGCCGGCGAGCAGATCGGCCTGAATCGCCGCGCCGAGCGCGACGACCTGATCCGGATCGAGATTGATGAGCGGCGGCTGGCCGAAAAACGCCTCGACCGCGCGGCGGATCACCGGCATGCGCGTCGCGCCGCCGACCAGCACGACGCCCTTGATGTCCTTCGCACTGACCTTCGCGTCGCGCAGCGCCTTCTTCGTCGGCGTAAGCGTGCGCGCGACGAGCGCCTCGGCGAGCGCGGCGAATTGCGCTTCGGTCACGGCGACATCGATGTCGACGCCCGTGGACAGCGTCGCCTGCACGCGCGTTTCGGGCGCGTCGGACAACGCTTCCTTCGCCGAGCGCACGCGATCGAGCATCAGGCGCACGTCTTCCGGCGTATCGAGCGCGACGCCCGCCTGCTCCAGCACATGCCGATACAGCGCATGATCGAAATCGTCGCCGCCGAGCGCGGAATCGCCGCCCGCCGCGAGCACTTCGAAGACACCTTTCGTGAGCTTCAGGATCGACAAGTCGAAGGTGCCGCCGCCGAGGTCGTAGACGGCGTACAGGCCTTCGGAGCCGTTATCCAGACCGTAGGCGATCGCGGCGGCCGTCGGCTCGTTCAGCAAACGCAGCACGTTCAGGCCGGCGAGCTTCGCGGCGTCCTTGGTCGCCTGGCGCTGGGCTTCGTCGAAATACGCGGGCACCGTGATCACCGCGCCGACGAGATCCTCGCCGAGCGTGTCTTCCGCGCGGTAACGCAGCGTCGCGAGAATCTCCGCCGACACTTCGACCGGGCTCTTCACGCCGTCGATGGTGCGAATCTGCACCATGCCCGGCGCGTCGATGAAATCGTACGGCGCGTTTTCGGCGCCTTCGACTTCGCTCTTGCCGCGGCCCATGAAACGCTTGACCGACACGATCGTGTTGCGCGGATCGGTGACGGCCTCGTCTTTCGCGATGCGGCCGATGCGCCGTCCGCCCTTCTCCAGATAGCGCACGACCGACGGCAGCAGCACATGGCCGTCCTCGTCGGGCAGCGCTTCGGGCACGCTGTTGCGCACGGCCGCGACGAGCGAGTTCGTCGTGCCGAGATCGATGCCGACCGCCACGCGCCTTTGATGCGGCGCCGGCGCCATGCCGGGTTCTGAGATTTGCAGTAAAGCCATCGTTGGTCTTATGGGGTTGTGTGCGGCGCGTTTGCCTTTAATGTTCGAGCCGCTCGATCTGCGCGCCGATTTCCGTCGCCACGCGTTCGATGAACATCAATTGACGCACGGCCTCGCTCGCCGCCTGATTCGATCCGCTGTCGATGAGCGCCTCGAGCTTGGTGAAGCGCACGCGCTCTTCGTCGCGCAAGTCGTCGAGCAGCGCTTCGAGCGCGCCGATATTCTTCGCGTCCGCCGCATCCTCGATGTTCTCGCGCCATTCCATCTGCTGCATCAGGAAGGCGGGCTCCATCGCGGTGTTGTTCTCCGCGCCGACGTCAATGCCGCGCTGCGACAGCATATAGCGCGCGCGCTTGAGCGGATCGCGCAGCGTCTGATAGGCCTCGTTCGCGTGCGTCGCCCATTGCATCGCGAGACGTTTCTGCGCATCGCCGGCGGCGGCGAAACGGTCCGGATGCACTTGCGCCTGCACGGTGCGATAGGCGTCGTCGAGCTTGTGCGGATCGACGGCGAAAGTCGGCGGCAGATCGAAGAGATCGAAGTGACTGTCTGTGAGCGAAGCCATGCTATGTCTGTGAATTCAGTGTGCGCGAATGAAAAAGGCGGCACGCGCCGCCTCTTTTGCCGATGCCACCGGCGTCATGCACGTCAGACGCGGAACGATTCGCCGCAGCCGCACTCGTCCTTCGCGTTCGGGTTGTTGAACTTGAAGCCTTCGTTCAGGCCTTCGCGGGCGAAGTCCAGCTCGGTGCCGTCGAGATACGGAAGACTCTTCGGATCGATCACGATCTTCACGCCCGACGTCTCGAACACGGTGTCTTCCGGCGTGAGCTCGTCGACATATTCGAGCTTGTACGCGAGGCCCGAACAGCCCGTCGTGCGCACGCCCAGCCGCAAGCCGACGCCCTTGCCGCGCCGCGTCAGATACTTCTGCACGTGTTGTGCCGCTTTATCCGTCAACGTGATTGCCATAGTCTTCGCTTCTCTCTCCGGGGCGCCTCGCCGGACGCCCGTCGTCCAGTTACGCCGCTGCCTGCTTCGTTTCAGCCGCTGCCGCTTCCGGCGCCGCGACGCCGTGACGCTGCTTGTAGTCAGCGACCGCTGCCTTGATCGCGTCTTCCGCGAGAATCGAGCAGTGGATCTTCACCGGCGGCAGCGCCAGTTCTTCGGCGATCTGCGTGTTCTTGATCGTGAGCGCCTGATCCAGCGTCTTGCCCTTCACCCACTCGGTCACGAGCGAGCTCGATGCGATCGCCGAGCCGCAGCCGTACGTCTTGAACTTCGCGTCTTCGATCACGCCATCCGCGCCGACGCGGATCTGCAGCTTCATCACGTCGCCGCATGCGGGCGCGCCGACCATGCCGGTACCGACGGTGTCGTCGTCCTTCGAGAACGAGCCGACGTTGCGCGGGTTTTCGTAGTGGTCCAGAACCTTGTCGCTATAAGCCATGATTCAAACTCTCCTAATATTCGGTGTCGCGTGTCGCTCAGTGTGCCCGCTTAGTGCGCGGCCCACTGGATGGTCGAGATGTCGATGCCGTCCTTGTGCATTTCCCAGAGCGGCGACAGATCGCGCAGCTTCGCGATCTTGTTCTTCAGCAGATTGATCACGTAGTCGACGTCCTGCTCGGTGGTGAAACGGCCGACCGTGAAACGGATCGAGCTGTGCGCGAGTTCATCGTTGCGGCCAAGCGCGCGCAGCACATACGAAGGCTCCAGCGACGCCGACGTGCACGCCGAACCCGACGACACCGCGACATCCTTCACCGCCATGATCAGCGATTCACCTTCGACGAAATTGAAGCTGATATTGAGGTTGTGCGGCACGCGGCGCTCCATGTCGCCGTTGACGTACACCTCTTCGATATCCTGCAGGCCTTTCAGCAGACGGTCGCGCAGCATGCGGATGCGCTCGTTTTCCGTCGCCATTTCTTCGCGCGCGATGCGGAACGCCTCGCCCATGCCGACGATCTGATGCGTCGCGAGCGTGCCCGAACGCATGCCGCGCTCGTGACCGCCGCCGTGCATCTGCGCTTCGATGCGCACGCGCGGCTTGCGACGCACGTACAGCGCGCCGATGCCCTTCGGACCGTACGTCTTGTGCGCCGAGAACGACATCAGATCGACCTTCAGCTTCTGCAGATCGATTTCGATCTTGCCGGTGGCCTGCGCCGCATCGACGTGAAAAATGATGCCCTTCTCGCGCGTGATCTCGCCGATCGCCTCGATGTCCTGGATCACGCCGATCTCGTTGTTCACGCTCATCACGGAAACGAGGATCGTGTCCGGGCGGATGGCCGCCTTGAATTTGTCCAGATCGATGAGGCCGTCGTCCTTCACGTCGAGATACGTGACTTCGTAGCCTTCGCGCTCCAGCTCACGCGTGGTGTCGAGCACGGCCTTGTGCTCGGTCTTCACGGTGATGATGTGCTTGCCACGGCTCTTGTAGAAGTGCGCCACGCCCTTGATGGCGAGGTTGTCCGATTCCGTCGCACCCGACGTCCAGATGATCTCGCGCGGATCGCAATTCACGAGCGCCGCGACGTTCTCGCGCGCTTCCTCGACCGCACGCTCCGCATCCCAGCCGTACTGGTGGCTGCGCGAGGCGGGATTACCGAACTGCTCGCGAAGATACGGGATCATCTTGTCCACCACGCGCGGATCGACGGGCGTCGTCGCGCTGTAGTCCATGTAAATGGGCAGGTGGGGAATATCGTTGTTCATCAGTCGCTCCGGGAAAATCGGTCAAAGCTCTTGGCTGGGATGTTCTTCTCTGCGCGCCCGGCCCGTGCCGGCGCGGCATTTATGTCATCCGGCCAGATTGAAAATGGAATTCGGACCCTTGGGCACGACGCGCGCGGTCTCGACGCCAGCCGATTCGGCACGCCGGTCGCGCAGCACCGCCGATGAGCCTTCGCGTGCGCGTTGCTGATCCACCAGATCCTTCAACGAGACGGAATCGAGATACTCGACCATCTTCTGGTTGAGCGTCGCCCAGAGTTCGTGCGTCATGCAGTGGCCGTCGTGCTGCTTCGTGCCTTCGCACGTGCCCTTGCCGCCGCACTGCGTGGCGTCGATCGGCTCGTCGACCGCGATGATGATGTCGGCGACCGTGACGTTCTCCGCTCGGCGCGCGAGGTTGTAGCCGCCGCCCGGCCCGCGGACCGATTCGACGATCTCATGCCGCCGCAGCTTGCCGAAGAGCTGTTCGAGGTAAGAAAGCGAGATGCGCTGGCGCTGACTGATGCCTGCCAGCGTCACCGGGCCCTGCTCCTGGCGCAATGCCAGGTCGATCATCGCCGTGACGGCGAAACGGCCTTTCGTGGTGAGTCTCATAATTGGGGGCTACCGCTAATACTCGATGATTTTCGTCAAGTATAAATAGCCCACAGTTTTAGTCAAGTATCCCGGGCGTGATATGTAGTCTTTTAACGAGATTTTTTGCTATGTGGGATGGCTGCCGCTCAGGCGGCCCTCAGGCGGCCAACTGTCCGCGCAGGGCTTTCAGCAAACCTTCGCAGGCGTCTTCGCACTGATCGAGGACCTTTTCGAAACCTTCGTCGCCGCCGAAATAGGGATCGACGACGACGCGGCTGTCATCGCGCGTCGCGAATTCCATCAGCAGACGAATCTTGTCGCGATGCTCGGGCGGACAGACTGCGGTCAGCGCGGCGGCGTTGGCGTCGTCCATCACGATGAAAAGGTCGAAGCGCGCGAAATCGGCTGCGGCGACCTGCCGTCCGCGCAGCGTCGACAGATCGTAGCCGCGCTTCTTCGCCGCCTTTTGCGCGCGCTCGTCGGGCGGCTCGCCGATGTGCCAGTCGCCCGTTCCGGCCGAATCGATGACGATGCGGTCAGCCAGCTTCGCCCGCTCGACGAGATCGCGCATCACCGCTTCCGCGCTGGGCGAGCGGCAGATGTTGCCGAGACAGACGAAACAGACCGCGATCGAATTCATCTAGCGCCGGAGAAAGTCGTGAAGCCCGGCGGCGTCAGCCGATGACGCCACCGGAATGCGTCCCGGATTATACAAAGCGTCACAAATTCTCGCCCAACGCGCTCACCGCCTACCGCTCGTCGCGATGGATGTCATGCGTGACGAAGCGGGATTCGCCGTTGGGCATGTCGAGCCAGTCGCGATGCGCGAGCGTGCGGCGCATATCCGCGAGGCCGCTTTCCCAGTGCTCGCGCATGGTCGAGAAACCGAACTGGAAATCCTTGTAGTGGCCTTCGTATTCCTTGTGCCGGTAGATCAGATGGATGATGTTGTAGCGCTTCGAACACGCGAGGTTGGCGGCGAGCCTGCACCACTCGTCGCGCTTGCGGACGTCTTCGGGCACGAGATCGAGCACGTGCTGCAACACGTTCCGGTAGCGCTGCGAGCGCTGCATCTGATCCGTGACAAGACGGGTGCGGCTCGAATACTGCACGTCCTTCACGCGCCCCATCACGTCGACGATGCTGTCCGGCACCGGCCCGCGCGCGCTCCACAGATCGACCTGGAACGCGAGCGTGTCCTGGCGCGGCGTCGCCTGCGCGATCTCGTAGAGCGGCGTGTTCGACATGAGACCGCCGTCCCAATAGAACTGGCCGTCGATCTCGACCGCGGCGAAGCCCGGCGGCAACGCGCCCGAAGCGATGAAATGCTCGGCGCGCAGCTTGATCCGCGTGTTGTCGAAATAGGCGAAGTTGCCGGTCGCGACGTTCACCGCGCCGACCGACACGCGCGTTTCGCCGGAATTGATGCGATCGAAGTCGCAAAGACGTTCGAGCGTGGCCTTGAGCGGCGTCGTGTCGTAATAGCTCGCGGTTTGCGGCGATGTCGACACGATCGGCGATGGCGTCGGGAAACGCGGGATGAAAAAGCCCTTCTGCCCTTCGACGAGCGCGCCGAAAGCCTGCATCGCGGTGAACGCCTTGCGGATTTCATCGGAGGAATCGAATAACGCGCGCTCGACAAAGGCCGGCAGCGGGAAACCGAACGCGGGCTGGCAGATCGTCTCCCAGAACTCCTGCAGACGCGTCACGCGATGCTCGGGCGCGTTCCCCGCGATGATCGCCGTGTTGAGCGCGCCGATCGAAATGCCGGCGATCCAGTTCGGATGAATGTCCGCCTCGTGCAGCCCCTGATAGACGCCCGCCTGATAGGCGCCGAGCGCGCCGCCGCCCTGGAGCATCAGCGCGATCGTCTCGTAGGGCGGCAAAGGGATGCGAGATTGCGTTTCAGCGGATTCGTCACACGCGGCGGAATTTCGATGTACCGCGCGTCCCCTTCGGACGACTTCTTCGTTCTCGATTTCCGACATCCCGCGTGTTCTCCTTATTGCATGAACCAGCCGTGACTCACGACGAACGATTGCCCCGTCAGCGCCGCCGTTTCGAACGCGGACAAAAAGAGCACGGTTTGCGCGACATCCTCGACGGTCGTGAACACGCCGTCGACCGTGCCGCCGAGCATCACGCGCTTGACGACTTCCTCCTCGCTGATTTTCAGCTCCTTCGCCTGCTCGGGAATCTGCTTGTCGACGAGCGGCGTGCGCACGAACCCCGGACAGACGACGTGCGAGCGCACGTTGTGTTTCGCGCCTTCCTTCGCGAGCACGCGCGCGAGGCCGAGCAGACCGTGTTTCGCGGTCACGTACGCCGACTTCAGCGGCGACGCTTCGTGCGAATGCACCGAGCCCATGTAGATCACGACGCCGCCGCGATCGTCCTTGTACATGTGTTTCAGCGCGGCCTTGGTGGTGAGAAACGCGCCGTCGACGTGGATCGCCATCATCTTTTTCCAGTCGGCATACGCGTAGTTTTCGATCGGATTGACGATCTGAATGCCCGCATTCGACACCAGAATGTCCACCGAGCCGAGTTCCGACGCGACCCGGTCGATGCCCTGATTGACCGCGTCTTCGTTCGTCACGTCCATGGCGATGCCGATGGCCTTGCCGCCCTTCGTGCGAATCTCTTCGGCGACCGCGTCCGCGCCCGCCTGATTCAGATCGGCGATGGCGACCGCCGCGCCCGCGTCCGCGAGCGTGAACGCGATTGCACGGCCGATGCCGCTCGCCGCGCCTGTCACGACCGCGGTCTTGCCGTCGAGCTTACCGTTTGATGACATGCGAACCTCCTATCCAGTGGAAGACATCGGGTGTATGACAACATCCGTAGGCGCGGCCATCAAGCTGGCCATTCGGCATAGGAGACGTCGCACGCAAAATCAGAATGCCTAGGCCATTCAGCCGACTGTTCACGCGTATCCGGGAGCGGTTATTGTGCATGAAGGACGCAGTGCGCTGCAGCACAGCCCGGCGTCATGACGATTGCGCAGGACCGGGTCGGCTAGAATAGGCGCCCTTCCCTCGCACCTTTTCACTTCTGCTTCTCGCGCCCGGCGCGGGCCTCCTGTCATGCTCAGTTATCGTCACGCCTTTCATGCGGGCAATCATGCCGATGTGCTGAAACACGCGATCGTCATCCAGATGCTTCGCTATCTCGGCCAGAAGGACAAATCGTATTGGTATATCGATACGCACGCCGGCGCCGGCGTCTATTCGCTCACCGAGGGCTTCGCGACGAAAAATGCGGAGTTCGAGACGGGCATCGGCAAGCTCTGGGACCGAACCGACCTTCCGCCGCTCCTCGCCGACTATGTCGATGAAGTGAAAGCGTTGAATCCCGATGGCGGACTGCATTTTTATCCCGGCTCGCCCTATATCGCGTGGCGCACGATGCGCGAACAGGACCGCATGCGGCTTTTCGAGCTGCACAGCACGGAGATTGACGTACTGAGCCACAATTTCCGCGATGCCGGCCGCCGCGCAATGATCTACGAAGGCGACGGCTTCGACGGCATCAAGGCGCTTCTTCCGCCGCCGCCGCGCCGGGCGCTCGTGCTGATCGACCCATCGTACGAGGACAAGCGCGACTATGCGCGTACGCTCACGTGCCTCGAGGAAAGCATCAAGCGCTTCGCGACGGGAACGTATGCGGTCTGGTATCCGATCGTCACGCGCCCGGAATCTCAGCGCTTCGCCGATCAGTTGAAGGCCATCCAGCCGAGCGGCTGGCTGCACGCGGCGCTGACGGTGAGAAAACCGCCAACGGACGGCTTTGGCCTCTTCGGCAGCGGCATGTTCATCATCAATCCGCCGTACACGCTCGCGAAGGAACTGAAGGCATCACTGCCTTATCTCGTCGATGCTCTCGGCGAGGACGACAACGCATCGTTCAAGCTGGAGCATCGCGCGGACTGAGTTGGGCTCGGCCGGTGATCACGGATGAGTCGTGCGCGGAACTCTTGGCCGCACGCCGCCGCCGGGCTGGACGGGCACACTGCTCTGTCCGCTCGAATATTCGACGTACGGTGAAACGACGATCGGCGGTTCGGCCTGCTGGGGAATGCCGGGCAACGTCGCCATCGGCACCATGCCCGGTCCGCCGAGCGGCCCGCTCTGGAGTACGGTTCCGCTCACGCCGCTGTGAATGCCGGTTTGCGTATCGAGCACGAGCGGCTCGCCACCCGGCTTGGCGACGACCGGCTGAGAACCGAGAAAAGCCGCGGCGAGCGCGATGCAAAAACGTGTGCCTGCCGCGACTCGAACGCGGAAACGGATATTCGTCGTGTCCTTGATGTGCCCTGGCATCGCGCGCTTTTTATGTAGACGAAACCGCTTTACCTTACCCCGGTGGCAAGCTTTAGGCTAGGCGTTCCGACACACATGCAGCTTCGCACCCGCCCATTTCACAGGAGATACGATGAAATCAACAAGAATTGCGCTTGCCATCTTCGCCACCCTCTGTAGCGCCAGCGCGTTCGCCCAGACCGCGGCCCCCGCGAGCGATGCCATGCCCGGCATGAACATGGAACAGCACGCGGCCAAGCCCACGGATGTCTCGTCGACCGCCGCGTTCCAGGCTGCCGATCAGAAAATGATGTCAGGCATGTCGAGCATCGAGTACACGGGCGATGCCGACCGCGATTTCGTCGCGCACATGATTCCGCATCATCAGGGCGCGGTGGAAATGGCGAAAGTCGAGCTGAAGTACGGCAAGGACGCCAAGCTGCGCAAGCTGGCGAAGGACATCATCGCCGCGCAGGACAAGGAAATCGCATTCATGAAGCAGTGGCTGGAGCAGCATCCGCGCAAACAGTAACCAGACGCGAGCCACGGAAAAGCAAAAGCCCCGCAATGCGGGGCCTTTCATTTTTACGCTCGGCGTTTTCGACGCCAGAAACGTGACGCTTACGCGTTGTAGCCGTTCGACTCGAGCGAGCGGATGCGCTGTTCGAGCTGGACGATGTCCGTCGATTGCGCAAGATAAGCTTCGCGACGGCGTTGCTCGGCGGCTTCAAACCAGATGCTCAGTTTTTCGATCAGGAATGCAAACATGATGTTCTCCAAGGTCTTCAAAAGATCCCTGGCAGTTCGGGTCAGGGATTACCCGCGTTAGGGAATACCCGGAGTATAGAGCAGAACACACGCGCAGTGGTAGTGAAATGCTTGAATAGTGTGCATTCGGTTTCGGAATGGTGCAGGCTCGGTTGCTGCTTCAAATCACTGATTTTTCAGATTAATACGCGATTTTCGAAGCCTCTGGATCGCTTTCAAGCACCAATTGGGTGCATCACTGGGCGAGCTTATCCAGAATCGGGCAATCCGGCCGGGTATCGCCGTGACAATGATTCGCCAGATGCGACAGCGTGTCGCGCATCTCCGTCAATTCGGCGATCCGACGGTCCAGTTCCGCAACGTGCTCCAGCGCAATCGACTTCACCTCGGCGCTCGCACGCGACCGGTCGTGCCACAGCGCGAGCAGCTTGCGGATATCTTCGACGAGAAAGCCCAGCCGGCGCGCCTGCCGCACGAAGCGCAGCGCATGCACTTCGTGATCGCCATAGACGCGATATCCCGATGACGTTCGCCCAACCGGATTGAGCAATCCGACGCTCTCGTAATAGCGGATCATTTTCGCCGTCACCCCCGAGGCGCGGGCCGCTTCGCCGATGTTCATCGTTCGCTCCTGAAAAATGTCATTCCGACTCTACACCTTCCCATGATGGCAAGGTATACGATGTCGTTGATCGAGGACTTTTCAAGAGGAAACCACAATGACCGAATTCGAAGTTCAGGGCATGAGTTGCCAGCATTGCGTCGCCGCTGTGACGCGCTCCATCCACGAAATCGATCCGCAGGCGCAGGTCCGCGTCGATCTGGAGCGCGGCAAGGTCGCCGTCGAGTCGGCGCAATCGAGCGATGCATTGAAAGAAGCCATCGACGAAGCCGGTTATACCGTCGTGGGCATCGCCTCCGCATGAGCGCGGGCGAGCGTTTTACCGTCGCGCTCATCGGCGCGTCGGGGTTGTTGGGCCGCGCGGTCGCCAACGAGCTGGCGAGCGCGGCCAGCACGCAGCCATGGCGCGTCGTGCGCACGGCCCGCAGCCGCGCCGACGCAGCGAGCGTGAAGCTCGATCTGCTCGATCATGACGCGGTGCGCGCCTTCCTCGGCGAGGTCGCGCCCGATGCGATCGTGGTGGCGGCGGCGGAGCGGCGTCCGGACATCTGCGAAAACGATCCGGCGCTCGCGCGCGCGTTGAACGTCGATGCGCTCAACGTGATCGCGACCGAGGCCCGCGCGCTCGGCGCCTGGGTGCTGTCGATTTCGACCGACTACGTGTTCGACGGCACGTCGCCACCCTACTTGCCCGACGACGCGCCCGCGCCGCTCAACGCGTACGGCCAAAGCAAGCTCGATGGCGAGCGCGCGCTGCTCGCGAGCGATCCGCGTTCCTGCGTCCTGCGCCTGCCGCTGCTTTACGGCCCGTTCACCGGCTGGAATGAATCGGCGGTGACGAGCCTCACGCCCGCAATCGTGAAATCGGCCGATGCAGCGAACCCGCCCGCCTCGATGGACGCCTGGGCGACGCGCTATCCGACGTTCACGCCCGATGTCGCCGTGGTGATCCGAGGCATGCTCGAACAGCATGCAAAAGGCGCGACGATCTCCGGCATCGCGCAATGGTCCGGCGACGAGCCGATGACCAAGTTCGATATCGCCGAACGAATCGCGCGAGCGCTGAACGTGGACGCAAAACTCATCGCGCAGCGCACGCCGACCGACGCGACACCGCGCCCGCGCGACTGTCATCTCGATTCCGGCCGGCTGGAAGCGCTGGGAATCGGCCGTCGCACGCCGTTCGACATCGCGATCGGCGGGCTGCTCGCCAACTGTCCGGACGTCTCGTCTCAGTGAAAATCGCGGCTCGGCGCGGCGAGACGGCCGAGCAACGCGCTATGGTCTTCGAGCCGCTGCGCCACCAGATGGCGCACCTCGCCTTCCATTTGCCAGACGCCGTGCACGCCGAGCAACGACGCCCCTAGCAGCACCTTGCGCTGCTTCTCGACGAGGCCCGGCCAGACGATCACGTTGATCGCGCCCGTTTCGTCCTCGATCGACACGAAAATCGTGCCGTTCGCCGTGCCCGGCCGTTGCCGCACCGTCACGATGCCGCACGCCCGCACGACGCGTCCGTTTTTGATGTCCGCCAGATCCGCCGCGGTCTTGAAGCGCATACGCGAAAGTTTCTCGCGCAAAAGTGCGAGCGGATGCCGATTGAGCGTGAGCCCGAGACTCGCGTAATCGTCGACGATTTCACGTCCTTCCGATGCTTCCGGCAGCGCGAGCGGCGCCTCGCTCATCGGCGCGTCGCGCAGCAATTCAGGCGCGCGCTGCTGCGCGGTCACCGCCCACCACGCCTGACGCCGATGTCCCGCGATGCTCGCAAGCGCATTTCCCGCCGCGAGCGCTTCGAGTTCGCGCCGCGACAACGCGGCACGGCGCGTGAGATCGTCGACATCGCTGAACGGCGCCTGCGCGCGCGCGGCCATGATCCGCTCGGCTGCCGCTTGCGGCAGACCTTTGATCAATTGCAGGCCGATCCGCACGCCCGGCCCTTGCGCTCCGTATTGCCGGCCATCCAGCCCGATGCGCTTTCTGAGCCTGCGCGCCGCGCGCCGCACCGTCTTCCGGAACACGCGATCCAGCGCGGCCGCGCCATAAAACTGCTGACGCCGCCGCTCCTTGCCGGCATCGAACGCGATGCGCTCGCCGTCGCCGGCGCGCGCTTCCAGCACCGATTCCCAATCGCTCAGGGAAACATCCGGCGCGAACACCGGCACGCCGTGACGCCGCGCATCCTGCACGAGTTGCGACGGCGAATAGAAACCGAGCGGCTGACTGTTCAACAGGCCGGCCAGAAACGCCGCGGGCTCGTAACGCTTGATCCACGCGCTGATGTAGACGAGCAGCGCGAAGCTCGCCGAGTGACTCTCCGGAAAGCCGTATTCGCCGAAGCCCTCGATCTGCTTGCACACGCGCGCGGCGAAATCGTGCTCGTAGCCGCGCGCGAGCATCTTCTGCATGAGATCGGCCTGATACTTCTCCAGATGACTGCCGCGGCGCCACGCGGCCATCGCGCGACGCAACTGATCGGCCTGTTCCGCCGTATAGCCCGCCGCGACCATCGCGAGCTTCATCACCTGCTCCTGAAAAATCGGCACGCCGAGCGTGCGGCCGAGCACCGGCCGCAGTTCCTCTTTCGGATAATCCTCGGCTTCCAGCCCCTGCTTGCGGCGCAGATACGGATGCACCATGCCGCCCTGGATCGGACCGGGCCGCACGATCGCCACTTCGATGACGAGGTCGTAGTATTTCTCCGGCCGCAAACGCGGCAGCATGCTCTGCTGCGCACGCGATTCGATCTGGAACACGCCGATGGTGTCCGCGCGGCAGCACATCTCGTAGACGGCCTTGTCCTCGCGACGAATATGCGGCAGCCCGAAGCCCGGCACGCCACGCCGCAGCGCGACGAACTCGAGCGCGCGCCGGATCGCCGAAAGCATGCCGAGCGCGAGCACGTCCACTTTCAGGAGCTTCAGTTGATCGATGTCGTCCTTGTCCCACTGGATCACGCAGCGGTCCTTCATCGCGGCGTTTTCGATCGGCACGAGCCGCGACAGGCGCTCCCGCGCGATCACGAAGCCGCCGACGTGCTGCGACAGATGCCGTGGAAAGCCGCGTAGCTCGCGCGTCAGCCGGATGAGATGCTTCGTGACGTGCGAATCGTCGCTGAAGCCGGCTTCCCGCAGATAGCCCGCCACCGCCGACGGCCCATCCCACCATTGCTGCGACTTGCCGATACGTTCGATCAGCGACGCATCCAGCCCGAGCGCCTTGCCGACATCCTTCAGCGCGCTGCGCGTGTGATACGTGATGAGCGACGCCGCCAGCGACGCGCGATGTCGCCCGTACTTCTGATAGATGTACTGGATGACTTCCTCGCGCCGCTGATGCTCGAAATCGACGTCGATGTCGGGCGGCTCGTTGCGCGCCTGCGAAATGAAGCGCTCGATGAGCAAGCCCATCCGCACCGGGTCGAGCTCGGTGATGAACAGGCAAAAACAAATGATCGAATTTGCCGCCGAGCCGCGCCCCTGACACAGAATCCCTTTGCTGCGCGCAAACGCGACGATGTCGTAGACCGTCAGAAAGTACTTCTCGTATTCCAGCTTCGCGACGAGCGCCAGTTCCTTCTCGATGAGACCGATCGTCTCGGCATCCATGCCGTTCGGCCAGCGTTGCAGCGCACCCGCCATCACCCGCTTGCGCAGATAGCTCGCGGGCGTCTCGCCGGGCGGCACCAGTTCCTCGGGATACTCGTACTTGAGTTCGTCGAGCGAAAAGATGCAGCGAGCGGCCACTTTCAGCGTTTCCCTGATCGCCTCTTTCGGATACAGCGCGCCGATGCGCAGCCGCGTGCGCAAATGCCGCTCCGCGTTCGCTTCGAGCGCATAGCCGCATTCGGCGAGCGGCCGGTTCAGGCGAATCGCGGTGAGCGTGTCCTGCAATGGCTTGCGCGAGCGCGCGTGCATCAGCGCGCCGCTTGCCGCGACGAGCGGCAACCCGCTCGCTTCGGCGATCACGCGGCATGAGGCGAGCCGCTCGTCGTCGCTGCCGTCCTGCCAGAGCTCCAGCGCGAGCCACGCGCGGCCGGCCGCGAAACCGGCCAGCCAGTGCGCGCGCTCGAGCGTATCGGCGAGCGTCGCCGAGCGCTGCGGCACGAGAATCAGGAGGCAATCGGGCAAGTGCTTCAGATGCGCGACATCGCCGCGCAGGTCGGCTGTATCGGATGATGCGGCGGGATCGGTGAAATCGTCCGGACCGATCCTGTAGCTGCCCTTGGGCGAACGAGCGCGCGCGTGCGAAATCAGCTCCGACAGATTGCCGTAGCCCGCGCGATTCGTCGCAAGCGCGATGAGCGTGCAGAACGGTTCGCCGTTTGCATCCGTGAGATGCAGTTCGCTGCCGATGATCAGCTTCAGATCCTGCTTCTTGGGCGGCGGCTCGCCGGCTCGCCGTGCGGCTTCGGCTTCGGCTTGCGCCTTTGCCTCGATGTCCTTGATCGCGGCATGTGCGCGCACGACGCCCGCGAGCGAGCATTCGTCCGTGATCGCGAGCGCGGTATAGCCGTGCTCGAGCGCGGCCGCCGCCAGTTCCTGCGGATGCGACGCGCCGCGCAGAAACGAGAAGTTGCTCAGGCAATGCAGCTCGGCGTAACCCGGCAACAACGCCGATGCCGACATCGAGCCGGGAAACGCGCTGTCTTCATCCAGACCGATGATGTCGCTCAGATCATCCATCGCGCATCATCCGAAAAAACCGTGCAGGAACCAGTCGCCCGTGAGACGTTCTCGATAGAGCCAGAACATGCGGCCGCGATCGTCGGCGGCGACGTAGTAATCGCGCTGGACGCCGTTGCCGTCCCACCACCCCGCCTCGATGCGCTCGGTCCGGCTGATCAGCTTCAACGGACGCCGATAGAAGGGCCGCTCGTTGCGCAGCATCAGCTTTTGCGGCGTTTCGAGTATCCACGACGGACGCGGCTGCTGGGGCACGGCGAGATCGGGAAGTTCGAGCGGCCCGTCAGGTTCCGTGTGCGCTTCGGGTTCTGCTTCGACAGACGTGTCCGTCTTTGCCGCTTGCGTCTGCGGCGATTTCTTCCCGCGCCTGGGCTTCGTTTCGCTCGCAGGCTTGTAAGGTTCGACCGTCATCGCCGCCTCAGGCCGGTGATCGTCGCGCGCGACCAGTTGCACGACGTTCTCGGCGCCAAGCCGCGCGCTCAGACGTTCGAGCAGTTGCGCCATCGACTCGCTGTCGGAACCGGGCATCGGAAACAAGGTGTCGGGCGGCGGCGCATGCTCGCTGACCTTGTCGGCCAGAAGCTTCATCTCGATGACGGGCGCGGCGAGCGTCGTCTGATTCAGTTTCTCGCGTAGCAGCCACAAGATGTGGTCGGCTTCGCGCGTCGGCACGGCCCACGCCACCTTGAACGTCGACGTTTTCGGCGCATGGCGGGCGGCCAGCTCATGTTCGAGCAACAGCGAGAATTCACTGACCGCCGCATGATGCGCGCTCAACCAGCCGGCGAGCTGCAGCACGAGCCGGCGGGCGGCGAACAGCAACGCCTCGGCGCTTTCCACGCGCGCCTGCAATTCGAGCCGCGCCTCGAACGACGCCGGCGCGCAAAACGCCTCGCGCGGATCGGGCGCTTGTCCGTACGCTTGCGCGAGCCATTGCAGGACGCCTTGTCCGAATCGTCGCGCGACGCCCTTGCGCGGCAGACGACGCAAATCGGCGAGCGTCGCGCAGCCGATCTGCTCGAACACGTTGCCGTGCGAATGCGCCGACGGAATGAGCGACACGGGCAGTTGATCGAGCGCGTGCACGAGCGTCGTCTCTTTCACGATGCGCACGCGCCGCGCAACCCGGCGCGTGCGCGCGTGAGCCAGCAGCCACGCGCCCCACGCGGTCGGCGCGCAGCCCATGCGCGACGTGAAGCCGCACCCTTTTACCGTCGATGTCACTTTGGCCAGCAACGCGCGTAATCCGCCGAAGAGCCGCATGCTGGCGCCGACTTCGAGCAGCACCGTATTCGCATGCGCGAGCACGACTTTCGGCGTGAACGCGAGCAGCGCCAGCGCGACGGCTTCGAGCGCGCTCTGCTCTTCGCGAATGTCGACGGCCAGCAGCGTCAGTTGCGGCGCCAGCGCGAACGCATGCGAGCGCGTGCTGCCGGGCCGCACACCGAGCCGAAACGCGACGAGATCCGGCATGAGGATGCGCGCGTGATCGGCGAGCGCGAAGCATGGCTGATCGATATCGTCATTCGTCTTCGAGCTCGCTCCAGGCGATGTCGAGTTCGCCGGCGCTGAGGGCATCGAAGGCGGCCTGACGGCTTCGAGCGATAAAAGCGGCAATGTCACCGCTATCCACAACATGTTTGACCTCTCGTGCTTTCCTTGCCTGATGCGCACGACGAATCCGTTCGGGCAGAGCAGGCATCTGCAGCGGCAAGCTCAACTGCAACGGCTTGCCGAGCAATGGACCGCGCCGCTTGATGATGTCGATTTCGAGCATGACGGCCTGCATCCATTCGCGACGATTCATCGTCTGCGCGTTGGCCGGAAGTATCGGTTTGCAGATCATGCGCAGCGGCGCGGCAGAAGACTGCTTCGCCGCTTTGAGCGGGCGGAACAGAAATGCCAGCGACTGCGCCTCCTGAGCCGCCACCTGTAACCTTCGCAGCGCGTCGGGACGCACTTGCGGCAGCCAGATCAGCACCGCGCCGATGCCTTCCTGCTTCAACGACTGTTCCGCCGCCCAGAGCACCTGATCCTCGGGCGCTTTGACCCAGACCAGTTTGTTCACGGCGATGTTCATCGCCCGAAGCGCAGCCAGATTAGGCTTCCACGGTGGTGCAACAAAGATGACGGAGCGCCCCTTGCCTGCAGTCAGTTCGCGAATCGTGCGCGCGAGCAGTCTGATTTCGCCTACGCCGCTCTCTTCGATCAGCAATTCGGTGACGGTGCCGGGCATCCAGCCTGCACCAGGCATGACCAGATCAAGCGCTCGAAAGCCGCTCGATACGATGTTCGAATCGGGATCGTTGATTGGGCTGCCCTGCCAGATCTGACGCTGCAGATGCGATGTCAGCCCGATGTCGAGCAGTGAAAGTGCGGCACCCATAAGTTTCCCCGTCCAACGCGAATGCAAGGGCCTGCTCATGACGCGAGCACTCGCTGGCCTCTGGTTTTACTGTATATTTATACAGTATTTTGAGGTGGGAAGGTAAACAACTAGTGAGCGGGGAGGCTCGGCGGTGGAAGTGCTAAGGGCGAAAGAAAGTGGGGAAGGATGATTGCAGAGGGACTTGCCGTTTCGCTGCGACGCACGCCCCAACGCAAAAACCCCACCTTTGCGGGGTGGGGTTTTTGTCGTACGGCATAAGGAGCCTGACGATTACCTACT
>NZ_FCOI02000036.1 GCF_001544795.2 Caballeronia temeraria | reverse complement strand
CTACCCAAATTGCGTGTGACCGCGGGCCTAAACGAGCTGCTTTCTTTGGTTACTTTCTTTGCAGCAGCAAAGAAAGTAACTGCCGCCCCGCACAGGGGCAGCGCTAATAGACCGATAAGAAACCGGGATCCGGCGAAAAAAAACCCGTCAAACAATCCCAGTCAAATAATAAACCGCGATAACAAAGAAAACGGCCAAAGTCTTAATGACGGTAACGGCAAAAATATCGCGATAAGACTCCCGATGCGTAAGCCCTGTCACGGCGAGCAGCGTGATAACAGCACCGTTATGCGGCAGCGTATCCATGCCCCCCGAGGCCATCGCCACAACCCGATGCAGCACCTCGAGCGGAATATGCGCCGCCTGAGCGCCGGCGATAAACGTATCCGACATGGCAGCAAGCGCGATACTCATCCCGCCGGAAGCAGAACCCGTAATCCCCGCGAGTGACGAAACGGAGATGGCCGCATTGACGAGCGGATTCGGGATGCTTTTGAGCGCATCGCTGACCACGATAAAACCCGGCAATGCCGCGATCACACCACCGAAGCCGTATTCGGAAGCCGTATTCATCGCCGCGAGCAACGCGCCCGCCACCGCCGCCCGCGTACCCACCGCGAACCGCTCCTTCACGCGCGAAAACGCAGTCAGCACCACAAGCACGATGCCAAGCAGCAACGCCCCTTCGACCGCCCAGATCGCGACAACGGTCTTGACCGCCGTCGTCACCGGCGCATGCACGCCAGGCAGCACTTCCGGCGGCACGGTATAGCTCGCGCCGTACCACGTCGGAATCCACTTCGTCAGCGCGAAGTTCGCGACACCCACGAGAATCAGCGGCGCAATCGCGAGCACAGGATTGGGCAGCGACGTCGATTCCACACGCTCCGGCTCGTTCACGAGCGACGTGCCATAGCCTTCGCCCTTGGCCATCGCCGAGCGGCGGCGCCATTCGAGGAAGCTCAGACCCACGACGATGATGAACAGCGACCCGATCACGCCCAGCCACGGCGCGGCCCAGCCGGTCGTCTTGAAGAACGTCGTCGGGATGATGTTCTGGATCTGCGGCGTGCCCGGCAGCGAGTCCATCGTGAAGGAAAACGCGCCCAGCGCGATCGCGCCCGGCATCAGGCGCTTCGGAATATTGCTCTGCCGATACATCTCCGCCGCGAACGGATACACCGCGAACACAACGACGAACAGCGACACGCCGCCATAGGTGAGCAGCGCGCACACCGCGACGATCACCGCATTGACGCGCGACTTGCCGATGTATCGAATGGCCGCGGCGACGATCGACTCAGAAAAGCCCGACAACTCGATGACCTTGCCGAACACCGCGCCGAGCAGAAACACCGGGAAGTAGAGCTTCACGAAGCCGACCATCTTCTCCATGAAGATGCCGGAAAACACGGGCGCGACGGCGGCGGGATCGGTGAGAAGGACGGCCGCGAGCGCGGCGATCGGCGCGAAAAGAATGACGCTGTAGCCGCGATAGGCGGCGAGCATCAGGAACGCCAGGGCGGCGAGCACGATGATGAACGACATTGAGTCTCCGTGATTGGTTTGTTCTTTGAAACGTTGTCCGCGCGCCTCTTCTGAAAGCGCTGGCGGCGCGTGGGGTGACGCACCGCGCGGGCAAGAGCATGTTTCGTGCCAATGCCCTGAAATGCAGGCGCGGCGGGCATCGGGCAAGGATGGCATCGCAAAGTTTCAGCCCTATGTCTCAAAATTGAGACGTTTTCGCGGGTGAAATAGGCGCGCGTCACGTCCAAGACTAGTACAGATGCGGATAGCCGGCTCGTCTCCGAGTTGAGATAGTTTGTCTCCAAACAGAGAAAGCGGAGACTTTAGGCGCCATGCGCAACGACTGGATCAACGTGCCCGCGGACTACAGCGACGTGATGCGCCGCGCGATGGAGTCGCTTTTCAAGACCTTCGAGAACCTGAGCGAAGGCACTTTCATCGTCGATGCGGACGCGCGCGTCGTGTGGATCAACAAGCGCTACGCGGCGCGCTTCGGTTTCGACGATCCGCTCGACGCGATCGGCCTCGACTGCGAAACGGTGATTCCGAACAGCCTGATGCGCGAGGTCGTCGCGACCGGCAAGCCCATTCTGCTCGATGTGCTGGAAACCGACCGCGAGCCGCTCGTCGTCACGCGTCTGCCGCTCAGGGACGACTCCGGCGCGACGGTCGGCGCGATCGGCTTCGCGCTCTTCGACGAGATGAAAGCGCTCACGCCGCTTTTCGCGCATTACTCGCGCGTGCAGCAGGAACTGATCGCGACGCGCCAGTCGCTCGCGCAGGCGCGGCGGGCGAAGTACACGTTTTCGAGCTTCGTCGGCACGAGTCCGGTCAGTCTCGAAGTGAAGCGTCAGGCGCGGCGCGCGGCGCTCGTCGATTCACCGGTGCTGCTGCTCGGCGAAACCGGCACCGGCAAGGAACTGCTTGCGCATTCGATCCACGGCGCATCGACGCGCGCGGGCAAGCCGCTCGTAACCGTCAACGTCGCGGCGATTCCCGACACGCTGCTCGAAGTCGAGTTCTTCGGCGCGGCGGCGGGCGCGTACACGGGCGCGGAGCGGAAAGGGCGCGTCGGCAAATTCGAGCTGGCCGACGGCGGCACGCTCTTTCTCGATGAAATCGGCGACATGCCGCTGCCGCTTCAGGGCAAGCTGCTGCGCGTGTTGCAGGACAAGGAGTTCGAGCCGCTCGGCTCGAATCGCATCGTGCGCGCGGATGTGCGCATCATCGCGGCGACGTCGGCCGATCTGCCCGCGCTCGTCGCGGCCGGGCGTTTTCGCGCGGACTTGTTCTATCGGCTGAACGTGCTGACGATACACGCGCCGCCCTTGCGCGACCGCCTCGGCGACATCGAAGCGCTCGCCTACGCGATCCTCGAAGATTTATCGGCCGATACGCGGCCGGGGCACGTCGGCCATTTCGTGCTGCATAAAGACGGTCTGCAACTGCTCGAGGCGTATTCCTGGCCCGGCAACGTCCGCGAACTGCGCAACACGCTCGAACGCGCGCTGATGCTGTCCGAGACCGAGCATATCGATGCCCGCGCGCTGTCCGCGTTCATCGATGCGGGGCGCGTCGCGATCGCGGCGCAGGCCGAACCGCCCGCGCAGGACGACGACGATCCGCCGAACATTTCCTACGCCGATGCAATGGCCGACTTCGAACGGCGCTTTCTCTCCGATGCGTTGCGCGCGAGCGGCGGGCGCGTCGCGGATGCGGCGGAGAAGATCGGCATCGGCCGGGCGACCTTGTACAAGAAGATCGCGGCGCTCGGCATCGCCGTCTGACGGCGTGTGCGAACACGCCAAACGGCGCGAAAGCTTCGCGTGGCATACTCCGGAAATCGAAAAATAACGACCAAGAATCAAAGGGGTAGCGGATGAAAAGCGCGACGGCACTCGGCAGAAAAATCGGCCTTTCAATCATGCTGGCGGGCAGCGCGTGGGCGCTCGCCGGTTGCAGCAGCGCGCCGCCGCTGTTCTCGTCCGATGGCCGCCCGACGCAACAGATCCAGTGCCCCGCTTACGAGGGTTGGCGCAATTGCACGGACAACGCGAAGGCGCTTTGCCCGAGCGGCTACGACGTGCTGGATCAATCGACCGACAACAATCAGAACTCGCTGCTCGTCGCCTGCAAGGGAGGTTGAGCGCTCAGCCTTGCTGCGTCTCGCGCAGCATCGTGACGTCGTAGCCGAGCGCGCGCGTGCGCTCGATCAGCGAGCGGCGCAACTCCGCCGAAGGCTTCGCTTCGCGCGTCAGAATCCATAGATAGCGCCCGGTCGGCTCGCCGACGATGGACCACGTGTAATCGTCGGCGTGATCGAGAATCCAGTAATCGCCGACATAGAACGGGCCGAAGAACGACACCTTCAGCTTCGTCCCGTTCGATCCCGGGACGATCTTCGCGCGTCCTTCCGCCGACCGGTACGGGCCGGTCAGTCCGCCTTGCCTGCACGCGTTGACGACGGACACGAGCCCGTCCTCGCGCCGCGCATAGTTCGCCGTGACGGCTTCGCAATTGCGCTCGAATCGATTTTCGTAGCGCGCGAACTCGTGCCAGTGACCGAGATAGCGATCGAGATCGACGGCTTTCGACGGTTCGGGCACGTTGTCGTTGCCGCTTTTGCGCGCGCCGCTCGATGCGCACGCGACCAGCGTGACGATGCCGCCAATCAAAGCCAGCGCCGCGGCGCCATATGCCCAAGGTCTTCTATTAGTCATGTTGCAGGCAAGGTGAGAAGTGCGAAGGCTGACGTAGCAGCAAACTTCGTTCCGTCCGCGCGCGGCTCCCGAATTTCCTCACCTCAAGACGGCTCCGGCGGGGTGCGCGAAAAGTCGCGCGAGCCGCAAGTGGCTGTCGCTATTGGGTTTTATTCCGCCGCCGCGCTCCGGCGACAGGGCGTTTTGGGGGCTCCCGAATCACCTCACCTTAATCGATGCACGCGCTGCGGCTCATTCCGCATCACCGTTTGACCGGCGTCGCAGCGATGACGCGCCGCAACAGCGCAGAACAACGCGAATACATTAAAGAACAATGGCTTGCATCGTCCACTTAACGATGTGACTGAGATCCGTGAATTGCTTCGCGCTCCAGATAATCGATGAAGAGTGAGCCTGGCAAGTGACGAGCGCCTCACCGTCGCCGTGCTCCCGAATCGCCTCACCCTTCTGACTCGGAGTATTCTCTCGCTCTTCCATTTCACGCCTCCGGGCAGTTGCCTCATGCCTTCGCCGGTTTCCCTGCCTCAAGCATTCGCATCGCTGCCTTCGCTGCTGACTCCGCTTTTCACGATCATCCTGCCGGTCTTCGGACTCATCTTCGCGGGCTATGCATGCCGCAAGCTGAACAAGCTCGGACCCACCGCCGCTTCCGAGCTGAACCGCTTCGTCGTGTATCTCGCGCTCCCCGCGCTGCTCTTCGACATCATGGCGAAAACGCCCTGGAGCATGCTCGATCAACCCGCGTTCATCGCGGCGTTCGGCATCGGTTCGGCGGTGATCTTTCTGCTGACGCTCATCGTGCGCCTGATGCAGTCGCGTCATCTCGCCGACGCGAGCATCGACGGATTGAACGCCGCGTATCCGAACACCGGCTTCGTCGGATTGCCGCTTTGTCTGCTCGCGTTCGGCAAGGAAAGTCTCGCGCCCGCCGTCATCGCGACGATCATGACCGTGTGCGTGCTGTTCGCCGTGGCGATCGTGCTGATCGAAATGGGATTGCAGACCGGGAAGCACATCGGCGCGACGCTCTGGCGCGTGGCGAAATCGCTCGTGAAGAATCCGTTGCTGATTGCGCCGGTCGCGGGTGCGTTGTTGAGCGGTTCGGGCGCGCATGTGCCGGAAGGCGCGCAGGCGTTGCTCAAGCTGCTCGGCGGCGCGGCGAGCCCTTGTGCGCTCGTCGCGCTCGGCCTCTTTCTGGGCGCGAAAGGCGAAGCGCGCGATGTCAGGACGACGAGCGCGCTCGTGGCTCTCAAGCTGATCGCGCAGCCGCTTTTGACCTGGTGGCTCGCGTTTCATCTGTTCGCGTTGCCGCCGCTGTGGGCGAAGACATCGGTGATTCTGAGCGCGCTGCCGACCGGCACCGGCCCGTTCATGCTCGCGGAGTTTTATCGGCGTGAAGGCGGCGTGACGTCGAGCGCGATTCTCTTCTCGACGGTGATTTCACTCGTCACCGTCACGCTCTGCCTCACCGTGATGCTCTGAGCGCGCAAAAAAAAGCGTCCGGCACGGGCGCACCGGACGCAACCACCTTCGGTTCGATGGTGGAGGAGGATCAGTTCAGGCTGCTTCCTCTGATTTCTGCGATATTGTCCGCTCAACGCGTGGTAGCGACGTCGCGCGCGTCAGCGTGGAGCTGCGCGTGCCGTTCCTGATACGGGCGCAATTGCGGATAACTCAGCGAGTTGACGGCATCCAGATCGCCTGCGCGACGCGCGCTCGCGAGTTCCGCTTTCACTTCGGCGCGGCTCTTGACCGCGGAGGTCGACTGAGCAAATGCAGGCGCGGTGGCGAGAAGCGCGGACAGAACCAGACCGCCGATCAGTGCGTTCTTCATTTGAAATCTCCTGGATGCAGGTGCGTCGGGGCCGACGCTTGAGAGGCAGTCTAAGAGCATTCCTATTGGGCAAAAACACCGATTGAGCCAACACATTGTTGTCGAGAGTGGTTGAATGCTGGCCCGCGATTCGCGAAGCCTCCCTCGTTTTTTGCCGTCGATCGCAGCGCTCGCGACGCCTCATTTGCACCGAATTCGCCCGTAAAAGCCGCCGAATTCGCGCATCTTGTTTCGTTTATGAATCAGAAACTAAACGGAATGGAAGTTACACTCAACTTATCCACAGAAACTGTGGATAACGTTGGGGATAGCTCACCGCGAACCGCGTGGTGGCGCGGCGCAAGGTGGATTGCTCGATTCGTCGCAAAAATAGTCCGTAATGCATCGCCGGGCGTGAAGACGGTTGTCGCTCGATGCGCCTATCATGAGCACGCGCGCCGTCTCGAAGACGGCGTTTTTGGGAACGGTTCGTCCACTTTTTCATCCTTTGACGGGGGAAGATGTCATGGCTTTAAAGATCGCGGTGGTCGTTGGCAGCCTGCGGCGGGATTCGTTCAACAAGCAGCTCGCGCATGCGCTCGTGTCGCTCGCGCCGGGCGATTTTTCCTTCGAGTTTCTCGACATCGGCAGCCTGCCGCTCTATAGCCAGGACTACGACAGCGACTTTCCCGAGGCCGCGCGCGCGTTCAAGCAGAAGATCGCCGATGCCGATGGCCTTCTCATCGTCACGCCGGAATACAACCGCTCGATTCCGGGCGTGCTGAAAAACGCGCTCGACTGGGGTTCGCGTCCGTGGGGACACAGCGTGTGGGGCGGCAAGCCGGGTGCGATCATCGGGACGTCGGTCGGGGCGATCGGCACGGCGATCGCGCAGTCGCATTTGCGCGGCGTGTGCGCCTATCTCGACATCGTGTTGATGAATCAGCCGGAGATGTACATCAAGCACGACGAAAAGCGTATCGATGCGGGCGGCAATATCGTCAGCGAGGACACGCGCAAGTATCTGCAGACGTTCGTGGACAAGTACGCCGCGTGGGTGCGTGACCGGGCGGCCTGAGCGTTCACGGTCCGCATGCAAAACGGCCCGCTCGCGCGGGCCGTTTCCGTTTGCTGCCGTCTATCAACTGCCGTCAAACGTGATGATGTCCCGTCACGCGATCCCAGCCGTGACGGATCGCGGCCTTGAAGCGATCCCACGTATCGCCTCCGGGGTTCCTCGTTTCCCAGTCGCGGCGCATCTCGTATTCCATCTGATCGTCCCACGCGCGGCTGCGGAAACGGTCGTCGTTGCCGAGCGTCGCGCCGTACCGATACGCGCCCTGATAGTCCTCGTAAGGCTCGCCCGTCGCCGAATACCTCGATTCGTAGTCGGCGCGGAAGTCCTCTTCGTACTCCATGTACTCGTTGGGCACGTTTTGCGGATTCGCCGTGGGCGCCGGACCGACCGGACCGCCCGCCTGCGTGCCCGCCGAAGCCAGAACCGGATCAGGCGACGATCCCACCGCGCGGGCCGCGCCCCGTTCGCCCGGTTGATAGGGCGCCGCCGGTTCGTCGAGCGGACTCAGCGGTTTAACCGAGCGCCATTCCGATGCCGTGTCGGTACGCACGCCGGGCAATGAATCGGCGCTTGCGGGGCGCAGCGGATCGCGGCCCGCGATGGCGTCGCGCTCCGAAAGCGACTCGCCTGCCAGCTCCGTGCGCGCCGCAAGCGGATCGGCGGACGTGCCTGCGAGCGGATCGATGCCGGTCGTCGCGTACGGGTCGCGGCCCGTGACCGGATCGCGGCCCGCCAGCGGATCGCGCGCGGCGGCGCGTTCGGCTTCGCTCATCATCGACTGAGATTGCGACTGGCTTTGCGTGCCGGTGCGCGGCATCAGCACATCGTCGGCGGGATCGCTGACGTAATCGCGCGGCGTCACCGAGGCTGGATCGCCGACGTCGGCGTGCGGATAAGCCCGCGCACGCGACGGCATGACGCTCGGATCGTTCACCGGCTCGCGTCCCGGCACGGCGCTGCCGCGTCCGAGGCCCAGTTCGTCGAGCACCGAATGATCGCGGTCGTCGGCGGCTGTTGCGGGCACTTCCGGCGTGCCGTGTTCGAGCGTCGTCCAGCTCGCCGCGCGTTCGTCGATATCGATCGCGCCCTGATCCGAAAGCGTCGTGCGTGCGATGTCGGCCTGCTCGACGCTCGGTGTATCGACGGAAACGAGAATCGCGCCGCGCCGCACGGCCTCCGAATAATGCGCGACCTCGGGCGGCTGATCGCGTCCGCCGAAGAGCATGCTGAAGAAGCGTTCGATGTTCGCGAGCATGCCCGGCTCCTGATGCGTGACGGCATCGGGCATGTCGGACGGCGCGGCGGCGTCGTCGCGCTTCGGGTTGGCCTGAAGTTCGATATCCCCGCGCGGGAAGCCAGCGGCGATCAGGGCCGAGCGCGCGTCCTCGGCTTGTGCATAGGTGTCGAAAACTCCGATGACGGTGTGTCGCATGAACGCCTCCTGGGGATGGGCAAATTCCGGAAACCGGCGACGTCGTGTCGCCGCGTATGCAGGCATTTACGCAACTCGCGTGCCGGATAGGCGCTGCCCGGCGCGCTCGGGAATGCGTATGGATGGATGACGGCGCTTTTACAAACTCGCGTACAAAAAGCGATGGGGTTTCGCGCGATGGAACGTCCGCTTCAGCGCGCCGCGCGAGCGCCCGGCGTGTCCACGCGCTCGCGGATCGCGCGCAGGAGCGAGTCGAGCAGCGCGATATCGAATGGCTTCGACAGCACGCGCGCGCCGACCTGCCGCGCGCGGTCGAGCTCTTCCGCGTAGCCCGTGACGAGAATCACCGGAAGCCGCGGCTCGAAGCGCTGCAGCATCTCGGCGAGATCGATGCCGTTCATCTGCCCCGGCATGTGGATGTCGGAGAGCACGACGTCGAAGGGGAAATTGGCCGCGGCGTTGGCGCGCGCGGCTTCGAGCATCGTCGCGGCGCTGTCGGCGTTGAAGACGTAGGTGACGTGGTGGCCCATCATCGTGAGCAGCGCCTCGGTGCCGGCGGCGACTTCCTCGTTGTCCTCGACAAGGAGCACGCGCAGGCCATCCGCTTCCGGCGCGGCCGCCTGTTCCACCTTCGCCGCCGCGCCAGGCGCGCCCGCCGCCGCGCGCGGCAGATACAGGCGCACCGCGGTGCCCGCGCCGATCGCGCTGTCAATGGTCGCGAGTCCGCCCGCGCGCTCGCAGAACGCGAACACCTGCGGCAGACCGAGACCCGTGCCCATGCCTTTCGGCTTGGTCGTGAAAAGCGGCTCGAACGCGCGCCCGAGCACTTCCGGGTTCATGCCGACGCCGTTGTCCTCCAGCGTGATCTGGACGAATTCGCCGGTGATCGGAAAACCGTCTTCATGGCGAAAGCGCACGTTGCCGGCGCGCACGGTGAAGGTGCCGCCGTTGGGCATCGCGTCGCGCGCGTTCACGGCGACATTGATGAGCGCGAGCTCCAGTTCCGCCGGATCGGCGCGGATCGCCCACACGTCCGGCGCGACCTCGACATTGAGCGCCACCTTCGCACCGAGCGATGCGCGCAGCAGCTCGCGCCCCGCCGGCACCCATTTGCCGATGGCGAGAATCTCGCTGCGCAACGGCTGCTTGCGCGCGACGCCGAGCAGTTGCCGCGTGAGCGACTGGCCGCTTTTCAGGGCGCGTTCCATCGCCGTCAGTTCGCGATCGAGGCCGGGCGCGCCGCGCCGCCGCGCGATCTGCACATTGGTCGAGACGATCATCAGCAGATTGTTGAAGTCGTGCGCAACGCTGCCGACGAGATTGCCGAGCGCTTCCATCTTGCGCGCCTGGCGATACGCGGATTCGATCGAGCGGCGCATCGACGCTTCCGCCTGCCAGCGCTCCCACGCGTCCTCTTCGGCCGCGAGCCGCCGCAACGATTGCGCGATCACGCCCCACAGCACCACGCACGGCGCGAAGATCGACAGCGCGAGCACGCTCAGATGACGCCACCAGTCGCTCCAGATCGTCGCGATCGGATAGCCGCTCGATACGTAGATCGGATACGTGCCGACGCGCCGGAACGCGACGATCTTCAATTGGTCGTCCAGCCCGGAAACCATTTTGACGACGCCGCTCCGGCGTCCGGCGCGATACGCCTCGCGCAGCGGCGAACTGGCGGCGAGCGCCATGCGATCGGGCGGGCGCGGCGGATACCACGAGAGCACTTCGCCGTCCGAGCGCGACAGGCCGAGCGAGACGCTCGGGTTGTCGCCGATCAGCTCGCGATAAAACGCGCTGAAATACGACGGCCGCAGCGCGAGGGACACGATGCCGTCGAACGCGCCGGCCGGCGTGCGCCGCGCAATCGCGGTGTTGAACACCTGTTCGCCGGCGACGCGGCCGATCATCACGCGCGAAATCTGCTGAATCTGATGGCCGGCGCGCAGCCCGTTGAAGTCGTCGCGCTCCGCGACCGAGATGTCGGGCGTTGGCCAGGTCCGGCTCGTCGCGAGCAGTTTGCCGTCGGCATCGAACACGGAAGCGGCCGCGACCTGCTTATACGTATCGGCGATCGTCTTCAGGCGCTGATGGATCGTCGCGCTCTCGCGGCGGAGCGCGTTGGCGTCGAGGTCGTCGAGCAGATCGACGATGCGCTCGTTGAGCGTCACGTTCAGATCGAAGACCTTGAGCGCGTGCTCTTCCGCGACGCGAGCATTGCGCGCGACGAGCTCGGAGGCATCGGCGACGCGCGTGTGGTAGTCGGAGACGGCGGTGAGCGCGACGTACACGCACGGCAGCACGATGGCCGCGACGAGGAGCGCGTAGAGCGTCAGGCGCTGCGCGGCGAAGTTGCGCTCGGGCACCGCCGGAAAAGGCGGTTCGCCCTGCCAGGTTTCCGCGGCAGGATCGGCGTCGGAGTCCCCACTTTGCAGCGTCATTTTTGGCAGCGAATTGGAAAACTTACGCGTAGGCCGTGCCTTACGTACGCCGTGAAGCGCTTGCATACGGCTCCGGCCGGGCGCGAGCAGTGTAACCGCACGAAGGATGCACGAAGCATGCCGGTCGCACGGGTGTCCGCGCGCGGTGTATCGAGGAAAGCCTCGGTCGCATCGCGCAGTTAGCGAGATTACTGGTAGCGCAAACGTACACAAAAGTATGAAAACGTACCATATCGGAAGATACGAAGTTAATTCCTCTCGATTCGAAACTCATTTCATCATATTAATTCTCGCTTCGCGCCCCGGCGAGTTGCTTTGACATTCTGATAGTCAGACAATGCAATCGTCCGACCAGACACGCCGAAGAGCGCGCCGGCCGGAGCACATACGTAGCCTCGCGGCGCGCGTCGGGGAGAAGTACCGCTTGCACGGCGAGACGCCGGCGGGCAGCGCGACCCAGCGAGGAGAGAAGAAGGCCACGGTCCGGAACATCCGGATCATGACGGGGCAGGCACCATGACGCCGATCGAGAGCCAACCTGCATCGCGCGCCGTGCGCACGCTGCTCACCCAGCGCCCGCCCGCCGCGTGGCGCGCCTACGTCCACCGGCGCCGCGCCTGGCTCATCGCCGCCGAACTGCGTCTCCGGCAGCGCCCGCGTTCCCGCCGGGCGAGAGGGCTCACGCCGGCTCTGCCGTGAAGATTGCCGTAAAGATCGCCACGCGGATGCCGTAATCCATACGAGAGCGTGTCGTGTCTGTCGACGCGACTGTCCTCAGCCCGAAAACAGCCCAAGAGATCCAGCCGCCCATGCCGTTGCCCATTGTCATTGCCGATGATTCCCTGCTCGCGCGCAAGGTGCTGACGCGCGCGCTGCCGCCGGACTGGGACGTCGAGATCTCCTACGCGACCAACGGCCGCGAGGCGCTGGACCACTATCGGGCGGGCCGCGCCTCGGTGATGTTCCTCGATCTCACGATGCCCGACATGACCGGCTATCAGGTGCTCGACGCCTTGCAGCACGAAGACCTCAACACGTTCGTGATCGTCGTTTCCGCCGATGTGCAGCCGATGGCCCAGGAACGGGTCCGCGCGCTCGGCGCGATCGCGTTCCTGCCGAAGCCGGTGACGCCCGAAGCGCTGCGTCCCGTTTTGAAGGAGTACGGTCTCCATGGTTGAAGCCGCCCTCAACGAAGATCAGCGCGACGCGCTGCAGGAAGTCGCCAACATGGCGATGGGTCAGGCCGCGACGCGCCTCTCGAAGCTGCTCGGCACGTTCATCGAATTGTCGGTGCCGCGCGTGCGCGTCGTGAGCGTGGCCGAGGCGTCCGCCGCGCTCGCCGAAATGACCGGCATCACCGATACCGTCACGGCCGTGCGCCAGGGCTTTCGCTCGGACATCAAGGGCGAGGCGATCGTGCTGTGCAAGAGCGGCAGCGTCGATCAGCTGTGCGCGCTCGTCGACGATCCGTACACCAAGTCGACCTACACGACGACGACGCGCACCGAGCTCGTCTTCGATATCGCCACGGTGCTGATGGGCGCATGCGTGTCGTGCATCCTCGACCGCCTCGGGCGCTCGCCGATTTTTTCGCCGCCGGGCATGCTCGGCTCGGACATCGGCCTCGATGAAGTGTTTCAGCCCGGCGTGCTCGCGTGGAAGACGGCGCTCTTGCTCGAAGTGAATTTCGCGCTCGAAGACCACAGCTTCCGCGCGCATCTCGTGATGTTGATGGCCGAAGACGCCATCGCGCATCTGAACGAAGCGCTCGATGCGCTGCTGTCGAGCCTCTGACGCATGGAAGACCTGCGCCATCTGTTGAGCGAAATGGTGATCGAGCGTGTCGGGTTCGGCATCTTCGTGCTCGATCGCGATCTGAACGTGCTGATGTGGAACCGGTTCATGCAGGACCACAGCGGCAAGTCGGCCGAGCAGGTCATCGGCAAATCGATTTTCGCGAGCTTTCCGGAACTGCCGCGCGTGTGGTTCACGCGCAAGGTCGAAAGCGTGTTCCAGCTCGGCAGTTTCGCGTTCAGCTCGTGGGAGCAGCGCCCGTATCTCTTCAAGTTCGATCATGACCGGCCGATCACCGGCGGCGTCGATTACATGCAGCAGGACTGCACGTTCATGCCGCTCACGCTCGAAGGCGACGTGCGCGCCGTCTGCGTGACGATTTCCGACGTGACGCACGCGAGCATGATGCAGCGCGCCCGCGACGAAGCCGTGGCGAAGCTCCAGGAATTCGCCGATCGCGACGGCCTGACCGGCATCGCGAACCGGCGCTATTTCGAGCTGCGTCTGCGCGACGAATTTCAGCGCTGGCAGCGCTACGGCGGCGAACTGTCGATGCTGCTGTTCGATCTCGACCACTTCAAGCGCATCAACGACGATCTCGGGCATCTCGTCGGCGATACGGTTTTGCGCGTAATGGCCGAACGCGTGGCGAAAACCGTGCGCGTGCAGGACGTGTTCGGGCGCTTCGGCGGCGAGGAATTCGCGCTGCTGCTTCCGTGCACGAATTTCGAGGACGCGATGATCGTCGCGGAAAAGGTGCGCCGCGAGATCGGCGAAACGCCCGTCGACGTGCAGGGCGCGCGCGTGCCCGTGACGGCGAGCGTCGGCGCGGCGCGTGCGCGGACCGGCGTGACGTCGTCGTACGAAGCGCTCATCAACGAGGCCGACGCGGCGCTCTATACGGCGAAGCGCGGAGGGCGGAACCGGGCGATCGGCTTCGCCTGAGCCTCGCCCGCCGCGCGGCGCCATGCCCCGCGCGGCTCCGGCGCAATCGGGCAAATCATTGATATACTCTTTGCCGCTTCCGGCGCAGTCGCAGCCGGCTCGCGCCGGCTTTCCTCTTCGTTCGTCCCGCTCTGCGCCAGGTGGTTCCGCGCGCATCGGCCTGCATCGAAACCGGCGCCCGATCTCTTAAATTTTGCCCGTGGGGGCGCCACAGCGGAGTTCGTCTTGGCCGTTTCCAACTTCATCGCTGACGATCCTGCTCCGGACGCCGAGAAAGCGTCGTCGGGAAGCTCGTTCTATCTCGCGATGCGCATCCTGCCCGCTGCGCAGCGCGACGCGATGTATCAGATTTACGCGTTCTGCCGCGCCGTCGACGACATCGCCGACGAAGGCACGTTGCCGCGCCGCGAGCGCGCGCTCGCGCTCGACCAGTGGCGCGAAGATATCGACGCGTGCTACGCCGGCACGCCGAAGAAATCGCTCGAAGCGCTCACGCGGCACATCCAGGCGTTCCGCCTTTCCCGCGACGACTTCCACGCCGTGATCGACGGCATGGCGATGGACGCCGCCGGCGACATCGTCGCGCCCGACGAAGCCACGCTCGACCTGTATTGCGATCGCGTGGCGAGCGCGGTCGGGCGGCTATCGGTGAGAATTTTCGGGATGCACGAGGACGCCGGCCGGCGGCTCGCGCACCATCTCGGGCGCGCGCTGCAACTGACCAACATCCTGCGCGACATCGACGAAGACGCCGAAATCGGCCGCGTGTATCTGCCGCGCGAATTGCTCGCGCGCGAAGGCATTTCGACGAGCGATCCGGCGAGCATCGCCGGCGATGCGCGTCTGCCGCGCGTGTGCGCCGTGCTCGCCGAGCGCGCGAAGGGCCACTACGCCCAGTCCGACGCGATCATGGCCGCTTCGCCGCGCGCCCAGGTGCGCGCGCCGCGCATCATGTCGGCGGCGTATCGCACCGTGCTCGACGCCAATCTCAAACGCGGCTTCGACCTGCCGCGCACGCGTGTGCGCACGCCGCGCTCGCGCCTGCTGTGGATCGTGGCGCGCAATCTGATCTGATGTCCCGGCGGGTCGTCGTCGTCGGAGCGGGCGTTGCCGGTCTTGCCGCCGCGGTCGAGGCGCAACGGCGCGGCGCGCGCGTCGCGCTGCACGAGGCCGCGCCTCACGCGGGCGGACGCTGCCGCTCCTTCTTCGATCCGAAACTCGGCGCCACGCTCGACAACGGCAATCATCTGCTGCTGTCCGGCAATCTATCGACGATGGCCTATCTGCGCGCGATCAGCGCGACCGATACGCTGATCGGCCCGACGCAGCCCGATTACCCTTTCTTCGACGTCACGACCGGCGACGCATGGACGATCCGCATGTCGTCCGGGCGCCTGCCGCGCTGGATCTTCGACGCCGGCGCGCGCGTGCCCGGCACGCAACCCGCCGATTACCTGCCGTATCTGCCGCTTCTGTGGGCGAGGCCGGGCCGCACGATCGAAGAATCGGTGCGGCGCAAGGATCGGGTGTGGGATCTGCTCGTGCGCCCGCTGCTGCGCGGCATGCTCAACGCCGATCCGTCCGGGGCGAGCGCGGCGCTCGCGGCGGGTCTGCTGCGCGAAACCGTCGCGCAGGGCGGCCAGGCGTGCCGTCCGCTCATCGCGAGAAGCGGGCTGTCGCACGCGTTCGTCGAGCCCGCGCTGCGGCTTTTGCAGTACGGCGGCGCGGAGATCCGGCTCGGCTCGCGCGTGACCGGCATCGGCTTGTCCGGCACGGATTCGGCGGAGCGTGTAAGCTCGCTGGCTTTCGAAGGCGCGGAGCCGCTTGCGCTCGCGCCGGGCGATGGCGTCGTGCTCGCCGTGCCGCCCGATGCGGCCCGCCGTCTGGTGCCAGATTTGAGTGCGCCGGATGCGTCGCGCGCGATCGTCACGGTGCACTTTGCCGTCGACGTGCCCGAAGGCTTCCAGCCGATGACATGGCTCGTCAACGGCACGTCGGACTGGATGTTCGCCGCCGACGGACGCATTTCGGTGACGCTCGCGAGCGCGGACCGCTGGCTCGCGACGCCGCACGAAGCCCTCGCGCAGGCAGCGTGGCGGGAAGCCGCGAAGGCGCTGCGCATGCCCGCCGCGCCGCCGCCGCCGTGGCAGGTCGTCGTCGAAGAACACGCGACGTTTGCCGCCGTGCCGGCGCAGGAAGGCCTGCGGGCCGCCACGCGCACACGCTGGCGCAATTTCACGCTCGCGGGCGACTGGACGGCGACCGGCCTGCCCGCGACGATCGAAGGCGCGATCCGCTCCGGCCAGAAGGCCGCGGACGCGCTGTTGAACCCATCGATGGAACGCTGATGAACGATTTATCCCTGTCGGCCGTGGGCGCGCAGGTTTCGGGCGCCTCGCTCGATGCCGCCGTCAACCACGCCACCGATGCGCTGCTCGCGGAGCAACATCCGGACGGCTACTGGCTCTATGAACTCGAAGCGGACGCCACGATCCCGGCGGAATACGTGCTGCTCGTCCACTACCTTGGCGAAACCGCTGACGACAAGCTGGAAGCGAAGATCGGCCGCTATCTGCGCCGCATTCAACGCGACGACGGCGGCTGGCCGCTTTTCTCCGACGGCGCGATGGACGTCTCCGCGACCGTGAAGGCGTATTTCGCGCTGAAGATGATCGGCGATTCGCCCGACGCCCCGCATATGGAGCGCGCCCGCGCCGCGATTCTCGCCGCCGGCGGCGCGGAAAAGGTGAACGTGTTCACGCGCATCCTGCTCGCGCTTTTCGGTGTCGTCTCGTGGCGCGCCGTGCCGATGATGCCCGTCGAGATCATGCGCCTGCCGATGTGGTTCCCGTTCCACTTGTCGAAGGTGTCGTACTGGGCGCGCACGGTGATCGTGCCGATGCTCGTGCTCAACGCGAAACGCCCGCGCGCCCGCAATCCGCGCGGCGTGCGCATCGACGAAGTGTTCACGAATCCGCCGGTCAACACCGGCATGCCGTCGCGCTCGGGGCATCAGAGCCGCGGCTGGTTCGCGTTTTTCCGTGTCGTCGATTCGATCCTGCGCGTCGCCGATCCGCTGCTGCCCGCGGCCGGCCGCGAACGTGCGATCGATGAAGCCGTGCGCTTCGTCGACGAGCGTCTGAACGGCGAGGACGGCCTCGGCGCGATTTTCCCGGCGATGGCCAACTCGGTCATGATGTACGACGTGCTCGGCTATCCGCCCGAGCATCCGAATCGCGCGATCGCGCGCAAGTCGCTCGACAAGCTGCTCGTCATCGACGAAGCCGACGACGGCGAAGCGTATTGCCAGCCGTGCCTCTCGCCGGTGTGGGATACGTCGCTCGCGGCGCACGCGCTGCTCGAAACCGGCATGCCGAAGGCGCGCGCAGCGGTCAAGCGCGGCCTCGACTGGCTGGTGCCGCTGCAAATTCTCGACGTGCGCGGCGACTGGATTTCGCGCCGTCCGGACGTGCGGCCCGGCGGCTGGGCGTTCCAGTTCGCGAACCCGCATTATCCCGATGTCGACGACACGGCGGTCGTCGCCATGGCGATGGAACGCGCCGATCGCGAAAACGGCACGGCGTTCTACGGTGAGCCGATCGCGCGGGCGCGCGAATGGGTCGTCGGCATGCAGAGCAGCGACGGCGGCTGGGGCGCGTTCGAGCCGGAAAACACGCAGTTCTACCTGAACAACATCCCGTTCTCGGACCACGGCGCGCTGCTCGATCCGCCGACCGTCGACGTTTCCGCGCGTTGTCTGTCGATGCTCGCGCAGCTCGGCGAGACATCGCTGACCAGCGAACCGGCGCGGCGCGCGTTCGAATACATCGTGCGCGATCAGGAACGCGACGGAAGCTGGTACGGGCGCTGGGGCATGAACTTCATCTACGGCACCTGGTCGGCGATGTGCGCGTTGAACGCGGCCGGCGTCGCGCCGACGGACCCGCGCATGACGCGCGCGGCGGACTGGCTCATCGGCATCCAGAACAACGACGGCGGCTGGGGCGAAGACGGCGAAAGCTACAAGCTCGACTATCGCGGATACGAACAGGCGCCGAGCACGTCGTCGCAGACGGCATGGGCGCTGATGGGGCTGATGGCGGCGGGGCTCGTCGAGCATCCGGCGGTCGCGCGCGGCGTCGACTATCTGTTGCGAACGCAAAACAAGGACGGCCTCTGGGACGAAACGCGCTTCACCGCGACCGGTTTCCCCCGCGTGTTTTATCTGCGTTATCACGGATATCGCAAGTTCTTCCCGCTGTGGGCGCTCGCGCGCTATCGCAATCTGACGCGCGAAGGTCTCACGCGCGTGACGGCGGCGATGTGAACGCGCCCGTCGTCGCCGTGACCGGCATGGCGTTCGAGGCGAAGATCGTGCGCGGACGCGGCGTCGATGTCGTTTTCGCGGCGCGCGCCGACTGGCTCGAACGCGCGCTCTCCGATGCGCTCGCGCGGGGCTGCTCGGGCATCATCAGCTTCGGCACGGCGGGCGGGCTCGCGCCGGATCTGGAGCCGGGCGCGTTGATCGTCGCCGAAAGCGTGTGCGGTCCGTTCGGCGAATTGCACACCGATGCGGCATGGTCCGCGCGCATCGCCGATGCCTTCGCGGGCACGCCGCTCGCGCGTGTCACGCGGCGCGGCAAGATGGCGGGCGTCGCCGCGCCGGTCAAGAGCGAGGCGGAAAAGCGCTCGCTGCATTCGTCGACGGGCGCGCTGGCCGTCGATATGGAATCGCATATCGCCGGGGCGATCGCGACGGCGCGCGGTTTGCCGTTCGCGGTGTGCCGCGCAGTCGTCGATCCGGCGTGGCGGACCTTGCCGCCGGCCGCGACCGCCGGTTTGCGCGACGACGGCACGACGGCCATCGGTCCGATTCTGCGCGAACTGATGCGCGACCCGTCGCAACTGGGCGGACTCTTGCGGCTCGCATCCGACGCGCGCGGTGCCCGCGCGAGCCTCGTGCAGGCGCGGCATGCGCTGGAAAGGGCGCAGGCGCTGGTGCTGGCCTGAGCTTTTGCGTCCCCTTGCTTTCTGCGGGTTAACCCTCATGTCGGTATAATCAGGGAAAACCCTAATCAAGCGCACGTCCTCCTTTTCGTCCACGACGTGCGCGGCAACGAAAGTGAGGTAACGCACATGAATTTCCATACCCGCAAATGGGTCAAGCCCGAAGATCTGAACCCGAACGGCTCGCTGTTCGGCGGCAGTCTGCTGCGCTGGATCGACGAGGAAGCCGCGATCTACGCGATCTCGCAACTGGGCAATCAGCGCGTCGTCACCAAGTTCATGTCCGAGATCAACTTCGTGAGTTCGGCGCGTCAGGGCGACATCATCGAACTGGGCATCACGGCGACGCAGTTTGGCCGTACGTCGATCACGCTGCGCGCCGAAGTGCGCAACAAGATCACGCGAAAGAGCATTCTGACCGTCGAGAAGATGGTGTTCGTGAATCTGAACGAGCAGGGCGAGCCTGCGCCGCACGGCCGCACGCAGATCCGGTATGCCGATGAACTCTTCGAGGCTTATCGCCGCGATCAGGGTGCGGTGGAAGCACCGAAAGTGTCCGGCGATGATCTGATGGAGGAAGTGGCGGAAGAAGCTGCACACTAAACGCAAAACGGGCGCCTCGAGCGCCCGTTTCCTTTCCAGGCTTCACCCCGCTCACTTCCCCGCCGGCTGCGCGCCTGGATCCTCATACTGCGGCAAGCCTTGCCCCTTGCTCGAACTCGGCGACGGCTCGCCCTTCGGGGCATTTTCCTGCGGCGCGGGCGACTTTCCGCCGACGCCACCGGCAGGCGATGCCGCCGCGCCCGGATCGACATAAGTTGGCAGGCCTTGCTCCTGACTGCCGCCGCCCGTCTCGCCCGGCGCGCTCGCACCTTCCGGAGCGCTCGCGCCCTCATCGCCATAATCGGGCAGCGTGCTGGCGCCGCCGCCCGTCAACAGATACTGCCGGCGCTGCGTATACGCGTCGCGCACGAACGCGTATTTGTCGAGCGCCGCCGCCGACAGCAGATCCGTTGCGCCGATCAGATCCGCGCGCGCGCTCACGAAGTTCAGGCCGAAGAGCGGCCAGAGAATCTCCGGTTCCGAGTATCTCAACGGATTCACGCGCCAGTCGACGAGCCACGTCGTCGAATCGCGGAACGAGCTCGGGCCGAGCAGCGGCAGCACCAGATATGGTCCCGACGGCATCCCGTAGTGCCCGAGCGTCAAACCGAAGTCTTGATGATGCTTCGGCAAACCCGCCGGCGATGCGATATCGATCAAACCGCCGATGCCGAACAGCGAGTTCATCGCGATACGCATCAGATCCTGCGTCGCATCGGTGATCTTCAGCTGCAGCAAGTTGTTCGCGAAGTTGGAGAAGTCGCCGAGATTCGAGAAGAAATTGCTGACCGCCGTGCGGAACGGGCTCGGCGTGTAATCGACGTAAAACTGCGCGATCGGCTTCGCGACGTAGGTATCGACCGTGTCGTTGAACGTGAAGATCTTGCGGTTCATCGGCTCGAGCGGATCCTTCGGATTGCGATCCGGGCCGGTCGCGCAGCCCGCCATCGCGAGCGCGCCCGCCATCGCGAGACTCAAGCCCAATTTACGCACAGCACGAGCGGTCAAAGCCGTCGATCCCGACTTCATTCTTCAATTCCTCTTAGGTTGTCATGGCGTTGCGCCGCCCTGAGCTTCGCTCGCGCCGCCGCGCGCACCCTGCGCGGCTTGCCCATCAGCACCGGCTGGAACACCACCGCGCCGATCAGCGTGCAAAAGAGCGACAGCGCCAGCAGCCGCCCCATGCTGGACGTGCCCGGATGATGGGAAAACCAGAGGCTGCCGAACGCCGTCGCGGTCGTGGCCGCACTGAACATAACGGCATGCGTGAGGCTGGACTGTAGCAGCCGCGTCTGGCCGGACCGCCACGCCATCACGAAATAGATCTTGAACGCGACGCCGACGCCCAGCATCAGCGGCAACGCGATGATGTTCGCGAAGTTGAGCGGCATCCGGAACA
This sequence comes from Caballeronia temeraria, assembly GCF_001544795.2. GTDB lineage: Bacteria > Pseudomonadota > Gammaproteobacteria > Burkholderiales > Burkholderiaceae > Caballeronia > Caballeronia temeraria. The sequence goes on along the minus strand of NZ_FCOI02000036.1, from coordinate 51,215 downwards.
CGACGCACAACTCCAGCGTGACGATCGCGGAAACGAGCAACGGTACCAAAGTTCGCAGAACATCGCCGAAACGGCGGAGCGCGATCCAGAGCAGCACCGCGATCGCGATCAGCGAGTAGAGCGCCGCCTGCTCGAACGCCTTGATGATGGTTTCCGCCGAATGGCGCACCGAGATCGGCCCGCCGATCGCATCGGGCTCGGCTTTCTGCACGGCATCGGCGAAACGGGCGAGCAGCGCGTCGTCGTTGGGATCGACGCCCGGCGGGATTTTCGGTGCGATGTCGACGAGCGCCTGGCCCTTCGGCGTCACGAACGACGCGCTCATCTGCTGCGGCAGCGTGTCGCGCGTGATCTGCTCAGGCGTGAGGAGCGCGCGCAGATGCGCGAGCGCGAGACGCAGCGGCTCGGCCATCGCTTGCTCGGCGCGGTCGCGCGTGGCGGCGTCGGCCTGCGCCAGCTTGGCGAGCGTTTCGGACAGGTGCTTCGCTTCCTTGTCGCCGGGGCCGGGATGCTCGTCGGCGGCGAGCGACAACTGGCTCGACACGCGCTTCAACGCCGCGACACGCACCGCATCCGTCACGGGCGCGGCCGTCTGCTGATCGAGCGCGGGCAACAGTTGATCGGCAGCAACCTTGATGAGTTCGAGCTTCTGCGGCTGATCGGCGGGGATGAGCGACGAGAGCGTCGTCGCGCTGCCGACTTCCGGCAGCTTGCGCAGCTTCGCGGCAATCGCGTCCGCATCGGCGAGCGAGGGCGCGAGCACGGCGACGTCGTTCACCGCGCCTTCGGGCGAGTCCTGAAGCGAGATGAGTGTCGCCATCGACTCGGTGTGCGGGTCTTTCAGATGCAGCGGATTGAAGTCGAAACGCAGATTGAAGAGCAGCGGCAGCGCGCCGATCACGACGACGAGCGTGCCGATCAGCACCGGCTTGCGATGTTTGTCGAGAAATTCGTCGACGGGCGCGAGCACCGGAAAGCCCGGCGAGTGCGCTTCGCCCGGTGGCGCGAACACCTTGATGAGCGCGGGCAGCAGCGTCATGTTGGTGGCATACGCGACGAACATGCCGACGCCCGCGATCAGCCCCAGTTCCGACACGCCGCGATACGCGGTCGGCAGGAACGAGAAGAAGCTCGCGGCGGTCGCGGCGGCGGCGAGCGTGAGCGGCACCGCGACGTGGCGCGCGGTTTCCGCGAGCGACACGTCGAGCCGCTTGTGCTTGTAGCGCTCCTCGCGATACTTCACGCCGAACTGAATGCCGAAGTCCACGCCGAGTCCGACGAACAGCACCATGAACGCAACCGAGATCATGTTGAGCGCGTGGACCATCATGAGGCCGAGCGCCGCGGTGATCGCGAGCCCGACGAAGAGCGTGACGAACACCGCGAAGATCATGCGCTTGGAGCGCAGCGCGACCCACAGAATCATCAGCACGACGAGGAAAGTCAGCACGCCGTTGAGCACGGCGCCGTCCTGCACGGAGGCGAACTCCTCGTCGGCGAGCGGTTGCGCGCCGGTCAGATGCAGCGTCGCGCCATACTTTTTGTCGATGCCGAGCTGCGCGGCCTTCGCGCGAATCTCTTCCGACGTGCCCGCCGCCGCCTTCAGCGCATTGAAGTCGAGCTCCGGCAGCACCGTGATGAACGCGCGGCCGGGTGCGTCGTTTGGCGACGAATCCGCGAGGCCGCGCCACGAGAACGCGGCCGGCTGATTCGCCAGCACGCGGTCGAGCACGGCGGCGCTCTTGCCGAGCAGACCCGCCATCTGGCCGAGATTGACCTGTCCGAGCGTCAGCGGCAGATTGAGCGTCGTGTTGAGCGTCTGCGCGAGGCCGGTGAGCGTCGGATCGTGCGCGAGCGTGTTGATGAGCGGGCGCGCCTGCGCGAGTTGCTTCGTGGTCTGCGCGACCTTGTCCGCCGGCAGATAAAGCAATCCGTTGTGCTCGAAGAACGCGCCGCCCGCGGGTTGCGACACCGACTTGAAGCGCTCCGGCTCCTTCGCGAGCGCGGCGGCGAGTTCGTTCGCGGCGGCATCGGCGAATTCCTGGCCGGGCGCCTCGACGACGATCAGCAGCGTTGCGCCGCGCTGCGGAAACGCCTCGTCGATCGCCTTGCTGCGCGCCGCCCACTCCGGCTCGGCCTCGATGAGCTGGCTGACGTCGGTGCTGATTTTGAAGTGATGGACGACATAAATCGTGGACAGCACGCCGAGCAGGAGCGAAACGGCGATAATCCACGCCGGCCGGCGGATGGCGAGGGTGACGAAGCGAGTAATGTTGGACGTCAGCATGAAGACGCTACCTGGGGTGCCCTGTTATTTTGGCGCGTGCGAACGCGCGAATTGCATGATGCCGACCGCCGGATTCCGGATCATTTCCATGAAACGGCGCGAGGTGCCGCGCAAGTATACCGGGCGCACCGGACGCGCCCTGCTTGAACTGTTGCGGCGCTGCGGTGTCGGTATACTGACCCGCAGCCGTCTGACCGTTGCAGTAAGGTCCGAAGGCCGCACAACTCGCACAACCCGCGCCACCAAACCTGATCAGAGAACGGGTGCCATGAAACGCTATCTGTCCATTTGCCTTGCTTTTTTCCTCGCCTCGATGTCCTTTGCAGGCGAGGCACTCGCACAAACGAGTCCCGATGCCGTCGTCAAGAATGCCGTCGAAGGCACGGTCAACGCGATGAAAGCCGATCCGCAGGCGCGCGGCGGCGACATGGCGAAGATCACGCAGCTCGTCGAAACGCGCTTCCTGCCCGCCACCGACTTCCAGCGCACGACGCGCATCGCGGTCGGCAAGGCGTGGGCGAGCGCCACGCCCGATCAGCAGAAGCAGCTTTACGACCAGTTCCAGACCTTGCTCGTTCGCACGTACGCGGCGTCGCTGGCGCAATTGCGCGATCAGGACGTGAAGTTCAAGTTCGATGCGCCGAGCATCGACGCCAGCGCGAAGGACGCCGTCGTCGAATCGCACGTCGTGTCCACGGGCGGCGACAATCCGGTGCGCTATCGCCTGGAGAAAACCCCGCAGGGCTGGAAAATCTACGACATCGATATGATGGGCGCATGGCTCATCCAGGTCTATCAGCAACAATTCGCCGGTCAGTTGCAAAAGGGCGGCGTCGACGGTCTCATCAAGTTCCTGTCCGAGCACAACGCCCGTTCGGCGGGCTGACGTTCTCGCGTCTTCCGGCCGGGCCGGGCTTCAGGTGCGGCGGTGCTCCACCGCGAACTTGATTAGCTCGGCCTGTCCGTCAATGTCCAGTTTGCGCTTCATATTCTGCCGATGCGTTTCCACCGTGCGCACCGACAGCCCGTGCTGCTGCGCAATCTGCTTGCTCGATAAGCCTTCGGCGAGCGCATCCAGAATGTCCAGCTCGCGCGGCGTCAGGCGTTCGAGCGGCGTCTGCATCGACTGTGCCTGGATCATGCGCGCCGCGAGCCCGGCGCTGAAGAACGTCTTGCCGGCGAGCACCGCGCCGATCGCCTGAATGATCTCGGCGGAGGGCGAATCCTTCAGCACGTAGCCGCTCGCGCCCGCGCGCACCGCCTGCTTGACGTATTCCACGTTGTCGTGCATCGACAACATCAGCACGCGGATGCCCGGATGCCGCTCGTGAAAGAGCGCGGCCAATTCGATGCCGCTCATGCCGGCCATGCCGACGTCCATCAGCGCGAGATCGGGCGGGTTCGATTCGTCGGCGGCGAGCGCGAGCGCTTCCTTTGCGCTGCCGGCCTCGCCGATCACGGCGAGATGCGGCACGGAGTCGAGGCGCGCGCGCAAGCCGTCGCGCACGAGCGGATGGTCGTCCACGAGAATGATGCGGGCGGTTTCAGCGCTCATGGGTATGTCCTTGAAGATTCGGGGCGGCGAGCGGCAAGGGCACGCTCGCCGCGACTGACGTGAGGCCGGGCTGCGAGCTGATTGCGAGCGTGCCGCCGAGCGTGTCGAGCCGCTCGCGCATGTTGCGCAGTCCGATGCCGCTCGCCGGATCGGAGAACGCGTCGTGCGCGTCGAAGCCGCGGCCGTTGTCGGTGATGTCGAGGGTGACGGCGTGCGTCGAAATATCGAGCGTGAGCGCCGCGCGCGACGCCTGCGCGTGCCGCGCGATGTTGGTCAGCGCTTCCTGCGCGATGCGAAAGAGCACGGTGTTGACGGGATCGGGCAGCGTCGCGCGCTGCGGCGCACAAGGCTTGCCATCGGCCATCGATTCGAAGCGCACGTCGATGCCGTCCTGCCCGTCGAATTCGCGCGCGAGTTGTTCGAGCGCGGCGGCGAGGCCGAGATCGTCGAGCATCGCGGGACGCAGCGCATGCGAGATGCGGCGCACTTCGCGCAGCGTGCCGGAAAGACGTCCGAGGCTCGTCGCGAGCGCGGCCTCCGCGGTCGGCTCGCGCGCCGCGCCGCGTTCGAAACGCGCGAGCGCCGATTCGAGCAGCAGCTTCACCGAGACGAGCATCTGGCTGATGCCGTCGTGCAGCTCGCGCGACAGCCGCGCGCGTTCCTGTTCCTGCGAATCCACGACTTGCCGCGCGAGGCGCTTCAGCTTCGCGTCCGCGCTGCGATGCTCGCTGATGTTGAGCACCGCGCCGCACATCGCGATGATGGCGAGCGCCGCGAGCGCAATCGCGCCGATCCACATGAGCGTGCGTTCGATGTTCGCGGCCGCCTGCCCATCGATGCGCGCGAGCGTCGCGTTGACGTCTTCCAGATAGATGCCCGTGCCCATCATCCAGCCCCAGCGTTCGAGCGGCACGACATAGCCGAGCTTCGGCGCGAGCAAGCCGGTGGACGGCCGCCGCCAGACGTAGCGCACGTAGCCGCCGCCTTTGGACGCCTGCTGGATCAGTTCCTGGATGGTCAGCGCGCCGTTCGGATCGCGCATCAGCCAGAGATCGCGGCCGACGAGATCCGGCTGGCGCGGGTGCATGAGCGACAGGCCGTGCATCGTGTAGACGAAAAAGTAGCCGTCCTGGCCGAAGTCGAGCCGTTGCAGCGCGTCGAGCGCGAGGCGGCGGCGTTCGTCGTCGCTGCGCGGATCGCCGGCGGGGGCGTCGTAGTAGGGCGCGATGGCGCTTTTCGCGATCTCGACGTAATGCCGCAGCTCGATTTCCTTGCTCGACATGTACGCGGCCTGCGTCGTATCGTGCTGCGCTTCGGCAAGCGACTGCGCCTGCTGGCGCACGCCGTAGCCGATCCCGCCGATCGCCAGCGCGAACGGCACGATCGCGAGGAGGAAGATCTTGGCCTTGAGACTCATCGAACCATCGATACAGGGTTTTCCGCTACGTGAAGCCACGTAGCGCGCATACGTAGTTATGCGCTTGTAAGCGCGCGGGCGAAAGCGAATACTACCGCCCAATGCGCTATCACGGCGCGATCATCGGCCCGCACGGGTCAATAACTAAGGAGACGCCATGAATCGGGCTTCCGGATTCCTGGTCTGGATCGCGCTCGCGCTATTGGGCGCGTTCGCATTCGGCACCATCGCGCTCGCGCACGGCGAGCGGATCAGCGCACTATGGATCGTCATTGCGGCGGTCTGCGTTTATCTCATCGCTTACCGCTTCTATTCGCGCTTCATCGCGACGAAAGTGCTGCAACTCGACGGCCTGCGCATGACGCCTGCCGTTCGTCATAACGATGGCCTCGATTACGTGCCGACCAACAAGTTCGTGCTGTTCGGCCATCACTTCGCGGCGATCGCGGGCGCGGGTCCGCTCGTCGGCCCGGTGCTGGCGGCGCAGATGGGCTACACGCCCGGCATGCTGTGGATTCTCGGCGGCGTGGTGTTCGCGGGCGCGGTGCAGGACTTCGTCGTCCTGTTCATCTCGACGCGCCGCGACGGCCGCTCGCTCGGCGATCTCATCAAGATGGAACTGGGCACCGTGCCCGGCGTGATCGCGCTCTTCGGCGCGTTCCTCATCATGGTGATCATTCTCGCGGTGCTCGCGCTGATCGTCGTGAAGGCGCTGACGAATTCGCCGTGGGGCACGTTCACGGTCGCCGCGACGATTCCGATCGCGCTCTTCATGGGCGTCTATACGCGCTACATCCGTCCGGGGCGCATCGGCGAGGTGTCGATCATCGGCTTTATCGGGCTGATGGCCGCGATCGTCTACGGCGGGCAGGTCGCCGCATCGCCGACGCTCGCGCCGTTCTTCACGTTCACCGGCGTGCAGCTCGTGTGGATTCTGATCGGCTACGGTTTTGTCGCGTCGGTGCTGCCGGTGTGGCTGCTGCTCGCGCCGCGCGATTATCTGTCGACGTTCCTCAAGATCGGCACGATCCTCGGCCTCGCGATCGGCATTCTGATCGTCGCGCCCGAGCTGAAGATGCCGGCGTTCACGAAGTTCGTCGACGGCAGCGGGCCGGTGTGGTCGGGCAACCTGTTCCCGTTCCTCTTCATCACGATCGCGTGCGGCGCGGTGTCGGGCTTCCACGCGCTGATCTCGTCGGGCACGACGCCCAAGATGATCGACAACGAAGTCAACATGCGCTTCATCGGTTATGGCGCGATGCTGATGGAATCGTTCGTCGCGATGATGGCGCTCGTCGCCGCCTGCGTGATCGAGCCGGGCGTGTACTTCGCGATGAACAGCCCGGCCGCGCTGCTCGGCTCGACGCCGGAAGCGGTCGCGCAGACCGTCTCGAGCTGGGGCTTCGTGCTGACGCCCGAGATGCTGACGTCGACGGCGAAGGCGGTCGGCGAAACGACCATCGTCGCGCGTGCCGGCGGCGCGCCGACGCTCGCGGTCGGCATGGCGCACATTCTTCATCAGGTCGTCGGCGGCCCGGCGATGATGGCGTTCTGGTATCACTTCGCCATTCTGTTCGAGGCGCTTTTCATCCTGACCGCCGTCGATGCGGGCACGCGCGCCGGCCGCTTCATGCTGCAGGACTTGCTCGGCACGTTCCATCCGGCGCTGCGCCGCACGGAATCGCTGCCGGCCAATCTCATCGCGACGGGGCTGTGCGTCGCCGCGTGGGGCTACTTCCTGTATCAGGGCGTGGTCGATCCGTTCGGCGGCATCAACACGCTGTGGCCGCTCTTCGGCATCTCGAACCAGATGCTCGCGGGCATCGCGCTGATGCTCGGCACCGTCGTCCTGTTCAAGATGAAGCGCGAGCGCTACGCGTGGGTCACGCTCGTGCCGACCGCGTGGCTGCTCATCTGCACGTTGACGGCCGGCTGGCAGAAAATCTTCGACGCGAGTCCGAAGGTCGGCTTCCTCGCGCACGCGGGCAAGCTGAAGGACGCCTACGATTCGGGCAAGGTGTTGGCCCCGGCGAAGTCGCTCGCGGAGATGCAGCGGATCATCTTCAACGATTACGTCGATGCGGCGCTCGCCGGCCTGTTCATCTTCGTCGTGTTGAGCATTGCGGTGTACGGCGTGCTGGCGGTGCTGCGCGCGCGTCGCGAGGCGAAGCCGACGGTGCGCGAGACGCCGTTCGAAGCGATGCCTTCCGGCGCGTCCACCGCGGTGCGTGCGGGCCACTAAGGAGTCGAGCGATGTTCACCGATCTTCGACAGGCAGGGCGGTATCTCGGCCAGGCGATGCGCCTGATGGTCGGCATGCCTGATTACGACGCGTACGTCACGCACATTCAGACGACGCATCCCGACAAGCCGGCGATGAGCTACGCGGAGTTTTTCCGCGAGCGGCAGGAGGCGCGGTATGGGTCGGGAGCGGGGAAATGCTGTTGAGTCGATGCTGACTGGCGGCGGGTGATGAGAAACGCGACGGTGGGAGCCGTCGCGTTTTTTTGTTGGCGGATGAGGAATGTCCGTTTTGCCTATTCCAATCGGACGAGGATAAAATGACTACCTGAATGTGACTATGGGCGATATCATGACTGTCAAGCGAGTTTCGAAATCGGAGTTCAAGGCGAAGGCGCTGGAATACTTCCGTCTCGTGGAATCGACAGGAGAACGTATGATCGTGACAGACCATGGAAAACCGGTGCTGGAAGTGCGGAGATATGAAAGCTCATCGCTTACGCCGCTGGAAGAGTTACGAGGAAGCGTGTTGTTCTATGAAGACCCTCTCGAACCAGTAGGCCTGGAGGATTGGGAGATGCTTCCATGATCGTGCTGGATACTCACACGCTTCTTTGGTGGGTCGACGGAAAAGGGTTGAGCAAGCCAGCGCGTGCCGCGATAGATCGGGAAGTGGAGGAAGAAGGCGAAATCGTCGTCTCGACGATGACCGCGTGGGAGGTCATGCTTCTCATCAAGAAGGGCCGACTCCGGCTGGCCATGGATGTCAGCGGCTGGTTCGACAGAATCAGCCGAATTAAAGGCGTACGTTTCGTGCCCATCGACCGCCATATTGCACTTGCGTCGGGCGATCTGCCCGGCGAGTTCCATAGTGACCCCGCGGACCGCATGATCGTCGCGACGGCGCGCTCGTTATTCGCTCCGCTAGTGACGAAAGACCGTCAGATTCGAAGCTACAAGCACGTCAAAACGATCTGGTAGTCGAAAACAAAAAAGGCGGATGACCCGAGCCATCCGCCTTTCACATTTCTACCGCCAAAAAACGCGCCTCAATTCACCGCAGCCGCCGTCTTCGCGCCCTTGTTCTTCTGCGCGCGGCCAATCTCTTCGAGCTTGATCTCCACGTGCTTCGAGAACACGTACTCGGCCGGGCGTTGCTTGTCGATCGGCAGATCTTTCGCGAACGCGCCGGTCGTGCGCGGGCCCGACAGCGCGATCTTCGCAGCCTTCAGCGGATGCGCCACCGTGTCCATCACGGCAGTCGCCTCGAAGCCGCAGTGGACCATGCAGTCCGCGCACTTTTCATACTTGCCCGTGCCGTACTTGTCCCAGTCGGTGGTTTCCATCAGTTCCTTGAAGGTCTTCACGTAACCTTCGCCGACCAGATAGCACGGCTTCTGCCAGCCGAACACCGTGCGCGCCGGATTGCCCCACGGCGTGCATTGATACGTCTGGTTGCCCGCGAGGAAGTCGAGGAACAGCGTCGACTGGCTGAACGACCAGTTCTTGCCATTGTTGCCGCGCTTGAAGATTTCGCGGAACAGGTTCTTGGTCTTTTCGCGGTTCAGGAAGTGCTGCTGATCCGGCGCGCGCTCGTAGGCATAACCCGGCGAAACCGTGATGCCATCGACGCCAATGGGACCGAGCGTATCGAAGAACTTCGCGACGCGTTCCGGTTCGGCGTCGTTGAACAGCGTGCAGTTGATGTTCACGCGAAAGCCGCGGCGCTTCGCTTCCTTGATGGCCGCGACAGCCTTGTCGTACGTACCCGATTGCGACACCGAGTGATCGTGCGCTTCGCGGTCGCCGTCGAGGTGCACGGACCAGACGAAGTACGGGCTCGGCTCGTAATCGTCCATCTTCTTTTCCATGAGCAACGCGTTCGTGCAGAGATACACGAACTTCTTGCGCGCCATGATGGCCTTCACGATCTGGGGCATTTCCTTGTGCAGCAACGGCTCGCCACCCGCGATCGACACGACCGGCGCGCCGCACTCGTCGACGGCTTCGAGACATTCCTGCAGCGACAGGCGCTGGTTCAGGATCGGATCCGGATAGTCGATCTTGCCGCAGCCGTTACAGGCCAGATTGCAGCGAAACAGCGGTTCCAGCATCAGCGCGAGCGGGTAACGCTTGGTGCCCGTCAGGTGCTGCTTGAAGATATAGGCGCCAACGCGCGCCTTCTGGAGCATCGGGATAGACAATTGCGTCCTCTCCTTATTCTTCGCGAACCGCGGTTGCCGCAACGGCGGCGACCGGCTGAGTGAGCTTCGCGGGGAGTTTGAATTCGACCTTTTCCTCGCGGCCGTTCATCGTCGTGACTTCGACGTGTCCGAAGGCGCGCAGGGCATCGATCACATGTTTGACCATTTCCTCGGGCGCCGAAGCGCCCGCCGTGATGCCGACCGTCTGCACATTGGCAAACCATTCCGGCCTGATCTCCGAACCGTCCGCGACGAGGTAGCTCGGTACGCCGCTCTCGGCGCCGATCTCCCGCAGACGATTCGAATTGGAACTGTTGGTGGCGCCCACCACGAGCAGCACGTCCACTTCACGCGACAGCTCGCGCACGGCGGCCTGCCGGTTTTGCGTCGCGTAACAGATGTCGCGCGTGTCCGGGCCGACGATATCCGTGAAGCGGCGCTGCAAGGCGTCGATGATGCCGCGTGTGTCATCGACCGAAAGCGTGGTCTGCGTGACGTAGGCGACGGGCGTGTCGGGCGCGAGCGTCATCGTCTCGACTTCGGCTTCGCTCTGCACCAGCACGACTTCGCCGGGAATCTGCCCGATCGTGCCTTCGACTTCCGGATGGCCTGCGTGGCCGATCAGAATCAGCGTGCGTCCCTGCGATACATACTGGCGTCCCTGCACATGAACCTTCGTGACGAGCGGGCAAGTTGCGTCCAGCACGTCGAGGCCGCGCGTCTCTGCATCTCGCTCGACGCTCTGCGCGACGCCGTGCGCGCTAAAGATAGCGACCGCGCCGTGCGGCACTTCATCGAGTTCTTCGACAAACCGTGCGCCCTTGCTGCGCAAGTTGTCGACGACATGACGGTTATGAACGATCTCGTGACGCACGTAGACCGGTGAGCCATGCCGTTCGAGGGCCCGATCGACGATTTCGATCGCACGGACCACACCCGCACAAAAGCCGCGGGGTTGAGCAAGGATGATACGCATATTCGAACGAACTCCGACTGACGCGGGTTTCGGGGTTAGCCGGCGCGAAGCTCTCGCCTTCCCGATGACCGCCTCGCGACGTTCTCGAAAACGTCAGGAAAGCGCCGGGAAAGCAGACCGGAAAAAAGACACGATTGTGTCGGTCCGCGCGCCGAAGTTGACCGCGTATTCTAACGCTTTCCCTTTTTGGGTGCTCAATGCCGGCTTCGATGACCGAAACGGCGCAGCGCGTGCAAATACGGCGATTTGCAGAACCCAGTAAACTATCGGTCGCCTCGGACCGCGCGCGTCAAGGCTGACGCCCGCGCCGCCATGCTGGCTGGCCCTTTGGACAAGCCCGTCGCGCTGTCCCGTCCGTGTATTTTCCGCGCAACGCCCTGTCTCGCCCGCGTGCGGGTGCGCCCTGTCTTCTCGAAAAATTAATCGTTTATTCCATGCTACTGATCGCCTGGCTGTCTTTTTTGATCTGGATCGTGCTGCTGGTTGCCCGCGGCGGCTTCTGGCGCGCGGAACCCGCGCCGGCGCTCTCCGCTACGACGATCCACGCCGTCGGCACCGCCGAAATCGCGCGGCGCGGCGCATGGCCCGCGCTCGTGGCCGTCGTGCCGGCGCGCAACGAGGCCGATGTCATCGGGCGGGCGGTCGGCTCGCTGCTCAGGCAAGACTATGCGGGCGCGTTCCATGTGATCGTCGTCGATGATCACAGCACCGACGGCACCGCCCAGGTCGCGCTCGCCGCCGCGCGCGATCTCGGGCTCGAAGAGCGCCTGACCGTGCTGACCGCGCAGCCGTTGCCGCCGGGCTGGTCGGGCAAGGTGTGGGCGCAGTCGCAGGGCATCGAGGCGATCGACAAGCTCGGCCTGCCCGCCGAATTCCTGCTTCTGACGGACGCCGACATCCACCATCCGGCCGATGCCGCGACGCAACTCGTCGCGCGCACGATTCTCGAAGACCGCGATCTGGTGTCGCTGATGGTCCGCCTGCGCTGCGATTCGCTTTGGGAGAAGGCGCTGATTCCCGCGTTCGTGTTCTTTTTCGCGAAGCTCTATCCGTTCGCGTGGGTCAACGACGTCAAGAAGCAGACCGCGGGCGCGGCGGGCGGCTGCATGCTCGTGCGCCGCTCGGCGCTCGTGGAGGCGGGCGGGATCGAATCGATCCGGCAGGAACTGATCGACGATTGCAGTCTCGCCGCGCGCATCAAGCACCGCGCGGGACGTAGTGTTGCGCGTCCGATCCGCCTCGATCTCGCTGAGCGCAGCGAATCGCTGCGTCCGTACGACAGCTGGCGCGATGTCTGGAACATGATCGCCCGCACGGCTTTCACGCAATTGCGTTATTCGCCGCTGCTGCTCGCCGGAACCGTGCTCGGCATGGCGGTGATCTATCTGGCGCCGCCGCTGCTCGCGCTCGCGTACGGCGCGCGCGCGTGGCCCGCCTGTGCGGCGTGGGCGGTCATGTGCATCGCCTATGGTCCGATGCTGCGCTATTACCGTCGATCGCTCTTGTGGGCGCCGCTTTTGCCGCTCGTCGCCCTGTTCTATGTGAGCGCGACGATCGGCTCGGCCGTGCGTTACTGGAGCGGAAAGGGCGGGCAATGGAAGGCGCGCGTGCAGGCGCCGACTCAGGAAGGCTCGTAAAGCAGCGCGCGCGCTTACTTTTTCGTCAACATGGCATACAGCTCGATGACCATGTTCGGCGAAAACGTGAACGGCACCCAGCCGTGCCCGGCGTGACGCATCACCAGCAGGCGGTCGCCGTTCGCGTATTTCTGCGTCGCCATGACGGGATTCTTCGTGGCGGCGAAGCGCCAACCGGGCGGGATGCCCGCCGGCTGATCCGGCGTCATCGACGCGCGCACGTTCGACAACTGCTCGATCAGCTCCGCCACCCCTTCCGGGCTCAACTTCACCGTTTTGCCCGCGATCGTCATTTCGACCACGTCGCGGTCCGGGCGCGACACGACGAGCGTCGGCGGCTCGTTCAGTCCGGGCGGTTCGGCGGGCGCGGCGGAATCATCGGGATGCGGCGCGCCGCCCAATGCGGGCGGTTCGTCCGGCGAAACCAAAGCGGGCGCCGATGCAGCTTCGATCGATTCGGCGGATGAAGCGGCGGCGGATGAGCGGGCAGATGCGGCAGCGGTCTGAAGGAGCGTATCGAGGCTCGACTCCAGCGCGCCGAGCTGGTCTTGTAGATTCATGCGAGTGTGTCTGTGTCAGGCAAGCGGGCGGCGAGGCAACGATTCTACCCGCTCGAATTTGGCGAGGTCGGCACAGGTTGTAACCAATTGCACCGAACGTGCGGATTACACGACAGATTTTCGTCGGTCCAAAAACAAAACCGGCATCTCCGAAGAGATGCCGGTTCGTCGGGGCGCGCATGACGCGCCCGTGCGGCCTTACTTCGCGCGCACCTGATCGAGCGCGGCGTTGAGCGTCTTGCTCGGACGCATCACGGCTTCGAGCTTGGCCTCATCCGGCTTGTAGTAGCCGCCGATATCCGCCGCATTGCCCTGCACGGCGGCGAGTTCGTCGACGATCTTCTGCTCGTTTTCGGCCAGCGTCTTCGCGAGCGGCGCGAACTGCTCGGCAAGCGCCTTGTCTTCCGACTGTGATGCGAGTTCCTGCGCCCAGTACATCGCGAGGTAGAACTGGCTGCCGCGATTGTCGAGCTGACCGGTCTTCGGCGACGGGCTCTTGTTGTTGTCGAGCAGCTTGCCGGTGGCCGAATCGAGCGCCTTCGCGACGAGCTTTGCACGCGCGTTGTCGTTTTTGATGCCGAGCTCTTCGAGCGACACCGCCAGCGCGAGGAATTCGCCGAGCGAGTCCCAGCGCAGATGGTTTTCCTGCACGAGCTGCTGCACGTGCTTCGGCGCCGAGCCGCCCGCGCCCGTTTCATACAGGCCGCCGCCCGCCATCAGCGGAACGATGGAGAGCATCTTCGCGCTCGTGCCGAGTTCCATGATCGGGAACAGGTCGGTGAGATAGTCGCGCAGGATGTTGCCGGTGACCGAAATCGTGTCCATGCCGCGGATCACGCGTTCGAGCGTGTAACGCATCGCGCGCACTTGCGACATGATCTGGATGTCGAGGCCCGTGGTGTCGTAATCCTTCAGGTACGTCTCGACCTTCTTGATGAGTTCGGCTTCGTGCGGACGATACGGGTCGAGCCAGAACACGGCCGGCGTGCCCGAGTTCTTCACGCGCGTGACGGCGAGCTTGACCCAGTCGCGGATCGGCGCATCCTTCACGAGGCACATGCGCCAGATATCGCCCTTCTCCACGTCCTGCGTGAGCCCTTCGATGGCTTCGCCCGTCGCATTGTCGACGATACGCGCCGTGCCGTCTTCCGCGATCTCGAAGGTCTTGTCGTGCGAGCCGTACTCTTCGGCCTTCTGCGCCATCAGGCCGACGTTGGGCACCGTGCCCATCGTCTTCGGATCGAACGCGCCGTTGGTCTTGCAGAAGTTGATGATTTCCTGATAGATGCGCGCGAACGTGCTTTCCGGAATCAGGCACTTCGTGTCTTGCGGACGGCCGTCTGCGCCCCACATCTTGCCGCCGGCGCGGATCATCGCGGGCATGGACGCGTCGACGATCACGTCGTTCGGCGCGTGCAGGTTCGAGATGCCCTTGGCGGAATCCACCATCGCGAGCGCCGGACGATGCTCGTGGCACGCGTGCATGTCGCGGATGACCTCATCGCGCTGCGATTCCGGCAGCGTCTCGATCTTCGTGTACAGATCGACGAGACCGTTGTTCACGTTGATGCCGAGCTCTTCGAAGAGCTTCGCGTGCTTCGCGAACGCGTCCTTGTAGAACACCTTCACGGCGTGGCCGAAGACGATCGGGTGCGAGACCTTCATCATCGTCGCCTTGACGTGCAGCGACAGCATGACGCCGGTCTTGTGCGCGTCTTCCATCTGGTCTTCGTAGAACTCGACGAGCGCCTTCTTGCTCATGAACATGCTGTCGACGATCTCGCCTGCCTGCAGCGAGACCTTCGGCTTCAGCACGATGGTCTCGCCGCGCTTCGTGACGAGTTCCATGCGAACGTCGCGCGCCTTGTCGTTCGTGATGGACTTTTCGCCGTGATAGAAGTCGCCGTGCTTCATGTGCGCGACGTGCGTGCGCGAGGCCATGCTCCACTCGCCCATGCTGTGCGGATGCTTCTTCGCGTAGTTCTTCACGGCGAGCGGCGCGCGGCGGTCCGAATTGCCTTCGCGCAGAACCGGGTTCACCGCCGAGCCGAGGCACTTGCCGTAGCGCGCGCGGATGGCCTTCTCTTCGTCGTTCTTCGGCTCTTCCGGATAGTCGGGCAGCTTGTAACCCTTGCTTTGCAGTTCCTTGATCGCGCTCGTGAGCTGATGCAGCGACGCGCTGATGTTCGGCAGCTTGATGATGTTGGTGTCGGGGTCCTGCGTGAGTTCGCCGAGCTTCGCGAGGTTGTCCGGGACTTTTTGCGCGTCCGTCAGGAATTCGGGGAATTCGCCGAGGATACGGGCCGCGACGGAGATGTCGCTCGTCTCGACGTTGACGCCCGCCGGCGCGATGAAGGTACGGATGATCGGCAGAAAGGCGCTGGTCGCGAGCAGCGGAGCTTCGTCGGTCAGGGTGTAGATGATGGTGGGTTGCTGATTACTCATCGCTTGTCTCGACATCCGAAAACAGGTTGGAAAAAACCGCCGGCCTCGTCACCCCTCCGGCAACAAACCGCTATTCTGCCTGATTTTGCGGGGTGCGCGTGTGAATTTCGGCTTGCGAACATGGCCAAAACGGACGTTTTTCGTGCTATATCAATGACTTAAGTTTTTTCAAGTCTTATACAAGAGTTGTCGTGTCGCAGGGTCGTTGCGGCGGCAGGAACGTTTCACGCAATGATTTCGCGCTTCATCCAGCGAGATAACCATTCGCCCGGAACCAGTCCAGCGCGTCCTTCAACCCCTGCGCGTACGGCCGCGCGCTGTACCCAAGCTCGCGCTCGGCCTTCGCCGACGTGAAATACATCTTGTTCTTCGACATGCGCAGTGCATCGACGGTCACCATCGGCTCCTTGCCGCTGAACTTCGCGAACAGCTCCGCGCCGATGGCGACGGGATAAAGCGGCCCGCGCGGCAGCCTGATGGTCGGCGGCTTGCGCCCGACGAACCCGGCGATGTCCGCGAGCATCTGCTGCAAGGGCAGGTTCTCGCCGCCCAAGATATACCGTTCGCCGATCTTCCCGCGTTCGAGCGCGAGAAAGTGCCCGTTCGCGACGTCGTCGACGTGCACCAGATTGAGGCCCGTATCGACAAACGCCGGAATCTTGCCCGTCGCCGCTTCGACGATGATGCGCCCGGTCGGCGTCGGGCGCACGTCGCGCGGGCCGATCGGCGTCGACGGATTCACGATCACCGCGGGCAGCGCGTTCTGCGCGACCATCCGCTCGACCGCGCGCTCGGCGAGCACCTTGCTGCGCTTGTACGCGCCGATGGTGCTCTGCGCATCCGAAGGCTTCGTCTCGTCGACGATCGCGCCCGAACTCGTCACCTTGAGCGTCGCGACGCTGCTGGTATACACGATACGTTCGACGCCTTCGGCCAGCGCCGCGCGCATCGTCGCTTCGGTGCCGTCGAGGTTCGCGCGCTCGATCTCGCTCGGGTCCGGCGCCCAGATGCGGTAGTCGGCGGCGACGTGGAACAGGAAGCGCACGCCCTTGAGCGCGGCGCGCATCGACGCTTCGTCGCGCATGTCGCCGACGACGATCTCCGCGTTCAGCGATTCGACATTCTTGCGCGGGCTGGTCTTGCGCACGAGCACGCGCACGTCGAAACCGCGTTCGATGGCGAGCCGCGCGACCGCGGAGCCGACGAACCCCGTAGCGCCCGTGACGAGCACGCGAGAGCCGGAAAAATCAGTCATTCTTACCTCGTTGAAAATGCTTTATGCAGCGGTATTTCGTAACAACTGCCACGCGCGGATCGGCTGCAAAGGCTTATGTGGCAAGGCCCTGCGCCGCATGCTAAGGTCCGTGCCTGCTGCGGGCGACGGCCCGCGCAAAACATGAACACAACCGGTAAACGATGCCCCAAGACACTCGAAACCTGAGCACCTGGATTTACCTCGCCATCGCGATCGCGCTCGCCGTCGTGTTCTGCATCGACGCGCTCACGCCGATGCGCGTCGCGATCTGGGTGTTCTACGTGCTGCCCGTCGTGCTCTGCGTCTGGGCCGATCGCCCCGCGGTGCCGCTCGTCACGGCGGTCGTATCGGCCGTCCTCATGATCGCAGGATACGCACTCGGCGCCGCCGATCCGAATACGACCCGCGAAGTGCTGCAAATCAATCGCGCGATGGGCGTCGTCGTCCTGCTCGTGCTCGCGGCCGTGGCGCATCTATATATCAAATCGCGGCTTGCCGTACAACGCACGACCTGGCTGCAACAGGGCATCGTGCAACTCGGCGTCAAATTGCGCGGCGAGCAGTCTCCGGCTTCGATCGGCGTGAGCATCCTGCGTTCGATCATTCCGTACGTGAACGCGAAAGTCGGCGTCGTCTACGCGCTCGACGGCGATGCGCTCGTGCGCGTCGCGGCGTGGGCGCTGCCCGACGACGGCAGCGCGCCTGCGCGGATCGCGCGCGGAGAAGGGCTCGTCGGTCAGGCGGTCGAGGAAGGGCGCGTGCTCGAATTGCGCGACGCTGCGTCGCATTATCTGAAGGCGGGTTCGGCGCTCGGGTCGGCGGCGGCGTCGCGCGTCGTGATCGCGCCGCTCTTTGCCGATGGCGAGGTCGCGGGCGCGATCGAGCTCGGTTTCGTCGGCCGCGAAGGCCATTTCGACGATGCCCGCGCGCTGCTCGATATGGCGTCGGAGCCGATCGGCATGGCGATGCGCTCGTCGCGTTATCGTGCGCGTCTCGTTGAACTGCTCGAAGAAACGCAGCGTCAGAGCGAGGAATTGCAGGTGCAGCAGGAAGAACTGCGCGTGTCGAACGAGGAACTGGAGGAGCGCGGCCGCGCGCTGCAGGATTCGCAGGCGCGGCTCGAACAGCAGCAGGCCGAGCTCGAACAGACCAATGTGCAGCTCGAAGAGCACACGCAGCATCTGGAGCGGCAGAAGGCCGAGCTTTTGCAGGCGCAGCAGGAATTGACCGCGAACGCGCTGGAAATGGAGCGCGCGAGCCAGTACAAGTCGGAATTCCTCGCGAACATGTCGCACGAACTGCGCACGCCGCTCAACAGCTCGCTGATCCTCGCGAAGCTTTTGCAGGACAACAAGCCGGGCAATCTGAGCGATGAACAGGTGCGTTACGCCGCGACGATCCATTCGTCGAACAGCGACCTGCTTTCGCTCATCAACGATATTCTCGATTTGTCCAAGGTCGAAGCCGGACAGATGGACGTGCAGTTCGCGCCCGTTTCCGTCGATTCGATCCTGCAGACGCTGCAGCAGTCGTTCGCGCCGGTGGCCGGGAGCAAGGGCGTCGAATTCGTCACCGCGCACGGCGAGAACGTGCCGCAGTATTTCGTCACGGACAGCCAGCGGCTGTTGCAGGTGCTGCGCAATCTGCTGTCGAACGCGTTCAAGTTCACCGAGCGCGGCCGCGTGACGGTCGCCGTCGAGCGCGCAGGCGACAACGCGCTGCGTTTCGATGTCCGCGACACGGGCATCGGCATCGCGCGCGAAAAGCAGGACATGATCTTCCGCGCGTTCCAGCAAGCCGACGGCACCACGAGCCGAAAATATGGCGGCAGCGGCCTCGGGTTGTCGATTTCGCGCGAGTTTTCGCGTCTGCTCGGCGGCTCGGTTGCGGTGTCGAGCGAACTCGGGCAGGGCAGCGTGTTTTCCGTGACGTTGCCGATCGCGGCGCGCGAAGGCACGGTCACGGCGAAGCTCGACACGATCGCGCAGGCCAGCCAGCCGCAGCCGGTTGCGGTGTCCGCGCCCGCGCCCGCGTACGTGCCGCCGGTTCCATCGCCCGTCGTCAGTCCCGAGCCGATCGCCATTCCCGACGATCGCGCCGACCGCAAGCGACCGGACCGCGTGATTCTCGCCATCGAGGACGATCAGCCGTTCGCGCACATCCTCTACGATCTCGCGCACGAACTCGACTTCGACTGCGTGCACGCGGCGACCGCCACGCAGGGCGTCGAACTGGCGCGCTCGTTGCAGCCGAACGGCATTCTGCTCGACATCGGCCTGCCGGATCAGTCCGGTCTCACCGTGCTCGAATGGCTCAAGCACGATCCGCTCACGCGTCATATCCCGATCCACATCGTTTCCGCCACTGATCACGCCGATGTCGCGCTGCATCTCGGCGCGATCGGCTACACGCTGAAACCGGGCGCGCGCGAGGAGCTCGCTCACGCGATCCGCAAGCTCGAAGCGCGCTCGGCGCAGGGCACGCGCCGCGTGCTCGTCGTCGAGGACGATCCGGCGCTGCGCCAGAGCATCCACGCGCTGCTCGCGAGCGAGACGGTCGGCATCGTCGAGGCGGGATCGATCGCGGAGGCCATCGAGGAAATGCAGCGCGTGCCGTTCGATTGCGTCGTGATGGATCTCGCGCTGCCCGACGGCTCCGGCTACGAGCTGCTCGAACGCGTGTCGACGGGTGGCGGGCACGCATCGCCGCCGGTCATCGTTTATACGGGGCGCCTGCTGTCGCAGGAAGAAGAGCAGCGCCTGCGCCGCTATTCGAAATCGATCATCATCAAGGGAGCGAAGTCGCCGGAGCGCCTTCTCGATGAAGTGACGCTGTTCCTGCATAGCGTCGAGAGCGCGTTGCCGCCCGAGCAGCAGCGCATGCTGCGCGCGGCGCGCCAGCGCGACGACGTGTTCGAGGGCCGCACGATCCTGCTCGCCGAAGACGACGTGCGCAACATCTTCGCGCTGTCGCGTGTGATCGAGCCGCTCGGCGCCACGCTCGAAATCGCGCGCAACGGACGCGAAGCGCTCGAAGCGCTCGCGCGCCGCAGCGATATCGACCTCGTGCTGATGGACATCATGATGCCCGAGATGGACGGCCTCACCGCGATGACCGAAATCCGCCGGCACACGGAGCACGCGCGTCTGCCGATCATCGCGCTGACGGCGAAGGCGATGCCGAGCGATCGCCAGAAATGTCTCGAAGCGGGTGCGGACGACTACATATCCAAACCCATCGATGTGGATAAGCTCGTGTCGCTGTGCCGCGTGTGGCTGCGTCAGCGATGAACGGACCGAACTCTGAGATGAACGACAGCCGTCACGACGAAGAAGCGACGTTCGACATCGAACTGAAGCTGATTCTGGAAGCGATTTATCTGCGTTATCAGCACGACTTCCGGCATTACTCCGTGAGTTCGCTGAGGCGGCGGCTCGCGCAGGCCGTGAACGATTTCGGCTTGCCGACGCTCTCGCATCTGCAGGAGCGCATCCTGCGCGATCCGGCGCTGTTCGCGCGGCTCTTTCAGTACCTCACGGTGCAGGTGAGCGAGATGTTCCGCGATCCGCAGTATTTCCGCGCGATCCGCGAGCAGGTCGTGCCGATTCTGCAGACGTATCCGTCGATCAAGGTCTGGGTCGCGGGATGCAGCAGCGGCGAGGAGTTGTGGTCGCTCGCGGTGCTGTTCGCGGAGGAAAAGCTCGCGGACCGCACCGTGTTCTATGCGACCGATATCAACGCCGAAGCATTGCGTCAGGCCGAGAGCGGCATCTATCCGCTGGACCGCATGGCGAGCTTCAGTCAGAACTATCTGGCAGCGGGCGGAAAGCGGTCGCTCTCGGACTACTATCACGCGGCGTACGGCGCGGCGAAGTTTTCGCAGACGCTCAAGTCGCGCGTGGTGTTCGCGGATCACAGTCTCGCGACCGACAGCGTGTTTCTCGAAGCGCATCTGGTGTCGTGCCGCAACGTGCTGATCTATTTCGATCGCGCGTTGCAGGATCGCGCGCTCGGCCTCTTCAGCGATTCACTCGTGCGGCGTGGCTTTCTCGGTCTGGGCAGCAAGGAAAGCCTGCGCTTTTCCACCTACGCAGACCGCTTCGCGGACTTCAATTCGCGCGAGCGGCTTTACCAGAAGGTGTGACGATGTTCGACGCGGATCGCATCGGAGCAGTCGTGATCGGCGCATCGGCGGGCGGCGTCGAGGCGCTCAATCATCTGTTGCCCGCGCTGCCGAAGGACTTCGAGCCGCCGGTGCTGATCGTCGTGCATGTGCGGCAAGGGCAGCCCAGCCTGTTGCCGGGATTGTTCGCGTCGCGTTGCGCGCTCGCCATCGAAGAGCCTTTCGACAAGGATCTGATCGTGCCCGGCACCGTGTATTTCGCGCCGCCCGGCTATCACATGCTCGTCGAGGCGCAAGGCGGCGCGGCGCCCGCGATCGCGCTGTCGGTCGATCCGCCCGTGCGTTTCTCGCGTCCCTCTGTGGACGTGCTGTTCGAATCGGCGGCGCATGCGTACGGCGAGCGTCTGCTCGGCATCGTGCTGTCGGGCGCGAACGACGACGGCTCCCGCGGCGCGCGCGCGATCCGCGAGGCGGGCGGCCTGTGCTGGGCGCAGAACCCGGAAACGGCCACCGCGCCGGCGATGCCGCTCGCGGCCATCGCGCAGGACGCGGTGCATGAAGTACTGACGCTGGACGAAATGGCGCTGCGGCTATCGCGGCGCATGGGACGGCAGCCATGAAAAGTAGTCAAGGAGTCACCAGATGACGCAACCCATCCACGTGCTGATCGTCGATGACATTCGCAACAACATCACCGCGCTCGAAGCGTCGCTCGCGCGGCCGGATCTGTCGGTGCTGAAGGCCGAATCGGGACCGGCCGCGCTCGAGCTCTTGCTCAAGCACGAAGTCGCGCTCGCGATCCTCGACGTCAACATGCCCGGCATGGACGGGTTCGAACTCGCCGAACTGATGCGCGGCAGTCCGCGCACGGCGCACGTGCCGATCATCTTTCTCACGGCGACGGCGCAGGACGCGAGCCGCACGTTCCGCGGCTACGAAGCGGGCGCGGTGGATTTTCTCTACAAGCCTTTCGATTCGCGCATCCTCAATTCGAAAGTCGATGTCTTCATCCAGATGGAGCGGCAGAAGCAGCAGCTCGCGACGCAACTCGCGACCGTGCAGCAACTGCTCGATGCGAACGAAATGCTCATGGCCGTGCTCGGCCACGATCTGCGCACGCCCTTGAGCGCGGTGATCGCATCGGCGGAATATCTCGCGCGCTTCGTGCAGGACGAGAACGTCGCGAATATCGGCACGCGCATCAAGTCGAGCGGGATGCGCATGGTGCGCATGGTCGATCAGTTGCTCAATCTCGCGCGTCTGCGCGGCGGGCGTGTCACGCTGCAGCCGCGCGCGGTGGAGCTGATGACGCTCGCGAAGAATATCGTCGATGAATACGAGGCGCGCGTCGGCCGCGGGCGGATTTTCGTGCTGCGTCAGGGCGACACGCTCCTGCAAGGCGACGGCGATCTGCTGTCGCAAGTGTTCTCGAATCTCATCGGCAACGCGCTGCAGCACGGTCTCGAAGGCTCGGCGATCCAGGTGCGGCTCGACGGCAACGCGGAACACGTGAGCATCACGGTGCAAAACGCGGGCGAAATTCCCGCCGACGTCCTGCCGACGATCTTCGCGCCGTATCGCTCGGGGCGGCCTCAGCATGAATCGAGCGGCCTCGGGCTCGGGCTCTATATCACGCGCGAGATCACGCAGATGCACGGCGGCGACGTCAAGGTGCGCTCGACCTCGGAAGCCGGCACGGTGTTCGAAGTCACGTTGCCGCGCGTGCCGCATCCGCGCTCGGGTGAACGCGCCGACATGGCGCAGCCTTTCCGCCTGAGCTGACGCGCGTGTCTACAATGCGGGCTATGAACACTGCAAAGGAGCGCGCAATGCCAGGCCCGGATCTGGATACGAGAATCGAAACCTATTACGTGCGCGTGCGCGGCATCGTGCAGGGCGTCGGCTTCAGGCATCACACGGTGCGAAAGGCGCATGCGCTGGGCGTGCGCGGCTGGGTCGCCAATCTCGACGACGGCTCGGTCGAAGTCATCGTTCAGGGCGCGGCCAATCAGGTCGATCTGATGCTCGAATGGCTGCGACGCGGGCCCCCGCATGCCCGCGTCACCGACTTTCACAGCGAAGAGCGCCACGTCGAGAAACGTTACGAGCGCTTCGAGCAGCACTAACGCGCGACGAGCAGGCTCTCCGCGAACTGCCATTCCTCGTCGCGCCACTGATGCGTGCATTCGAAGCCCGCATCGGCGGCGATCGGCGCGACTTCATCGGCGGCATACTTGTGGCTGCTTTCCGTCCAGATCGTCTCGCCCTCGCGGAAGTCCACGCGCAGATCCGCGCCGCGCACGCGTACGGAAAGCGCGCGCTTCGCACGCAAATGCATTTCGATGCTGCGCGCATCCGGATTGAAACGCGCGACGTGCTCGAAGGCATCCAGCGGAAAGTCGCCGCCCAGTTCGCGATTGATCCGCGCGAGCATGTTCAGATTGAACGCGGCCGTCACGCCGATCGGATCGTCGTATGCGGCGATCAGCACCGGCAGCGGCTTGATGAGATCGGTGCCGAGCAGGAGCGCGTCGCCGGGTTGCAGCATGCCGCGAATCGAGCGCAGAAACTTCGTCGCCGCGAGCCGCGCGAAATTGCCGATGGTGCTGCCGAGAAACAGCACGAGCAGTCTTTCGCCGTCCTTGCGTTTGGCGCTGACTTCGGAGAGCCCGGCGAGATAATCGCGTTCGTGTCCGACGATCGACACGCGCTCGATATCGCTCAATTCGCGCCGGCACAACTGCAAAGCGGTGCGCGAAATTTCAATCGGATGGTACGCGGTCGGCTGCTTTTTACACAGCGCTTCCAGAATGCGGCGCGTCTTGCGGCCGCTGCCGCTGCCGAGTTCCGCGACCTGAATGTCGCCCGGCATCGCCGCGACGATATCCGTCGCGTGGTCCTTCAGCACGCGCTCTTCGGCGCGCGTCACGCCGTATTCGGGCAGCGCGGTGATCACTTCGAAGAGCGCGGAGCCCACTTCGTCATACAGATACATCGACGGCAATTCTTTCTGCGGACGCTTGCTGAGTCCTGTGTACACGGCTTCTGCGAAAGCGTTGTTGAAGCGGGGGGACAAGGCGGGTTGAGTCATGACGTCTCCATCGATGCGGCGTTTTCTTCGCGTGCCATCGTCGGATCGAAGGCACGGCGCGTGTTGCTGCGGATGCAATGACGTGAGCGGCGGATGATCGCGCGGTGCGCCGCTCGAACTTACGGGACCGGACCGGTTCAAGCGCCGGACCGACAAGAGTCGCCGATCATCGTGACCGGCAAAAGACAAAGGCAAGTGACAGCGCGAATGACAGCGATTACGCGGCGGAGTTCATGCCGAAATGCGAAGCATCAAAGAAGCAAAAAGCGGGCACACCCGGCTATCCTGATTGAAGCGCGTTTTGAAAAGCATGCGCACGCGGCGTTTAGAATGCGCACTTCACGTTTCATTCTGCTTGCACTCACCCACAGCGCGCAGCGCCTTTCCCGATGAATCAGCATGACCTCGCGCGCGGCATCGCGCTGTCCGTCGCCGCTTCCACGCTTTTTGCGCTCATGTCGGGCTATACGAAATGGCTCGCGCCGCTCGACGGGCTCGACATCTTCGCGTGGCGCATCGTGTGGACCTTGCCGGGCGCGCTCGCGCTCGTCGCGGTGAGAAAGCGCTGGCCGCAATTATGCGCGCTCGTTTCGAGGCTCGCCAAAACGCCGCACTTGCTGCTGATGTTCGCCGTCGTCGCCGCGCTGCTCGGCGTGCAGTTGTGGATCTTTTTGTGGGCGCCGCTGCACGGGCGCGCGCTGGAGGTATCGCTCGGCTATTTCCTCCTGCCGCTCGCGATGGTGCTGCTCGGACGCTTCTACTACGGCGAGCGGCTCGACGGTTTCCAGTGGGCGGGCGTCGCGGCGGCGGCCGTCGGCGTTGCGCATGAGTTGATCGTCACGCACGCGTTTGCGTGGCCGACGCTCGTCGTGATGCTCGGCTATCCGCCGTACTTCGTGTTGCGGCGACGGCTCAATGCGGACCCGCTCGTGTCGTTCGCGGTGGAGATCATGCTGATGTCGCCCGTCGCCGTGTTCATGCTGTTCGCGCGCGGCTCGTTCGCGGATGTCGCCGGCGAGCCGCGTCTCTGGCTCGTGCTGCTGCCGGGACTCGGCGCGCTGAGCACGATCGCGCTCGCGTCGTATCTGCGCGCGAGCCGTCATCTGCCGCTCGCGCTCTTCGGCATTCTCGGTTATGTGGAGCCGGTGTTGCTCGTCGGCGTCGCGGTGTTGCTGCTCGGCGAGCCGTTCTCAGCGCGGCAGCTCGGCACGTATGTGCCCATCTGGATCGCCGTCGTGCTGACGGGCGTGCACAGCGCGCGCCTCCTGATGCGCGAGCGCTCGCGCAAACACACGCTGCCGACGAGCGAGCATCACGCGAGCGTCGAGCATGAAACGGTCGCGGAGGAAATCGAGCGCGTGGACTGATCAGCGCGCGGCGCGCGTTTCGATGGCGTCGTGCAGATCGCGCATGAGACCGAGCCCGAACATAAGCTCGACGAGAATGAAGAGCGGCCCGATCAGCAAGCCGATGATATCGTCGACGAATGCAGGCTTGCGATGCTCATAGCGCACATGCCCGATGAACTGAAATACCCAGCCGATCACGAACAGGCCGATGCCGATCCCGAGCCATATCGGCGTGGCCTGCGACGCGGTCCATTGCCCGAATGCGGCGCTCAACGCAGATACAATCCCCATGCCGATGCCGAGCGGCACATCGAGCCACAAGTAATAGAGCGTGGCGAGCGCGAACAGAACCCATGCGGGCGTGAGCAGAAACGCGCCGGATAACACGGGCCACGCGGGACGGCTCAGCAAAGCGGCGATCGCGAGCACGATGAGCGGAATGCCGACGAAGTGCGTCGCGATATTGCGCCTGTCGCGATGATATTCGGCGTATTGCGATAGCTGATCGGTCAGCGTGCGCATGGCGGGCGTCTCCTTCGTGTTCTTGTCTTTCACGAATGATAAGCCGCGCGATGGAATCGGCAAGTAGAGCATTTCCTTTAGTCGACGAATGGAATCGTTGGACTAAAGGAAACAAAAAAGGCGAGCCTAAAGAGGGCTCGCCTGAATCGAACGCACGGGTTTCCCTGATAGGCAAATCCCAGTGCGCGATGCGAGGACGCTAGCCTCCCTTACTTCTTCGCCGCGTCGATCTTCGCATCGGCGGCCGACTTGTTCGCGTCGTTTTGTGCTTCGACTTTTTCCTTGTCGGCCTTCGCCTGCGCCACGTTGGCATCCTTCGCTGCGTCCTGCTTTTTCTTGTCGGCCTTGCTTTGCGCAGCGTGCTTCTTCTTGTTGGCTTTCGCCTGTGCCTTGGCGGCATCACCGCGAGCGTCGGAAGCTTGTTCCGGCGTGGTCGCCTGCGCTACCTTCGCGGCTTCCTTGTTGGCGTCGGCTTGCGCCGATGCCTTGTCCTCGTTCGCCGATGCCTGCGCCTTCGCGGCGTCATGCTGCGCTTCGGCCTTCTTCTTGTTGGCGCTCGCCTGAGCTTCGGCCTTTTCGTTGTTTGCCTTCAGTTGCGCTTTGCCGGCATCGGTCGTGGCGGTTTGCGCGAATACCGTGGAGACCAGCATGGCGGATGCGAGAGCAGCGACGATCTTCTTCATGGTTTGAAACTCCCTTGATCTTTTATTCGAGGACGCGTGGCACGTAGTGCGCCGCGCTGACGATGAAAACGCCGCGTGTGTCGATGCAGTTGACGTCCTTCTGGTGACAAACGGTAACCAGTGGCGAGCAAATGAAACCGCGTGCGGTAAAAGCGGCTGTGTTTTTGCGGTAAGGCCATTTTCTTTACCGGCAACGTCTGAAATGTTGTTACCGTTTGGCGAATTCAATTCTATTTGTAACGGCACTTTAGATAGTTCGGTATGCGAAATAAAAATCGCCGGGATAGCGATCGCACGCTCCGTTTGTAAGCGTTGAAATGCACGGTTACCAACTAACGCACTTATTTCTTAGCCGTCTGCTTAAGATGATTTCCATGAACCCGGCCAAACGGGAATTGGAGAAGCTCATGAAACGCGCAGCACTTGTCTTGTTGATGATCGGAAGTTTGACGGCGGCTGGCCAGGCATCGGCGCATGGATACGGCGGCGGTCGTGGACACGGCGGTCACGGCGGCGGCGATGGCGGCGCGATTGTCGGCGCGTTGATCGGCGGTGCGGTGCTCGGCGCGCTGGTGACATCGGTCGCCAATGCGCAGCCGGCTTACGCGCAACCGGTGTATCAACAGCCCGCGTATGCGCAGCCGGCTTACGCGCAGCCGGTTTATGCGCAACCCGCGCAGCCGTCGGGCTACTGCTACGACAACTACCGCAACGCGTACGTGCCGTGCGGCTACTGATCCGCACGAGCGATTGAAAGGCGCGGCACGCCCCTTGCGCTGATGCGAACACGGTCGTTGCTCCACATATTCGGCGACCGATACGCACTCTAGGGAGACTTGCAATGAACTCGACTACGAAGAAGTTAGTGATTTCCGCGCTGGTGCTGGGCTTGTCCGGCGGCGTCTACGCCCAAGCGGGCGGCGGCGGTGCGGGCGGTGGCGGAGCCGCAGGCGGTTCTATGGGCGCGGGCGGCAATGGCTCATCGGGTGCAGGCTCGGCTGCGTCGGGCAAGGGCGGCGGCGTCGGCATGGGCGGCACCGGCATGGGCGGCTCATCGGATGGCTCGGCCGGCACCGGCGCGAAGAGCGGCATGGGCAACGACGCGACCAACGGCATGGGCCAGGATCAGGGCACCGTCCAACGCAGCGCGCCGAACAACGGCAACATGAATTCGGGCGGCATGAATTCGGGCGGCATGAAGTCGAACAGCAGCGGCTCGCAGAAGGCGTATTAAAGCGAAGCCAGCGCGCGTGCGGGTGCGATCGCCGCGACGTCATCGGGACGTGCATGCGGCATCCGCCTGGCGGCGGCGCGCGATATCGGAAGGAAATGCTGTGTGGAACTGCGCCGTGACTGGCGCGAGATTGAAGCTTATTGGCCGCCCGCCGACGCCGCATCGACCGATGCCGCCGGTTCGAACGATTTCGCGCGCAAGCTGACCTTTTCGGCGTAGGCGCGCGAGCCGCCGTAGCTCTTCAGCGCGGCGTCGAA
Source organism: Caballeronia temeraria (assembly GCF_001544795.2). Taxonomy (GTDB): domain Bacteria; phylum Pseudomonadota; class Gammaproteobacteria; order Burkholderiales; family Burkholderiaceae; genus Caballeronia; species Caballeronia temeraria. Next base: position 23,379 of record NZ_FCOI02000036.1, on the reverse strand, counting down.
ATCACCTTGGGCGGACTTCACATAGCCATGCAGGATGGCCGAGCCCGTTTCGATGTTGTCCTCCGGGTCGGTCAAATCCACGTTGCGCACGAGTTTCTTGTGCGCCGAGGGGACGACCTGCATCAGACCTGTCGCGTTGTTCGGCCCTCTGGCCGTTTCCCGAAAACGCGATTCGATCGAAATGATGGCGAGCAAAAGCGCCGGAGGAAGCGAATATTTCGATGACGACGACATGACCGCCGTGGCGATGGTCTGCGCCTTCTCACGCGCCACGCCAAATTTGCGCATCAGCATGTCCGAAATCTTGTGACTTGCCTGCTCGACCTTCGGGTCGTCCGCAGCGGGCGAGAACGCGAACGTGTCGCTCGCGGCGAGCGGATGTTCCTGCGCGAGCGCGGTGTGCGCGGCGCTCAACGAGACGGCAAAGGCAGCAAGGGTGGCAAGAACACGACGCATCGGATGAAGAGATCAAAGCGGAATCGCATTATAGCCACATAGAAAATCCTTGTGGATCATGGACTTGTCTTAAATCTGATGTTTCATTTTGCAAATCGGCACGAATTACTCGTGAAATCGGGTCCGAATCACGTCCGCTCGACCCGTTTCGCCGTTGGCGCCGAGATGCCTTCGCCGGCGTCTGCCGAGAGGCGCGCGAACATCGGCAGGGAGGCCAGCACGACCAGCGCCGTGGCGATGAAACCGCACGCCAGTTGCCAGCGCTCGGTGTGCGCGTTGCCGGAAGCGAGCATCGTCGCCTGAATCGTGCCGGCCGCGACGGTCACGCCGACCGCCTTCATCAACTGTTGCGCGGTGCCCTGAAACGATGTCGCGGCGGCGAGACGCGCCTTGGGGACATCGGCGAAGGCGAGTGCGCCCATCGTCGCGAAACTGAGCGAGCGGCCGAGTCCGCCGACCAGCAAGAGCAGGAAGATCGCGGCGGCGGGCCAGGCTTGCGACATCGTCGAGCAGACGAGCAGCACGGCCGCGAACACGACGCTGCCCGCGCACAGCACCGTGCGCACCGAGAAGCGCCGCAACGCGAGCGCAGTCATCGGACGCATGCAGAACGAACCGAGCGCGCTAGCGAACGTGACGAGACCGCTCGCCGTCGCGCTGTAGCCGAAGCCGGTTTGCAGCGTGAGCGGCACGAGAAAGGGCAGCGCGCCCGCGCCGGCGCGAAAGAGGCTGCCCGCGACCGTCGCGGCGTGGAACGTGGGAATCGACAGCAACGAGAAGTCGATGGCCGGATTCGGCGCGCGCCGGCAATGCAGCACGGTCGCGCGAAAGAGCAGCAGGCCGACCGCGACGCAGATCCACGGCACGCCGGCCGGCAGCACGCCGCGCCCCGCGCTTTCGATGCCGATCATGAACAGACTGAGCGATGCGCCCGACAGCAGCATGCCGGGCAGATCGGGCGGCGTCCGGTCCTCGGGCGGCGACGGCGGCAGCAATTTCCACGTGAGCCAAAGCCCGGCGATGCCCACCGGTACGTTGACCCAGAAGATGCTGCGCCACGTGAGCGTATCGGTGAGAAAGCCGCCGAGCGGCGGGCCGAGCAGGGGACCGACGAGCGCGGGCATCGTGAGCCAGGTCGTCGCCTGCAGGAGCTCCTCGCGCTTGACGCCGCGAAACAGGATCAATCGGCCGACGGGCACCATCATCGCGCCGCCGAGACCTTGCACGACGCGCGCGGCCAGCAATTGCGGGAGGTTCATCGCGGCGGCGCACGCGACGGACGCGAGCGTGAAGGTCGCGATCGCCCACATGAATACGCGGCGCGCGCCGAATCGGTCGGCGACCCAGCCGCTCGCGGGAATAAAGACGGTCAGCGCGACGAGATACGCGGTGATCGCGCTGGAGAGATGGATGGCGTCGACGTTGAGATCGCGGGCCATCGTCGGGATGGCGGTTGCGACGATGGTCCCATCCATATTTTGCATAAAGAGGGCGCTCGCGACGACGGCGGCGGTGATGCGGAAATTGCCGCCTTTCACGATGCGGCGCTCGTATGCGCGCCGAAGGCTTGCTGCAAGGCGCTTTGGAGTGGGTATGGACGCATGGCGCACAGTCTAGCGCGATACGCGAACGTGCGTTCTTCGATGAAGCGACGACGTTCAACCCAACGCCACGCCCGCCGCGATCTGCATGAAATGCGGCAGCGCAGGCGTCGCGCGCTGCGCGTCCTTCGCCTCATCGTCCCAACGGCGCAATGCGATCGCATCGCGCGCGTAGGGCTTTGCGAGAAACGCCCGCGCGGATTCATCGTCGAAAACGCCGCCCTGCAATGTCAGGCTGCGCACCGAATCCGCCGACAGCCGCGCGTGATACGACGCGTCGATCGCGCACAGGCAGCGTTTGGCGTCGACATGCAGGCGAATCGGTTCGAGCACGGCATCCGGGAAGAGCGGACGCAGGAACGGCAGCGCGAAATACTGATGCAGATCGTCGATGCCGCGCTCGCTCGGCGTCTCGCCCTGCATGTTCAGCAGATGCCCGAGATCGTGCAGCAGCGCCGCGACAATCAGTTCGCGGCTCGCGCCCGCCTGCTCGGCGAGCGTCGCGCTTTGCAATGCATGCTGCAGTTGAGTGACCGGCTCGCCGCTATAGGCGATCGCGCCGTGCTTATCGAAGAGATGCTGAATGTCGTCGAGTGAAAGCGCCATCGTCAGGTATGCTGAAAACGGAAAACGCGCGATTGTCCCAAGGCTGTGTGACGCGACGATGGCAATGCAAAGTGACTCGATCCCATGCCTTTCTCTTTCAGCCGACGCCCCGAACTCGCCGGACTCGACCGCGCCTCGGGACGCGATATACGCCGCATCGCGTGGCATTTCGCGCAACGGCACTGGACGCTGCACGCGCCAGCGTTCGTATGGATCGTGTTCGTGCTGCTGCATACGCGTTATCACTTCATAGAAGAGCGGCGCGACTATCTGCTGATTACGCTGGCGATCTTCGTGCTAGGCGTGATCAATATCCGCTTGCATATCGCGCGCTATCTGAAGTCCGCGCGCGCCGTCTTCGATCTGCTCGGAAGCACGGCCGTACGCTTGATCGACAAGCGTTAGCCGCTCGTGTTGCAACGCCGCATCGCGCGAAAGGACCCCGTTTTTTGCGTGTTACGATGACCGGCGATCCTATCCACCCAACGCAAATGGCAACGTTATACGAAACGCTCGGCGTGGGAGAACACGCCACGGTAGAAGAAATCAAACGCGCGTATCGCAAGGCTGCGATGCGCTGCCATCCCGATCGCAACGTCGGTAACGAAGACGCTGCCCGCGCCAAATTCCTGGAGATCAAGGAGGCCTACGCCATCCTGTCCGATCCCGCGCAACGCGAGGTATACGACCGCATCTACACCGAAGAGATGCGCCGCTGGGAAGAACGGGTGCGTCAGGAAGAAGCCGAACGCGAGGCACGCGAAGCGAAGGAACGTGAGGCGCGCGAGGCGCTCTATGCTCAGCGCGTATCGCTCGCGATGCGGTTCGCGTCGCAAGGACATAATCGCGATGTCGTGTTCGGCGTGCTGCTCGGCGCGCAGTGTGACGAGTCGAGCGCGCGGCAGATCGCGGACAGCGCAATCGCGCTGCATGAATCGCGCCAGGCCAGGGAAGAAGAGAAAAAAGAGAAAAAAGCGCGGGAAGAAGAGCCGGTTGCGAGCAAGGAAGAAGAGAAAGAACCCGTGACAGCCGATGCAGCGAATCCGCTCGGCGCGATGTGGTTTCAGTTCCTCAATAACCTGCGCTTCTGAAAGCGGAGCGCGACGGGGAATTGAAAACGCCTCACGCCGCCAGTCTTTCGCCGCGCATGTTGCTTCGTTTCGGTGCGGGCGGATAGACACACCAGTGCCCGTCGTCGTGACGGAAAAAGAACAGGGCGCGCGACACGGCGCCGTGCAACGCCTCGACGCACACATAGCGGCGTCTGTCGGCACGCGTGCGGCTGAACTGTCTCACATGGACCGGCATGCTGCCCGGCGCGAGCCATTTTTCCACTTGATAACGAAGGGACTGCTCATTCGCGCATTTCATTTCAGTCTCCAGCACGCGGCATTCATGTTAGGGATAACGGCCGACCGCGCCGATGTTTGAAGCCCTATCCGTGAAACCCCTGCCGCGACGCACCACGTTCTTGACAAAGCACTTGAACTCTACGCTTCAAATCCTGAGCCGTGCCCGTATTTGCGAAATAGCAACAGCAAGCTTTGACGCGCCTTTCGCCGTTCCTCTTTCATGAAAGAGGCGTTGTGCCGTTGAACTCATCATCGTGCAACGCGATGCGAGGGTATGTGCGCGATCGGTCATATCAAATGGCCGATGCGTACGTTACCCGTCACTGGTGTTTAAGCGAACCTCGTGCCTGCGCCGCGCGAATCAGAGCAGACGCGCGAAGCTCAGCTCGTGACCATCGGGATCGGTGAGATGGAAATAGCGCTCGTTCCAGGGTGCATCGCGCGGCGTGAATTGCGGCTCGATCCCTTGCGCAAGCGCTTTCCGATAGAACGCGTCCACATCGGACACGTAGATGATGACGCGGCCCCAGAACTGAATCGGGCCATGCGTCTCGCTGGTGAGATTGAGAAATGAACTGCCGAGCGCGAACGATGTAAAAGCGTCGTTCGCGCCGCCATGCACGATACGAAAACCAAGCGCTTCGTAAAAGCGCACCGCGCGCGGCATGTCGTGCGTCGCGAGTGTGATCGCGCTCAGGCTTTCGGCGTGCGCGTCGTCGTTCGATCCTTGCATGCGTTCGTGCGTCATCCCGGATGATGTTGATGCGACACGAGCGGCAGCACCGAAAGATCCGGATGCGTGCCATCGACGATGCTCTTGCCGATATGCCGCGCATCGTCGACGGCGTCCTGCGCGCTCTTGTAGGCGTCGTCGCCGTCGGCGTGGAAGTGCACCGCTTCGCCCGGCGTGTCCGCGTGCGCACCCGGCCTGCACACATAGCCGATATACACGTAGCGCTCCGCCTTGCCCGGCGGCGCGTGCTCGGGCGTCGCCTTGAGTTGCGGCTGCACGTGGATTTCGAAACCTTCGTAGTCGAAAGCGTGCCATTGAGCGGGTTCGTCGGGCATGATCGCCTCCTTGGTGTCGTGTTCGCTCGCCAGTCAACGTTACTCCTGTTGACGCGATGAATCCACCGCGAGGCGCGTTCATGTCGGAGGAAATGCCGATGTGTGGCGCCGGAAATTGACAGTGTCTTCGCGCGCGGCGGATACTTTCCGGCGGACTTTGCGTTCGCGCGTATACGTCTGCCGTTTTCCCGGTTCGGGAGGCGCCGTGAAGCCAGCCACGACACATCGCACTGTCCTCGCGCGCGCGATGCCGCGCATGGCCGCGCTCGTCGGCGACATCACCGCGGGCACCGTGTCGACGCTCATGATGCTGTGCTACGCAATGAGCCTCGGCACGCTCATCTTCAGCGCCGATCTCGCGCGCTATGCCGAGCTCGGCGTGCCCACCGCGCTCGTGAGCTGCATCGTCACCGCATTCGTCATCGCGGTGACGAGTTCGATGCGCATGAACATCGGCGGGCCGGACAGCAATGCGACCGCGTTTCTCGTCGGCGTCGCGGCGGGCGTCGCGAGCAGCGTGCGCGCGAACGGCGGCACGCCCACGGTCATTCTGCTGACGGTGCTCGTCGCCATCGCGCTGTGCTCGCTCGTGACGGGCCTCATTCTCTTCGCGATCGGTTCATCGAAACGCAGCCGTTCGCTGCAATTCCTTCCCTATCCGGTGATGGGCGGCTTTCTCGCGGGCACCGGCTATCTGTTGATCGCGGGTGCGTTTCGCGTGCTGACGGGCGTTGCGCTCGACTGGCACACGCTGCCGAAGCTCGCGCAACTGCACTGGCTCGCATGGGCGCCCGCGCTTTTCGTCGGCGCGCTCGCGACGATTCTCGCGCGCACCTGGCGGCATGCGGCCGCGTTGCCGATCACGCTCGCCATCGGCATCGCGCTCTTCTATGTGCTGTTGCGCGTTGCCGGCATCTCGCCCGACGATGCGCGCGACATGGGCCTCCTGCTTCAGCATGTGCCGACGCACGCGCTGCATCTGCCCGAGCTGCATCTGCCGTCGTCGCTCGCGCGCGGCGAAATCGACTGGCACGCGATCGTCGCGCATTTGCCGGAGACGCTCATCGTCACGTCGGTGTCGGCGATCACGATCATCATGAATTCCACCGCGATGGGCGCGGCGACCGGGCAGGACATCGACCTCAATCGCGAAATGCGCGCGGCGGGTCTCGCGAACATCGCGAGCGGACTTTTCGGCGGCATGGTCGGCTATCAGTCGTATAACCGTTCGATGCTCAACGCGCGCGCCGGCGCGACGAGCCGCGCCGCAGGCGTGTTCGCCGCGCTCGCGTGTCTCTTTCTGCTGATCGCGTCGCCCGATCTCGTCTCGCTCTTTCCGGTGCCGGTGCTCGTCGGCATGCAGATCTACATGGGGCTGCGTCTGATGATGGACTGGCTCGTCGGCGCGTATCGGAAGCTGACGTGGCACGAGTATCTGCTCGTGCCGCTGATTCTCGCCGTCATCGCGTTCTATGGCGTGATCGCGGGCGTCGTCGCGGGCGTGGTCGCGGCGTGCGTCACGTTCGCGCTGCTCTATGGCCGCGCGGGCTGCGTGCGCATGGAGTTCGACGGCCGCACGCGCACGTCGAATGTCGAACGCAGCATGGAAGAAACGCGCTTGCTGATCGATCGCGGCGATCAGATTTGCGGCGTCTGCCTGCAAGGCTTTCTGTTCTTCGGCTCGGCGAACTCGATGTTGCAGCGCATCCGCGAGCGCATACGTTCACACGGTCCGCGTCCGGTGCGCTATGTCGTGCTCGATTTCGCATGGACCAACGGCATGGACGCATCGGTATCGCTCGCGTTCGTGAAGCTGCGTCAGGCGTGCGCGGCGATCGGCGCCGATCTCGTGCTGACCGCGTTGCCACGCAATTCGCGCGCGCTGCTCGGGCGCACGGGCGCGCTCTCGCTCGGCATTCACGAGTTCGAGACGCTCGACGCGGGGCTCGAATGGATCGAAGCGCAGCAGCTCGCGTCATCGACGCACACGCGCGAACCGCGCGCGCCGGCCGGCGATTTTCGCTCGATGCTCGCGCCACATTTCACGGCGCGCGCGCTGCAGGCGCTGGCCGATTTCCTCGATGTATGCGATATCGGCGCGGGCGAGGCGCTCTTTCGTCGCGGCGATGCGGGCGATGCGCTCTATATCGTCGAAGAAGGGCGCGTGACCGTGTCGCTGCCGCTTCCCGATGGCCGCTCGGTGCGGCTGCGCTCGTTCGGTCCGGGCACGATCATCGGCGAGATGGCTGTGTACACGCACGCGCCGCGCAGCGCCGATGTCGTCGCCGATGAACCCGCGCGCCTGCGCCGTCTGACGCTCGCGGCATTGCGCAAGCTGGAGCTGGATGATCCGCTGACCGCGCAGGAATGGCATCGCTTTGTCGTGAAGATGATGGCCTCGCGGCTCGCCATTGCCGATGAAGCGTTGCGCGCGGCGTCGTGATAACAGGCATGCGATCTGCTTTTGCGGGGAAGATCATCATCGAGGCCGTCAACATGACACACATTGTCCGCGCGATGCTCGCGTTCGCGCTTGCGATCGGCATGGCGAACGTGCTCGCGCAGAGCGCGCCGCAGTCGATTGCGATGCTCGACTGCACGCTCATCGACGATAACGCCGCCTACAACGACGCCGACATCGACCGCATTCAGACCGCGCGGCTCGCGATGGTGAGCGGCGCATTGCGCGACGACCTGCGCAATCGCGCGCTCTTTCGTGTCGCGGACAACACGCAGGCCGCCGATCTCATCGCGACGCTGAAAAGCACGCAGGACATGAACGCGTGCAACGGCTGCGAGCGGCGCGTGGCGAAGGAGCTCGGTGCGTCGCGCGTCGGCGTGTGCTGGGTGCAGAAGATCAGCAATCTGATTCTCAACATGAACCTGCGCGTGGAAGACGCGAACAGCGGCGCGATGCTCTTTCAACGTTCGGTCGACATACGCGGCAACACCGATCTTTCCTGGACGCGCGGTGCAAAGGCGCTCGTCGATCTGCTCGCGAGCGATGCGTCCGCGACACGCTAGCGTTGCGTCACGCGAAATATCAGCGGAATTCGGGAATTTCTCCCGGCCGATGCCGTTGCCACGGCCGCGCCGATTGGGCTAAGTTGGGGCTGCAGGCACGCGCGCCGTGCGATGCGCCGCGCGCGTGCGCCCACGAACTCGAATAATCGGTATCGGAACCGCTGGAGACGACCATGCAAGTCAGATTCAAGGCGGCGCGCATTGCCTGCGCGTCGGTGATCGCGCCGTCGCTCGCCTTTGCATTGACGGCGAATGTCGCGCATGCCGCCGCGCCGACCGCCTATGTGACGACCGAGAACGCCGGCGTCGGCGTGATCGATCTCGACAATCTCTCGCTCGCGAAGACCTGGGATGTCGGCAAGGACGGCCCGCGCGGGCTGTCGCTGAACAAGGACGGCACGCGTCTTTACGTGGCGAACAAGGCGACGAGCGATCTCTCGGAAATCGATACGTCGACGGGCAAGGTCACGCGCCGCGTGAAGATCGGCAAGAATCCGGAGTTCGTGCGCGTGTTCGGCGGCTATGCGTATGTGACCTACGAGCCGGGCGAAAGCGGCGGTCCGCCGAAGCCGGGCCAGCCCGAGAAAGATGACGACGACGCCAATTCGCCGCCCGCCGAGATCGCCATCGTCGATCTGAAAACGATGAAGGTCACGCATTCGGTCAAGAGCGGGCACGAGACCGAGGGCGTCGAATTTTCGCCGGACGGCAAGCTGATCCTCGTGACCAATGAAGGCGACGACACGGTATCGGTGTATCGCGTCGGCACGGGCAAGCCGGTGCGCACCGTGAAGCTCGACAAGGGCTCGCGTCCGCGCGGCATCAAGGCGTCGCCCGATGGTAAGCAATACGTCGTCACGCTGGAGAACGCGAACAAGTTCGTCGTGCTCGATGGCAACAGCATGAAGACCGTGAAGACCGTCGATACGAAGACGGGCCCGTACGGCGTTTCGTTCGATCCGTCGGGCAAGCGCCTGCTGATCGCGGCATCGCGCGACAAGACCTTGCAGGTGTTCGACGGCTCGACCTACGAGCACATGCAGGACGTGCCCGTCGGACAGCGCTGCTGGCACTTCAGCTTCACGCCGGACGGCTCGAAGCTGCTGCTCGCCTGCGGACGCTCGAACGCGGTCTACGTGCTCGATGGCTCGGACTACAAGGAGGTCAAGCAGATCGGCGATCTGCCGCTGGCGTGGGGCATCGTCACGTATCCGCCGAGCGCGGGGTCGATCGTCGGGCGTTGAGAGACGCGTGACGCCGATGCATGACATGGCCGCCTCGCGCGGCCATTTCGTTTTCCGCGCCGCGTTATTGCACCTGGCGCAACGCGGCACGGCGGGGATGGCTGCTACGATCGGCGCGAGTACCTTGTTTGACAAGTCGCGCCGCCGACACACGGATAATGCGCGTCCGAACTCCTCCTCGCCACGCCATGCCGAAGATCTCCGTCGTCATCCCGACTTATAACGTGCAGCAGTACATTGTCGAGACGTTGAACTCGGTGCTGCGCCAGGACGCGGAGTTCGAGATCCTCGTTCTCGACGACGCCAGCACCGACAATACGCTCGAACTCGTCCGCAGCCTGAACGACCCGCGAATTCGCATCTTCGCGCTCGAGCACAATCAGGGGCGCGCGAGCAACGCGAACCGCGCGTTCGATCTGTGCAGCGGCGAATATATCGCGCGCATCGACCACGACGATATCGCCGAACCGGGCCGGTTGCGCAAGCAGAGCGAGTTTCTCGATGCGAACCCGGAGATCACGGTCGTCGGCACGCAGATCAGGCATTTCGGCGAGGACACCAGCACGAGCGCGTTCCCGCTCGACGACGCGAACATCAAGGCGCGCTTCGTGCTCGGCAGTGCCTACCTCGCCAATCCGAGCACGATGTTCCGCCGCGACTTCGTGCAGCGGCATGGCATTCGCTATGACCCGAATCTCGACATCGTCGATGATCTCGGATTCTGGTTCGATTGCATGCTGCATGGCGCGCGCTTTGCGAATCTGCCGGAAGTGCTTACGCACTATCGCATTCATCAGGGCATGACGTCGTTGAATCTGAAGGTCGTGAAGCTTTATGAGGCGAAGGTTCGGCTCTATACGCGCATGCTTCCTGCGTTCTACCCGCGCCTGACGGGACACGATGTCGTCAACCTGTGCAAGCTGCACGCTGTTCCGTTCGATACCAACATGAGCATGGACGACGTGCTCGCCCTGTATCGCTCGGCGGGCGTGGCCATCTCGGACATCGATCTGCGCTGGGGCGCCAGCCCGGCGATGCTCGAAGGCGGGATCGTTGGTCTGACAGGTCATCGAATGGGCTTGAGGGACAAGCAGCATGCGCGCAGCGAGGAAGAGCGCCATCTGTGCAACGTCGCACTCTGGGACGGCATCAACGCGCGCGGCATTCCCTGGAAGTCGTATCAGAGTTGATCACGCATGCTGCGCGCTGCCTCACGCCTCACTTCCACGCATACCGCATCCCCACCCACACGCCGCGTGGCGCGCCCACGCCGAGGAACTGCTCGTTCACGGTCGCGCCGTTGTTGAACGTGTGATTCGGCCCGTCGAAGAAATTCTCGCCGAGAATCGCGAAATTCGCGTAGCGCTTGTTGAGCAGATTCTTCACCGTCGCGTAGACCTGCAACTGCTTGGTCACGTTGTAGGTCGTGTCGAGATCGATCAGGAAATAGCCCGCGACGCTGCCGTTCACATCCTGATTGTTCTCGTCGCCCCGCGCGAAGATGTTGCTGCGATACGTGAGATTCGTGCCGATATTCCAGCTCGCGATCGGGTTGTAGTCGATGCGCATCTTCACCGTGTTCGCCGGAATGCCGGGAATGCGATCGCCCGAATGCACGGTGATGTTGCCATCGGCGTCGGCGCTCGAATTGCTTGCGCTGCTTTCCGTCCACGCCGATCGATACGTCGCGTTCACATAGCTGTAGCTCGCCGCGACGCCCACCGGGCCCCATTGAGTGCGGCCCGCGAGTTCGAAGCCTTGCCGGCGCGTCTTGCCGACGTTCTGGAAATAGCCGAGCGTGCTGCCCGCGCCTTGCGCGCTGACGAACTGGATGTCGTTGTCGAGCGTCGTGCTGTAAGCGGCGGCGCTCCACTGCGTATGACTGCCGACACGCCCGCGCGCGCCGACTTCGAACGTCTTCGAGATCACCGGCTTCAGATCCGGGTCCGCGATGAAGTCGTTCGGCAGCGAGCACGGCGCGTTCGGGTCCGCGCAAGCCAGCTCGATGGCCGTCGGTGAACGCATGCCTTCGTTGTACGTCGCGTAAGCGGTGAAGTAAGGCGTCGGATTCCAGTTGAAGCCTACCGCCGGATTGAAGCGCGAAAACGCGTGATTCCCGTCGAGCAGCGGCTGCACGCCGCTCTCATCGCCGATGGTCGCCTTCGCCCAGTTGTATCGGCCGGCGAGTGTCATCGACCATTGCTCGTTGAACGAGAACGTGTTCTCGAAGTAGATGCCCAGATTCGAGTTGTGCGTCTTCGCGTCGGTCGTCGGTGCGAACGGCCCGGTGCCGATGGTCGCGCGATTCGCTTCGAATTCCGCCGGCTGCTCGGCCTGCGTGAAGTGCGAATTCGCGAAGTCGCCCGCCGCGCCGATGATCAACTGGTTGTCGTGATCGAAAAGCCGGTTGAGCAGCGTGAGTTGCAGACTCGCGCCATAGCTGTCCGTCACGATCACCGACTGATCGTTGAACGCTTGCGTGAGTTCGTCGGCGTCGTCGCCGTTCGGGTCGAAATCGTCGTTGACGTTCGAACTCACGTTCTTGTTGCGATAGTGGCGGTAGTACACGTTGCCGCTCAACTGGATGTTCGGCGTGATGTAGTGCTCGGCGTTGATCGTCAGATAGCCGACCTGATTTTCGTTCGTGTCCGGGAACGTGTAGGCCTGCCGGAAGTTGTCCATGAACGAGCGCGGAATCGTCTGCGAGCCGTTCAGCGTGTTGTCCGCGCCGCCCATCGAAACGGAGATCGTCGTGTCGGCGTCGGTATAGCGGATCTTGCCGAACGCCTGGCGGATGCGGCTCGAATTGTGATCGGCCCAGCCGTTGTCGTTCGTGATGTTCGCGGTGAAGTAATAGTCGAGATGATCGCCGATCACGCCGCCTTGCTCGATCTGCGCATACTTGCGCCCGAACGAGCCGAAGGCGACATCGACATTGCCGCCCGGATTGCTGCGGCCGTTCTTCGTCGTCACCGCGACGGCGCCGCCGAGCGTATTCAGGCCGAACGTCGGGTTCGATCCGGGAATGATCTGCATCGTCTGGATCGCGGACTGCGGAATCAGATCCCAGTTGACGACATCGCCGAACGGTTCGTTGATGCGCACGCCGTCCATGAACACCGACAAGCCCTGCGGCGTGCCGAGCAGCGGCGAAGCCGTGAAGCCGCGATAGTTGATGTCGGTCTGCCACGGGTTGCCCTGCGCGTCGTTGGTATCGACGCTGACGACGTTCTTCTCGAGGTAGTTCGTGACCGTTGGCGAATGCTGCGCCTCGATCTCGCTGCCCTTGATCGTCTGCACGTTCGCGGGCACTTTCTCCAGCGGCGTGCCGACGCCGACGAGCGGCGTGGTCCCGACGACGATGATCGAAGGCAGCTCCGCATTCGGCGGCGTGTTCGCCTGCGCGACTGCCGCGGGCGCTTGCGCGGCGTCCGTCGCCGGCGGCGTCTGCGCCCATGCCGCCACGGTGATGCTCGCGCATGCGCTGCCGAAGACGAGCCGCATCCCTGCTCGGGGTTTGAACGGATGCGCGGGCGCGGGCAGGCGCGGCATGCTCTTCATCATCGTCTCCTCTTATCTTTCGATCCACGCGTCGAGAATGTTTCTTTCAATGAAAGCGTCGCATAAGAATGAGCGCGTGGACCGGGAGCTTTTCCCGATCGCGCAGGGAAGCGTTCCCAATCGCGTTCCACCCGGCGCACCGGACGATGAAGCCGTGCGTAGAATGCATTCCGTGATGCCATCCGACTCCTTGCCCTCTCGCGAGAAAGACGCCGACCGTCGCACCCCGCGCTCGCCGGTGTGGCGCGATCTCGCCTGCGTGTTCGCGATCACGGTGATCGCCGGTGCGCTGTTCGCGCGCTTCGATTTCAGCGAGTACGCGTATCGCCTGACGCGCAGCGCCGAGCGCTTTCAGCTCGATGAACTGCCGCCGACGCTCGTCGTGCTCGCGATCGGCTTCGCGTGGTTCGCGTGGCGGCGTTATCGCGAGGCGCAATCGGAAGTGCGCAGGCGGCGCGCGCTGGAGGAAGAGGCCGAGCATCTGCTCGCGGAGAACCGGCGTCTCGCGAATCAGGCGCTCGCCGCGCAGGAAACCGAGCGGCGTCATCTCGCGCGCGAACTGCACGACGAGCTCGGGCAATACCTCAACGCGATGTCGCTCGATGCGGGGCGAATCCGCGATCTGTCGGCGCAACGCGAGGCGGAGATTCATCGGCTGTCGCTTGCGCTAATGCAAAGCGCGACGCATGTGTATCGCGAGATCGGCGGGATGATCCGCAAGCTGCGGCCCATCGGGCTCGATGAATTCGGTTTGCCGACCGCGCTCGAACATTGCGTCGACGGCTGGCGCGAGCGCTTGCCCGATGCGACGTTCACGCTCGCCGTCGACGGCGATTTCGATGCGTTGAGCGATGCGCTCAACATCACGCTTTATCGGCTCGTGCAGGAAGGGCTGACGAACGTGTCGAAGTTCGCACGCAATTCACGCGTGGAGATTTTTCTCGCGCGTGCGCCGGAGGAAATCGTCGTGACGATGGCCGACGACGGACCGGGCGTCGATCTCACGAAGCCGCGCAAGGGGCTTGGTTTGATCGGCATGCGCGAGCGCGTCGAAGCGCTCGGCGGGGCGTTTCAGATCGCGAGCGAGCCGGGCGCGGGCTTTCTGTTCTGCGCGCGCGTGCCGGCTCAGGCGGGGCTGCCGTTGCCCGCGACCGCCGACGAAGCGAAATCCGCGAAGTGAAGGCCCAGCCGGTTCGCAATCTGCGCGAGCTGCACGCCATTGTCCGCGCCGAACTTCTGCCGGATCACCGATTGATGATTCGCGACCGTCTTCTGACTCAGGCCCAGTTTCTCCGCGATGCTCGGCAGCGTATAGCCTTGCACCAGCAGGCGCAGCACTTCGAATTCGCGCGCGGATAACTGGCGGCCTTCCTGAATGCTCGCACGCAACGCAAGCGCCTGCGACACGTCCGGACTCAGATACGACACGCGCCGCGCGACCGAACGCACCGCTTCGACGAGCACATCGGGTGCGCTCGCCTTCGTCACGTAGCCGCGTGCGCCGGCATCGAGCGCGCGCCGCACGAAGATCGCCTCTTCATGCACGCTGAAGATCAGCACGTGCGCATGCGGCTCGCGCGCCAGCATGCGCCGCATCGCCTCGATGCCGCTTGCGCCCGGCAGCGCGAGATCCATCACGACGACATCGGGCTGCAACGCGCAAAACTTCTGATAAGCCTCGGCCGCATTCGCCGCTTCGCCCGCGACGTTCACGTCGGGACTCAGTTCGAGCAGACGCTTGTAACCTTCACGCACGACGGCGTGATCGTCGACGAGCAGCACGGAGATGTCGGCAGTCATGGCGTGTCTTCCCCTTCTTTTGAACCCCTACCGGAAGCCTCTGCCGCGATGCGTTTCGAGTTCGCATCGTTGCGAAAGACGATGGGTTGCTCCTGCGGTTCCTGCCTCGCCGATGCCGCGCGCACCACTTCGATCACGCGCTCGTGATGCGGAGACTTGTCGCACACCGGATCGGCATTCGCGGGATCTTGCGTCAACAGATACGCCTGGCAGCGGCAGCCGCCCATGTCGATGGCTTTCTCGTCGCAACTGCGGCACGGCTCCTTCATCCAGCCGAAGCCGCGAAAGCGATTGAACGCATCGCTTTCGTACCAGATGTCCCTGAGCGGCATCTCGGTCACGTTCGGAAACGTGAGGCCCGGCAGCGAGCGCGCGGTATGACACGGCAACGCGGCGCCATCGGGCGCGATGCCGAGAAACACCGAGCCCCAGCCGTTCATGCAGCGCTTCGGTCTGCGTTCGTAGTAATCCGGCACGACGAAGAAGATCTTGCACCGGTCGCCGATCTCGTTGCGATAACGCTCGACGACCGCTTCCGCTTCATCGAGTTGTTCCTTGGTCGGCATGAGTTGCGCGCGATTCGTGTGCGCCCAGCCGTAGTACTGCGTGTTGGCGAGTTCGAGATACTCGGCGCCCATCGCGAGCGCCATATCGATGATGCGTCCGATATGCGGCAGGTTATAGCGATGCAGCACGCAGTTGAGCACCATCGGAAAGCCATGCGCCTTGATGAGACTCGCGACGCGCTTCTTGTAGTCGAACGTCTTCGTGCTGGAAAGAAAGTCGTTCAATTCCTGCGACGAGTCCTGAAACGATAGCTGGATGTGATCGAGCCCGGCGTCCTGCAATGCGCTGATGCGCTTCTCCGTCAGACCGATGCCCGACGTGATGAGGTTCGTATAGAAGCCGAGCTTGCGCGCCTCGCCGACGAGCGTTTCGAGATCGTCGCGCAGCAGCGGCTCGCCGCCGGAGAAGCCGAGTTGCGCCGCGCCGAGCGCGCGTGCCTGACGCAGTACATCGATCCATTGAGCGGTGTCGAGTTCGCGCGTGTGATCGGCGTAGTTCACCGGGTTGTAGCAGAACACGCAATGCAGCGGACAGCGATACGTCAGCTCCGCGAGCAGCCACAACGGCGGCGCAATTGGTGCGTCTTCGTGCTCGGGCTTTGCGATCGGTTCGGACAAGTCGGTCATATCGCTATTCCAGCCAGCCTCGCGCACGCGCACCGGCGACGAACGCGCGCACGTCGTCGCCGAGGCCGGTCGCGTTGAACGCCTGCTCCAGATCGGTGACGAGCGCCGGGATATCGCGCGAGCCGTCGCAGCGCAGAAGAATCTCCGCGGCGCTTTGATTGAGCTTCACCATGCCCTCGGGATAGAGCAGCACGTGCGCGTTCTGCGCCGGTTCCCATTGCAGGCGAAAGAGGCGCTTCAGCTTCGGATGCAGGGAATCGTCCGGTGCAACGACGGCTTCCTGCTTGCGTTGAGTCGGATTCATATCGCTCATTGCGGAAAGGCCTTTTCGATGGAATCGAGCATCGTCCAGAGGATATCGAGCTTGAATTGCAGAATATCGAGCGCGCGCTGCTGCTCCTTGCGCGTCGTGAAATGCGCGAGCGTCACTTCGAGCCCGTGCTCGACATCGCGCTGTGCAAGCGAAACGCGCGAGCGGAAATAGGACAGCCCTTCAGGTTCGATCCACGTGTAGTGCTCCGGCCACGTCGCGAGCCGGTCCTTGTGAATTTGCGGCGCGAACATCTCCGTCAGCGACGAACACACCGATTCCTGCCACGGCGCACGACGCGCGAAGTTCACGTAAGCATCGACGGCGAAGCGCACGCCCGGCGTCACGAGTTCGAGCGACCATAGTTCGTCGCGCGAGAGGCCGACTGCATCGCCGAGACGCGCCCATGCTTCGATGCCGCCCGGTTGATCGCCATAACCATCGTGATCGAGAATGCGCAGCACCCAGCGGCGGCGCGTGTCGCGATCCGGACAATTCGACATCACCGCCGCATCTTTCAGCGGAATGTTGATCTGATAGTAGAAGCGGTTCGCGACCCAGCCGCGTATCTGTTCCTTCGAACATCCGCCGCTGTTCATCTTCACGTTGAACGGATGATGGATGTGATACGCCGTGCCCTTCGCGCGCAACTGCGCTTCGAATTCATCGCGCGTCCACGCGGGGCCATCGTCTTGCACCTTCGTGAAGATCGGGCCTGTGGTCGGGTTGAGCATCGGATCGAACATCGAACGGTCTCCGGTCATAGTTCGAAGGTCATGCCGTCGTGCGCGACTTCGATGCCGTGCTCCGACAGAATGCGTCTTTCGGGTCCATCCTCGATGAGGATCGGGTTCGTGTTGTTGATATGGATCAGCACCTTTTGCACGCCCGCGCGGTCGATCGAATCGAGCACGTCGATCATGCCGCCCGCGCCGCTTTGCGCAAGATGGCCCATATCGCGGCCGGTCTTCTTCGTGAGGCCCAAGCGAATCATTTCATCGTCGGTCCATACGGTGCCGTCGACGAGCAACAGGTCCGCTTCGCGCATCGCATCGAGCACATGCGGTTCGAGCGCGCCCAGACCTGGCGCATAGAAAGCGCGCTTGCCCGTTGCGCCATTCGTGAACATGAGGCCGATGTTATCGCCCGTTTCCGGCGCATCGCGATGCGGCGAATAGGGCGGCGCCTTGCTCGACAGCGGCAGTGCGTCGATCGTCACGCGCGGCAACTCGGGCACGGCAAACGATGCGCCATCGAGCGCGATGCGCCTGTGCTCGACACCACAGTAATGCGAAAGAATCGACGTGAGGGGAAAGCCCGTCGAGAGGTCCTGCCACACGGCGTCGGTGGTATAGAGCGGCAAGGGCGTGCCGCGTTCGCGCAGCATCAGAAGCCCGGTGACGTGATCGATCTGCGCATCCATCGTCACGACAGCCGCGATGCCGGTGTCGCGCACGCGGCGCGCGGGCTGCAATTCCGGATTCGCCGCGATCTGCGCAAGAATGTCCGGCGATGCGTTGACGAGGAGCCAGTCCTCGCCGTTATCGGTAACAGCAATGGACGATTGCGTGCGCGCACGCGCTGAAATCGTGCCGCGCCGCACGCCGTCGCAATTGCGGCAGTTGCAGTTCCATTGCGGAAAGCCACCGCCCGCCGATGAACCGAGCACACGAATTTTCAAGGCAGCATCCTCCGCAGAAGACCGTCGCGATCGATCAGTTGATGCTTCATCGCGCCGAGAAAATGCAGGATGACCAGCGCGGCCATGATCCACGCGAGATACTCGTGAATGCCGAAGAAGATCTGCCGCAGGTGCTTGTCGTCCGAGCCCCATTGCGGCAGCGCGATGCCCCAGAACTTCGTGCCGAACTTGTTGAACGACGAACCGAGATAACCGGTGAGCGGCATCCCGATCATGCCAACGTATAAAAGAGCCTGCGTAATGCTCGCGGCGGCGCGTTGCCACGTTCGCATCGGCGGCAAAGGCGGCCGGCCATAGGCCAGGCGTGCCAGGATGCGGAGCAGCACCAGCAGGAAAACGGTGATTCCAAGCGACTTGTGAAAATTGACGAGGTCCGACTTGAACGGCAGCCCGCGCGGCAGGCCGACCATATAGAAGCCGATGCACAGCATCGCGATGATCGCGACCGCAATGAGCCAGTGCAACGCGATCACCGGGCCGGCATAGCGCGCGCTCCCGGCATCGATACGGCCGTCGCGTGACGTCGCGGAGGTCCGCGCGGTGCTCATCATGTGTCTCCCGTGAAGTGCAAACGGTCCATTGTTCATCTCCCCGCTACGAATTGGCGATCAGCAATTCCCCCCGTCCGTCCACGGCGAGGTCTCCGGCGTAGCGTCGCGGCAACATCGCGCCCGTCAACTGCGAGAAGGGCGCGATCTCGCGCGCGAGCATGCGCGTGAAGAGCAGCCAGAACGTGTCGAAGCCGTGACCGCCTTCCGTGAAAGTCGGCGGCAGGCGCGCGGGCGCGTTCATCAGCAACACCGTGCCGCGCCGCATGCCGTATCCCAAGTGTGCGCCCACTTTCCCGCCGATGCAGACCGAGCCCGCAACGAGCCGCGACGCGGCGAAATCGCCCGCATCGCCCGCGACGAGCACGGTGCCGCGCCGCATGCGATCCGCGAGGCGCGCGCCCGCATTGCCGTGAATCACGAGCATGCCGCCTGTCATGCCTTCCATGTCGCCGGGCAGCGCGCCCGCGGCGAAATCGCCCGCATTGCCGTGAATCGAGAGACGTCCGCCCTGCATCTCGCATGCGGCGAAAGCACCTGCATCGCCTTGTATGTGCAACTCGCCGCCCGACATTTTTATGCCCGCGTAATCGCCCGCGTGGCCGTGCACCGTGAGCGCGCCTTCGGTCATGTTCGCGCCGATGCGGTCGAGCCACGGCGCGTCGCCCTCGATCGTGAGTGCGGGCATGTCGGTCTGCTCCAGCGCGATATCGAAGAGATCGCCGAGCGCGCACGTTTCGCCCGCGCCTTGCAGCACGATGCGCGGCAATTCCGCGCGCGACGCGGCGGCGAGCGTGGCGGGCAGTAAATTCGACCCATCGATGCGAAAGCCCGGCGCATTTTTTACGCGCAACGTGATCGCGTTCATGCGCGGCTCCCGTCGATGTCCTTCGACAATGCGTGCAGCTTGAAGTGATACGGCCCGAGCTTGCCGCCGTAATTGCCCGCGGAAATGCGCAGCACGCCGCCCGCGCGGCCGATCTTCGTCGCGGCGGCGATGCCCGCGGTCATGGCGGCGCCGACATCGGCATCGGTCAAGCCGTCGATCACGATTTCCAGCACGCACGCAATATCCGGCGTCAGCTCGCTCTTCTTCGACAAGCCAACGAGCGTCGGGCAGAAGGCATCGTTCGTCGATGCCGTCGCGCCCGCATACTTCGATCCGATCTTCGATCCCGAGCGCACGACGCCGCCCGGAAACGGCGTGATGACGTTCGGCAACGCGTGCATCGCGGCGACGGCGGATTCGGCGGCATGCAACGCGCTGTCGATATCGCGCGCGAGAAAGAGCAGATTGCCGCCGCCGACCGCTTTCACCGTCGCCGTGAATTCCTCGCAGACGAACTCGCCGTCCATCACGGGCACGCGCCAGTAACGCGTGCCGTCGAGCACTTTCGATATCTGATAGCCATCGCCGAAGAAGCGCAAACCCGCACCGAGCGGCGCATTGTCGGAAAGCGGCGCGCGCGTGTTCGCGGGGTCGATGCCGCCGTAGACTGCCGTCGTCGGGCACGTCAGCGCGCATTGGCCGACGCGCCGCGCGATCTGCTTCGCGAGTTCCTTCGACGATATCGCGAAGATCAGCACCGCGACGCCGGGTCTGCCGTCAGGCGTTTCATCGCCGGACAGATCGCGTTCGATGCCCGCCTCGCAGCCGCAATCGATGACGGACGTCGCGAAGCCCGTCAGCGAATTGGCCGCATGCCGCGCCCACGTCGATGAATGCGCGGTTATGACGAGGCGCGTCGCCTTCATCGGGAAGGCTTCGGCGAAGGTGTCGTCGATCTGCGTGTCGTTGATGCGCATGCGTCAACCTCCGCTCGCCGCGAAGCACGCGACGGGCAGGAGCCGTCCGCCGTTGCAGCATGCGCAGATTTCGTCGTCGCCGATCGCGATGTTCTCGAAGCGCGTCGCGAGATGCTGCTGCGTGTATTCGCGCACGCGCTTTTCGATCGCGCGGTCGTACTCGGGGCGCACGTAATGAATGCCGCCAGTGGGCGTTGCGAGCAGCGTGCCGTCGCGCGCGATCAGCTCGCCGTCCTTGAACACATAGGCAGGCGATGTGAACATGCGCTCGCGATCGGCATCGTCGCGATAGGCGGCGATATCCGCCGCCGCGCCCGCGCCGAGATGGCCGCGATCCTTCAAACCGAGCAGCTTCGCGGGACCGGCGCGCGTGATGATCGCGATGTCGTATAGCGAGAACTCGCGCGTGATCTCGCCGAGGGCGCTCGCGGTTTTTGCATCGGCGTGAAGCTTGTCGAGTTGTTCGTCGCGAAAGGACTTGTCCATCAGCAGGCGGATCAGATGCGGATAACTCGTGAAGGGCGCGCCGTTCGGATGATCGGTGGTCATCGACACGCGCCAGGGATCGTCGACGAGCAAGAAGATTTCCAGCCCGATGATCCATTGCAGCGCATTCACGAAGCTCTCTTCGCGATACTTGAACGGCACGACGCCGCAGCCCGCATCGCATTCGATATCGCCGAGCACCCATTTGCGCGGCCGCGCCATCGGTGCGTTCCTGAACTGCATCATCGTGTCGCCCGATGCGGTGACGGTCTGGCCGAAGATGATCTGACCGACATCGATCGTCACGTTGGGCCGCGCGTTGACCGCTTCGGCGATCGCGCGCGCGCCCGACGAGAACTTGCGCGGGCCTTCGGTGCCGTAGCTATGGAACTGGATATGCGTCAGATGAATGGGCAGGCCTTCGGCGGTGTCCATCGTCCTGATCGTCGATTCGATGTTGCCCGGCACGCCGAGATTGCTCGCGTGGACATGCAGCGGATGCGGCACGCGCAGATCGGTGAGTGCGCGCGTGAGTGTCTTCAATACATCGCGCGGCGTGATGCCGTAGTGCGCGTGTTTTTCATCGACATCGAGCGAGCGCTGATTGAACTTGAACGCCGAGATGCCGCCCGGATTCACGACTTTCACGCCGAGCGCCTTGCTCGAATCGATGGTCCAGCCGACGTAATCGCGCAGACGTTCGAAGTCCTCGTTCGCGGCGAGCATCTGCAGGAAGAGCTCGTCGTTACCCATCATCACGTAGGCGCCGTGATCGATGATCGGCGTGTCACCCATTTCCAGATGCGCGTGGCGTGCGTTCGATGCGATCATCGCCGGCTCGAACGCGGCCGTGTAGCCCATTTCCGCATAGCGATAGCCGGCCGCGAGCGTGCCCGGCGCGCATACGCCGCACGACGGCAGGCGCATGTAGCGGCCTTCATCCGGACGATCGGGCACGGCGCGCGGATCGTCGCGATGATCTTCGGGCAACAGCAGCCGCGACAGATTCGTCTTGCCGCCGCCGATGTGCGAATGCAGATCGATGCCGCCCGCCATCACGATCATGCCGTTCGCATCGAAGTCTCGATCGATGCTTTCGTTCGAAGCATCCGCGACGATGCGGCCATCGCGGATATAGATGTCGCGCTTCTCGCCGTCGACGCCGTTCGCCGGATCGAAGAGCGTGCCGCCTTTGAGGCGCGTGAGACTCATGACGGCCTCCGCGCCTGCGCGAGCCGCGATGCGATCGATGCAACCGTGGGCAACGCATAATCGCGCGCGGCGATGAGCTGCGCGACCACCGATGTATCGACGCGAAACAGATGCCCGCCGCTGTCGATGCCCGGCGTCGCAACCGGAATGAACACGGTCGGGCCTTTGCGCGCGGCCACGGTCATCGCCGGATGGGCGAGGATGATTGCGGGCACATTTTCATCAAGCGATGCGGGCAGCGGTTCGGGCGCGAAGCTCGACACCCAGAGGAGCGCATCGATTTCGCCGCGTCGCAGCAGCGTTTCCGTGCGATAGCGATGCGCATCGTGATCGAGCGGCATGCCATACGCGACGCGCGTGCGCAGCGGAAAGCCGGATAGCCACGTGACGGTCTGATTGACGGTCGCGGCGCCGTCGTCGCCGGTCAGGGCGAGCGTGCCTGCGCGCGCGGTGCGGTTGATCGCCTTGACGATGCGTTGCAGCGCTTCGATCGCGAGTGCGGCGTGTTGCGTCGGCAGTGTCGAGGGTTCGTAGATGAACGCGGTGTATTTCGCGGCCTTGATGCGCTCTGTGAGCGCGACGAGTTCGGCTGCCGGAATCGGCCGGCCGCCTTCGACGAGCGCGGACCAGAGCGCGAGGGTATCGAAGGGATCGGCGTTGGGCAGGATCGCTTCGGCGCGAGTGTTGGCCGCTTTGTCGATGTCACATCCGACGAATAGGACGCTTGCGTCGCGGCCTGCGCTTTCGATGCGTTCGAAGAAGCGCGGATAACGCCGCGACGGCTCGCACGCGAACACGACGATGAGATCGGCGCGCGAGCGGACTTCCGAGAGCGTCGTGAAGAAGGAGCCGCGATCTTGCAGCGCGCGGTTGCTGTCGGCGAGTGTGTCGCCGTGCAGGTGATCGAGGATTGCCCCGCACTGGGCGGCGAGTTCATAGAGCGCGCGTGCGCCGGCTACGTCGGTCGCGAGTCCCCCGAAGAGCGGCCGACGTGCGTTCGACAGGATGGCCGCGGCTTGCGAGAGCGCCGAGTCTGCGTCGGTGATTTGCCCGTCGATTGCGGGCTTCTGGTTTGCATCGTTCGGACCGAAGTGGGCAAGGGACTGCTCCAGACGTGGGCACGCGGTGCGGGGTGCTGCGAGGCGCTGATCGGCGCTCGGGGCGAGGGCGATGTCGTCGCATAGCATTGGGCAGAAGGGGCAGGTCCAGGGCGTTCGTGGCGCGGCCTGGGGGGGGATTTTTGTAGGAGGGGCGGGCATGGTCGACGTTTGGAGCAAGGTCTATGCCGGTTTTCTTTGGTCTGGTTTTGTGTCGCTGGGTCCCGGTTTCGTATTGGTCTATAAGCACTGCCCCTGTGCGGGGCGGCAGTCACTTTCTTTGCTGCTGCAAAGAAAGTAACCAAAGAAAGCA
>NZ_FCOI02000035.1 GCF_001544795.2 Caballeronia temeraria | reverse complement strand
GCCATCAGCGTGCGCTTCAGGAGCAAACCGGACATTTCTAATGAGCCCAAACCGGACATTACTAAAAAGCCCTGACAATTAAAAGATTGATAATGTTAATTATGTCAACTATATGATATATGAATCACTAAAACTGCGGCATTGTTCAAGGCTTGACATCGACGGACACCCTCTCGCCCAAGCCCCGCACGACCACTTAGGTTAGAAACGAGTCCCGCCGATCTCGCCGAACCAGAAACAGCCGTTCAGTTCCAGCCTTCGAGCCGCAGCGTGGCGCGTACGAGCCGTTGCTCTTCCTGCTCGATCTCGCTCAGGCTCTCGCGCACGCCCTTCACATGCTGGATCGCCGCGCGCCGCGCCTGCTCCGGCAGCCCTCCGGTGACGGCGTTGTACAGCCTCGCGTGTTGCCGGTCGATCTCGCGCTTTTGCCGCTCGCGATGGTAGAGATTGTTCACCGATGCGAACACCGCGCTCAACATCAATTCGTTCAACATGCCGAGCGTGTGCACGAGCATCGGATTGTGCGACGCCTCGCAAATCGCCAGATGAAACGCGTGATCGAGCCGCGCGTGCGTCGAGGCGTCGGTTTCCCGCGCGCCGGCCGCGAGCATGTCTTCGTAGCGCCGCGTGATGAGGATGCGATCCGCGGGCGTCGCGCGCAATGCGGCTAGCCGCGCCGATTCCGCTTCGAGCATCTCGCGCACCTCGAGCAGATCGTAGAGCGTGCGCGGCTGGGTCGTGAGCAGTTGCATCATGGGCGTCTGGACGGGTTCAGCGGTGAGTTTCGCGACGAACGAACCCTTGCCTTGCGCGGTTTCGATCAAACCGCGCGCCCGCAGAATCTTCAGCCCCTCGCGCAACGCGGTGCGCGACACGCCGAGTTTTTCGGTAAGCCGCCGTTCCGACGGCAACGTCTGCCCTTGCTTGAGCACGCCATCGACGATCAGGCGTTCGATTCGCTCGACGACGACATCCGCGAGATTGCGTCCGCTTTCCATTGCGCTCACCGTTACTGGTATTACCAGTATTCGATGCTAACACGGCTTCTCAGCGGACATATGCTGCGCTGGACTTCAAGCCAAGTCGATATCTCAAAAACTGGTATTACCAGTGTGAAATCCGTCGACACGGCCAAGCTTGCACGAAAGAATGCTGCAAAACACGCTGTACGACGGAGACACGCATGACCTACGCCTACGACGAACGGATCGACGGGCCGCTCCCCACTCACGACAAAGCCGCCATCGTGCGCGACCTTCACGCGCTGATGCCCGGGCTCGAGTTGCTGCATGCAAAGGAAGATCTGCGGCCGTTCGAGTGCGACGGCTTGTCGGCGTATCGCATCACGCCGATGCTCGTCGCGCTGCCCGCTTCCATCGGCGAAGTTCAGGCGCTTCTGCGCTACGCCCATGCACGCGGCGTGCCCGTAGTGGCGCGCGGCGCGGGCACCGGTTTGTCGGGCGGCGCGCTGCCGCTCGAAAAGGGCATTCTGCTCGTGATGTCGCGCTTCAACCGCATCGTCGAGATCGATCCCGAAGCCTGCACCGCGCGCGTGCAGCCCGGCGTGCGCAATCTCGCGATTTCGCAGGCCGCCGCGCCGCACGGTCTCTATTACGCGCCCGACCCGTCGTCGCAGATCGCGTGTTCCATCGGCGGCAATGTCGCGGAGAATGCGGGCGGCGTGCATTGCCTGAAGTACGGCCTCACGGTCCACAACATCCTGCGTGTGGAAATCGTCACGATCGATGGCGAGCGCCTCACGCTCGGCTCCGAAGCGCTCGATTCACCCGGCTTCGATCTGCTCGCGCTCATCACCGGCTCGGAGGGCATGCTCGGCGTCGTGACCGAAGTCACCGTCAAGCTGCTGACCAAGCCCCAAAGCGCCAAGGTCCTGCTCGCGAGTTTCGACGATATCGAAAAGGCCGGCGATGCGGTTGCGCGCATCATCGGCGCGGGCGTGATTCCCGGCGGCCTCGAAATGATGGACAACCTCGCGATTCGCGCCGCCGAGGACTTCATCCACGCGGGCTATCCCGTCGATGCAGAAGCGCTCTTGCTTTGCGAAGTCGACGGCGCCGAATCCGATGTCGCCGAAGACTGCGAGCGCGTCGCGTGCCTGCTGCGCGATGCGGGCGCGACCGACATCCGCCTCGCCACGAACGAAGCCGAACGCCAGCGCTTCTGGGCCGGACGCAAGAACGCGTTTCCGGCCGTGGGCCGCATCTCGCCCGACTACTACTGCATGGACGGCACGATCCCGCGCCGCGAGTTGTCGCGCGTGCTGCGCGGCATCGCGGATTTATCGGCGGAATATGGCTTGCGTGTCGCGAACGTGTTTCACGCGGGCGACGGCAACATGCATCCGCTGATTCTCTTCGATGCCAACACGCCCGGCGAAACCGAACGCGCCGAAGCGATCGGCGCGCGCATCCTCGAACTATGCGTGGCAGTGGGCGGCAGCATCACGGGCGAGCACGGCGTCGGGCGCGAGAAGATCAATCAGATGTGCGCGCAGTTCAACAGCGACGAACTCACGTTCTTTCACGCGGTGAAGGCCGCATTCGATCCCGCTGGCTTGCTGAACCCCGGCAAAAACGTGCCCACATTGCATCGCTGTGCCGAGTTCGGCTCGATGCACGTTCATCACGGCGCCTTGCCGCATCCCGAACTGGAGCGCTTCTGATGCGACGCGATCTTCTTTCCATCGACGACAGCGAACGGCTCGTCGGTCAGGTGCGCGGCGCGATCCGCGACAAGCGCGCGCTGCGCATTCGTGGCGGCGACAGTAAGCGCGCTCTCGGACGCGCCGTGAACGGCGACGATATCGACACGCGCCCGCATCGCGGTGTCGTGGCGTATGACCCGAGCGAGCTAGTGATTACCGCGCGCGCGGGCACGCCGCTCGCGGATATCGTCGCGATTCTCGACGATGCGAACCAGATGCTGCCGGCCGAGCCGCCGACATTCGGCGGTACGGCAACGGTCGGCGGCACAGTCGCGAGCGGCCTGTCCGGTCCGCGCCGTCCGTGGGCCGGGTCGCTACGCGATTTCGTGCTGGGCTGCCGCGTGATCACGGGCGAAGGGCTGCACTTGCGCTTCGGCGGACAAGTGATGAAGAACGTCGCAGGCTACGACGTTTCGCGTTTGATGGCCGGCAGTTTCGGCTGTCTCGGGCTCATCACGGAAGTGTCGCTGAAGGTGCTGCCGAAGCCGCGCGCGTCGGCGTGTCAAAGTATCCCGATACAGCCGGACGAAGCCATGCGCGAGCTTTCGGCGTGGCGCAAGGCCGCGCTGCCGGTGAGCGGCGCGTGTCATGTCAACGGTCGATTACATGTCCGGCTCGAAGGCGGCGAAGGTTCGGTCCGCGCGGCGCTGGACCGGATTGGCGGTGAGACATCGGAGACATCGTTCTGGGAAGCGCTGCGCGAACATCGTCTCGCCTTTTTCGATGATGCCAATGATTCTCGCGCGCTTTGGCGCCTGTCGCTGCCAAACGACACAGCGCTCGTCACGTTGCCTGGAGATACGCTTCTCGATTGGGGCGGCGCCCAACGCTGGCTCAGAAGCGATGCGAGCGAGGTGGAGATACGCGGCATCGCGAATGCGCACGGCGGCCATGCAACGTGCTTTACGCCGGGCGACGGCGTCGAGCCGTTTCATCCGCTGGCTGCGCCGCTCGTGCGCTATCACCGGCAGTTGAAGCAGCGGCTCGACCCGCACGCCGTCTTCAATCCCGGGCGCATGTACGCCGACTTCTGAGGCCATCGACGATGCAAACCAATCTCAGCGACGAAGCCCGCGCGTTGACCCGTGCGGAAGAAGCCGAAACCATCCTGCGCACGTGCGTGCATTGCGGCTTCTGTAACGCCACGTGCCCGACATATCAACTGCTCGGCAATGAACTCGACGGACCACGCGGCCGCATCTATCTGATCAAGCAGATGATGGAAGGTCAGCCGGTCAGCGACAAAACGCAATTGCATCTGGATCGGTGTCTGACTTGCCGCAACTGCGAGACGACGTGTCCTTCAGGCGTCAAATATCACGCGTTGCTCGATATCGGCCGAGGCATGTTGAACGAGCGCGTCGAACGTCCGCTCGCGGAACGCGCATTGCGCGCCGCGCTGCGGCATGTCGTGCCGCGCCCTCGCACATTCGGTGCGCTGCTCAAGGCGGGGCAGATTGTTCGCCCGACGCTGCCGAAAGCAATCGGAAACAAGATTCCGCAGAATATTGCCGACGCAGGCGAGCGCCCGCCGGCACGTCATCCGCGGCGCATGTTGATTCTCGAAGGCTGCGCGCAGCAGTCGCTCTCGCCGAACACGAATGCGGCTGCCGCGCGCGTGCTCGACCGGCTCGGCATCAGCATCGAAAACGCGCGGGAGGCGGGCTGCTGCGGCGCGACGGACTATCACCTCGACGCGCAACAAGCAGGACTCGATCGCGCGCGCCGCAACATCGACGCATGGTGGCCGAAGGTGCGGGCGGGCGCGGAAGCGATCGTGCAAACCGCAAGCGGCTGTGGTGCATTCGTGAAGGAATACGGAGAACTGTTGCGCGATGATCCGGCTTACGCGGAGCGCGCACGCCACATCAGCTCGATCGCGAGGGATCTGGTGGAGGTGCTCACGCCGGAACCCGTCGAGCGTCTCCGGATCGCGGCGAATAAGCGCATTGCGTTTCATTGTCCTTGCACGCTTCAGCATGCGCAGAGACTCGGCGGTGCCGTGGAAGCTTTATTGAGCCGGCTCGGCTTCGACCTCGCGAATGTGCCGGACGCGCATCTGTGCTGCGGGTCGTCGGGAACTTACTCGATCACGCAGCCAGCGCTTGCACGCCAGTTGCGCGACAACAAGCTCGACGCACTGGAGAGCGACAAGCCTGACGTGATCGCGACTGCCAATATCGGCTGTCAGATGCACCTTGGTGGCGCAGGTCGCACATCGGTTCGTCACTGGATCGAGATCGTCGATTCGCTTGTTAAGGCCGATGTCGCGAGTGACGCCGAGGAATCGGGATCGTTCGATGCATGAAGACTTCACCCTATCCGCCCGCCCGGCCACGAGGAAAGGAAACCGCCCCGCGCATCCCTCATCCAAACGTCCGCGACGCTCGTATATCAATGAGACTCGACGCTGCAATCGCACTCCGTTCGTTGATTCCGTCGTGTCGTCAACTATCGGGAGAACAGAAATGAAAGTTTTTGCTTGCGCGATCCGTGTGGCCTGCTTCGTGATCTTCGGAATCGGAGCGCTTGGTGTGACGCCGGCTCGCGCCGGCGGCAACGGAAATGGGGGCAACGGGAGTGGAGGCGCACATGGCGCGGCCACGTCCGGGATGACTTATCACAGTGAGCCGGTATCGAGTCCCTGGAACCGTCCCTTTGGTGACGCATCGAAATCCGTCAGCCAGACCGATGCTGAAAGGACCACGGCCGCGCGCCGTGACGCGGATCAACCATCGAAGGTCGTCCAATGATCGCGCATGGATTGGCCGGACCCTGACGTGTCCCCGACCCGCGACACGAGGAAGAAACCGAACCGGTCGACTTTGCAGGTCGTTTCCATGTGCACGTAAAAGCGCCACGCAAGGCAGGTCCTAAGTGAAAGAATCCGTTTCAATCTGAATCCATTCCGCTTTTACGTCCGTACGCTCGAACGCGACGGAAATGAATCAAAGCACTAGATCGATGGCGATCTTTGGTTCGGCACGTCGATTGGCATCCTTATCGACGCAAGGAAATGGACTGATGAATCGAATCTCGGGTCGCTTACTTATCATCGGTCTTTGCGCCGTTGCACTTTCGACCGCCGTCTCGCCGCTATTGCTCAAACACAGTGCTCAGCGACGATCGGATGAGGCGTGGTCATCGCGCCAATACGGTACCGTAACGCCTGACGTGTCGCGCACGGAGCCGCAGCATGCGGCATCCACACCGCCTGACGACGAGAAAAGTGCGCGTCAGCAGGCTCTTATCGATGAACTGACAAGGACTGGAAGAGCAGCGGCGTCGCGACAATCAGAATCCGGGATCGATTCCGATTCCGCGTCTGAACCGCGTCGTTCGCAGGTGGATAAAAAAGACTCCGCTCGGTCGGCGCCGGTCACATCGCCCGCGAGGAAGAAACCGGCGGAGCGCACGCGGAAACAAAATGCACAGTCATCGCCAGTGGGCGAAACCAAGCAATCCGAGGCGCGAGTTGCGCCGGCCGCCGTTCAATCGGAGAGCGTGCAAACGGGTCCATCAAGTGCGCCGACGTCGCGCGACGAATCCGCAGCCGACTCGCAGGATCAGACGCCCCCTCGAGCCTCGGACACCGTGAACCTGCCGACGGAAAAAAACGCGCAAAGCAGTGGCGATGTCAAAGCAGAGACCTCAGTGCCTCCATCGACCAAATCCCGAAAAGATGTGCAAGACGAATTACGCAGGGCCAGGTCGAACGGGTCCCTTCCGCGTTTTGGCAATCCGGATCCATACGGACCCGGCGGCTCGCCAAGCACATCATCGAATGAGTAGAAGCTCACTCGACGAGCGCGTACTTCGCAGCATCCATCAGAACCTGTACTTGAGCCGGACCTGTCCGCCGTTTTCAACTTCGTGTGCGGCAACCACGCCGTCATACTCCAGACACACGTCGAGCCGCTTGGTCGTCAACACCTCCACTCCGGCCGAGAACTTGCCCGCGACGTGCGCATTGGCGAGCGTATTGGTGAAGCTGCCGAACCCCGGGGCAGCGGCGAAGGACGCCTCGGTCGTATAGGTATTGCCCGCGATGAAGCTCACCCCGGCGCCGACATAGGCGTCGACCGTCGCTGACCCGATCTGCGTGCGCGTCCCGATCCGCAGATTCGGTGTGCCGGTGGCGATGACGCTGCTCGCGCTTGCCACCTTCAGGTTGAGTGCGCCCGCACCGCTCTCCGTGTAGCCCGGGAGATTGATGTAGTTCAGATCGCCATCGATCGCCGGCTCCAGGTAGAAGCGGTCGAACGGGATCTGATAGGCCGCGCGCAGGTGCATTCCGACATTGAACGAATCGGGCGAGGCGGTCGCCACGGCCTGAGCGGTCGGGATCACCCGCGAACTGTTCAGCCAGCCGTAGCTGGCGTCCACCGCGCCGCTGAAAGTCCACGGCCCGATCTCGTGCTTGAGCGCGATGACGCCCAGAAGCGCATTGCCGTTGGCGCTCGTCAGGTTGTCGTTGCCGGTGAAGCGGTCGGTTTCGTAGCCAAGGGCGCCGCCGAGGAACCAGCCGGGCTGCAGCTCGATCTGACCACCGACCTTCATCGTCGTACCTTGCCAGCTGTAGCCCGGGAAGGAAGCGTCGGCGCTGCGGTCTTCCCACATGCCCGTGGCGCGGAACCACACGCAGGAGCCCTGCTTTCTCACGGTGGTGTCGTCGTCGGCGAACGCCGGGCAACTGAACACGGAGCGCGCGAATGCCTGGCTGGCCTGATAGCGCGCCGCAGCGATGCCGAGCAGTTCCTGGCCGGAGACGGCGGTCAGCGTCTGCGCATAGCCCGACGCGCTGCCGACGCTGCCGAAGGCGCCGAAGATGGGTGCAAAGGCGGGATCGGCGCTGTTCCACAGCCGGTCCAGATTGGCGGCGACGCTGCGCTGCGTGGCCGAAGCACCCTGGCTCGCACCCACGAAATCCGCATCCGTCTTGATGGCGACGGTGTTGCCCTGCATCAACGGCGTGAAGCGGTAGACGGGCGTCGAGGTGCCCGCGAGCGTCGCGGCCGGCTGAATGCCGCCGGCCGCCGTCAGCACGGTGCTCGTACTCTTCAGATAGCTCACCGGATCAACCTGCACCTTGCCGGCGAGCGCGGCTGTACCCGTGACGTCGAGCCGATCGGACCGCTTGTTGGCCGGATCGATCTGGACGTTCAGCGCGCCAGTCGGACTCTGCACGAGATTGCCGGTGAGCACCGTCTTGCCGGCCGAGTTGGCGCCGCCGACCTTGAGCGTGCCGGCATTGTTCACCGTGCCGCCTCCGACGTTCAGCTTGTTGGGCGTGTCGATCACGCCGCCGGCCAGATTGTTGACGACGCTCGTGCTGGCGCGCCCGACGTCGATGTCGCCGGTAATCGTGCCGGAGTTGTTGACCGTGGTGGTGACCCACCCGCCCCCGTATATCGTGGGGTACGCCAGGATCGCGTATTTGCCTAAGCTCTGGATGGTGCCCTGGTTGTTGACGACGTTGTTATTGCCCCCAAGCAGACGGATCGCAGCAGCGTCGCGATACTCCGGGTCTTGCCCCACTATCCTACCCGTCGGGAAATTGGGATCGTTAGTTCCGCCGATGACTTTCGAGCCAGGCGCCAGGTTGATCGCGATGTGCCCGGCTGTCTGGCCGTCGCTTTGCGCCACGATGCCGGCGGACCCGACGCCCGTCGCCATGACCGTGTCGTTATTCCTGACGTTGACGTAGACCGGGCCGCCCGCGCCCGCGCCACCCGCAGTGCCCTCGTTCAGCACATTCGGCAGGTTGGCTGCGTTGAAGTTGGAGACCACCAGACCGCCGCCGCCGCCGATCGATTGCGCGAAGATCGCCGGTGCGTAGCGGCCGGTCGTCACGACCTTCCCGCCGTTCGCCACGAGGACGCTGACGGTGCCGCCATTGCCGCTGTTGGCAAATACCGAGCCGTTCGTAGCGCCACCGTAGCCCTGCGGGGCGGACGGGTCGCCGGCAAAGCCCCCGCCGCCGCCGATCGATTGTGCGACGATCCCATACGCACCGTCGCCGGTGGTGGCGACCGTGTTATTGGTGGCCGCGACGAAAACGTTGCCGCCGTCGCCCTTCGCGCCACCGGCGCCGGAGTTCGCGTTCGCGATCTGTCCGCCCACCACGAACCCGCCGCCGCCGCCAATCGACTGCGCCACGATACCGTGCGCGTCGAGCCCGCTCGTCGACACGTTGCCTTCCGTGTTGACGGTGACATCGCCACCATTTCCCGAACTGCCCTTCTGACCGCCGAAGCTCAGTGTCACCCCGTAGACGTCCGCGAGCCGTCCCTGAGGATTCACGATGATTTTGGAGGGATCGAACGTCTCATCGCTGCTCGCGGTCGTCACGACGCCGCCGCCACCGCCGATGCTTTGCGCGAAGATGCCGACGCTGTGCTTGCCGAGCGTCGTGACCGAGCCGTCGTTGCTGACGCTCACGGTGCCGCCATTCCCGGCGCCTCCGCCATTGCCGCCCACGGCGATCGACAGGCTTTTCAGCGAACCGCTGACGGCCCCCGACATCGCGCCGTTGCCGCCACCGCCGCCTACGCTCTGCGCGTACACGCCAAACGCTTCCACCCCCTGCGTCGCGACTGCGCCGCCCGCATTCTGCACGACGCTCACCGCACCGCCCGAGCCGGCCGCGCCGCCGCTGCCGCCCACGGCGACCGCGGCCTGCACCTTCGAATCGTTGTTCGACTTGCCGACCGAACTCGCCGCGCCGCCGCTGCCCCCGCCGCCGCCGACGCTCTGCGCGAAGATGCCGTGGGATTGCGCGCCATAGGTGCCGATCGCGCCGGCGTTGCTGGTGTCCACCTCGCCGCCGTGGCCACCTGCGCCGCCGCTGCCGCCGACCGACACGCCAACGCTGATCTGCGACACGGCGCCCAGAACTTTCGATACCCCGTCCGGCTGCGTGAGGAGCTTTTCCAGATCGCCATACGTCGCCTTGATTTTTTCGCCGATCACGCCGACCTGCAGGATGTTGTTGCCCAGGTTCTGCACATCCTGGTTGAGGCCGAGGCCCTGACCCAGAATGCCAAAAAGCGTCTGGGCGTTGGAGATCGTGTCGAGGCCGCCACTGCCGCCCGCGGCCGCCGCGCCCTTGCCGCCTTTGCCCCCGCCGCCGCCGACGCTTTGCGCGAAGATGCCGGTCGACGCCGCGCCGCGAGTGACGATGTTGCCGTTGTTGATCGTCTTCACCGTGTTGCCGTCGCCGCCGGCGCCACCCTTGCCGCCAACACCCACGGCGATCGCATCCTTGCCGCCGCTGGCCGCAGCGGTACCGCCGCCGCCCGCGCCGCCACCGCCGCCCACGCTCTGGGCGAACACGGCATCGGCGCCGTCGCCGCGCGTCGCGATCGAACCGTCGTTGGTCAGGCCGACCGTGCCGCCCGTCCCGCCCGTTC
Organism: Caballeronia temeraria; assembly: GCF_001544795.2. GTDB lineage: Bacteria > Pseudomonadota > Gammaproteobacteria > Burkholderiales > Burkholderiaceae > Caballeronia > Caballeronia temeraria. The sequence continues at coordinate 63,890 of NZ_FCOI02000035.1, read as the reverse complement.
CACCCGTGCCGCCCACCGCGATCGACGCGCTGAAGCTGGCTTTGGCGTTAACCGCCGTTGCCGATGCATCGCCCGCGCCACCATTGCCGCCGCCGCCGCCTATCGACTGGGCGAACACGCCGTGGGCGTCCTGGCCCAGGGTGGCGATCACCCCGGCGTTTTCCAGGTTGACGGCGCCGCCCGTGCCGCCGCTGCCGCCGCTGCCTCCGAGGGCCACGGAAACCGACAGGGACGACCCTTTGGCCGGCGATGCGGAGTACGACGCGGCGGTTGCGTCGCCGCCCGTACCGCCGCCGCCACCGACGGACTGCGCGAGGACGCCGGTCGCGCTGTCGCCCGCTGTGGTGATCAGGCCGGAATTATCGAGCGTGACATTGCCGCCGGTGTTGCCGGTCCCGCCGGCGCCGCCGATCGCGACGCTGACGCTGATCGCAGGAATGTTGGGGCTGCCCGATGCGGCAACCGCACGTGCCGTGGCGCTGCCGCCGGAGCCGCCGCCGCCGCCGATGCTTTGCAGCACGACACCTTCGGCGTCCGAACCATACGTGGCAACCTGCCCCGTGTTGGTCAGCGAAACTGCGCCCGCCGCGCCGCCTCCGCCGCCTTTTCCGCCGATCGCGACCGAGCTCGACAGAGGGCCGCCGACCGTGAACGCGGTCGCGTTGCCGCCATTGCCGCCACCGCCGCCGATCGACTGGGCCTTGATACCGGCCGCGTGGTCGCCCTGGGTCGTGACGAGTGCGCCGTTGTCGACGGTGACCTGGCCGCCCGAGCCGCCACCGTGGGCATCGCCGCCGATGACCATGGTGATCAGCCCCCCGCCGCTCGATGTCGCGCTGCCGGCGTTGCCGCCGGAGCCGCCGATGCTTTGCGCGAGTATCCCCGCGCCACCGCTCTGGTCGAGGCTGCCAAAGACGCTGTGCTGGCCCAGCGTGAGTTTCACCGCGCCGCCATTGCCGCCCTGGCCGCCGTTGCCGCCGATCTCGAAACCCGCACCAGCGGTGACGCCGCTGGCATCGCCGCCGCTTCCTCCGCCACCGCCGATGCTCTGGGCGATCAACGGAATGCTGCCTTCGCCTGACGTGTTGCCAGCCGTGACAAAGGCGTGGTCCGAGTTCACCGTGACCGCGCCGCCATCGCCGCCCGCGGCGCCGGCGCCGCCAAAGCCGTTCAGCACGAAGCTCACGCTGCCGCCATTGCCCCCGGCGCCGCCGATACTTTGCACCAGAGCGCCATGCGTATAGGGACCGTTCGTTTTGATTGCCGCCGTGTTCGTCGCGTCTCCAAGAGTCAGCGAGGCGCTCCCGCCAGCGCCTGCCTTACCGCCATTGCCGCCTTCGCCCACGATCGTGCTCTGGCCGCCGTCACCGCGACCGCCGGCGCCGCCATTGGCCTGCACCAGCACCGCCTCCCCCCCGATCAGCCCGGCAGCAGACTGCCCGGCCGGAACATTCGCCGTGTAATCGATGGACCCAAGGACGGTGGCGCTGGCGCTGCCGGCATTCCCGCCGTTGCCGCCCGCACCACCCTCATTGCGGAATGAGCCGTCGATGGCAGTCCCGCCGTCCCCGCCTGCTCCGCCATTTGCCTTGGCGGTCACGCCGCTGCCCGGCTGATATTGACTGTTCACCGGCTGCATCTGATCGGAGAAAACGATCTGGCCGCCGCTGCCGAGTTCCGCGCTGGCTGTGCCGCCGTTACCTCCGTTGCCGCCGGTCCCGCCAAAACTGCCACTGCCACCCAACGCGGCGCCCGCGCTGCCGCCTCGTCCGCCATCGGCGTCAGCCTGCATCGGAAAGATCTGGCCGACAGGGGTGCTGGCGATCAGACTGCCGTTCTGATACGTAAGTGTCGCGGTACCGCCGGCGCCGCCATCGCCGCCCTTGCCTCCATGACCTTCCACGACAAGATCAGCCGGAGTGGGCGAGTCGCCACCTTCCCCGCCTGCCCCGCCCAAGGCGGACGCTCGCAGGCCGACACCATAGAACTGAATATTGCCGGAGGAGGCGCTAAGCGCTGCCTGACCGCCCCGCCCCCCTGCGCCGCCGTTGCCGCCGTAGAGCGGCTCTATGCCCTGGGTATTGGACACGGCACCCGCTCCGCCGGTGCCGCCATTGGCTTCCGCGTCGAGTGCAACTTCCGGAAGGACGCCTTTCGCGTCGGGACCAACCGTGCCGCTAAACTGCACGGAGACCGCGCCGCCATGACCCGCCGCTCCGCCGTTTCCTGTGTGGGCGGAGCCATTGTCGTCGTAACCGCCCTGCCCGCCGGCACCACCGTCGCCACCGTTCACGGACCATCCTGCTCCCATCGTGGGGCTGATGGGGGTCGGCGCGAAGCCGCCTTTCACCGTCATTCCACTGTTGACGCTGTTAAAGGAACCACCCGACTGACCAGCGAAGCCATCCTGGCCCCTCCCGTTCCAGGAGCCGTCGTCAGCGCCTTTGCATCCCGCCTGCCCCGAGGCGTTCAGGTAATACTGGGGAAGCGGCGCTGCGCCGAATGACTGATTGGAAAAGTTGGTCTGCGCCGGCGCCGAAGGCATCGCGGGATTGGCGCTCCTGTTGCACTGGGCTCGCGCCGCGACCGGAACGAATAGCGAGGCAAGCGACGCGACCGCCAATGTCATCGCGACCGCAATCCGGCGCTTTTTACCGCAGCCATCTTCCACAAAAAGCGCCGACGTCACTGCCCGCGCAGATTCATAACGCGATGAATGCTTGAACATGTACACGATCTTTCCTTTTTGGTTCCGTCGTAATGACAGGTGCGAATGGTTGATGTCTCTTTAAACAACATCGAATTTGTCTGCGAGTCGCGCAAACACGGGTTTTCCTGCCGGCCCGGCTCGATCGACGCAATGAATGACATGAAGCCCGCATCTGCGCGTGATATGCGCAAATAGAGCCTTACCCAGCAATGGAATGACCTTCCAACGCTCGCCTGTCTGCCTCGACAAAATCTACTCAAATCGATAAATGCTTTTATCGTGAGATCACTTGCGCTTTATCCAAACTGGATAAATATGGATGAGAAAAAATCACGTCAAATCGCCTAATGCGCATTTGAAAAACACATCGATCACTTGCGCTTAAGGCTGCATAGTGTGCGCGATGAGTTAGATATTTATTAGTAGGAGGGAACAACGGGTACCGATCAAGTTCGCCATTGCAGAATGGGCGACTTTCTCTTTAACCGCAGCCGTTTCGTCTGGCGGCATCTATAACGACATGATTTCGCTCTGAACGGTAAGTCTGTTCACGCGTCCTTCCGGGTACCCCTTTCCATCACGGGTATACGCCCATATAAACCACCCGCACTTCCCTTTACTGTATCGATACACTAAATCGATACAGCCGCGCCACTCCTGTCGTGTCGCGCTGCACAATCCCGCCCGCGCTCAGAGCGGCATCCAGGAGACAACACCATGCACTTCGCTTCAGGCATTTCCCGCCGACGGTTCCTTCAGACGGCCTCGGCGGCCACGCTCGCGGCGGCGGGCGCGGGCTTTCCCGCGATCGTGCGCGCCCAGCCCGCGGCCACGTTGCGGCTGTCCTCCTCGATGCCGCCCAACGAAAACGCCGCGCATTACGTGTGGTATCAGAACCTCGCCGCGAACCTGAAGGCGAGCGTCGGCGATCAGATCCGCATCGACTATTTCCCGAATAACCAGCTCGGCAAGGAAAGCGACGTCGTCCAGCAGGTGAAAGTCGGCGCGGTCGACATGATGGTGACGGGCTCGTCGATCTGGGCCACCGCGCTTCCCGAGCTCGGCATGCTCGATCTCGGTTATGTGTTCGACAGCTTCGATCACGTCGGCCGCGCGATGGACGGCACCGTCGGCAAATCGTTCGACACGCTGCTGCAACAGCGCGCGGGCTGCTCGGTGCTCACGTGGGGCTACTCCTTCGGCGCGCGCAACGTGTTCACCAAGAAGCCCACGCAATCGCTCGCCGATATCAAGGGCGTGAAGCTGCGCGTGCTGCCCACGCCCGCCTTCATGGAAACCTTCAAGCTGATGGGCGCGGTGCCGACGCCAATTCCCATCGGCGAGCTGTATATGGCCGCGCAGACCGGAGTCGTCGACGGCTTCGAGCACGATTGCGCGACGGTCCTCGCGAGCAAATACGACGAAGTCGTGAAATCGTGCTGGCAGACGCAGCACGTCTTCAGCCCGCTCGTCGTCGTGATGGGCCGCCGCGCGCTCGCGAAGATTCCGGAGAATCTGCGCCCCGCGTTCCAGAAAGCGGCGCAGGACGCGACCGCGAAGCAGCGCGCCATCGCCATTCAGACGGCCGCCGTCGCCGAGCAGGAACTGAAGAAGAAAGGCATGACCTTCTACCCGATGTCGAAGGCCGACCGCGACACCGCGCGCAATGAAATGCAGTCGCAGTTGTATGCGAGTTTCGCGAAGCAGTATCCGGCGACCGCGCCGCTTTTCACCGCCATCGCCGCCGCGCGCGGCTGAAGCCGCGCCATCGACGCCAACGACGCCAAAGAGGCCGACATCATGACCGCTTTCTCCGCGACGCCCGGACCGGAGGCGCAACTCGCCGCGCCCGGCTTCGGCCATGAGACCGTGCTCGCGCGCGGCCTCGCGCGCCTCATGCACTGCATCGAATACTTCTGCGCGGCTGTCCTCGCCGCCGATGTGATCGTGGTGTTCCTCTCCGTGATCTATCGCTATTTCCTGCACGATCCGTTCGACTGGGCCGAGGAAGTCGCCGGCGCGCTGATGATCGTGCTGGTGTTCTTCGGCGCGGCCACCGTGCTCGGACGCAGCCAGCACGTCGGCGTCGATCTGTTTCGCGGCATGTTGCCGAGGCGCTGGCAACCCGCGCTCGTGCATGTCGGGCATTGGGTGATCGCGGGCGTCGCGGGCAATCTGTGCGTGTCGTCGTGTCTGCTGCTTGTCGATTCCTACGGCCAGATGACGCCGAGCGGCCTGCCCGCCTGGATCAACGTGTATCCGCTCGTGATCGGCAGCGTGTTCATGACGGTCTTCGCGCTCGCCAATGCGCTGAACGGCGCGCGCAAAACCGTGCTCGGCACTCTCGCCGGATGCGTGCTGCTCGCGGCGGCGGTGTTCGCGTGGAACGCGTTCGTGCCGGCTCAGGCACTCAAGCCCGGCTTTCTGCTGGTGGCCGGTTTCATCGGCGGACTGGTGCTCGGCGTGCCGATCGGCTTCGTGCTGGCGTTCTCGGCCCTGCTCTACTTCCTCGCCGAACCGACCCTGCCGATGCTCGTCTACTCGCAGCAAGTGATGGCCGGCACCGATCACTTCGTGCTGCTCGCCATTCCGTTCTTCGTGCTGGCGGGCTTGCTGATGGAAACCAACGGCATGTCGTCGCGCCTGATCGAACTGCTGCTGCGCATCTTCGGGCGCGTGCGCGGCGGGCTCGGTCTCATCACGATCATGGCGACGGCGTTCTTTTCCGGCGTGTCCGGTTCCAAGCTCGCCGATATCGCGGCGGTCGGCGGCGTCGTCATGCCCGCCGTGCGCCAGAACAAGGAAGATCCCAACGAGGCGGCGGCGCTGCTCGCGTGCAGCGCCGTGATGGCGGAAACCATTCCGCCGTGCGTGAACATGATCATCATGGGCTTCGTCGCGAATATTTCGATCGCGGGGCTGTTTCTCGCGGGCGTCGTGCCGGCGGCCGTGCTGGCGGTGGCGCTCGCGATCGTCGCGGTGATCTGCGGCCGGCGCATCAATCTCGCCGATGCGCTCACGAACCCGCGCAAGTGGCTGCCGCTCGCCGGCGGCGCGCTGGTCGCGCTCGTCATGATCACGATGATCGGCAAAGGCGTGACCTCGGGCATCGCGACATCGACGGAAGTGTCGGCGTTCGCCGTCGTCTATGCGTTGATCGTCGGATGGCTCGCGTTTCGCGAGCTCACGCCGAAGTCGGTCGCGCGCGTGTTCGTGCGTTCGGCGTCGATGGCGAGCAGCATTCTGTTCATCGTGGCGGCGGCCTCCAGCGTGTCGTTCGCGCTGACCATCGAGCAGATTCCCGCGCTCGTGTCCGATTCGATGATCGCCTTCGCGCATCAGTACGGCCCGACGATGTTCCTGCTGCTGTCCGTGCTCATCATGATCGTGTTCGGCGCGGTGCTGGAAGGCGCGCCCGCGCTCATCATCTTCGGGCCGCTGCTCACGCCGATCGCGACGCAGCTCGGCATCAACCCGCTGCACTTCGGCACGGTGATCGTCGTCGCGATGGGTCTGGGTCTCTTTGCGCCGCCGGTCGGACTCGGGCTCTTCGCGACCTGCGCCATCACCGGCACGGAAATGAAAGCCGTTGCGCGTCCTATGCTCAAATATCTGCTGGTGCTGTTCGTCGCACTGGTGGCGCTGATTCTGGTGCCGTCGTTTTCGTTGTGGTTGCCGACCCGGCTCGGCCTGTAGCCGGCAGATGTCAAACCTTATGAGCACCATTCAGGATGTCGCCCGCGAGGCCGGCGTGTCCGTGAGCACGGTATCGAACGTGCTGAACGGCCGCACCGACCAGATGCGCCAGGAAACGCTCGCGCGCGTGCAGGCGGCGATGAACGCGCTGCAATACCGGCCGAGCACGCTCGCGCGTCAGTTGAAGACGGGACAGACGCCGCTGATCGGACTGCTGGTGCCGTCGATCGCCAATCCGATGTACGGCTATATCGCGCGCGAAGTCGAAACGTATGCGCAGGAGCGCTACGGCTATCGCGTGATGATCGGCAACACGTATCGCGATCCGGCGAAAGAGGCGTCGTTCTTCGATGATCTGCTGTCGCAAGGCGTGCGGCGCGTGATCGTGATCTCGTCGCTCGCGAACGAGCGGCATCTGGAAACCGCTGTCGAGCGCGGCATGGTCGTCGTGAGCTACGACCGCCGCGCGACCGTAGGCGAAGCGACGCGCGTCGAGCACGTCACGCCGGACAACTTCGAGGCGGCGCGCATCGCGACGCGGCATCTGATCGCGCACGGCCACACGCGGCTCGCCTTCGCCACGCTGACCGGCGTGACGATGAGCCGGCGAGACAAGATCGACGGCTTTCTTTCCGCCGCCAACGATGCGGGTCTCGCGCAGACGGCGCGCGTGCTCGATAGCGGCACGGTGAACGAATACGGCGATTCGATGATCGCCGAAAACGGCCGCGCGCTCGCGCGTCTGCTCGCGCAGGACGACGCGCGCCCGACGGGCATCGTCGCCGTCAACGATCTGATGGCGCTCGGCCTGATGGCGGGTCTGCGCGAGTGCGGCTTGCGCGTGCCGGAAGACGTGTCGATCGTCGGCATGGACGGGCATTTTCTTGCGGCGATCTCCAATCCCGCGCTCACGACCGTGCAGCTTCCCGTGCCCGCGATGGCCGCCGCGATGGTCGAGCGCGCGATGCGTCCGCACGACGAACCCATGCCTGCGTCGGAGCAGGCGCTGTTCACGGATATCACGCTGGTGGAGCGCGAATCGGTCGCCGCGCCCGCGAAACAGATCAGGACGAGGACATGAACAAGGTATTCGTGAGTCATCCCCGGCACATGCTGGAGCATTACTTCGGCGCGCGCGCATCGGCTGCGCTCGCGGCGTTCGCGGACGTCGCCTACAACACCGAGGATCGCGAGCTGACGAGCGCCGAACTCGCCGACGCCGCGCGCGACGCCGACGTGTTCATCGCGTACCGGCAAACGCCCGCGCCGCGCGCCTTGTTCGAGGCGCTGCCGAAACTCGCCGCGTTCGTGCGCTGCGCGGTGGATATCCGCACCGTCGATGTCGATGCCGCCAGCGAGCTCGGCGTGCTCGTCACGCAGGCGAGCGCGGGCTTCGTGCCGTCCGTGTCGGAGTGGGTGATCGGCGCGATGCTCGATCTCGCGCGCGGCACGACCGCGTATGCAGAGGCTTATCATCGCCATGAAGCGCCCGCGCCAGTCATGGGCCGCGAGTTGCGCGGCAGCACCTTCGGCGTGATCGGGTACGGGCAGATTTCGCGCTATCTGTGCGATCTCGCGCTGGCATTCGGCATGCGCGTCGTCGTGTCCGATCCTTACGCGACGATCGACGATACGCGCCTTCATCAAACCGGTCTCGACGACTTGCTCGCGCAGTCGGATTTCGTCGTGTGTCTCGCGCCCGCCAATGCGCAAACGGCGAATCTCATGAACGCGCGCACCTTCTCCGCAATGAAGCGCGGCGCGTACTTCATCAACGCGGCGCGCGGCGAACTCGTCGACGACGACGCATTGCTGGCCGCGCTGGATCGCGGTCATCTCGCGGGATGCGCGCTCGATGTCGGACGCGCGGCGGATCAGATGCCCGCGCCGGCGCTCGCGGCGCATCCGCGCGTCATCGCGGCGCCGCATGTCGGCGGGCTGACGCCGGGCGCGATCGAGCATCAGTCGATGGAAACGGTCGCGCAAACGCGAGCGCTGTTCGACGGCCTCATGCCCGCGGGCGCGGTGAACGCGGCGCACGCATTCCGTCTCGCCGGTTTCGACATGCAGGCGGACGCGCGATGAACCTCGAAGGCGCTTGCGACTGCCACATTCACGTCTACGAGGAAGGCTATCCGCTCGCGAAGACCGCGACGTTCGCGCCGCCGCTCGCGCCCGCATCGGCGTATCGGGACGTGCAGCGCGCGCTGGGCTTTTCGCGGGCGATCGTCGTGCAACCGACAGGCTATGGCTTCGACAACCGCTGCACGCTCGCGGCCATCGCGCAACTCGGCGACGGCGCGCGCGGCATCGCGGTGGTCGCGCCGGATATCGGCGATGACGAACTGCAGCGCCTGCACGATGCCGGCATTCGCGGCGTGCGCTTCATGATGCTGCCGGGCGGCGTGCTGCCGTGGGACGCACTCGCGGATATGTCGGCGCGCATTGCACCGCTCGGCTGGAATATCAACCTTCAACTCGACGGTCACACGCTGCCGCAGCACGAAGCGATGCTCGCGCGATTGCCGTCGAATCTCGTCATCGATCATCTCGGCAAGTTTCTCGCGCCGGTCACGCCGCAAAGCGAAGGATTCGCGTCGCTGTGCCGCCTGCTCGACGGGCCGCGATGCTGGATCAAGCTGTCCGCGCCGTATGAAAGCTCGCGCGCCGGCGCGCCGGATTTCGACGACGTGCGCTGGATCGTGCGCACGTTGTCGGCGCGTTTTCCCGAGCGCGGCGTGTGGGCGTCGAACTGGCCGCATCCGAACGTCAGGCCGGTGCCGGACGATGCGCGCATGCTCGACTGGACGATGCGGCTCGTGGAGAGCGACGAGATTCGCCGCAAGATACTCGTCGATAATCCGGCTGAGTTGTATGGGTTCCAGGCACCCGCTATGCGACTCCGCTGATGTAACTGATCTCGCGTTTCTCGGACGTCAGCACACGAATCGGCGTACCCGCGATCCACGCCCGAATGTTTTCGACCGACTCGCCGTAGTAGATGCGATAAGACGAGTCGGTGACATAACCGATGTGCGATGTCGCGATCACGTTATCCATCGATCGGAACGGATGATCCGCAGGCAACGGCTCCTGATCGAAAACATCGAGCGCGGCGCCCGCGATGCGCTTTTCAGTCAGTGCATCGATAAGCGCCCGCTCGTTGACGATCGGTCCGCGCGCCGTGTTCACCAGCAGCGCGTGCGGTTGCATCATCGCCAGTTCCTTCTCGCCGATCAGGTCGCGCGTGCGGTCCGATAGCCGCACATGAATCGAAAGAATATCGCTCGATGCGAGCAATTCTTCCTTCGACACATAGCGCGCGCCGCACTTCGCGGCGGACTCGTGCGTCATGTTCTGGCTCCAGGCGATCGTGCGCATCCCGAACGCCTGGGCGACGCGTGCCGTCGCGCCGCCGGTGTAGCCCAGCCCCAGAAGTCCGATGGTTTTGCCATGCAGGTCGCCGCCGACCGATACCTGCCAGCCGCCTCGTCTGAACGATGCCACTTCGCTCGGGATGTGTCGCGTCGCGGCCAGAATGAGCGCCCAGGCGAGTTCCGCGGCGGCCGTCGGCGACGATGCGGTCCCGCATACGGCGATGCCGAATTCATCGGCCGCTTCGATATCGATGGCTGCGTTCCACGGCCCCGTGCTCGCCAGCAACTTCAGATTCGGCAATCGCGCGAGCACGCTGCGCGTGAACCAGGTGCGCTCGCGCATCACGCAAAGAATGTCGTAGGGTTGCAGACGTTCGACCAGTTCGTTCTCGTCGCGAATAGGGTCCGTGAAAACGGTAATGTCCGCGTGTTCGCGCAAGCTGTTCCAGTCTCCGAAGCGCAGCGCGGTGTTCTGGAAATCATCGAGAATGGCAATGTTATGCATGAGTCTCACTCTGACCCTGTCGTCAGTGCGGAGCGTGCCTGCGCGTCGGTATGACGCCTGAAGCCAAGCAGCATCACGAGAGTGCCCGCCACGAGTATCGCCGTCATCACGTAAAGACCGCTGACGAGCGTGCCCGTCGCGGTCTTCAGCCATCCGATGACGAACGGACTGCAAAAGCCGCTGAGCAAGCCGATGCAATTGACGAACGCGATGCTCGTCGCCGCCGCCGGCGATCCGTTCAGATAGTCCGCTGCGAGCGACCAGATCAGCACGTTGGTCGCGAAGATGCCGACGCAGGCCACCGTCAACAGCGCGACGGTCAACGCGGGCGAATTGGCCGGATGCGATACCAGCAACAAGGCGATAGCGCCGATGAACCCCGCGATCGCCGCATGCCACCGGCGTTCGAGCATGCGATCCGAGCTTCGGCTGATCGCGACCATCCCGATCGCGCCCATTCCGTACGGTATGACGGAAAGCCATCCGAGTAGCGAAAGATTCGTAATGCCCGAGTCTTTCATGACGGTCGGAAGCCAGAACGTCACTGAATAGGTTCCGCAGACAAAGGCGAAGTCGATGAACGCGAGCATATAGACTTTCGGATCCGCGAGCGCTTCGGCAAGTTTTGCATGACCGTGTTGCCCGGCTCGACGCTTTCGTTCCGTCTCGACATCGAAGCCCTGACGAAGCACGCCCTTCTCCGCTTCGGTGAGCCATTTTGCTTTTTCGATGTTGTCGTCCAGCAACATCAGCGTGACGAGACCGAGCACGACCGCCGGCAACGCCTCGACGATATACAGCCACTGCCATCCGGCGAGATTGGCGACGTGCGCAAGACTCGTCATCGCCCATCCGGAAACCGGCCCGCCGACAAGCCCCGCGACCGGAAATCCGACCATGAAGCACGCGATGATCACACCGCGCCGTCTTTCCGGAAACCATGAGCTCAGATAGAAGATCACGCCGGGAAAAAAGCCCGCTTCGAACACGCCCAGCAGCAGACGCACGATATAGAACTGCGTGACGTTCGTGACGAACGCGGAGCACGCTCCCACGATTCCCCAGCAGATCATGATGCGCGCGATCGTTTTCTTCGCTCCCATGCGCCTGAGCAGCATCGCGCTCGGCACTTCGAGCAGACAGTAGGAGAGAAAGAAGATGCCGGCGCCCAGGCCATAAACGCTGTCGCTGAAGCCGAGCGCGTCCTGCATCTGCAGCTTCGCAAAGCCCACATTGATGCGATCCAGAAACGCGACGACATAGCACACGAAGAGCAACGGCACGATGCGAAGCGTGACGCGCCAGTAGAGCGCGCGCTCATCCGCGTTTGCGGTCGAACTAGCGTGCGAAGAATCGGCTGACGCCGGATCGGATTCCAGAACAGACGGGTTCACTCGCGCTCTCCATGATTGACGGCGTGGGCCACGATTCGAGCAATGGAGCCAGTCTAAGAAACATCGGCAGACGAAGATATTGAAAAGATCAGATCAGGTGAGATGCGCGGGTTATATCGGTGATAACCAGTAAGCGGCGCGGTGTTCGCGGCATGTGTAACCGGTTGCGTGGCGGCTTCATCTCTGAGACGATCTTCGAACTCGCCAATGTGCGCACATCGATCAGGAGACCGACTTGAAAAGCAGTCCACAACAGAACGGCACGCGGTTCAATTTCGTCCTGATTCACGGCGCCTGGCACGGCGGCTGGGTCTGGCGCTTCGTGGCGGATGAACTGATCGCGCGCGGACATCGCGTCGTTGCGCCGACCATGACCGGACTCGGCGAGCGCCATCATCTGATTGCATCGGTCACGTCGCTCGATGTGAATATCGAGGATATCGTCAACGTCATCGAGACGGAGGAATTGAACGACGCCGTGCTGGTCGGCCACAGCTACGGCGGACTCGTCGCGTCAGGCGTCGCCGATCGCATCGCGCACATGCTGCGCACGATCGTCTTCCTCGACAGCCTGCTCGCGCAAAGCGGCCAGTCCGCGTTCGATGTGCTGCCCGCAAGCGTCGTCGATGAGCGCATGGCGTCGGTCGGCGCAAGCGGCCAGGCGATCGCGATGCCCGTCAACGACCTGAAGGGCACCGGCATTCCGGACGATCATCCGCAAGCGGAATGGGTCCGGCGGCGGCTCACGCCGCATCCGCTCGCGACCTACACCACGCCGCTCCAGCTCGAAGCGCCGCTCGGCAACGGGCTGCCTTGCACCTACGTGCACTGCGCGAATCCTTCATACGACACGCTCGCGCCCGTGCGCGAGCAGGTCCGGTCGCATCGCCCGGACTGGGGCTGGGAGAGCATCGACACCGGCCATGACGCGATGGTGCTCGCGCCCGAACTGCTTGCCGATCTGCTGGAACGGCTCGCGGCGGCATCGCGAGCCGCTGACTGAAGTCACGCCGCGATGGCCTCGCGATCGGCGAAGGTCGCGGGCAATCCCGCGCGCGCGATCGCGCCCGTGAACGGCTCGCCCGGCAGCCACGCGCTGATCGTCTCGCGAATCGCCAGCAGCTTGCCGATATCGATGCCCGTGCGCAGGCCCTGCGCTTCGAGCATGAACACGGTGTCCTCGGTATTGATATTGCCGGTCGCGTTGGGCGCGAACGGACAGCCGCCGAGGCCGCCGAGCGATGCATCGAAAGCGCGCACGCCCGCATCGAGCGCGGCCATGACGTTGGCGAGCCCCAGGCCGCGCGTATCGTGAAAGTGACAGGCGACGGGCACCGGCCCCGCGAGCGCCACGACCTGACGCATGAGCGCGCGCACCTGCGCGGGATTCGCGTAGCCGACCGTATCGGCGATCGTGATCTCCTGCGCGCCGGCTTCGATGAGCGTTTCGGCGAGCCCGAGCACCGTGCGTTCATCGACCTTGCCCGCGATCGTGCAGCCGAACGCGGTCGCCACGCCCGCGCCGAGCATGACATCGCGGCCCAGTTCGTCGCGCGCCGCCGCGATGCGTTCGAAGTCCTCCACCGATTCCGCCGTGCTGCGCCGCACGTTTTTCAGGTTATGTTCGTTGCTCGCGGACAGCACGTAATGCACCTTGCCTAGCCCCACATCGAAGGCGCGTTGCGCGCCCTTCAGGTTGGGCACGAGCGCCGCCGCGCGAAGGCCCGCGATCGCGAGCGCGCCTGTCGCGACCTCGACCGCGTCCGCGAATTGCGGCACGACTTTCGGCGGCACGAACGACGTCACTTCGATATCGATCACGCCCGCATCGACCATGCGCGCGCACCATTCGAGCTTCTGCCCGCTCGCGAGGATCGTGCGCACCATCTGCAAGCCATCGCGCAAGCCGACTTCGCGAATCTGCACGTCTCTTTCGTTCATGTCTGCTCCGGTTCAAATCGTCGCGTCCGCGACTGCATCGCTGCCTTCATCCGTATGTCCTGCGCCGACGGGCGCCGCCGACGTCGACGGCGCGAGCACCACGGCGGCGATCGCGCCGAGCACCATCAGCAGCGCGATCGCGCCGAGTCCGCCTGCCATGCTGTTCGTCATGGTCTTGATCGAGCCGATGATCATCGGGCTCACGAAGCCGCCGAGCAGGCCCACGCAATTGATCACCGCGACGCCGCCCGCCGCGCCGCTGCCGCGGATGTAGTCGGTCGAGATCGCCCAGATCAGCGGATTGGGCGCGAGGATGCCGGCGGTAGCCACCGACAACGCCGCGAGCGACAGCGCGAGATTGCCCGTCGTGAACGCCGCGACGACAAGCCCGGCCGCGCCGAACACCATCGCGATCGCGCAGTGCCAGCGCCGCTCCATCGTGCGATCCGAATGACGGTTCAGCGCGATCAGCGCGATCCAGCTCACGAAGTACGGGATCGCCGAATAGCAGCCGATCTGCAACGCGCTCGACACGCCCGCGCTCTTGATGAGCGTCGGCAGCCAGAAGCCGATCGCGAACACGCCGGCGATCTGCGTGAACCACACAAAGCCCATCACGTAGACGCGAAAATCCTTCAGCGCGCGGGCAAACGTGTGCTCCGCGTGCTTCGTCGAGACGCTCGAACTCCTGCGGATGTCGTGCAGCACGATCGCCTTCTCGCTCTCGGTGAGCCACTTCGCCTGCTGCGGGCCGTCATCGAGAAAGAAGAATGCGATCACGCCGAGCACGCTCGCGGGCAAGCCCTGCACGATGAACATCCACTGCCAGCCGTGCAGGCCGCCATAGCCGTTGAAGTACGTCATCAGCGCGCCCGACAGCGGGCCGCCGAAGAGGCCCGCGATGCCCGTCGCGCAGGTGAAGATGGCGATCACCTTGGCGCGCCGCTCGACCGGATACCAGCGCGTGAGATAGAAGATCACGCCCGGATACAGCCCTGCTTCGGCGAGTCCGAGAAAGAAGCGCACGGTGTAGAGATGCGATGGCAGCGTGACGAACGCCGTGCCCGCCGCAATCAAGCCCCACAGGATCATGATGCGCGAGAACGTGCGCTTCACGCCGATGCGCGCGAGCAGCAGATTGCTGGGCACTTCCATCAGCAGTTAGCCGAGAAAGAAGATGCCCGCGCCGATGCTGTAGGTGAGATCGCTGAAGCCTACGTCGTGCTTCATGTCGAGCTGCGCAATGCCGATGTTGATGCGATCGAGAAACGCGAACACGTAGCACAGGAACAGGAACGGGATGAGCCTGCGCGTGATCTTGCCGTAGGTCGCTTCAGCCCTGGGCCTGTCGAAGCTGCCGATGTCGGGTGTCATGTCTGTCTCCTCCGGTGAATCCGGTTTTGGTCTAGCGGCCTTTGAATCGCGGCGAGCGCTTCTCGTTGTAGGCGCTGATGCCTTCGAGACGATCCTCGGTCGGAATCAGCCGGTTGTACGCTTCGATTTCCAGATAGAGCCCGGTGCGCAGATCGCCCTGCATGCCGAGGTCGATCGCCTTCTTTGCCTGCGCCACCGAAAGCGGCGCGCTCGTGCAGATGTCGCGCGCGGCGTCGATGGCGTCGGCGAGCACACGTCCCGGCTCGCACAGCCGGTTGACGACGCCCCACGCGAGCGCTTCCTGCGCCGTGAACTTGCCGCCGCGCAGAATCAGCTCCTTCGCCCGCCGCGCGCCGATCGCGCGCGGCAGTTGCTGCGTGCCGCCGCCGCCCGGCATGATGCCGCGCTTCACTTCGGTGAAACCGAACGTCGCGTGGCTCACGGCATAGGCGAAGTCGCAGGCGAGCAGCAGTTCGAGTCCGCCCGCGACCGCCGCGCCGTTGGCTGCGCAGATGACCGGCGCCGGGCAGTACGTGAGCGCGCGGTTCATGCGCTCGAACAGATAGTGCTGCACGCCGAACTGCTCGTCGGTCATGCCTTCGCGCTGCTTGAGGTCCGCGCCGCCGCAGAACGCGCGCTCGCCCGCGCCCGTCAGGATCACGCAGCGATACAGCGCGGGGTTCGCTTCGAGCGCGCCGAAGACGCGGATGATCTCCTCGCCCATCGTCGTGCTGATCGCGTTCGAGACTTCCGGACGGTTCAGCTTGACGATGAGTATCTGTTCGTCGATTTCTTCGAGCGTCAGCGTGTCGAGCGCGCCGACAAGTTGCGATGCAAGTTTCACGATGTCTCCAGTGTTTTCTTCGCCAGCAGATGATTGTGTTCGCCGAGCTTCGGCGTGACGCCGGTGCGCGCGGGCCGCGCGCCGCCGAACGAAATCGGCACGCCGACGACCGTCGCCGCGCCGTCGTCGGTGGTACGCAGCAGATCGAGCGCCTTGGTCTGCTCGTGCTCGACGACCTGATCGATGGTCTGAATCGGTCCGCACGGAATGCCGGCCCGATCGAGCGCATCGAGCCAGTGCGCGCTGCCCTGCTTGCGGAACTCGACGTGCAGCAAGTCGATCAGCGCAACGCGATTGCTCACGCGCGCGCCGTTCGTGACGAAGCGCGCGTCGTCGGCGAGCGCGGCGATATCGAGCACGCCGCACAGGCGGCGGAACAGCCGATCGTTGCCCGCGGCGACCATGATGGTGCCGTCCGCGCATTCGAACGCCTGATGCGGCACGATCGCGGCCGTCCCCGATCCCCAGCGCCCGGGCAGCACGCCCGACGCCAGATAGTCGGCGATCTGGATGCCCGCCCAGCTGATCGCGGTCTCGTACAGCGACACGGACACGATCTCGCCCGTGCCTGTCGCCTGGCGTCGGAAGAGCGCGGCGAGCACGCCGATCGCAGCCCACAGTCCCGTGCCCATGTCGTTTACCGATACCGGAATGCGCGACAGCGGCTCCCCCGGCTGGCCGAGAAAGCTCATGAGACCCGAGAGCGCCTGCACGAGCGGATCGTAGCCGGGCTTGTCGCGCAGCGGCCCCGCCGTGCCGAACGCGCCGAGATTGCAATAGACGAGCGACGGCTTCATGCGCAGCATCGCCTCGCCGCCGAGACCGTATTTCTCCGTGCCGCCCGCCTTCAGGTTCTGCAGCACGACATCGGCGCGGCCCGCGATCAGCTCGCGCAACGCCTGCGCTTCGTCCGGATTCGACAA
Organism: Caballeronia temeraria; assembly: GCF_001544795.2. GTDB lineage: Bacteria > Pseudomonadota > Gammaproteobacteria > Burkholderiales > Burkholderiaceae > Caballeronia > Caballeronia temeraria. The sequence continues at coordinate 47,126 of NZ_FCOI02000035.1, read as the reverse complement.
CGACATGGCGATGCTCTGCTTGCCGTGATTCACCGCATGAAACAGCGCGGCCGCGCCATCGACGAAAGGCGGGCCCCAGTCGCGCGCATAGTCGCCGTGTTCCGCGCTTTCGATCTTGATGACGTCCGCGCCGAGCGAGCCGAGGATCATGCCCGCATACGGCGCGGCGAGACTGTGGCCGATCTCGATCACGCACACGCCCGCGAGCGGCAAGGGCTGGTTCATGGCTTCGTTCGCGCTCATTCGGCGGTGACTTCGAGCGGTGCGTCGGCGGTTTCCTGCGTGCGGCCGTAGCGTTGCGCCGCTGCATCCGCGCTGATGTAGCCATCGGCGACATCGGCATCGACGCGCTTCTCATCGCGTTCGCGCGGATCGCCGTAGCCGCCGCTGCCCGCGGGCTGCACCGTCACCCGATCGCCGCGATACACGACGGTCTGCCCGCCCTTCGCGGCGACCACGTGCTCGCTGCCGTCCGCGCGCTCGACGACGCACAGAAAGCGCGTGCCGGCCTCACCGCCGAAGTGGCCTTCGGGCGCCGAACGTCCGCGTTCGCCCGATACGGTGAACGTGGCTTCGTCGTATTCGACGCGATACACGCGCCGCGACGTCAGCCCGCCGCGCTGGCGGCCCGCGCCGCCGCTGTCGGTGACGAGCGACCATTCCTCGACCATCAGCGGCGAAGTCGCTTCGATCATTTCGATCGACTGACTGCCCGCGTTGCCCACGTAGACGCGCACGCCGCTCACGCCGTCCTTCTGCGCACGCGCGCCCATGCCGCCCGCGTGAACGTCGTGCATGGTGACGAATTCCTGACCGGTACGGGCGATGCGCGCCGCGTCGGTATCGCGTCCGCTGAAAATCCCCGCGCACGACGCGCAGTTGCTTTGCCCGGTGATGCGCTCCGGCACCGCGGGCGCGAGCGCCTTGAGCAGCAGATCGATCACGCGCGGCGAAGTCTCCGTGTTGCCCGACACCACCGACGCCGGATAGCGGCAGTTCAGCACGCTGCCCTCGGGCGCGATGATTGTCACCGGCCGGTAGCAGCCCTGGTTCGTCGGAATGCCCGGATCGGTCAGCGCCTTCACCGTGAACCACGTGCTGTTGCACGTCACCGAAAGCGGACAGTTGATGCCGCCGCGCGCCTGCGGCCCGGTGCCGGTGTAGTCGAAGGTGATGTGATCGCCCGTCTTGGTGATCTTCACCTTGAGCAGCGGACGCTCCTGTTTCCAGCCCGGCGCCTCGATCGGATCGAGATACTCCTGCGCTTCGTAGATGCCATCCGGAATGCGCGCGATCTCCGCGCGAATCAGCTTTTCCGAGTGGTCGAGGCTCTGGCTCATCACGTCGCGCAGCGCCTCGGCGCCGTACTTCGCCACCAGTTCGCCGATGCGCCGGTCGCCGACGAACGTGCCCGCGTACTGCGCCTGGATGTCGAGCAGCAGTTCGTGCGCGTTGCGGCTGTTTCTCGTGAGCAGGTTGAGCATGTCCGGCACCGGCTCGTCGTTGCGATACAGAAACACCGGCGGAATGCGGATGCCTTCGGCGAAGACATCCCAGGTCGTGACGGTGTAGCTGCCCGGCGACTGTCCGCCGATGTCGGTCCAGTGCCCGCGCGTCATCACGAAGGCGACGATTTGGCCGCCCGCGAACACTGGCCGCGTGAACTGCACGTCCGGCTGATGATTGCCGCCGCCCACGTAGGCGTCGTTGCTGACGATGACGTCGCCGGGGCGCAGATTGTCGCGTCCGACCGCTTCCACGGACACGCGCGTCGAGATGACGGCCGAGCCGAGCATCGTCGGGATGTCGTTGCCTTGCGCGACGAGCTGCATGTCGGCGTCGAAAATGGCCGCCGACGAATCGCCGCTCGCGTGCATGAGCGGGCTGCCGGCGGTGCGCATCATCGCGATCTTCATTTCACGGGCGATCGCGAAGAGACTGCTGCGGATGATTTCGTAAGTGACGATGTCCATGAATTCAGGCTGCCAGTTCGATGACGAGATTGAGATCGGGATCGACGCGCGCGACATGCGACGCCTTCAGCACCGCGCAACTGCTGTGTTCTTCGATGACCGCCGGCCCGACGATCGTCGCGCCGACCGGAATCTGCGTGCGCGCGAATACCGGCAGCGTGCGCGCGTGGCCGTCGAAATACACGTCGCGGGTGCGCACCGGCTGCGGCAGCGCGCCGCCATCGGCGCTCGCGACCGAGCCGCGCCAGCCGGTCGTCGTCACGAGTTGCAGCCGCACGTTGGCGACCATCACGGGCTTGTCCTTGCTGATGAAGTTCCATTGCCGCAGATGCGCATCCTCGAAGGCCTGCGCGAGCGCCGCGCGGATGCCCTGCGCATCGGCCTGCACTTCGACGGTGATCACATCGGGCTGGCCGGCATAGCGGCAATCGGCGAGACGCACGGCCTTCACGCCTTGCGCTTCGACGCCGTGACGTTCGAGCTCGTTCATGCCGAGCGCTGCCAGTTCGTCGAGCGCGGCGTGCAGGGTCGCGTCGTCGATCATCGCGAGATCGCTTTCCAGCGGACGCTGATAGTCGTATTGCTGGTCCGCGACCGTCATGCCGAACGCGCTGAAAAGACCCGGCAGCGGCGGAATCACCACGCGCCGGATGCCCATTTCGTGCGCGAGATCGACCGCGTGCACCGGCCCCGCGCCGCCGTAGCAGATGTAGGAGAACTCGCGCGGGTCGTAACCGCGCTCGACCGTCATGATGCGGATGGCCTGCGCCATCAAGGCGTTCGCGACCGAGCGCACGACCTGCGCGGCTTCGGGCACGGAGACGCCGAGCGGCTTCGCGACGACTTCATCGACGACGCGCCATGCGGCTTGCGCATCGAGCTTGAATTCGCCGCCGAGGAAGCTGTCCGGATCGATATAGCCGAGCACCAGATTGCAGTCCGTGACGGTCGGACGCGTGCCGCCGCGCCCGTAGCACGCCGGTCCGGGATCGGCGCCCGCGCTCTCCGGTCCGATGCGCACGCCGCCGCCCGCGTCGATCCACACGATCGAGCCGCCGCCCGCGCCGACCGAATCGATGTCGATGCTCGGCGAGCGCACGGTGTAGGTGTGCAGCAGGCTCTTGTTGCGCAGTTCGGGACGCGAGTCGCGGATCAGCGAGACATCGAAGGTCGTGCCGCCCATGTCGCCGAGAATCGCGTTCTTCAGTTCGCTCTTCTCGCAGTTGCGGATCGCCGCCGAGACGCCGCCCGCCGGCCCGGATTCGAGCAGTACGATCGGCTTGTCCGCGACCATCGCCGGACTCGCGAGCCCGCCGTTCGACTGCATGAAAAGGAACTTGCCCGCGAAGCCGTGCTGCGCCAGCGCGTTGATGAGCCGGCCGATATAGCGTCCGCAGACCGGGCCGAGCATCGCGTTGATGACCGTCGAGCTCGCGCGCTCGTATTCCATCGATTCGGGATTCACTTCGTGCGACGCGCACACGAAGCGCTCCGGCAACAGGCGGCGCAGCGTATCGACGGCTTCGCGTTCGTGCTGCGGATTGACGTGCGCGTGCAGGAAACACACGGCGACGGCCTCGATATCCGACGCGCGGATCTGTTCGGCGAGCGCTTCGAGCTGCCCGTGATCGAGCGGCGTTTCGATGCTGCCGTCATGGCGCAGGCGCTCGTTCACTTCGAGCCGCCAGCGGCGCTCGACGAGCGGACGCGGATTGTCGAACAGCAGATCGTAGAGATCGGCGCGGTCGTGACGCGACACGCGCCTGAGTTCGAGGATGTCGCGAAAGCCGCGCGTGGTGACGAGCGCGGTCTTGGCGCCAGTGCCTTCGACGACCATATTGGTCGCCATCGTCGTGCCGTGGCCGATGAACGCCACGTCGGCGCTGCTGGTGCCCGAGAGTTCGAGAATCTTGCGAAAGCCTTCAATCGTGCCGATGACGCGATCCTTCGGCGTCGTCGGCACCTTGGTCGACCAGATGCGCCCTTCTTCGTCGTCCACCATCACGACATCGGTGAAGGTGCCCCCGACATCGAGTCCGATTCTTTTCAATTTGCCTCTCTCCTGTGGATGCGTGATTTCTGGTTCGCTTGCCGAGGCCGCGTGTGTTCCGGCATGATCGAGCCGCGCCGTCGAGCGCCCGGCTGTGACGAACATCGACCGAGCCAGTTTAAAGAGGCATCGGCGCGGCCAGATAATGAAACCTTCCGATCAGGTGAGACGCTGGAGTTATATCGGTGATAACCAGTATCGATGCGATATTGAGGCGGCTGCGCGGCAATCACGTCGCGCTTTTGATCGCGCTCGACGACCACGGGTCGTTGCGCAAGGCGGCGCAGCAGGTGTCGCTCTCGCAGCCCGCGACGACCAAGTCGCTGCGCGAAATCGAGGCGATGTTCGGCACGGAACTGTTCGCGCGCTCGCCGCGCGGCATCGTGCCGAACGAACTCGGACGCTGCGTGATCCGTCATGCGCGCGCGGTGCGCTCCGAGATCGGCGCGCTGCGCGACGAGCTTGCGGCCATCATGCGCGGCGGCGGCGGCATGCTCGCCATCGGCGCCGTGATGGGCTCGATGCCCGAATGGCTCGCGCCCATCCTGCGTGCGCTGCGGCACGTGCAGCCGGACGTGTCCGTCGAGGTCTGGGAGGACAACAGCGCGCGGCTCTTGTCGATGCTCGATCAGCGTCTGCTCGATCTCGTCATCGGGCGGCCGAGCATCAGCGTCCATCCGGAAGCTTACGATTTCATTCCGCTCGAAGTAGAGGAAGTGTGCCTGGTGGTGGACGGCGCCGATCCGCTGGCGAGCGTGCAGCGCCTGACGCTCGACGAGCTTGCGGACAATCCGTGGATCGTGCCGCAAGCCGCCCTGCCGATGCGCTCGCTGCTCGAGCAGCTTTTCGACGACGCCGAGGTGCCCTTTCCGCGTTACGCCATCGAAACGTCGTCGACGTTCGCAACGTTGTCGTTGCTGCGAGCCAGCGTTGGGACCGTCGCGCTCATGCCGCTGAAAGTCGCGCAGTACTTTCAGGCGCACGGCATGATGGCGGTGCTGCCGATTCGCATAGAACGGCGCGGCGCGCCCTACGGCATCGCAACGCGCCGCGGCGCCACGCCGACGGCGCCGGTGCAGAGGTTCATCGAGTTATGCAAGGAGAAGCGGGACGAGCAGCTTCATCGCAGCGACATCTGACGATGAACAGCCCCGCCCACGATTCAATGCGACGAAACATAGAGCGACGGCCCCGCCTCCGGCACCGCGAAATGCCGCTTCATCCTGCGTAATTCTTCGGAAGGCGTGCCGCCGAAGAGCCGCTTGAACTCGCGGCTGAACTGCGACGCGCTCTCATAGCCGACGGATGCGCTCGCCGCTGCCGCGGTCATGCCTTGCCGCGCCATCAATAGCCTCGCCTGATGCAATCGCGTCGACTTGATGTACTGCAGCGGAGACGTCTTCGTGGCCGCCTTGAAGTGCATATGAAACGACGGCACGCTCATTGCCGCTTCCCTTGCGAGCGATTCGATCGTCAGCGCCTCGGCATAGCTCGAATGGATCTTGCGCAGCACTCTGGAAATTCGCCCAAAGTGTCCGTCCAGGTCGAGCGCCGCGCGCATCGAAGCGCCCTGCTCGCCGATGAACACGCGAAAGTAAATCTCCCGCACCAGCGCCGGCCCCAGTAGCGCGGCTTCGAGCGGGTCGCGCATCGCGTCGAGGAACCGCAGCATGGTTTCGCCGAGCGCCAGATCGAGCCGCGTCGTGGCCATGCCGCCCGGCTCGCCCGGCACCACGCCGTTGCGCTCGTCGATTTGCAAGAGCACGTCGGCGGCAATCGCCGGATCGAGACGCACGTACACCGCGAGCAACGGTTCGTCGGCGGTGGCGTCGGTTTCCATCGAGAACGGCAGCGGCAAAGCGACCGCCAGATAGTGCTGCGCATCGTAGACATAGACCGTGCTGCCGAGATAGCCGCGCTTGCGGCCTTGTGCGATGACGACGATGCCGGGCTCGTACAGCACCGGCGTGCGCGTCAGCGGGCGGTTCGATCGCAGCAGGCGAATGTCCGGCATTGGCGTCGCGTTGTAGCCTTCGTTCGGCGCCAGTTCCAGGAGCCGGCTCACCATCGAAGCGTGCACCCGAGCGAGTGCTGCGCCTTCGGTTTCCATCGCCGGCAATCCGGGAAAGCAATGCGTTTTCATGCTTCGAGTTCGATCAAGGCGTGTTCATAGAATCGGGCAAGCTTCGCAGACGATCACGCGTTCTCGTCACGACGCCACATCCCTAACATTCGATCATGCATCCGCATCCGTGAATCGCGTTGCGCCGATGCGCCGAGCAGTCTCACTTACTTCGGAGAAAAGCATGATCGATGTACTCAATCCCGCCGACGGCACGCTCGTCGGGCAAGTCGAACATCATTCGGAAGCGCAGGTGCGCGCGGCCATCGATCGCACATGCGCGGCCTTTCCGGCGTGGTCGCGCACCCTCGCGCGCGAACGCAGCGCGCTGCTGCGTAAATGGTTCGATCTCGTCAGCGCCGACAAGACCGCATTCGCCGAACTGATGTGCCGCGAGAACGGCAAGTGCCTTGCGGAAGCGTTCGGCGAAATCGAGTATGGGCTGGGCTTCGTCGAATGGTACGCGGAGGAAGCGAAACGCGTGTACGGCGATACCATTCCCACGCACGCGAAAGACGCCGCGGTGATCGTCACGAAAGAGCCGGTCGGTCCGGTCGCGGCGATCACGCCGTGGAATTTCCCGCTCATGATGATCACGCGCAAGGTGGCGACCGCGCTCGCGGCGGGCTGCACGATCCTCCTGAAGCCTGCCGAGGAAACCCCGCTGACCGCGTACAAGCTGCTCGAATACGCGCGCCGCGCCGGCATTCCGGAAGGCGTGTTCGAAATGGTGACCGGCGACCCGGTGCAGATCGGCACGCTGATCACCGATGAACCGCGCATCCGGAAGATCTCGTTCACGGGCTCGACCGCAGTCGGCAAGCTGCTCGCCGCGCAGTGCGCGGGCACGCTGAAGACCATGACGATGGAACTGGGCGGCAACGCGCCGTTCATCGTCTTCGACGATGCCGATCTCGACGAAGCCGCACAAGCGCTCGTGTCCGCGAAGCTGCGCAACAGCGGGCAGGTCTGCATCTCGCCGAACCGCGTGTATGTTCAGGCGAGCGTGCACGATGCCTTCGTTGAGCGCGTCAAGGCGCTCGTCGAAGCGATTCCGGTCGATCAAGGGTTGCAGGAACGGTTCGTCGTCGGTCCGTTGATCAATCGCGCGGCCATCGACAAGGTCGGCCAGCTCGTCGACGATGCGCGTGAACGCGGCGCCCAGGCCGTGCTCGGCGGACATCCGCACGCGAAGGGCGGACTCTTCTACGCGCCCACCATCCTCGTCGATGTCGCGGACGATATGCCGATCGCCTCGACCGAAATATTCGGACCCGTCTTCCCGATCTATCGCTTCTCGAGCGAAGCCGAGGTCATCGCGCGCAGCAACGACAGCGAATATGGTCTCGTCGCCTATGCGTTCACGCGCGATCTGGGCCGCGCGTTCCGGCTGTCGCGCAACATCGAAGCGGGCATGGTGATTCTGAATTCCGGCTCGGTCGGCACGGCGTCGGTGCCATTCGGCGGCGTGAAGCAATCCGGCTACGGGCGCGAAGGCAGTCATCATGGAATCGAGGAATATGTGCACGTCAAATACACGCTGATGGGCGGTCTCGCCTGAACGACGCGAGGCGCGACATCGCGATGCCGCGCCTCGCTTCACCTCTTAGCGCACGGGCAACTGGGCCGCGTCGGCAGGACTTGCGCACTGGACGTCGCGATTGCGCTGACGGATGAGCCGATCCTGCCGCAGTCCCCAGAAGAACGTGACGGCGAGACAGGGCAACAGCGACGCGATCGAGTACCCGACGCCTGCGAGCGGATTGCCCGTCAGGTTGACGAGCGAAAGACTGATCAACGGGAGAAACCCGCCGAACAGCACATTGCCGAGCTGTTGCGACAATCCGAAGCCCGTGGTCCTGCTTTGCGGCGGAAAACATTCGGCGATGAACGCGGGCAGCGGCGCCATGATCATCGCGGTCAACACCGCCAGCAACGCGACGAGCAGCGTCACCGTGGCCCAGCCGCCCGCGAGCGCATTCGTCCTGATGCCCGCGAACGCCGGATACGCCGCAAGTATCCACAGCACGATGCCGATCAACATCACGCGCGCGCGGCCGATGGCATCGGACAGCCGGCCGAATACCGGATAAAGCGGCGCAGCCACGACGATCGCGACACCGAGGCACAGATTCGCGCGCGCGGGATCGACCTTCAACACGTTCTGCAGGAAGTACAGCATGTAGACGATCGACGTATAGAGCGACACCGACGTTCCGCCTTGCGCGCCGAACATCGCGACGAGAATCGCCTTCCACGACGTCGCGCTCGACAACGTGTCCTGCAGCGGCGATTTCGACAGACGGCCGGCCTGCTTCATCTCCGCGAACACGGGCGTCTCGGTCATGCCGAGCCGGATCCATGTCGCCACCGCGACGATCGGCGCCGAGATCAGGAACGGAACGCGCCAGCCCCAGGATTCGAATGCCGCTGCATCGAGCGCGAACTTCAGCGCCGACACGATCGCGAGCGCCAGCAGCAGGCCGAGGCTCGCGGTACTTTGCAGCACGCTGGTCGCCATGCCTTTGCGGCCTGCGGGCGCATGCTCCATCACGTAGACCACCGCGGACCCGTATTCGCCGCCGAGCGCGATGCCTTGCACCACGCGCAATGTGATGAGGCCGATCGGCGCGAGCACGCCCGCCGCAGCGTACGTCGGCAGGCAGCCGATGCCCACCGTCGCGATACCCATGATCGCGAGCGTGATGACGAAGGTCTTCTTGCGTCCGATCCGGTCGGCCATCGGGCTGAAGATGATCGTGCCCAGTGGCCGCGCGACATACGCGATGCCGAACGTGGCGACACCCGCCATCGCGGCGACGGTCCGGTCCGTCGATGGAAGAAACAAGTGCGTGAGCGTCGATGTCAGCGCGACATAGACGAAGAAATCGTAGTACTCGAGCATCGTGCCGAGGCTCGATGTGGCGATGATCCGCAGCATGCCGGGCTTGGCATATCGGGCGCCGGAATTCGTGGACATGGTCGTCTCCTGTGATTCGGTGTGTGAGGCCCCGCGCGTTCGACGCAGTGGCCGTATCGGCGCATCAGTTGTGCGTGCGCTTCTTCGCCGCCTGCTGTTCCAGAAACCGGCCGACCGCCTCCTTGTGCTCGCGACCGCACAACAGAATGGCCTGCATGCTCGCCGCCATCTCGAGCGTCGCCGGGAGCGAAGCATCGGCCGCTTCGCGCACGAGCCGCTTCGCCATGCGCAGCGCAATCGGCGGGTTGTGCGCGATGTGCTTCGCCAGTGACAGCGCCTCGCTGTCGAGCGCATCCTCCGGCACGACCTTCGACACGATGCCGAGGCCGAGCGCCGCGTCGGCGTCGATAAACTCGCTGGTCAGCGTCAGTTCGAGCGCCTTCGCATAGCCCACCATTCGCGCGAGGAACCACGATCCGCCGATCCCCGACACCAGTCCGAGCCGCAAGAAACTTTCTGCGAACACGGCTTTCGTGCTCGCTAAGCGGATATCGCACATCAACGCGAGATCGCAGCCCGCTCCGACCGCGGCGCCGTTGACCGCGCACACCGAGGGCACGTCGAGACTGCTCAGCGCGCGCGTGATCCTGTGCAGGCTGCGATGCAAGCGGTCGCGTACGTCCTCGACGCTGCCGCTCATGAGGTCGCTGCCGCTTTGCATGTCCTTCACATTGCCGCCCGTGCAGAAGTGCCGCGAGGACGAACGCAGCAGCACGCAGTGCACGTCGCGCCGGTCGTTGACCTGTTCGAGCGCGTCCGACAATGCCTCCGTCATCGCGACGTCGAGCGCGTTGCCGTCGCCGGGACTGTTGAGCGTGAGCACGAGCACGCCGTCATCGACGGACGACTCGACCCGTGAATTGGCATCATTTGGATAAGCTGACACGAAGCATTCTCCCATTGATTCGGATACCTACTTATTTTGGAATTCGGCCTGACGGCGTTGCAGAAACGCGGCCATGCCTTCTTTCTGATCGGCGAGCGAGAAGCCCGCATGAAACAGCCTTCGCTCGAACAACAGACCTTCCGACAGCGACGACTCGAACGCGCGATTGACGGCTTCCTTGATCGCGACGATCACCGGCAGCGAATGACGCGCGATCTGTTCTGCGACGCGCATCGCTTCGTCGATCAGCCGCTCCCGGGCGACGACCATCGACACGAGTCCGTAAGCCAGTGCCTCGCTTGCGCTGAGCGGCTCGCCGGTCAGACACGCGAGCATCGCCGTCGATTTGCCGACCGCGCGCGGCAAACGCTGCGTGCCGCCCGCGCCCGGCACGATGCCGAGCTTGATCTCGGGCTGGCCGAAGCGCGCGTCGGCGGCGGCGATGACGATGTCGCACATCATCGCCAGTTCGCAGCCGCCGCCGAGCGCATAGCCGCCTACCGCCGCGATGAGCGGTTTGCGCACCGTGCGGATACGGTCCCAGCTACGTCCGATGTAATCGTCCGAGAATGCGCTCGCGTAATCGAGCTTCGACATCGCGACGATGTCCGCGCCGGCGGCGAAGGCCTTATCGGACCCTGTCAGAACGGTCGCGTGAACCTGCGGATCGGCTTCGTTGCGCAGCAGGACGTCGATGAGCTGATCCATCAACGCGCCGGTCAGCGGATTGAGCGGGTTGTCCGACGCGAGACGCACGAGCGCGACGTGCCCGCGTCGTTCGGTTCGGATCATCGCGGCGCTCATGCGCTCACCTTGCGGTCTTCGTCGCACGTCTCGCGCGGTGCGCGGCCCACGCGGATCACGCCCGCGTTCAGCAGTCCCGCGATCTCGCTTTCAGCGAAGCCGTATAGCTCCAGCATGTGCAACGTGTGCTGGCCCGTCAGCGGCGCGGGCAAATCCGGCGCGCCCGGCCGGTCGGATGGACCGAGCGCGAAGCCGTGCGTACGCATCGCGCCCGCGACCGGATGATCGATCGTCTGCGCCAGTCCGCATTCGGCGTACTCCGCCGATTCGATGACATCGCCGTAAGTTGCGACGGGCGCGCAGAGAATGTCACGGGCCGCGAGCCGATCCATCCACTCCGCAGTCGTGCGTTCGACGAAACGCGCCGCGAGCATGTGATGCAGTGTCGCGCGATGGCGCACTCGATCGTCGTTCGTGGCGAATCGCGGGTCCGCTTCGAGTGCGGGCGTTGCGAGCACCTCACATAACGCGTGCCATCGTTCCGGATGGTAGGCGACGACCATTATCCAGCCGTCCCGCGTCGGAAACGCTTCGTTCGGGCACGCATAAGGCGCGGCGCTGCCGGTCTTGTCCGGCTCGCGCCCGGACGCGAAGAACGCAGCGAAGCCGATCTGCTGCAGCATCAGCGTCGCGTTGTAGAGACTCACGTCGAGATGCTGCCCGCCGCCGCCCGCGCGGACCTGATGCAGCGCGCCGAGAATCGCGATCGACGCGAGATAGCCGCCCATCATGTCCGCGACCGGGATCGGGACTTTCAGCGGCTCGGCGCTCGTCGCGCCGAGCGTGCTCATCAGACCGCTGACGGCCTGGATCACGCCATCGACGCCAGGCCGCGTGCGATTCGCGCCCGTCTGACCGAACGCGGAGATCGAGCAGTAGACGAGCCGCGGATTCAGTTGCCGCACGGCGTCGAAGTCGAGTCCCATCGACGCCATCACGCCCGGCCGGAAGTTTTCGACCACCACGTCCGCCTCGCGCAGCATGCGGCGAACGGCTTCGCGCCCGGCTTCGGCTTTCAGATCGATCGCGACGCTGTACTTGTTGCGGTTGACGCTGATGAAAGCCGGGCTTTCGCCGCTTATCCACGGCGGCCCGATGCGCCGCCCGATCTCGCCGCCGGGCGGTTCGATCTTGACGACGTGCGCACCGAGATCGGCGAGCGTCATCGAGCAGACCGGTCCGGCGAGGACATGCGAGAAATCGATCACCCGCACGCCGTTGAGGCTGTCTCTTGGCATTTGTGATTGTCCTGTCTGGAGACTCGCCACCGCGACGAATCATGCCGACGAGAATAGGGACTCGCCGGCCTTCCGGACAATCGACAATTTAGAAACGACCCTTTGACTTTTTGTTAAAAGGTCGGCGGCGCGCAAGCATTATTCGTTGAGCAACGTGACCAGCCATCGGCGGAAAATCTTCAGTGCATCGGATTGCGGACGCTCCGCTGGCCACGCGAAGTAGTAGGTGTGATGCCCGCGATCGAGCTCGAATGAAAACGGCGCGACGAGCAGACCGCTTTCCAGTTCGGCGCGCACCAGCGCCTTCTGCGCGATCGCGACACCGTGTCCTTCGATTGCCGCCTGATACGCGAGCAGCGACGTTTCGTAGCGCATCTCACGGCGTCGTCCGTTCAATGGAAGGCCCGCTGCCTTCAGCCACAACGTCCAGTCTTCCGGCCGCGCGAGCGTGTGCAAAAGCGTTTCGCCCTGCAACTGCGAGCGGGCTTTGACCTGTCTCGATGGCGCGGCGACAGGCACCAGTTCGTTCGCGATGAGGCGTTGCACGCGCAGGCCGGCCCACTTGCCATCGCCGAGCTGGATGCCGGCGTCGATGTCCTCGCGCGCAAAGTTCAGCGGAGCCGGCGATGTCGTGAGTTGCACGTCGATATTGTCGTGCAGCCGATGAAAGCTCGCGAGACGCGGAATCAGCCAGCGCACCGCGAACGTCGCGGGCGAGCGGATCTTGAGCACGCGCGCACGCCGCTCGGACGAACGCAGGCTGTCGGTGGCTTCGCGCAGCGATGCGAACAGCGGCATCAGTTCGGCCAGATATCGCGCGCCCGCCGACGTCAGTTCCAGCCGCCCTTTCACGCGCTCGAACAGATCGACGCCCAGGTAGGCTTCGAGCGTGCGCACCTGCCGGCTGACGGCGGCGGGCGTCACGGCCAGCTCGTCAGCGGCCTTCGAAATGCTCAGCAGGCGTCCGGTCGCCTCGAACGCCCGGGTCGGATTCAATGGGGGAAGCAGTGTGCGACGTTCCATAGCGTGTCCGTGTGGAAGCATTTCCGGATTGTGGCGTGAAATGCCCGAAGACAGGTTCTGCACACGGCTAATCGCCGGAGAGTGGAACACGGAAGGGCAGTCGCTCACTTAACCACGGGCCGGCATGGAATGGAACCGTGCAATCCGGCAAATGAGCCAGGAGGCTATTATTCCGCGCCAACTGCTCAGGGGCTGTCCTTCATCTCGCGCAGATGCTTGTAGACCGTCGCGCGTCCCATGCCGAGCACCTTGGCGACATAGTTCGCCGAGCTCTTGCCTTTGAATGCGCCTTGCGCGTGCAGCGCCTCGACGAGCTCGCGCCGATGGTCGCGCGTGAGCGAGTTGAGCGCGATCTGCCGCTCGCGCAGCCAGCCATGCAGGAACGTGTTGATGCGCTCCTGCCAGTCGTCCTTGAAAAGCTCGACGGGCTGCGCGACGACGCCCGCGCCGCGCAGGAAGAGATCGAGCGTCGAGCGCATCTCCTCGAATGCCGCGATGTTGAAGTTGATGCACATCACGCCCGCTGCATGGCCCGCGTCGTCGAAGAGCGCCGTGCTCACGCAGCGCATGCGGCGCCCGTCCCAGTTGAGCTTCTCGTACGGTCCGACGAGACGATCGCGCGCTGTCTCCTCGACATCCTCCAGCGCCGAGTCGTCGCCGATCTCGCGCTTGGAGAGATTGTTCGACAGATACGCGATGGTCTGGTCGGAGAGATCATGGATCACCACTTCCGCATAGGGAAAAAAGAGCGTCGTGATGCTGTCCGCGATGTGCGCGTAGCGCGCGAGCAGCGCTTCGCGCGCGGTTTCGTCGGACTTCGGCGTCTTGCGTCGTGGCATGGAGATAGGCATGAGTTCGGAGCGGCGAAAACCGATGATACCGCTAGGCCGCCGCGCGCAGCTTCGCGAGATGAACATAGAGCGCGTGCGCGACCGCCATGTCCTCTAGGCCGAGCCCGATCGAGCGGAAGAACACCGCACGCTCATTCGAAGGTGCGGGACACGCGTCGCGTGCGAGCTCCGCAAGGTCGCCGCGTATCGCATCGGGCGACCAGCCGTGACGTTCGCGCGCGATCACCATTTCGCCGGCGCTCGTGGGCGTCGTCTGCCGATAGTCGCAATAGACCTCAAGCGCGTTCAGCGCGGCCGGGTCGATCTCGTGCGCGCGCGCGACATTCGTGCTGATGGAGGTGATCAGCGCGGGCTTCGTGAGCGCATCGAGCGCGAGCACCGGCGTGCCCGAGGACGTGCACAGCATCACGACATCCGCGTCGCGCACGCAGTCGGCCACCGAGGGCGCGACGCGCACGCGTGCATCGAGCGCCTGTATCGCGCCCGCGCCTCGCTGGTCAGGCGCGGCGAATGGATGCGAATCTCCGACCATTCGCGCAACGGCGCGACATGCCGCAGATGCGCGAGCGCAACGCTCCCCGAGCCGATGATCGCGAGCCGCTCGCTCGATGCACGCGCGAGCCGGTCGACTGCGAGCGCCGTCGTGCCCGCCGTGCGCTCGGTGGTGAGGAGCGCGGAATCGCACCACATGAGCGGCGCGCCCGTGCGCATCGACATGAGCGCGGTCCACGCGGTGACGATCGGCGCGCCAGGCTGCGCGACGTAGGGCGAGAGCTTCGCGCCGAACACCTCGTGCTTCGCGAGCACGCCGAGGTAAGTAATGAAATCGCCGGCATCGCGCGGAAAAAGCGTGAGCGTCTGCGGCGGCTGCACGGCTTCGCCGCTACCGAGCGCGGCGAACATGTCTTCGAGCGCGCCGCGGATATCGAGCGAAGGCAGCGCCCGCCGCACGTCTTCTTCATGAACGATGAAAGGCGTCTGCGGGGCGCGTGCGCTTTCCCGCGCTTCTTCGGACAAGGAAATCATTCGACAACCTCCGGTTCGTGGCCGTTGCAGGACCGCTTCGTCTAGCGCGTCATGACCGCATCGGCGTGGACATTTTTGTCCATTCTAGACTTTTATTTTATTTTCGGTCTATATTTCGAGTGAGCGCGCGGCGATTCACCGCGCGCCTGGCGCAAGACAGCGACGGTGCGGGTTCACACACGACTTTTGGTGACGACAATGAACTGGAAGATGATCTGCTTCGCGGGCGCGGCGAGCCTCGCGTTCACAACTGGCCTGGCGCACGCGGAGTCGCCGACCTTGCGATTCGGCGTCGAGGCCTCCTATCCGCCGTTCGAGAGCAAGACGCCGTCCGGCCAGCTCGAAGGCTTCGACATCGACATCGGCAATGCCGTGTGCCAGCGCATCAAGATGAAGTGCGTGTGGGTGGAGAACAGCTTCGACGGGCTGATTCCGGCGTTGCAGGCACGCAAGTTCGACGCGATCAATTCGGCGATGAACATCACCGGCAAGCGCAGGCAGGTGATCGACTTCACGCCGCCCGTCTATGTCATGCCGATCCAGATGGTCGCCAAACGCGACGCGAAGCTGCAGCCGACGCCCGCGAGCCTCAAGGGGAAGTCGGTGGGCGTGCTGCAAGGCTCGACGCAGGAGGATTACGTGCGCAAGCACTGGGCGAGCGAGGGCGTGCAGGTCGTGACGTATCAGAGCCAGGATCAGATCTTCGCGGACCTCACCGCCGGGCGGCTCGACGGCGCCGTGCAGGAAGTGCAGACCGCGATCGACGGCTTCCTCGCGAAACCCGAGGGCAAGGGCTTCGATTTCGCGGGCGGCGCCCTCACCGACCCGTCCACGCTCGGCGAAGGCACCGGCATCGGTTTGCGCAAGGACGATGCGGCGTTGAAGGCCAAGGTGGTCGCCGCGCTGGACGCACTGAAAAAAGACGGCACGCTGAGCGCACTGTCGCAAAAGTACTTCAAACGCGACATCATTGCGAAATAGGCACTTCATCAGGCATCGGAATATGGCTCAGGACGTGATCGTGCTCGGCGCGGGCATCGTGGGAGTGAGCGTCGCGCTGCATCTGCGGCAGCGCGGCTGGCAAGTGACGCTCGTCGATCGTCGCGCGCCCGGCGAGGCGACGAGCTTCGGCAACGCGGGGCTGATCGAGGCATCGTCGGTCGTGCCTTATGCGTTTCCGCGCGACTGGGGCACCGTCCTCAGGTTCGCGATGAACCGCTCGACCGCGCTGCGCTACGACCTGCGCTCGCTGCCCGCGTATGCGCCGTGGCTTGCGCGGTTCTGGTGGGAATCGGCGCCCGCGCGTCTCGCCGCCGCCGCGCGCGACATGCTGCCGCTCATCCGCAGAAGCGTCGCCGAGCACGAGGCGCTGATCGCGCGGGCGGGTCTCGCCGATCTCGTGCGGCCCACGGGCTGGCTCGAAGCGTATCGTTCGCGCGGGCAGTTCGAGCGGGAAGCGAGCGCCGCCGAACGGATCGCGCGCGAGCACGGGCTTGGCATGAAGGTGCTCGATGCAGCGGCGCTCAATCGGCTGGAGGCATCGCTCGATGGCGCATACGCGGGGGCGATCCACTGGACCGATCCGCGCAGCGTGATCGATCCGGGCGCGCTGACGAAAGGCTATGCGGCGTTGTTCGAGCGCGAGGGCGGACGCATCCTGAGTGGCGACGCCGCGACGCTCGAACCATCGGGCAGCGGCTGGCGCGTGATGACCGCGAGCGGCCCGGTCGAGGCGCAGGCGGCCGTCGTGGCGCTCGGCGTATGGTCCGGCGATCTCGCGCGCAAGTTCGGATACCGCGTTCCGCTCATGGCGAAGCGCGGTTATCACATGCATTACCAAGGCGACGGACGCGCTGCGCTGTCGAGGCCCGTCGTCGATATCGAGAACGGCTATGTGGTGGCGCCAATGCGGCGCGGCCTGCGTCTGACGACCGGCGTCGAGCTCGCCTGCAGCGGCAGGCCGCCGAGCCCCGTGCAACTTGAACGCGCGGAGCGGATCGCCCGACCCGTGTTCGGCCTCGGGGCGCGGATCGACGAATCGCCGTGGCTCGGGCTTCGGCCCTGCACGCCGGACATGCGGCCGGTGATCGGGCCGGCGGACCGCCACCCTGGGCTCTGGTTCGCGTTCGGACACGCGCATCACGGGCTCACGCTCGGTCCGGTGACGGGCAGGCTTGTCGGCGAACTGATGAGCGGGGAAGCGGGGTTCACCGATCCGGCGCCCTATCGGGTGGGGAGGTTCTAGTATTTGGCGGGCTGTTTCTCGAAGTCGGGATCACAGTCGCAACAATCCGTCCCGTGGCGAATGAGTTGAGAATGACGATGCGCGAATCGAGGCTTTCTGAACGTTCGGCTTTTTAAATCTTCTGCTTATCGCCGCGATAAATGATCTCGACGTTCTCCGGCGAAGGGGTCAGCAGCAGCAGCCCGACGAATACGATGATCGGCGTGAGAAACAGGCTCAAAAGAAAGCTTCCGAGATAGCCGAGATGCGTGCGTCGGCCGCGATAAGCGACCAGCAGGCAGAGCACGATATAAACGAGGCTGGGAATAACAATCATGATGTCCTCCCGTGATCGTCGCGGCTGCAATGAGCCATCAGATTAGCATTACATCGGGTTAGGGTTTCTTCACGCTTTCATTCGTGGCGTGCGGCTCGCTCCGGTCTTTTCCGAGGCCGATGCCACTGCCTTGCACGCCGGAAGCGCCCTGCTCGCCCGAATTCGGAAACAGCTTCGGAAGCTCGCGCCATTGCGGGAGCGGATGCGATTTCGGATCGATCACCGTGGGCGCGGGAAGATCCGGCTGCTTCGCAATATCGCTTCCCAGAATCAACGGCAACTGATCCTTTCCGCCACCGACCACGACTATCTTAGAGTTGCTCGAATTGGACAGTTGCACGGTCGCTTCGATGCCTCGCCAGGTCAGCAGTTGAGGCGTCAGGGAATTGGCGACGATCGAATAAAAAGTCTGAATGCCGATTGCTTCGATCCGCTTGCGCTCCGCTTCGTCCTGCGCCTGCGCGATCAGGAATTTATACGCCTGCGCATTCTGTTCTTCGGTCAGCTTTCTGTTGATCGAGTCATTCACTGTCGTCGGCAGATCGAGGTCGCGCACGACGACGCGCTCGAAAAAGATCATCCCCTTCGCCGCCGGCGACGCATGCATCTTCTCGAGTATGCGGCTCTCCAGATCTTCGACATTGATGCGATACAGATCATGCGGATCGCACTTGCCGATGATGTCGCGCACGGCGCCGAGCGAGATCGGACGCACCACGCGGTCGACGTAGTCATAGCCGACTTCCTGATGCAGCTTCCCGGCATTGTCCGGCACCGGCCGATACAGCACGGAAATCTGAACCTGAACACTCAGCCCGTCACGGGCGAGCGCGTGGACGCTCTCGTCGAGCGTCTTCGTTCTGACCTCGTACGTATAGATCCGGTCGAACGGCCACTTGATGTTCAACCCTTCGTGATAGACGAAGTCCGTCTCCGTGCCGTGTCTGAGCAAGCGATAAAGCACGCCGACGTGACCCGCCGGAACGATGATGAACGTGAAGGGAATCAGCAGAAGCACGATGACGCCGATGACGAGCGACACCGCGATGAACTTTTCGCTCCGGCTCATCCGATACCGGACATGTCTGATGATGCGTTGTTTCTGAGGTTCGGAAGCCTCGTCGTCGACTGGATCCGCTGGGCTCATCTGGCATCGACTCGTTCGGATAACGAAGAATTGGAATATTTTCCGGGCGCAGAAATTTTTTGCATAG
Organism: Caballeronia temeraria; assembly: GCF_001544795.2. Classification (GTDB taxonomy): domain Bacteria; phylum Pseudomonadota; class Gammaproteobacteria; order Burkholderiales; family Burkholderiaceae; genus Caballeronia; species Caballeronia temeraria. The sequence continues at coordinate 28,398 of NZ_FCOI02000035.1, read as the reverse complement.
TAACATCAGGCACGAGATCGGACGACACGCAGAGACACCCATGCTCGCTCCCGCATCTACTTCCATTCCCTTCGTCGACGCCGCCGCAACGCCCGCGCAGTTGCGGCGCTTCTTCTATGCCGCTTACTGCGATACGCCCAATCCCCTGCGATGGCTGAGCGCCGTGCGCCCTTACGTCTGTCCTTACGACAAGCTGCTGCAATTCGTCCGCAACGGCGGTGAAGTACTCGATGTGGGCTGTGGCGCGGGCTCCTTGCTCGCGCTGCTCGCCGCGACGAAGAAGATTCGCCGGGGCGTGGGTTGCGACGTAATGGCGCCGCCGCTCGAATCGGCGCGCGCCGCCGCGCGGCGGCTCGACGCGGAAAGCATCCTGACGTTCGAACATGTGCGCTCGGTCGCCGAGGCGCCCGAAGGGCCGTTCGACACTGTCGCGATGATCGACGTTCTGCACCATGTGCGCCCGCGCGACAGAAGCGATGTATTCGCCGCCGCGGCCCGGCGCGTCAAACCGGGTGGCGTCTTGCTCTACAAGGATATGACCGCGCGGCCGGGCGGCCGACGGCTGGCACATAACATCGACGACTATGTTTTTACGCGCGAGTGGGTGGAGCAAGTCGCCGAAGGCGCCGTGGAAACCTGGGCCAGCGATCACCAGCTCGCGCTCGTGCATGATGAATTTATTCCCCGCCTGATTTATGGGCACGAGCTTCGGGTGTTTCAACGACTCGAGCATTAAAACGAGCGTACGTGTTCTTTCAAATGCGCGGCGAATTCTTCCCGCGCATTCGCAAGATCTTGCTCATCGATGACTGCGGTAATCGCGGGTTTTATTCCGCGGGCGGGCTCGCCGTTTCTGCCTTTGCCTTGCGCGTTTCCTTTGCCTTCGTGACCAGGTCATTGACGTGGTTCCAAAGGTATTTGTCCGTCACCGATTTCGAGTAGGAATCGGCCGCCGCGAGCAGCAGACCCACCGGCCCGAACAGCATCTTGATGCCGATGCCCGCGGCGACATGCGCGGCGCCGTTGACGACGTTTCCATCCATCAGAAGACTTGCGCCGGGGACGAATGCCTCGCCGACGAGCTTGACGCCGTTCGTGGCCGGACTCGTGCTGCGTCGCACCGAAGTCGCGTCGCTGCTGACAGCGGATGGTTCGCTGGTAACTCTTTCCGTATGAGGAGTTTCGGTGACTGCGGTGTTGTCTTTCATTTCCTGGCCCTCAGGTCAACTTAATTGACAACTTCAACCACACTAGAACAATATACGCAGAAATTCCGGTGACTACCAGTAAAAAGGTGGTGTCCCATGTTCGTCATAAACCCTGGCGGAAATGCTTCCATCAAGGCATCACAAACGTGTGACACGGCAAGCGGAGCCGCACCGTGATGCGCCGGCGCATGCTCTTTTCGGCCTACATTCTCGTGCCCGGCAGCCACTTCGGCGCCATGTGGCGTCATCCCTATAGCGAAACCGATTTCTGCGATCGCGAGCTCTATGAAAATCTCGCGCGCAGCCTCGATCGTTATGGTTACGACTATGCGTTCGTGCCGGAATCGCTCGCCGTTCCGATGGGCGAAGACGGCGCATGGGAAACGATGACGAGCCGCGGCGCGAGCGGCGCCATCCGTCACGATCCCGCGCTGCTCGTCTCGCCGATGATCGGCGTCACGCACCGGCTGAGGTTCACGGTCACCTTATCCACGACCTATATGGAGCCTTATCATCTCGCCAGAACGCTTAGTACACTGAATCATTTCAGTCGCGGGCGCATGGCATGGAATATCGTGACATCGGCGGGGCCTAGCAATGGCATCAACTTCGCGCATCTGACGTCGCTCGATCACCGCGACCTCTACGATCGGGCCGAAGAAACGCTTAAGGTCTGTCACGATCTCTGGTCTTCGTGGGATGAAGGCGCGCTTATTGCCGACAAGAAGTCCGGCGTCTATGCCCGCGCCGACAAGATCCGGCAGATCGATCACAAGGGCCGTCACTTCGACATACGCGGCCCGCTGACGCTGCCGTACCGTGGCGCCCCGACACTGATGGCCGCCGGCGTGTCGCCGCGAGGCCGCGATTTCGCGGCGCGTTGGGCTGAAGTCATCTTCGCGATACAGAGCGAGCCCGCCGCCATGCGCGAACTGCGCGACGACGTCCGTGCGCGCGCCGTGCGCATGGGACGCTCGCCGCACGACATACGCCTGATGGCGGCGGTGCAACCGGTGATCGGCGAGACCCGCGAGATCGCCGCTGCTCGCACCGCGCATCTCGACTCGCTCGTCGCACCGGATGCGGCGCGCAGCTATCTCGCCGCGATGCTGGGCCTCGACCTGTCCGGCGTTTCCGGCGACGCGCGCCTGCAGCCGATTCTGGAAACGCAGCACAAGCGGCCCGCGGTCGATGCCGGCGGCACGCTGGCGTGGCTCGCCAGTCTGCTCGATTCGCAACCGGACGTTCGTATCGATGACGCCGCCATCGCGCTGTCGGGCAGCACGGGCACGCCACGTCTTGTCGGCACCGCGGCGGACGTCGCCGATCAGCTTCAGGCGTTGTTCGAGGACTGCTGCGACGGCTTCGTCATCACGCCGACGCATTTCCCGGGCACCTTCGAGGAATTTGGGCGCGCCGTCATTCCCGAACTGCGTGCGCGCGGATTGGTGGCATCGAATAATCGGGATAACTGACCGATGGACGCGCTGACCGATCAGATCGGGACCGGCGGCCAGGGCGCGGCGCGCGGGTCCGCCGACGAGCTGACGACGCTCACCGTGTACGACCTGCTGGAGCGCCAGGCCGCGCGCACGCCGGCGGCTCCGGCGCTGTTGCAAGGCACGCGGCAGATGAGCTACGCCGAACTGAACCTGCGCGCGAACCGGCTGGGCGATCTGCTCGTGTCGCATGGACTCGGGCCGGGCGACATCGTCGCGATCGCGCTGCCCCGTTCGTTCGACATGGTCGTGGCCATTCTCGGCGTGCTCAGGAGCGGCGCGGCGTATCTGCCGCTCGATCCCGCGTATCCGGCGGAGCGGCTCGCGTTCATGTCGTGCGATGCGCGGCCATCGTGCGTGTTGACGCATACGCGGCTCGCGGCCGAACTGGCCGAAACCGTGCGGACGATACCGATCGTGCACAGGGTCGATCTGCCCGGCAGCGATCACGTCGTCCGAAAGACAGCGACCGGCGCGCGCCCGGCACCGCTCGATGCGGCCTATGTCATCTATACATCCGGCTCGACGGGACGCCCCAAGGGCGTGGTCGGCCTGCATGCCGGCCTCGTCAACCGCCTGTGCTGGGTGGCCGGCATCTACGCGTTCGCGCCTGGCGAGACGGTGCTCGCCAAAAGTTCGATGAGCTTCATCGACGGCGCTACCGAGTTGCTCGCGCCGCTGATTGCCGGCGCCACCGTCGCGCTCGCCGATGCCGAAGCCGCGCGCGACCCGGCGCTGCTGGCGGCCGAGATCGCGCGTCTGAATATCGGCCGCATCACCGTCGTTCCGAGCCTGCTCGCCGCCCTGCTCGATCAGCCCGATCACGCCGCGCTGAACCGCTGTCCGCTCTGGATATGCAGCGGCGAAACGCTGCCGCCCGCGCTCGCGCAACGCTTTGCGGCATGCGTGCCGGATGCGCGGCTCGTCAATTTCTACGGCTCCTCGGAGGCGAGCGGCGACAGCCTGCACGCCGTGGCCACGACGGCAAACGGCGCGCCGATCGGTCACGAGATCTGGAACACATCGGCTTATGTGCTCGATGAACGCCTGCGGCCCTGCGCCGTTGGCGAGGCGGGCGAACTCTATCTCGCGGGTGCGGGGCTGGCGAGAGGCTATATCGGGCAACCCGGCCACACGGCGGAGCGCTTTCTGGCCGATCCGCACGGTCCGTCCGGTTCGCGGATGTATCGCACGGGAGACCGCGCGCGGCGGCGCAGCGATGGCCACATCGACTATCTCGGCCGCGCCGACCGACAGCTCAAGATACGCGGCTTTCGCGTCGAGCCGGGCGAGATCGAAGCGGCGCTGCTCGCGCATCGGCATGTCGCGGCGGCGGCCGTCGTTCTGGAAGAAGACACACTCGTCGCCTTTCTGGTGCCCGCGGACGGCTACGACGAAGCCGCGCTGCGTAGCGAACTTGCGCGCCGGATGCCGGACTACATGCTTCCGGCGTCCTTCGTCACGCTGCCTGCGCTGCCGCTCCTGCCCAACGGCAAGCTCGATCGCGCCGCCTTGCCCTTCGCGAGACGCGATGCCGCTCGCGGTCCCGAGGGCCGCACGCCTGTCGAGATCCAACTCGCGCATCTGTTTGCCGAGGTGCTGCGGCGGGATGCTGTCGGCATCCACGATGATTTCTTCGCGTCGGGCGGCCATTCGTTGCTGGCCGCGCAGCTCGCGAACCGGATACGCGCCGTTCTGCAAATCGATGCAAGTGTCAGCGATGTGTTCCGCGCGCCGACCGTCGAGAGGCTCGCGGCGCTGCTCGACGCGCACGGAATGCGCCGCGCGCGCTTGTCGGCACAGGCGCGGCGTGAACGCGTGCGCCTGTCGGCGGGTCAGCAGGGCATGTGGTTTCTGGCGCGGCTGGGGAAAGAGGCGAGCGCGGCCGCCGCCTACAACCTGCCCTACGCCTTCGACCTCCGCGGTCCGTGCGATGCGCACGCGCTGCGTCTCGCGCTTCGCGATGTCGTCACCCGTCACGAAAGCCTGCGCACGCTCTTTCGTCATGCCGACGAGGGACCGTATCAGCATGTCCTGCCCGCGAGCGACAGCATGCTCGACGAACTGCTCGGCGTGACCGATGCAACGCCCGGCGAACTCGATCGCCACATCGCCGCCGAGGTCGAAGCGCCGTTCGATCTCGAAAGCCGCATTCCATTCAGAGCGCGCCTTCTGCGCTGTGCAAGCGATCGCGCCGTGCTGATTTTCAGCTTTCATCACATCGCTTTCGATGGCGCGTCGCTCGTTCCGTTTCTGCGCGATCTGTCGTCGGCCTATGCGGCGCGGCGTGGCGGCAAGCGGCCCGATCTGCCACCGCTGCCGGTGCAATACGCCGATTTCGCGAACTGGCAGCGCGCGCTGCTCGGCTCTCCCGGCGACACCGGCAGTCTCGCGCAACGTCAACTCGCCCACTGGCGCAGCGTGCTGGCCGATCTGCCGGACGAACTGCCGCTGCCACGCGTGCGCGCGCGGCCGGCCGAAGCGCTGGGCCGCGCCGAGCGGATCGCGTTCAGCATCGGTTCGCGATTGCATCGTCGAGCGGCGCATTTCGCGCAGGCTCAACACGCCACGCTCTTCATGGTCGTGCAAAGCGCGCTCGTCGCGGTATTGCGGCGCTTCGGCGCGGGCACGGACGTGGTCATCGGCACGCCGGGCGAGGGCCGCTTCGACGCGCAGCTCGAAGACCTCGTCGGCTACTTCGTGAACAGTCTGGTGCTGCGCGTCGATGCGAGCGGCAATCCCGGCTTTCGCGAACTGCTCGCGCGCGTGCGTGAGGCCGATCTCGCCGCCTACGCCAATCAGGACGTGCCGTTCGCGAGCATCGTGGAGATGCTCAATCCCGAGCGCAGCGTCGCGCGTCATCCGTTGTTCCAGGTCGCGCTGTCGCTCGAATACGACGATGACGCGCGACTCTCGCTGCAAGACCTGACAACGCGCCCGCGAGCCATCGGCAATGCGGCGGCGAAGTTCGATCTCGCCTTCGAACTCGTCGCGCACGGCAGCGACGACGATGGCTACGGCGCCATCGAAGGCAATCTCGAATTCGCGGCCGAGCTGTTCGAGCCGGACACGGCGCGCCGCATGGCCGCCGCGTTCGAAGGCCTGCTCGATCAGGCCATCGCCGATCCCGACGCGGGCATCGGGCATCACGGCGTTTTCGCGCCGCAGGAGCGCGCGGCGCTTCTCGCGTTCGGCACGCCATCGCAAACGCAGCTCCGGGAAGCGCAGTCTATTCCCCGGCGATTCGCAGAGATCGTCGCGCGACAGCCGCACGCCATCGCGTTGCGTCACGGCGCGCGCGCGCTGACGTACGGACAACTCGACCGGATCTCGAACCGGCTGGCGCATCGGCTCGCGGCGCGCGGCGTGGCGCGCGAGACGCGCGTTGCCGTCGACATGACGCGTTCGCTGGAACTGATCGTCGCGACACTCGCCATCGTGAAGGCCGGCGGATGCTACCTGCCGCTCTATCGCGGCCTTCCGCCGGAGCGCCGGCAACGCATGCTGGACGACACGCGGACCGCGCTCGTGCTGCACGACGCGAGCGCCGCTGGCGGCTACGGGTCCGTCGCCGCGCTGCGCATCGACGCCGCGCTGCTCGACGAAGGCGACGACGGTCCCGTCGCGATCGACATCGCGCCGGAATCGCTGATCAACGTCATGTACACGTCCGGCTCGTCCGGCGTGCCCAAGGGCATCGAGATCACGCACCGGGGCATCGTCGACATGGCGATGGATCTGCTGGACCTTCCGCCGCAACGCGTGCTGTTCCAGTCGTCCTTTGCGTTCGACGCCAGCAGCTACGAAATCTGGAGCGCGTTATTGCGCGGCGATGAACTCGTCGTCGCTTCGTGCGAACAGTTGACGCCCGCGGATCTGCGCCGCGAAATCGCCGGGCACGGCGCGAACAATCTCCTTCTGACGACGAGTCTTTTCAATCTTCTCGTCACGGAAGATCTCGAATGCCTGAGCGGCTTGCGCACGATCCTCACCGGCGGCGACACGGCCTCGGTCGCGAGCTTCCAGCGAGTCTTGCGGCGCTTTCCGGACATCACGCTCCTGAACTGCTACGGACCGACCGAGACCAGCGTGTTCGTCACGAGCTATCCGGCGACACTCGCGCGACGCGTGCGGCATCCGGTCCCGATCGGCGCGCCGCGCGCATCGGCCCGGATTCGCGTGCTCGACGATTTCCTGAACCTCTGCCCGATCGGCGTCGCGGGCGATCTCTACATCGCGGGCGACGTCCTCGCGCGCGGCTATGTCGGACAGACGGGCATCACGGCCGAGCGCTTCGTCGCCGATCCTTACGGCGGTCCCGGCGCGCGCATGTATCGCACGGGCGATTTCGCGCGCTGGAACGAACGGGGCGAACTGGAGTTCGCCGGCCGCGCGGATCAGCAGGTGAAGGTGCGCGGACTGCGCATCGAACCCGGCGAAATCGAAACCGTGCTGTCGGAGCAGCCCGCGATCCGCGCCTGCGCGGTGCTCGCGCAGCACGATGGCGCATCGGGCAGCCGTCTCGTCGCCTATGTCGTCGCGGAGGAAAACTACGACGAGCGCCGCGTGCTCGCCGCGCTCAGACAGCGCCTGCCCGATTACATGGTGCCGGCGGGCTTCGTCAGGCTCGACAGACTTCCGATCACGAGCAACGGCAAGCTCGACCGCAAGGCGCTGCCGCCCTTTCAGGCGCGGACATCGGCGACACGCGCGCCCGCGACGCCACGCGAAAGAGCGCTGACGACGCTGTTCGCCGACGTGCTCGGCCTCGCGTCCGTCGGTGCGGACGACGGCTTCTTCGCGCTGGGCGGCGACAGCATCCTGTCGATCCAGCTCGTCAGCCGTGCGCGCAAGGCGGGACTCGTGCTGAGTCCGGCGGATGTCTTCCGCGAAAAGACACCGGCTGCGCTCGCTGCCGTCGCGCGCGATCTGACCGTCGAGCCGCGTTCGGACGATGCATCGTGGCCGGACTTGCCCGCGTCCGTCACGGCGACGCTGCGCACCGGGAATCCCGGCGCGGCCGAGATTCTGCCGCTCGCGCCACTGCAGGAAGGGCTGTTCTTCCATGCCACGTTCGATGCCACCGGTCCCGATCCGTACATCGTGCAACTGGTGCTGGCGTTCGAGGGCCAGCTTGAGCCGGACCGGCTGCGCGCGGCCGTCGACAGGCTGGTGCAGCGGCACGAAGCCTTGCGGGTCAGCTTCCATGCCGTCGACGGGCGCGTCGTGCAGGCGCTGCGCCGCGCCGTGCAGACGCGCTGGCGCGACGTCGATCTCGCGGACGCCGCGCAGCCGCACGAAGCGCTCGCGGCGTGGCTCGTCGAGGACCGCGAGCATCGTTTCGATGTGACTTCGGCGCCGTTGCTGCGCGCCGCGCTGCTCCGGCTGGGCCACGGCGAGCATCGCCTGGTATTGAGCCTGCATCATCTTCTGATCGATGGCTGGTCGATGCCCGTCATCGTGTCCGAACTGATGCAGGCCTACGCCGGCGACGCGCTCGGCGACGCGCCGCCGTTGCGCGAACAGTTCGTCTGGCTCGCGAAGCAGGACCGCGAACGCGCGCGTAACGCGTGGGAAGCCGCGCTCGCCGGGCTGGACGGGCCGACGCGTCTCGTCGCGAACGCGGACCCCGGCGCGCCTTTCGCGCGGCAGGCGTCCGTCACGGGCAGGCTGGACGCGGAAACGACGGCGTGCCTGCTGGACTGCGCGCGCCATCGCGGGCTGACACTGGCAACGTTCGCGCAAGGCGCCTGGGCGATGCTGCTCGGCTATCGGACCGGCCGGAACGATGTCGCGTTCGGCGTCACGGCAGCCGGACGGCCGGCCGAGCTTCAGGATGTCGAGCGGCGCGTCGGCCTGTTCATCAACACGCTGCCGCTGCGCGCGACGCTGCATGCCGGCGAGACAGTCGCGCGTCTGCTCGAACGCATCCAGCGAGACCAGTCCGCGCTGCTGCCGCATCAGCATATCGGCTTGACGGAGGTGCAGGCGCGCGCCGGCCACGGCGAACTTTTCGACACGCTCGTGGTGGTCGAGAATTATCCCGCCGCGCGCACGCCATGCGAGATCGACGGCGTGACGCTGGCGGCAACGACCGTCAACGACACGACGCACTATCCGGTCAGCCTGATGGTGACGCCGGGAACGGAGCTGGAGCTGCGGATCGATCATCGTGCGGACCGGGTGTCCGGTCACGACGCACAGCGCCTGCTCGCGACGCTCATGCAGATTCTCCGGTCGATGGCATCGCAACCCGATGATCTCGTCGGGCGCATCGATCTGCTTTCGCGCGCCGAACGCGACGAGCTCGATCGCTGGAATGCGACCGCGCGCCCTGTCGGCGAAGACGATGTCGCGGCGCGCTTCAGTGCGCAGGCCGCGCGCGCGCCGCACGCCATCGCGGTGATGCAGGACGCGCAACAGTTGACCTACCGCGAGCTCGACGCGCGCTCCAACGCGCTGGCGCATTGCCTCGTCGCGCAGGGCATCGGAGCGGAACGTATCGTCGCCCTGACGATGAACCGCACGCCCGACGTCATCGTGGCGATGCTCGGCGTGCTGAAGAGCGGCGGTGCGTATCTGCCGGTCGATCCGCACTATCCGCGCGAACGCATCGACGCGATGCTCGCCGATGCGCAGCCCGCGCTCACGCTCAGCGTCCTGCCGCCGCTCGCGGGCTGGCCGACGCATGCCGTCGAGCGTGCCGTCGCGCCCGGTCATCCTGCGTATGTCGTCTATACATCGGGGTCGAGCGGCAAGCCGAAGGGCGTCGTGGTGACGCGCGCCGGGATCGCAAGCTTGGTCGGGGCGCAGGCGGAACGCTTCGGCATCACGGCGGCATCGCGCGTCTTGCAGTTCGCGTCGCTGTCGTTCGATGCCGCCGTCTCCGAAGTCCTCGTCACGCTGCTGCACGGCGCGCGCCTCGTCCTCGCGGATGCGTCGCTGATGTCGGCCGAGCGGCTCGCCGGGCTGATCCGCGAACGGGAGATCACCTGCGTCACGCTGCCGCCCGCGCTGCTCGCGGCGATGGACCCGGCCACGATCCCCGCCGCCTGCACGATCGTCACCGCGGGCGAGGCGATATCGGCCGACACAGCGGCGCGCTGGTCGAACGGACGGCGCCTCGTCAACGCCTATGGACCGACGGAAGTCACCGTATGCGCGACGATGAGCGACGACCTCGGCGGCCCGGTCGCGCCGCCGATCGGACGTCCCGTGTGGAACAGCCAGATCCATGTGCTCGATGCCTTCCTGCGCCGCTGCGGCGCGGGCGTGAGCGGCGAGATTTACGTCGGCGGCGCGGGGCTCGCGCGCGGATATGTCGCAAGACCCGATCTGAGCGCGGAGCGTTTCGTTGCCAATCCGTTCGGCGCGGCGGGGAAGCGGCTTTATCGCACGGGCGATCTCGGGCGCTGGCGAGCCGACGGACAACTCGAATTTCTCGGCCGCGCCGATCAGCAGATCAAGCTGCGCGGCTTTCGCATCGAGCCGGGCGAAATCGAGGCGCTGCTGATGCAGGACGACGGCGTGCGTTCGTGCGCGGTCGCGGTGCGCGACAGGCAACTCGTCGCCTATGTCGTGCCGGCACCGGCCTTCGACGCGCCATCGCTGCGCGCGGCCGTGGCGAGACGCCTGCCCGAATACATGGTGCCGTCGTCGTTCGTCGTGCTCGATGCGCTGCCGCTCACGCCCAACGGCAAGCTCGACCGCAAGGCATTGCCGGCGCCTTCGCGCGATGTATCGGCGCGGCGTGTTCCGGCGTCGGAGCGGGAAGCCCTGATCGCGCGGCTCTTCGCCGAGGTGCTCGAACGCGACGGCGTGCAGCCGGACGACAGCTTCTTCGCGCTGGGCGGCGACAGCATCCTGTCGATCCGCTTCGTGAGCCGCGCGCGCGGAGCGGGTCTCGATCTGAGCCCGGCTCACGTATTCCGGCACAAGACGCCGGCGGGCCTCGCGCGGATCGCCGGTGTTCTCGCCGATCGCGCGCGTGCATCGACATCGACATCGGACGACGAGACCGGCCGCGTGCCCGCCACGCCCATCATGCGCTGGCTGAGCGCGCGCGACGGCGCGATCGACGCGTTCAGCCAGTCGATGCGCGTGGTCCTGCCGCACGACACGCGCCACGCTCGGCTCGTGCAGGCGTTGCAGGCGGTGATCGCGCGGCATGCGCTGCTGCGGGCGCGTTTCATCGACGCTGAACTCGACGTGCCCGCGCACGACGCCGACGCCGAAACGCCCTTGCAACGGATCGATGCGCACGACTGGACCCGCGCCGATGTCGAGCGCCACGCCGCCCTTCATCAACAGGCGTCCGAACGATCGCTCGCGCTGCGAGAGGGCCGCGTGCTGCGCGCCGTATGGTTCGACCGGGGCGCGGCAGGCGGCGAGCTTTTGCTCACGATCCATCATCTCGTCGTGGATGGCGTGTCGTGGCGCATCCTCCTCGACGATCTCGCGCAGGCCTACGATCTCGCCGCGCGAGGCGAGCCGCCGGTTCTGCCGCCGGTGCCGACGTCGTTTCGCCGCTGGGCGCGCCATCTGCACGAAGAAGCGCACGCCACACGGCGCGTCGCCGAACTCGATCGCTGGCGATGGATCGTGTCGGCCTGCGATTCCCCGCTCGGCACACGCCCGCTCGCGCGCACCGACACGCTCGCGACCGCGCGCCGCGTGAGCTGGCAGCTCGACGCCGCGACCACGGCGCGCCTGCTCGGCAGCGTTCCCGCGATGTTTCGCGGCGGCGTGAACGACGTCCTGCTCGCCGCCTACGCGCTCGCGGTGGCGGGCTGGCGCGGCGGCGCCGGTCCGGTGTTGCTGGATCTCGAAAGGCACGGCCGCGAGCCGGGCGAAAGCGGCCTCGATCTGTCGCGGACGGTCGGCTGGTTCACGAGCGTTCATCCCCTGCGCATCGATTTCGACGACGGCTTCAATCCCGCCGCGATGCTGCGAAGCGGCCCGGCGCTCGCCGCGCTCGTGAAGCGCGTCAAGGAGGCGCTGCGCGCGCTGCCCGACGGCGGGATCGGCTACGGCCTGCTGCGCTACCTCAACGCGCGGACCGCGCCGCACCTGCAAGGCGCGCGAGCGCACCTGTCGTTCAACTACCTCGGCCGCTTCGGCGCGTCGGGCGGCGCCTGGTCCGCGATCGGCGGCCTGTCGCTCGAAGGCGGCGACGATGCCGATGCGCCCCTGCCGCACGCCATCGCGCTGGATGCGCAGGTCATCGACGGCGACGCGGGGCCGCGCCTGCACGCGCACTGGACCTTTGCCGGCGGCCTGTTCGAGGAGACGTCCATTCGCGATCTGGCCCGGCGCTGGTCCGACGCGCTGCACGCCATTGCCCGGCTGGAATCCGGCGGCCTCACGCCATCCGATATCGGCGCCCGTCTCACGCAAGCCGACATCGACGCGATCGAGGCCGCGACACCCGGCGCGCAGGACATCCTGCCGCTTCTGCCTTTGCAGGAAGGGCTGCTGTTTCACTCGCTCTACGACGCGTCCGCGTCCGATCCCTACATCGCGCAGATTTCGCTGACGCTCGAAGGTCAGGTCGATGCCGCGCGTCTGCGGGCCGCGGCGGACGCGTTGCTGGCGCGTCACGACACCTTGCGCGTCGGCATTCGCGACGTGAGCGGCCGGCCCGTTCAGGTGATCGCCGGACCGGTGAGCGCGCCGTGGCGCGAGGCGGATGTGTCTAACGCGCAGGATGTCGGCGAGGCGCTCTCGGCGCTGCTCGCATCGGAACGCGAACGCCGCTTCGATCTCGAACGCGCCCCGCTGCTGCGCTTCATGCTCGTCAGGACCGGCCCGCGGCGGCATCGGCTCGTGATGAGCAACCATCATCTGTTGCTCGACGGCTGGTCGATGCCGGTCGTGATATCCGATCTGATGTCGCTCTATGCAGGCGAGACGCTCGACGCCGCCTTCCCGCTGCGCGACCAGCACGCATGGATCGAACGCCAGGACAAGGCGGCCGCGCGCGCGGCGTGGCGCGACGCGCTGCGCGGCGTGGACGGCCCGACGCGGCTGACGCGCGCCGAACCGGGTTCGCAGACGACGGACGTGCGCACCGTCCGCATCGCTCTGCCCGAACCTCTGAGCGCGACGCTCGCCGCGCTGGCGCAACGCCACGAAACGACCGTGAGCACGATCCTGCAAGGCTGCTGGGCCGTGCTGCTCGCGCGGCTCACGAGCCGTGAGGACGTCGTGTTCGGCATCACCGTGTCGGGGCGTCCGGCCGAGCTGCCGCAGATCGAGCGGCGCGTCGGCCTCTTCATCAATACGCTGCCGCTGCGTGTCGTGCTCGATCCGCGCGAGCGCTGGACGGAACTGTTCCGGCGCATGCAGGCGATGCAGGCGGATCGGTTGCCGCATCAGCATCTCGGGCTCACCGACATCATCGAGCAGTCCGGACAGAGCGAGCTGTTCGATTCGCTGCTGATCGTCGAGAACTATCCGATGGATGCCCTTCGCCCGCGCAGCGCCGCGGATGAACTGACGATCGCCGCCATCGACGGATACGACCGCACGCACTATCCCGTGACGCTCGTGGCGATCCCGGGCGCGCGCATGGCGCTGCGTCTCGACTGCCGGATCAGCCAGTTCGATGCCAATGCGGCGCAGGCGCTGCTCGACCGCTTCGTGCGCGTGCTGGAGCAGGTCGCGGCGGCGCCGCAGGGCGCGGTCATCGCCCGCGATCTGCTCGCGCCCGACGAAGCGCAACGCATGAGCGCGTGGAACCGCACGACGCGCGCGCTTGCCGGCGAGGACGTCGCGGTGTCGTTCGCGCGGCAGGCGCGCCGCTCGCCCGACGCTATCGCGGTCGAACAGGGCGACGTGCGCTGGACGTACGCCGATGTCGAACGGCGCTCGGATCGCTTCGCGCAGGCGTTGATCGCACGCGGCATCGGACCCGACGATCTGGTCGCGCTCACCTTGCCGCGCACGCCCGATATCGTCGTGGCCATGCTCGGGGTCCTGAAAAGCGGCGCGGCCTTCCTGCCGGTCGATCCCGCTTACCCGGAGGCGCGCATCGCGGCGATGCTCGCCGACGCCAGGCCCGCGTGGGTCGTCGACCGCTTGCCGATGCCCGACGACTGCAACCCGGGCAGCGCCGCCGCGCCCGCGTGCCGCGCGCATCATCTGGCCTACGTGATCTACACATCCGGCTCGACCGGCACGCCCAAGGGCGTCGCGGTGTCGCGCGTTGGACTCGTCAACCTGCTCGCGGCGATGCAGGACCGCATGGGCATGAAGCCCGGCGACCGCCTGCTCGCGGTGACGACGCTCGGCTTCGACATCGCCTGCCTCGAATTGCTTGCTCCGCTGCTCGCGGGCGCGACGATCGTGCTGGCCGCATCCGATGACGTGAAGGACCCGCGCCGGCTCGCGCGCCTCGCCGCATCGTCGCGCGCGAACGTAATGCAGGCGACGCCGACGCTCTGGGACGCGCTGCTGCACGAAATCGAGACCATGCCGGAGCGGCCGCGCTTCACGCTCGCGCTGGCCGGCGGCGAAACGGTGTCCGCCCGCCTCGCCCAACGGCTGCTCGCGCACGCCCGCCGCGTCATCGACGTCTACGGACCGACCGAAACCACGATCTGGTCGACGTCGGCGGAGCGCGCAGAGCGCCAGGCCAGCCCCGGCATCGGACGGCCGCTGTGGAATACGCGCGTGCATGTGCTCGACCGCTGGCTGGGACGCTGTCCGCCGGGAACGCCCGGCGACCTGTATATCGCGGGGCGCGGGCTCGCGCGCGGCTATGTCGGCAGGCCCGGTCTGACGGCCGAACGCTTCATCGCCGATCCCTACGGCGCGCCGGGCGAGCGCATGTATCGGACCGGCGATCTGGCGCGCTGGTCCGCCGATGGCGAGCTGGAATTTCTCGGCCGCTCCGATCATCAGGTCAAGATTCGCGGCTTTCGCGTCGAGACCGGCGAAGCGGAGGCCGCGCTGCGCGCGCAGGCCTCGGTGCGCGATTGCGCCGTCGCGCTGGTCGACGGCCAACTGGCCGCGTATCTCGTCGCCGGCGCGGATTTCGACGAAACCGGCGTGCGCGCCGCGCTCGCCCGCAGCCTGCCCGACTACATGGTTCCCGCGAGCTTCACGACGCTCGCGCGCCTGCCCGTCACGCTGAACGGCAAGCTCGACCGCGCCGCGCTCCCCGCGCCGGTGCGCACGCCGCGACGCTCGCGGGCGCCGCGCGACGCGCGCGAAGCGGAACTGGCGCGCCTTTTCGCGGAGGCGCTGGAGCGCGACAGCGTGTCCATCGACGACAATTTCTTTGCGCTGGGCGGGCATTCGCTGCGCGCGGCGCGCCTCGTCAACCGCATCCGCGACACGCTGGGCGTGGACCCCGGCATCCGCGCGCTGTTCGAAGCGCCGACCGTCGCGCTGCTCGGCGAGCGGCTGCAGCGCCGCGACGCATCCGACGCGCTCGCGCCGCTCCTGCCTTTGCAGCATGCGAGCGCCGCCGCGCCGGTCTTCTGCGTGCATCCCGGCTATGGCCTGAGCTGGTGCTATGCGACGCTTATCCCGCATCTCGGCGTCGATGTCCCGCTCTACGGGCTGCAATCGCCGATGCTGAGCGGAGAAGCGCCGCCGCCATCGCTTGCCGGACTCGCGGACCGCTATCTCGCGCATATCCGCACGATCCAGCCGCGCGGTCCCTATCGGCTGATGGGATGGTCGTTCGGCGGTCTGGTCGCGCATCAGATCGCGACGCGTCTCGAAGCGCAGGGCGAGTCCGTCGCGCGCGTCGTGATGCTCGACAGCAATCTGCCGCAGCGCGCGCGGCACGAAACGCTCGCCCCGGCCACGCACCTCGGCAATGTCCTCGCGATGATCGGCTACCCGTTCAGCGAGACCGCGCCCGGCGCGCTGCGATGGGACCGCGTGATGGACCATATGCGCGCCATCGAAAGTCCGCTCGCGCACGTGCCGCAGAGCGCGTTGCCCGCGTTGGTCGAAGTGACCGCCTGCCATGCATCGCTCGCCGCGTCGTTCCGGCCCGCGCCGCTCGGTGCGCCGGTCACCTTCATGCGCGCCGCGGTGACGCCGTCCGCCGATTCGTCGCTGCGGGCATGGCGCGCGAGCGCTCGCGGCGCGCTCGATATCATCGATGTGCCCTATGAACACGACCACATGATGCGGGCCGACGCGCTCGCCGTCATCGGACCGATCATTCGTGATCTATTTGCCAATCGGGTGAGACACAGTGAATGAGCTATCGCGACATCTGGCGGCGCGGCCGTTGACCGGGCGAGCGTTCATGGACAGCCTGCGCGACGGGCGCGATGTCTTCTTCGAAGGCGAACGCGTCGACGACGTCGCCGCGCATCCGGCCTTTCGCAACAGCGCGCGCTCGCTGGCGCGTCTCTACGACGCGCTGCACGATCCCGCGCATCGATCCGCTCTCACCTGCGCGACCGACACAGGCAACGGCGGCTACACGCATCGCTACTTCCGGCACGCGCGCAATGCGGACGATCTCGTCGGGCAGCAGGAAGCGATCGCGGGATGGGCGCGGCTCACCTATGGCTGGATGGGACGCACGCCGGATTACAAGGCGTCGATCATGAATACGCTCGACGTGAACGCGGACTACTACGGCGCGCACGCCGGCAATGCCCGCCAGTGGCACAAGCTCGCGCAGGAAACGGTGCCCTTCATGAATCACGCGCTCGCGAATCCGCCGATCGATCGTGCGCGGCCCGATCAGGCGCAGGACGTCTACATTCATATCGACGAGGAAACGGACGGCGGCCTCGTCATCTCGGGCGCCAAGGTCGTCGCGACGTCCGCCGCGTTCACGCACTACACGTTTCTGAGCCATCACGCGGGGATCGCAAAAAGCGACAAGAGCCGCGCCGTCATGTTCTTCACGCCGATGAACGCGCCGGGCGTGAAGCTCATCTGCCGGAACTCATATGAATATCAGGCGACGCGAACGTCGAGTCCCTTCGATTCGCCGCTCAGTTCCCGCTTCGACGAGAACGACGCAATCCTGATCCTCGATCGCGTATTCGTGCCGTGGGAAAACGTGCTGAGTCTCGGCGCGGACGCGATGCCGCCGGATTTCCCGACCGCTTCCGGCTTCATGCACGGCACGAGCTTTCACGGTTGCACGCGTTTCGCGGTGAAGCTCGACTTTCTCACCGGGCTGCTGTCGAAAGCGCTGCATGTCACGAGCGGCGACGAGTTCCGCGGCAATCAGGTGATGCTCGGCGAAGTCATCGCGCTGCGCCACATGTTCTGGTCGCTCGCCAACACGATGGCGCGTCAGCCCGATCCGTGGATACACGGCGCCGTGCTGCCGAATCTGCACGCGGCGCTCGCCTATCGCGCGCTCGCTCCCGATGCCTACGGCCGCATCAAGGAGATCGTGCAGAAGATCGTGGCGTCCGCGCTGATCTATCTGCCTTCCTCCACGCGCGATTTCGACAACCCCGAGATCGACCGGTATCTGTCGCGCTATGTTCGCGGCTCGAACGGCATCGGGCATCGCGAGCGCATCAAGCTGATGAAGCTCATGTGGGACGCGGTCGGCACCGAGTTCGCCGGACGTCACGAACTGTACGAACGCAATTACATGGGCAGCCATGAGGAAGTGAAGGTGCATCTGCAAGCGATGGCGTCGGCGGACGGTTCACTGGCACGGATGACGGATCTCGTCGATCAGTGCCTCGCCGACTATGACGAGCACGGATGGGTGAATCCCGTCTGGAAAACGCCATGAACCGGAGAGCGAGATGAATCCTTTCGATGACGAGACCGGCGAGTTTTTCGTTTTGCGCAACGATGAAGGGCAGCATTCCCTGTGGCCGTCTTTCGCCGCCGTGCCCGCTGGATGGACGAGCGTGTTCGGCGTGGCGGCGCGGCAGGCATGCATCGACTACATCAACGAAAACTGGACCGACATACGGCCCGCGAGTCTGCGCCGCGAAGCGCCTTAAGCCAGGGAACGACACGCATCCATGAAATTCATCAAGCTGCTGTTCGGCGAGGCCCGGCGCGACCGCACGCCCTTGCTGCTGGCATCGACGTTGCCGGGGGTGATGATGTCCGGCGTGATCGCGCTCGTCACGACCGTCGCGAACTACGATCAGAGCAAAGGGCCGAATATCTATCTGATGGCGTTCTTCATCATCGCGAGCGTCGCGCTGCTTCTGGCGATGAACTATGCGCTCAACGCCACCACCGCCGTGATCTCGAACTTCATTCTGCAAAAGCGCCTGAACATCGCGCGGGCCGTGCGCTCGCTCGATCTGGAAGCCTATGAAAAGATCGGCGCGATGCGCGTGGATTTCGCTATCGGCCGCGACTTGCAGACCATCGAGGAAGCCGCGCCGACCGTCATCGTCCTGATTTATTTCGTCACGCAACTCTTGTCGTCGGCGCTGTATATCGGCTATCTGTCCCTGATCGCGTTTGCCGTGACGCTGCTTTTTCTCGGGGTCGCGACGTTTTTTTATCGCAGCAGCTATGCGCACGCGGAAGCGCTCGCCAAGGAAGCGACCGAACTCGAAAGCGCCTTTCGTTCCAGCTTCGATCATCTGTTGCGAGGCTTTCGCGAGATCAAGATGAACGCGCGCCGCGATACCGATCTCTTCGACAACTACATCGTGCAACGCGCGCTCGCCGTGCAGGACTTGCGGGTCAGTTCGGGCCGCGGCTTCAATCGCGGCCAGACCCTGAGCGATGCGTTCTTCTACGGCCTGCTCGGCTGCATGGTGTTCCTGACGCCGTACTACATCAGCAATGCGTCGACGCCGGCGAAGATCATCCTCGTCATCGTGTTTTCCGGCGGCGCGATCGCGAGCCTGATCCAGGCGCTGCCGGCCGTGTCGCGCGCCGATCTCGCCGTCGACCGCCTCGACGCGCTCGAACGCGAGCTTGCGGAGGCCACGCGCGCGGCCGAATCGGGCCCCGGCGCGCCCGAGCCGATGCTCGTGCACGGCATCACCTTGCGCGGCGTGAGCTACACCTACAAGGCGCCCGGCGGCCAGCCGGGCTTTCACGTCGGTCCGTGCGATCTCGTCATCAAGGCGGGCGAAGTAACCTTCATCGCGGGCGGCAATGGCAGCGGCAAATCGACCTTGCTCAATCTGATCACGCAGTTGTATGCACCGGATTCGGGCGAAGTGCGCTGGGACGATAAAACCGTCACCGATGCCAACGCGACTGCGTATCGCCAGCTCTTTTCGGTGATCTTCTCGGACTTCCATCTGTTCGACCGTCTCTACGGCCTCGATCCCGCGCACGACGATCTCGCCGATCTCATCAGGGAGATGGATCTGTCCGACAAGGTTCATTACAAGCTCGGGCGCTTCAGCACGACCGACCTGTCGAGCGGTCAGCGCAAACGCCTTGCGATGGTGAGCGCGCTCGCGGAAGGACGGCCCGTGCTGATCTTCGATGAATGGGCCGCCGATCAGGACCCGCAGTTCCGCCGCTATTACTACGAGAAACTTCTGCCGCGGCTGAAGGCGGCGGGCAAGACGATCATCGCCGTCAGTCACGACGACCGCTGGTTCAATGCCGCCGACAAGGTCATATGGATGGAAGAAGGCAAAGTGCAGCGCGTGATGACAACGAAGGCCGGCGCATGACCGGTTCGTGACACGACGCGGCGGCGTTCGATTTCCCTTGATCCGGAATCGAAGCCGATATGTAATAGCGAGGCATTCCTCATCTTCTGCGCACGGCGCTCGTCGCGCCTCGGGCCGCGCTTCTCCGGCATGGCCGCTCCTGTCGCGCGACGTCTAATTCAGTTCTAACTCCCGGCGCCTATATTTCGTTGCAACCCGATGCATGAACAAGGGAGCAACAGCATGGACAACCCATTCGACGATGAACACGGCACGTTTCGTGTCCTGATCAATGAATCGCGGCAGCGCTCGCTCTGGCCCGCTCATCTCGACGTCCCGGCTGGTTGGGAAGTGGAGCTTTCGGATAGTCCGCGCAAGCAATGTCTGGACTATATCGAAGCGCATTGGATCGATCTGCGGTCCTACTGAACCTCGATCTGGGAGTGGCACATGGCCAAGCGCGTCGTCAAAGTCATCGATCTCGTTCCGGGACGGAGCGTACAGCTTCTGTCCATCGACAATCAAGCACTCGAGCAAGAAAAATTCTGGCGCGATCATGTTTGCGCTCAGGAACCCATCGTCATCAGAAAGGCCGTGCTCGATTGGCCCGCCTTTAAAAAATGGGGCATGCCCGGTTATCTGGAAGCGCTCACGAATCGCCAGGTCGGCGTGTCCGACACGTTCAATGCGAGTCCCGCCGGCGTCTGGCATCAAAACCTTCCGAAATACCGCCTCGATGAAGCGATCGCGCGCCTGCGCAACGCCGCGCCCGACGACACGTTCGCCATTCGCGCGTTGCCCATTCCGCCGGAATGGCGCGCCGATCTCGGCGGCTACGATTTTCTGAACGCGCACCGCGATCTGCCGCCGCGTGCGTATGCGCGCGACCGTCTCTTCATCTATCGGAATGCGTCGACCGAGTGGCATTACCACACGACGGACGAAACGCTCACCACGCAGATACTCGGCACGAAACGCATCTCGATGTTCAAGCTGTCGAAGGAAAACTGGCACGCGTATGCCGGGCCGATCCGATCCAATCTTCATCACATGGATGAGCGGGCGCGCTTCTTTCCCGCGGATGCATCGTTGACGAAATTCGAGGCCACGCTCGGACCGGGCGACGTGCTCTACATTCCGCCGTTCTGGTGGCATGGCGTGGACCCCGCGGACAACGGCTTCGGCATCACGCTCGCGCACTGCTTTCGCACGCCGTTCAACCGGCTCGGCTCCTTGAGCGATCCCGCGGTGAAGGACGTGATCCGGGCGCAGGGAAGCCTCATGCTCGCGCTTCGCATGAGAGCGTTCGTCGCGCTCGGCTCGCTTTCCCGGATCGTAAATCCCTGAAGTGTTTCGTTCAGAACGTCGATAGCGATGTTTTCGATCATCGTTTTCCAGGGCACCCGCGTGCTCTCACATACGGATTGATGCCATGTTCAGCCTTCCCCTCGCGCCCGCTCAATCGGGCATCTTCTTTCGCCAGCAACTCGATCTGCGCGATCCGCGCTTCAACCTCGCGCAGCTGACGGAGATCATCGGACCGCTCGATGTCGAGGCGCTGCAAGCGGCGCTGCGGCGCACGGTCGGCGAGGCAGAAGCGATGCAGGTGCGCATCGTCATCGAGGACGGCATGCCGCATCAGGTGCTGCCCGATGCAATGGACGATTTCACGCTTCGTGTCGTCGATGTCAGCGATGCGCCCGATCCCGTCGAAGCGGTCGATCGCGAAGTGGAGGCCGCGCTCGCCAGCGCCATCGATCTCAATGCCTATCCGCTCTTCGACGGCCAGCTTTTTCAGGCCGGCCCCACGCGCTTCTTCCTGTTCCAGCGGATTCATCACATCGCGTTCGACGGCTATTCGTTCTTTCTTTTCACGCAGCGCCTCGCGGCTGTCTATTCGGCGCTCGTCGAAGGACGCGAGCCGCCGCCGTGCACGTGGCGCGGCCTCGCCGACCTGCTCGATGACGATGACGCCTATCGCGCGTCCCGTGCGTTCGAAGGCGATCAGCAGTTCTGGCGCGATTATCTGGCCGATTGCGCCGAGCCGGTGCTGCTCGCCGAATGCATGGCGCACGAGCCGATACCGTCTGAGATTTCCACACAGACGATCGCGCGGATGCGGCTGTCACCGGAAACGACCCGGCGTCTGCGTGACGTCTCGGAGCGTCACGGCGCGACGTGGCCGCAGTTCTTCACCGCGGTCATGGCGGCCTATGTCGCGCGGCTCAGCGGTCAGCCCGAAGTGGTGCTCGGCTTTCCGGTCACGGCCCGCGTGGGACGCCTGGCGAGAAACGTGCCCGGCATGATGTCCAATGCGCTGCCGTTGCGCGCGACGCTGGATGCGGACACGACCATCATCGATCTGCTCGGCGCGGTGTCACGGCAGAGTCGCCGGATCTTGCGCCATCAGCGCTATCGCGTGAAGGACATTCGACGCGATGTGGGACGCATCGAATCCGACAGGCCGCTCTTCGGGCCGACCGTGAACGTCATGCCGGACTACAGCCTCGCGCTGGATTTCGCCGGATGCCGGATCGGATCGAATCGCTCCTTCTATGGAACGCCCGATGATCTCGCGCTCATCATCCATGACGAAGGCGATGAACTCGGCATCGAACTGATGTTCGACGGCAATCCAGCGCTCTACTCCGCCGATGCCGTGGATGCCCATGCGCGGCGCTTCACGCGTCTGCTCGAAAAGGCGCTGGCCCAGCCCGATGCGCCGCTGCATTCGTTCGAGCTCGTCTTGCCCGAGCGGCAGGCGTGGCTCGAATCGTGGAACGACACGGCCGCGCCTTATGCCGAGCATCTGTGCATCCATCAGCTTCTGGAGCAGCAGGCTCGACGCACGCCCGATGCCGTCGCGCTCGAATGCGACGGCGCGTCGCTCACGTTCGCGCAACTCAATGCGCGCGCGAACCGGCTCGCGCATCGTGTGATCGCGGCGGGCGTGCGTCCGGAAGACCGCGTGGCGTTGTGCATGGAGCGCGGCATCGGCGCGATCACCGCGCTCTTCGCGATCCTCAAGTCGGGCGGCGCGTATGTACCGCTCGATCCGGCTTATCCCGGCGAGCGCCTGAGCTACATTCTCGGCGACGCGACGCCCGTGCTGCTCGTCGCCGATGCGGCCGGCCGACAAGCCCTGAGCGACACGGGCGCGCTCGCCGTGCTGGACCCCGGCGTATCGCTCGACGATACGCTGCCGCAGGACGATCCGCATGTGCCCGGTCTCGCCTCGCATCATCTCGCCTACGCGATCTACACGTCCGGTTCGACCGGCAAGCCGAAGGGCGTGCTGGTCGAGCATCGTCATGTGCTGAATCTGCATCACGCATTGCACTCGACGGTGTTCGCGCATTGCGCCCCGCACTCCGGCGTCACGCTGAACGCGAGCATCGCGTTCGATGCCTCGGTGCAGAATCTCGCCGCGCTGCTCGGCGGACATCGGCTCGTCATCGTTCCCGCCGACGTGCGCACCGATGCGATGGCGTTGATCGACTTTCTCGACGAGGCGCGCATCGACGTGTTCGACTGCACGCCGACGCAGCTCGACTCGCTCTTCTCCGCCGGCCTGCTCGAACAACGGAAGGCGCCGCTGACGGTGCTCGTGGGCGGCGAACCGCTCACGCCGCAGACCTGGAACCGTCTCGCGCGCGCCGCGCAGATCCGCGCCTTCAACGTCTATGGTCCGACCGAGTGCACCGTCGATGCCACCGTCGCCGAGATCACGAGCGAGCAGACGCGGCCCGTCATCGGCAAGCCGCTCGCCAACACGCGCACCTATGTTCTCGATGCGCTGCGCCGCGTGGTGCCTCCCGGCGCCGTGGGCGAGCTGTATATCGGCGGCGCGGGCGTGGCGCGCGGCTATCTGAACCGGCCCGAGCTCACCGCCGAGCGTTTCCTCGACGACCCGTTCGTGCCGGGTGCGCGCATCTACCGTACCGGCGACCTCGCGCGCTTTCATCTCGACGGCAATATCGAGTTTCTTGGCCGCAATGACCATCAGATCAAGATTCGCGGGTTCCGCATCGAACCGGGCGAGATCGAGACTCAGATCGCCGCTCATCCCGCCGTGCGCGAAGCGGTGGTCATCGCGCGGGCGCGGCATCAGGGTTCGCAAGATCAGCCGCTCGTCGCCTATGTCACGCTGTTTTCCGATATCGATGCCAGCGCGCTGCGCGAGCATCTCGCGTCGCGTCTGCCCGACTACATGGTGCCGTCGGCCTTCGTCACGCTCGACGCGCTGCCGCTCACGCCGAGCGGCAAGCTCGACCGCCGATCGCTGCCCGATCCGCAAGCCGATGCCTTCGCGCTGCGTCCGTTCGAAGCACCGCAGGGCGCGACCGAGAGCGCCCTTGCCGGACTGTGGGCCAAGTTGCTGGGGCTGGAGCGCGTCGGCCGTCACGACAACTTCTTCGCGCTCGGCGGGCACTCGCTGCTTGCCGTGACGCTGATCGAGCGCCTGCGACGCATCGGACTTCACGCCAGCGTGCGCGATCTGTTCGCGACGCCCGTGCTCAGCGCGCTCGCCGCCGCGCTCGAGCAGGCCGCGCCGAAGCCCGATATCGTCGTGCCGCCCAACGCGATCACGCCCGATTGCACCGCGCTCACACCGGCGATGCTGCCGCTCATCGACCTCACGCAGACGGACATCGATCGCATCGTCGAACAGGTTCCCGGCAGGCTCGAGAATATTCAGGATATCTATTCACTTGCTCCGCTTCAGGACGGCATTCTGTTTCATCACATGCTGACCACGGAGGGCGATCCGTATCTGCAAACCGCGCGACTCGCGTTCGACAGCCGCGCCCGTCTCGATGCGTGGCTCGATGCGTTGCAAAAGGTCGTCGAGCGGCATGACATCCTGCGCACCGCCTTCATCCACGACGGACTCAGCACGCCCGCGCAAGTGGTCTGGCGCAAGGCGCCCGTGACCATCACCGAGATCGGGATCACGGACGGCGACGCCGCCGGAAAGCTGGCGAAGCATTTCGATGCCCGCACGCAACGCCTCGATCTCACCCGCGCTCCGTTGCTGCAGATTGCGATCGTTCCCGAAACGGGAAGCGGACGCTGGCTGATGCAATTGAACTGGCATCATCTGATCGGCGATCATGCGACGCTGGAAGTGATGCACGCTGAAATCGGCGCGATCCTCGATGGCCGGGCCGACACGCTCGGTGTGGCGCAGCCGTTCCGCGATCTGGTCGCGCAGGCGCGGCTCGGCGCGACGCAAGACGCGCATGAATCATTCTTTCGCGACATGCTCGGCGACGTGAACGAACCGACGCTGCCCTTCGGCCTCACCGACATTCATCACGACGGCTCGGCCGTCGCCGAAGCGCGCGCAAGACTGCCCGCATCGCTTGATACGCGTCTGCGCGCTCAGGCTCGCAGCGTCGGCGTGAGTCTTGCGAGCCTGTGTCATCTCGCGTGGGCGCGCGTGCTCAGTGCAGGCAGCGCGCTCGACTCCGATGGACGCATCGTGTTCGGCACCGTGTTACTCGGGCGCATGCAGGCGGGCGTCGATCAGGCGCTCGGGCTCCTGATCAATACTTTGCCGATACGCCTCGACGTGAACGATGCCTCGGTCGTCGACAGCGTGCGCACCACGCATGAACGTCTCGCAGCTTTGCTGCAACATCAGCATGCGCCGCTCGCGCTCGCGCAACGATGCAGTGGCGTCGCCGCTCCCGCGCCGCTCTTCAGCGCGTTGCTCAACTATCGCCACAATCAAGGCTCGGCCGATGAACGCGCGTTCGATGGCATCGAACTGCTCGGCGCCGAGGAGCGCACCAACTATCCGCTGACCCTTTCGGTGGACGACAACGGCGACAGCCTCGAACTCACCGCGCAGACCGTTGCGCCCCTCTCGCCCGTGCAACTGTGCGGATACATGGAGCAAGCGCTTGCGAGCCTCGCCGATGCGCTGGAACAGGCGCCCCGTACGCCGGTGAATCGGTTGAACGTGGTGCCCCCTGACATCCGCGAGTTGCTGGTCAAGACATGGAACGGCACGCGCGCCTCCTATCCTGCGGATGCGTGCATCCATCAATTGTTCGAGCAACAGGTTCGACGCACGCCCGATGCCATCGCGCTCCTCTTCGAAGACGAATCGCTCACGTATGCGCAGCTCAATGCGCGCGCGAATTGGCTTGCGCATCGTCTGATCGCGCTCGGTGTGTATCCGGAAGATCGCGTGGCGCTGTGCGTGGAGCGCGGCATCGGCATGGTGGTCGCGTTGCTCGCCATCCTGAAGGCGGGCGGTGCGTATGTGCCGCTTGATCCGGCTTATTCCGGTGAACGCCTGAGCCATATCCTCTCCGACTCGACGCCGCGTCTCTTGCTCGCCGATGCCGCCGGCCGTGAAGCATTGGGCGATACCGGCGCGCTGACGGCGCTCGATCCCGATGCACCGCTCGATGACTCATTCTCGCAAGACGATCCGCAAACGCCGGTCGCGCTGCCTCATCTCGCCTATGTCATCTACACATCGGGTTCGACCGGCAAGCCCAAGGGCGTGATGATCGAGCACGCCCAGATCGTGCGCCTCTTCGACGCGACTCAGGACTGGTTCGGCTTCAACGAACGCGATGTCTGGTGCCTGTTCCACTCGTTCGCCTTCGATTTCTCAGTGTGGGAATTGTGGGGCGCGCTCCGTTTCGGCGGAAAACTCGTGATCGTGCCGCAGCATGTGGCGCGCTTCGCACCCGACTTCCTGCGCCTGCTTCAGCGAGAGGGCGTGACCGTTCTGAATCAGACGCCCAGCGCATTCCGCGCGCTCATTCAGGCGCAGGAATCCAGCGACGACGCCGATGCGCTGCGCTATGTGATCTTCGGTGGCGAGGCGCTGAATCCATCGATGCTCGAACCGTGGTACGCGCGGCATTCGGATCAGAAGCCACGCCTCGTCAACATGTACGGCATCACCGAAACGACCGTCCACGTGACGTATCGGCCGCTGACCCGCGATGATTGTGCGCTGAGCAGCAGTCCGATCGGCGTGCGTATTCCCGATCTGACTGTGTATCTGCTCGATGCGCAAGGTCAGCTTGCACCGGTCGGCGCGGTGGGCGAGTTATATGTCGGTGGCGCGGGTGTGGCGCGCGGATATCTGAATCGTCCCGAGCTTACTGCCGAGCGTTTCATCGACGATCCGTTCGTGCCCGGCGCGCGTCTTTATCGCACGGGAGACCTCGGACGCTATCTTGCCGATGGCAGCCTCGAGTTCTTCGGGCGCAACGATCATCAGGTCAAGATTCGCGGGTTCCGCATCGAGCTTGGCGAGATCGAGGCGCAGCTTGCGAGTCATGCGGCGGTGCGCGAGGCGGTGGTCATCGCGCGGGCACGACAGCAGGATGCGCAGGATCAGCAACTCGTCGCGTATGTCACGCTCGCAGCGGAAATCGATGCGAGTGCCCTGCGCGAATATCTCGATTCGCGTCTGCCGGACTATATGGTGCCATCGGCATTCGTCGTGCTCGATGTGTTGCCGCTTACGCCCAACGGCAAGCTCGATCGGCGTGCATTGCCCGATCCGCAGTGGCAGGATCTTGCGGCTTATGTCGCGCCGCGTTCATCGCTCGAAGCGTCGCTTGCGCAATGCTTCGCCGATGTGCTCGGGCTCGAACGCGTGAGTGTGTTCGATAACTTCTTTGCCCTCGGGGGGCATTCGCTGCTTGCTACGCAACTCGTCTCGCGTTTGCGTGAGGCGCTTTCCGTCGAAGTGCCGCTGCGCAAGCTGTTTGACGCGCCTAGCGTTGCATCGCTTGCAGAAGCGCTGGAGGAATCGCCTCGTCATGTCAGTGCACTGCCTGCGCTGCACGCTATCGAACGTCCCGCGCATCTACCGCTGTCGTTTGCGCAGGAACGTCTGTGGTTCCTCGAACAACTGAATCCCGGACAATCGACGTATCACATTCCGATCGCTTTGCGCTTAAACGGCACACTCGATGTTCGGGCCTTCCAAGCCGCATTGAATGAACTCGTTGCGCGTCATGAAAGCCTGCGCACTTCCTTCGTTCAACACGATGGTCAAGCCGTGCAGCACATTGCTGCCGAACTCGAATTGCCTCTGCCGCTTATCGAGTTGGACACGCTTGCGCAAGCCGACGAAGTCCGACGCCTCGCACAAGCCGAAGCCAGCCGCCCCTTCGATCTTCAGCACGGCCCGCTGCTTCGCGCTCAACTACTGCGCCTCGCGGAAGATCAGCACGTCCTGCTCTTCACGATGCATCACATCATCTCCGATGGCTGGTCCACCGGCGTGCTCGTGCGTGAACTCGGCGCTTGCTATACGGCTGCGCTGCGTAACGAACCGATCGCTCTTGCACCGCTGGCCGTGCAGTACGCCGACTACACGCTGTGGCAGCGCGACTGGCTCGCCGGTGCGGAGTTGGAACGTCAGACGCAATACTGGCGCAATCAACTCGCCGAGCTTGCGCCGCTGGACCTTCCCACTGATCGTCCTCGTCCCGCGCAGATCAGCGGGCGAGGCGCGACGTTGCCCTTTGCGTTGAGTCCGGAACTGTCCCAGCGCCTGCACACACTTGCTCAACAGGAAGGCGTCACGCCCTTCATGCTGCTGCTCGCCGTGTTCCAGACGTTGCTCGCACGCCTTTCCGGACAGTCCGATGTCGCAGTCGGTTCGCCCATCGCTAATCGTACGCATGCGCAAATCGAACCGCTCATCGGCTTGTTCGTCAATACGCTCGTGTTGCGTGCCGATCTCTCCGGCTCGCCATCCCTGCGTTCGCTGCTCGCGCAAGTCCGTGATACGACGCTTGCCGCGTATGCGCATCAGGATTTGCCGTTTGAAAAGCTCGTCGAAGCGCTCGCGCCGGTTCGCGATATCAGTCGCACGCCGCTATTTCAGGTGATGTTCGTGTTGCAGAACGCACCCATGCAAGCGTTCGCTTTGCCGGGGCTTACGCTCGAACTGTTGCCCGCAGCCGAAGCCGGCGCCAAGTTCGATCTCACCTTGAGCCTCACGCATACCCAGGAAGGCTTGACCGGCACCTTCAGTTACGCGACCGATCTGTTCGATGAGATCACCATCACCCGCCTCGGTGCGCGTTTCACGAGCTTGCTCGAACAAGCGCT
>NZ_FCOI02000034.1 GCF_001544795.2 Caballeronia temeraria | reverse complement strand
GGGCAAGTAAGGGGTCTAATATCAACGCATCAGGGCACTTCCACGATGACATGAACCCTCGGTACTTCAGCAACCTGCTAAGGCCTTTTCCGAGTTTGAGCTGTCACTTATCTCCCGCTCTCGAGCCCGCGAAGGACGCGGGGGGTCGGCTCTGCATCAATGCACTTCTGCTGCGGCCCAAGCGCTGCTCTTTGTAAGCCGGCGTCGATGACTGGACTGCACCGTTATCCGCCATCGGATTTAGGACCATGCGACCGTCGGCAATGGGTCAAACCGTAAGTCGGCGTATGCCGAAAAGGGCGTCCCGACGCACGACGCCGTCATCGTCGGCAACTCGCCCTACCGCCGACGTTCGAGGGAGTCTCGTCGAACGTCCGCAAAGGCCGAATACTCACCTAACGCATTCGTTGCATGCGCGAAGCCATTGCGTTTCGCAGCAAACGCGGGCAGTAGAAGATTTATAGTCATCTAAATAGCCTTGCTTCCTCGCTGAATGATGATGCCAAGTAGGTGGGCTTACTTTCCAGTTCCGCTGCATTTGTCGAGATCGGGCATTGATCGCGCTCTTGAGAGTTATGCCAGTCCGAACGATGCGAGGATTCACCACACCGCTGACTTGCTGTCAAAATGGACGTCCACCACCTGTCCGACTGCAGAATGGAACTCAGACAACTACGCTATTTCCTGAGCGTCGTGAAACACGGAAGCATGGGCAAGGCAGCGCTGGAGCTCGGCGTGGTCACATCGGCACTCAGTCAGCAGATCAGCCGCCTCGAGGGCGAGCTGTCCACGCGTCTGCTGCAACGCACGTCGGGCGGCGTTGTGCCGACCGATGCGGGCCTCGCGTTCTGGCGTCAGGCGCAACTCGCACTGCGTCATATCGACGATGCTGCGCTCGCCGCGCGCTCCGCCCGCCTTTCCGGTCACGTGAGCGTCGGCATGGCGCCGAGCACGGCGAGCGTGTTAGGCGTCGCGTTCATGCAGGCCATGCGTACGCGTTACCCCGAAGTGCGGCTGCACATGGTCGAAAGTCTCTCCGGCTATCTCGCCTCCATGCTGAGCGCGCGTCAGATCGATCTTGCCGTGCTGTTCCGCGAGGAACCCGCGCAACGCTTCAGCATCATTCCGCTGCTCGACGAACGCCTGTTCCTGATCGGCTCGGGGGATCTCGACGGCATGCCCGCGAGCGCGTCCGTGCGGCTGAAGAATCTCGGCAGGCTGCCGCTCATTCTGCCCAGCGGCACGCATGGGCTGCGCTCCCTGCTGGCATCGGCGTTCAGGCGCGCGGAGTACGAGCCGAATATCGTCGCCGAAGTGGATGGGCTCGCGCTGCTGATGGACTTGGTGCGCAGCGGCTTGGGCGCGACCATTCAACCAGGCGCGGCACTCGCTCGGCGCGAGAATG
Organism: Caballeronia temeraria; assembly: GCF_001544795.2. Classification (GTDB taxonomy): domain Bacteria; phylum Pseudomonadota; class Gammaproteobacteria; order Burkholderiales; family Burkholderiaceae; genus Caballeronia; species Caballeronia temeraria. Next base: position 73,714 of record NZ_FCOI02000034.1, on the reverse strand, counting down.
TGCTCCTGACGAGCGTGCCCGTGGCGGAGCGGTACGCCACGCGCCCCAACATGATCGCCAGCATCTCCGATGACGAACTGTCGCCCGCCGGACTCGCCGCCCGCGTGGTGCTCGCCGACGTCATCCGTCAACTCGTGCAGGAAGGCCGCTGGCCCGGCGCGCGGCTGCGCGAGCCGGAGTCTTCACAAAAACTGAACACCTCTTGACGGCGCGCTGGTAGCGGGGCGGGGACGAGACCCTTACGATGCGTCCGAAAGGAGACAAGTCTAATGGTCGATGTGCTCGTAATCGGAGGAGGCAATGCCGCGTTATGCGCCGCATTGATGGCGCGTGAAGCCGGCGCGTCGGTCCTGCTGCTCGAATCGGCGCCCCGCGAATGGCGCGGCGGGAACTCGCAACACACCCGCAATCTGCGCTGCATGCACGACGCACCGCAAGACGTGCTCGTCGATGCCTATCCGGAAGAGGAGTTTTGGCAGGATCTGCTCAAGGTGACGGGCGGCATCACGGACGAGCATCTCGCCCAGCTGACCATTCGCGCGTCGTCAACGTGCCGTCCGTGGATGCAGAAGCACGGCGTGCGCTTCCAGCCGCCGCTGTCCGGCGCGCTGCACGTGGCGCGCACCAATGCGTTCTTCATGGGCGGCGGCAAGGCACTGCTCAACGCGTATTACCGGAGCGCGGAAGCGCTCGGCGTGCAGATCCACTACGAGACGCCCGTCGATTCGCTGGAACTCGACGGCGGCCGCTTCATCGCGGCGCGCAGTGGCAAGCGGCGCTTCGAAGCGCGCGCCTGCGTGCTGGCGGCAGGCGGGTTCGAGTCGAATCGTGAATGGCTGCGCGAAGCCTGGGGGCAGAACGACCGCGGCGAATGGCCCGCCGACAACTTCCTGATTCGCGGCACGCGCTTCAACAAGGGCGTGCTGATCAAGCATATGCGCGATGCCGGCGCGGACATGATCGGCGATCCGTCGCAGTCACACTGCGTCGCCATCGATGCGCGCGCACCGTTGTATGACGGCGGCATCTGCACGCGCATCGACTGTGTGTCGCTTGGCGTCGTCGTGAATCGCGACGCCCAGCGTTTCTACGATGAAGGCGAGGACTTCTGGCCCAAGCGCTATGCCATCTGGGGGCGGCTCGTCGCGCATCAGCCGGGACAGACCGGTTATTCGATCATCGACTCGAAAGCCATTGGCCGCTTCATGCCGCCGGTTTTTCCGGGCGAGAAGGCCGACACGCTGCCGGAACTGGCGCGCAAGCTCGGGCTGCCGGAAGCGCGCTTCATGGAAAGCCTCACGCGTTATAACGATGCCTGCCGCGTCGGCACCTTCGACCATACCGCGCTCGACGACTGCCACACGGAGGGCCTGACGCCGCCGAAGACGCACTGGGCGCGCCGTATCGATACGCCGCCGTTCTATGGCTACGCGTTGCGGCCCGGCATCACGTTTACGTACCTCGGCCTGAAGACCAATGACTGCGCGCAGGTTCACTTCGGCGGCGAAGCCAGCGACAACCTGTTCGTGGCCGGCGAGATGATGGCGGGCAACGTGCTCGGCAAGGGCTATACGGCGGGCGTCGGCATGTCGATCGGAACGGCCTTCGGGCGCATTGCCGGGACCCAGGCGGCGCGTGCCGCACTCAACACAACGGAGACAGCCAGTGCAGCAGCCTGACATGCTTGCGCCCGAACGCACGCGTACTGCGTCGCCGGGCGAGACGAACCCCACCACCCACGGCAAGACGGCGCGCATCATTCCCATCGTGCCGATGAGCAAGAGCGAAACCGAAGTCGCGCGTCAGATGCAGATCTGCAACGCGTGCCGCTATTGCGAAGGATTCTGCGCCGTCTTTCCAGCCATGACGCGCCGCCTCGAATTTGGAAAGTCGGACGTCAACTATCTGGCGAATCTTTGCCACAACTGCGGCGCGTGTTATCACGCGTGCCAGTACGCGCCGCCGCACGAGTTCGGCGTGAACGTCCCGAAAGCCATGGCCGAGGTGCGCCTGGAAACTTACACGGAATATGCGTTTCCCGGGTCGTTCGGCGCGCTCTACAAGCGCAACGGGCTGACGTTGTCGGTGGCGCTGGCGGCGGGGCTCGCGCTGTTTCTGCTGTTGGGCACGGCTTTGCACGGCGGTTTGTCGGGCGATGTCGTGCCGGCGAACTTCTACGCCATATTCCCGCATAACCTGCTGGCTGCCATGTTCGGCATCGTATTCCTGTCCGCCATTCTCGCGCTCGGCGTGGGCGTCACGCGTTTCTGGCACGACGTGTCGGCCGGAACGGCGAGCGCGAGCGCGCCTGCGGTCGCGGAAGCGGCGAAGAACGCGCTAACGCTCAAGTATCTCGATGGAGGCCACGGCGATGGCTGCAACGAAGACGACGACGCATTCACCCTCGCGCGGCGCCGGTTCCACCATCTGACGTTTTATGGCTTCATGCTGTGCTTCGCCGCCACCGCTGTCGCGACGCTCTATCACTATGCGTTCAGGCTGGAAGCGCCGTATCCGTTCTTCAGCGTGCCGGTGCTGCTGGGCACGGCGGGAGGCATCGGGTTGATCGTGGGGCCGGCGGGACTGTTGTGGCTGAACCTGAAGCGCGTGCCCGAACGGAGCGATGCCCGTCAGCATCTGATGGACCGCGGTTTCATTGCGCTCCTTTTGTTGACGAGCGCGTCCGGCCTCGCGCTGCTCGCGTTCCGCACGACGACCGCCATGCCGTGGCTGCTCGCGGTGCATCTGGGCATCGTGATGGCATTGTTCGCAACACTGCCTTACGGAAAGTTCGCACACGGCGTATTCCGTTCGGCGGCGCTGCTCAAATCGTCGATAGAAAAGCGGCAGCGCAACACAGTGAGCCTCGGTTCTGACTAGCATTGACAGCGCGCCGCGGGCGCTCTTCACGATAGATACACCGATAAGATTTAGGAGACGCAATGAAGTCGACAGAACCGATCGCCGCAACCTCTGGTGTTTCGCGCTCGACGCGCGCCGCCGCCGTGCTGCGTGTGACGAGCGGCAACTTCCTCGAACAGTTCGATTTCTTTCTCTTCGGTTTTTACGCAGCCTCCATTTCGAAGATCTTCTTTCCTTCGACCAGCGAATTTGCCTCGTTGATGCTCACCTTCGCCGTGTTCGGCGCGGGCTTTCTCATGCGTCCGCTAGGAGCGATCTTTCTCGGCGCGTATATCGACAAAGTAGGGCGGCGCACGGGGCTGATCGTTACGCTGTCGATCATGGCGAGCGGCACCATTCTGATTGCGTGCGTGCCGGGCTATGTGAGCATCGGCCTGCTTGCGCCGGCGCTCGTGTTGCTCGGGCGGCTGCTGCAGGGTTTCTCGGCGGGCGCGGAACTGGGCGGCGTGTCGGTCTATCTTGCGGAGATGGCGACGCCCGGGAACAAGGGCTTCTATACGAGCTGGCAGTCGGCGAGCCAGCAGGTCGCCATCGTCATGGCGGCGGCCATTGGCTATGGCCTGAACCAGTGGCTTTCCGCGCAGCAGATCGGCGCGTGGGGCTGGCGCGTGCCGTTCTTCATTGGCTGCGCGATTGTGCCGTTCCTGTTCATCCTGCGCCGTTCGCTGCAAGAAACGGCCGCGTTCGAAGCGCGGCGGCATCATCCGCAGGCGCGTGAAATCTTTTCGATGCTGCTCGCCAACTGGCGCACCGTCATCGGCGGCATGTTGTTGACGGCGATGACCACCACGACGTTCTACCTCATCACCGTCTATACACCGACTTTCGGCAAGTCGGTCCTCAAGCTGTCCACCTCGGATAGCCTGATGGTGACGCTGCTCGTGGCCGTATCGAACTTCATCTGGTTGCCGATTGGCGGCGCGGTGTCCGACCGCATTGGCCGCAAGCCGCTGTTGCTTGCCATTTCGGTGCTGGCGATCTTCACCGCGTATCCGGCGCTGTCCTGGCTTGCCGATGCACCGAGCTTCGCGCGCATGTTGATCGTGCTGCTGTGGTTTTCATTCTTCTTCGGCATGTACAACGGTGCGATGGTCGCCGCGCTGACGGAAGTCATGCCGGTGGAAGTGCGCGTCGCGGGTTTTTCCCTGGCGTTCAGTCTGGCGACAGCGGTGTTTGGCGGTTTTACGCCGGCGGTGTCCACGTACCTCATTCAGGTGACGCATGACAAGGCCGCGCCTGCGTACTGGCTGAGTTTCGCTGCGATTTGTGGTCTCTGTGCGACGCTGGGTTTGTATCGGCGCAGCGCGGGACGTAATGCTTCGGCGGCGTCGGCCTGATAAAGGATGTTTCGATGTGCGTCGGAAGGCCGGCCTTGCGGTATCTGCACGGTAAAAAGGACGCGCTTCCGACACCGTCGATAATGTCCAACGTTTCCTTGTCGTCGAATTGGACCGCGCAGATATGAAGCGGCAGCGGGACCGGCCCGAGACGGAGCGTTAAACCCCGTCGCACCATTTAATCAGTCCACGACGTTGAAACGGCCGGGGTCGTGAGCGTTTTGCCGAAAGACGCATCTGGACACTCGGCCATGCTGCTGGTTCGCCGATGAGGAAGTTGGCGAACGCGGATCCCAGCCGCGAACTCCTCTATGCTGATGTCGACGATCGGCTTGAGTTGTGAACCCCCGTTCGCCCTTATTTGGTAGGACTTGCTCCGCGGCATCCGTCGAACGCCTTCAGGCAAGCACGATGTCGCTCGCTCCTCCGGATTGCACCGTGATGTACACCACATCGTGGGCTGTTTCATTCTTCACGTGGTGCACGACACCTTCCTCGACGGTGTAATGGTCGCGCACCCGCCGACTAACGGTCCGATCGGCAATTCTCGTTTCAACGGTCAGAACGCCCTGCACGACAAGAAATCGGTCCTTCACGTGCGTGTGATGATGCCACTTTGTCTCGCCGCCCGGTGCAACGGTCGTCTGGGCGACGGCGTAACCGTCGGCCGTCAACAGGGTCTTATCGACTACCTTTTGATTAGCCAGGGGAATGTCTTTGTCGTTCATTGGAGTTTTGCCCTTTTCCACGAAAATCGATGGGCGCGCTCGCGTCCCAGAATACGCAGGTGCAAGCGCGGTTGGTTCGTTTATCCAGCGGCATCTAATATAGGGGGCAGTGCTTTTCCCTGGTAGCGACTAATTTGTGCACAATGACGCGAATTAAATTGACACCTTAGCCAGATGCGCCGACTGCCACCCCTCAATGCACTTCGCGCCTTCGACGCCGCAGCTCGTCACCTGAATATCTCGGCGGCAGCACGAGAGCTTCACGTCACTCACAGTGCCGTGAGCCATCAGGTCCGGCAACTGGAAGAATGGTTGGGCAAATCGCTCTTCATACGCCACGCGGGCGGTGTCCGTCTGACCCCTGAAGGGCAGAGCCTCAAGCAGGTTGCCGACCAGATCTTCTCGCAGCTGCAAGCGCATTGCGAAGAACTTGCGGAAGGGGCACCGGTCGCCGAGATTGTGCTGGGGGCGCCGGCAAGCTTCCTGTCCAACTGGCTTATTCCGCGCCTGGACCGCTTTGAGTCGGCTCATCCGCACGTGCGGGTCCGTCTACAGACAAGCGGAACCATAGAAGATCTCCAGAGGCAGGTCATCGACTGTCTCATCGTCAGTGGCCAAAACTGGCCCGCGAATGTTGATGCAGTCAGGCTCTTCGACGAGCATGTGGGTCCGGTGTGTGCGCCAGACTGGGCTCATCGCATCGGAGCACCGAAAGATTTGATCGGCCAACCGTTACTGCACACATCGTCGCGCCCGCACGCTTGGGAAGCATGGGCTGCGGGAAATGGGCTGGAACCTGCCTCATTCGCAAATGGCCGTCGATTCGATCAATTGTCGTTACTTCTCGAGGGTGCGGTCGCGCGTCTTGGTATTGCCATCGCCCCTGCAACGCTTGTACAGCGTGAAATTTCGCACGGGCGACTGATAGCCCCGCTCGGCTTCATAGCAACTGGCGCGACATTCGCCTTCTGTTCGATGGTCGGGTCTCCAAACGAAGCTGTTCGCGATTTTAGTGAATGGTTGCAAGAGGAATTGTCTGGTGCGACACCAGATAGTCCTTGTTGACCGCATAAGTATGGCTGAGCCAACCAGAAATCCGCTCGGCGGACCGCGGCAGCTTCAGCTTTACAGCGAAAACTCGCGCCCGCGTCTGGCTTGGCACCAATGTGCAAACCTTCGGCCGACGCGCCCGCTCGCAGGCGATCGCATCCGGTGGCTCGCTCCATAGCCGTGGCTACCTCCGTTGCGCTGCAACTCGCGACTTCTAGGAGCCCGCCCCCTGATCGCGTCGACGGGAATTTTTTCGATCCTATGTAGGACCTCGCTTGGGTGACGATAGCGACGCGGATTCCTCCGCGTCATTAACGAGCCCACCCGCAGCGTTGCGAAGGCAAGGAACCAACGCCGTGCTCAAACCTGCGAGATAGAGGTGCGTGCTGCGGATCGGTTCTGCAGTTCCGATGGAAACAAAGCCTCGCGAATGCCCGGCTCGCCGAGCTTTGTGCTCGAGTGGAAGCGGATTGTCTGGACGCCCATGCTCGCGAGGTATGCGGCACGTACTGCGTCCCATGCGATCATCCAACCCTGCGCCATCAGCGAGCAGCGGATCGTTGGCTTGCGCCGCATCTCTCAGACGCGAGTGAACTATGCGGTGTACGACCAGCGCCCGCCCCTTCTCTCCGTCATGAGCTTGACGATCGGACTCACGATACTGCTGCCCGCAAGGCGGCCATTGCCGCGCGATGTGCCGCCGTCGTCGATGTCGTGGCGTGCCGGGCGATTGTTCTAAATCCCACAATGGTCAGTTCCCGGCGCCTCTATTGATGATCTTCCCAGATGGCTTAATGTTGCACACACGGGTTTCGAAGGCAATGTCGGAGACCTGAAGATATCACTCCAGCTCGAGTATCGACCCGGTAGTCGTCTCGATGCAGAAATTTGGACGGAAGCAAGATGAGAAACGACGCGATGGATTTTCTCCGTGCCAGCGAGCAGGACGGTACGAACGAGCAGGCTCAAATTCCTGCGGGGCGGTACCGTCGCGGGCAGCGAAAGTCAGGCGAGCGCGCTGGCGAAGCGAACTGGGCGTGGGCGCATCAAATTGACTCGTACGACTGGATGGACAGGCACGATTTGCTTTGGATGTCGGACGGCTGCGCGTCGAACGACGCTAGCTCCCATCATGTTTTCCCAATGAAAGAATGAGGTCTCTGCACGCCGCGCCGGCCGTTTTTGGCATGGCTAGACACGGTCGCCACGTGACGCGTCCCTGTGATTCTGTTGGATTACGCGCGGGCATTGGTCCGGATGAATATCTTAGGAAGTGACGTTTGTAGCATTCGTGCTGACGGTTGGTGTCAACAGGTTAGTGGACGCGGCCATCAGCGGCAGCACGATAGGGCACAAGGCGCGGTGCCGCAGCGACGGATTGAGCGACGACGCTAGTCGCTGGACAGCTTTGACAACAGGATTCTCTCGGCGTCAGCGAGCAGGATGCGGGGCGTACTCGGAGATGAAAGTTTGGTCGCCGTGATCGGCGCGCCCGAGAACCACAGGATGAAAGCGTCGTGCCTCTGCAGCGAATGCAGTGCGCGTGCCGGGGCAGGTGAAGCTGACGTCAGCAACCATCTTTTCAGCTACATCGTGGATCTCGTCGACGCGCTTGCCGTCGCTAAAGGATGACGGCAGCTGCGTTAATGCCGCGGTGTGTTTCTTTGAACACGATGCTCGAAGCGTCGATGCTGAATGCCATGTCGTCGAATCCTGAGGTTTCGGCCAAGCAGGATTGCTTGACTAGTTCCTTCAGGCTACTGCCGGCTGGCAAAAGTCAAGGCGGGAGACTCGTGACGTTCGCGACCGGGCAAGTTGGAGGTCGTCGCCTTCATGCCGGGTCGCTATGCTCTCGCGACAGGAGCGCGTACGACCAACCTTACGCTACGCGAAATTGACCAACGGCGCTTGCCAGTTCGTTGGCCTGGGTCTGAAGCGCGGAAGCTGCGGCCGCCGACTGTTCGACCAGCGCCGCGTTTTGCTGCACCATCTCGTCGAGCTGCGCCACCGCACGGTTGATTTCGTGAATGCCGCGGGTCTGTTCGTCAGCCGCGTTCGTTACTTCTCCGATGATCGTTGTTACGCTGGAAACCCGGCCGACGATATCCGTCATCGTCTCGCCTGCCTGCTGAACCAGCGACGCGCCGGTGGAAACGCTCGTCACGCTGGAATTGATCAGTTCCTTGATCTCCTTCGCTGCCTGCGCACTGCGTTGAGCGAGCGTTCGCACTTCACCGGCTACGACAGCGAATCCACGACCATCCTCGCCTGCGCGTGCGGCCTCAACCGCAGCGTCCAGCGCGAGGATGTTCGTCTGGAAGGCGATCCCCTCAATCACGCCAATGATGTCGGCGATCTTGCCAGATGCACCTTCGATTTCATGCATCGTCGAAACAACGACGGAGACAACGGAGCCACCACGGGATGCAGCGCTCGCTGCGGTCGTCGCGGTTTGGTCCGCCTGCCGAGCTGCGCTGGCCGATTGCGTCACTGTGGACGTGATCTCTTCCATAGACGCAGCGGTCTCCTCGAGGCTTGCCGCTGCCGCTTCCGTGCGACTCGACAAATCGTGGTTGGCCGAGGCGATCTCGTTGGCGGCATGGCGCACCGCCTCGCTCGTATCACGGATCTGCACCATTACGCTATTCATCTTGCCGACGAACGCATTGAACGATAGGGCAATCTGCGCCACTTCGTCGTTGCCGGTCGCGGGCAGGCGCTGGGTGAGGTCTCCGCTGCCCGAGCCGATGCCTTCCATGGCGTCGCGCACTCTTGCAAGTCCTTTGAAGGCGATGCCGGTGACGCCGCCAATAATGGCGGCGGCGATCGCGGCGAGCACTGCCAGCGACATGACGGATCCAGTCAGCAGCGAACGCATTCCGGCGGTCGCTTCCGACTTGTCGCGCGCAACGAGTGTCACCCAACTGGTTCCCGGCACTGCGCGGGCCCGGACCAGCTTCGTCGCACCGCCGACGGTCGCCTCAATGGCAGGTGATTATTCCTGCGAGGCAGCGCTGATGGCGCTCGTCGTCAGTTCGTTGGAGAGGTCGGTCAAAGGTTTCAGTGTCAGCTTGGCATCGGCGGCAGCGACGATGTTGCCGCTACGGTCCAGCAACATGCCGAAGCTTGAGGGCGTCGGTTGGATCGACTTGACGTTCGCAACGACGCTATCCATGGCCACATCGCCCGACACGACGCCTTTGACCGTTCCGTCCCGGACGATCGGCGCGGCAAATGCAACCACGAGCTTGCCGGTGCCCACATCGACCTAAGGTGGCGTCACGGCCGGCTAGGGCGCGTGGTCGGCGACTGACTCTTGCGGCCCGTGTCTTCGCAGGTGTAACATGGCCCTGTGATTTAACTCGGCCATGTGAATTCACATGGCCATGTGAGCTCATCAGTGGATACGATTCCGTACACTCCCCCCGAAAACAGGGCGTTGAGCGCGTTCCGCGAGTTGTTCGGTAGCTCAGACTGGGAGATCAGCTTACCAGAGGGAGCCGACAGCGCGGAGGACGTCGTCCTCGTCGACGGGGACGACCACCGCTACCATGCCGTTCTGAAGTCGTTCAATGAAGGCCGTCCGGACCGAGTTACTGCGCTATTCGCGCAGGCACTGCTCGAAGCGCGGGGGCGCGCCAAGAAAGCCAACTTTCGTCCCGCAGTCCTGATCTGGGTCACCACTGCCTCCCGGTCGCTCGTTGAGCGCCTGATTGAGTTTCATCGGGAGTACGGCGACCGGGAACCGTTTGCTGTGCTCTCAACGGATGGGACGCAGTACGTCGAGTTTCCTGGGCTTCGTCTCTCCGAGCGTCCCGATCACTCAGCCGGTTCGCATCGGGGCGGTCACGGCGCTCCGCCGCGCCTGGTGTTCACGGATAGCTTCCAGTGGATGATCAAGCTCCTGCTTGCGGCTGACATCCAGCGCGAGGACCTGCTCGCTGCGGAAAGCGTCCGGTACAGCACCGCGACGGAACTCGCCCGCGCCGCTGGCGTTTCCACTATGACTGCGACCCGGCTAATCAATGCGCTGAAAGCGGAGGGGTTCCTTGAGTCGTCGCACTTTCTGACGTTGGTTCGCCGCCGGCAGTTGGCCGAGCGCTGGAAAGCCGAGTACCGCCAGCCGCCACTGGCTGTGGCGACAAAATTTGTGTCGCCTGCGCCGCCTGACGAGCAGCTTCGAAAGCTTCTTAAAAAGCACGCCGGCGTTATGGGCCTTTTTGATGCAGCCAAGGCCTTGGGCTACGGCCATGTAAAGGGCGGAACACCGACTATCTGGGTTCCCAACCTGAAGGAAGCCGAAAGCTGGCGGCCACTGCGCCCCGCTAAAGAGGGCGAGCGTCCCGATCTGATTCTTCAGCAGCTCAGTTTCCCTCAATCGGTGCAGAAAGGCGCGATCTTTCGAGATGGCCTCTGGGTCACGGACATCATTCAGACGTGGCTCGATGTGTCCGCGCATCCGGCCCGCGGGGCAGAACTGGCCTTCGAACTGGAACGCGGCGTCCTTGCAAGCGTCATTGGGGATAAGGTGTGAGCGACTTCGCCGAATTCAGCAAACTTGCTGTGACACTAGCGCCGTGGCGCTCGCAGATTGTCTTCGTTGGGGGCTGGGCCTACCGGCTTTACCGGTACGAGCCGCGCGCCTACAAGCCAGACTTCGCTGCGATCTTCACGCAAGACGCTGACGTTGCGTTTCCAGCGCGCGACGCGCTCGAGGGCGATATCAAGGAAGCCCTCGTCAACGCGGGCTTTAAAGAGGAGCCGAATTTCGCTGGCAATTTCCGGCCGCCGGCGATGCGCTACACACTCGGCGATGAGGCGAACGGTTTCTACGCCGAGTTCCTCACGCCATTGACGGGCAGCCCGATGCGGCGCAACAGCATCACCAAGCAATTTGAGCCGGACGCGACGCTGGCCAACGGCGGGGTAGTCGCCCAGAAATTGCGCCACCTTGAAGTGCTGTTGCATGAACCATGGCTTGTGACGATCCCTGCAGATGAGTCCGGACTACGCGAAGCCGTCGCCGACCTGCGCATCCCCAACCCCGTGAGCTTCATCATCCAAAAGCTGCTGATCCGGGACGACCGTGCCCGCGAAAAGCGCGCGCAGGATGTGCTTTACATCTACGACGCGCTGTACCTTTTCAGCGGCGGAATCGAAGATGACCTCCTGCCGGTCTGGAAAAGTCTTGAGGCAACGCTAACAGACGCTCAACGAAAATCCATCACCGCGGGCATCGATGTCCTGTTTTCTCGGGTAAACGATCTAATCCGCGAAGCGGTGACGATACCGACTGATCGCAAGATAGAGCCTGAGAACATGCTCAAACTGTGTCAGAACGGTTTCGAAGAACTGCTTGGCGGCGCGTAGGACCCACCCGTCAACACGACAAGCTTTCCGCCTAACGCCGATCTGGGTCCTGTGAGCAAAGAGCTCTTGAGACGGGAGCTTGACTCGTAAACTGCTTCACATCAGTTGTACTGACGACGAGGTCGTTTCTCGCTGTCTTCTTCCGATCCGGAACAGCACGTTATGAGACGGGAGATATTTGCGCTCGAAGACAAGCTAGATGAGATCGCGCCGCCGCGGCTCGTTTTTCTTTGACGGCCGATTGGCGCGCTGAGTGTGGTCAAGGCCTGAGGACAAGCGAATCTACGCCTCGCTTGTCTTCACGACGACGCGCTTACAGCAGCCCTACTGTACTGTCGTCGTTCGTGCGTGAGCATGGAAATTGTCAACAGCGATCGCTCGGACGCGGAGCATCCGGGCGGTGTACATTGGCAGCGTCGCGAGGGACGGAGATACGATGATGCCGGCGCTGGCAAACTTTCGACTTGCAATCGCAGTCTCACTCGCGTTCGTCGCGTTAGCGGCGCATTCACAGACCACCGACTTCTGGGGAACGCGTCTACCCGACCAGCCTACCCAGTTTATCTTCGGCTACGGCTCGCTCATCAACACGCCATCGCGCAATGAGACAGCCGGCAAGCCGGTAGCGGCGATTCCAGTGCGCGTTTCGGCGGCATTCGGCTACGTACGCAGTTGGAGCGATCGCTCGGGCTCCGGCTTCACTGCGCTAGGTTTGCGTCGTCCGTTAGAGGGCGAAGCGCCGATGACAATCAACGGCGTCATCTATCCCGTCGGCAATGACATGTCGGCATTCGACCAGCGCGAGAAGGGGTACGTGCGGCTCGAAGTGCCGCGGGCACTGATCGAGGCGGTGTCATGGCAGGCGCTGCCGTCGCAGGGAACCGTCTGGGTCTACGTTCCCAAGGTGGAAGGCGAGCAGCCGGGCGAACGGCTTCCGGTTCCGGACGCGAAGTTTCCGATTGTCGAATCCTACGTCGATGTCGTCATCGAAGGAGGTCTCGAGTACGGGGCGGACTTCGCACGCGAGATCATCGAGACGACGCGGGATTGGAGCGCATATTGGCTCAACGATCGCACACTGGCGCGCCGTCCGTGGGTGTTCGACAAGCAGTTCGCAAAGGTTGACGCGCTGCTCGCGACGACAGCTCCATGCTTCGCGCAGAGGGCCTTCTCGGAAGACTATGCCGCAAGGAGTGCGGACAAAGCGAGACACAAGGGAGGTGTGTGCGGTCGTTGAGTCACGAGTCGGCGCTTGCCACGCGACCGATCAGTCTCGCCGCCGATGGCTGCTGAGGCGATGCCGAACTGGGGCGTTTTCCGTAAGCAAGAAGCCAACGGTCGCGGAGCGGATCGAGCGCCTGCGCAAGTACCGGGGACGACTGGCGGCTGACTTTAAGTTCGACCGAGAAGCTCATCTCACAATTTTTAAGACGTGGCTCAAGCCAGGAAACCGACGCGGTTGCTGCATAGCTGGCGCCAAAGTCCGACCGCGTGCGGCGGCAGCGCGAGCAGTGTGCGAACACCTAGCATCGCGCCAGGCGCGGCCGTCGCGCTATACGCGACGCACGCTTTCCAGTCGATCTCACGCCACCACGACAAAACCTTCCCGAGATTACCCATGATCGCGGCGATCGCCATGATCGGAACGGCCTGTTGAGGGCCGTAGATGATCACGAGCACGGGCATCAGCAACATAGACGAACCCATGCCGATCACGCCGCTCAGAACACCAGCCATCAAACCCACGCTCAATACGATCGAGTATCCCATCAGGGTCTCCGCGAACCAGCGCAGATTTTCAATGCTGACGGGGGCAGGTGACTTCGCCCTCACGAATCGTCGGAAACGCGATCCCATCATCGCTTCGGCGATTCTTGGTTCCGAGCAGGTGTCCCACGTTCAACGTTGTGAGCCGGACTTCGAACGCCGCCCGCCATCGGCAGGCTGCAGCATGCGCGCAACACCGGATTGCACCGCAGGATAACTTCACTCAAATGGCGGGCGAACTATGCAACACTATTGTCACAATTCGGTTTTCGACAGCCTGGCGTCAGCGTCACGTCCATTTCAGAGGAAATCGATCCGCCGTGCTGATTCTTCTCAATCTGCTCTCAGGCGTCGCCCTTCTGGTCTGGGGCTCACATATCGTCCGTACCGGCATTCTCCGGGTGCTTGGCGCCGATCTCCGCGCCATTTTGGGGCGTAGCACCGGCAGCAAGGTGCGGGCATTTCTGGCGGGCATCGGCGTCACCAGCCTCGTGCAAAGTAGCAACGCCACCGCCGTCATCATCACGTCGTTCGCCGCACAGGGATTGGTGCCGCTGGCGGCTGGACTGACGGTCATGCTTGGCGCTGACGTCGGCACCGCGCTGATGGCGCGCGTGCTCACGCTCGATCTATCATGGCTCTCGCCGATTCTGATCCTGGTCGGGGTGCCTCTCTTTCTCACTCGAAAGCAGACGCGAGCAGGGCAGGTGGGGCGCACGATCATCGGACTCGGTTTGATCCTTCTGGCGCTGCATCTCATCGTCGAAGCGGCTCAACCCATGATGCAGGGCGCGGGAGTGAGGGTGATGTTCGGCGCGCTCACGGGCGACACGATGCTGGACGCGCTCGTGGGCGCTGGCTTCGCAATGTTGTCCTACTCGAGCCTCGCTGCGGTTCTGCTGACAGCCACACTGGCGTCGTCCGGCGTGATCTCGCTGAAGGTCGCCTTGTGCCTGGTCGTCGGCGCGAATCTGGGCAGCGGCCTCCTCGCCTTGCTCAATGCGTTGCCGCAGAACGCGGCGGCACGACGTCTTTCCGCTGGCAGCTTCGCATTCAAGCTGGCGGGGGCGATCATCATTCTGCCGTTTGCATCGCTGCTCGCACGCGGATTGCCGCTTGTGATCACCAATCCGCGCGAAGCCGTGGTGGGATTCCATGTGATCTACAACACCATACGCTGCTGCGCGTGCCTCTCACTCGTCGATCGGGTCGCCGCGATCAGCCGCCGGTTACTGCCCGATCGGACGGTGACGACCGGCGAGTTGCGTCCGCTGTACCTCGATCCGGCCGGTCTTGCAACGCCGAGCCTGGCGTTGGCGAATGCGTCGCGCGAAGTGCTCCGCATCGGTGACATCGTGCGCGCCATGCTCGATAACGTTTCGGATCTCCTCAGGCGCAACGATCTCGCCGTCGCCCGCGAGACGATGCGCATGGATGACGATGTCGACCAGCTTTATGCGGAAGTAAAAAACTATCTGACGCTGATCTCTCGCGAGCAGCTTGACGAGTCGGAAAGCCGTCGCTGGACCGACATCATTTCGTTGACGATCAATCTCGAGCATGCGGGAGATATCATCGAGCGAATTGTGAGCGACATCGAGGAGAAGAAAATCTCCCAGCGTCTCGCTTTCTCCGAGCAGGGCCTCGGCGAACTCGACGATCTGCATGCAAGGCTCATCAGCAACCTGCGGTTGGGACTGTCTGTCTTTCTTAATAACGACCTGCGATGTGCCGAACAGTTGCTGGCGGAAAAGGAGCGCTTTCGCGATCTGGAGCGGGCGTATTCGCACGAGCATCTCGATCGCCTCGCGGGACAGTCGCTGCGCAGCATGGAAACCAGCGCCCTGCACCTCGATCTCATCGGCAATATGAAACGATTGAACTCGCTCTTCTGTTCGACGGCGTATCCGGTGCTCGACGCGGCGGGCGCATTGCATGACACACGCTTGCGCAGGCGTTCCCTCGACACGCTGCACGTCAAGGAGTGAAGCCGCTCGCTCAAGCACCAAGACGCCCGTGCCTTTCTCTCGGCTTGTCCCACGACAACCTCCTCATGGTCGATGCAAACGTGCATTGTCAGCTCGCGACCGCGTGCGGAAACGGACTCAGGAATAGGGATGAGGGTATCGGCACGGATTTGAAGGGCATCCTCACTCAGCAGCTACAATATGTCCCTTTCGTGAAAGTCAAAGGTCTGACTTATTTCGGGGGATTTCATGTTCGGTAAGTTCATGCCCACCGAGGGCAGGTTTTTCGAGATCTTCAACGCGCATGCAGTCTGCATCGTCGCGGCGGGCAAGGAACTCGAGTTGCTGATCGATAATCTGCAGGACGCGGAAATCTATAAGGGGAACCTGCAGAAGGCCGAGAAGGAGGCCGACAGACTCACCCGTGAGACGATGGATCTGTTGCACAAGACGTTCATCACGCCCTTCGACCGCGACGTCATTCACAAGCTGATCACCACCATGGACGATATCCTCGATTTGATGGAGGACGTCGCCACCGTTATCTCTCTCTACGACGTGCGAGCTCTCAGCTCCGAAGCAAGTCAGCTCGCGCACATTTGCACTGCGACCGCGGAGCGTGTGCAGTTCGCCGTGGGCCTGCTATCGAACATGAAGCAAACGCCCCAGATCCTGAAGGCCTGCGAAGACATCGACCGACTGGAATCTGACGCAGACCGCGTCCTTCGCTCCGCGATGTCGAAGCTCTTCCGCGAAGAAGATGACGTCAAGACGCTGATCAAGCTCAAGGCGGTCTACGAGTTGCTCGAGACCATCACCGACAGATGCGAGGATGTCGCGGACATTCTCCAGGGCATCGTACTGGAAAACGCTTGATGCAGTCCGTCCAGCTCGCAGTCTGGGTGGTCGTTCTGCTGGTCGCGATCGCGCTCGTGTTCGACTTCATGAACGGCTTTCACGACGCAGCGAATTCGATCGCCACGGTCGTGTCGACTGGCGTATTGAAACCGCAACAAGCAGTGGCGTTCGCTGCAACATTCAACGTCATTGCCTATTTCGTCTTCCATCTGAAAGTAGCGCAGACGGTCGGTAAGGGCACGATCGATCCATTAATCGTTGATCATTATGTGATCTTCGGCGCGCTCTTCGGTGCAATCGGGTGGAACGTAATTACCTGGGTGTACGGCATTCCGTCGAGTTCGTCACATGCGCTGATCGGCGGCCTGGTCGGCTCGGCACTCGCGAAATCGGGGTGGGGCGCACTCAACTATGACGGGCTCCTCAAGACGGTTGCGTTCATCTTCATCTCGCCGCTGCTTGGCTTCGTGCTCGGGTCATGCTTCATGCTGGCCGTCTCATGGCTGTATTTCCGCACACCACCCAGCAAGGTGGATCGCCGCTTCCGGCGGGTGCAATTGCTCTCGGCGGGTCTCTACAGCCTGGGGCACGGTGGCAATGACGCGCAGAAGACGATCGGGATCATCTGGATGCTGCTGATCGCAACCGGATACGCGTCGGCTACCGCCGATGCGCCTCCCGTATGGGTAATTGGCGGCTGCTATCTGTCGATGGGCATCGGCACGCTTTTCGGTGGCTGGCGCATCGTTCGCACGATGGGGCAGAAAATCACCAAGCTCAGGCCCGTGGGAGGATTCTGCGCGGAGTCGGGTGGCGCACTGACGCTTTTCACGGCATCGTGGCTCGGAATTCCCGTATCCACGACCCACACGATCACCGGAGCAATCGTCGGCGTTGGCGCGACGCAAAAGCTGAGCGCGGTCCGCTGGGGCGTCGCGGGCAAAATCGTGTGGGCGTGGGTGCTAACGATCCCGGCGTCCGCTGCGATGGCCGCGGCGGGATGGTGGGTCGCTACGCACGCGCTGTGAGCGGCGCCAACCATCGCGACAATCCATCAGCAGAGCAGGTCGTCAACCATCCGTCGGGCTGCCATGAAGCCGCCGTCAAGCGCCGCCGCTTTGCTGGCGAATGCGCGTCCGCCCGCTTCACCCAGCCTCAGAGGCGAGAACCGGGACAAGGCGGTCCCAGGTTGACAGATGCGCACCACCGCAACGTATCCGAGTGGATCGGCGGAGCACGACGAGCGGTGCAAATTACGCTCGATGGCAATCTGAAGGGTGAAGCCGTTGTATTCGTACGTCTGGGGCATGGTATGCCTCTGCATCTGGCGCGCGGTTGCTGACCACACGCGGCGCGCCTTTCCGAGCGAGCGCGTGCGGGAAGCGAAAGCTCTCTTGCCGACCCGAACTACGGATGGCCCCTTCGCTACAAATGGCGCGATTGTGACATATCTGTGACAAGGAGGGGGAAATCGATCTGTGCGTGCGTCACCGGGCAGCGTGTCTCGCAGTGCGGCGAGGTGGCGCAGCGCGAACACGATTGCCGCGATGCCGCCTTTCATGTCGGAAACGCCGAGGCCGTAGAGCTTGCCATCGCGGACCTCGCCTTTCGGGTCGGCGCTCCAGCGATCCGCGTCGACGAGCGGAAAAGTGTCGAGATGGCCGTTGAAGACGAGTCGCCGTCCGGGCGTCATGCCGCGTACCCGCACGACGAGGTTCATCACGTGCGGCAGAGTGCCGTATCGCGTGATCTCGACGTCAGTGCCCTCCAGCATTGCCTCGATGCGTCGAGCGACGGAGTGGGTGTCGCCGGGCGGGTAATGGCTCGGCTCGGCGACGAGCGCACGCGCCAGATCGACGACTTCCTGACTGCTTGCGGCGACCGCGCGCGCAAGGGTGCGTCGCAGATCGGATGCTTCGGCGCCGAGGGCGACGAGAACGTCGGCTTGCATGGACGACCTCCGTGGATCCACTGCGTTTCCTGCGCGCAGAGGCGCGTCGGGCAGGAATCCATGGTCCGTGACCGATGGCGGCAAGTCGATTCAAACAAAAATGCGGAGGTATAAGTAGAACTTAACTGCGTGCGAACTTTGAGCAACATCTACGCGGGCGTCGCTCGGCTGGTAGCGTCCCAGGTCGATGGCATGACGCCGCGCCCGAGCGGCCCGATGTTAGACTAATAGTTCGAGTCTCGTCATCGCGACGAAGAGCGCCCTTCCATATCGAACGAGCGGCCGCCTGTGCCCGTCGTGCCCGTCGCATCAAGCACTTTTCCGGTCCGACGTTTCGTTTGCACTTCAACGAGGAGGAGAGTTTAGATGGACGAACAAGGCGTTCTTACCCCAATTGTCACGGGTACCTGCGCTCGCTGCGGTGGCAAGGTACTGCGGCCGGATTCGTCCTGTCCTCATTGCGGTGCGCCTGCGCGGTTAGTGGTCAGCGATCGTGCACCCGCCGCGGCGAAGCCTGGCTCATCAGTGCATGGCGCACCACACGGGCGTGTAGATGTTCCGCCTTACCCCCCGCTGTGGCCGCGCCAAAACGCATCCTCGGGTGCATCGAACGACGCCGTTTATCCCGACGACGAGGTCTGTCCGCCACCGCACTGCGATACCGGTCGTCGGCGCATGAAAAAGGGGGCAGCGCTCACGCTCGGGGTGGCCTTCGTACTCGTCTGCGGATCGGGACTCTTGTACTGGATTCAGAATCATGAAACGCACAAAGAGCCGACCAGAACGATCGCCGCGCGAGGCATGGTGACGCCGAACTATTCGAATCGGCCCGCGCAGGCCACGACCATGCCGCAGGTTCCGACGGTTGCCGCAAACTCGGAAGCGCCGCCGAGTGACAAGGTATCCGCCGACAAAAATCAGAAGTCGATACAGCTCGCGCTCGCGCGAGCGCACGATGGTCTCGGAAAGAACAACCTGCAACTGGCGCGGTCCGGCATTTTTTGGGCACTTTCGTTGCAGCCAGACAATCCCGAGGCCCTCCGGCTCAAGCAGGATCTGCTGTCACGGGAGAGGGCTCGCAATGCGGCCTTGAAGGCGGCACGCGGCTGCGTCGTACAGGAGCGTGCCATGTGTGCCTGGCAAAATGCCAACACTGCGCTGTCGATCGATTCGAGCAGCAACGAAGCGAAGGGACTCGTCGCGCGCTCGATGCACTAGAGCATCCAGCGGCTGTAGTAGCACTTCGGACTCAGGCTGTTCAGCCGGACTACGCGCTCGTTGACGCTGACGGCGTAGGGGCGTGATGTTCTAGAGCGCACGCGCGTTTATTGCGCGAGGCTCTGGTCCGACGTCAACTGACCGCGATTCCGGGCCGTCCAGATCCTGCGCGTGACGTTAATCTTCATGTGTTGCGTGATCGCCGAGCTGTCGAGGCTTATCGGCCGCAAGAAGCCCGGCGCGACGCGCTTTGGGCCTATTCCTGAGCGGCTCGAATAAACGGCTTCCTCTGACCGTTACAAATACGAAGCTGAATCTGGCCAACTACTGGTCACCCGCGCGTGATGAACTGGAGAAGATCGTCAGCGATAATGCCATTCGCGGCTAGATGATGGGCTTGCCGCCCGTCACCGCGACGGTCGCGCCCGACACATAGCTCGACTCGTCCGACGCGAGCATCACATAGGCAGGGGCGAGTTCGGCGGGCTGGCCGGGGCGCTTCATCGGCGTCTGCATGCCGAAGTTCTCGACGCTCGACGGCGGCATGGTCGATGGAATAAGCGGCGTCCAGATCGGCCCAGGCGCCACGCAGTTCGCGCGGATGCCGCGTTCGGCCAGCAGTTGCGCGAGCCCGCCAGTGAAGTTCTGAATCGCGCCCTTGGTGCTCGCGTACGCGATCAGTCCGGGATTCGGCGCATCGGCATTGACCGACGTGGTATTGACGATCGCGCCGCCGGTCTTCATGTACGCGAGCGCCGCTTTGGTGATGCGGAACATCGCGCCGATGTTGGTGGAATAGGTCTTGTCCCATTCGTCGTCGCTGATGTCCTCGAGCTTGTCGTAGGTCGCCTGATAGGCTGCATTGTTCACCAGCACGTCGATGCGCCCGAACGTTTCCGCCGTCTTCTCGACGAGCTGCCGGCAATGCTCGCGGTCGGTGATGTCGCCGGGCAAGAGCAGAGTCCGCCGTCCCGCTTGCTCGACCCACCGCGCGGTTTCCTCGGCGTCGCCGTGCTCGTTAAGATAGGCGATGGCAATATCCGCGCCTTCGCGCGCATAGGCGATTGCCACCGCGCGTCCGATGCCGCTGTCCGCGCCGGTGATGAGCGCGACCTTGCCCATGAGTCGGCCGCTGCCCTTGTAGCTCGCTTCGCCGTGATCCGGCGGAGGGTCCATCGGAGCGGTGAGTCCTGGGCGGTTGTCCTGCTGCTGCGGTGGCAGAGGCGGGCGGGGATAGTCAGTGTCGTTCATGTTGCGCTCCTGGATTTTATGCGGCGGTTTTCAGCACGACCTTGGTCCAGCCGTTCTTGCGCTCGTCGAAGTTGCGTTAACCTTCGGGCGCCTGTTCGAGCGGCATTTCGTGCAACACGATCTGCGAAAGCTGCACCTTGCCTGCGGCGATTAGATCGCGCACCTTGCGGTTGTAAGGGTCGCCATGCTCTGGCCCTTCCTACAGAAGACTCGCACCCTCGACCGCGCGCTGGGCAGGTCCTTTACGACGACGTTGCGCGGTTCATCATAGACGAGTGCTTTCGTTCAAGACTCCGCTGCTGGTTGAAAAAGATGCCTGCTTGCGTGGCCATGACGCCGTCTCAGCATGGGCTGTTCCAGGGCATGAAGCCGCATCCATCTGCGCGCACATGTACTGAACGCACGCCGTTCTGACGCGCACACGAATATTTTTAGGATTGCGATGGAATAATAGGCGGATGCACGCGTTACCGATCATCGGCAGGGAGGCAGGCTCCATTTGCCTCAGATTCCTGACGACCCTGCGCGCGGTCTATGCTACCGGCTCCCTGTCGGTAAAAGGAACGAAGTGACGAGAAAAAACGCCCATGAAACGCACGCTACGACCTTTCGAGCGGCAATTGAAAAGTTTTCCCGTCGTTGTAGCTAAGACCCCGTTTGCGCGCCGCAGCGCGGCTTCGAGAGCATCGCCGCAGCTCGCGATGAACGGGCCGCCTTCGGCCTCTCACTCCAATTCCGCGAGGGCAAGCGGGAAGTGCCCAGCATCCATGAATGCCCCAGATGGGGCGTCGTTGGCGTTCTCGCACCAGCAACGAACCGCATCGTGCGTGCCAACGCATGCGGATGGCAACAGGTTGAGCGGATCGAGACGCGTCCGCCGCTTCTCTATCGACATCCGCGCGGCGGCGGCAAATGGATTTGGCCATCCGTATCGGTCGCGGGCCCATACGCGCGCATCTTCGGCCGCCGATCTGGCGCAAGCGTTGCTGGCATGTATGACTCGGTAAAGATCGCAAAGGAAGGGGCACGATGGATCACATCGTTCGTTCGGGAATGTTCGCGCCCGCGCGGGTTTGCATGCAGGACGCATGGGCGCCGCAGACCGGCGCGCCGCCCTCCAGCACGTTTTCGCACGCGGGCGCCTTCGGCAGCTCGGCGGATGTCGCGGGCAGCGCAGGCGCCGCGGAGCAATCCGGACCCGATCCGGCGACGCTCCGGCGCAGCGAGAAAGCGCGCTTGCAGAAGCAGCATGGCTGCGCCACGAGCGGCGCGGCAAGTGCAGGCAAGGCCCCCGGCAAGGATTGGAAGGAGTGACGCCGCAAGCCTCGCCCGACCTGGCGCGCTCTCGCTTGCGTCGACGCATCGCCGCCGACCTGTGGCGCGCGGTATGGGCCTGGCGATACCAGACGGCCGCCTCGGTCGCGCTGATGATTGCTGCGCGGCTCGCGGTGGTCTCGGTGCCGCTGATGCTCAAGCGGGTCATCGACGAGTTCAGCCATCCCGCATCGGGCGTCGTGTTTCCTGTCTTCCTGGTGCTCAGCTACGTGCTGCTGCGCTATCTTGGCGACGTGCTGAACGAAGCGCGCGACGTGGTCTTCAGCATCGTCACGCAGCGCACGGTCGCTTCGTTTACCGAGCGCACTTTCGCGCATCTGCACGCGCTGGGCGCGCGCTTTCACGCGCAGCGCGAAACCGGCGCGGTGGTACGCGACGTGCAGAAGGGCGCGGACGGAATCGGTTTTCTGCTCGGTACATCGCTCTTCACCATTGTGCCGGTGATGATCGAGATCGGTACGATCGTCGCCGTGATGACGAGCCGTTACTCGCTCGAATTCGTGGCGGTGATCGGCGTGACCTTCGTGCTGTACGCGGCGTGGACCTTCGTCTTCACACGCTATCGCATGCGCTTCCAGCGCGCGGTTAACGGGCTTGAGGCGCAGTCCGACAGCCGCCTCGTGGACAGCCTGCTCAACTACGAAACGGTCAAATACTTCGCGAGCGAGAACACCGAAACGGGCCGCCTGTCAGGCGTGCTGGAGCAATGGGTGCACGCACGCATCGCGAACCAGCGCGCGCTCACGCTGCTGCATGTCGGGCAGAGCACGATCATCGCGCTCGGCATCGCGGCGGTGATGCTGCGCGCGGCGCAACTCGTCGTCGCGGGCACAATGAGCGTGGGCGATCTCGTGCTCGTCAACGCGTACATCGTGCAGGTGTGCAATCCGCTCAATACGCTCGGGTTTGTATTCCGCGAGACCAACGACGCCGTGGTGAACGTCGAGCGCATGTTCGCGATCCTGCTCTCGCGCGGCCGGGTGCGCGAGGACATCGACGAAGCGCACGCCCGCCCGCTCGTCCTGACGGCGGGCGAGATCGAGTTCGATCATGTCGGGTTCGGCTACGATCCGGCGCGGCAGATACTGCGCGACGTGGATTTCCGCGCGCATCCGGGCAAGAAGCTCGCGGTGGTCGGCGGCAGCGGGTCGGGCAAGTCGACGCTCGTGAAGCTGCTCTTCAGACTCTACGAGCCGACCACGGGCGCGATCCGCATCGACGGTCAGGATCTCGCGCAGGTCACCCAGGACAGCCTGCGGGCGGCCATCGGCATCGTGCCGCAGGACACGGTGCTGTTCAACGATACGATAGCCTACAACATCGGCTATGGAAGCCGCGATGCCACCCGCGCGGAGATCGCGCAGGCGGCGCGCGCCGCGCAACTCGACGGCTTCATCGAGCGTCTGCCGGACCACTACGACACGCGTGTCGGCGAGCGTGGCGTGCGGCTCTCGGGGGGCGAGCGCCAGCGCATCGCGATTGCGCGCGCGATCCTCAAGAACCCGCGCATCATTGTGTTCGACGAAGCGACGTCGGCCCTCGACACGCGTTCTGAGCGCGCGATCCAAAACGAGCTGGACCGGCTCGCGCAAGGCCGAACGTCGATCGTGATCGCGCACCGGCTCTCCACCGTCGTCGACGCCGACTGGATTCTCGTAATGGAGCATGGCCGCATCGTCGAGCAGGGACAGCACGACGAATTGCTCGCGCGCGAGGGCGTGTATGCGCGCATGTGGTCGCTGCAATGGCAGCAGGGCGAGCTGGAACACGCACAGCGCCGCGTGAGCGCGCAGGCGGTCGGGCTCGATGCGCTCGTCGCGGGCGTGGTCGACGCGCTGCACGACGAGATCGCCGCGCGCGGCGTGAATCTCTATACCGTGATCGACGAGCCGGGCTTGCGCGTGTCGGGCGATGCGAGCGTGCTGCAGCAGATCGTCGCGGAGCTATGCCGCGCGCAGATGAAGGCGGCGGTGCGCGGCGAGCGCGTGGAGCTGCGCGTGTTCCGCGAAGATAACCACGCGAGTCTTACGGTGATGGGCCAGCGCCCGAGTCCGGCGGACATCTCGCCGCAGCAGATGCGCCGCCTCGAAAAGGCGTTGACGGAGACGGGCGGCAGCTTCGCGGCGCGCTACATCGACCGGCATATCGCCTATGTCGCGACGCTGCCTCTGCGCCCGGTGCTCGACGATCCCGAGTCCGCCGAAGCCGCGCCCGACGATGCGCTGCGCGGCGTCACCGTGATGGTGCTCGACGACCAGGAGGATGCCCGCGACGCGCTCGAAGCGGTGCTGGAATCGGTCGGCGCGCATGTCGTTCCATGCGCATCGGGCGACGAGGCGTTGACGCGGCTGCGCGGCTTGCCGACCGCGCAGTGGCCCGATGTGTTGCTGTGCGATATCTTCCTCGGCGGCGAGCAGGACGGCTATGACGTTTTGCGGCTCATCCGCGAAGAAGAGGCGAGCCGCGCCGCGACGCTGATGGAGCGCATGCCCGCGATTGCGTTGACGGGTCACGCGCAGGCGGACGCGCGCTCACGCGCGCAGGCAGCCGGCTTTCAGGCGCATCTGACGAAACCGGTGCTCGCGCCGAAGCTCATCGCGACGATCGGCGGCGTGACGTCGCGCGCTGCGTAGACATGCCGAACGACTTCGCGCGTGAGCATCAAGACTTGAATCGCCCTCGTGGGCTTCGTCCCGACAGGTCGTCCGTCTTCACTTCGGCCTGACGAACCGACGCGCCTTCGTCATCGGTTTCGGAGATGTCGGTTTCAGTTCGGGCTTTCAATAGGACCGAAAAGCCGCGCCAGCGCTCCGGGTGCGCGTCGACAGCGCGTACGGCGATGGCCCTGAGAACGTGGCATCGTGCCCGGACAGATATGCTCACGAGGCGAGCCTTCTGGACATCTATCCACACGGCTCAGAACAAGACGGCACCGAGCCTTGCCCCGCGGGTGTGACGTTTGCTGCCTCTCGCTCTATTAGAAACCAGCGAAGGAGCACAGCATGAAAGCAGTTGTCTTTCACGGAGTCGGAAACATATCGCTCGACAACGTTCCCGACCCTTCGATTCAGCACGATCAGGATGCCATCGTTCGCCTGACTGCGAGCGCCGTGTGCGGGACCGACCTGCATATGGTTCGCGGCACACTGGGCGGCATGAAGCCGGGAACCATTCTCGGCCACGAAGGCGTCGGCGTAATCGAGGAAATCGGCAAGGGCGTGCGCAACTTCAAGCGCGGCGACCGCGTACTAATCCCATCTACGATCTCCTGTGGCTTTTGCTCGTATTGCCGAAAGGGCTACACCGCTCAATGCGATGAGGCCAACCCGAATGGACCTGCCGCAGGCACGGCGTTCTTCGGTGGCCCGCAATCGACGGGACCCTTCAACGGCCTGCAGGCCCAGTTCGCGCGCACGCCGCTCGCGAACGCAAGCCTTATCAGACTGCCGGAGAATATTGACGACGACCGTGCCATTCTGATGTCCGATATCTTTCCGACCGGTTTCTTCGGTGCGCAACTCGCCGAAGTCACCCGAGGCGATACGGTCGCGGTCTTCGGCGCCGGGCCGGTCGGTCAGTTCGCCGTGGCAAGTGCGTTCATGCTCGGAGCGGGGCGCGTGATCGTCGTGGATCGTCTGAAAGATCGCCTCGACATGGCACGTGCGCAAGGCGCGGAAGCCGTCAACTTCGATGAAGAGGACCCAGTGCAGGCTATTCTCGCATTGTCCGGTGGTGTCGGTGTGGATCGCGCGATCGATGCGGTGGGCGTTGATTCCGTCCACGCACAGGCGGGGCCGGCGTCATCTGGAGACAGTGCGAAGCAAGGCGAATCGGAAAGCAAAACGGTGACTCCCGAGCGCAACGTGTCGAAAGGCAACTGGATTCCCGGCGATGCGCCCACCCAGGCGCTCGACTGGAGCATCGCCGCGGTAGCCAAGGCCGGGACGCTCGGCATCATCGGGGTTTATCCACCGAATGATCGATTTTTTCCTATCGGCGTTGCAATGAACAAGAACCTGACGATCAAAATGGGCAATTGCAATCACCGCGCGGTGACGCCGCCGCTGGTGGAACGGGTGTGCAGCGGATCATTTGACCCGCTGCGGGTGTTGACCACACGCGAGCCGTTGATGAACGTCATCGATGCCTATAAGGCGTTCGACAAGCGGCAAGCCGGCTGGATCACGGTCGCGCTCGAACCGTTGGCATAAGCACGCGCGTCTGGTTCTGTCATTTCCGGCGGTCTCGCTCACGGCCGGATCAGGGCATGAGTGGCCCTCGACCAGATCGACGTTCGCAAGGGACAGGTCACGGAAAAAATTGGGCGCGGTGTTTTTCGTCGGCGATTCACCGCGCGCCTCTATGATCCGGCGTTTCGCGCAGACGATGAGGCAATCGACGGCCTCGAAGCGATCGCGTGGGGCGCGTATCCCGAAGGCAGAAAATCGCCGATCACCGAAAGGCTGAGCCGCGTTTCGTAGACCCCGAATACGCGCTGCCGGTGGAATGGCGCGGGGCAAGCGATCGAATTTCCGCGGCGCAGGCGCGGCAGCGCAATCCAAAATCGCCCTCGGCTTGCTGATCGTGACGCCTATCTACTGGTATACGGTAAGCATACCGAACAATCTGGCTCGGAACGCTGTCAATATGGCCGCCGTCAATAGTATTGGCAGATCGAATCCGCTCACGGGCGGTCCGCCATCGACAGCCACGCGTCCTTGTCGATTTCTGGCGCATTCAGTATCAGCGCCGTCGGCGCTGGGATCAGGAAGCATTTGTCGCCATTCACGAGCGGCAAGGCGCTTTACGGAATCGCCAGCGGCTTATCTCTAGCCGAAGATCAGTCTCGGCTTAATTGGTGGCGCGTTCCGTTTTCAGGGGACGTCGCATATGCGCTGGCCATTGCATTTATCTGTGACTGGATGCTTCTCAATTCGGCGTTCACGCTAAGCGTGTTATCGGGCTTTTTGAGGATCGGCAAATGAAGGATGAATACTTCCCAGATCAAGCTTTGCATTGGACAAACATGATGAAGGTTCACCGGAACGCGCTTTGCTCAGGTACAGATGTCATCGCCGTATGCGCTCCGCGATAGGCGCGGCACAGGTGCGGCACATACAACTTGCCATAACCGCCTTTTCGCCAGAAGGATTCCATGGACACCCACGTTGCAAACGCGGAGGATAAGTTGCTTCACCTCGACCTGCCAATGTGGGCCGGATTGGTCGGTGTCCCAGGCGTATGGATTCTGCAAGTCATTCTGAGCCACGTGGTATTCGGCCAAGCTTGCGCGAGTAACGCCACGACGGTCGCCGCTAACTCCGGTTCGATGAACATGGCGGCATTTCTTGTGTCGAGCGCCGCAATTATCGTCGGCTTACTGTGTGCGGTGCTCGCTACACGTGGGTTTCTCCTGTCTAACATGCGGCAGATACCGGTCTCTGCGGACGACGGCAGCGAAGCGGTTGGGATCTTGCCGTCCGGGAAAGTAAGTCGCTCTAGGCGCAAGCGTTCGGCTGCTCTGTGCAGTGCGATCGTCGGCGCGAGTTGCGCCATTGGTCTGCTTTTCACCGTTCTAGCGGAGGTCTTTCGCGGATCGTGTGGCCTTTGACAGGGAGAATTGAGAGGTGGGCAAGCAACGTGCCGCGGCGTTGAAACGTTGAGCTAGTGCTCATCCACTCCATCAGGGCTAGTACTGATAAGGGGCGTATGTTCTTCGAAAGCTGCGATTGCTAGATTCTATAATCCGCCATGCCTGCATCAAACATGAACGAGAAAGATCCATTTCCCGACGCCGCGCCCATGGACACCGTCCCTTCGACGTCCAGCCCGGGGTATGCAAAGGCGCATCCCGTCACGCGCGCATTCGATGCCTTCGCGAGCGCTGTCACGCGCTGGGCCGGGTCGCCCGTCGCCTTTGGGCTCGCGGTTATTGCGATCGTCGTGTGGCTCGTGTCCGGTCCTATCTTCAAGTTCTCAGATGGCTGGCAACTCGTCATCAACACCGGCACGACGATCATCACATTCCTGATGGTGTTTCTCATTCAGCAGAGCGCGAACAAGGACAGCGTCGCGCTTCATCTAAAGCTGAACGAACTGCTCGCGTCGAACAAGCGAGCGAGTAATCAGTTGATCGGCATCGAAGACGCGACCGAAGACGAATTGCGCAAGCTTGCCGCGGCTTATCTGCAACTTGCGGAGGAGCGGGATCGCGATAGCCAGCAGCCGACGCGTAACGAGGGGGCGACGGCGGAAATTGCGCGTCGTCTCGCGAAGGCGCAGGCTAGGAAAACGACATTGCACGCGAGCGGCGAACCCGGCAATGTGAAATAAGCGCGACGGGCGCCGCCTTACTTGCTCAAAATGCGGCGCGGCGAGCGGCGCGGGCCAGGTTGTCATGGACACGTCGTCCAGCGGATAAGGCCGTAGCAGAAGTAGGGGCATATAACCCGTCCGGCCGAGAGTTGTAATGCGCGAGGGAGGCTGGCGCCATGGATTGAACGGCGTTACGTGCGATATCGGCGGCGCCCGGAAGCAGGCCGCAGACAGTGCGCAAGCGCAAGCGCGCCGATCGACATCAGTGCGAATGATGCGAGTGGAAACGTGCCGACGGTACTCGCCGCGATAGCGGCGGGCCGGCTTTCCGCGACGAGCTGCATGCGGCGCTTCGCCATACGTTTGCCGAGTTCGCCTAACTGCGAGGCGAGGGCCCGCTCGGCCGTGGGAAGCAACACCGTTTCCTCATCCGCTACGTGATGCATCACTTCACGCATGAGCTGCATGAAGCGCGCGTCGTACGAGGCGTCCTCCGGACCGATCGAACGCAGCTTTGCGATGTCTTCGCGCATCTTGTCGTGCTCGGGTTTGCTCTTCTCGAGGCGATCGTCTCCGGCCATCGCTACGCCGAGCGCGGGGTAGAAGATTTCTTCCTCGAGTTGCGCGTGTATTTCCAGTGCCGTGCAGGCAAGCCCGACGATGGCGCGCTTTCTCCACCACGATGTTTCCGCATGATAGCGATGGAATGCCGCCATAACATGCGAGTGATCCATGCGGATCATCGTCGTGATGGAAGGGGAGACGGATGACATATCCATGAAAACTCCTTAGCTGAATCTCAATTAACGCTACGCGGGGGAAGGGCAGGTATGCCCCTCACTCAGGCTTGAAGACCACGCTGATACAACCGTCCTCCTTGTCCCGGAACGTTTTATACATCGGGGGTCCATCTTCCAGACGCATGCGGTGCGGGATGACGAAGGATGGATCGATCTGCCCCTCCTGAATTCGGTTGAGGAGATCGTCGGTCCGGCGGTTGACGTGCGTCTGGCGATGCGCCAGGTGAGCACCTTGTTCATCGCGGCGCCCAACGGAATCGTGTCGATCAGTCCGCCATACACGCCCGGCACCGAAAGCGTCCCGGCCGGACGGCGCACGTAGATCATTTCGCGGAGAACGTGGGGCCGGTCGGTCTCCAGCATGACCGCCTGCTTCGCTTAATCCGTCCGGGATCTTCACATGCGTCCTGTCCGCGAAAGGCATGCGTACGTATTCAGCCTGGCCGCCGGCATAGCCGCCGGTCGGATGCGTGTAGCCGAACAAGGCCGCCGTGGGTTGGCCGAACAGCTTGTCGGCGGCGTCCTTGTTCCGGTTGGAGCGTTCGCAGACCGAGAAATTGCTGCGCTTGCACTGGTCGCATTCGCCGCAGATGATCGTAAAAGGCACGACGACGCGATCGCCGATCTTCAGCGCGGAATTGCCGCGGCCCACCTCGACCACAGCGCCCATGAATTCGTGACCCATCACGTCGCCGGATTTCATGCCGGGCATGAAGCCGTCGAACAAGTGCAGATCTGGCCCGCAGATCGCGTAGGTCGAGACTCTGACGATCGCGTCGCGTCCATGCTCGATGCGCGGTTCGGGTCGTACCGAATGTCTTTCTTGCCGTGCCAGATGAGTGCTTTCACGGACGCCTCGTGCGGTGTTCCAGCAATAGGTGGGTGCGCTGCTCGTGACCCTAGGCTTCGTTGTCGGACTTTCCGGGCCTGCCGCTTCGGCTCGTTGGCTCGACGTCCGGATCGACATGATCATGCTCGGGGACGTACGGGCCTTCCTCCGGATGGTCCTTGCCCTTCGGCACGAGGCTGGGGTCCATATTCCCGTGCTCGCGCTGCTCGATCGCGCCGTCGGGCTTCTCCTTTACGTCGCCTTCGCCAAGATCGCTACGGCGCTTGTCCGCACGCTCGACGGGATCAGATGGTTCGTCTTGCATCGTCTATTCCTCGAACAATGTTGAGTTGATGGCTGACTATTCGAGCAATCGGTATGCCTTTTATGTCGCGCATGCGGTCGGTCGCGGACCATGGCATCTTTACTCAAGCCATTGCGCGACTGCGCTGTGAGCTGCGCATTTTCATCGCATCGATCACTTCACGAAAATGCTGCGCCGTACGCCGCAAGCCGTCATCGAGCGGCGTGACGGGCGACCAGCCGAGCGCGTCGCGGGCGAGCGAGATGTCCGGCTGACGATGCCACGGATCGTCCATCGGCAAAGGCTTGAACACGATTTCCGACGACGATCCCGTGAGCGCGATGATGCGACGCGCGACATCGAGCATCGAAAGTTCGTGCGGATTGCCGAGATTCACCGGACCGGTGAATGGCTCGGGCGTGTTCATGAGGCGGATGAAGGCATCGACCATGTCGTCGACATAGCAGAATGAGCGCGTCTGCGTGCCTTCGCCGTAGACGGTGATCGGCTCGCCCGCGAGCGCCTGCATCATGAAATTGGAGATCACGCGGCCGTCCGACGGATGCATGCGCGGCCCATATGTATTGAAGATGCGCGCGATCTTGATCGAAAGACCGTGCTGCCGCCGGTAGTCCATAAAGAGCGTCTCGGCGCAACGCTTGCCTTCGTCGTAGCACGAGCGCGGACCGATGGGATTCACGTTGCCCCAGTACGCCTCCTGCTGCGGATGGGCATGCGCGTCGCCATACACTTCGCTCGTCGAGGCCTGAAAGATCTTCGCGTGCACGCGCTTCGCGAGCCCGAGCATGTTGATCGCGCCGTGCACGCTCGTCTTGGTCGTCTGTACCGGATCGTGCTGGTAGTGAATGGGCGACGCGGGACACGCGAGGTTATAGATCTCGTCCACTTCTACGTAGAGCGGGAATGTGACGTCATGGCGCAGCAACTCGAAGTTTGGGCTGTCGAGCAGATGCGCGATGTTGTCCTTGGTGCCCGTATAGAAGTTGTCGACGCATAGCACGTCGTGGCCCTGCGTGAGCAGCCGCTCGCACAGATGCGAGCCGAGGAAGCCCGCGCCGCCTGTCACCAGAATCCGCTTTCTGAACGCTTCTCTCATGTCGCATGCTTCCTTTGCCGTTGATTGCTAGCTGCACACGTAGCGCAGGGTTTCGTCCCAGTCGTTCGCGAAGCGCGCGATGTGGAACCGTTCGAGCGCGGTCCGCCGCGCGCCTGCGCCCAGTCGCCGCGCTTCGGCGGGATCGCGCAGCAGGTGCTGCATCGCGTCGATCAGCGCCTGGGTATCCGTATGGATATAGCCGCTTTCGCTGTTGCGGATCACGGTCGACAGTTCGGTGGTGGCCAGTCCGACGATGGGCATGCCGATGGTCATCGCCTCGACGATCGCGAGCCCGAGGCTCGTCCAGCGAATCGGATTGAAGAAGAAGCGATAGCGCGCCGCGAATTCCGCAAGCGCCAGATTGCCGATCTCGCCGATGCCGCCCGCCGACTCTGCATCCATGCCCACGAGATCGAGCGGCACATGCCGGGCGGCCTGCGCATAGATATCGTTCCCCAGGCGCCTGCCGCGCTGCCGCAGATGGTTGATCACGGCAATGCCGCGCTCTAGTTCACCGACATAGCGCACGCCGTCCGGCACGATCACGCCATGCTCGATGACGCGCGTCGGCGTATCGCCGCTGTTCCACATCAGCCGGTTGAAGTGCGTAACGTGTACGAGCAGGGTGTCGCGCTCCTGCACCCAATGGCATTGTTCGAAGGGATTATCCTGCGGCGGGTCGTGCTCGATATACACGCGTGGCAGGCGCCGTTGCGCATCGGTGAGAAGCGTGAATCGGTCGTCGTCCCACTGGCGTTTGTGCTGGAACAGCACGACATCGAACGCTTGCGACGGCACTTCGCATGCCGGCACTTCATGCACGTTCGCGCCGAACGGCAGCGCGCCACCGGTGCCCGCATAGCCGGGCGGATAGCCGGGGCGCGTGACGAGATAAAATTCATGCGGCGCCTGACTCAGGTAATACAGATAATTGCCGTGGATGTGCCACGTGAGCACGCGCAGGCGCCGGGAGTTAGTCGTTGGCATGAAGAAGCATCTCCTCCCGTGAGGTCGATTGAAGTTGCGCGAAGGCCGCGTCGAGCACGGCCTGGACGCTCACGTTGAGCGCACATTCGTGGCTGTAGGGGCATTCGCGGAACGAGCAGGGACGGCACGCGGGCCAGTCCGCCAGAACGCGATGGCGTGCGAGATCGACCGGCGCCCAGCGGCGCGTATCGCTGCCCGACGCGATGACGACGCTCGGCGCGCGCATGGCGGCCGCAACATGCGAAAGCCCCGTGTCGTTGCAGACGACGAGCCGCGCCCGCCCTGCGATCCCCGCCAGCGCGCCGAGCGACGTGCGCCCGGCGAGGTCAATGGCGTTCGCGCCCGCATCGCACGCGACGCGGGCGGTAAGCGGCGCCTCGCTCGCGCTGCCGGTGACGGCGATCTGCCAGCCTGCCTTCGACAGCGCACGCGCGACTTCGCCGAAGCGCTCGGCGGGCCAACGGCGCGATGGCAACTGCGCGCCGGGATGTACGAGCACGAGCCTGTCGTACACGATCGCGCATTCATCCGTCAGCGCGTCGCGTTCGCGCGCGTCGGCGGCGGTGAGGGGAATTTCCAGACTCAGGTCGCCCGCGTCGATGCCAAGACGCCGCATCAACGCCGTGTATCGCGCGGGTTCGGGCAGATCGTCGGGCCAGTGCATGAAAACGCCTTCGCGCATGGGCTCGCCCGGCTTGAGAAAACCCGCGTTCGCTCGCGCGCCCATGCGCTCGACGATATCGTTCGCCACGCCGCCGCTGCCGTGCAGCTGGATCGCGAGATCGAAGTCGCGCTCCCTCAGCGATTGCAGAAACTGCGGCAGATGCGCGTCGGTTTCGTCCTGTTCGGGAAAGCCGATCGCACCCGGAAACACGATCAATTCGTCGAGCAGATGCGCATACCGTTCAACGAAACTCGCTGCCCACGGCAGCCCGACGAGCACCACATGCGCGCGCGGATACGCGCGGCGCAGCGCACGCAGCGCGGGCACGGCGCACAACATGTCGCCCAGTTGCAGCGCGCGAAAGATGACGATGCGTTCGATCGGCCGTGTGCTCATAGGAACCACACCTTGAAGCGTAACGCACCGCGAATGCGCCAATAAATCGACAGATATGGAATGATCGCAGAAGTCCATAACATTTCGGCGATATGGCCGGGCGCGCGCGATGTCGTTTTCAGACGTTGCACGCAGAATGACACGCTCATCGCGGCCCAAGCGAACGCCGCTCCTGCCGCCGTGCGCGAGGCACCCGCCATCAACGCCACGGCCACGACGACGAGCGCCGCGAGCATCGCGTAATAGAGCAGAGGCGGACCGCGACGGATACGCTCGCGGAAAAGCCCGCGATGCTTCTTGTAGAGCAGGGCATCGAACTGGCTCTTTTTCTGCTGCGAGATGCTCACGCCCCAGCGCGCGGGGCGCACGGGATGCAGCACCATCGCGTCTTCGGCGCGCCCGATTTTGAGTCCTGCGCGCAGCAACGTGAATTGTAGGTCGGAGTCCTCGCGCCATGCAGAGGTGAAGCGCGCATCGAAGCCACCGGTGCGTTCGAGCGCCGTGCGTGTCGCGAAGGCATTCGCGGTAGCGAACTCGGCGTGCGCGAGTCCGGCGGCGTCGCGCTCGTAGTCGGTCGGACGCTTCGGCAGCGGCACGACGATGCGGCCCGATACCGCATCGGCGCCCGCATCGAGCGCGCGCACGCCATTGGCAAGCCATTGCGGATCGGGGACGGTGTCGTCATCGGTGAAGGCGATGCGTCTCGCAAGCGAAGCGCGCCAGCCCGCATTGCGCGCGCCAGCGGGGCCTTGCGTGCCCATCACCGGCACGTAGCGGATCGTCGGGCCGTTCTGCGCGTACGACGCAGCGAGACGTTGCACGCAGGCTTTGGTGGCCTCGTCGGGACCGTCGTCACAGACGATGATCTCGTAGCGCGCCGCATCGTAGCTTTGTGTCGCGAGCGCGCACACGCAACGTTCGAGCATCGCGGGACGGTGATAAGTCGGCACGACGATCGATACATCCGGAATGAAGCCGTCGCGCGCGAGCGAAGGCGCATCCGTCGCGATCGACTCGTGATCGTCGAAAAAGCCCGCGTATGTGCTCATGGGCGCGACCCCTGCTTTTCGACGAGGAAGGGGCCGATCACGAGCGCATCGAGCGGCGAGGTCCAGAACGATTCGAGCGCATCGCGCGGCGTGTTGACCATCGGCTCGCCGCGCGTGTTGAACGACGTGTTGACGAGCACCGGCACGCCCGTACGTTCTTTGAACGCCGCGATCAGATCGTAATAGAGCGCATGCTGTGAGCGATTGACGGTCTGCACCCGCGCGGTACCGTCGATATGCGTGACGGCCGGAATGCGCGCCTTCATCTCGGGGCGCACATCGAACACGAAGAGCATGAACGGCGCGACGCGCGCATCGACGAACCAGTCGGCTGCATGCTCTTCCATCACAACGGGCGCGACCGGCCTGAAGTCCTCGCGGTCCTTGATCTCGTTGAGCCGCGCCTGCATGGACGCTTCGAGCGGCGACGCGAGGATCGAACGCGCGCCGAGCGCACGTGGCCCGAACTCCGTGCGGCCCTGATACCAACCGATCACGCGGTTCTGAGCGAGCAGATCGGCGGTCTCGCCGGCGACATCGTCAAGCCTGCGATACGGCGCGCGCGTCCATTTGAGGAACACTTCGATATCGTCGTCGCCGTATGCGGGGCCGAGGTACGCGTGGTTCATGCGCCACTTGCGGCTGCGATCCCCCGCTTTTGCCCGTTCCTGATAGTCCGTCCAGAGCGCGGCGCCGAGCGCGGTGCCGGCGTCGCCCGCGGCGGGCTGCACCCAGATATCGTCGAACGGTCCGCGATCGCGCAGGCGCGCATTCATCACGCAGTTGAGCGCGACGCCGCCTGCCATCGCGAGATTGGGCAGGCCCGTGCGCTCATGCAGCCATTTGGCGAGTTCGAGCGCGGTCTCTTCGAGCACGACCTGCAGCGAATGCGCGATATCGAAGTGATGCTGTGTGAGCGGTCCGCCACGTTCTCGCCGCGGACCAAAGCGTTCGACGAGACGCGGCGCGCCAACGGTATAGCTGCCGTCGCGGCGATACTTCACGATCTCCCTGAATCGATCGACATGGACAGGCTTGCCGAACGACGCGAGCGCCATCACCTTGTACTCGTCCGACGAGTGAAGGAATCCCAGATAGTCCGTCACCGCTTCGTACAGCAGGCCGAGTGAGTGCGGCAGCTCCACCTGTTTGAGCCGCGTATATTCGCCACCCACGAATTGCCCAAGGCTCGTCGTGACGCCTTCGCCGCGCCCGTCCATCGTGAGTACGGCGGTGTCGTCGAAGGGCGCGGCGAGGAACGCGCTCGCCTCATGACAGAGATGATGATCGACGTTGTGCCACGCGAAACGCGGCGCCCGCCCGCCGCTCGCAAAGCGCCGCTTCAGATGATGCGGCGCCCCGTCGATCAACTGTCCTCGCGCATTGACGATATAGCTTAAAAACAGCGGGTCCCACGGCGACTCGGAAGGATTGCCATCCGGATTCTCAGAAGGCATCATCGGCAGCGCGATGCTGGCCCTCACGTTCTTCGGCATCCCCGAAAATAGTTGCGGATCATATGAATACGCAATGTGATCGACATCGGCGAGTTCGATGCCCGCTTCCTTCAGGCAATAGTCGATCGCATCGAACGGAAGCTGCCAGGTCGAGAACGGCACGGGGCGCTTCGCGTGCTTCACATGCGTGAAGCGCTCGTCTTCCGCGGCCGCGATCACGACGCCGTTCTTGACGAGCGCCGCCGCGCTGTCGTGATAAACCGCATTGATTCCCAATGTGTACATGTCTAGCTGGCCTTTACGGTCGGTTGAATGAGTTCCGTGACGGCATCGATGACTTCTTCGACGCCGACGCCTTTGAGGCACGCGTGATGACCTTCAGGACACACGCTGCGATAGCACCAGCGGCATGGCACGTCGTGATAAAGCACGCGATGCGGCGTGCCCCACGGCATGTGCTGCGGATTCGTGAGCGCATACAGATCGACGACGGGCGTCGTCAAGGCGGACGCGAGATGCACCGGCCCGCTGTTGTTCGACACGAGCACGCGGGCGCGCTGGATGAGCGCCGCGAGTTCGCCGAGTTCAAGAGAGCCCGAGAGATCGACCGCATGAGGATGTGCGGCGCATGCGTCACGGCATAAGGCGGATTCGCTGCGGGAGCCGGTCACGAGGACGGGCCATTGCAACCGCGCCCCCAGGCGCCCTATGGCCTCGGCGAATCGCTCGATCGGATAGCGACGCGACTCCGCGCTCGCGCCCGGATGCACGACGAGGTAGGGCGCGTTTATATCGACATCGCGCGCCGCGAGCTTTTGCGCGAGCGTCGCGGCATCGGCGGGCGGAACGGTGAAGCGCATGCGCGTATCGGCCGCTTGCGCGCCGACCCGAGCGACCAGCGCCAGTTGGCGCTCGACCTCGTGCCGCGTGCCTTGCTGCGGCTCGGTCTCCTGAGCCCAGTCGGTCAAAAGGCCATAGGGATTCTCGCGGCAATGCGCGAGCCGCAGCGGAATGCCGGCGAGATGGCAGAGCATCGCGGCGGGCAAGGGGTTCTGGCTATAGACGCTAAAGATGACCGCTGCATCGAATCGGGCATTGGCAAGACGCGCACGCATCGTGAGATCGGCGAGGGCGTCGATGGGCGCGTCCTGCTTGACCCACGGCGCGTCGTACTCGATGACATTGTCGATCGTGTCGATGAAGGGCGCCGCCGCCTTGCCCGCGCGTGACGCGAGCAAAGTCAGATGCCGCCCCGGCTGCGCCTCGCGCAAAGCGTGCAGCGCGGGCGTGGTCATCAGCACGTCGCCGAGATTGTCGAGACGGATGCACAGAATGCGCTTCACGTCCGCGCCCCAGTCGCGCTGCGGGCTCGCGGCGCTCTTGCGCGCGTGCGCTTCGACCACGCGCGGCAGCACCGGAGGGCTCACGGGATCGCGCTTCATGCCGGACACTCCGCATTGACGATCGCGATCGCGGCTTCATACATGTCCTTCGCGACGACATCCGGCTCGCGCCCTTTGCCGCGCAGCCATAGCGTCTCGTTGCCGTTGTCGATGAGCACGCAGCGGCAACCCGCGCGGTGACCTGCTTCGACATCGTCGAGGATGTCGCCGATAAACCAGCTTCGCGACAGATCGATGCCGTGCTCGCGGGCCGCGCGCAACAGCATGCCGGGCGCGGGCTTGCGGCACGCGCAGCGCCGCGTGTATGCGGGCTCGACGCCTTCAGGATGATGCGGGCACCAGTACACGCCGCAGAGACGCGCGCCCGCTCCTTCCACGAGGGCGTGCAGCCGCGTTTCGACGCCCGCGAGCGCGTCGAAACGAAACTTGCCGAGCGCTACGCCGCTCTGGTTGCTGATGACGAACAACGGCGCATCGAGCGACGCAAACAGCCGCAACGCCTCAAACGCGCCGGGGGCGAGACGCATCTTGCGCGGGTCCACGTTCCAGGGCACGTCGTCGAGCAGGGTGCCGTCCTTGTCGATGAAGATCGCCGGGCGAGTCATCGTGTCCATCATCGCGCCGTTCCGCCCATTGCGACGCGCGCCGCTGCTTGCGCATCTTCGCCGCTCACGCGCGCATAGACCTGCGCCAGCGCCTCGGCGACGCTCGACCACGTGAACATCGCGTTGGCGCGCGCGAGGCCCGCTTCGCTCATACGGCGCGCGCGCATCGGATCGCGCTCGATCTCGAGCAGCGCATCCGCGAGCGCGTGCGGATCCTTCGGCGGCACGAGCAGGCCGGTTTCGCCATGCACGACCGAGTAACGTATGCCGCCCACATCCGCGCCAATCACGGGTGTGCCGCACGCCATCGCTTCAAGCGGCGTGATGCCGAACGGCTCGTACCACGGCGTCGTGACGAACACGTCGGCCGCGTTATAGAAGTGCTTCAGTTCCGTGCGCCCGTGACGGCCGACGAAATGCACATGGTCCGCCACGCCGCATTCGCGCGCGATGCCGCGCAGCCGGCCGATCTCCGGCGTCGCGTTCTCGTTGGCGTCGTCGGAGTTGCCGCCCGCCACGTAGAGCGCGGCATTGCAGCCCTCTGCGGCATGACGGATACCGAGCGCGCGCACTACGTTGTCGATGCCCTTGCGCGGCACCATGCGCCCCAGTTGCAGCACGATAAAGCGATCCTGCGGCCAGCCAAGCCGCTCCCTTGCGCGCGCCTTGTCGAGCGGATGAAACTCCGCGCGATCGAAACCGCACGGTACGAGATCGATGCGCGCGGGGTCGGCATCATAGAGATGGATCAGGTCGCTCTCGTCCTGCGGGCATTCGGCGATCACCGAATCGGAGCGCTGCACCAGTTCGTCTTCGATGGCGAAGCGCGCGTCCGGAAAGCCGTCCGATCCGCCCTGATGCAGGCGCCGAACACGCCCGAGCGCATGAAACGTCGTGACGAGCGGCAGGCCGGTCGCATCCTTGATACGCAGCCCGACCAGGCCCGACATGAAGAAGTTGGCATGCACGACCGCATACGGTTGCGCTTCGCGATGCATGAAGTCGAGCATGAAGCGGGCGAACGCATCCATATACGGCAGCAGCTGCTCCTTCGGCAACTGCACGGGCGGACCCGCAGGCACGTTGACCACACGGATGTTTTCGAAGCGAGAGACGAGCGGCAGCAGTGAGCGGTCGCAGCGCGTGAAGACATCGACCTCGTGACCGATGCGCACGAGCTGGCGTGCGACGTTCGCCACATAGATGTTCTGGCCGCCGCTGTCGACCCCGCCCGCTATGGCCAGCGGCGAAGCGTGTTCACTGATCAGAGCGATCTTCACGAGAGTCTCCTGTTATATGATGCCGATCGGCATGTTTGCGGCAGGTGATGCGCCATGGCTTGGATCACGAACCGGTTCAGCATTCACTGTGCCACTCGTTGCGAGACCCGGAAGTTATCCGAAACGATTGACGGTGCATACCGCAACGAAACACATATCGTTTGGTTCGTTGCGCGGGGAACGCGCTTTTACGTCGTTCGTGTAGAACGGAAACGACGTGCGGGTACAGCATGGCTTGCGCGCCGTGCGTCGTCTTCACGGACCATGCGCCTCATCTCCCGGACGCGCGCCGGGATCACGCGGCGTCTCGCGAGCGCCCATGCAATGCCGGCGATCAAGCGCGGCAGATCACGCCGAAGCGAGCGTTCGGCGCGCGATACGCGCAGCGCGTTCCGCGTCGCGTGCAATGCTTCGCCGAGCGGGAGACGCAGCCACGCGACCCACGCGGCATTGCGCGCAAGCAGCCTGCGCCGCAAGGCGTCGTCGCGTAAAGGGGAAGGATGGTGATGCAGGACGAGCGCATCTATATAGACGAT
Organism: Caballeronia temeraria; assembly: GCF_001544795.2. GTDB lineage: Bacteria > Pseudomonadota > Gammaproteobacteria > Burkholderiales > Burkholderiaceae > Caballeronia > Caballeronia temeraria. Next base: position 34,218 of record NZ_FCOI02000034.1, on the reverse strand, counting down.
CTCGTGGCCAGCGCCAAGCACATCGAGCGAGACGAGCGTCTCTTCTCCACCGATGAATAGCTTTGGCTCATAGCCGCCCGCCGCGCGGAAGGCCTCCGTGCGGAACACGCATGCGCCTGCCATAAAGCCGATGAGCGCGGGGCCCGGCAATCCTTCGTTGGGTAAAGGACTTTCGCGCATGCGCTCGCAGGTTTCGTCGGTCTTGCCATGCTCGCCGACCACGACGCGCGCATTGAGCACGGCGACGCGCGGCGCGGCATCATGGATGGCGACCGCGTGCGAGAGCGAGCCGGGACTCCACCAGGTGTCGTCGTCGCAGAAGGCGACGTACTCCGTCTTCACTCGCGCGACGCCCAGGTTTCGGCCCGCCGCGCCGAGGTTGACCGGCGCGACGACGAGATCGACGAAGGGAAAGCTTGCCGCGATGCGTTCGGCCGTACCGTCCGTCGAGGCGTTATCTACCACGATGATGCCGATGCGATCCGGCAACGCGGCAAGTCTTGCGAGCGTGTCGAGCACCTGAGCGGCTCGGTTGTAGGTAAGCACGACCACCGTGAGTCGCGCATCGCTAGAATCGGGAAGCGTTGCCGGATCACACATGGCGCAATGTCCAGAATCGCTCGAGCGCGAGCACGTCGTCGTAGCCATGCGGACCGAACGCGCGAAGCTGGCTTGCGTAGCGTTGCACTGCGCGCTGCTTGGTTTCGAAGCAGCGCTGGAAGGTTCCGGCATCAACCGGTTCGAGCAGAGGCGTCGCCTCGATGCCCTGGCTCGCAAGCTCTGCGATCCTGCGCTGCACGAGACCGTTCATGCAACGATAAAGGCAGTCCTCGTAGGCAATGCACGTAACGGACGTGTCCGAAACGCATGCGATACAGGACGCTTCGTGGACTAGCGCGTGATCCGAATGAAACAGGCCGAGCGGAATGAACACGACATCACATGCGTGGTGGTGTATCACGTCGAGCAGCGACGCCGCGATGTATGCCGGCGTGTTGGCATCGTCCTCCATGTATTGCGCATCCAGAAAGTGAAGATGCACCGCGCGTGCGCCGAGCACTTCGAGCGCGGCGGCGTCTTCGGCGCGGCGCGTGCGCATCGCGTCGCGCGCATCGGCGAAGCCGCATTGGGTGTCCCATTCTGTGACGCGCTCGTCGCGCGGCGCCCCCGCGAACACCGTGCAGACCACGGCGCCCGGAGAGGCGGCGAGCGCGGCGCCGCAACTGAAAACGGCGTCGTCGAGATGGGGAGAAATTACCAGCAGTCTGGAATGGGTGTCCGTCATGATCGAACCGTTTTGTGGTCCGGTCGCACGCGCAATGGCCGTGCCGCGCCGCCGATCTCTGTGATGCGCGCTGGGCACGACTGCATCGTGCGTGCGCTTCACACCGCGCGTCGTTGCCCCACGTGGCGCGCACGAAGGTCAGCACGCGGGCGGGCTCGGTGTCCGTGAGCTTGTCGGCAAACCTGGGCTCGCGTCCCGTTTCCGTCGACGGGCGCGTCCGCTCTGGAGCACTGTGCGGCTGAGCGAGTCCGGCTTCTGCGAGAGGACCACCGGATCACCCGTGAGCCCCGGACAACGGTTCACCGGAGCTCCTGCGCGTATGACGCGCGATGCTATGTGCGGCAAATGCGGCGACGCCCCCGTTCAGGCGATGGTGCTTCGCCAAGAGAGCGCAAGCGGACGAAAGGCATCGTCTCCGCATATGCCGATCAGGTTGTCAGGTGGTTCGGCGGCTTTGCCGGCGATACTCCCCGGGAAGCGGCAATTGATCCCGCAAAATTCTCAAGGAGAGATGCTCGACCGATTGTGTAGCGGCGCGTCGTCATCGATGTCGGCGAAGCTCTACGACATCGTCTGACCACTTCTTGATGCCCCCACTTCGATCAACGCGTCATTGCCGCACCCGTTGATGCAACCGCGCGACAGCGGTGCATTGAGGTGTCAGCGACGTCTGAAAGCGGTCGAGTTCGATGAACTGGCGTTCTGTATGGCGAGCAGCAATCGTCGCCCAAGTCTGCAGGCGGTCGATGCCTTCCGACGATCCTCTGCACCTCGTTGCGCGGTGAGCACCGGGCTCACGGCCTGGTCTCGTGCGTGCTGTAGAACGGTCACCAACGCCTCGCCGCGCGTAGATCGAAAGAACGTGTCTTCGGTGGCGTGCCGCTGTTGCCCAGCGCGACAGGACTAGTGCAGTGCGTCATTGAATAGAACGCTGTCTATGTTTAGATATGGGTCATGGGCAAAATGAATCTGACCGGAACCGAACGCGAGCAACTGCTGTCGGCGGCGCGCAGCCGAACGGTGCGTGCGGCGGACGTACGACGCGCGAAGTTGATCCTGATGCTCGAGGACGGCGAATCGCGCGACAGTATCATGCGCACTCTGGGTTGCGACTCGCGCTTCATCGCACGCTGGTCGGGGCGCTTTCTTAGCGAGCGACTGTCCGGCATGTACGCCCGGCACTCCGGGGGCGCTCCCAAGCAGCCGCAGGCGAGACTTGAGGCGCGGGTGCTCAATCGCACTCTCAAGCACAAACCCGCCGACGCCTCGACACACTGGAGTAGCTACAAGCTCGCGGCAGAGCTCGGCGACGTCTCGGTCTCGGCCGTGCAACGGATCTGGCGCAAGCACGGCATCGAGCCGCAACAGTTAGAGCGGCACATGATCTCCAACTACCCGGACTTCGAGGCCAAGGCAGCCGACGTGATCGGGCTTTACCTGAACCCGCCGGCGCACGCAGCGATGTTTCGTGTGGAGGAGAAGACTGCGATTCAGGCAATCGACCGCAAGGACCGGATGCTGCCGCTGTCGCCGGGGCGCGCCGAGAGTCACGGCTTCGAGTACAAGCGCAACGGCACGCTCAGTTTATTCGCGGCGTTCAATACTGCTACCGGCGAAGTTTTTGGCAGGACGGCGGCGCGCCACACAAGCGAACAGTTCGTAGCCTTTCTGACCGATGTCGTCGCCAGCCAGCCCAAACGCAGGGAAATCCACGTCATCTGTGACAACGTCAGCAGCCACAAGACGCAGCGGGTCGCCGACTTCCTCAACGCTCATCGCGACGTACGTCTGCACTTCACGCCGACCTACTAGTCGTGGCTCAACCAAGTGGAAAACGGGTTCTCGCGCATCCAGCGTGATGTGATCGCCCGCGGCACTTCACTTCGGTAAAAGACCTGGATCGCAAACTCATGCACTACATCCGTGAGCACAACAAAAATCCGAAGCCGATCAAATGGAAGCATGACGATCCTTCACGAAAGATTCGTGCGGTGCAAATGCAATGACGCAGTCGACTAGAGGACCCGAATGGGGTCACTTACGGCGACGCTGCCGCGGTCTCAGAGGGGGAAAATCGCACTGGCGTGACGCGGCGCGAGGGCCGCGTTGAAAAAAGGTCCGATGGTCGAAGCAGTTTGATGACATCGGTCTCATTGCGAATCAGCAACGCGTATGCCATGAAGCGAATGCTTGGCACGGAGTCTTGAAATCGCAGCGTTTCGCACCGGCGCGCTGGAACACGCATTGCAAGCCCAGTCACGCAGATGTACGTAACCAATGATAGGCATCGACTATGCGAGTCACATCGAAAAGCAATTCAATGCTCTTGCGAAAGGCGCTGCTCGGCGGCGCGGCGGTCGCATCGATCGGCATCGCGGCGTGGACCGCCCTGCGCGCGCGCCGTGCGGAGCGCGATTTTCCGCCCCTCGGACAGTTCATCGATGTCGATGGCGTGCGCCTCCACTATTTCGATGAAGGCGATGGTCCCATCGTCGTGCTGCTGCATGGCAATCTCGTCACGGTGCAGGATTACTTCGCGAGTGGCATGTTCGATCGCCTGACGGCGCGGCATCGCGTCATCGCGTTTGATCGTCCAGGCTTCGGACATAGCAGCCGCCCACGTGATCGCCTGTGGACACCGCAGGCTCAGGCCGCGTTGATCCAGCGGGCGCTGCAGAAGCTGGGGCTGCCGGATGCGGTCATCGTCGGGCATTCGCTCGGCTGTCTCGTCGCGACGGCTATGGCGCTCGATCCGAAGATGGACATTCGCGGGCTTACATTAATCTCGGGCTATTTCTATCCGACCCCGCGCGCGGACGTTGCGATCAGCGCGCCTGCCGCAATTCCGGTGCTTGGCGATGTCATGCGCTATACGGTCTCGCCGATCGTCGCGCGCATGATGTACGACCGCACCATCGATGCGATGTTCGCACCGCGCGCCGTGCCCGATTCGTTTCATACGTATGTGCCGCGCGAGCCGGTCTTGCGCCCGTCGCAGATGCGCGCGACGGCGGAAGATGCCGCGTACATGATTCCGGCTGCGGCCTCGATGTCAGAGCGATACGGTGAGATCGATGTACCCGTTCGCATCTTCGCGGGCAGCGATGACAAGATCGCCGATCCTGAATCGCAGTCGGGACGCTTGTCCAAGGCGATCAGACAAAGCGTGCTTTCAGTCGTGCAGGGCTCCGGACATATGGTTCATTACGACGACTCCGGCCGCATCGGCGATGCGATCGAAGCGATGGCGCTTTGAGCAGGTAATCAGGCATACGAAATAAAATCGACTCTACTTGGCACGGTGGTTGCTGCCGTTTGAATGTCCACTGACTCTGGAGAAAAAAATGGCAGGCGATAACTCTTACAAGCCCGGCGAGATCGTAAAAGTCTCGGGCATCTACGCCGTAGTTCGCGACGACGGCAAAGATACCTTCGAAGTGACGTGCGTCGAAGGCGAGCATTTCCCGCCTACGCGGAGCGGAAAAGGCGCGCATTTCGAACTCAAATATGGCGCCCGACATGCTCACACGCATGAAGCGTTGAAAGGTACGGAAGCGCGCGGCTGACGCGCTTTCGAAGTTCGCACGCCGGCGTGAACCGGCGTGCAACCAGCGCCACCCACGCCCAAGTTACTGAGAACAACCCCTCGAATGCTCCGGCGATTACCCGCTTGCTAGATCGATCTAACAGGCATAAAGTAACGTCAAATCAGCGCATGAAGAAGGGAGACGAGGTGATTCTTTCGACCGAGCATCAACAAGTTGCCGACATGGCCCGGCGCTTCTCAAACGAAGTCATCCGCCCTGAAGCAGAGCGGCTGGACCGTGACGAATGCTTTCCTGCCGACATATACCGGCAGATGGGCGAAACCGGCCTTTTCGGCATCACCGTGCCCGAGTCGATGGGCGGCGCGGGGCTCGACTGCCTCGCGTATTCCATCGTCATGGAAGAACTGAGCCGCGGTTACTCGTCGGTGGCGGATCAGTGCGGACTCGTCGAACTGCTCGGCACCTTGCTCGGCAAGCACGGCACGCCCGCGCAGATCGACCGCTGGCTCGGGCCGCTGGTGCGCGCGGAATCGAAAGGCGCGTACTGCATCACCGAAGCAGGCGCGGGCAGCGACGTCTCCGGCGTCAAGACCACGGCCGTGCCCGATGGCGACGGCTGGTCGCTCAGCGGCTCGAAGCTCTGGATACACAATGCGCCCGTCGCGGACGTCGCCCTCGTGCTGGCACGCACCGACCCCGGCGCGGGCAAGCGCGGCATGAGCATCTTCATCGTGGATTGCGCGTCGAAGGGCGTATCGCGCGGGCCGAAAGAGCACAAGCTCGGGCAGCGCGCATCGCAAGTCGGAGAACTGCATTTCGACGATGTGAAGCTTCCCGCCGACGCATTGCTCGGCACCGAGGGGCGCGGCTTCCACATGATGATGAGCGTCCTCGAAAAAGGGCGCGTGGGCATCGGCGCGCTGGCCGTCGGCATCATGCAGGCGGCGCTGGAGGCGGGCATCGAGCAGGCGAAGATGCGCAAGCAGTTCGGCCAGCCGATCGCCGAGTTCCAGGCCATCCAGTTCATGCTCGCCGACATGGCCAAGGACACCGAAGCGGCGCGCCTGCTCGTGCGCTCGGCGGCTTCGAAAATCGATGCGGGCGTGGAGGCGACCGCCGCCGCGTCGATGGCGAAATGCTTTGCCGGGGACGCCGCCGTGCAGCACACCAGCAACGCCATCCAGATCTTCGGCGGCAGCGGCTACATTCGCGGCTATGAAGTCGAACGTCTCTATCGCGACGCCAAGATCACGCAAATCTACGAAGGCACGAACCAGATTCAGCGCGTCATCATCGCGCGTCAATTGCTGAAGGCATGATCATGAGCAGAACCGCCATCGTCACCGGTGCTTCGCGCGGGATCGGGCACGCCGTCGCGTTGGCGCTCGCCGCCGAAGGCTTCGATATCGCCGCCATTGCCTTGAACGACGCCGGCCGGCTGCGCGCGCTCGAAGCCGAAGTCGAAGCGCTGGGGCGCCGTTGCGCGAGCTTCGATCTCGACATCGGCGATATCGACGCGCACTCGGGCGTGCTCGCCGCGATCGACGAGCGCTTCGGCGGCATCGACTGTCTGGTGAACAACGCGGGCGTGTCCGTGCTGAATCGCGGCGATCTGCTCGACGTGAACGCGCAAAGTTACGACCGCTGCTTCGACATCAACACGCGCGGCACGTTCTTTCTGACGCAAGCCGTCGCCAGGTCGATGACAACGCGAGCGCCCGCCGCGGAAGGCGCGCGCAGCATCGTGTTCGTGACGTCGTCGAACGCGGTGGTGGCGAGCGTCGAACGCGGCGAATACTGCATGTCCAAAAGCGCATCGTCGATGGCCGCGCGTCTTTTCGCGCTGCGGCTCGCGTCGCACGGCATCGGCGTATTCGAGGTGCAGCCCGGGCTGATTCTCACGGAGATGACCGCGCCGTCGAAGGGCAAATACGATGCGCTGATCGCCGAAGGCATGACCGCCACGCCGCGCTGGGGCCAGCCCGAAGACGTCGCGCGCGTGATCCGCACGATGGCGGCGGGACTGCTGCCGTACACCGTGGCGCAGGAAGTGCGCGTCGACGGCGGGCTGATGATCCAGCGCTTCTGAGGAAAACCATGCGCGACTTGAACGGGCGCGGCGATCGCTGCTGCATCAACACCGCGACGCTGGGTTATCGAGAGCCGATCGAGACGACGGCGGCCCGCATTGCCGAACAGGGTTTCGGCTGGATCACGCCGTGGCGTCAGGAAATCGACGAAACGAAGCCGCAGGCTGCGGCCAGCGCCATTCGCGCTGCGGGCCTCAAGGTCAACGCGTATTGCCGCACCGCGTATTTCGCGGCGAACGACGCGGCGGGGCGGCGCGCGGCCATCGATTCCAACCGCCGCGCGCTGGAAACCGCCGCCGTGCTCGGCGCGCCGGTGCTGGTCGCGGTGGTGGGCGGCCTGCCGCCCGGTTCGCGCGATGTCGACGATGCACGCGCGCAAATTCTCGACGGCCTCGCCGCGTTGCAGCCTGCCATGCAGGAGACGGGCGTGCGCATCGCGCTGGAACCGCTGCATCCCGTCTATGCCGCCGACCGCAGCCTGCTCAACACGCTCGATCAGGCGCTCGACTGGTGCGACACGCTCGATCCATCGCGCGACGGACATTTCGGCGTGGCCATCGACGCTTATCACGTGTGGTGGGACCCGGCGCTGATGCCGGCCATCGCGCGGGCAGCGGGACGCATACTCGCGCTGCATGTCTGCGACTGGCTCGTCGAAACGCGCGATCCGCTGCAGGATCGCGGCATGATGGGCGATGGCGTGATCGACCTTCGACGTCTGCGTGCGGCGGTGGAGTGCGCGGGCTTCGACGGTCCCGTCGAAGTGGAGATCTTCTCGCGGCTCGACTGGTGGGCGCGCCCCGCCGACGAAACCTTGCGCATCTGCCGCGAGCGCCTGTTCGCGTGCTGCTGATCTGCTATGAGCGCGCTTGCACGTTCGGCTTGAGCCGCAGTCCGAACGGCGCATCGGTGAAGAGCGCGGCGTCCATCGTGCGAAGATCGGACGCGACCTTCAATGCGATCCCGGCCTGATCGAGAATGTCGCGTTGCAGATTCACGCCGGGCGCGATCTCACACACGGTCAGGCCATCGTCCCTCGACTCGATGACGCAGCGCTCCGTCACATACGTCACGCGCTGCCCGCGCTCGCGTCCGATGCGGCCGCTGAACGTGATCTGTTCGGCGCTTTGCACGAACTTGCGCGTGCGGCCTTCCGCGAGAATCGAAAGCGTGCCGCCGCCCACGTCGAGTTTCGCGCCGGCCGTGAAGAAGCCTGAAAACACGATGCGTTTCGCATGCGCGGTGATATCGACGAAACCGCCGCAACCGGCCGTCAGATACGGCTTCGATGCGAGCCGCGACACGTTCACGCTGCCGTCGCCATCGACCTGAAGAAAGGACAGCAGCGCGATATCGAAGCCGCCGCCCTGAAAGTACGTGAACTGATTCGGCGACGCGACGATGGCATCCGCGTTCGACGCGCATCCGAACGCGAATCCGAGCAAGGGCACGCCGCCGACCGCGCCCTGTTCGATGGCCCACGTCACTTCGCCGTGCAGACCCTCTTCGAGCAGAATGCGCGGCACGTTCGCCGAGATGCCGAAGCCTAGATTGGCCGCGCAGCCGTGCGCGAGTTCCATCGCGGCGCGGCGCGCGATGACCTTTTCCGGGCCCCAGGGCGTGGTTTCGAACGCGTGCATCGGCAATGAGATTTCACCGCTGATGGCGGGATCGTACGGCGTCTGCGTGGTCTGCCACTGATCCGCATCGACCACGATGTAATCGACGAGATTGGACGGCACGCGGACGTCCTGCGGCCGCAGCGTGCCGGACCGCGCCACGCGCTTGACCTGGGCGATCACGATGCCGCCGTTGTTGCGCGCGGCCAGCGCCTGATCGATGCCGCCCAGCAGCGCGCCTTCGTGCTCGTAGGAGAGATTCCCGGCTTCGTCGGCGGTGGTCGCGCGAATGATCGCCACGCGCGGCGCGATGGCCGGGAAATACAGCCAGTCACCGCCGTCGAACGTAACCTTGCGCACGATCGGCTTCTCGCGCGCGGCGGCGTTCATCGCGCAGCCTTGCAGTTCGGGATCGACGAAGGTGCCCATGCCGACCTTCGTCAGCACGCCGGGGCGGCGCGCGGCGGCGTCGCGGTGCATGTCGAAGAGGATGCCGCTCGGCACGTTGTACGCCGCGATCTCGTTGTCGACGATCATGCGCCACACGTCGGGCATCGGCAGCGACGACGGCCCGCTCGGATACGATCCGGCCAGCGTGCGCGCGAGCAGCCCGCGCCGCGCGAGATGATCGATGCCTTTCACGCCGTACATGTCGCCCGCCGCGATCGGGTTCAGTGTCGTGATGCCGCGCGGCTGTCCCTCGCGTTCGAAGCGCGCGCCGATGGCCGCCAGCACCTTGTCGGGACAGCCGAGGCCGCTCGACGAACTGATGCTGACGATATCGCCGTCGTGAAGCAGTTGCGCGGCTGAGTCGGCGGAAATGACCTTGCTCATGTCGATGTCCGTCCTAGCGGTGAAGATCGAAAAGCGCCGCGCCGCGCTTCATCGCCTGACGCGCGATGATGCCGCGATGAATCTCCGACGTGCCATCGAAGATGCGATAGACGCGCGCATCGCGGTAATAACGTTCGATGGCCAGCTCCTTGCAGAAGCCCATGCCGCCGAACACCTGCACCGCGCGGTCCACCACGCGCCCGAGCGTTTCCGACGCCTGCACCTTGACCATCGAGATCCACTCGCGCGCGTCCTGTTGCGCGTCCATCATCGCGGCGGTGTTGAGCAGCATGAGACGCGCCGCGTTGATCTCCATGACGCTATCGGCGATGAGTTGCTGGATCATCTGGAAATCGCCGATGCGCGTGCCGAACTGCCGCCGCTCGCCCGCATACTCGATCATCATCTCCAGCACGTGCGTCGCCTTGCCGATGCCGCGCGCGCCAATCAACGCGAGCCGCACGCGCCCGAGCATGTTCATCGCCAGTCTGAAGCCTTCGCCCTGGCCGCCGATGAGCGCCATCGGTTCGAGCGGGACATCGTCGAAGAAGAGTTCGTGATGCGGCGTGCCGCGCAGGCCCATCATCTGCTGATCCTTGCCGAGCGTGAAGCCGGGCAGGTTCTTGTCCACCGCGAAGAGCGAAATTTCCTTTTCGCCGGTGCGCGCCGAGACGAGGAAGAAGTCGCTCCATTGCGCATCGCTGATGAAGTGCTTGCTGCCGTTGAGGACCCAGCCCGACGCCGTCTTGCGCGCCGTCGTTCTGATGCCTTGTGCATCCGAACCGGCGCCCGTTTCGGTGATCGCGAGCCCGCACGTGCGCTCGCCCTCGACCGATGGCCTGAGCCAGCGCTCGATCTGTTCGCCTTCGCAGGCGAGCAGCGCGTCGTAGACGTTGCCGAACGCGCGCCGCACGAGAATATCCGAGCTATGGCCGAACTGTTCCTCGCAGAGCATCGAATCGACGGTATTGAGGCCGCCGCCGCCCAGTTCGGCGGGCATGTTGACCGCGTACAGCCCGAGCGCGCCGGCGCGCTGTTGCAGACCCCGCGCGATATCGTGCGGCAGCGCGCCTTCGTCTTCCACTTGTTGTTCGAGCGGCTGCAACTCGGTGCGCACGAAGCGCCGCGCCGTCTCGATCATCATCTTCTGCGTGTCGCCGAGCATGAAATCCATCGATATCTCCGGTCAGCCTTCGCTGGATGCCGCCGCGTGCGATGCGCGCTCCTTGCGCTCCCGCAGCGACGGATGCAGCGCCACGTCGAACGGCATGCGCTCGAGCACGTCGCGCACGAGGTCGACGCCCGGCGCGACTTCGATCAGCCGCAAGCCCTCGGCGGCGAGCTCGAACACGGCGCGCTCAGTGATGTAGAGCACCTGCTGGCCATCGGCGCGCGCCCGCTTGCCGCTGAACGTGATATGACGCACCTGCGGCACGAGCTTCGGCACCGCGCCGTGGCGGCGGATATGCACCTGTCCGTTGGCGAGTTCCACGTCCAGCCCCTTCGCTTCGAACGTGCCGCAGAACACGACCTTGCGCGTGCGCTGCGTGATATCGACGAAGCCGCCCGGCCCGACAATGTTCTCGCCCAGCCACGACACGTTGACGTTGCCCTGCGCATCCAGTTCGCCCATGCCGAGAAAGGCGATATCGATGCCGCCGCCGCTGAAGAAATCGAACTGGTCGTTGGACTTGAGGATGGCGCTCGCATGGCGCGTCGCGCCGAACAGGTCACCGCCGAGCAGCTCCCCGTTGTGCGATCCCTGTTCGATGACCGTCCAGCTGATATCGACGCCCGCTGCGTGCGCGACGGCCGGAATGCCGTCGGGCAGGCCGTAGCCGAAGTTGACGCACGCGCCCGGCACCAGTTCTTGCGCGGCGCGTTTCGCTATGATGTAGCGGATGCCTTGCGGCAATGCGGGCGGCGTGCGCGTATCCGGCGCGGGCAGCTCGCCGCTGATCGCGGGATCGTAGGCGGCGCCGGTCGTCTGCTTCTGCTCGGCGTGGACGCAGATGTCGTCGACGAGCACGCCCGGCACCGTCACCGCGCGCGCGGGCGTGATCGGCGTCGCCGATACGTCGCGGACCTGCGCGAACACGCGCCCGCCCGCGTTGTGCGCGGCGAGCGCGGCGGCGAACGCGTCGATGTCGGCGGGTTCCTCGCGCGACGTCAGATTGCCCTGCATGTCCGCAGTCGTGCCGCGCACGATCGCGAAGTCGATCTCGAAGGGCTTGTACCAGAGCAGTTCCTTGCCGCCTAGCTTGATGACTTCGACGAGATCGTCGCGTGCGCGGGCGTTGACGCGGCCGCCGCCGTGACGCGGATCGGCGAAGGTGTCCAGACCGATGTGCGTCACGAGCCCGTGCCGCCCCGCGCCCGCTTCGCGGATCAGCGTCTGGATGACGCCCGCGGGCATCGTGTAAGCTTCGACGCGCTCTTCGCGGGCGAGCTTCTGCATCGGCTTGGACCACGTCCAGTGACCGCCGACGACGCGCTTCACCATGCCTTCGTGCGCGAAGCGGCTGACGCCGCTGCTGAGCCCGTCGCCGATGCCGAGTCCGTGGATCAGCGTGAGATCGCGCGGATGCCCGGTCGCCAGAAAGCGCCGCTCGATGGCCGACGTGATGTGATCGGGTTCGACCAAGCCGCCGCCCGAGCCGCTCAGTACGACGACCGCGCCGTCGAAGATCGCGGCGGCCATGGCGTCCGGATCAGTCAGGTTTGCACGTTTCATTTCATCGTTCCTCGTGGCCCGTCCGCGCGAGCGCGCGGACCATGAGCACGTTGATGCCGTCCTGGATCAGCACGCCGTCCTGGTTGCGCACTTCCACCTGCAGACGCACGATGCCGCGATCGGCGCGCCGCGTCGGCCGCTTGTCGAACACGGCGATGCGCCCCTGGATCCTGTCGCCGATCAGCACCGGCTTGTGAAAGCGGTACGTCCATTCGAGCGTCGCGACGGCAGCCAGTTGCGTGGCCGCGCGGTTCTTGAGGCCGTCGACCATCGCGAGGCACAGGAGGCCATGCGCGACGCGCCCCGGAAAGCCGACGCCGCGCGCGAATTCATCGTCCATGTGGACATCGAAGAAATCGCCCGAAATGCCCGCGAACTGCACCACGTGGCTTTCCGTCACCACGATGCCCGATGTCGCGAAGGCGAGACCCGGTTCGATCTCGTCGTAAAGCAGGGAATGGCTCATGTCGTTGTCCTTGTCGGCTAGCCTGCGTCGCGATCAGTCGAAATCGGGCGCATGCGGCACCCGGTCCCGATTGACAATGCGGTAGTTCGTCGCGTTCAGCGCATCGATGCGTTCCATGTCGATGCTCGACAGCGTGAAGTCCATCACATCGAAATTGGCCTCGATGTTCTTGCGCTGCGTGGACATGGTGTTGATCGGCACGCCTTTCTGGAGAATCCAGCGCAGCACGATCTGCGCGGCGCTCTTGCCGTACTGCGCGCCCATCTCGCCGAACAGCGGATAGTTGAAGACTTCGCCGCGCGCGACCGAGCAATACGACGACAGCGGAATGCCGGTCTCGGCTGCGGCTCGCAGCAAGACGCGCTGGTCCAGCAACGGATGAAACTCCACCTGATTCGTGACGAGCGGCAGCGCCGTCGCGGCGCGGGCGGCGCGCATCATCGCGGCGGTGAAGTTGCTCACGCCGATATGCCGCGCGAGTCCCGCGCGCTGCGCCTCTTCGAGCCTTCGCACCGAAGGCGCGACGTCGCCGTCGGCGGGCGGCCAGTGCAGCAGGAGCACGTCGACCTGTTCGACCTTCAGCTTGTCGAGGCTTTCGCGCAGCGTCGGCATGAAGCGTTCGCCGGAATCGTTGGCGGGCGCGATCTTCGTGGTGATGCACAACTCGTCGCGCGGCACGCCGATCGCCCGCAGCGCCGAGCCGACGCCGAGTTCGTTGTCGTAGAGCTGCGCGGTGTCGATCGCGCGATAACCCGTTTCGATGGCGGCGGCGAGGGCGTCGTGCAATTGCCGGCCCTGTAGCGGCCACGTGCCGAACGAGCGTTGATGCGTGCGCTGGAAGAGAACGTTCATGGTTTAGAAGACGGCAGTGGTTTTAGCGAAGAAGGCGTCGATGCCGCGTTGCGCGTCGGCGCTGTTGCGCACGTCGAGCGCGGCTTGCGGATAGGCGATGCGCGCGTCCTTCGCGTCATCGAGGATGAGGGCCTTGGCGGACGCGGCGGCGCGCGGCGATACCTCGCACAGCCGCGCGGTCCAGTCGGCGAGGCGCACGCCGGCGTCCTGCGGCGCGCAGACGGCATTGACGACGCCCCATTGCAGCGCGGTCGGCGCATCGATCTCGCGCGACAGCAGCACGGCTTCGAGCGCGCGCGCGCGCCCCGCGATGCGCTGCAGGCGGTCGCCGCCTTCCCAGCCGGGAATCGCACCGATGGCGACTTCCGGAAAGCGCAGCCGCGCGGCGTCCGTGGCGAGCCGCAGATCGCAGCACAGCGCAAGCTCCAGCCCGCCGCCGAAGCACAAACCTTCGATCAGCGCGATGCTCGGGCAGCGCAGGCGCTCGAAGCGCCGGAACGTTTCGTTGCCTTCGCCGACCCATTTGCGCGCGAAGACTTCCGGCGCCAGCGCGGACCATTCGCGAATGTCCGCGCCCGAACTGAACGCGCCGCCTTCGGTGCCGCGCAAGACCACGGCGCGAATGCGCTCGTCTTCCTCGATATGCGCGATCTGCTCGTCGAGCGCGGCGAGTATCGCGAAGTCGAGCGCGTTCGCCTTGCGCGGATTGCTCAGTTCCAGCGTCAGCACGGCGCCGTCGCGGCGCGCGATGAGTTGTCCCATCGAATGTCTCCTTCAGTCCTGGGACACGCCGTAGACGGCGAGAAAGCGCTTCATGCGCGCGACGGCGAGTTCCGGCTGGCGCAGCAGGCCGGCGGCATCGGCGAGTTTGAAGAGATCGACGAAATAGGGCAGCGGGCGCATGGCCTGATGACCCGCGAGCATCGTCATATGCGATTGATGGCCGTTCAGGAACGCGAGAAAGACGATGCCCGTCTTGTAAAAGCGCGTCGGCGCGCGAAAAATGTGGCGCGACAGCGGCACCGTGGGCGCGAGAATCGCGTGGAAGCGCTCGCGGCGTCCAGCGGCGAGTTCGGCGAGCGCGGCCGATGCGACGGGCGCGATGCCGTCGAAGATGCCGAGCAGCGCGTGCGAGTACCCCGCTTCGTCGCCGGCGATCAGTTCCGGGTAGTTGAAGTCGTCGCCCGTGTACATCTTCACGCCGGCGGGCAGCAGGCGGCGCATGTCGATCTCGCGCTGCTTGTCGAGCAGCGAGACCTTGATGCCGTCCACCTTCGCGGCGGATTCGCGCATGACTTCGAGCGCCACGTCGCGCGCGGCGGTGAGATCGTCGGTGCCCCAGTAGCCGGCGAGCGCGGGATCGAACATGTCGCCGAGCCAGTGAAGGATCACCGGCTGCTCCACTTGCGCCAGCACGCGGCGATACACCGTCGCATAGTCGTCCGGCGTTCGCGCGATGCGCGCCAGCGCGCGGCTCGCCATCAGGATCAGCCGGCCGCCGGCTGTCTGGATGGCATCGACCTGTTGCAGATACGCGCTGATCACGGCGTCGAGCGAATCGACGGATGCGGGATCGAGATGGTCCGTGCCGCAGCCGTTGAAGATCGGCACGCGGGCGTCGGCGAGTTCCGCGCGCGTGCGGCGGATCAGTTGCAGCGCTTCCTGCCAGTCGAGGCCCATGCCGCGCTGCGCGGTGTCCATCGCTTCGGCAATGCCGAGCCCGAGCCCCGCGAGGTAGCGGCGATATTCGAGCGTCTTGTCCCAGTCGATGCGGCCGCCGCCGGAAGGATCGGCGTTCGCGAAGGGATCGGCGACGACGTGCGCCGCCGACAGCGCGATGCGGTTGAAGGGCGCGGAACTTTCGACTTCAGGCAGCGGCGTGCCGGCAAGCGTATAGCGTTCCAGCGCACCGGAAGAGGTAGGCAGTTCGAGACTGTTCATGTCGCGTGACTCGCGCTTGAGTTGGAAAAGAAAGGGAACCTCACAGACGCGGGATGGACAGCGCGCCATCGATATTCAGCACGCTTCCGGTGGCGAAACCCATGCGCCCGGACGCGAGCGCCGCCACCGCCGAGGCGACGTCCTGCGGCGTGCCCCAGCGCTGCATCGGCACGAGGCCGCCCGCGATGCGTTCGTCGTAGCGCGCGGCGACGGCTTCGGTCATCGGCGTGCGGATGATGCCGGGCCGCACTTCGAATACGCCGATGCCGAGCGGCGCCAGGCGCAGCGCGAAAAGCCGCGTCAGCATGCCGAGACCGGCCTTCGACATGCAGTATTCGCCGCGCTCGACGGACGCCAGCTCCGCGCTCACCGACGACACCGTGACGATGGCGCGCGCATGCTCGTTGCCGCTCGATGCCATGTGACGCGCCACCGCCTGAGTGAGAAAAAACGTGCCCCGCATGTTGATGTCCACCACCCGGTCATAAGACGATTCGCCGAGTTCGAGCAGGTCGCCGCGCCGGTCGGCGGATACGCCCGCGTTGTTGACGAGACACGCGAGCGGCCCGCACGCCGCCACGATGCGCCCGACGAGCGCCGGATGCGCGGCGCTGTCGGCGAGATCGTGCCGCCAGAAGCCCGCGCGGCCGCCGTGCGATTCGACCGCGGCGCAGGTATCGGCTGCGCCGGTTTCGTCGATATCGACCAGCGCGAGGTCGAAGCCGCAGCGCGCCAGTTCCGCCGCGATGGCCGCCCCGATCCCGCGCCGCGCGCCGGTCACAAGGGCGAGCGGCCGCGCCCGTCCGGGCGCTAGTACAGGAGACGAGGCAGCCATTCGGAGAATGCCGGCACGAAGGCGAGCAGCAGGATGGTGACGAACATGATCGCCATGAAGGGCAGCATCGGCCGCACGAGATTCACCATGCGGATATTGGCGACGCCGGTGACGATGAAGCAGGCTGTGCCGATCGGCGGCGTGACGAGCGATATGCCGACGATGGCGATGGCGAGAATCGCGAAGTGGATGTCGCTGAAGCCCGCGTCCTGCGCGATCGGCAGGAAGAGCGGAATCAGCAGGATCAGCGCGGGAATGCCGTCGAGCAGCGCGCCCAGCAGCCAGAACACCACGACGATGAACACCGTGAACACGATCTTGTGGCTCGTCAGTTGGGAGGCGAATTCCGCGACCTGTTCGCCCACTGAGTTGTACGCGAGCATGTAGCCGAGGATCTGCGCGACGCCCACGAGCGACAGCACGATCGCGCTCGTGCGGCCCGCCTTGATGAGGATGCCGAGCCATGCGCGGGCGGGAATCGAGCGTTGCAGGAGCGTGATGATCGTCACGTAGGCGACCGCCGCCGCCGCCGATTCGGTCGCCGTGAAGAAGCCCATGAAGATGCCGCCGAGAATGATGATCGGCGCACCCAGCGCGGGAATCGCGAGCACGAACGCGCGGCCCAGTTCCGGCACGCTGAAGTGAACCGGCGCGACGGGCGGCTCAAGGCGCGAGCGATACATGATGATGAGCATCTTCGTCACGCCGACCAGAATGGCGGGCAGCGTGGCCGCGAGAAAGAGCTTGGTGACCGACATGTTCGCCACCGTCGCGAGCACGATGATGGTGATCGACGGCGGAATCAGGATGCCCGTGCCCGCCGCCGCCGCGATGATCGCGGACGACCATTCCTTGCGGTAGCCGGCCTTCTCCATCGACGGGAGCATGGCGGAACTGATCGCGGCGGCGTCGGCGTTCACCGAGCCGCTCAGGCCCGAGAACACCATCGTCGATGCCACGGCGCTCACGCCCAGTCCGCCCGGCACGCGCCCGACCAGCAGGTTCATGAAGTTGACGAGCCGGCCCGCCGAGCCGGAGTGGAACAGGATTTCGCCGGCGAGGATGAAGAGCGGCACGGCGAGCAGCGTGAACGAGTCGACGCCGTGATACATCGCCTGGGCGATGTTGGTGAGCGGCAGGCCCTGCATCAGGCCGTCGATGGTGCCGACCGCGCCCAGCGACGCGATGATCGGCGCGCCGGCGAGCACGAACAGCGCAAGCAGTCCGATGGTCAGAATCATTGCGTCCTCGTTTCGGTATGGCCGTGGCCGCGATGCGCGCCGCTGTCGAGATCGACGTGCGCCGCGACGTCCCATGCATGCGCCGCGAGATGCAGGAGCCCGAGCGCGCTGCCGGCCGGAATGGCGGCGAACGAGATCCACTGCGGAATGCCGCTCGGCGTGAGTTGACTGAAGCCGAGTTCCGTGAACTGCCAGCCGCCCCACGCGAGCGCGACGAGCAGAAAGCCCATCAGCAGCATCTGCACGAGCGAGGCGCACGTGAGCCAGCGGCCGCTCAGCTTGTCCTCGAACAGTTCGAACGCGACATGCACCTTGTCGCGCACGCCCACCGCGATGCCGATGAACGTCATCCAGATCATCAGCGTGACGCTGACCTCGATGTTCCACGAAAGCGAAACGTGAAAGACGAAGCGGGACAAAATGCCCGCGAGCACGACGCAGAAGATCGCGAAAACCAGCACCGCGATCAGCAGATCCTCGACGCTCGCGAGCATGCGAAACGCGCGGGTCTGGTTGATGCCGTCGCGGGGCGCAGGCGAAAGCGGTTGGGGTTTCATGTCGGAGAACCTGTGGCTTGAGGTCAGAGATCCGGCAGATACGTCGCCAGTTCGGCGAAGTTCGAGCGGTACTTCGTGTAGATCGGCTTGACCGCCGTGCGGAACGCGGGAATGTTCGCGTCGTTGAAGGCCGCGCCGTTCTTCTTCGCTTCGGAGAGATACTTCGCGTCCGACGCCATCCAGAGTTCGCGTTCGTGCTGTTGCGCCTCGGCGCCCGCCTGCTTCACGGCGTCGCGCTGTTTCGGATCGAGCGCATCGAACCATTTCTTGCTCGCGAGCATCGGGTCGATGGAGAAGAAGTGATTCGTGTATGAGTAGTACTTGGCCACTTCGCTGTGATGCTGCTGCACGAAGAACGTGACCGAGTTCTCCGCGCCGTCGACCACGCCTTGCTGCAGCGCGGAGTAGATCTGCGTCGTGTCGAGCGGCGTTGCCTGCGCGCCCAGCTGGTTGAAGGTGGCGATCATGATCTGGTTGCCCTGCGTGCGCACTTTCAGGCCCTTGAGATCGTCCGGTTCGTGAACGGCGCGCGTGCGGTTGTAGACGCTGCGCTGTCCCGAATCGAACCAGCCCAGCAGCACGAAGCCGAGCTTGTCCAGAATGCCCGCGTATGCCTGACCGAGCGCGCCGTCCTGCGCCGAGAACAGCGACTTGCGATCCGGAAACGCGAAGGGCATGGCGAACAGGCCGAGACGCTTGTCGTAGCCTTCCAGATCCGCGACGTTCGTGACCGTGATTTCCAGCGTGCCGTTGCGCAACTGCTCGTTCATGCGGGTGTGCGAGCCGAGGACGCCGTCGGGAAATACGCGCGCGTCGAAGCCCGTCGATTCCTTCAGCTTCTTCGCCATCACGTTCTCGGTAATGACTTCGGGATTGTGGCGATCCACGACATCGCCGATACGGATGGTCTGTCCGTCCGCCAGCGCGAGGCGCGGCATGTAGCCCGCGGCGGCGGACGCGGCGGCGAGGATCAGCAGCTTGCGGCGAGAGAGCAGGTAGTCACGCATGAATCGGATTCCTATGGTTTTCATGCCGTATCGCACTGCCGCACTGCGGTGTCGCATTACGGCGCAAGTGCACGGAGGAGCGGCTGGAACTGACCGGAAGGCTGCCGCATGAGCACGTCTTTATCGCGTGTTAGATCGATCTACTAGGGCGTAGATTAGGGGCTGCGCAGACGTGACGCAAGCGGATTTTGCCTAAGGGAAACCCGAACCGGACGGCTCGGGAAAGTTCGGACGATGAGAAAGCGAGCCTGTTTTTCAGGCCTTGGCGCGCGCGCCGCAGGTGCCGCGCACGATGAGCACCGGCTCCGACACGATGCGCGTCGGCGTGCGCGACGGCTCGGTCATGCGCTTGAGCAGGAGGTCGGCGGCGGTCTGGCCGATCTCGTCCTGCAAGACCTGTACCGTCGTGAGCGGCGGCTCCCACAGCGCGGCTTCGGGGACATCGTCGAAGCCGACGACGCCGAAATCCGTGCCCGGTTCGATGCCGTGCGCGCGCAGGCCCAGCATCACGCCGAACGCGACGATATCGTTGCCGCACACGACCGCCGTCGGCGGATTCTTCAGGCGCAGCAGTTCGGTGATGATGCGCTTGCCGTCGGAGCGCGTGAGCGGCGAGGGCACGATCAGCCGTTCGTCGAGCTTGATCTTCGCGGCGCGCAGGGCTTCGCGATAACCTTCGGCGCGGTCGCTGCCGGTGGAGGCGCGCATCACGCCGCCGATCATCGCGATACGGCGATGCCCGAGGCCGATCAGATGCGAGGTCGCGAGCGCCATGCCGCGCCGGTTGTCCACGCCCACGTAATCGGCCTGAAGGTTCGCCACGTAGCGCGAGGCGAACACGCACGGAATGCCCCAGGCGAGCACCTGACGCATCTGCGAGGCCGTGGTGGATTCCGTCGGACAGACGATGAGACCGTCGATGTTGTGCTGCCGCACCGTATCGAGAAAGCGGCTTTGCCGTTCGAGCGATTCGTCGGTGTTGCCGAGCAGCGTGATGAAGCCTTGCGTGCTCAGGCTCGCTTCGATGGCGCGCACGAGCATCGTGAAATAAGGATTGGCGAGATCGTTGACGACGACGCCGACCGTATGCGTCTGATTGCTGCGCATGCCCGCCGCGTGGCGGTTATAGACATAGCCTTTGCGCTTGAACGCTTCGAGCACGCGCTCGCGCGTAGCCTCGGAAATGCGCGGGCTGTTGCGCAGAACGAGCGAGACCGTGGCGCGAGACAGGCCGAGATCGTTGGCGATGTCGAGCAGTGTAACGGGAGAACCGGGTTTGTCTCGGGACATTGGAACGGTCGATGAGTCGTATGCCCGGAGTGTATCCGAAACGGCCGGACGTTCCGCTGCCGGCGCCTTGCGTCACATCGGTGCGATGCCGAAGAATTCCGCGACGAGTTCCGCCTGATTCTCCAGCAGATGCCGGCCGAGATGAACGCGATGCCCGCGCTCTTCCGCCCGGCAGAGCAGCGGCGTGCGCTCGGGTTTCATGATGATGTCGGCGACCAGCACATCGCGGCCGAGCCTGTCGATGTCGAACGGCAGCGGGTCGCCCGGCGCCATGCCGCACGGCGTGGCGTTCACCACCATGTCGACGTTCTCCGGTTTCTCGCCGCCTGCGACGACGCGCACGTCCGGATAGGCCCGCGCGATCTGCGCGACGAGCGCGTCCTGCTTGTCGCGATCCACGTCGGTCAGTTGCAGCGAACGCACGCCCGCGCGCGCGAGCGCATGGGCGAGCGCCTTTCCCGCGCCACCCGCGCCCGCCTGGAACACCGCCATGCCGCGCGGCTCGTGGCCCTCTTTGCGCAGTCCGCGCGTGAAGCCTTCGCCGTCGTACATGTCGCCTTCCCATTCGCCGTTTTCGGCGCGGCGCATGCAGTTGATCGCGCCCACGTGCTGCGCGGCGGGCAGCAGCCGGTCGACGAGTTCCGTCATCGCGATCTTGTGCGGCACCGTGACGACGATGCCGTCCAGATTGCCGACTGCCTTGAGTCCCGCGATCGCCCTCGCGAGCGATGCGGCAGGAATTCGCATCGGCACGAGCACTGCATTGACGCCCATGCGCTGGAAGATTTCGTTGAACACGAGCGGCGAGCGTGCCTGCGCGATGGGATCGCCGACGATGGCGAAGAGGCGCGTATCGCCGGCGACGGCGGCATTGAGCGTATGGGTCATGTTGGCGAGCCGGGCTTGACCGGCATGGGTCGACGATTCGCCGACGACGCGATGAGGGCATCGATCAGCAGTTGAACGGTCAGCGCGCTGCGTAGCGATGCGACCGGCTCGGCGCCGCGCGTGGCGGCATCGATGAAATTGGCCATGACCGCCCGATGCGCATGGTGCGAGAAGGCCATCGGATTTGCGCCGGAACCGAGCGATGCTGCTTCGCCTTCCTCGATCACGGAGCCGTCCACGTAATGGACGACGAGCCTGCCGCCGCTGAGCGTGGCGGTGCCGTTCGCGCCGCTGATCTCGATGCGTTCGTCGAAGCCGGGATATACCGCCGTGCTCGCATGGAGCGACGCGACGCAGCCGCTGCCATAGCGCATGACGCCCGCGACCGTGTCCTCACATTCCATGCGATGCGCGTGGCTGGTGATCGCATAGGCGAACACTTCGTCGGGACAGCCGGCGAGCCACAGGAACAGATCGAGCGTATGAATGGCTTGCGTCATCAGCACGCCGCCGCCGTCGCGCGCGAGCGTGCCGCGCCCGGGTTCGTCGTAATAGGATTGCGGCCGCCACCACGGCACCGCGACGCTCGCGCTGTGGATGTCGCCGAGCGCGCGGGCATCGAGCAACTCGCGCAGCTTGCGTGAGGCATCCCGCGTACGATGCTGCAGCACCGTCGCCGCGACGACGCCATGCCGCTCGCATATGTCGGCGAGTTCACGAGCGCGCGCGGTCGTGACATCGACTGGCTTTTCGACCAGCAGATGCTTGCCCGCCGCCGCGATTTTCGCGCCGAGTTCCAGATGCGTGTTCGGCGGCGTGAGCAGCAGCACGGCGTTCACGTGCGGATCGGCCAGCGCGGTGTCCAGGTCGAGCGTGACGCGGGCGTGCGGCAGCGCATCCGCAAACACGCGCGCACGCGCCTCGGAACGCGCGACGACATGGCGCACGGTCACCCGCTCCCGCAAGTCCAGAAGGCCCGCGAGATGCGGCGCGGATGCCATGCCCGCGCCCACGACGGCGATGCTGAAGGCGTTATCGCTCATGAATTGTCTCCGTACCGCGACAATAAGGTAGATCGATCTAATTGTCCAGCGCGCGGTGCGCCCGCGATGCGCAAAAACGCTGGGTTACTTCGTGTATTTCGCGAGCACGACGCGCGAGAACGAGTTCATGAACTGCTCGACGCGCTCGAAGCCGCCCGCGTCCTGTGCGAATACCGACAGGCTGTCGATCAGATGCGTGAGCAGGAAGATCAGGTCTTCCTTGGGCGTGTCGCGCTTGAGCTCGCCGCTGCGGCTCGCGTGCGCGACCGCGAACTCCACCGCGCCGTGAATTTCCGTGGTGAAGCCCGCGAGCGCGGCGCGCGCTTCGTCGGTGAGGACGTCGCTTTCGAGGCGCAGCCGGCCGATCAGACTCCACGGCTTGCGCGTCTTGCCGTTCGGGTTGTACTTGCGAAAGAGATTGCGGTTGAAGGCGATTTCCGCCTGCACCTTGTCCTGCAAGGACATGGTTTCGTCGAGCCAGATTTTCTTCTGACCTTCCGTTGCGCCGGCCACGTAATCCTTCACCACTTCCTCGACAAGGCTGTTCTTGTTGCCGAAGTGATAGTGGATGTTGGTCGTCGTGATGCCGAGTTCCTTCGCGATCACGCCGAACGTCGTCTTGTGATAACCGTGCGCGATCAAGAGCCGTTTGGCCACGTCCTTGATGCTGTCGTACATGGAAGACCGCTGCCGGGTCGCCGGCGCCGTCTTGTCGGTTTTCGCGGTCTTCTCGGTCTGACTCAAGGTTTTCCCTCGGTGAGGATCGGTGTGGTGACTCAGCCTCATACGGGGCGAAGCAACGGCCGATTTTACACGACCCCTGCCGGCCAGCCGCGTTCCTGCGTGTTCTTCGAGCGTCTCTGCGTCCGCTGTGCCGCCTCGCATTTTTGCCTCCTCAAAATTCCCGTTGCGCAACGTTCGGGATTGATGTTAATGTCCGCTCAAGCTACTTACTAGTAAGTAAGTATAAGGGAAAACGAGAAGGGGACACGACTGCTGCGGCAGTCGGCAAACAAGGAGGCGCGATGCAGGAACAGATACTGATGCGCAGGCACGGCGCGGTGGCGGAGATCATCATCAACCGGCCGGAAAAGATGAACGCGATCACGCCCGGGATGACGCAGACGCTCGCCGGCATCCGGCAGGAGGTTGAGCGCGACGAGACGGTGCGCGTCGTGCTGCTGCGCGGCGAAGGCGACCGCGCGTTCAGCGCGGGCAGCGACCTGCATTCGCTCAAGACGTACCAGAGCGCGTGGGAATTCCGCGCGCGCACCGATTACGCGATGGTCGTGCGCGAATTCACGAAGCCCGTCGTCGCCGCACTGAAAGGCTGGGTGCTCGGAGGCGGACTGGAAATGATGCTCGGCGCCGATATCCGCGTGGCCGGCCGCAGCGCGAAGTTCGGCGCACCCGAAGTGCTGCGCGGCTGGGTGGGCGGCGGCGGCGCGTCGCAGATGCTGCCGCGTCTCGTCGGCTACGGACAGGCGATGCGCCTGCTTTTGACCGCCGACACCATCGATGCGGACGAGGCGCGCGGTATCGGCCTAGTCGAGATCGTGGTGGACGACGAAGCCGTCGTCGATCACGCCATGTCGCTGTGCCGCAAGATGGCCGGGTACAGCCCGATCGCGACGCAGTCCGTGAAGGCGGCGGTGCGCGCGGCGCTCTCGATGAGCGTGGACCAGGGCATCCGCTACGAGAACGAGCTGACCTCGCTCTGCTTCGCATCGGGCAATTACGAGGAGGGCGCCAGCGCGTTCGGCAATCGCGGCCGGACCTGATTCGAAGGACCGGCACGATCAGCGGCGAAACCGTCAACGGATGCCGCGGCCTTCGAGCGCGCGGCATCGCACAGAGATCAGACAAGAGAAGCAGGAGACAGCGCCATGCAACCAGCACTCGCGCGGGCAGACCGCAGGAACATCCGGCGCGCCGTATTCGCGTCCACGCTCGGCACCATCATCGAATGGTACGACTATGGACTTTATGCGGCGGCATCGGGCCTCATCATCAACAAGCTGTTCTTTCCGCATCTGTCGTCGCTGGCGGGCACGCTCGCCGCATTCGCGACGTTCGCTGTGGGCTTCATCATCCGGCCGCTGGGCGGCATCGTCATTTCGCATATCGGCGATAAATACGGCCGCAAGCCAGCGCTCGTCTTCTGCGTGACGATCATGGGCGCGGCGACCGTCGGCCTCGGTTTATTGCCGACATGGCAGCAGGCAGGCATTCTCGCGCCGATCCTGCTCGTGCTCCTGCGCATGATGCAGGGCTTCGGCGCGGGCGCGGAACTCGCGGGCGCGATCACGCTGATCGCCGAATACACGCCGCCGAGCCGCCGCGCATTCTTCACGTCGATCCCGAACGCCGCGACCAACTTCGGCGTGATGATCGCGATCGCCACGTTCCTGATGATCTCGTACGTGCCCGAGGACATTCTCTTTTCGTGGGTGTGGCGCGTGCCGTTCCTGCTGTCGCTCGCGCTGTTCGGCGTCGCCATCTACATCCGCTCGAAACTCGACGAGACGCCGGAATACGTCGCCGCGATGGAGAAGGCAAGCGAAAAAGCCAAGGCCGGCAAAGTGCCCGTGGCCGAACTGTTCCGCAATAGCCGGCGCGAACTGCTGTGCGGCTTCTTCGCGATGGGCGGCCATCAGGCGCTGTCCTACGTGCTCAACACCTTCGCGCTCAGCTATATGACGAACACCGTTGGCATGGCGAAGGCGGACAGTCTCGTCGTGCTCATCATCGCGCTCGGCTTTTCGCTCTTCTGCGCGCCCGTCGGCGGCATGCTCGCGGACAAGTACGGCAGCGGCAATGTGTTCGCCGCCGGCGCGATGATCGCGCTCGCGCTCGTGTGGCCGCTCTTTCATGCGATCGATTCGAAGGATGTCGTGCTCGCCACCATCGCGATGAGCGCGGTGTACGGCATCAGTTGGGGCTGCACGTGCGGCGCGCAGGGCGCGTTCCTCTCCAACCTCTTTCCGACGCAGTACCGCTTCTCCGGCATCGCCATGTGCCGCGAGTTTTCGGGCGCGTTCATCGGCGGGCCGACGCCTTTCATCGCGACGGTGCTCGTCGCCTATGCCGACGGCAAGCCAACCTACGTGATGCTGTACCTCGCCGCGTTCTGCCTGTTCACGTTGATCGCCGCGCTGCTCGGCAAGCATCTTTCGCGTCATCGCGACGACGAACAGGTATTCGCGGAATCGCGCTCGGCGGCATAGCGGCGGCACGCATCGACACACACAGAAAACACCGGAGCACACGACATGCAAATTTTGACCGCCGACCAGGCTGCATCCCTCCTGAAGGACGGCGACACGTTGATGATCGGAGGATCGGGAAGCGGACACGCCGTGCCCGAATCGCTCATCGAGGCGCTCGAGCGCCGCTTTCTCGCGGAGGGCGCGCCGCGCCGGATCACGTCGGTGCATCCGGTCGGTCTCGGCGATCGCGGCGAGCGCGGCGCATCGCGGCTCGCGCATGCGGGTCTGCTCAAGCGCGTCGTGTGCGGCACGCTGGTCGATTCGCCCGCGCTCGCGGAGATGGCGCTGAACAAGGAAGTCGAAGCGTGGACGCTGCCGCAGGGTGCGCTGTCGCAACTCACGCGCGAAATGGCGGCGGGACGGCCGGGGCTCGTGAGCCACGTCGGGCTGCATACCTTCGTCGATCCGCGCAACGGCGGCGGCCTGCAAGGCGCGCCGAGCGACGACCAACTCGTCAGCCTCATCGAGATCGAAGGGCGCGAGTGGCTGTTCTACAAGCCTTTCGAAGTCGATGTCGCGTTTCTGCGCGGCACGACTGCCGACGAAGACGGCAACGTATCGATGGAACACGAAGCCGTGTTCGCCGACATGCTTTCGATGGCGCAAGCGACGCGGCGCAACGGCGGCATTGTGATCGTGCAGGTCAAGCGGCTCGCGCGGCGCGGCACGCTGCCCGCCAAGACGGTGAAGATTCCCGGCATGCTGGTGGATGCGGTGGTCGTCGAGCCCGATCAGCCGGTGACGTATCAGACCGCCTACGATCCCGCCTTCACCGGCGAGCTGCGCATTCCGCTCGGCGGTTTTCCGCGCCTGCCGCTCGACGAACGCAAGATCATCGCACGGCGTCTCGCGATGGAACTGCGCGTCGGCGCTGTGTGCAACGTGGGTTCGGGCGTGTGCACGGGCATCGGACTCGTCGCGGCGGAAGAAGACGTGCTGCATCACATCGTGCTGACCAACGAGCAAGGGCTGATCGGCGGCGCGCCTGCCGCGGGTCTGGACGCGGGCGCGGCGCGCAACTACAGCGCCATCGTCGACATGCCCTATCAGTTCGATTTCTACGATGGCGGCGGCATCGACATCGCGTTTCTTTCCGCCGTGGAAATCGATGCGCAGGGCAGCGTGAACATCAGCCGCTTCGCGAACAAGCTGATCGGCGTGGGCGGGTTCATCAACATCAGCCAGAACGCGCGCAAGATGGTGTTCGGCGGCACGTTCACGGCGGGCAGCCTGCAAGTGGCGTGCGAAGGCGGGCAGTTGCAGATTCTCAAGGAAGGCGCGCACCGCAAGTTCGTGTCGAAGCTGCAGCAGGTGTCGTACAGCGGGCCCTACGCGCAGGAACGCAGTCAGACGACGCTCTTCGTCACCGAGCGCGCGGTGTTTCGCGCCATCGAAGGTGCGCTGGAACTGATCGAGATCGCGCCGGGCATCGATCTCGAACGCGACGTGCTCGCGCACATGGCGTTCCGTCCGGTCATCTCGCCCAATCTCAAGCTGATGGACGAACGCCTGTTCCGTCCCGAGCCGATGCGCCTCGCCGCCACGATGGACGCGCAGCCGTGGCCTCGTCATGCCCGCCTTGCTGGTTTCGCGGAGGGACAGCGGTGACGCAGCCAGCCACGCGCAAGCATCGGATCGGCGGGGCGACGCGCTTGTTCGGCATCGTCGGCAATCCGGTGACGCAGGTGAAAACGCCGCAACTGATGAACGCGCTGTTCGAGGCGGGCGGCATCGATGCGGTCTGCCTGCCGTTCGATGTTCCCGTCAACGTGTTCGAGCCGGCCGTCGCCGGGCTTCAGGCGCTCGGCAATGTGGACGGGCTCGTCGTCACGGTGCCGCACAAGGTGCGCGCCATGTCGATGGTCGATGAAGTCTCCGACACCGCCCGGCGCGTCGGCGCGATCAACGTCATGCGCGAGCGTCCCGACGGAACCTGGTTCGGCGACATGTTCGACGGCGCCGGCCTCGTGCTGGGCCTCATGCGCATCGGTTTCGAAGTGCGCGGCAAGCATGTGAAGCAGCTCGGCGCGGGCGGCGCGGGCGCGGCGGTCGCGCATGCGCTGGCCGAAGCGGGCGCGGCGAGCATCGCGCTTGCCGATCCGCAGCGCAAATTGCCCGAGCAACTGGCGGCGCGGCTGAACCGGTTCTATCCGGACTGTCCGGCGAGCGTCGATCTCGATCCGGCGAATCTCGCGGGCATCGACCTGCTCGTCAACTGCTCGCCGGTCGGCATGCGGCCGGGCGACGGCATGCCCGCGGCGTTCGGCGCGTTTTCGCCGGCGCTTCAAGTGGTCGACATCATCATGACGCCCGCCGAAACCCCGCTGCTCGAACATGCGCGGCAGTGCGGCTGCCGCGCGACCAACGGCCGGCCGATGATCGAAGGACAACTCGCGGCGTTCGCGACGTTCTTCGGCATCGACATGCCCGCCTCGTTTTCCTGTTTCTCCGACGAGCCTGCCTAAAGCGCCACCACCAGTCACCACCATCATGCAAATCGTTCTTCCGGCCGCTTCCGGCCAGTTCGACACCTACACGCTCAAGGGCGACCCGATCGGCGGCGCGCCGGCGGGCGCGGCGTTCAACCGCATCGCGTACTCGGCCGCGCACGTCGTCGCCGATCCTCATCGCAGCGGTGAGCTGAATCAGCCCGCCGCGCTCGACTGGCCGCGCACCATCGAGTACCGGCGCTATCTGATCGGGCAGGGCCTCGGCATTGCCGAAGCAATGGACACCGCGCAGCGCGGCATGGGTCTGTCGTGGGAAATCGCGCTCGAACTCGTGCAGCGCACGATGGCCGAAACGTGCGACATGCCGCACGCGCTGATCGCATCGGGCTGCGGCACCGATCATCTTCCCGCGCACGCGGCGACATCGTGCGATGACGTGATCCGCGCCTACGCGATGCAGCTCGACGCCATCCAGCGCACCGGCAGCCGCGTGATCCTGATGGCGAGCCGCGCGCTTGCACGCGTGGCGCGGCATCGCGACGACTATCTGCGCGTCTACCGCGAAGTGCTCGCGATGTGCGAACAGCCCGTGATCCTGCACTGGCTCGGCGACATGTTCGATCCCGAGCTGAAAGGCTACTGGGGCAGCGACGATCTCGACGAAGCCGCCGATGCCTGCCTCGCGGTGATTGCAGAGAACGCGCGCAAGATCGACGGCATCAAGATCTCGCTGCTCGACGATGCGCGCGAGATCGCGTTCCGCCGCCGTCTGCCCGAGGGCGTGAAGATGTACACGGGCGACGATTTCAACTATCCGCTCCTCATCAAGGGCGATGAAGCGGGCTTCTCTCACGCGCTACTCGGCATCTTCGATGCGATCGCGCCCGCCGCGTCGCAGGCCCTCGCCGCGCTCGCAAGCGGCGATATCGGGCGATACGAGCGCGTACTCGAACCCACGGTCGCGCTCTCCCGGCACATATTTCGCGCGCCGACACAGTACTACAAGACGGGCGTCGTCTTTCTCGCGTACCTGAACGGATTCCAGCCGCACTTCTTCATGCCGGGCGGCCATCACGGCGCGCGTCCGCCGCTCTATCTCGCGGACGTGTTCCGTCTCGCCGATGCAGCGAACCTCCTGCGCGATCCGGAACTCGCGGTGCATCGGATGCGCCTCGTCATGCAGACCTTCGGCCTGTGACGACGCAAGGGAGCTCGAAATGGTTTCACTGAAACGATGCGCGATCAATACCGCGACGCTCGGACATCGCGAATCGCTCGATGTGACGCTGGAGCGCATCGCGCGCGCGGGCTTCGGCGGCGTCGCACCGTGGCGGCACGAGGTCGAGGCGCTCGGCGCGCAAGCGGTCGCGCGCCAGCTTCGCGCGCTGCAACTCACGGTCACCGGCTATTGCCGCTCCACGTATCTGACGAGCGCGACGCCAGCGGATCGGCGTGCGAGCATCGACAGCAATATCGCGGCGCTGCACGATGCCGCCGAACTCGGCGCGCGCTGTTTCGTGCTCGTCGTGGGCGGCGTGAGTGCGAACGGCCGCGATCTCGCAGGCGCGCGCGCTCAGGTCGACGAGGGCATCGCGCGTCTGCTCGACGAGGCGCGCAAGCTGAACATGCCGCTCGCCATCGAGCCTTTGCATCCGATGTACGCGGCGGATCGGTCGGTTGTCAACACGATCGGGCAGGCGCTCGCGATATGCGAACGCATCGCGCCAGACGATCCGTCGATGCTCGGCATCGCCATCGACGTGTATCACTGCTGGTGGGATCCGCTGCTGTCGGCGTCGATCGCGGCGGCGGGCTGCGCACGGCGGATTCTCGCGTATCACGTGTGCGACTGGCACGCCGACACGAAGGACATGTTGATGGATCGCGGCATGATGGGCGATGGCGTTATCGACCTGGCGGGCTTCCGGCGCGAGATGGAAGACGCGGGCTACGACGGCATGATGGAAGTCGAAATCTTTTCGCGCGACCGTTGGTGGAAGGTCGCGCCGGACGAAGTGCTGGCCGTCTGCGCGCAGCGCCTGCAATCGGTTTGCTGACGACAACCTATACACAAGAGACGAGAGACATGACACAGGACACGACACAGGAAATCATCGAAGATGCACGCACGGGACGTCTGCTTCCGGCGGGCAAATACGACCTCAACGACATCGAACCGGGCGATCACTACCTCACCTCGGGGATGACAGTCACCGAGTCGCACGTCGTCAACTACGCGGGTGTATCGGGCGATCTGTACGACCTGCATATGGACGATGTCGCCGCGCAGGAAGCGGGCTTTCCCGGGCGCATCGCGCATGGACTGCTCGGACTCGCGCTCGCCGACGGCCTGAAGACGCGCAGCGACGTCCGCTTCAGCGCACTCGCGACACTGAGCTGGAACTGGGCGTTTCGCGCGCCGCTGATGATCGGCGATCGCATTCAGGTGCGTATCGAAGTCGTCGAAAAGCGCGTGACCAAGCGAACCGATCGCGGCATCGCGACGTTGAAGCTGACCGTGCTGAACCAGCACGGCGCGGTGCTTCAGGACGGGCAGACGCTGTTGCTGATGACGAATCGCGACTGACGAATCGCGCGATCAGAACCGGTCTGCACGGAACGGCCGCGGGTCAACGACCGGACGCTCGCCGGTCATCATCTCCGCGATGATCCGTCCGGTGAGGGGCCGAGCGTGAGCCCGTGATGTGCGTGACCGAAGGCGAACCACAGATTCGCATGGCGCGGCGCCGGACCGATGACGAGCATCATGTCGGGCGTGCACGGCCGGCGTCCGAGCCACGGTTGCGCATCGAGGCGCTCGCCGAGCGGGAACGTTTCGCGGGCGAAAGGCTCGACTGCCGCGAGTTGCACGGGCGTCTTCGGCGAATCCCTGAGACCGATTTCGACGCCTGTCGTCAGGCGGATGCCGGGTGTCATCGGCGTGATGACGTAACCGACTTCGGCATCGAGCACAGGCTGATTCAGCGTTGCGCCGGGCTGCGCCGCATCGTGCATGTGATAGCCGCGTTTTGACTTGGAGCGGAAGGCGATAGCCCAGCTTGGCGATCACATCGCTCGACCACGGTCCCATCGCGACGACGGCCTGTTTCGCCGATACGACGCCCGATGCGGTCGTCACACGCCACGCTTGGCGGCACCGTATTGACCGGCGATGCATCGAGCCTCGAAAGCGCGGCGCGTTCGTCGATTTTTTCCGTCGGAGATTCGCGGCGACCTGCTGGTCGGTGAAGACGTCAGGGAGGAACGCGGGCACCCTGGCCTCCTGTAGCGGACGATTCGACGAATCTGAATCAGATTCTAACCTCGCCGTGGACAAGGCTTCGGCCCCGGCAGCGCCACGCAGGTAATCGGACTTTGTTACAAGTCTTACCGCCGCTGTGCGGCAGTTTTACCGAAGATTTTTCGTAAGCCGCGGTTATACTCGGCCCGTCTCAAAAACAATCATCCGAACTATGTCAAAGCGAAACATTCGACTCGTTGCAATCGCAGCGCTCACCGCTGCTGCGTCGGTTTCGGCGATGGCCGGCGACATGAACAATGCGCTCGGCGGCGCGCTCGGCGGCGTAGCCGGCGCGGCGCTGGGCGGCGCGGTGGGCGGCAGCACGGGCGCGGTGCTCGGCGGGGCGGTGGGTGGTGGCGCCGGCGGCGCGGTCACGTCGAACCGTCGCGAGCGCACGGGCGCGATCATCGGCGGCGCGCTCGGCGGCGGTGCGGGCACGGCGGCAGGCAACGCCATGGGCGGCCGCGGCGGCGGTCTGATCGGCGCGGCGCTCGGCGGCGGCGCGGGCGCGGCATTGGGCGGCAATGTTTCGCGCTCGAATTCGTACGCGGACGACTACAGCCGCGGCTATAACGGCCGTCGCGGCAAGCATCACAAGCATCATCGCCACGACTGACGTTCACGCGTCGGCATGCTGTCTGCGCGCGCCTTTCATGGCATCGAGCACGGTCCTTGAATGCGATGGATGCGCGCAATGATCACGTACGTCGCACAGGCGCCGCTTTCGGCGTCCGCGCGCTCGCGCGCCGCTTCGCCGGCCCGAGCGCGCATCCAAACGCGAAGCGACGCGTCCTCACCCTGCGCGTGTGCGTCGACTAAGGCTTCAAAACCACCTTGATGCACCCGTCCTGCTTATCGCGGAAGGTTTCGTACATCTGCGGTCCGTCCGCCAGATTCATCCGGTGCGTGATGACGAAGGACGGATCGATCTGTCCTTCTTCGATGCGCTTGAGCAAGTCGTCGCTCCACCGATTGACGTGCGTTTGCCCCATGCGCCAGGTGAGCCCTTTGTTCATCGCCGCGCCGAACGGAATCTTGTCGATCAGTCCGCCATACACGCCCGGCACCGAGAGCACGCCCGCCGGACGGCACACGTAGATCATCTCGCGCAGCACATGCGGCCGGTCGGTTTCGAGCATGACGGCCTGCTTGATTCGATCGTAGATGCCGTCGAACGAGCGCGTCGCGTGCGACTCCATGCCGACGGCATCGATACACTTCTCGGGGCCTTTGCCTCGTGTCAGATCGCGCAAGCGGTCGAGCACGCTTTCGTCCTTGAAGTTGATCGGGATCGCGCCCGCCGCTTGCGCCATCGCAAGCCGTTCGGGAACGTGATCGATGACGATGACCTGTCTCGCCCCGAGCAATATCGCGCTGCGGATCGCCATCTGCCCGACGGGGCCGGCGCCCCAGATCGCGACGGTGTCGGTCGGTTCGATTTCGCAATTGATCGCGGCCTGCCATCCGGTCGGGAAGATGTCGCCGAGAAAGAGCACCTGTTCGTCGGAGAGGCCATCGGGAATCTTGATATGGGTCTTGTCCGCGAACGGCACGCGCACGTATTCGGCCTGTCCGCCCGCGTAGCCGCCTGTGAGATGCGTGTATCCGAAGAGGCCGGCCGTCGTATGACCGAAGAGTTTGTCGGCGGCGTCTTTATTCCGGTTCGAGCGTTCGCAAACGGAGAAATTGCCCCGCTTGCATTGATCGCATTCGCCGCAGATGATCGTGAACGGAACCACGACTCGATCGCCCACTTTGAGGGCGGTGTTGTCACGGCCGACTTCGACCACTTCGCCCATGAATTCGTGACCCATCACATCGCCCGATTCCATGCCGGGCATGAAGCCATCGAACAGATGGAGGTCCGAGCCGCAGATCGCGCAAGTCGATACCTTGATGATCGCATCGCGGCCGTGCTCGATCATGGGGTCCGGAACGGTGTCGTAACGGATGTCTTTCTTGCCATGCCAGATGAGTGCCTTCAAGGTCGCCTCCTGCGGATTGATCTGATCGTCGGATAAGTGCGTCGTCGCTGCCATTCGACTTGCGCAACGCGTGTTCCCGCCGAGGCATGACACATGCACATATACGCTTTAACCGTTCCTCCGACATCAAGGACAAAAGCGCGATGCCAACGGTATGGCTGACCTCTTCCGGCGTCTGACGGCAGGCGTCTATATGATCGGCGTGGCGGACGGTGCAACGAGGAACGCGTTCACGGCGAGTTCGGTCATGCAGGTTTCGTTTGACCCGCTGCTCGTTGCGATCGCAATCAATCCGGCGCTTGCGTCCTATCCGATACTGCAACGAGGGCGCGCGTTCTCCATCAACGTGCTGCGTTCGGATCAGCAGACGTTGGCCGCGTACTTCTGGACACAATCGGGCCGCACGATCGACAAGCTGTCGTCGATGCCTTGGAAAACCGGCCGAAGCGGCGCGCCGATACTGCCCGACGCGCTGGCGTATTTCGACTGTCAGGCTATCGGCGATATCGAAGCCGGGCATCATCGGCTCGTGACAGGCAGCGTGATCGACGGTGCGATCCGTTCTCCCGAAGCGCAGCCGTTGATCTATGCCGCGACGGGAGATCTGGACGGAGCGCGCCGCTGTACGCCAAGTCGTTCAACGAATCGAAGTAGAAGTTACGCTTGCGGCGGTTGTCCGTTGGCGGCGCTCAGGCCGCCGTCTACCGGCAGATTAACTCCGGTGACGAAGCGCGCGTCGTCGCTGGCGAGGAAGGCAATCACCGCTGCGATATCGTCAGGTTTCGCTGCGCGGCCAAGCGGAATGCGCTCGCGAAACTTCGCCATCAATTGCTCGTCGCCGAGCATGTCTTGCGTGAGATCGGTTTCGGTCAGGCTCGGGCATACCGCATTGACGCGCACGCCATCGCGCACTTAGGTACCAGGTATTCGCTCACGGCACTCATGATCGGTTCGCGCATCGATAACGGCTCGAGCGGCGCTGC
>NZ_FCOI02000033.1 GCF_001544795.2 Caballeronia temeraria | reverse complement strand
GTGCCCACGGCCATGTTCACGCCGCTTTTCGTGATCTCGCGCACGTCGGGCTGGGCCGCGCACATCATCGAGCAACGTGTCGACAACAAGATCATTCGTCCGAGCGCGAATTACACCGGACCGGAGAATTTGAAGTTCGTCCCGATAAATAAGCGAAAATAACGGGCTGCGCGATCGGATTTCGCCACGAGCGAGATCCACGCCGCGCGGCAAACCGTTTCCAACCCAATGTTTTTGAAAGGTTTTTTCGATGAATAAACTTCTGATCGCTGCAATCGCCGGCACGCTGGCTACGACGAGCGTCTTCGTCAGCGCCGACGCCTTCGCTGCGACGACCGAATCGAGCGCGGCCAAGGCCAAGCGCCCCGCTCCGGCACGCCGCCTGATCAAGCGCAGCCCCAAGGCCGAAGCGGCCGCGGCGGCGAAAACCGATCCGATTCCCGAAGGTGCAGTGAAGTGGTCGTGCAAGGACGGCAATGCGTTTTTCCTGAAGGGCGACATGAAGCGTGACGCCATCGTCACCGTGAACTGGGCCAAGAAGGACTACAAGCTGCCGCGTCAGGACACGACGACGGGTGCAGACCGCTTCCACGATCCGGCGACGGGCATGGACCTCGTCGTGATCCCGTCGAAGGCAATGCTGTTCTCGGACAAGGATTCGTCGCGCCTCGCCGACGAGTGCATGACGCCGGAAATGGCTGCGGGCGGCGCAGCGCCGACCCAATCGAACGCGCTGATCAAGAACGCGGAGTAAGTTCGCTCAGCACTTACATCAGGAATCCCTCGATGTCCGCACCGATCTCCAGCGTCCGGCCCGATCCGGACAAGGAACTCATCGAAATAGTCGACTACGTGCTCGGCTATGGTGTCGACAGCACGCTTGCGCTCGAAACGGCGCGCAACTGCCTGATCGACACGCTCGGCTGCGGACTCGAAGCCCTCTCGTACCCCGCCTGCACCAAGCTGCTGGGACCGATCGTGCCGGGCACGATCGTCCCCAACGGTGCGAAGGTGCCCGGCACCCAGTTTCAGCTCGACCCGGTTCAGGCCGCCTTCAACATCGGCGCAATGATCCGCTGGCTCGACTTCAACGACACATGGCTTGCCGCCGAATGGGGCCATCCGTCGGACAATCTCGGCGGCATTCTGGCAACGGCCGACTGGCTTTCGCGCAACGCGATCGCCTCGGGCAAGAAGCCGCTCACCATGAAAGACGTCCTGATCGCGATGATCAAGGCGCACGAAATTCAAGGCTGCATCGCGCTCGAGAACTCCTTCAACAAGGTCGGTCTCGATCACGTGCTGCTCGTCAAGCTGGCGTCCACCGCGGTCGTCGGGCAGATGATCGGCCTGACGCGCGACGAGCTGATCAACGCGGTGTCGCTCGCTTTCGTCGATGGCCACGCGCTGCGCACGTATCGCCACGCGCCGAACACGGGCTCGCGTAAGTCGTGGGCAGCGGGCGATGCGACCTCGCGCGCCGTGCGTCTCGCGCTGATCGCGAAGACCGGCGAGATGGGCTATCCCTCCGTGTTGACCGCGAAAACATGGGGCTTCTACGACGTGCTCTTCAAGGGCAATGCGTTCAGGTTCCAGCGACCGTACGGCTCGTACGTGATGGAAAACGTGCTCTTCAAGATATCGTTTCCCGCCGAATTCCACGCGCAAACGGCGGTCGAAGCGGCCATGACATTGCACGAGAAGCTCAAGGATGCGGGCAAGTCCGTCGATGACATCCGCAAGATCACGATTCGCACGCACGAGGCGGCGATTCGCATCATCGACAAGAAAGGGCCGCTCGACAATCCCGCGGACCGCGATCACTGCATTCAGTACATGATCGCCGTGCCGCTGATTCACGGACGTCTCACCGCGGCCGATTATGAAGATTCCATCGCGCGCGACCCGCGCATCGACGTGCTGCGCGCAAAGATGGAATGCGTGGAAGACCCGCAATACACGAAGGATTATCACGATCCGGACAAGCGCTCGATCCCGAATGCATTGACCGTCGAATTCATCGACGGATCGAAGCTCGCCGAAGTCGAGGTCGACTATCCGATCGGTCACAAGCGTCGTCGCGCGGAGGGCATCCCGCTGCTCGTCGAGAAGTTCAGGACGAATCTGGCGCGCCGTTTCCCGCAGAAGCAGCAGCAGGCTATCCTCGCGGTATCGCTCGATCAGGCACGGCTCGAAGCGATGCCGGTCAATGAATATGTCGATCTGTACGTGATTTAAGCAGCGCAATTTCCTCGTCTTAGTCCTAGGAAAATAACCATGGCCCACAATCTCCACAACACGCTCAAGGAATTCGACAGCGGTTCCGGCAAAGGCAAGTTCTACTCGCTGCCGCAACTCGGCGACGCGCTGAAGGTCAAGATTCAGCGCCTGCCGGTCTCGATTCGTCTGGTGCTCGAATCGGTGCTGCGCAACTACGACGGCAAGAAGATCTCCGAGGAACACATCGAGCAGCTCGCGAACTGGAAGCCAAATGCCGCTCGTGTCGACGAGATTCCGTTCGTCGTCGCGCGCGTCGTGCTGCAGGACTTCACCGGCGTGCCGCTGCTCGCCGACATCGCCGCGATGCGTGGCGTCGCGAAGCGCGCGGGCAAGGACCCGAAGGCAATCGAGCCGCTCGTGCCGGTGGATCTCGTCGTCGATCACTCGGTGCAGATCGACCACTTCCGCGAGCCGAACGCGCTCGATCTGAACATGAAGCTGGAATTTCAGCGCAATAACGAGCGCTACCAGTTCATGAAGTGGGGCATGCAGGCGTTCGACACATTCAAGGTCGTGCCGCCGGGCATCGGCATCGTGCACCAGGTGAACCTCGAATACCTCGCGCGCGGCGTGCACAAGAAGGACGGCGTCTACTATCCGGACACGCTCGTCGGCACCGACTCGCACACGACGATGATCAACGGCATCGGCGTGGTGGGCTGGGGCGTGGGCGGCATCGAAGCCGAAGCGGGCATGCTCGGCCAGCCGGTCTACTTCCTCACGCCGGACGTGGTCGGCGTCGAGCTGAAAGGCAAGCTGCGCGAAGGCTGCACGGCCACCGACCTTGTGCTGACCATCACCGAAATGCTGCGCAAGGAGAAGGTCGTCGGCAAGTTCGTCGAGTTCTTCGGCGAAGGCACGGCGTCGATCGGCGTGCCGGACCGCGCGACCATCGGCAATATGGCGCCCGAGTACGGCGCGACCATGGGCTTCTTCCCCGTCGACGAAAAGACCATCGACTATTTCAAGGGCACGGGCCGCACCGACGCCGAAATCGCCGCGTTCGAGCAGTATTTCAAGGCGCAGAAGCTCTGGGGCGTGCCGAAGGCCGGTGATATCGACTACACCAAGACGCTCACGCTCGATCTGGGCACGGTCGCGCCGTCGCTCGCGGGTCCGAAGCGCCCTCAGGACCGCATCGAGATCGGCAACGTGAAGAGCACGTTCGTCGACCTGTTCTCGAAGCCCGTCGGCGAAAACGGTTTCAACAAGAAGGCCGCCGAACTCGAAACGAACTACCAGACGACCGATGGCGTGAACCTGAAGAACGGCGACGTGCTGATCGCCGCGATCACGTCGTGCACGAACACGTCGAACCCGAGCGTGCTGCTCGCCGCCGGCTTGCTGGCGAAGAAGGCCGTCGAGGCGGGTCTGACGGTGGCGCCGCACATCAAGACGTCGCTCGCGCCGGGATCGCGCATCGTCACCGAGTATCTGACGAAGACGGGCCTCTTGCCCTACCTCGACAAGCTCGGCTTCACGCTCGCCGCGTACGGCTGCACGACGTGTATCGGCAATGCGGGCGATCTGACGCCGGAACTGAACGACGCCATCACGAAGAACGACGTCGTCGCGGCAGCGGTGCTGTCGGGCAACCGCAACTTCGAAGCGCGCATCCATCCGAACATCCGCGCGAACTTCCTGGCATCGCCGCCGCTGGTCGTCGCCTATGCGATCGCGGGCAACATCACGCGCGACCTGATGACCGAACCGGTCGGCAAGGGCACGGGCGGCCGCGACATCTACCTCGGCGACATCTGGCCGACGAGCGACGAAGTCCACGCGCTGCTCAAGTTCGCGCTCGACGCGAAGGCGTTCCGCGAGAACTACGCGCATCTCACGAAGGACGGCGACCTGTGGAGCAAGATCGAGGGCGAAAGCGGTCAGGTCTATGACTGGCCGAAGTCGACGTACATCGCCGAGCCGCCGTTCTTCGGCAGCGCGTTCTCGATGCAGCCGGCCGATTCGATTCCCGCCGTCAAGGGCGCGCGCGCGCTCGGCATCTTCGGCGATTCGGTAACGACCGACCACATCAGCCCGGCGGGCTCGATCAAGGAAACGTCGCCGGCGGGCGTGTGGCTGAAGGCGAACGGCGTGCAGAAGGCCGACTTCAACAGCTACGGCTCGCGTCGCGGCAACCACGACGTGATGATGCGCGGCACCTTCGCGAACGTGCGCATCAAGAACCTGATGATCCCGGCGAAGGCGGACGGCACGCGCATCGAAGGCGGTTTGACGATTCATCAGCCGAGCGGCGAGCAGTTGTCGATCTACGACGCAGCGATGAAGTACATCGACGCCGGCACGCAGACGGTGATCTTCGCCGGCGAAGAGTACGGCACGGGTTCGTCGCGCGACTGGGCGGCGAAAGGCACGCAACTGCTCGGCGTGAAGGCCGTGGTCGCGCGCAGCTTCGAGCGCATTCACCGTTCGAACCTCGTCGGCATGGGCGTGCTGCCGCTGCAGTTCAAGGGCTCGGACAGCGTGCAGTCGCTGAACATCACCGGCGAAGAAACGTACGACATCGAGGGTCTCGGCGACGACTTCAAGCCACAGCAGGAAGTCACGCTGGTGATCCACCGCAAGGACGGCAAGGAAGATCGCGTGCAGGTGCTGCTGCGTATCGATACGCCGATCGAAGTCGACTACTACAAGCACGGCGGAATTCTGCCGTTCGTGCTGCGCTCGCTGCTCGCGGCGTAAGATTGCCTCAGATGTTTTGCAGGTGACCGCGCTCGAAAGAGCGCGGGAACATTGGACCCGGCCCCGGCCGGGTTTTTTTTCGCCTTACGCCTTGGAAATCGCGATGCGCGGCCACGTCGTGCGACGCGCGAACCACGCACGCACGATTTCGCCCAGGCGCCGCGCGCTGGCTCGCGTCGAGTCGGACGCCATCGAGAACCAGCTGGCGTCGGTCGTGCCGCTGACCCAGATCGTCGTGTAAGGCATGAGTTCGACGGACGCGCCCGCGTCCAGCCAGTGATCGTCGGCGCTGCCTTCGATCGTCAGCCAGATTTGTCCGCGCGTCACGCGCAGGGTCTGAGGCCGGTCGATCACCGAGCGCGTCGGCGCGTCGCGCCCGTCGAGTTCGAATGTCCGGATTTCACGCATGATGCCGCTCCTTCTGATCGTCTAACTGGAAAGCCGCTCCAGAAAAAGCGAAGAGCAGCCGTTGATCCTATTATTGGACCGATTGCGAACAGCTTGAATGAACACTTGCGAACAGTTACACCGAAACTGTTAAGCTAAATCGACCGGACACTTCGACATGATCTGACACGTGAAAAACACTTCGCCTGGCCGTTTGGCCAGTATTGACGCGGCTTTTCGGATGCGTTCGAATGACAAGACGACACCGATGAACAGCGAAACCCAAGTGTTCGCTGCAAATCACTGAACAGTTTTCGACAACATGAATGCACTTCCGCTTCATA
Source organism: Caballeronia temeraria (assembly GCF_001544795.2). GTDB lineage: Bacteria > Pseudomonadota > Gammaproteobacteria > Burkholderiales > Burkholderiaceae > Caballeronia > Caballeronia temeraria. The sequence continues at coordinate 70,197 of NZ_FCOI02000033.1, read as the reverse complement.
TCGACGGCGGCACCGGCGTGCCGCTGACCGAGCAGATCGTCAGTCAGATCGAGGCGATGATCCGCTCGCGCCGCGTGCTGGCGGGCGCGAAACTGCCGTCGATCCGCCAGCTCGCCGCCGAACAGCGCATCAGCCGCTTTCCGGTGATCGAGGCATACGACCGTCTGGCGTCGCGCGGGCTGATTCAGCCGAAGCACGGTTCCGGCTTCTACGTGGCGAATCACGTCGAGGAACGCGACAGCAACGCGGGCAACTGCGATCCGCGGCTCGCGGAAGAGGAATCGAATCAGATCCTCCAGCAGTTCAACTACCCCGGCGAGACGCTGAAACTGTCGAGCGGCTTCGTTCCCGAGGCGTGGCGCGACGTGGACGGCCTCACGCAGGCGATCCGTCAGGCGTCGCGCGTCGATGTGTCGAGCGTGATCGACTACGCGATTCCGCACGGCGACACCGATCTGCGCCAGCAGGTCGCGATGCGCATCAACGCGCTCGGCATCGACGCCGATCTGCCGAACGTGATGATCACGAACGGCGCGAGCCAGGCGCTCGACCTCGTCGTGCGCTACATGCTGAAGCCGGGCGATACGGTGTTCGTCGAAGATCCCGGTTACTACAACCTGTTCGGCCTGCTGAAGCTGCAGGGCGTGCGGCTCGTCGGCGTGCCGCGGCTCGCGAACGGGCCGGATATTGATGTCGCCGAAGAACTGCTCAGGCAACATCAACCGAAGCTCTTCTTCATCAACACCGTGTTCCAGAACCCGACCGCGACGAACGTCGCGCCGCAGGTCGCATTCAAGCTGCTGCAGCTCGCGACGCAGCACGGCTTTTCGATCGTCGAGGACGATATCTACGCCGACTTCCAGGCCGTGCCGACGCAACGGCTCGCGTCGCTCGATCAGCTCGATCGCGTGATTTACGTGGGCGGCTTGTCGAAGACCTTGTCGTCGTCGCTGCGCATCGGCTATCTCGCGGCGAATCGCGAGCTCGTGAAGAATCTCGTCGACGTGAAGGTGCTGACGAGCCTCGGCGGCACGCGTTTCGCCGAAAGTGTCGCGGCGAGCCTGCTGGAACGCGGCACGTATCGCAAGTATCTGGAGCGCTTGCGCAAGCGCGTGCGCGATTCGCTGTCGAGCGCGGTGCAGACGCTCGAAAGCTATGGCTGGGACGTATTCGACGAACCGAGCGGCGGCAACTTCGTGTGGGCGAAAGTGCCGGGCATCGACGATTCGTCCGTGCTCGTCGACGAAGCCCTGAAGCTCGGCGTGACGCTCGCGCCGGGCAGCTATTACCGTCCGAACGGCGAGGCGTGCGCGTGGGTGCGGATCAATTCCGCCTATGCGGGCGACCGGCGCGCGGCGCGCTTCTTCGAGCACATGACGGAAGCCGCCGCCGCGCGCGTTTAACGCGGTTGATCGAAGAAGCGCTCGAGCGCGTCCGTCGCTTCTTTGTCTTCGGCAAGCCGCGCATACAATCCGGCCGCGCCTTCATAAATGCGATGCTCGGCGTACTCATCGCCGATGAACTGCGCGATCTCGTCCATCTCCGCGACCCATCGATACGCCTTCGGCGGCATGCGCGGCACACTGGCAGCGAGCCAGTCGAGCAGCGCGGGCTGACTCGCGGCAAGCTCGCTGATGAGCGCATCGCCCGCGCCGTTGCGCATCGCGGCGAGCGCCATAGCAGAGCCTAACGCCGTCAATCCCTTCGTGATGCCCGCGTACGACATCTTCAACGCGGACGCGGCGCCGACCGGTCCATCGAGTATGCGCACGACCAGACCGTGATCGGCAAGTGGCTGTGTGCGCGGCGCATGCGGCCCCGACATATAGAACTTCGGCGACGACGGCTGGCCGATGATCGACGCATCGACGAAGGGCGTGCCGGCCGGTTCCAGCGCGCGCTCGATCTGCCTGACGGTATCGGGATTGATCGCGTTGCAGTCGATATAGAGCGTCGGCACGCTCGCGCGTTCGAGAAGCGGCGCGAGGCGTTGCGCGGTGTCGACCGCGGCCGAAGGCGGCACGATCGACAGAATGAAGTCGCACGCCACGAGATTGTCGAGGCTTGCGTCTTCCATACCCGCCTCGCGCGCCCGTGCTGCACTCGCCGCGCTGCGCCCTTCAAGCGACGTCAGCACGCGCGCGCCGCCTTGCTTCAATGCGCGACCGATGGCCGAGCCCATGCTGCCCACGCCCAGAATCGCGACCGTCGATTGTTTCGATTGCGTCACTTGCAGCTCCGTGTTTTTCGCGAACGAAACACAGAATACGCTTGCACGCGTGAATGCGCTCGCGCTATTCGCTGTCTTCGGCTTCGTTCGAATGCAGTTTCCAGAGCGCGTCGAGCTTGTTCAACACGTCTTGTCCCTTTGGCGTGAGAAGCGGCATCGGCACGCCGGTCGGCAGCCGCGCGATCTCGACGAAACTGACACTTATTGCACGAAGGTTTCAGATGTCTTTCATTTTTATTCGTAACCCAAACTATTTGCCACGAAAAAAAGCGGCCCGTTGAAGGGCCGCCTTTCTCACTACGCTACTTGGCTAACGAATCAACGATGTTCCGTCACGAACTTTGTGACGAGATACGCCTCCATCGCTTCGCTGCCGCCTTCCGAGCCGTAGCCCGAATCCTTGACGCCGCCGAACGGCGTTTCCGGCAACGCGAGCCCGTGATGGTTGATCGAGAGCATGCCGCTTTCGATATCGTCCGATACCGCCGCCGACGTCGCTGCCGAGCTCGTGTAAGCATAAGCCGCGAGTCCGTAAGGCAGGCGGTTCGCTTCCGCGATCACGTCGTCATACGACTTGAACGATGCGATCGGCGCGATCGGGCCGAACGGCTCTTCGGTCATGATGCGCGCGGAAAGCGGCACATCCGTGAGCACGGTCGGTGCGAAAAAGTAGCCTTCTCGACCGATGCGCTCGCCGCCCGTCAGAACCTTCGCGCCCTGCTCGCGCGCATCGGCGACGAGGCGTTCCATGGCTTCGAGACGGCGGCCGTTCGCGAGCGGGCCCATCTGCACGCCATCGTCGAGACCGTTGCCGACTTTCACCGCGCTCGCGGTCGCGACGAAGTGCTGCACGAACTCGTCGTAAGCGGATTCTTCGACGAGAAAGCGCGTGGGCGAAATGCACACCTGGCCCGCGTTGCGGAATTTCGCCGATGCAAGCATCTTCGCGGCGCGGGGAATGTCGGCGTCCTTGAACACGATGGCCGGTGCGTGGCCGCCCAGTTCCATCGTCACGCGCTTCATGTGTTCGCCCGCGAGCGATGCAAGCAGCTTGCCGACCGGCGTCGAACCGGTGAACGAAATCTTGCGGATCGCGGGATGCGCGATCAGATACTTCGAGACATCGGCGGGCACGCCGAACACCAGATTCAGCACGCCGGCGGGCAGTCCTGCATCGGCATAAGCCTGCACGAGCGCCGCGCAGCTCGCGGGCGTTTCCTCGGGGCCTTTCAGCACGACCGAGCAGCCCGATGCGAGCGCCGCCGACACCTTGCGCACCGCCTGATTGATCGGGAAGTTCCACGGCGTGAACGCGGCCACCGGACCGACCGGCTCGCGCGTCACGATCTGGCGTACCGCGTCCGTGCGCGACGGAATCACGCGGCCATACGTGCGGCGCCCTTCTTCCGCGAACCATTCGATGATATCCGCCGCCGACAGCGTTTCGATGCGCGCCTCGCCGAACGGCTTGCCCTGCTCCATCGTCATGATGGCGGCGATTTCCTCCGCGCGATCGCGGATGTTCTGCGCCGCGCGGCGCATCAGCTTACTGCGCTCGTAGGGCGAAACCTTGCGCCATTCCTTGAAGCCCTTCGCGGCGGCTTCGGCTGCGAGCGAAAGCTCGGCTTCGCCCGCGAGCGCGAGACGGCCGATCTCGGCTTCGCTCGCCGGATTGATCACGGCGGTGTCGCGCGAACCGTCGTGCCAGGCGCCGTCGATATAAAGGCGTGTATTCGGATAGGCGGGAAGTCCGGAACGAGTGTTGCTCATGCATATCTCCTTACGAGTGACGTGGCCTGATGTCATGCGACGCAAACGGTAATGTTATCCCGAGTGCGTCACAATTGCTTCGACCATCAGGCGCATCCCGCGCGACGGTGGAATAAGAAACGCCCGCGATCGACGATCGGCGGGCACGTGTAGGGCTTTGCAAACGTGACGCTTACATCGGCGGCACGACGCCATCCTTCTCCACGACGATACGTTGCGCCGCGAAGTCCGAACCCGCCGGACTCGCGACGACGAACACCTTCTTGCCGGGCTTCAGGTCGTCGTGCGTTGCGGGCGCGAAGGTCACGACCGGCACGTTCTCCGGCACCGTCACCGAGTTCGCGCCGCCCTTGTACGACAGCTTCAGGTCGCGGCCGCTCGTGCCCTGCACGACCTGATCGACGTTCGCATTGGTCATCGAGCTTTTCGGGCCGAGGTCCCAGTCATAGTGGCCTTCGCCCGTGCCGCGCGCGGCTTCCGGGAACACGAGCACTTCGGTCGCGGTGAGCTTGCCGTCCGTGCCGGTGGTTGCCGCCGTGCCGACGAACGAGCCCGGCTTGATGTCCTGCAGCTTGATGTTCTTCAGCGCGGTGACCGGCGTGTCCGCCTTGATCGCGATCTTCACGGTGTCGCCGCTGCGTCGATGGACCGTGAGCGTATCGCCCGACAGCGACACGATATCGCCGCGAATGCGCGCGGGTTTCGCGGCCGGCGTCTGAGCAAAGGCTGCGGAAGCGAGTGCGAGCGTCACGACGCTGACGCCGAGTTTGATTCGAATCGACATGCAAATCTCCTTCGAGTGATGACAGGCTTCAGGAACCGCCGAACCAGTTGTAGCCCTGGTTCTCCCAATAGCCGCCGGGATAGTCGTTCGTCACGGTGATCGCGACGATGTGCTTCGGATTCTTGTAGCCGAGCTTGGTCGGCATGCGCAGCTTCATCGGAAAGCCGTATTTCGGCGGCAGGATCTGGCCGTCGTAGGAGAGCGTGAGCAGCGTCTGCGCGTGCAGCGCGGTCGGCATGTCGATGCTCGTCGAGTAGTTGTCGGCGCAATGGAAGGCGACGTATTTCGCGCTCGTTTCCGCGCCCGCCTGTGCGAGGAATTGCGCGAAGCGCACGCCGCCCCACTTGCCGATCGCGCTCCACCCTTCGATGCAGATATGCCGCGTCACCTGGCTTTCCTGCGGCATCGCGTGCAGTTCATCGAGCGTCCACACGCGCTTGCCTTTCACGAGGCCGCCGATTTCCAGCTTGTAGGTCGACGGATCGACTTCGGGCACCTGGTCGATGTCATAGAACGCGTTGAACGGGAACGGCCGCGTGATCATCGACTCGGTATATGTCGGCGCGAGCGTGTTCGGATCGAAGAGGAGCGCCTGCACGTCGTCGTTGAAGAACGAAATGCGGCGCAGCATCGCGTTGACCGATTTGTCGTCGGTGATATTGCAGCCGGACAGCATCGCCAGGCCTCCGAGCGAAAGAATGCGCTTGCCGAATAAACGACGCGCCGGCGCCTTTAATTCCTTCGCCGCATCCTTGATGATGAGCTCGGCATCGGGTCTGGATTTGAATAGCTTGAGCGACATGACTTAGCGACCTCGAATCATCAGCACGAGCGAGCGCGGCACGAGCGCAACCATCACGACGTGCACCACGACGAACGCCACGAGAAAACTCATGCCGAAGAAATGCACGACGCGGGCATTGTCGTAGCCGCCCATCAGCGTGCGAAGCAACGGAAACTGCACCGACTTCCACACCGCGAGCCCGGAAAGAATCACGATCACAATGTCGACGATCACCGCGAGATACGCGAACTTTTGTACGGCGTTGTAATGCGTGAGATCGTCGTGGCCGAGCTTGCCGCGCAATGCCGCGAAGGCGTCGGTGAAAATGCTCTTGATGGAAAGTGGAAACATGCGGCGGCGCAACCGCCCCGTGAACAGATTCACCGCGACATACACGATGAAATTCGCGACCAGCAGCCACATCGCCGCGAAATGCCATTGCAGCGCGCCGCCGAGCCAGCCGCCGAGCGTGATCGCGGGCGAGAAGGTCAGGGATTTGAATATCGGCGATGCGTTGTAGATCTGCCAGCCGCTCGTCACCATGATCAGCACGGCGAACGCGTTGAGCCAGTGCGTGATGCGCAGCCATAATGGTTGTACTTGCACGTCGTCGAGCCTCGCGATTCGGTTGAGTTCGCTGGGCATAGTAGCGACGCGCCGCTGATCGATTGATGACCTCTCGATGACTTTTTTGTCATCTTTGGCGAGGGACGTGCGCGCTCTGGCTAGAATGTGGGCAATCCATCGAATGCAGCGTCAGCATGACCATCCTCGTTATCGAAGACGACCGCAAGACCGGCGACTACCTGAAAAAAGGGCTCATCGAGTCCGGTTATCAGGTCGAACTCGTGCGCAACGGCACGGACGGTCTGCATCAGGCGCTCGCCAATCCCTACGAGCTGATCGTGCTCGACGTCATGTTGCCCGGCATCGACGGCTGGCAGGTCATGTCGGCATTGCGCGCAAAACGTGACCTGCCTGTCATTTTTCTCACCGCGCGCGATCACGTGACGGACCGCATCCACGGACTCGAACTCGGCGCGGACGATTATCTCGTCAAGCCGTTCTCGTTCACGGAACTCGTGCTGCGCATCCGCACGCTGCTCAGGCGCGGCGTGATGCGCGAATCGGATACCTTCCAGATCGCGGATCTGCATGTCGATGTCCTGCGCCGCAAGGTCACGCGCAAGGGCATCGACATCGTGCTTACGAACAAGGAATTCGCGCTGCTGCATCTCTTTTGCAAGCATCAGGGCGAAGCGCTTTCGCGCACGCTGATCGCATCCGAAGTGTGGGACATGAACTTCGACAGCGACACCAATGTCGTCGATGTCGCGGTGAAGCGTCTGCGCGCGAAGATCGATAACCCGTTCGATCTGAAGCTGATTCACACGGTGCGCAGCATCGGCTATTCGTTCGGGGAGAATCCTTGAACCGGCCTTCGCGTTCGCTTGCCGTTCGTATCGCGCTTTCGTTTGCGGTGATCGTGTGCATCGTGGTCGGCATGATCGGCGCATCGCTCTATCACGCGACGAATCGCGCGCTCTCCACGCGCGCGGATTATCAGTTGATCGGACGTGTCGAGCATTTTCGTTCCCTGCTGCACGATCTCTACACGATCAAGGAAATCGAAGCGCGCCCGCGGCTCTTCGAAACCATGCTCGGCGATCGTCAGGACGTGATCCTCTTTCGACGCGCGGGCACGGCGCCCTTCATCTACGTCAATCCGGAGAAGATGCCGCTGCCGCCGCTCGATATCGTGCCCGTGACGCGCGCCGTCGGACTCGACGATCTATACGAAGGCACGCGCGCCGATGGCGTGCGCATGCGCTGGGTCGGCGCGCAGGCGCGCATCGGCGAAAACGGTGAAGTCGTGGAGATCATCGCCGCGCATGTGATGACGCAGGAAGCGATCGTGTTGTCAGCGTATCTGAAGCGCGTGTGGTTCAACGTGATCGGCGCGGTGCTCGTGACGCTGCTGCTCGCATACTGGGTCACGAGCCGCGGACTCATGCCGCTCAAACTCATGGCCGATAAAGCCGCCGAAATCACGCCGAACCGCTTGTCCGCGCGGCTCGATGTCGCGCATGCGCCCGCGGAATTGCAGAGCCTCGCGGCGTCGTTCAATGCGATGCTCGACCGGCTCGAACACGGCTACGAACGCCTGCTGCAATTCTCCGCCGATCTCGCACACGAGTTGCGCACCCCGATCGGCGTGCTGATCGGCGAGACACAAGTCACGCTCGCGCATGAGCGAAGCGTCGCGGAATATCGCAGTGTGCTCGAATCGAATCTGGAAGAACTGGAGCGGCTTGCGCGCATCGCACAGAACATTCTGTTTCTTGCGCAGGCGGATCATGGGCAGCAGCCGATCGAGCGCGAACGGCTCGATATCCGCGAAGAACTGGAGACCATCGGCGCGTACTTCGAAGGCATCGCCGATGAACGCCGCATCACGTTCGACATTCATGCCGACGGCGACATGCATGCGAACGCGATCATGTGCCGCAGGGCGATCGGCAATGTCGTCGTGAATGCGGTGCGTTATGCGGCGGCGGGCACCGTGGTCCGCCTGAGCGGACATGCGGATGAAGAAGGCGCGCGCATCGTCGTGGGCAATCGCGGCGCGCGCATCGAACAGGACGAGCTTGCGAAGCTGTTCGACCGTTTCTATCGCGGCGATGCGGCGCGCAGCGAGTTCACGGAATCGAGCGGGCTCGGCCTGTCGATCGTTCAGGCGATCATGCGGCTGCACGGCGGCCATGCCTTCGCCGAATGCACGCAGGATGGCTGGATCGAATTCACCTTGCGCTTTCCGAATACGGCGCAACCGGAGCAGGATCGCCACACAGCCACGCCCTGAATTCCGGCCGAAGCAGATAGTCGACGCACCACGCCCGCACCTTGCCGACGCCATCCGAACGATGCGCGAGAAAGAGCCGGGTGGCGTGCTTCTGCTCCTGAATCGACTTACTCACGAGGCCGGCGTCGCCGAACGCCGCGCGAATGTGCGTGGGCACATAGCCGATCCCGGCATTGCGCGCGATGACTCTCACCGCCATCGAAAAGTCGGGAACGAAGATCGGCTTCTGTCCTTCGAGAAGCCATGCGTTCATCGGATCGGAATCGATCGACGTGTCCTTGATGCAGACCGCCGGATACTTGCGCAACTCCGCGTTCGGCAAGATGTGCGGCGCATCCGCGAGCGGATGGCCCGCGCCCACGAGGAAATCCCACGCGAGATTGCCGAGCGCGACGCTCGTGGCGCCATCGGTCTTCGGCACGAAATGCGGCGCGCCGACGACGATATCCGCCTTGTTGGCATAGAGCGCGTCCCAGCATCCGTTGTAGACCTCCTGCCGGATCGTGACGTGCGTCGTTGGATAGGCAGCTTCCAGATCGCACAGGAACTGGATGATCGCGTCGCGCGGCACGATGTTGTTGACGGCCACGGTAAGCTCGGGCTCGATACCGCCCTGAACGATGGCGAGATTGCATTTGAGCGCCTGCAGATCGTCGAGAATCGCCTTGCTGTGAGCGATGAAATATTCGCCCGCCTCGGTGAGCCGGATATAGCAGCCGCGGCGCTCGAACAGCTTCGCGCCGAATGATTCCTCCAGCTTCCTGACGGTGTAGCTGATCGCCGACGGAACCTTGCTCAGCCGTTCCGCGGCGGCCGTGATGCTTTGGTACTGCGCAACCAACCGGACTATCCGAATGCTTTCGTCCGAAGTGAACATCGAGCCTGATCCCACATAAGTAATTTCCTTCGACGTGAACGAAGCGCGCGGTCATGGCGCGCTTCGTTCCGTCACGACGCGTCAATGCCCCGAAGGCTTGACGGTGCCGCTCGCCGGCGCGATCCGGCTCAGGATCATGTAGCCGATGCACGCAACGAGAATCGAATCGAGCGAAGGAATCGACGTGACGGTGAACATGCCTCTCACGGTCGCGAAACCCGTGAGCGAGCCGAGAATCCACGCCACGAACGTCATGAACTTGACCTGCGGTTCGCGGGCGAGCGCGGCAGCATCATACCCGGCGCGCCGATACATCACGAAATCCGCGATATAGATGCCCGCGACAGGCGGCGTCGCGATCCCGAGGAAGAGCAGGAACGGAATGAACCACGACATGATGTTCATGCTGCCGACGATCGCCGCCAGCACGCCCAGCGCGACCGTGATCTGCCACTTCGGAAAGCGCGTGATCAACGTCGACGTGACGAGCGTGCCCTGGAACATGTTGCCCGCGTTGCCCGTGACCGTCGCGAAGATGAGCATCAGTGCGGCAGGCAGCGTCGCGCCGAACACGGCCATCGCGGCGAGCAGCGAGTTCTTGCCGGTCAGCACGCTCGGCGTCGCGCCCGCCCAGTACAGCAGCGGATACGCGACCAGGAACGCGAGCAGCGCGCCCCCTACCGCATGCTTGCGGTTATGCGTGAAGCTGCCGAAATCGGGCAAGGTCGCGACCAGCACGACGATCGTGCCGACTACCGTCGATACGGCCACGCCCATCGGCATGCCGGTGACCATGTCGACGGCCGGCGCCTGGCCCGTGAGCGCGACGCGCACGATATAGCACAGCATCAGCGCGATGACCGGCACGGCGAACTGCGCGACCTTGCCGAGCACTTCGAAGCCGAACGCGGTGGACGCGACGAAGATCACGCAGCCGATCGCAACGAGCAGCGGCGCGGGCACGTTCACGCCATGCTGCGCGAGCAGATCGGCGACCGAATGGCCGAACATGTTGGCCGTCACCGCGATCCAGCCGAACAGGCTGATGGCCAGCAGCACGTTGATGGCGACGGCGCCCTTCTCGCCGAACGGATACTTCACGATGCCATAGGTCGGCAGACGCGCTTTCTCGCCGACGGAGATCGTGATCGACGCGAGAATCGCGAGGATCAGGCTGCCGATGCCGACAACCTTGACGAGATCGCCGTTCGACATCTGATTGCCGAGACTCGACGACGACAGCAACACCGGCGTAACGGCGATGCCGAGCAGAATCATCGCGATGCGATAACCCGGCGCGGTGCCCGTCGCGGCGCTTCCCCGGCTTTCGTTTGGTTTGTTCATGACAGTTCCTTTGACCGATGCCCGCTCCGATTCAGGGCGAGTAATGGTGACCGGTGTATTCGCGCCATCCGCCTGACGCCGTGATTTCCTTCTGCCCTTCGACGAGCCACGGTTCCGCGAGCACGCCGAGCACTTCGCTGCCGTCCGCGAGCACGACCTTGCCGATGCAGAGGCCCGCGGGCTCGCTCAACAGGAGCGCGCCGAGATTGGCCATCGGCAGTTCCCACACTTCGAGCGATACGGCCACGCCGCCGCTCTTCACGCGCAACATGCCGGGATGACGATCGCCGATGCTCCAGATGCGATAGCACGCATCCGTGCGATCCTCGCGCACGAATTCGCCTTTCGCGGCGATCATGTTGTGATTCAGTCCGAGGCCGCGCATCAGCGTGCCGTTCACGGCGAGCAATGTTGTGTCGTTCATTTGATTCGTTTTCCTTCAGTTATGGCGTGATCCACGTACCGGTGCGTCGTTCGAGTGCGGGCTTGATCGCCGCCGGGCTCGTGATGAGCCCTTCGCCCGCGTGGCCGTCCGGCCCGGTGTGCGACACGAAGCGCAGGATCGCTTCCACTTTCGGCAGCATGCTGCCCGCGCCGAACTGTCCCTGCGCGATGAGATCGCGCGCTTCGCTCACGCTCATCGTATCGAGCCAGCGCTGCTGCGGCGTGCCGAAGTTCACCGCGACCTGCTCGACGCCGGTCGGAATCAGCAGCAGATCCGCTTTCAGCTCCTGAGCGAGCAATGCCGATGCGAGATCCTTGTCGATCACCGCTTCGACGCCCGACAGCTTGCCGTTCTTGCGCACCACCGGAATGCCGCCGCCGCCGCAGGCGATCACCACGCAGCCCTGCGCGAGCAAGCTTGCGATGACATCGCGCTCGATGATCTCGAGCGGCTCCGGCGACGGCACCGTGCGCCGCCAGCCGCGTCCCGCGTCTTCCATCAACGTCCAGCCGAGCTCGGCCTGACGCTTTTTCGCGGTCGCTTCGTCGAGGAATGCGCCGACCGGCTTGGCCGGATTCCTGAACGCCGGATCGTCGGTGCTGACGCACGTCTGCGTCACCACGGCGACGACGCGCCGATCGATGCCGCGACGGTGCAGTTCATTGGTCAGCGCCTTCTGGAACATGTAGCCGATCGCGCCCTGCGTATCGCCCACCGCGTAATCGAGCGGCACGGGCGCGACTTCCTGCGCGGCCAGTTCCGAACGCCGCAGGATGAAGCCGACTTGCGGCCCGTTGCCATGCGTGAGCACGACGTTCCATCCCGCCGCGATCATGTCCGCGATGTGCGTCGCGCTTTCGGTGACGGCTTCGTATTGATCAGGAATGCTTAGATGATGATCGTCGCGAATGAGCGCGTTGCCGCCCACGGCGACGATGGCCAGAGGTTTTCGAATCGTCATGATGCTTGTCCGCTGTGTTGTTTCACTGTCTCGGCCAGCGCCCGGATGGCTTCGACGAAGCATTCCATCGGTGCGGTCGTGATGCCTGCGCCGATCTGCCCGACGCCCGCCTGCTTATGCGCGATGCCCGTGTTGATGACCGGCAGGATGCCGCGATCGGCCACCTTGCGCGCGTCGATGCCTGCGGCGGTCGGCGCGAAGTTGAGCGCGGGCAGCGTGAATGCCGGATTGCCGCCGAGCGTGATGGCCTGCATGCGGCGGCTGTTCGCGGTCGCATCGGCGGGCGTGCCGCCGACAAACTTCACGATTGCCGGCGACGATGCCATCGCGAAGCCACCCACGCCCGCCGTCTCCGTGATCGCGCTGTCGCCGAGATCGGCGGCCGCGTCTTCGACGCCGTAGCCGGGGAAGAACAGGCCCTCGACCGGATTGGCCTTCGCCTGGAACCAGCGGTCGCCGGTGCCCGAAAGCCGGATGCCGAAGTTCACGCCGTTGCGCGCCATCACCGAGACCATCGAGCTTAAGGGCACGCCGGCGGCGGCATCCATCATGGCCTTGCATGCGGCCATCGAAATGTTGAGGAAGAAGTGATCGTTGGCGATGATCGCCGCGCTCACCTCGCGAATCTGCGCGAGCGGCAGTTGTGTGCCGAGCAGCGCCGGCACGATGCGCTTGATGAAAAGGCCGGTCGCCGCGCTGTTGCGGTTGTGGACTTCATCGCCCATGTGGAGCGCCTGCGCCATCATCGGCTTCAGCTCGATTTCGCCCGATACCGCCAGCGCGGCCTTCAGCGCGGGCGCGAGCGTCGCTTTCATCCAGCGCAGGCGGTCGAGCACTTCCGTGCTGTTCGCGCCGAAGCGCAGCACCTTGCCGAGACCTTCGTTCAGGTTGCTATACGTGCGATGCCCGTTCGTCTTGTTCTCGACGACGAAGAGCGGCATCGACGGACTGATGATGCCCGCCATCGGACCGACGGCCTGATGGTGATGACACGGTTCGAGATCGACCTTGCCGTCGAGAATCAGGCGCTCGGCGGCGGCGTGATCCGGCGCCCAGCCTTCGAGCATCACCGCGCCGATGATCGCGCCCTTCACCGGCCCGCACATGTTCTCCCACGCGATCGGCGGACCGGAGTGGAGAATCAGCTTGCGCGCGTTCATCGCGCTGATCGCTTCGGACGCGATGACGACATCGGCGAGCACGGGCTGCGCTTCGAGATAGCGCGCAAAGGCCGTTTCGTTCGCCTGCTCGACGAGCGGATGACGCGTCAGCCAGGCGAGATCGAGGCCCGCGCCGACATCGCCGAGCGCGGGCGGCTGCCAGTTGACGTGGCTGACTTCGCCGCCCGCGAGACGCAGGTTGTCGGCGAAACTCGTGAGGCCGCAGTTCACCACTTTCAGTGGCTGACCAAACAATCGGTTCATTCTTTTGCTCCTTTTTACGCGTGGCGTTGCGCCTGCAGACGTGCGACGCGGCTCGCCCACAGCGCGGCCTCGGCATTGCAGCCGGCGACGAGAACGCCCGCCGCGCGCAATGCATCGATCTGACGGCTTCTCACTTGCGGATCGGCCTCCGTGCCGCATACGTGCGCGATCAGAAGCGGGCCGTTATCGCGCGGCAGTTGCGCCAGCAATGCGATCAGCCCTTGCGCCGGTTCGTCCGCCGCGCCGTAACCGAGCACGAGATCGAACAGGACCACGGCGGTTTCGGGGTCGAGGATCTCGGCGCGCACGCGTTCGTCGCGCAAGGTCGGATCGATCATCGGATGCGGACGGCCGCGCGTGAAATCGTCATCGCCCATATCGACGATCGTATGGGCTTCGCTCTTCCAGATGTCCGCGAGCTTCGCGTTGCCCTTCACCGGCGTATTCGAGCTGGCCGTAAAGCCCTCCGCCTTGCACAGCAACTGGCTCTCGTAGCAGAACGTGCCGCCCGCGAACACACCGCGGATGAATCGGCGGCGCGCGCCCAGCGCATCGCTCTGCGCGGCGAGCGTCGCGTCGTCGTGCGGCTCCACGCGGGCGACGCTCGCGGGCAGCGGCGCGCCATTCAGCAAAGCGACCGCGAACTGCGCGGCATCGGCGAGCGTGTGCGCGAACGTGAGACCCGGCGCGCGCATGTCGTCTTCGGACGCGCCCAGAAAATTCACGACGACAGGCTTGCCCGACTTCCGCGCGCGCTCGAGGATGCGCTCCGCCACCGCGCGCGCGGGCGGCTTCGAGATCAGGACGATCACGCGCGTGTCGGGATCTTCGGCGAGCGCGTCGAGGCCGAACTGCATCGAAATACCGCCGATGTCCTCGTGCAGATCGTGTCCGCCCGTGCCGAGCGCCTGCGAGATGCCCGCACCGAGCTGGTCGATGCGGCAAGTCACTTCCTGCAAACCGGTGCCCGATGCGCCCACGACACCGATTCCGCCGCGCCGCACCACATTGGCGAAGCCGAGCGGCATGCCGTTGACGATCGCCGTGCCGCAATCGGGCCCCATCACGATGAGCCGCTTTTCGCGGGCGAGCGTCTTGATGGCCTTTTCGTGCGCCATGCTGACGTTGTCGCTGAAGAGCATGACGTTCATGCCGAGCTGCAGCGCCTTGATGGCTTCGGCGGCGGCGTAGTCGCCCGGCACGGAAATGAGCGCGAGGTTGGACGCCGGCTCTTCGTCGCAGGCCATCGCGAGACTGGTGGCCGCGAGCGCTTCGCTCGTCTGCGCTTCCGAAGACGACGCGCGCGCGCTCAGGCGCTCGCGAGCGAGATTGAGCGCGGCTTCGCAGGCGGCTTCGTCGCCACGCACGGCGATGACCAGATCGTTCGGGCTCGCCTTGACATCGTCGCCAAGGCCCGCGTCCGCGAGTTGCACGAGATTGGACGGCGTGCCCATGACGACCGACGCCTGCGCGACGCCCGGCAGCTTGCTGATCTGCGCCGAAATCTGCATCAGGGACACCGAATCCTGATACAGGTTTTTGAATATTTCGATTTTGGTGGCCATTGCACCTCTCCGTTCTTTAATTGCGATTTCCGAGCGCTTGCAAACTGAATATCAAATGCTTTCAAGCCGGCGAACGCGTTAAATATTTCGCGCTCACCGCTTCGTCGATATCGGCGTTATCGTCCGCGCCGATGCAATCGCGTTAAAGCGATCGCCGAGCGCGGGTTTCAGGCAATGGCTGCCGATATCGTCGATGCGATTCAGATGCGCCTAGCCGCGCAGCGCTTCGATGACCGCGCCCGAGTCGCTGACCCAGCCGAAGATCGCGCCTTGCGCCTTGATCATTTCCAGCGCGGATTTCTGGAACGCCGGGAAATACGAGCCGACGCAATCCTGCGGCACGATGCATTCGAAGCCGCGATCGTTGGCCTCGCGCACCGTCGTCGTCACGCACACTTCGGTCGTCACGCCGCAGACGATCAGCGTGCGAATGTCGCTGTTTTTCAGAATGAGATGCAGGTCCGTTTCATAGAACGCGCCCTTGCCCGGCTTGTCGATGACCGGCTCGCCCGCGACCGGATACAGCTCCGGAATCAGGTCGTGGCCCTTTTCGCCGCGCACGAGGATGCGGCCCATCGGGCCATCGGTGCCGATGAACGTCTTGCCGCCGCGCGTGAGCTTGGCCGGCGGGCAATCCGTCAGATCGGCGCGATGCCCTTCCCGCGTGTGGATGACGAGCATGCCTGCTTCCCGCGCCGCGGCCAGCAGGCGTTTGCAAGGCTCGATCGCCGTGCGCACGAACGACACGTCGTTGCCCAGCGCCTCGCCGAATCCGCCAGGTTCAACGAAATCGCGTTGCATGTCGATCATGACGAGCGCCGTGCGTTGCGGCTCGAACGGCAAATCGAAAGGTTCGGCACGAAAATGTTTTTGCTTCACGGCATACTCCTTTTCTTCGTTAATTGGTTGAAATCGATTCGTCTGCTAAACGCCCATGAAAAACTAAGGAATTCGAAATAAATGAATTCCTTTATTCACACGATCACTCAATCCCTTTTGCTATGGGGAATCAGCTTGCGTCGAACTCAACTGAATTTCAACTGATTATAGGCAGCGCCGAATCGAGCACGATGAAATGATTGAATGCGAAGGATCAAATTTCTCGAAGCTGAATAATGAATGCCCAGAACGTCAATGCTGGCGCGGCTTAAAACATATTTTTGCAACTGAGGCTGAATGTCGCGTAAATCGCGCAAAGATGAGAAAAATAAAAACGGCCACTGTCGAGTGGCCGTCTCATTGTGCGAAGCGCGCGGTCGTTTATCGCACCGGCACGCCCAGCGCCTCGCGGCTCGCCAGCAGGCCGTGAATCTGCGAGACGACCGCCGCGCCTTCGCCCACCGCCGCCGCGACGCGCTTAGTCGAACTCGAACGCACATCGCCGATGGCGAACACGCCCGGCACGCTGGTTTCGAGCGCCATGACGCCTTCCGTACGGCCTTCATGCGCCTCGGGACCGGTCAGCACGAAGCCCTTGCCATCGACATTCACGTTGCAATTGCGCAGCCAGTCGGTATTCGGGTCCGCGCCGGTGAAGAGGAACAGATGCCGCGATTCGATCGTGAGCGGTCCATCGGGCGACTTGCAGTTGACGGCGGTGAGCGCGCGGCCGTCGCCATCGAGCGATGTGATCTCCGTGTGCGTGCGCACCGTGACGTTCGGCAACGAGCCGATGCGCTCGACCAGATAGTGCGACATGCTCGCCGAGAGCCCCGCGCCGCGAATCAGCACGTGCACGTGCTTCGCGTGCGTCGCGAGATAGACGACCGCCTGTCCTGCCGAATTGCCGCCGCCCACGAGCACGACTTCCGCGTTCTTGCAGAGCTTCGCCTCGACTGGCGACGCCCAGTAATACGTGCCGTGTCCTTCGTAGCGCTCCAGTCCCGCGATATCCGGCCGCCGGTATGCCGCGCCCGACGCGATCACGACCGTCTGCGTCGTCACGCGCTTGCCGTTCTGGAGCTCGATCTGGATCGGATTGCAATCGCAATGCAGCGCCTTGATCTTGGTCGGAATCGCGATATGCGCGCCGAATTTCTGCGCCTGCACGAACGCGCGCCCGGCGAGCGCCTGACCGGAGATGCCGGTCGGAAAGCCGAGATAGTTTTCGATCCGCGAACTCGCGCCCGCCTGACCGCCCGGCGCGCGGCAATCGAACACCGCCACCGACAAACCCTCGGACGCCGCGTACACCGCCGTCGCGAGACCGGCCGGCCCGGCGCCGACGATCGCGACATCGTAGACATGCGCGGGATCGAACTCGGGCAGCCAGCCGAGCTGCGTCGCGACCTGATTTTCATCGGGTGCGCGCAAGACAGTGCCATCGGGGCAGATCACGAGCGGAAAATCCGCCGTCGATGCCGAAATGCGTTCGAGCAGCGAGATCGCGTCGGGATCGGTGCAGGCGTCGATCACCGTATGCGGATAACCGTTGCGGCGGAAAAAGCCTTGCAGCGAAACGAGGCGACCATCGTCGGACTGGCCGAGCAGCACCGGCCCGCTGCCTTTTTCGATCAGACCGACGCGCCGCAGGATCAGCGCGCGCATGATGCGCTCGCCCAGCTCCGCTTCGGCGACGAGCAGCGCGCGCAGACGCTCGGGCGGAATCACGATGCCGTCGACTTCGCCCACCGCCATGCCGTCGACGAGACAGGGCTTGCCCGACAGTTGCGCCACTTCCGCGAGAAAATGCCCCTCGCCGTGCTCGCGGACGATGTGCTCGATGCCGAGCGCATCGCGCCGCGTCACGCGCACCGTGCCCTTCAGGACGATCACCATGCCGCGCCCGGTCTCGCCGACGCGAAATATCCATTCGCCCGCGCGATAGTGCGCCGGCGTGCCGAAGCGGCTCATACGCTCGATTTCGTTGTCGGTGAGGCGCGGGAACATCTGGTGCATGCGGCTTTCGAGCGGCGAGAACGGCGCGCCGTCGTCGCTCGCCGCAGCGCCGGCAGGCGACGCCACCACGTTCGGATTCGGATTCTCCAGCGGCTCGCGCGCGCTCCACGCGACGACATTCGGCATGCCTTGACCAGACTCGTTGAACGGCGTTGTGCTCATGCGCGATCTCCGTGTGGAAAACCAGCTTCATGCAGGGATGCCGACCCCGCGGGCGATGCCGCCGCCGGCGCCGCCGATTTCACGGGCCACGGGCACATCGCCGCCATTTCCGCGACTTCCTCGGGCGAAGACGCGGCGAGTTCGCCGAACTCGGTCAGCGTCGCGACGTGGAAACCGGCGAGCCGCCACGCGTCGAGGCCGCCGGTGAGCGGCACCACGTCGCGAAAGCCGGCGTTGCGCATCGTCTTCGCCATCCACGCCGCCGACACTTCGTTCGGGCACGAGCAGTAGATGACGACCTTGCGCGCCTTGTCATAGCTCTCCATGATCTTCGCGAGATCGCGTTCGTCGGCGAAAAGCGAGCCGGGAATCGCTTCGGGGTCGAGCATGCGCTTTTCGGGCGAACGGATATCGAAGATCACGGGCAGCGGCTCGTCGTTCATGAGCTTGTAGAGCTCGTCCACGCTGATGCGCGCTTTTTCCAGCGTCGCCATGAGCGCGCGGCGGCGCCACCAGCGATACGTGACATAGATCGCGAGCAGCACCGCGATGACGACGACCGCCTGCCGCCCGAGCTGCGAGATCATCGCGAAGACCATTTCCAGCTGCGCCGCGAAGATGACGCCGACCGTCAGCCCGACCGCGCCCCACAATGCGATGCCCGCGCCGTCGTGCGCGATGAAGCTGCGCAGCTTCACGCCCATCGCGCCCGCGAGCGGCACGGACACGAGCGAGAGGCCGGGGATGAACTTCGCGACGAGCAGGATGCGCACGCCCCAGCGTCCGAAGAAGCGTTCGGTCTTCTTCACGCAGGTATCGCGCGACAGCGAGAGTTTGCAGATGGTCTTGAGCGTCTTGTCGCCGTACTTGCGCCCGCCCTGGAACCAGACGAGATCGCCGAGCACGCCGCCCGCCACCGCGACGCACAGCACGCCCACGAGCGGCGGCCAGAACGCGCCGCCGTTGACCGCCATGAGCGCGATGGAAGCGCCGACGACGATCATCGTCGGCATGGCCGGCACGGGCAGCCCGAGCGCCGAGCCCATCACGTTGATGAACACGATCGCCGGGCCGAATCGATCGACTAGCTGATGCAACAGCATGGGAATCTCCCGCGCGGGAAGGGTCTATTCACGGGACGACGAGACGCGCGCCGCGAAACCGGCGCTGCGAAGGCGCAAAAAGCACGAAAGCGAGAGAGATACGAGCTTGAGGCCGCTCGTGGTTCAACGCGGTGCACGCGGCGCCGGGCCGACGTTCGTCACATTTAAGGGGTAAGTGTAGCCCGGAAATGCGAACGTAAGCATGACAGGCGCGCGGGACGCGGGCATCGCGTGCGCGATGCCCGCAGAGTGGGATTCAGCCGAGGTCGTCGGCGATATAGGCGCGGATCACATCGGCGAAATTTTTATCGCCGGACAGGCCGAGCTGCTCCGCGCGCGCCGGGTTCCACGCGCCCGGCCAGCTGCACACGATCTTTTCGATGCGCTCGTCGCGCTGCCAGTCGATGCGCTGCACGGCTTCCTCGCCCGCCACTTCGCGCAGCGCCGCGACCATCTCGTTCACGCTCACCGACAGCCCCGGCAGATTGATCACCGGCCGCAAGCCCAGCTTTTCGCGCTCGATCTCGCAGCCCGCGATCAGCGCGTCCACCGCGCTTTTCGGCGACAGCAGCCACACGCGCGTTTCGCCGTCGACGGGACAGGTCGAGCGCTCACCATTCAACGGCTCGCGGATGATGCCGCTCGCAAACGACGACGCCGCCGCGTTCGGCTTGCCCGGCCGCACGCTGATGGTCGGCAGGCGCAGCACGCGGCCATCGACGAAGCCGCGCCGCGCATAGTCCGACAGCAGCAGTTCGGCGATCGCCTTCTGCGTTCCGTACGACGATTGCGGATTGAGCGCGGTGTCGTCCTGCACGACATCGGGCAATTCGCCGCCGTATACCGCGACCGAACTCGTGAACACGACGCGCGGTTTGTGGCCCGCCGCGCGGCACACTTCGAGCAGCGCACGCGATGCATCCAGGTTGATCTTCATGCCGAGATCGAAGTCCGCTTCGGCCTGGCCGCTCACGATCGCCGCGAGATGGAAGATGGCTTCCGTCTGCGTGTCGATGTGGCGGCGCAGCACGGCCGGGTCGGAGATATCGCCGGTTTCGGCGCGTACGCGTTTGTCGTTCAGAAGGCGTTCGTCGCTCGGGCGCGCGACGTCCAGCAGCACCAGTTCCGTGATCGGTTTGCCATTGAGTTCGTTACGCTCGAGCAGACGCTTCGCCAGGCGTTGACCGATGAAACCCGCGCCGCCGGTGATCAGAATCTTCATGTGGTCGGTTCCTGTTTTACAGATAAGGTTTGAGCCAGCCGAGGCCTTCGGACGTGCCCGCTTTCGGTTTGTATTCGCAGCCGATATAGCCCTCGTAGCCGAGCGCATCGATCAGCTCGAACAGATACGGATAGTTCAGTTCGCCAATGCTCGGCTCGTGGCGCTCCGGTACCCCCGCAATCTGGATATGGCCGATGCCCGCGTTCGGGCGCTTCATGTCGCGTTTCAGCTTCATCGCGATATCGCCTTCGACAATCTGGCAGTGGTAGATGTCGAATTGAACCTGCAGGTTCGGGACTTTGATTTCATCGCATATCTGTTGGGCTTCGTCTTGACGGTTCAGGAAGAATCCGGGGATATCGCGGGTGTTGATCGGCTCGATCACAATGCCTATGCCCGCTTTCTGCGCTTCTTCTGCCGCGTATTCGAGGTTCTTCAGGTATATCGCGCGATGTTTATCTCGTGGCTCGTCCTGGGCGATCAGGCCGGCCATCATGTGCAGCTTCTTGTTGCCCAGCACGGCCGCATATTCCAGGCCCTTTGACACGCTCGTTTTGAACTCTTCCTCGCGGCCCGGCAGCGATGCGATGCCGCGTTCGCCCTTCGACCAATCGCCCGGCGGGGCGTTGAATAGCGCCTGCGTCAGGTCATTGTCCTTCAGACGCTTCGCGATTTCGTTCGCTTCGAAGTCGTACGGGAACAGGAATTCCACCGCCTTGAATCCATCGCCCGCCGCAGCGGCGAAACGGTCCAGGAACGCGTGCTCCGTGTACATCATCGTCAGGTTTGCTGCGAATTTTGGCATTTGCTTCGGCTCCTTCTGTTCGGTTCGATTTGCGCTGCTTCACTTCTATGGAATCCTGATTTCTTGTCGGTTTATTAGTGCTGCCCCTGTGCGGGGCGGCAGTCACTTTCTTTGCTGCTGCAAAGAAAGTAACCAAAGAAAGCAGCTTCTCACGCCCGCGGTCACACGCACGTTGGGTAGTTCTCTCGTTCACCGTGGCACTCGCCTAAAGAGTGCCCTCATTGGCCCTATCGGGCTGGGTTCGCGCACGGTCTGTCACATCGCGCCGCTTGACTTGCTGGTTCAGCACCAAATTGCTCCGGCCCGCTTCGCGGCCGACCGGTTCATCGTCTTTCCTTTGCTACCAGCGGGCGTTGAAAGTCGTGCGCAACTCTTCTATCGCTTCCTTCGGTAACGGGGACGGGCGCGGCATCGTCGACAAATACAGTCGCGCCGTCTCCTCCAACTCCTCCAGCGCATAACTCGCCTGCGATACCGACTTCTCCCACACCACCGGTCCAAGGCGCTCCAGCAACACCGCACGCACCCTCGACGCCAACGCCGCCACTTCCTCCGCCACCGCTGCATCGCCCGGACGGCGATACCCAATCAACGGGACGTGGCCCACCTTCATCACGTAGTACGGCGTGATCGGCGGCAATACATCCTCGTTCTTCCATACGCCCGCCAACGTCAGCGCAACCAGATACGTCGAATGCGTATGCACCACGCCGCGCGCGTTCGGGTCGTTTTCATAGATGCGCCGATGCAGCGCCAACGTCTTCGACGGACGGCCGCCCGATACGTGGTTTCCGTCCTTGTCCACCTTCGCGATGTCATTCGGGTCGAGGCGGCCCAGGCACGCATCCGTCGGCGTGATCAGCCAGCCGTCGTCGAGTCGCGCGCTGATGTTGCCCGCGCTGCCGACCGTGTAACGCCGCTCGTACAGGCTCCTGCCCGTCACGCAAATCTCTTCGCGAATCGAGTTTTCGTTCGATGCCATCACAGTGCCTTCAACGCCTTCTCGAAGAAATCGGTCGTGCCGAAGTTGCCCGACTTGAGCGCCAGAGCCAGCGCGTCGCTTTCGCTTGCGCCGATCGATTGCGTCGCCGGCACGCCCGGATCGATCTGCGGTCCGATACGCAACGAACGCACTTCCAGCGCCTGCACCACCGCGCCCGATGTCTCGCCGCCCGCCACGACGAACTTGCGCATGCCCTCATCGCGCAACGCTTTTGCAATCGATGCCAGCGCATTCTCGACCAGATGCCCCGCCTTTTCGACGCCCAGCTCCTTCTGCACCGCCTTCACTTCTTCCGGCGATGACGTCGCGAAAATCAACACCGGCTCGTCATGCGTGCGCGCAAATTCGATCGCGCTCCGCACGACCGGCTCGCCGCGCGATAACGCCATCGGGTCGATGCGAAAACCCGGCTTCGATTCGCGCCAGTGCGCCACCTGCGCGTTCGTCGCCTTCGATGCGCTCCCCGCCAGCACCACCGACTTCCCCTCGATCTTCGGCAGATCGGCGGCGTGCTCGGCATGCGCAAGCAGATTCGACGCGCGGAAGTTCTGCGGCAACCCGAGCGCAATGCCCGAGCCGCCTGTGATCAGCTTCAGGTCGCGGCACGCGTCGCCGAGCACGTACAAATCCGCGTCCGATACCGCATCCGCGATCGCCAGGCGCACGCCATCCTTCTTCAATTCGCCGATGCGCGCGCGGATCGCGTCCGCGCCCTTTGCGATCGTGTCGTAGCGGATCAGCCCGACCTTCGATTTCGTCTGACGCTGCAAGACGCGCACGAGGTTCGGATCGGTCATCGGCGTGAGCGGATGATTCTCCATGCCCGATTCGTTCAGCAACACATCGCCGACGAACAGATTGCCGCGAAAAATCGTGCGGCCGTTCTCCGGAAACGCCGGGCACGCGATGGTGAAATCGTCGTTCAGCGCGTCGAGCAACGCATCCGCAACCGGTCCGATGTTGCCCTCGCCGGTCGAATCGAACGTCGAACAATACTTGAAGAAGAACTGACGGCAGCCCTGCGCGCGCAGCCATTCGAGCGCATCGAGCGACTGGCGCACGGCATCGGCGGCGGGAATCGTGCGCGACTTCAACGCGACGACAATCGCGTCCGCGTCGATCTTCGCGCCCGCGTCCGGCACGCCGATGGTCTGCACCGTGCGCATGCCGCCGCGCACGAGCATGTTGGCGAGATCGGTCGCGCCGGTGAAATCGTCGGCGATACAGCCGAGCAGTGCCTGCGCCGCTTGCGTCATTGCTTCGCTCCCTTCGGAATGTCGATGCCCGGGAAAATCTTGATCACCGCCGAATCGTCCTCGCCGCCGTGACCAGCCGTCGACGCCATCATGAACATCTGATGCGCCGCCGCCGACAGCGGCAACGGAAATTTCGACGTGCGCGCCGTGTCGAGCACGAGGCCCAGGTCCTTCACGAAAATATCGACGGCGGAAAGCGGCGTGTAATCGCCCGACAAAATGTGCGGCACGCGGTTCTCGAACATCCACGAATTGCCCGCGCTGTGCGTGATGACGTCGTAGAGCGCGTCCGGATCGACGCCCTCGCGCAAGCCGAGCGCCATCGCCTCGGCCGCCGCCGCGATATGCACGCCCGCCAGCAACTGATTGATGATCTTGACCTTCGAGCCCGCGCCGTGCGCGTCGCCGAGGCGATAAACCTTGCCCGCGATCGCATCGAGCACGTCTTCGCAGGCGGCGTAGGCGTCGGCGGGGCCGGAGGTCATCATCGTCATGTCGCCGGAACTGGCCTTCGCCGCGCCGCCGGACAAGGGCGCGTCGAGCATATGCACGCCCCTTTCTCCGATACGCCTGCCGAGATCGGCGGCGAATTGCGGCGAGACCGTCGCGCAGGCGAGCACGACGCCGCCGGGTTTCATCGCGTCGAGCGCGCCGTTGTCACCGAACAACACGGCTTCGGTTTGCGCCGCGTTGACGACGACCGTCAGCACGACCTCGCACTTGCCGCCCAGTTCGGCCGGCGTTGCGCACGCGATGCCGCCCTCGGCCGCGAACGCATCGAGCACCGGCCGGCGCACGTCGCACGCATGCACCGCGAAGCCCGCGCGCAACAGCGAGCGCGCGACGCCCATGCCCATCGCGCCCAAACCGATCACTCCGACGTTTCGTGTCATCGCAAAGTCCTTAGCAAATGCCCGCTTCCGCCAGGCGGCGCGCGGCGTTGATGAGATGCGTCTGCGCGGCGTGGCGCGCGGCGTCGGGCTCGCGCCCGCGGATCGCCTCGACGATCGCCGCGTGCTCTTCGCGCACCTGTCGCATGAAGTCCTCGCGCAGCGCCTCGTTGCCGCGCGTGACGAGCGTGCCGGCTTCCAGATACTGGTTCAGAAAGGTGAGGGTTTTCAGGAAGTATGGGTTGCCGGTCGCATTCGCGATTTCCCGATGGAACGCGACGTCCTCCGCGACGCCGTCGCGGCCCGCGCGCACGGCTTTGTCGATGGATGCGAGCGCGTCATCGATGGCGGCGAGTTGTTCATCGGTGCGCCGCAACGCGGCTTCGGACGCCACTTCGGCTTCGATCGCCCGGCGCAGCGCGAGAATCTGCACGACCGCGCCCGGCTCGACCGCCTGCGCGTAATCGATGCGCAACGGCCGGATGCCCGCCCGCTCGACGATAAACACGCCGCTGCCCTGCCGCGGCTCCACCATGCCTTCGTTCTTCAGCCGCGAAACGGCTTCGCGGATCACCGTGCGGCTCACGCCGAATTTCTGCGCGAGCACGGTTTCGGTCGGCAGCTTGCCGGTCGCGGCGAAGCTGCCCTTCTCGATCAGCTTTTGCAGCTGCTGCGCGACGGTGTCGCTCAGCGCGCGCGGCGGAATCTTTTCGAACATGCGACTCGACTGCCTCGTAAGGTCATCGGGTCATCATACAAATTTTTACGATGCAAGTGGACCGGGGGATAACCCTCGGTCGTACGTTACTGCGCGAGCGGTTCGTCGATGAGCGCGAGCGCGTCGCGGATTTCGGAGACGTCGCCGGGACGCACGAGGCGCGCGACTTCCTTGCCGCCTAGCATGAAGACGAGCGTCGGCCAGAGCTTCACGCGAAACGATCGGCCGAGCGGACGGCCGCTGCCGTCCTCGATCTTGATGTGCTTCACCGCGCGATGACTCTGGAACGCCTGCGCGATCAGCGGCTGCGCGGCGCGGCAAAATCCGCACCAGTCGGTGCCGAACTCGACGACGGTCGGGCCGGAAAGCGCGTCGATCTCCGCGCGCTCGGGCGCCGTCTTCGCGTATTCGATATTCATGCTCATGGCGTGCGTCCTTACTCCTTTTCGTGTCGATGCATTCAGCAGAAAGCTTGCCCGATATTACTGCCCGAAGCCAGTCAGCCCGATGAGCGCGCCACCCGCGAGCAGCCATAGCGGATGCAGCTTCGTCCGGTACGACATGAACGCGACGAGCGCCGTAATGGCCGCCAGCGTCCACGTTCCATCCGACGCTTCCGCGATCAGCAGCGCGCTCGCCGCGACGAGCCCCGCCGTGATCGGCACGAGCCCGAGCTGGATGTAGCGCCGCCACGGGCGATCCTTGAAGCGCTCCCACGCGTGCAGCGCGGCGATCGTCACGAGCGACGACGGCCCGAACTTCGCAATCGACGTGACCAGCACGCCCGGCCAGCCCGCCACGTGCCAGCCGATCAGCGTGACGACCATCATGTTCGGGCCGGGCGCGGCTTGCGCGAGCGCGAAGAGCGCGGAGAAATCGGCTTTCGACATCCAGTCGTGGACCTGCACGACCTGGCGCTGCATTTCCGGCAGGATCGAATTGCCGCCGCCGAACGCGAGCAGCGAGAGCTGGCTGAAGATCGCGGCGAGGGAGATCAGATCGTCTTTCATCGGCGCCACTTCCATGCGATCAGCACCGAGATCGGCGTGAAGACGAGCATCGTCGGCAGAAGCGGCGTGCGCAGAAACGCGATCGACGCAAACATCAGCAGCGCGACGATCGCCGCTTCCGGCTTGCGGCGCAGCGGCCACATGATCTTCACCGCCATCGCGACGAGCAGGCCCGCCGCGGCCGCCGCGAGCCCCGCGAACAGATGCGCGATGCGCGGGTCCTGATGCGTGCGCTGATAAATCACGCCCAGCCCGATCACGACGAGCGACGGCCCGACGAGCAGCCCGAGCAAGCCCGCGAGCGCGCCCGGCACGCCGCGAAAACGCATGCCGATCGCCACCGACAGATTGATCACGTTGCCGCCCGGAAGGAACTGGCAGAGACCGAGGAGATCGGTGAACGCGTCGGCGTCGAGCCATTTGCGGCGCTCGACGATCTCGCGCCGCGCGAGCGGCAACGCGCCGCCGAACGCCGTCAGCCCGAGCGTCAGAAAGCCGATGAAAATTTCGGCGACCGTGGGCCGGGGCGCGCGGTCGTCGGTCACGACATTCATGCGCGTGCCCGGCGCGCTTCGTAGGCTTTCAGATGCGCATACGCGACCGCCAGCGCCGACAGCCCCGCGACGTCCGTGCGCCGCCGCGACAGCAGATCGCCGACGATGTGATCCGCTTCGATCGGCGCGCCGTTCTCGAGATCGCGCAGCATCGACGCGGTCATCAGCGAGCCGCGCTCCGAGAAGAACGCCCGCGCGCGTGCGAGCACCGCCTCGCCTGGCGCATGCGCGTTGTCGCGGGCGATGCCGCAGCATTCGTCGAAGAGCTGGAACAGCAGCGCTTCGCCGCCCGGCGCCGCGAGAATATCGCCGATGGGCGCGCGCATCAGGCAGGTGCCCGTCGCGAGTGTGGCGAGGAATACCCACTTGTCCCACATCGATTGCAGGATGTCCTCGCTCACGTTCAGATCGAAGCCCGCGCCGTCGACTTGCGCGGCGATCGCATCGACGCGCGGCGAGCGGCCGCCCGCGCGCTCGCCGATGGTCATCGAATGCATGTTGTTCAGATGCACGATCTCGCCTTCCGCGTCGAGCGTCGCGGCGATCACGCACTGGCCGCCGAGCACGTTCGCGGGATCGAAGCGCGCGTCGAGCGCATCGAGATGGCCCATGCCGTTCAGGAGCGGCAGGATCGCCGTCTGCGGACCGACGGCGGGCGCGAACGAATCGATCGCGCCTTGCAGGTCGTAGGCCTTGCAACTGAGCAGCACGAGATCGTAAGGACGGTCGATGTCTTTCGCGAGCACCATCGGCGGACAGGCGAACGTGAGATCGCCTTCCGGGCTCTTCACTTTCAGGCCGCATTGGCGCAGCCGCTCGGCGCGGCGCTCGCGCACGAGAAAGGTCACGTCCCGGCCCGCTTCGAGCAGCCGCGCACCGAAATATCCGCCGATAGCCCCCGCGCCCACTACCAGAATCCGCATGTCTCGCTCCTTTTGTCGAATTTCATCGCTTCCCGCTTGCATCAAGCTTGCCAGACGCCATAGCCCGCCTCCCGCAAGCCGATCGCCAGTTCCACTTCCATGTCGCGCGCGCCGTCATAGGGCATCGGGTTGTACATCTCGTACAGTTGCGGCAGGAGCCGCAGGCCGAAATCGCGGACGAAGCGGTTCGACTGGATGCCGGCTTTGTGCTTGTCGAAACGCACGTCGGGATCGATGCCCGTCATGCCCACGTAGACGAACGGCATGCCGATCACATAGTCCGGATTCGCGCGACGGAAACGCGCTTCGTTCCAGACCGTGCCGGACAGTTCGACGACGTAGACGGAGTAATGATGGCTGCGCGCGCGCCGGGCTGGCGGCATGTTTCGGCTGGCCTTCGCGGCGTGCTCGTTGCGGGCGTTCATTCTATGACGCCGACGCCTTTGGCGCTCGATCGGGCGGCGCGGAGCCTGCCGGATACGCCTCAAAGTGGTAAATTCGGGCGGTCTGCGCTCGCGCAAAACGATCGGACGGCGGCGCGGCCCATCGCGCCGCCGATCGAACCGGAGACGATCTCTCTGGCGCAAGCGCCGCCCCATCGACACGTTTTTATCCCGAAGCCGCGCGCCACGAGCCGCGCGACGTTTCGGTCATTCGGAGATCAAGCAATGAGCAAACAAGCTATCGGCGTGGTAGGCCTCGCCGTCATGGGCCGCAATCTGGCCTTGAACATCGAGAGCCGCGGTCACGCCGTTTCGGTCTACAACCGCAGCCGCGCCAAAACCGACGAACTGATTGCCGAACATTCCGACAAGAAGCTCGTGCCCACTTATACGCTCGAAGAGTTCGTCGAGTCGCTCGAAAAGCCGCGCCGCATTCTGATGATGGTGAAGGCCGGCGCCGGCACCGACGACACCATCGCTTCGCTGCGTCCGCTGCTGGAAAAGGGCGACATTCTCATCGACGGCGGCAACACGCATTTCACCGACACCATCCGCCGCAATCAGGATCTCGCGAAGTCGGGGCTGCATTTCATCGGCACGGGTGTGTCGGGCGGCGAGGAAGGCGCGCTGAAAGGCCCGTCGATCATGCCGGGCGGACAGAAGGAAGCGTACGAGCTGGTCGCGCCGATCCTCACCGAAATCGCCGCGAAGGCGCCGGACGGCGAGCCGTGCGTCGCGTACATGGGTCCGGACGGCGCGGGCCATTTCGTGAAGATGGTGCACAACGGCATCGAATACGGCGACATGCAGCTCATCGCCGAAAGTTATGACGTGCTGAAGCGCGTCGCGGGTTTGTCGAACGAAGAGCTCGGCAAGGTGTATGTCGAGTGGAATCAGGGCGAGCTGGATAGTTACCTGATCGAGATCACGTCGAAGATCTTTTCGAAGAAGGACGAGGAAACCGGCAAGGATCTCGTCGATGTGATCCTCGACCGCGCCGCGCAGAAGGGCACGGGCAAGTGGACGAGCCAGAATGCGCTGGATCTCGGCGCGCCGCTGCCTCTGATTACCGAAGCGGTGTTTGCGCGCGTGCTGTCGTCGCTGAAAACGCAGCGTGTCGCGGCGAGCAAGGTGCTTGCTGGCCCGACGCCGAAGTTCGACGGCGATCGCGCGGCGTTCGTGGAGTCGGTGCGACGCGCGTTGTATCTGTCGAAGATCGTGTCGTATGCGCAGGGCTTTGCGCAGTTGCGCGCGGCATCGGAAGAGTACAAGTGGGATCTGCATTATGGCGAGATCGCCAAGATCTTCCGCGCGGGCTGCATTATCCGCGCGCGCTTCCTGCAGAAGATCACCGATGCGTACAAGACCAATCCCGACCTCGCGAATCTGCTGCTCGATCCGTATTTCAGCGATATCGCGGCGAAGTATCAGGAGGCATTGCGCGATGTCGTCGTCGCGGCGGTGAAGGCGGGGATTCCGGTGCCGGCGTTTTCGTCGGCGATTGCTTATTTCGATGCGTATCGGTCGGAGCGGCTGCCGGCGAATCTGGTGCAGGCGCAGCGCGATTTCTTCGGCGCGCATACGTTCGAGCGCACGGATAAGGAAGGGAGTTTTCACGCGAATTGGGCGTGATTTCGGACCTGAAGTAAGAAGCGGGGCGGCTTTCGGGCTGCCCCGTTTTTTTCTCACTCCAGCCCCACCCACTCCCCACCCTTCCCGCTGCTCCTCAACACCGCGTCCACGAACCTCAACCCCGCGACCCCATCCTCGACGGTGGTCAGCCACTCATCCCCCTGCGTCGTCCCGCTCGCGATGCACGCCGCCGCATCCGTATAAACCTGCGCGAACGCTTCCAGATACCCTTCCGGATGCCCGGCCGGCACGCGCGTCGCGTGCAACGCTTCCGGACTCTGCACACGTCCGCGCGTGATGCGCTCCGACGCGCAGCCTATCGGCGTGAACCACAGTTCATTCGGCTTCTCCTGATCGAACGCGATGCCCGCCTTCGTCCCATACACGCGCAGTCGCAACGCATTCTCCTCACCGGCCGCGACCTGACTCGCCCACAACATGCCGCGCGCGCCGTTCTCGTAACGCAACATCGCCTGAACGTGATCGTCGACACGACGATTCGCCACGAACGTCTTGACATCGGCGGCAAGCTCGGAAGGCCGCATCCCCGTCACGTACTCCGCGAGCTGATACGCATGCGTGCCGATATCCCCAAGACAGCCCGCCGGACCCGCCAGCGCCGGATCAGTGCGCCATACGGCCTGCCGATTCGCCTGCGTCTCGACAGGCAGCGAAAGCCAGTCCTGCGCATACTCGACCTGCACGACGCGAATATCGCCGAGCACGCCGCGACGCACCATCCCGCGCGCGTGCCGCACGAGCGGATAACCCGTGTACGTGTAAGTCACCGCGAACACGCGATCCTTCTCGCGCGCGAGCTTCGCCAGCGCCTCGCCTTCATCGAGCGATACGGCCAGCGGCTTGTCGCAGATCACGTGAATGCCCGCTTCGAGAAACGCCGTCGCGATCGGCGCATGCAGATGATTCGGCGTGACGATCGCCACGGCCTCGATGCCGTCCGAGCGTCCCGCTTCGATGCGCGCCATCTCGCGATAATCGTCGTAACTGCGCGCGAGCCCGATCGCCGCCGCGCTCGATGCCGCGCGCCGCGCATCCGACGACAACGCGCCCGCGACGAGCTCATATCGATCATCGAGCCGCGCCGCAATCCGATGCACCGCGCCGATAAACGCACCTTCGCCGCCGCCGACCATCCCCAGCCGCACGCGATTCATCGCTTCTCTCCCGGTTCGATGCCGAGCACGCCGCGCATCTGTTCACGGCTCGCGCCGCTGCCGGCGAAGTCATCGAAGGCACGCTCGGCCACGCGGATGATGTGATCGCGAATGAACACCGCGCCCTCGCGCGCGCCGTCTTCCGGATGCTTCAACGCGCATTCCCATTCGAGCACGGCCCAGCCTGGAAAATCGTATTGCGCCATCTTCGAGAAGATCGCCTTGAAGTCGATCTGGCCATCGCCGAGCGAACGGAAACGCCCCGCGCGATCGGCCCATCCGGCATAGCCGCCGTACACGCCCTGCTTCCCGTTCGGCCGGAACTCCGCGTCCTTCACATGAAACGCCTTGATGCGCGCGTGATAGATGTCGATGAACGCAAGGTAATCGAGTTGCTGCAACACGAAGTGACTCGGATCGAAGAGGATGTTCGCGCGCGGATGATCGTCCACCGCCGCGAGAAAGCGCTCGAACGTCACGCCATCGTGCAGGTCTTCGCCGGGATGAAGCTCGTAACACACGTCGATGCCCGCGCGATCGAACTCATCGAGAATTGGGCGCCATCGCTTCGCAAGCGCTTCGAACGCCGCTTCGACGAGACCCGCCGGACGTTGCGGCCACGGATAGATATACGGCCACGCGAGCGCGCCCGAAAACGTCACGTGCGCATTCAGGCCGAGACGCTTCGATGCAGCCGCCGCGAGCTTCAGTTGCGCGATCGCCCATTCGGTGCGCGCCGCCGGATCGCCGCGCACGTGCGGCGCGGCGAAGCCATCGAAGAGCGTGTCGTATGCAGGATGAACGGCGATGAGCTGTCCTTGCAAATGCGTCGACAACTCGGTGATCGCGACGCCCGCATCGTCGACGGTGCGGCGAATCTCATCGCAATACGCATCGCTCGATGCGGCCTTCTCGAGATCGATCAGACGCGGGTCGGCGGGCACCTGAATGCCCTTGTATCCGAGCGATGCCGCCCACGACGCGAGATTCGCGAGCGTATCGAACGGCGCCTGATCGCCCATGAACTGCGCGAGAAATATCGCCGGGCCTTTGATGGTTTTCATCGTTCGCCTCTAAAAGAATGAAGGCCGGTTGACCGGCCTTCGCGCATCAGAACGGCGAGTTCGGGAAATAGAACTGCTTGGCGTTGTCCTTCGTGATGAGCACCGACGGAATGATCGTCGTCGGCGGCAGCTTGTCGCCCTTCAGGCGCGCTTCGGCGGTCAGCTTGATCGCGTCGTAGATGAACTTCGGCGAGTACGACACGTCCGCCGGCACGCGCGCATCGCCGTCCATGATGCGCTTCACCGCTTCCTTCGATCCCGCGCCGCCGAACACGATCTTGATGTCCGTGCGCTTCGCCTGATCGATCGCCTTCAGCACGCCGACCATCATGTCATCATCCGCGGCCCACACGGCGTCGATATGCTTGAATCGCGTGAGATAGTCCTGCATCACCTTGAAGGCATCGTCGCGATTCCAGTTGGCGTACTTGGCATCGAGAATCTTCATGTCGGGATGCTGCTTGATCACGCCTTCGAACGCAGTCCAGCGTTCGTTGTCGAGCGTCGTCGGAATGCCGCGCAACGCGACGATATCGCCCTTGCCGTTCAGCTGCTTCGCGAGATACTCGGCGGGGATCTTGCCGAACGCGGTGTTGTCGCCGGCGACGTAGGCATCCTGCGCGCTGGTGTCGGTGAGGCCGCGATCCACCACCGTCACATACACGCCTTTCTTCTTCACCTGCGCGACCGGCTGCGTGAGCGATGCCGATTCCTGCGGGAAAATCACGAGCGCATTGATCTTGTTGACCGTGACCAGATCCTGCAACTGGTTCGCCTGTTCAGGCGCGGTGCCCGCCGTCTTCACGATCACCTTCAGGTCCGGATGCGCCTTCTCCAGTTCCTTCTTCGCCTCGTTGGCCCACCATACTATGCCGCCCGTGAAGCCGTGATCGGCGGTCGGAATGGCGACGCCGAGCACGACCTTGTCGGCGGCGAATGCGGACGACGATGCAGCGGCAAACGCGCTCGCCGCCAACGTGAGCGCGCCGAGCGCGCGAAGCATTTTCTTCATGACGATGTCTCCGGTTTTATGACTTTTCAACGACGACCGCGCTGCAAGAATGCGACGAGGATGATCACGGCGCCCTGCACCGCCGCGTTCAGATACACGCTGATGATGCTCGTGAGGTTCAGTATGTTGTTGATGACCGAAAGCAGAATCGCGCCGATGACCGTGCCGATCACGCGCCCTTCGCCGCCCTTCAACGCCGTGCCGCCGACCACGACGGACGCGATGGCTTCCAGCTCCCACAAGAGGCCCGTCGTCGGCGTGGCGGAGCCTAAGCGCGGCACGTAGAGAATCGTCGCGACGGCCACGCATAGCCCAAGCAAAACATACGTGACAATCTTCACGCGATCGACTTGAATCGCGGCATAACGCGCGACCTGTTCGTTCGAACCGATCGCCTGCACATGCCGCCCATACACCGTTCGATTCAGCACGAGCGCACCGCCCGCCGCGACGATGAGAAATATCCAGATCGGCACCGGCACATGCAGCAAGCTCGCGTAATAGACCGGCCCGTAAAGATCGACGAGCGAGTTGTCGAGCGTGAGCGCGCCGCCATCCGCAAGCCATGTCAGCAAGGCGCGAAAGATGCCGAGCGTGCCCAGCGTGACGATGAACGGCTCGATGCGCCCTTTCGTCACGAGCACGCCATGCGCGAAGCCGAACATCGCGCCGAGCACGAGCGCAAGCACGATGCCGAGCGCGATGATCAGAAGCGGCGGCACCGCATGCCCATGAAAGCCCTGCATCAGCGCGTTCATCATGTAGATCATGCTGCCCGCGATGAGCGCGGCCATCGAGCCGACCGACAAATCGATGCCGCCCGAGATGATGACGAAGGTCATCCCCACCGCGATGATGCCGATGAACGACGTGCGCGTGAGCACGTTCATCGCGTTGTCGATGGTGGCGAAGTCGCCGTTGAGCAAGGTGCCCCCGATACACAGCGCGATCAGCCCGATGAGCGGCCCGACGCCGAACATGAAGCGCGCGACGGTGGAGAGACGGCTCTCGCTTTCGGTGTCTTCAGTGTGTGCCGGTCGCATGCGCGATCAACCTCTCTTCGGTCAAAAGATCCATGCCGAGCGTCGCGACGAGCTCGCCCGCGCGCATCACCGCGACGCGATGACACAAGCCGATCAGCTCGATCAGCTCCGACGAAATCACGATCACCGCGCGGCCTTCCGCCGCCAGCCGATGAATCAGGAAATAGATATCGCGTTTCGCGCCGACATCGACGCCGCGCGTGGGTTCGTCGAGCACGATCACGCGCGGATCGGGATTCAGGAACTTCGCGAGCGCGAGCTTCTGCTGATTGCCGCCGGATAACATGCGCGCGCGTATCGACGTGTTGCCCGTGCGGATGCCGAAATCCTTCACCGCTTCCTGCAAGGCTTCGCGTTCGGCGCGCGTATCGACGAGCGGATGCGCGTAGCGTTCCAGCGTCATCATCGTGAGGTTGTCTTTCAGCGCCATGTCGACGTGCAGGCCGCGTCCCTTGCGATCCTCGCTCAGATACGTGAGGCCGTTTTGCATCGCGTCGCGCGGGCTTTTGAGCTTCACCGTTTCCCCGTCGATGACGATGCGCCCCGCGCTCAAGGGCCGCAAGCCGACGAGCGCTTCGAACAGCTCCGTGCGTCCCGCGCCGACCAGCCCCGCGAAGCCGAACACTTCGCCCTTGCGCACCGAAAAGCCGATGCCGTCCGCCCAGCCCGGCACCGATGCGCCTTCGACCTCGAACGCGACCGGCGCATCGTCGGGCAGGGGCGGCTTGTCGGGAAACATGTCGGAGACTTCGCGGCCGACCATCAGATTCGCCATCTGCTGACGCGTGAGTTCGTCGGTCGGCGCGCGCGCGACGAAGCGGCCGTCGCGCATCACGATCACTTCGTCGGTCACGCGCTCCACTTCGTCGAGCTTGTGCGAGATATAGACGATGGTCGTGCCCGCATCCTTCAAACGCGCCATCAAGCCGAACAGGCGCTGCGTCTCCGATGGCGTCAACGTCGCGGTCGGCTCGTCCATGATGAGCAGGCGCGCGCTTCGCAGCATCGCCTTCGCGATCTCGACGAGCTGCTTCTCCGCGACGATCAGATCGCGCACCTTCGTATCCGGATTTTTGTGCAGACCGACGTCGTTCAGCGCGGCGCGGGCATCGTCGCGCATCGCGGTTTCGTCGAGAAAGAAGCCTTTTTTCAGCTCGTGCCCGAGGAACATGTTCTGCGTGATGCTCAAATGATCCGCGAGATTCAGCTCCTGATGGATCAGCACGATGCCCGCCTGTTCGGCATCGCGCGAGCTCGTGAAGTCGCGCTCGCGTTCGTCGATGAACAGCTCGCCCGCGTTCGCGCGCTCGTAGCCCGCGAGAATCTTCATCAGCGTGGACTTGCCCGCGCCGTTCTCGCCGAGCAATCCGTAGATGCGACCCGGCGCGAGATCGAAGGACACGCCGTGCAGCACGCGCACCGGCCCGAACTGCTTTTCGATGCCCTGAAAGCGCACGGCGAGGCTCATCGTCAGGCGCTCCTTCTTTGAATCAGCCGATGCGGCAGCAGCACGCCCGGCACCTCCGCGCGCGGATCGCGCAGGCGCCTGAGCAGCAGATCGGCCGCGGTTTCGCCGAGCAGTTGCATCGGCTGCGAGACCGTCGTGAGCGGCGGATCGACATGCGCGGCAACCGCGATATCGTCGAAGCCGACGACGGCGACATCGTCGGGCACCGCGAAGCCCGCGCCGCGAAAGCCGTTCATCACGCCGATGGCGAGCGTATCGGAGACGGCGAACGCGGCGCTCGGCCGTGCATCGCCCAGCGATGCGAGTTGCGCGGCCGCGCGTTCGCCCGCGTCGTAATCGAGACTGTCGAGCTCGATCAGCCATTCGGCACGCGGCTCGATGCCCGCGTCCTTCAACGCATCGCGATAACCCGCGAGCCGCTGGCGTCCATACAGATAACCCTGCCCCGAGTTGATGAGCGCGATCCGCCGATGACCCTTGGCCGTCAGATAACGCACGACATCGCCCGCCGCGAGATGATTGTCGATGCCGACATAAGGCACGCCCGCCGCCGGATCGAACTCGCAGCACGCGACCCACGGCAGCGTCGACGCTTCTTCGGCGAGCGCCTTCTGCACGGCGGCGGGATCGAGACAGATGGCGCCATCGGCGCGGCGTCCGCGCAGCAGATCGAAATAGCTTCGCTCGCGCAACGGGTCCGCGCCGGTATCGCACAGCAGCATGAAATAGCCGTTCTGACGCGCGACGCTGTCGATGCCGCGCACGATCGCCGCATAGAACGGATTGCCGAAGTCGGGAACCATGGTGAGCAAGAGGCGGCTTTCCGCCGTGCGCAGATTGCGCGCAAGCTCGTTGATGCGATAGCCGCTCGTCGCGACGGCTTCGAGGACTTTTTCGCGTGTCGTCTCGCGAACGTTCGTGTGCCCGTTGAGCACGCGCGATACCGTGGCCACCGACACGCCCGCGCGTTCGGCGACATCGGCAATCGATACTTCCTCGCGTGTACGGACCGTATCTGACATCGCTCAGTCGCTCGGCGCGATCGAGATGTAATGGATTACATTATTTGGTCGTACGGGTCGCGAAGGCAACAGCAATCGACTAGGGAAAAACGCTTAAGAGCGGGCATGTCGATCTCTCGCGATGTCGTCCGTCGTAGTATGCGAGCGGACCGATGACGCTCGATACCAATACACGAACTTCAGGGAGCGATCCACATGCGATTCATGATGCTGATGATCCCGCGCGGCTACGAAAGCGCGCAACCGGGCACGATGCCGAGCGCGGAAGCCGTCGCCGCGATGATGAAATACAACGAGGAACTGCAAAAGGCCGGCGTGCTGCTCGCGCTCGACGGACTGCATCCGCCGTCGATGGGCGCGCGCGTCACGTTCGAAGGCGGCAAGCCGCGCGTCACCGACGGACCGTTCGCCGAAGCGAAGGAAGTGCTCGGCGGCTACTGGATGCTCCAGGTGAAGTCGCGCGAGGAAGCGATCGAATGGGCGAAACGTTGTCCGGGATCGGAAACGGAGATGATCGAAATCCGTCAGGTCATGGAGATGGACGATTTCCCGCCGGACGTGCAGCAGGCCGCGGCGGGATTCGATGACATGCAGAAGGCTGCCAAGCGCTGACGCAAACGTCTACGCGATCGCTTCCAGCGCGAGCGCGATGCCCTGTCCTCCGCCGATGCACAACGTCACGATGGCGCGCTTCACGCCGTCGCGGCGCATCGCGTGGGCGAGGCGCGTCGTCAGCACCGCGCCGGTCGCGCCGATCGGATGCCCGTGCGCGATCGCCCCGCCCTCCACGTTGACGATGTCCTCGGGCACGCCGAGCGTTCGCGCCACCGCAATCGGCACGGCCGCGAACGCTTCGTTGATCTCGAAGCGCCCGACATCGCCGATCGTCCATCCCGCGCGCTGCAACGCCTGCTGCACGGCGGGCACCGGACCGAGCCCGAACATGCCCGGCTCGACCGCCGCCACGCCGAACGCCGCGAGCCGCACGAACGGTTCGATGCCGCGCGCGTCGGCTTCCTTGCGGCTCGTCACGATCATCGCCGATGCGCCGCTGTTCAGCCCCGGCGCATT
Organism: Caballeronia temeraria; assembly: GCF_001544795.2. Lineage (GTDB taxonomy): Bacteria > Pseudomonadota > Gammaproteobacteria > Burkholderiales > Burkholderiaceae > Caballeronia > Caballeronia temeraria. The sequence continues at coordinate 32,676 of NZ_FCOI02000033.1, read as the reverse complement.
GCCGGCCGTGATCGTGCCGTCGGGACGGAACGCCGGGCGCAATTTCGCCAGGGTCGCGAGCGTCGTGTCGGGACGCGGCTGCTCGTCGCGCGCGAACGAGACCGATTCCTTGCCCGCTTTCACATCGATGCCGACGATTTCCGCATCGAACACGCCGTCCTTCTGCGCCGCCGCGAACGACTGCTGCGAACGCTCGGCCCAGCGATCCTGCGCCTCGCGCGTGATATCGAGCTTCGTCACGAGATCTTCCGTGTGCCAGCCCGAATGCTCGCCGGAGAAGGCATCGACGAGGCCGTCGCGCAGCATGCTGTCGTCAATCTGCGCGTTGCCCATGCGATAACCGCGACGGCCGCCATCGAGCAGATACGGCGCGCGGTCCATGTTCTCCATGCCGCCCGCAATCGCGAGGCGCGCGACGCCCGCCGCGATTTCGGTCGCCGCCGTCGCGATGGCCTGCGCGCCGGAGCCGCACACGCGATTGACCGTCAGTGCAGGCACGGTAACCGGCAAGCCGCCGCCCACCGACGCCTGCCGCGCCGGATTCATGCGATTGCCCGCCTGAATCACGTTGCCGAACACGAGCGAATCGACCGACGCCGGATCGAGCGCCGAACCCGCGCGCCGCAACGTTTCCGCGATGACCGCCGCGCCCAGATCGACGGCCGGCGTATCCTTCAGCGAGCCGCCGAACGCGCCGATCGCCGTGCGCACCGGATGACACAACACGATGTCTTGCGCAAACATGGCGTTCCCCCGATCAGCGCGGAATGCCGCTGAGGTAGATCGGTTCATCGGTCGACAGCGACTGCTTGACCGCGCGGCCGGTGTCATCGACGAGCACTTCTTCCTGGTTTTTCTCCACCGCCGCGAGCACTTCGCGCACGACATGTTCCGGCGTCGATTTCGGCGCGGTGACCTGCGCGGTCATGTCGGTATCGATATAGCCGGGGTGCGCCGCCACGACCAGCGTGCCCTGTTCGCGCAGTTCCTCGCGCAATGCGTTGGTGGCCGCCCACGCCGCCGCCTTCGAGATGTGATACGCGCCGCCCGCCGGCAACGACACCCAGCTCAACACGGACAGAATGTTGATGACCGCGCCGCCGCCGTTCTTCTTCAGCACGGGCGCGAAGGCCTGCGTGAGCGCGATCGGGCCGAACGTGTTGATGTCGAGCAGGTCGCGGATGCCTTGCGTCGATGCCGGATCGACGAGCAAACCGCGCGTCGTCACGCCGGCGTTGTTGACGATCACCTGCACGTCGGTGTATGTCGCCGCTGCTTCGGCGATATCGGCGGCATTCGTCACATCGAGCCGGATCGCTTCGACGCCGGGAATATCGACGCTCTTCGAATCGCGCGCCGCGGCGTAGACCTTCGCCGCGCCCGCTTCGAGCAGCGACTTCGCGAATTGCTTGCCGAGACCGCGGTTGGCGCCGGTGACGAGTACCACTTTTCCTTTGACCTGCATGATCTGCTCCGCTTAATTGTGCATATGCACTTTTACCGATAAACAAAAGGCCCGCCACGCGGCGGGCCTGCTGGATGCCGCTCACTCCATCGTCGTCAGTTCGAACAGCGATTCGCGCAATGCCTTCGCGCGTCGCTCGCCGAACTTCGCTTCGAATTCCGCCTGCGCCGCGCGCCATTGCGCCGATGCCTTCACGAGCGTTTCTTTGCCGTTCGCCGTGAGACGCAAACCGACCGCGCGCGAGCCGGCCGATTCCTGCGCCGCTTCGACGAAGCCGTCGCGCTGCAAAGGCTTGAGCGCGCGCACGAGCGTCGTGCGGTCCATCACCATGTAGTCGGCGAGCTCGATCATCTGCACGCCGGGCCTGCGCCCAATCGCCGCGAGAATCGTGAACTGCGCCGCCGTGATGCCGACGACGCTCAAATGCCGCTCGTACATCTGCGACACGTAACGCGCCGCCTGACGGATCGCAAAGCAGTTGCAGTCGAGAGGAGAAGAGTGGGAAGTCATGTGTCGCAGGATATGAGTGCATATGCACTTTGTCAAGCGCGGAAATTTCAATCGGCGCGATAGGCGCGGCGCGAGGGTGGTCGCGAATCGTCGCGCGCGGCGGGCAGGGAAAACGCGCAGAGCCGCCCCGGCCTTGCGATCGAGGCGCATCGGGGCTGTGCCGAAATCCGCATCGGACGCGCAACTAAACACCAAGACGCGGCGAAATTGGCTCCCTACATTTCGCATGTCCGCTGCTTGGGGCGTGTTCCATACGAATTGCCAAACCAAAAAGGAGAGGAATGATCATGCGCTTCCGTACCCAACCTCTGGCCTGGCTCGTGGCGTGCGCCACGGCCACGCTCGGCGCCATGCCGTTCGCCGCGAGCGCCGACGAACTTCCCGTGAAAGTGGGCTTCGCCGCGCCGCTGACCGGCGCGAACGCGGGCTACGGGAAGGATCTCCAGAACGGCGTGCAGCTCGCGCTCGACGAAGCCAACGCGAAGAAGATCACGATCGGCGGCAAGACGGCCAAGTTCGAGATCCGCGCGGAGGACGATCAGGCCGATCCGCGCGTCGGCGTGCAGGCGGCGCAGAAGCTCGTCGATGACGGCGTGGTCGTCGTCGTCGGCCACTTCAATTCGGGCACGACGCTGCCCGCCTCGCCGATCTACAACAGCGCCGGCATCCCGACGATCGATCCCGCCGCGACGAACCCGACCATCACGACGCGCGGTCTGGAAAACATGTTCACGGTCATTTCGAGCGATGCGCAGAACGCGGGCAACGCCGGCGTCTACGCAGTCGCGACGACGAAGGCGAAGCGCATTGCGATCATCGACGACCGCACGGCCTTCGGTCAGGGCGAGGCCGATGAGTTCGAGAAAGCGGTGAAGGCGAAGGGCGGCACGATCGTCACGCGCGAGTACAGCGACAACCAGACCGTCGATTTCAGCGCGCAGCTCACGCGCATCAAGTCGACCAACGCGGATCTGATCTTCTTCGGCGGTCTCGACCGGCAGGCGGCGGCGGTCGTGAAGCGGATGAAGCAGCTCGGCATGAACGCGCAGTTCGTGGGCGGCGGCGGCGTGATGGACGCCGACTTCCTCAAGCTCGCGGGCGATGCCGCCGAAGGCGCGCAGGCGTGGGAATACGGCAGCCCGCTCGACAAGCTGCCCGAGGGCAAGGCGTTCAGCGACAAGTTCCAGAAACGCTTCGGCGTCGCGATTCTTTCGTACGCGCCGTTCGGCTATGACGCCGCGTGGGCCGCCATCAACGCGATGCAAAAGGCCAATTCCATCGATCCGAACGTGTACCGCCCGGTGCTGAAGACCAACAAGTTCGACGGCATCACCGGGCCGATCGCGTTCGACAGCAACGGCGCGTTGAAGAACGCATCGTCGACGCTGTATCAGGTGAAGAACGGTCAGTGGGAGTCGGTCGTCACCAAGCACGGCATGTGACGCGAAACGCTTCAGGCTTGCGCCGTGTGCGCGCGGGCCTGAAGCATCGAACGGGTGCGCGCCGCTTCGTCGTCCAGCCATTGCGCGAATTGCTGCAACGCGGACGACGGCGCCGGCCGCTCCGGATACACGAGGTAGTACGCCGCGCCGCTCGGCACGCACAGCGAAAACGGCGCGATCACGCGTTTCGCGCGCAAGTCTTCCTCGATCAGCGAGATATCGCCGATCGTCACGCCCAGACCCTGCATCGCCGACGAGATCGCCAGATCGAGCGTGTCGAAATGCTGCGCTTTCGTCGACGGCAATCCCGCATAGCCGTATGCGCCGAGCCACAGCAGCCAGTCGCGGCGGTCGCGCGTGGGATGCAGCAGCGTTTTGCCGGCGAGCTCGTCGGGCGTCGGCGCGGCGCTTTTTTTCGGCTTCCACAATTCGGGCGCGCAAACGGGCGTCAGCACTTCATCGAAAAGATGATGCGCGTTCATGCCTTTGCCCGACGGCGCCGCGCCGAAGACAATGGCCGCGTCGAACTGCTCCGCGCTGAACTCGACGCCGTGCGACACCGACGCCGTGACTTCCACCACCAGCTCCGGCCGCTCGTTTTGCAGGCGAATCACGCGCGGCAGCACCCAGCGCATCGCGCAGGTCGGACACTTCACGCGCAGAACGCCGGATTGCGCGCCGCCTTTCGCGAGCGCATCGTCGATCTGTCCAAACGCCTGCTGCAACGGCGCGACCAGCAACGCGCCGTGATGCGTGAGCGCGAGCCCGCGCGCCTGTCGCGTAAAGAGCGCGTAGCCCAGATGCGCCTCCAGTCCCGCGATCTGGCGGCTCACCGCGCCCTGCGTCACGTTCAGCACATCGGCCGCGCGCGTGAAGTTCAGTTTCTGCGCGACGACGAGAAAAGTCTTGAGCACATCGAGGGAAGGCAGCGGTTTCATCGGGTTTTTGACATGTAGCCATGATCTGCAAGCATGGCTAGTATGACAAAGTTTCGATTGTCCGCGCTTTATTGCTGCGGTTGAATCATCGGCAGCATTTCGCCGAACCGCAATTCCGGAGACACCCGCCGTGCAAAGCGCCTGCATTCCCGAGTCGAAGCTGCCGAACGTCGGCACGACTATTTTCACGGTCATCGGCCAATTGGCTGATGAGCATCACGCGCTCAACCTGTCGCAAGGCGCGCCGAACTTCGCGTGCGATCCGAAGCTCATCGAAGGCGTCGAGCGAGCCATGCGGGCAGGACATAACCAGTATTCGCCGATGTCCGGCGTGCTCGCGCTGCGCGAGGCCATCGCCGTAAAGACGCAAAAGCTCTATGGCGCGACCTACGATCCGGGCACGGAAGTCACCGTGGTCGCGAGCGCGAGCGAAGGCCTGTACGCGACGATCAGCGCGCTCGTGCATCCCGGCGACGAAGTGATCTACTTCGAGCCGTCGTTCGACAGCTACGCGCCTATCGTCCAGTTGCAGGGCGCGAAGCCCGTCGCGATCAAGCTGTCGGCGGAGAATTTCAGCATCGACTGGGACGAAGTCGCCGCCGCGATCACGCCGAAGACGCGCATGATCCTCGTCAACACGCCGCACAATCCGACGGGCAGCGCCTTCACATCCGCCGACATCGAGCGGCTCACGGCGCTCACGCGCGACACGAAGATCATCGTGCTGTCGGACGAAGTCTACGAGCACGTCGTGTTCGACGGCGCGCTGCATCACGGCATGGCGCGCTATCCGGCGCTGGCCGAGCGCAGCGTGATCGTGTCGTCATTCGGCAAGTCGTATCACGTGACGGGCTGGCGTGTCGGGTACTGTCTCGCGCCCGCCGCGCTGACGGCGGAAATCCGCAAGATTCACCAGTTCATGACCTTTTCCGCCGATACGCCGATGCAGATGGCCTTCGCCGAAGCGCTCGCGGACGAATCGAGCTATCTGAATCTCGGACCGTTCTATCAGCACAAGCGCGATCTGCTCGCCGAATCGCTGAAGGAATCGCGCTTCGAGCTGTTGCCGAGCGCCGGCAGTTTCTTCATGCTGGCGCGTTACGACGCGATTTCCGACCAGAGCGACAGCGACTTCGTGCTGCGCCTGATTCGCGAGGCGCGTGTCGCGACGATTCCGCTGTCGGCGTTCTACACCGACGGCACCGACAACCACCTGATCCGTCTTTCCTTCGCGAAGGACGACGACACGCTCGTCGAAGGCGCGCGCCGCCTTTGCGCGATCTGACGATTTCCCGACATTTCTGGAGACCACACGATGAAACTCAAACACCTCGCCGGCGCCCTGTTTTTCGCATGCACGTTCGCAAGCGGAGCGGCGCTCGCCGCCGATACGCTGCGCTTCGGCCTTGAGGCGCAATATCCTCCGTTCGAATCGAAATCGTCGACGGGCGAGCTGCAAGGGCTCGATATCGACGTCGGCAATGCGGTGTGCGCCGCCGCGAAGATGCAGTGCAAGTGGGTCGAAACGTCGTTCGACGGCCTGATTCCGGCGCTCCAGGGCCGCAAGTTCGACGCGATCAATTCGGCGATGAACGCGACCGAGCAGCGCCGCCAGGCGATCGACTTCACGACGGTCGTGTATCGCGTGCCGACGCAACTCATCGCGAAGAAGGGCAGCGGCATCGAGCCGACGTCGGCGTCGCTCAAGGGCAAGAGCGTGGGCGTGCTGCAAGGCTCGATTCAGGAAACGTTCGCGAAGGCGCACTGGGAAGGCGAAGGCGTGAAGGTCGTGCCGTATCAGGACCAGAATCAGGTGTATGCGGACCTGAAGTCCGGCCGTCTCGATGGGACGCTCGTGCTCGCGCCCGCGGGACAGAGCGGCTTCCTCTCGAAGCCGGACGGCGAAGGCTTCGCGTTCGTCGGTGCGCCGGTGCGCGACGACAAGATTCTCGGCAGCGGCATCGCCTACGGCATCCGCAAGGGCGACGACGCGCTCAAGGCCAAGCTCAACGCGGCGATCGAGAAGGTCAAGGCGGACGGCACGATCGACAAGTACGCGAAGAAGTATCTGGGCAACATCGATATTTCGGCGAAGTAAGGCACGGCGCGCGGCGGCGGCTTCAGCAGCTTTTCTTGAGCGCAGGCACACTGGCGGCTTGACCTTCTTTGGCCGCCGCGCGTCGATCGCGAGATCGCGGCCTCGAACACGAGGACCGCATGAGCACGCCGACGACGCCCAAGCCCGCCGCCGCACCGCCGCCGAAGCCGCTCCAGGGCGGCCAACTCGTCCTCGCCACGTTCGCCGTGGCGCTCGCGACCTTCATGAACGTGCTGGATTCGTCGATCGCCAATGTCGCGATTCCGACGATCTCCGGCAACCTCGGCGTGTCCGTCAACGAGGGCACGTGGGTCATCACGGTGTTCGCGGCGTCGAACGCCGTTTCCATTCCGCTCACCGGCTGGCTCACGCAGCGGCTCGGGCAGGTGCATCTCTTCGTCGGCGCCATCCTGATGTTCGTGCTGTCGTCGTGGCTGTGCGGCCTCGCGCCGAATCTGCCGGTGCTGCTGCTCGCGCGCGTCTTGCAGGGCGCCGTCGCCGGGCCGCTGATTCCGCTGTCGCAGGCGATCCTGCTCGGCTCGTATCCGAAAGAGAAGTCGTCGATGGCGCTCTCGCTCTGGGCGATGACCGCGACCGTCGGCCCGATCGCCGGTCCCGCGCTCGGCGGCTGGATCACCGACAGCTATTCGTGGTCGTGGATCTTCTACATCAACATTCCGGTAGGCATCTTCGCGGCGGGCGTGACGTGGATGATCTACCGCGAGCGCGAATCGCCGACACGCAAGGCGCCGATCGACGTCGTCGGCCTGCTGCTGCTCGTCTCGTGGGTCGCGTCGTTGCAGATCATGCTCGACAAGGGACGCGATCTCGACTGGTTTTCGTCGCCGCTGATCGTCGTGCTGGCGATCGTCGCGGTGATCGCGTTTGCGTTCTTCGTCGTGTGGGAGCTGACGGACCCGAATCCGGTCGTCGACTTGCGGCTGTTCGCGGGGCGCAATTTCTTCGGCGGCACGGTGGCGATTTCGGTCGCGTACGGCGTGTTCTTCGGCAATCTGGTGTTGCTGCCGCAGTGGATGCAGCAGTATCTGAATTACCGCTCCATCGATGCCGGCCTCGTCACCGCGCCGCTCGGCATCTTCGCGGTGATTCTCGCGCCGATCATGGGCAAGGTGCTGCCGCGCAGCGACGCGCGCATCATCGCGACGGCGGCGTTCGTCGGCTTCGCGTTCGTGTTCTGGCTGCGCTCGAAGTACGTGATCGAAATCGACACTTGGCATCTCGTGCTGCCGACGCTGCTGCAAGGCATCCCGATGGCGATGTTCTTCGTGCCGCTCACGGCGATCGTGCTGTCGGGCCTGCCGCCTTCGAAGATTCCCGCGGCGGCGGGTTTGTCGAACTTCGCGCGGGTGTTTTGCGGCGCGGTGGGGACGTCGCTCGCGGGCAATGCGTGGGATAACCGCATCGCGCTGCATCACGAGCGGCTCACCGAGCAGGCGAATATCTACAATCCGGCGTTTGTGCAGTCGCTCGGATTATCGCGATCGACGCTCGACGTCAGCGAAGCGCAGGCGCGCGGCATGTTCAACTTCACCGTCAATTCGCAGGCCGCGATGATGGGGCTGAACGATATTTTCCTGATCTCGGCGGTGATCTTCATTTTGATCATTCCGCTGATCTGGATTACGAAGGTGGCGAAAGGCGGGGGTGGCGGGGCGGCGTCGGGGGCGCATTGAGGGGCGCGAGCCGGAAGGCTCGTGCGCCGGACGCTACTCGGGCAGAAAACCGTCCTCAAGCACGGAGGACATCGGCCACGGACAGCTTTCCGGGAGATCGGCAAAATCGATATGTGTTTCATTCGCCGCCTGTTCGAGAGCGTCGCCCCACATATCGGCAATCCAGTCCTCATCGGTGAACATAGGTCTTAGACTCGGCGTTTTCCTGATCCGACGCTCGATCGCCGCGCGCTGCGTCAGGATGGTGTTCGTCCAGCTACTGGTCCGCCGCTCCGGCTGCCATTGCCAACGTCCTTCTCATAAGGTGTTCCCATCGGCTGACTCCCGTTCTCTTCATCGTTCCCGGTGTCGCCGATATTAGTTTGGATTCCTTTATTCATACAGATCGTCCGTTCGGCCAACGCGCTTCACTTCAGTCCCAGTTCCACGCGCGAGCCCGCCCCTTTGTCCTTGATGTCATCGGCGTTCATCTTCGGCGCGACGACGAAAATCCGCGCGCTGTCGATCTTCCCGTCGAAGTATTCCTGCACGGCTTGCGCGCGGCGCTGCGCCAGATCGCGCAGCGAGCCTTCATCGACCGGTGCGTTCTTCGTCAGCGCGGCTTTCATGTCGTCGTCGGAGATCGATTTCGTCATGCCGATGAGATTGGTCGGCTTCTTGAAATCCGCCGATTTATACGCCTTCGTCAAATACTTGTCGTAGTCCGCATCCGATATCCTGATCGCGTTCCAGTCCACGTTCTCGCCGTTGCTCGACATGTCGCGCACCTTCGCGCGCTTGACCTGCTGGTCCAGCCACGCGGTGCGCAACGCCGGCTCGTCGGTCTTCGGATCGACGCGGCCCGTCACGTCCATCCGTATCGACGGCTTGTCGGCCAGCGCCTTCGCGATCGTATCGAGCTTCTTCTGCGCGGCATCGTTCAGCGTGGCCGAACCTGCATCGAACTCGATGTAGTTCAGATCCTCGCCACCGCCGCCGCCGAACGCATGCGCGAGCAGCGTGAAGGGCGCGGTCACCGCCTTCTGCACGAGGTTGACGATCGCCTGCCACACGAGCCCGCCGATCGAAAACTCCGGATTGTCCAGCGAGCCGGAAATCGGAATGTTGACGTCGATCTCGCCGCGCGAATTCTTCAGCAACGACACCGCGAGCCGCACCGGCAGCTTCGTCGCGGTCGGATTGTCGATGTGATCGCCGAACGTCAGTTGATCGATGAACAAATGGTTGTTCGCCGTGAGCTTGTTGTCGGCGAGCATGTAGTGCAGGTCGACATTGAGCTTGCCCTTCGTGATCGGATAGCCCGCGTACTTCGACGAATACGGCGTGAGGTTCGTCAGCTCGACGCCGTGCGCGCTCGCGGTCAGATCGAGCGCGGGTTTGTCGATCAGCGGATTGACCTGCCCCTTGATCGACACCGGCCCGTTCGCCGCCAGCTTCGCCGATACATCGACGGGCGCGGGCGTCGTCGAATGCGTGCCGAATGCGCCGATGGTGCCGTTGATCGCGACGAGATTCGCTGTGTAGTTCGGCTTGATGAAGTTGTCGGTATACGTCACGCGACCGTCCTGCAGCACGAGCTGGCCGAAGCGCATGTTGACCGGCGGCCCCGATTTCTCCGCGGTCTTCACCGGCGCCGTCGCGCTCGCGCTCGCCGCGGCCGGCGCGGATGCGCCCTCTTCCTTCGCCCGGTCGCGCGTCAGCGATTGCGGGCCGTTCTCGCCCGCCACGACGCTCTTCAGGTTCAGCTTGCCCTGCGCGTCGAGCAGCACGCGGCCGTAGAACTTCGCGAAGGTCACGCGGGCCGCGTCGACATCGGTGCCGCGCTCGCTGTAGTTCACCTTCACGTTGCTGAGGCCGAGCAGCTTCCAGCCGGCGAAGCGGTCGGAGGTCGCCTTGTCGAGCATGCGCACGTCCGACAGCGACACATCGCCCTTATAGGACGCCGCGAGCGTCTTGCCGCTGCCCGACATCGCGACGTCGCCGTTCGCGTTCAGATACGCGCTCGCCAGCTCGATATTGAGCTTGTCGCCGAAGTACGGCTCGAACGCGGAGGCATCGACCTGATCGCCCTTCACGTGCAGTGCGAGCTTGAGCGGCGTCACCGTGACATTGCCGCCGACAGCCAGCGCGCCCTTGCCGTTCAGCGTCAGCTTGCCGTCGACGGCGAGCGGCTTCGTCAGGTCGTCGCTGAATTGCCTGACGTTCAGCGCGAGCGGCGCGATGCGCAGCTTGACCGGCCGCGCCGTGGTTTCGTCGGTGATATTCGCCGATGCATCCGCCAGCGCGATCTCGCCGATCTGATAGCGCCACGCCGGCCCCGCCGCCTGCGCCTTCTGGATCTTGTGCGCCGCCGTCTGCTCGGGCGCGGCTTCGTGCGGCTCGGCGAGCGCGGCGAGATCGATGCTGCCGTCCTTGCGGCGGGTCGCATCGAGCGCGAGGCCGCTCAACTGCACGCTGTCGATGACGGCATTGCGCGCGGGCACGTCGACCTTGCCGATCTTCGCCGTCGCCGATGCCAGCTTGACCGGCGCGCCGCCTGCATTGGGCGTGAGCGCGAGCGCGTCGAGCTTCACATCGCCCGCGCCGACCTGCACGCCGGCGTCCGGCTTGCTCCAGTCCACCGACACCGGCAGATTCGCGCCGAGCGTGCCGCTCGTCACGCGCGCGGCCATCATGTTCGCGAGATACGGCTGCAACGGCGGCAGCGCCAGCGCGTTCAACGCGAGTTTCACGTCCGCCGTCTTCGCGGCGAGCGTCACGTTGCCGGATGCATCGAGCGCGCCGCCTTTGTCGAACGCGGTCTTGAGCGTGTATTTCGCGGGCGTCTTCGCGAGTGTCGAGAAATCGTCGAGGGTGACCGCGAATCCGGTCAGCGCGGCCTGCACGCGCTGCTTCAGCAACTGATCGTCGAGCGCGATCGTGCCGCCGTCGATCGCGAGATGGCGGATCGCCAGATCGAGCGGCGGCGCTTCTTTCTGCGCTTCCTTCGCCGCTTCCTTCTTCCCGTCCTGCGCGGCAGGCTTCGGCGCGGGACCGGCCAGCTTCTGCACGTTCAACTGGCCAGCGGAATCGCGTGCGAGATGCACATCGGGATTCGAGAGCGTCACTTCGTCGAGGTGATAGATGTCGCGCAGCGGTTCCGCGTTCGCGATCTTCACATGCAGCGCGCGGGCCGCGACGAGCGGCGCGTTCGCCTTGTCCGTCACGGCGAGATCGGCGAGATCGGCGGTGCCTTCGATGCGGATCGTCGGCGTATCGCCCGAAATCGCGAAGCTCACGTTGAGATCGGTCGAGAGCTTGCCGCTCTTCACCGCGACCGGCACCGACGCCGGCGCGTAGGACGCCATTTGCGGCACGTCGAGGCCGTCGAGCGTGAGCGCGACCTCCGATTCACGCGACTGCGCGAACGGCTTCGTGCGCCCTTTCACGACGAGCGGCGAGCCGTCGATGCGCGCCTGTAACAGCGGTGTCACGAAAATGTCCGTGGCGGACGGCAGCGTCGCGATGAACGGAATGCCGAGCGCAAATCGGTCAATCACGTGCTTCGCCTTCAGAAGCCTGTCATCGAACGTGATCCGGCCGTTTTCGAGCCGGATGTTCGACACCGAAAAGCGCGCCGGCTTGTCCGACGGCGGCGACGACGGCTTCGAGAATTTGGCGATCAGATCTGAGAAATTGAAATGCTCGCCGTCGTAGCGCACGACGTTGATGCGCGGCGAATCGACTTTCAGCTCGTTGACGACCGGCGCAAGCCTGACCACCGACGCCCACGACGTGCGCACGACGAGCCGCGATACATCGACGAAATCCGCCGACGCGCCCGGCGCCTTCGCGAGATTCGCCGGCGATTCGCCGATATGCACGCCTTCTGCTTCGAAATCCAGCGTGTAGGGATTGAGCGAAATGCGCTTGATGCTGACGGGCCGGTCGAGCTGCTTCGCGAGCTGCTGCTCGGCGATATGCCGGATGACCGGCGGCGCGACGAAGAACCCGAGCACGCCGATCACGAGCAGCGCGATCAGCAGGCCGATGAAAATGCGCCGCGTGCGCCGCGCGTGAACGACGCCGCGCAGCGTCTGGCCGGCGGAGGCGAGAGAAGACTTCGTGATGCTTGACATTGATGCGTGGCGACGAGCCGCCGTCCCCGGGAAGATGATGCCCGAGTATACGACGACGCGGCCCGCAAACGTTCGCCAAACTGCGCGTCAAAAGCATGAAGGCCGCGAAAAAATCGCGGCCTTCAATGCTCGGTTCAAGCGCTTTTGCGCGCCCGGCTCACTGCCGCACGACCGGCGGCGGCGCCCACGAGCCGTCGCTCGCCTGCGGTTTGGGCGCGTAGAGACGCATCGTGAGCTGGAACTCGCCTTCGGGCGCGGGCAGCCAGTTCGCATCGCGCGTGCGTCCCGGCGATTTCGCCGACACGATCACGTCGACGGAACCATCGCGATTCTTCTTCAGCCGGTCGTGATCCGAAAGCGACAGGCGCGGCAGCTTCGCATCCGCGAGCGCGCCGTCCTTCGTGTAGACGGTGATCGTCCAGAAGCCGCGCACGGGCGGCGCCTGCTCCGGCGCGAAATGCAGCGTGTACGCGTTCGCGCCGTTGAGCGCGTGACCTTCGCTGTCCACGCGCGTCACCGGCTTCACTTCGCCTTCCTTCGTGCTCGTCGCGGTCTGACGGCGCGCGAGATACGCGCGCAGCGTGTAATCCGTGCCGTAGACGCCGACGCCATCGCCGAACCAGGTCCAGCCGTTCTTCGTGATCGCGTTCGGCGGCGCCGTGTCCAGCCGCTCGCGTGCATCGGCGAGACCGGAATCGAGCAGCGGCGCATCCGTTTTCTTGAACTGCACCGGTTCGCCCGGCTTCACGCCGAGATCGGCAAGCTGGCTCATCGCATGGCTGTCGTCGGTGGCGGCGGGATTGTCGTCGAGCGAGCGGGCAAGGCGCGCGAAGAACGCGTTCGCGTCGAGCGCTTCGGCCTGCGCGCCCGGCGCGATCGTCGCCAGTGAAGAGGGCAGCGGCGGCACCGCCGGTTGCTGCGCGCCGTTCGCGGGCCACGCGCCGGCGACGACCGGCGTCGGATCGGCGGCGGAGCCTTTCGCGGGCGTCAGCGTGTCGATGCGCATCGCGGTCTGGAGCTTGCGCGCGTCGCGCACATCGCGCGGGCCGTTCACGCGCACGCGCACCGAGAGCCACACGTAACGCGTGCGCGTCTCGACGCGGGTCGCGTTGGCGGGCAGCGTGCCGGCAAAGCCCGCGGGCACGAACGCGATCAGCTGCATCTTCGGATACGGCGTCGTGTCGGCGCTCGAATAGAGCGCGTTGGTCCATGCATCGAACGCGCGCGCGTCCAGATAGCGGCCGCGCGGCGCGGCGGGCAGCGTGACGATCACGGGATCGGCGGAGACGTCGAGCCAGGCCGTCGATTCGAGCGTGTCGACGCTCGGCCAGCCAGCCGCGCCGGCGGGCGGCAGCGCGCTCGCGTGGCGGAAGGTGTTGAGCGGCGCCTGGCCGGGCTGTCCGGCGCGGCCGCTCGCGCGCTCACGAGCGATATCCGTGGCAACGAGCGGGAAGCCGAACGTGTAGGCGTCGGCGACCTGGTTCTTCACCCAGCCGGTGGTCGTCGGCTTCAACTCGGGCTGCCTGGTCGCGCAGCCCGCCAGGACCGCCATGCCCGCGAGACTCACGCTCATCCAGATTGCGGTGTTGAGCGGCAACGTCCAGCGTCGGTTGTTCTTCATTCGAATGGAAATCCGGTTCTTCTTTCGATTTGGGTTTTCGCGCGCATCGATTCGCCATCGATGCGAAGCACGCTCGCACGCCGGTCGACGCCGCCTCAAGTCCCCGCGCGGCGCGCCACGAGCAGTATCTCGAAATTCGGGTTTTAACTTATCCGCTGACTATAGGCAAGATTAAGTCGGCAAAAGCGCATCGGCATGCCGAAGAATGCACCAGATGTCGCCCAAAAGCACTGAAAGACGCGCATTTCGTCCTTCGAATCGCTTCATCTCGTAGCATTCGATGATCCCGCTCCACCGAATCCTCTTTCCCGATGCGATTCATCGCAGGCTTGACCTTCCAATCATTGGAAGGTCAATACTTGTCTCGTGAGGGATCTTCGCGATCCCAGCCAGACCGGAGCGTTTCATGATGTCGACAGCACCATCCGAGAATCCGCGCACCGCGGAATTGGCCGTCAGCGGCATGACGTGCGCGTCGTGCGTCGCGCGCGTCGAAAAAGTGCTCAGGCGCGTGCCGGGCGTCGAGAGCGTCGCGGTCAATCTCGCGACCGAGAAGGCGACCGTGCACGCGAGCGGCACAGTCACCGACGATCAGCTCGTCGCGGCGATCGCGAAAGCCGGCTACGAAGCCGCGCCAATTTTGCCCGACGCCGCGCCCGCCGCCGCTGCGCCGGGCGCGTTCGATCGCGAGCTTGCGGCGGTGCTCGCCTCCGGCGTGCTCACCTTGCCGCTGCTCGCGCCGATGTTCGGCGCCACGCTGAACCCGTGGCTGCAACTCGCGCTCGCGAGCGTCGTGCAGTTCGGCTTCGGCGCGCGGTTTTATATCGGCGGATATCGCGCGGCGCGGGCGTTCGCGGGCAATATGGATTTGCTCGTCGCGCTCGGCACGTCGGCGGCGTGGGGCCTGTCCGTCTATCAAATGTTCGCGCACGGCGGCATGACGGAGCATCTGTTCTTCGAGGCGTCGGCGGTCGTCATCACGCTGGTGCGCTTCGGCAAGTGGCTCGAAGCGCGCGCCAAGCGCCAGACCACCGACGCGATCCGCGCGCTCAACGCGCTGCGGCCCGACAAGGCCCGCGTGCGCGACCGCGACGATCCCGCGCGTGAACGCGACGTGCCGCTCGCGGACGTGCGCATCGGCGATATCGCCATCGTGCGGCCGGGCGAGCGCGTGCCGGTCGACGGCATCGTGCGCGAGGGCCGCACGCACATCGACGAATCGCTGATCACGGGCGAAAGCCTGCCCGTGGCGAAGGAACCGGGCGCGCGCACGACCGGCGGCTCGATCAACGGCGAAGGCGTGATCGCGATCGAAACCACGGCGATCGGCGCGGAAACGACGCTCGCGCGCATCATCCGGCTCGTCGAATCGGCGCAGGCGGAAAAGGCGCCGATCCAGCGGCTCGTCGATCGCGTGTCGGCGGTGTTCGTGCCGGCGATTCTGGCGATCGCGCTCGTCACGCTCGCCGGATGGTTCTGGCACGGCGCGGCCGCCGAAACGGCGCTGCTCAACGCGGTCGCCGTGCTCGTGATCGCGTGCCCGTGCGCGCTCGGCCTCGCGACGCCGACCGCGATCATGGCGGGCACCGGCGTCGCGGCGCGCCAGGGCATTCTCATCAAGGACGCGCAGGCGCTCGAACAGGCGCATGCGATCAGAATCGTCGCGTTCGACAAGACCGGCACGCTGACGGTCGGCAAACCAAGCCTCGTCGCGTTCGATGCCGCGCCCGGGCAGAATCGTGCGCACGCGCTCGGGCTCGCCGCCGCCGTGCAGCGCATGAGCGAGCATCCGCTGGCGAAGGCCGTCGTCGCCGCCGCGACCGATGCGCCGCGTTTCGAGGCGAGCGCCGCGCGCGCGGTTGCGGGGCGCGGCGTGGAGGCGGCTGTCGACGGACGGCGCATCGCGATCGGCAGCGCGCGCTGGGTCGCGGAACTGGGCGCGGACGTGCCTTCGTCGCTGGCAAAACGCGCGAACGAGCTCGAAGCGCAGGGCAATACGGTGTCGTGGCTGATCGAAGGAAACAAGGCCGTGCTCGCGCTGCTCGCCTTCGGCGATACGGTCAAGCCGACCGCACGCGCCGCCATCGAACGGCTGGCGCGGATGGGCGTGCGAAGCGCGCTCGTCACCGGCGACAACGAAGGCAGCGCGCGGAACGTCGCGCGTGCGCTGGGCATTCCATCGGATCTCGTGTTCGCGCAGACTTTGCCCGACGACAAGGCGCGCGTCGTCGCGCAACTGAAGGCGTCGGGCGACGGCATCGTGGCGATGGCCGGCGACGGCATCAACGACGCGCCCGCGCTCGCCGCCGCCGATATCGGCATCGCGATGGCGAGCGGCACCGACGTCGCGATCGAAGCGGCCGGCATCACGCTGATGCGCGGCGATCCGGCGCTCGTCGCGGACGCGATCGATATTTCGCGGCGCACGTATCGCAAGATTCAGCAGAATCTCTTCTGGGCGTTCGTCTACAACCTGATCGGCATTCCGCTCGCGGCGTTCGGGCTGCTCGATCCGATGTTCGCGGGCGCGGCGATGGCGTTCTCGAGCGTGAGCGTCGTGACCAACGCGCTCTTGCTGAGAACGTGGCGCGCTCAGGCCGGCGCGCCCGCCGACGCAGCCCGCGCCGGCAAGCCTATCACGCGGCCCGCATAGCGCGCGTCCTTCAGCGCGACACCCGATTCGGCGGCGATGCGCGCGGCGATGTCCTCATCGAACGATGCGGATTTCGGCTCGCCGCTCGAATCGATGTGCAGCAGCATCTGCTCGCACGCGGACGCGGGCTCGGCGGCATCGCCCTCGAACATCTCCATATAGAGATGCACGCGCTTCCTGTCATGCCCGACGACCCGCACGTCGACGCGCACCGCCGCGCCCTCCTTGATCTCGCGCAGATAGCTGACGTGCGCTTCGAGCGTGTAGAGCGTGCGCTGGCGCGCGCGGCGGCCCGCGTCGTCGAGACCGATGCGGTCCATGAACGCATCGGTCGCGAGGCTGTAGATCAGCATGTAGAAGGCATCGCGCAGATGGCCGTTGTAGTCGACCCATTCGGGTCTGACCGTGTCGCGATAGATCATCGTGGTTCCTTTAGTCTTCGATGCCGTGACGCGCCTTCGCCTGCGCGATCGCCTCGATCACGCTCGCGATGCAGTCGTCGCGATAACGCTCCAGTTCCTTGATGCCGCGCCCGTTCGTCTGTTTCGACGTGCCGTCGACCACGCGGTCGATGAGCTCATCGGTGAGTTTCGGCGCGACGAGCTTCGTCCACGGCAATTCGAGCGCGGGGCCGAACTGCTGCATGAAGTGTCGCATGCCCGCTTCGCCGCCGGCCAGCGTGTAGGTCAGGAACGTGCCCATGAACGACCAGCGGATGCCTGCGCCGTAGCGGATGGCGTCGTCGATTTCGCCGGTCGTCGCGACGCCGTCGTTCACGAGATGCAGCGCCTCGCGCCAGAGCGCTTCGAGCAGCCGGTCCGCGATGAAGCCCGGCACTTCCTTCCTCACACGCAGCGGCCGCATGCCGATGGAGGCGTAGAAGCTCATGGCTGCATCGATGGCTTCGCCGGACGTCTGGTCGCCGCCGAGCACTTCGACGAGCGGCAGCAGGTACACCGGATTGAACGGATGCCCGACGACGCAGCGCGCGGGATTGACGGCGCGCGCGTAGAACTCGCTCGGCAGAAGCCCGGATGTGGACGACGCGATGAGGGCATCGGCCTCGGCTGCGCGGCTCACGCGCTCGTGCAGCGCGAGCTTCAGTTCCTCGCGCTCGGGCGCGCTTTCCTGGATGAAGTCGGCATCGGCGACGCATTCCTCGACGGTCGCGACGAAGCGCAATCTTTTTTGCGATGCGCCTTCCGTCAGGCCGACGCGTTCGAGCGCGGGCCATGCATTCGCGACGTTGGCGCGCAGCTGCGCCTCGGCGCCGGGCGCCGGGTCCCACGCGGTGACATCGAGTCCGTGCGCGAGCGCGCGCGCCACCCAGCCGCTGCCGATCACACCCGCGCCGAGCGCGGCGAATTGCTTGACTTGCATGTCGTCGTGTCCTTGTCAGTTCAGGCGAATTGTTCTGCGGTGCGTTTTTCCAGCAGACGTTCGCCGCGCGGGCGAAGTCCGAGCTTGCGGCGGCCTTCGGCGGGCGTGAGCGCGCGTGCGCCCAGCCGTTCGATGATTTCCACGGCGCGTTGCACGAGCGTGCCGTTCGTCGCGTGGACGCCGCGATCGAGCCACAGGTTGTCTTCGAGACCGACGCGCACGTGGCCGCCGAGGAGCATCGCTTGCGCGACCATCGGCATTTGCATGCGGCCGATGCCGAAGCCGGCCCAATGCGCGCCGGGCGGCAGGTTGTCGACCATGGCTTTCATCGTGCCGGTGTCGGGCGGCGCGCCCCACGGAATGCCCATGCACAGTTGAAAGAGGGGCGGGTTGTCGAGCAGGCCTTCTTTCAGCAGTTGATTGGCGAACCAGAGGTGGCCTGTGTCGAAGATTTCCAGTTCCGGCTTCACGCCGAGTTCCTGGATGCGTTTGGCGCCGGCTCGAAGTTGCGCGGGCGTCGATACGTAGATGTAGTCGCCATCGCCGAAATTGAGCGTGCCGCAGTCGAGGGTGCAGATTTCGGGCAGCAGTTCTTCGACGTGGGCAAGACGCGTGAGTCCGCCGACGAGGTCGGTGCCTTGACCGAAGCGCATCGGGTCTTCGCCCGCGCCGATCTCGAGGTCGCCGCCCATGCCCGCCGTCAGGTTGATGATCACATCGGTATCGGATGAGCGAATGCGGTCCACCACCTCCCGGTATAACGCCGGGTCGCGGCTGCCTCTTCCGGTCTTCGGATCGCGGACATGGCAATGCGCGACGGTGGCGCCCGCTCGGGCCGCTTCTATCGCCGCGTCTGCGATCTGCTTCGGCGTTACCGGGATCGACGGGTGCTTGCTCGTCGTGTCGCCTGCGCCCGTTACCGCGCACGTTACTATCACTTCGTAGTTCATGTTTTTGGCCTTCCTTTAGGGTTCCTAATACTTTGGCATTGGGTTTTCGTTGAATCCTGTTTTCTTCTCGGTCTATTTGCGCTGCCCCTGTGCGGGGCGGCAGTCACTTTCTTTGCTGCTGCAAAGAAAGTAACCAAAGAAAGCAGCTCGATACGCCTGCGGTCACACGCAATTTGGGTAGTTCTCTCGTCCTCAGCGGCACTCGCCTAAAGAGTGCCCTCATCACAATCACCCGGCTTGGATCGCGCACGGTCTGCCGCTTCGCGCCGCATAACGAACGGGTTCAGCACGAAATGGCTCCAGCCTGCTTCGCGGCCGACCGGTCAATCGGGGCTGCGTGTGCTTCTTTGCTAACATGTCCATCTCACTGCGCGTGCCGCACGTTGGTTTCCCTCGCATACCCTGCGGCAGCGCGTAGCGCTGTGCCGGAACTCTTTCGCGCTGAACCAGCGCCCTAAACCTCCTAGCTTGTCAGACCGTGCGCGATCCAAGCCCGGTTAGTCCTTCGAGGGCACTCTTTAGGCGAGTGCCGCCGTGGACGAGAGAACTACCCAAACTACGTGTGACCGCGGGCGTTTCGAGCTGCTTTCTTTGGTTACTTTCTTTGCAGCAGCAAAGAAAGTGACTGCCGCCCCGCACAGGGGCAGTGCTAATAGACCGGCAACGCAAAGGGATCCGGCGAAAAAAAACCAAAAACCTCAAAGCCCAAGATACTGCCTAACCGCCGGCAGGCCATCCTTACCGTCAAGAGTCTTCACGCCTGCGAGCCAGGCATCCAGCACCTGGGGGTTCTGCTTGAGATAGGCCTTCGCCGCCTCCTGAGGCCGCTCCTTGTTCATCACCGGCTGCATCAGCCGATTCTCCAGATCCGTCGTAAAGCGCAAATTGGAAACAAACTTCCCGGCATTCGGGCAACGCGTCAGAAAATCCGTATTCGTCAGCGTGTACACGCGCGCTTCGCCGTAGTTCGGCCCGAACACATCATCCCCGCCGGAGAGATAACTGATCTTCATCTGGATGTTCATCGGATGCGGCTCCCAGCCGAGAAACACCACCGGCTTCTTCTCGCGGATCGCACGCTCCACCGTCACCAGCATCCCCGCCTCGCTCGACTGCACCAGCTTGAATCCGCCCAGTCCGAACTGGTTCGTGTCGATCATTTTCTGGATCTTCGCGTTCGCGCTGCTGCCGGGCTCGATGCCGTAAATCGTGCCGCCCAGCTCATCGCGATGTTTCGCGATATCCGCAAACGTCTTGATGCCCGCGTCATATGCATAGCTCGGCACCGCCAGCGTCGCCTTCGCGCCCGACAGATTCGGCGGCTCCAGCTTCTCGATGCTCTTCGCTTCCAGGAACGGCTCGACCGCCTTCTGCTGCACCGGCCACCAGTAACCAAGCGACACATCGATCTGCTTGCTCTTCAAGCCCGCGAGCGAAATCGGCACCGATGCGACCGTCGTCCGCGGCGCATAGCCCAGCCCTTCGAATACGACCGACGCAAGCGCCGTCGTCGACGTGATGTCGGTCCAGCCGATATCGACGAAGCGCACCGTGCGGCAGCTCGCATCCTCCGCGTGCGCGCCCTGAGCGGCAGCCAACGCGGCGCACGCGCCGGCAAAAAGCAGTGTGGAAATCAGGCGTTGTCTCATGGCGAGCCTTTCGTTGAGAGTTGGATCGATGCGCCGGTTCGAGTGCCGGCGTGCATACAAAGTAACGCCGCATAAAAGCGCCCGAACGCCCGCTTGCGACCGCGACTTGACTGCCTGCGACCTGCCCCGACATACCGTTCATGCACGCTCGTTCGCATGCGGCGAACATTACACGTAAGCGCCTTGTAATGAGGCTTTTTTGCTCATATCCGAAAGATCGGCGCCAATGGTGTTAACACCCATTGAGATGAACAGTCCGTCCGCGAAACGTATTTATTGCCGCCGTTCGGTATCCGAAGCATGCGCGACGCGCTTGTGCAAGATCAATCTTTGCCGAAACGCCACGGCCTCTGTGGTTGGTCGCACATTGCCGCGACGTGCGGACGGTTATTGTTCGGGAAAGAGATAGCTCGTCTCGGCAGCGACGCGGCTGAAAGAAACGCAAAGCTTTCGCAGTGGAGCTTGCCGCGAAGTCTGCCGGGAACATAGCCGTTCGATACACGCTGCCCAAAACTAAGGTGCCTGGATAATGGACCGTCAAGACGCCATCCGAGAGAGCGCGCGGCTCTACGCGCGAGAACCGCTTTACCTGCCTTCCGCCGAACAGATTTCCGCATCGCGCATGACAGCCTTTGCACAGGCTTTCGAAAAGGCAACCGGCGCGCACTTCGCCGACTATTCGGAACTGCATGCTCACTCGGTGCGTGACTATCGCCAATTCTGGAAATGCTTTCTCGAATCGGCGCACGGACTCGAATGGTCAGGTTCCGACGAGCCCGTCTGCATCGGCAACCAGTGCGAAACGGCGCGCTTCTTCCCCAACGTCTTACTGAACTACGCCGAGAATCTGCTCGGCAAGCGCATCGCGCCCGACGACGCGCCCGCGATCACCTCCTGTTTCGCCGATGGCCGCCGCCTGACCTACACGCGCGGCGAATTGCGCGAGCGCGTCGTGCGTCTCGCGCAGGCGCTCTCCGAACTCGGGCTGAAGGAAGGCGACCGCGTGGTCGCGATCATGCGCAACGACTGCGAAGCGATCACCGCGGCGCTCGCCGTGACCGCGCTCGGCGCAACGCTCTCGACAGCCGCGCCGGAAAACGGCGTGCAGGCGATTCTCGATCGCTTCGCCCCGCTCGATCCGACGTTCATGTTCGCCCACACGATGCAGCGCCCCTTCGACACGGGCGGCTCGCTCTCGGGGCACGTTGCCGCCGTGGTCGCGCAATTGCCGTCGCTGACCGATGTCGTCTGCCTCGACGACACCGAACTGCCCAGCACGGTGACGCAGCGCCAGCACGAACTGCGCGCGCTGATCGCACATGGCGACGCGATGCGCTTTGCATGGAAGCGCTTCCCGTTCAACCATCCGCTCTTCATCATGTTTTCGTCGGGCACGACCGGCAAGCCGAAATGCATCGTGCACGGCGCGGGCGGAACGTTGCTCGAACATGTGAAGGAGCATCGTCTGCACAGCGACTTCGGTCCCGGCGACAAGCTCTTTTTCCACACGAGCTGCTCGTGGATGATGTGGAACTGGCAAGTGTCGGTGCTCGCGTCGGGCGTCGAGATCGTCACGTACGACGGGCCCGTCGCCGCCGTCGACACGCTCTGGCGTCTCATCGCGAACGAGCGCGCGACCGTCTTCGGCACGAGTCCCGCCTATCTGAAGATGAGCGAGGATGCGGGCATCGAGCCTGCCGCGCAGTTCGATCTCTCCGCACTGCGCGCGATGATGTCCACGGGCGCCGTGCTCTACGACTCGCAATTCGAGTGGGTTTACAAGCACGTGAAGCAGTTGCAGTTGCAATCGATTTCGGGCGGCACGGACATCATCGGCTGCTTCGTGCTCGGCAACCCGAATCTGCCTGTCTATGCGGGCGAAGCGCAGTGCAGAAGCCTCGGCCTCGACGTGCAGGCGTTCGATCAGGGCGCGAGCACGATCATGCCGGGCGAGCTCGTCTGCACGAATCCGTTTCCGTCGCGTCCGCTCGGCTTCTTCGGCGACGACGACGGCTCGCGCTTCCACAAGGCGTATTTCGCCGCCAACGAAGGCGTGTGGACGCACGGCGACGTGATCGAGTTCTCGCCGGAAGGCTCCGCGCGCCTGCACGGCCGCAGCGACGGCGTGCTCAACGTGCGCGGCATCAACGTGAGCCCGGGCGAGATCTATCGCATCCTGAGCGAGATTCACGAGATCCGTCATGCGATGGTCGTCGCCCAGACCGGCGCCAACGCGGGCGATGCCGGCCAGCGCATCGTGCTGCTGCTCGTGCTGCGGCCGGGCGCGCAACTGAACGCGGCGCTCGCCGCGCGCGTGCGCCGCGACTTGACGCGCAAAGGCTCCGCCGCGCTCGTGCCCGATGTCATCGTGAAAGTCGATGGCCTGCCTGTCACGCACAACAACAAGCCATCCGAAGCCGCCGCGCGCGATGCGGTCAACGGCCTGCCCGCGCGCAATGTGTCGTCGCTGGCCAATCCGGAATGTCTCGATCAGATTCGCGAGCATCCGTCGCTCACCCGCGCGAAACGCGAACTGCCCGCGCCGGGCGAATCGATCGACGCCATCGAAACGTATTTGTGCGCGCTCTGGGAGCAGCATTTCAGCTTCTCGCCGATCGGCCGCGACGACAACTTCTTCGAGCTCGGCGGCCATTCGCTGCTCGCCGCGCGCATGCTCGCCGACGTGCAGCGCGCGACCGGCCGCGCCCTTCCTCTCTCGACGATGATCGTCGCGCCGACCATCGGGCGACTCGCCGCCGTGCTCGCCGCCGAACCCGGCGCGCGCACCGCGGACTCGACGCTCGTGCAGATGCGCGCGGGCGTCGGCCGGCCGATCTTCATGGTGCACAGCATCACCGGCTCCGTGATGGAGTGCCTGACGCTCGCCGGCATGGTGCAGAACGAGCGGCCCGTCTACGGCCTGCAGGCGCTCGGCCTCGACGGCGATGAACCGCCGCAGCACAGCGTCGAGGAAATGGCGCGCGGCTACGTGCTGCGCATGCGCGAAGTGCAGCCGAGCGGCCCGTATGCGCTCGTCGGCTATTCGTTCGGCGGACTGGTCGCGTTCGAGATCGCGCAGCAGCTCGTCGCGGCGGGCGAAAAGATCGAAATGCTCTGCCTGCTCGATACCTACATTCACACGCACTGTCTGCCCTTCTCGCTGTGGACGCGCTATCAGGCGGGCGTGTTCGTCGAACGTCTGCGCGAACTGCGCTCGCTCGAAGCGGGCGCGCGCATCGGCTTCGTGCGCGGCAAGGCGGCGGCGCTCACCGGCCGCGTGCGCGGGCGCATGGGCAAGGAGACGCACCGGCCCGCGAGCGACATCGCGGATCTGCCGCCCGTGCTCCAGCGCGTGCGCGATTCGATGAACGTCGCGATGGCGACCTACAAGCCGCGCCGCTACGACGGCGGTCCGATCGTCTACGTGCGCGCGACGCTGCTCGACGAATCGCGCAGCGATCCGCTGCCGGTGTGGCAGCGCGTCGCGAAGCAGGGCGTGCGCGTGATGCCGGTCATCGGCAGGCATACCGACCTCGTGGTGGAGCCGCATCTCGCCACGGTCGCACAGACGCTCACGAACGCGCTCGCGAGCGCCTAGACCCGCGTGTAACGTCATCGCGATCCGCCCGTCCTACGGGGCGCGCCGGATTGCGCGCGTTTATTGTGCGCGCTAGGGTGGAAGGCTTGCTCATCGACGAGCCTTGATCATCGACCGATGTCCGCTCCCCACGATTTCCATTTCCTGTTGCTGCCCGAATTCTCGTCGATCGGATTCATGTCCGCGATCGAGCCGCTGCGCGTCGCCAATCGCTTCGCGGGCGAGCTGTATCGCTGGCACATTCTCAGCGTCGACGGCGGGCCGGTCGCCGCGAGCAACGGCATCACGCTCAACGCCGAATGCGCGTTCGATCAGGTGAACGATGCGCGCACGGTGTTCGTCGTGTCGGGCTTCGAGCCGCTGTCGGGCTACACGCGCGCGATCGGCGACTGGCTCAAGCGGCTCGATCGCGCGGGCGCGACGCTCGGCGGCATCGACACGGGCAGCTTCATTCTCGCGCAAGCCGGCCTGCTCGCGGGCAAGCGCGCGACGCTGCATTGGGAAGCGGCCGCCGCGTTCACCGAGCGTTATCCGGCGATCGCGACGAGTCAGGAGCTTTTCGAAATCGACACGCGGCGCATCACGTGCGCGGGCGGCACGGCATCGATCGATCTGATGCTCGATCTGATCGCGCGCGAGCACGGCGCGGAGCTCGCGGCGCAAGTGTCGGAGCAGTTCGTGCTGGGGCGCATCAGGCAGCGCTCGGATCATCAGCGCATGCAGATCGCGGCGCGCTACGGCATCCACAATCGCAAGCTGATTCAGGTCATCGAACTGATGGAGCAGCACATGGAGGAACCGCTGTCGCCGGATGCGCTCGCCGAGTCCATCGGCGTGACGCGGCGGCAACTCGAGCGGCTCTTCTGCGCGTCGATGAAGGACACGCCGACGCATTTCTACCTCGGCCTGCGCCTCGTGCGCGCGCGCGAACTGCTGCATCAGACCGACATGTCGATACTCGCCGTGTGCGTCGCGTGCGGCTTCGAATCGCCGTCGCATTTCTCGCGCACGTATCGCGCGCGCTTTCACACGAGCCCGCGGCAGGACCGCAGCGCATTGCGCGCCGTCCCGCCCGCGCGGCTCGCTGCGGCTTAGAACGAATGCCGCATGCCGATACGTACATCCGACTGCGTATTCGACGACGACGGCGTGAAGCTGTAGCCGATCACTGCATCGATGGGACCGGACGCGCGCAAGTAGTCGCCGGAGACATAGACGTCAGTGCGCTTCGAGAGCAGATAGTGCAGGCCGAGCGAGCCCTGATTCCAGTGATTGCCTTCGAAGCGCGTGTGCTGATAGCCGCCGTAGAGACTCAGGTCGGGCATGAAGCTGTATGACGCGCCGCCTTCGTAGACCTGCATGTGCGAAGTCTGGCCGAGTCCCTTGATAGTCGTGTACGTGAAGTTGCCCGACAGCATCAGGTCGCCGATGGTCCACGCCGCGCCCACGGCGAACGCGCCCTGCTTGTCGACGGGAAACGGCGTCGAGCTATAGAGATCGGTGACGGCGCCCGTCGTCGGGTTGACCGATACCGTCGGCTGGCCGAGGAACGTGCGCGCGCCGATCATCGCGTAGGGATCGAACGCATAGATGCCGTTCGGGTTGTTCAGTTGCGTGTACGCCGCGCCGACATTAAAGGTGTTCGCCGCATAGTGCGCGCCGACGCTCCACGCGCTGTTGCGATGGAAGTCGCCCGCCTGATTGCCGAACGAATACATGCCGCCGAACGTGAAGCCGCCGAAGTTGTTCGACAGGAACTTGATCGAGTTCGGCAGACGGTCGCCGTTCATGCGGTCGAAGTCGCCCTGGTGGATCGCGTAGCCGCTCGCCCACGCGGAGATGTTGTAGAGATAGACGAACTCCTCGGTCATGTCGAGCTGATTGCCGAGCGATACCGTGCCCCACTGGTTCTTCAGGCCCACATAGGCTTGCCGGCCGAATTCCGCGCCGCCGAAGCCGAGCTGGCCATTGCCGAGATGAAAGCCCGATTCGAGCACGAAGACCGCCTGCAATCCGCCGCCCAGATCCTCGGTGCCACGAAAGCCGATGCGGTTGCCGTAGGAAATGCCGTCGTCGAACTTCACCACGTGCGAGCCGCCTGTGTTGCTGACCCACGTGACGCCTGCATCGAGAATGCCGTATAGCGTCACGCTGCTTTGCGCATGCGCCGCCATCGGTACGCTCGCCGCGCCCGCTGCGAACGCGAGGCCTGCGATCTTTGCGGCATGTCCTTTTCTCATGTGCTGTCCTTTGCTCGTCCTGATCGATATTGCGTTGGAAAAAGCGATGCCCTGCCTCGCGCGCACGGCGTGAGGACATATCGCAAGCTGACGTTGCCGGAGACTACGTTTGATCTGCTACGGAATGCGATGAAGCTGTGTGCCGCTGTCGTAAAAATAAGGGTCCATATATGTCGCGGCTCGACCGGGTGCGACGCAAATCTGTCCAGTTGCGACTACTGCAATGCTGTGTTTCACGTCGAGAGAACAGCGGCGATTTCGGACATGCCCGATAGTCGCGACGGGGCACCGCTCCGCATACTTCGGAATATGTAAAAAAGCTGCATTCCGTCAGTCCCGCATCAGCGATCAGGGCCGAGGCCGCCAATTTTCAGTGGTCTTCGGGAACGCTGCCTGCCCAACCCTTTGCTTTCCGAACTGCCGTGTCATCCTTTCCTCTCGTCACTGTCGTCATTCCCGCCTTCAACGCCGAGGCCTATATCGGCGAAGCCATCGCCTCCATTCAGTGTCAAACGCTCGAAAGCTGGGAACTCATCGTCGTGGACGATGGTTCGAGCGATCAGACGCGGTCCGTCGCCCGCCACGCAGCCGGCGGCGACCCGCGCGTCCGTATCATTCGCTTCGACCGGAACCAGGGCATCAGCACGGCGTCGAATGCGGGCTTCGACGCGGCTCGAGGCGAGTTCATCGCTCGTCTGGACGCGGACGACAGAGCGCTGCCGCATCGGCTGGCCGCTCAGGTCAACGCGTTCAGAGAATGTGACCGGCTGGCAGTCGCCGGATCGCATGCCCGCGTATTCGGCGACGTACCCGACGGCATCGCGCATTGCGCGATGGGCGACGGCAATATCAAGGCGCGCCTGCTCGACGGCGCCAACACGATCAGCGGCGGTACACTCATGGTGCGGCGCGCCTTTGTCCGCAAGCATCACGTCCGGTTCGACGACCGCTCGGCCAGCGCCGAAGACCTGGACTACCTCACCTCGGTGATGGCGGCCGGCGGCAAGCTCGCCAATGTCGACCAGGTTCTCACGGAGCACCGGTCGCATCGCGGCAGCTTCACGAACAGCCGGACGGACATCGCGGAACCGTGGCTTCAGACCGCACGGCGACGCCTGCTGTCGCTCTGGTATCCGTCGCTCGATCCGAGCGACATCGATCTCGTCCTGGCGCCGTTCCTGAGCGTCTATCCGGGCTCGACGGACGCCATGCTCACGATCGTGCGCGCAATCGACAGATTCGTCGCCGCCAGGGCGCGCGATCTCGGACAGGACGTTTCCATCGTGCAGGAAATCGTCATCGACCGGCTCGAAAAAATGCTCGGCATCTATATCGACAACAAGCTCCTCGATGCGTCGCACGTGCAGGCCATGCGCTACCTCGTTTCGCCGCGCACCGCTTCGGCGTTCGACGCGCTCGAGCTCTGAGCCGGCGACTCCCCGCGTCTCACTCACTTCACGCCGAGCGCGGTCTGAACGGCTTCCAGCCCGTTGCCGCCGCTCGCCGTGGTCACGCCGTCCAGCCATGACTTCAGCAGCTCCGGATGACGCTTGAGCGCATCCGTGGCGGCTGCATCGACATGGGTCTTCTTCTCGAGCACTTCGGTGATCACGCCGTTTTCCAGATCGACGTTGAACGCCATCTGCCTGAAGAGCCGGCTCACGTTCGGACATTGCTGCTCGTAGCCGCTGCGCGCCACCGTGTTCACCGTCGCGCCGCCGTAGTTCGGGCCGAAGTACTTGTCGCCGCCATCGAGATAGGCGAGCTTGAACTTCGTGTTCATCAGATGAGGCTCCCACGCGAGAAACACGATCCACTTCTTGTCGCGCACCGCGCGCTCCACTTGCGTGAGCATCGCCGTTTCGCTCGATTCCACGAGCTTCCAGTCGCCTAAGCCGAAGGCCTTGTCGTCGACCATGTGCTTGATGTTCTGATTCGCGGGCGCGCCCGGCTCGATGCCGTAGATGCGGTTATCGAACTTGCCGGCGTTCTTCGCGAGATCCGCGAACGAATGCACGCCGGCCGCCGCCACATAGTCCGGCACCGCGAGCGTGAACTTCGCGTTCGAGAGATTCGGGCGCACCACGTCGATCGACTTCTCCTCGAAGAACGGCTTCACGAGCGGCGCCTGCGCGGGCATCCAGTTGCCGAGGAACACGTCGATCTGCCCTTTCTTCATGCCCTGATAGGTGATCGGCACCGACAGATTCGCGACGTTCTGCCGATAACCGAGCGCCTTGAGCACGATGCCGCTCATCGCGTTGGTCGCGTCGATGTCGGTCCAGCCCGGCCCGGCCATGCGCACCTGCGTGCAGGACTGCGGTTCGGCGGCGAACGCATGAGAAGCCGCGCAAGCGAGCGCGGCGGCGAAGAGCGTGCGGATGAAGCCCTTTTTCATGGTGCGATCCTGATGGATGTGGTGTGGGGATTGCGGCCGATGCATCAGTGCTCGACGCTGGGAAAGCGCGCCATCGCTTCGAGATCGTCCAGATCGATGTGATTGCGCATGTAGCGCTGGCTCGCATCGACATGAGGCTGCCAGTCCCATGACTGAATCGTGCCTTGCGTCGTCGCGGCGAAGTGGAAATGACGGCGACGCTGGCTCGTCAGAACGTCCTGATGCAATGCGTCGAGATTCCAGCGGCGCGCGATCTCGGCGCGGAACTCGGCCACTTGCGCGGCGTGACGTTCATCGCTCGCGAGGTTCTCGCGCTCGAAGGGATCGGCTTGGACGTCGTAAAGCTGATCGGGATCGACGCGTGTGTGGATGAACTTGAAGCGGCCGCGCCGGATCATCACGATGGGCGCGATCGCGCCTTCCGCGAGATATTCGCCGATCGCTTCGTCATGCCCGCCGGTCTCGCGCAAGTGCGGCACGAGGCTCTGACCATCGATGCTATCGGGCCATGTCTGCGGCGCTTCTCCGCGAGCGAAGTCGACGAGCGTGGGCAGCACATCGAGATGCGAGACCGAATCCTTCACGCGATGCGCGCGGAACTGCTTCGGCGCATGCACGATGAGCGGCACGCGGCAGCCGCCTTCGAAGAACGTCATCTTGTACCAGAGGCCGCGTTCGCCGAGCATTTCGCCGTGATCCGACGTGACGATGATGATCGTATCGTCCGCCAATCCGGCCTCGTCGAGCGCTTCGAGAATCGACGCGAACTGGTCGTCGACATAGGACACCGCGCCGTAGTACGCGCGCCGTGCGTTGCGGACCTGGCGCTCCGTCGGCGGCGTGCGGTCGGCTTCGTACACATGGCGCAGACGCTTCGAATGCGGATCGCAGGCATCGAGCGAATCGCGATACGAAGGCATGTCGATGTCTTCATCGCGATACAGATCCCAGTACTTGCGCGGAATCGCATACGGGTCGTGCGGATGCGTGAGCGACGCGACCATCATGAAGGGACGCGCGTCCTTGCCCGCGTTGCGCTCGCGTGCGATATCGAAAAGCTTTTGACGCGTCGTGAAGGTCACTTCGTCGTCGAAGTCGAGTTGATTGGTGCGCACGCACGGGCCCGCATCGATCACTGAGCCCATGTTGTGATACCAGGTCGGGCGTGCGTCGGCGTTCTGCCAGTCGGGCGTCCAGCCGAAATCGGCGGGATAGATATCGGTCGTGAGGCGTTCCTCGAAGCCGTGCAACTGATCCGCGCCGCAGAAATGCATCTTGCCGGAGAGAATCGTGCGATAGCCTTCGGCGCGCAGATAGTGCGCGAAGGTAAGCGATTCGGACGGAAATTCGGCGGCGTTGTCGTACGCGCCGATGTTCGAAGGCAGCTTGCCCGCGAGAAGCGAAAAGCGCGACGGCGCGCACAGCGGGCTCGCGCAATACGCGGAGTCGAACACGACGCCTTCGCGTGCGAGCGCGTCGATGCGCGGCGTCTTCGTCACGCGATTGCCGTAGGCGGAGAGTGCGAAGGGCGTGAGCTGATCGGCCATCAGCACAAGGATATTTTGTTTCGTCTCAAGCATGAATGCGTGCCTCGAATAGAATCGTTCACTGAGCGTTCGATGTCACTATTGCCGTTCAAATCGCGGCTGTGAAGACAGCATTTCGTTATGCGCATATAAGGGGCACTTATGTCGCGGCAAGAACGCCTGCCACCGATGCAGGCGCTGTTGATGTTCGAATCCGCCGCGCGTCTCGCGAGCTTTACGGCCGCCGCGCGCGAGCTCGGCTCGACGCAACCCGCCGTGAGTCAGCGTGTCGTGCAGCTGGAAGAGTCGCTGGGCGCGGCGCTATTCGAGCGCGGGCATCGCGGCGTCACGCTGACTGACGACGGCGCGCGTCTTTTCGATGCGGTGCGTCATGGGCTCGATGTGATTCGCGCGGCGACGTCGGATATCCGCTCGCGTCATGCGCAGCGCACGCTCACGCTGTCCACCGACTTCGGCTTCGCCACCTACTGGCTGATGCCGCGCCTGCCGCAGTTCAAGGCGCTGATGCCCGACGTCGACGTGAAGATCATCACGTCGCAGAGCTTGCCGAGCGCATCGGGCGATCATGCCGATGTCGTGATCGTGTTCGGCGACACGCAAGCGGACTGGAGCGGCAAGAGCGCCGTAAAGCTTTTCGCGGAGCGCGTGATGCCGGTGTGCAGCCCGGCGTTGATCGCGGGCAGAAGCGAGCCTGTGTCGCCCGCCGATCTTCTGAAGCTGCCGCTGCTGCATCTGGAGCCGACATTTCCGGAGCGCTGGCTTTCGTGGAACGCATGGTTCCAAGCACACGGTCTCGCCGCGCCGCCGACGCATGGCGGCTTCACGTTCAACAGCTACGCGCTCGTCGCGCATGCGGCAGTGATGGGCCAAGGTGTGGCGCTCGGCTGGGCGCCGCTCATCGACGAACTGATCGCAACGGGCCAGCTCGTCGCGCTCTGCGATGCGCCGCTCGTCACCGATCGCGGCTACGTGCTCGTGACGCAGCGCGAGCCGTCCGCGGCAGTGCGAGCGTTCAGCGAGTGGCTGCTGGACGAATGCGACGTCGCCGGCTGACGTTTTCGTACTATTTACGCGGCGGTTCGCTTCTATCCGGAAGGCGCGTGGGTTTGCTTTACTAGCGCGTACGCTCGCCGCATTTCGCGGTGCTGCAACCATTCGAATGTGGAGCACGCATGGCAGCCGATACCCGCTTTGATCAACTGGTGCTTACCGTTTCGTGCCCGAGCGCGGCGGGACAGGTCGCCGCCATCGTCGGCTTTCTGGAGCGGCATCACGGTTATATCGACGAACTCACTGTCTTCGACGACGATCTCTCGGAGCGTTTTTTCGTGCGTTGCGTGTTTCATGGCGCGCGGCCTGAGGAGACGCTCGATCTCGCGATGCTGAAGCGCGAATTCGAGGCGATCGCGGCGCGTTTCTCGATGTCCTGGGCGATGCACGATCTCGCCGTGCGGCCGAAGGTGCTGCTCATGGTGTCGAAGCTCGAGCACTGTCTTGCGGACTTGCTGTTCCGCTGGCGCATGGGCGAGTTGAAGATGGATATCGTCGGGATCGGGTCGAATCATACGGATCTTGCGCATCTGGCGGAGCAGCATGGCTTGCCGTTCCATCATCTGCCCATCACCGCCGATACCAAGGCGCAGCAGGAAGCGCGCTTGCTCGATCTGTTCGAGACTTCAGGCGCCGAATTGATGGTGCTTGCGCGGTATATGCAGATTCTTTCGGGCGAGACGAGTCGCAAGCTCGCCGGGCGTGCGATCAATATTCATCATTCGTTTTTGCCGGGGTTCAAGGGGGCTAAACCCTATCATCAGGCGCATACGCGTGGGGTGAAGCTTATCGGCGCGACGGCGCATTTCGTTACCGATGATCTTGATGAAGGGCCGATCATCGAGCAGGAAGTCGAACGGGTCGATCATTCCTATGGGCCGGAGCGGTTGCTCGCCACCGGGCGGGATGTGGAGTGCATTACGCTTGCACGCGCCGTTAAAGCGTTTATCGAGCGGCGGGTTTTTATCAATGGGGAGCGGACTGTGGTTTTGCGTTGAGCCGTTGTTTGCTTGCTTGTGCTTTCGCCGGGTCCCGTTTTCTTATCGGTCTATTTGCACTGCCCCTGTGCGGGGCGGCAGTCACTTTCTTTGCTGCTGCAAAGAAAGTAACCAAAGAAAGCAGCTCGTTCAGGCCCGCGGTCACACGCAATTTGGGTAGTCCTCTCGTCCTCGGTGGCACTCGCCTAAAGAGTGCCCTCGAAGGCCCCAACGGGCTTGGATCGCGCACGGTCTGACTAGCCGGTCATTCTAGGGCGCTGGTTCAGCACGAAAGAGTTCCGGCACAGCGCTGCGCGCTGCCGCCGGGTCTGCGAGGGAAACCATTGG
>NZ_FCOI02000032.1 GCF_001544795.2 Caballeronia temeraria | reverse complement strand
CCGAAGAACCGGCCGCACTCGCTATCAAGCGCCCACACTTATCGGCTGTTAGTTTTTAAAGAGCACATCGCAAGACCGTCTAACTTCACTACCGTCTTGCGTCGCTGCATCAGCAGCAGAGAAACGAGATTATGGCGGGCCGATGACGTCTTCG
Organism: Caballeronia temeraria; assembly: GCF_001544795.2. Classification (GTDB taxonomy): domain Bacteria; phylum Pseudomonadota; class Gammaproteobacteria; order Burkholderiales; family Burkholderiaceae; genus Caballeronia; species Caballeronia temeraria. Next base: position 89,192 of record NZ_FCOI02000032.1, on the reverse strand, counting down.
CAAGCCCCTCACGCAAATTATTTTTGGAGCCGCCGCTTGCATCGGAAAACCCAGAGAAGCGCGAGGAGCCGTGCCCGAACTCCCCCGCCCGACGATCGCCCAAAATTCGCCCGATAAATCAACTTCCAAAAAACGGCGTGCAGAAACTCGCCGGCCCGACGCAGTCCGACGTCGACATCGAACCATGCGTCATGGACATAGGCGCGCGCATCGGGCCTGAGCCCGAAGCGGCGCCACCGGCGTGGGTACCGCCATACGCTTCATTGGCTTCGGTCGCGTTTTGCTGCGCGGCGACCTTGGCTTCCGCTGCCTGGATATCGGAGGGATAGTTGGCCTGTTCACCCGTGGCAGGCGAATAGCCGGCCTGCTCGAGCTGGACGAGTTCGGCCTTGACTTGTGCGCGCGTCAAGGGAGCGTTCTGACTCTGCGCGAAAACGAACGTGGGCGCGGCGACCACGACGAGAGACACGACAGCTTTAGCGATGGCGTTCATGATGTTCACTCCGACAGAAAGGTTGACCGGATCGCACGCGATCCACAAACCTCATCGAACGCACAGGGCCCTTGCGCGGCTTCGACTCACTCGACCTAGGTTTCAAGCGTAGAGGCTTCGATTGGTTAACCCGGGTACGTGGCGTTCTATTCCCACGCCGGAGAGGAGAAAAGAGAAGAAACGCGGAGGACGAACCGGATGAGGAGTCCGGCGAGGCGCCAGCCAGCACCCGTCCACCGCATTCGCATTGTGACGAACCGCGGCGCGAAGATCATCACCACCCTCGCTGAAGATGCCTTGCCGATCCGGCAACAATCACTCTCGATGCGCGTCCGGCACCAGATGTACGCGTTTTTCCGTCGCGGCTTCGACAGCCGAGCGCGAGTACAGCAGCGGGAAGTACTGTCCGCCGAGCCACATCTGCGCGAGATCGCGATAGTGCGGGCTATCCGGATCGCCCGACTCGCCCGGCAGATTCACGGCGCGCGAGTTGTCCCAGTTGCCGACATCGACGATCACGCGAAACGACGGCCCGTTGGTCTCGCGGAAATCGCTCGCGCGATACGTCGACTGATTCGGCGTATAGGCACTGCCGCCCTTTCCTGTCGGCCCGACATTGAGCTTCGCGCGCATGTCAGCATCGACGACATCGGCCAGAGGATGCGCGTTCAGGTTCGTCTGCAGCTTGCCCCATCGCCACTGGCTTGCATCGGCGCCTTGCAGATGCTGCATCTCCGCATAGGCATCGTGCAGGCTCGAGAGCAGCACGGCATCGCGTTTCGCTTGCGCGTTCTCCCCGAAGCGCGTTTCGGGACGTTCGAGCGTATCGAGCATCACGGCCGTATCGGGTGCGCCGAACGATGCCGCCGCGTTCTTCGGCAACACAGCTTCCTTGAACGTGCGCCCGAGATGCCGCGAAAGCCACACTTCTTCGAGTGCAGCCTGCGGCGAATCCGCGCCCATGTGCGCGTCCCAGCCCTTGAGCATCGCGAGCGCGGCGCGCGTGCTCTCATCATCGCTTGAAAGCGGCACAAGCAATGCGACGAGCCTGCGCGCCGGAATCGAAACGATATCGTTCTGCAAACGCTCCGAGTCTTCGATCGACACCTTGGGCAGCGACTTCAACACTTCATCGATGCGCTGATGCCGCGATCCATTGGTCCATTCGAAGCCGAGCTTGCGCTCCGCGTACGGATAACCCGGCGGCAGATTCATTTCATTCGACGTCGTGAAGTAGGCCTGCGCCGGGTTATAGACCGAAGGCATTGCATCGCGCGGCCAAAAGCCTGCCCACTCATAGCGGCCATCGCCTGGCACTGGCATGAGGCCGTCCCAGTTCGGGCGCATCGGCGCAAGACCACTCGGCACCCAGCCGATATTGCCATCCTTGTCGGCATAAACCTGATTCACCGTCGGCGCGCCCCATGTCGCGAGCGACGCCTTGAATTGCGCGTAGTTCTTCGCACGCATGTAACGCATCGAATCGAAGTAAGGCGACATGCCCGGCGATAGCCACGCCGTGCGCACCGCGAACGCGCGATGCTTGCCCTCTTCCGTGTAGATCACGGGACCATGCCGCGTGAAGAGCAGATCGGCGGTGACGGGGGCGCCATCGCGCACGGCGATCTGCTCACGCACGACGCGCATCGGCTCCCACTTGCCCTTGTATCGATACTGACGCGGATTCGCCGGATTCAGCTCATACACATAGAGATCTTCCTGATCGATATTGAAGATCGTGAGCCCATAAGCGATGGAACCGTTATGCCCGATCGAAATGCCCGGCGCCGAAGGCTCGCCCCCGCCGATGATATCGAGCGTCGGCGTGCTGATCTGTTGAATGTAGCGAAGGCTCGGCGCAGCATAGGCGCGATGCGGATCGTTGGCCATGATCGCGCGGCCGGTCGCCGATTTCGATGGCGCGATCACCCAGTTGTTGCTGCCTTCGGTGACTTCCTCGGGATTCTCGGCTGCGGCGATCATCGTGGTCGATGCATCCGCGCTCTTCATCGACTCCTTCGTCACTCGCACGCCCTGTGTCGCGAGCGTGAAGACTTTGAGCACGTCATCGGGAAGACAGGGATCGAGACCTGCGGGCATTTGCGCTTTCCATTGCGGCTGCAGGCCGAAACGAATGGCATCCGCGTCGAGCGAACTCTTGCACGCGACCCGCGCACGCGCTACTTCACTCGTCAGATTGCGCGTGAGGCCGTGACTGCGAATGCGCACAATATCGTCAGCATTCCATTTCGCGGGCCAATAGCCGATCTTGCGAAATTCATAGGGCATGCGATCCGGATGCGCGGCAAGCCAGTCGATATACGCATTCACGCCGGCGGCGAAGCGCGTGGCGGCGGGCTTTGCATCGGGACCGTAGCGTTGCCATTCGGTGGCCATGTCGCCGCGATAAAGAAAGAGCCGTGTCGCCTTGTCCTGTTCCACGTATGCAGGACCAAACACTTCCGAGAGTTCGCCGAGTCCGCGTCTGCGCCAGAGATCGATCTGGAACATGCGGTCACGCGCGGCATTGAAGCCTTGCACGAAGAACGCGTCGCTATCGTTGGCCGCGAAGATATGCGGTACGCCCCAGCGGTCGATCAGAATGTCCGATGGCTGCGAAAGACCCGCCACGGCGATCGTTTCGTCGCCTGGTGTGTCTGCGAATGCCGTTTGCGCACCGAGCGATGCGATCAATGACGCGCCTGTCATCAGCGCAAGCAGGCGTTGCCCTTTCTTTCCCTTCATATTGGCGTCTCCGTCTTTTTTTACTTCTCGATTCTTATCACGCGGATAGTGCAGTGGAGCCCACGATGACGCGCGTCATTCGTCCTGACGCGACTGCTCCTGCAAAGCCGTGTCGCGGATCACTTCCGCGAACTTTTCCAGCGCCTGCAGCGGACCACTTACGCTGTTGTATTCCTGTGTGCCGATGCGCCCTTCGAGCACAACGGAGAAACCGCAATCCTGCGCAATCTTCAAAAGTTTATCCATATCGAATTCGCCTGATGTCGCTCTCGTCGCAGCACACGTAATGCCCGCTCGGGCTTTCGTCGTACTTTCATCGATGCCGCTGCTCCACCTGTAATTTTTACTCGCGCCGCCTATTCTTGTCTTGACGCGCATGTGCGTGCGACTCACCGCCGCTGCGCTTGACAGCGAGGACTTGCCTCGCGTATTGTTTGGTAGACCAACCAAGACATGAAAACATCCACGTTCACGGAGCGCGCCATGAGCCGAATCGCCGCCATTCCGATCTGCCTGCTTTTCGCCACGGCACTCGCGGCGTGCTCTCATCAGGATCGCGACATCTATCAGGGTTATGTCGAGGGAGAATTTGTCTATCTCGGCTCGTCGCAGTCCGGCAAGCTCACGGCGTTGAGCGCCGCGCGAGGCCAGACACTGAAAGCGGGCACGAGCACGTTCGCGCTCGAATCCGTCGATGAAACCGCCGCGCTCGATCAGGCCCAGCGTCAACTCACGGCGGCGCAATCGCAACTGGAAGACATCCTCACGGGAAAACGCGCGCCGGAAGTCGCATCGGTGCGCGCGCAACTCGCTCAGGCACGCGCGAACGCGCGCAAGGCCGCGTTGCAGTTGAGCCGTGACGAAGCGCAGTTCAGCGCAGGCGGCATCGCCAAAGGACAACTCGACGATTCGCGCGCCAATGCCGATGCCACCGCCGCGCAAGTGCGAGACCTCGCCGAACAAGTCGACATCGCACGGCTGCCGGGCCGTCCGCAACAGATCGCGGCGCAACGGTCGCAAGTCGCCGCTGCGCAGGCCTACGTCGCTCAGGCGCAATGGAAGGTCGATCAGAAGCGCGTCGCGGCGCCGGCGGACGGACTCGTGTACGACACGCTCTATCGCGTCGGAGAATGGGTTCAGGCAGGCAGTCCCGTCGTGCAGATGCTGCCGCCGCAGAACGTGAAGGTGCGCTTCTTCGTGGCGGAGAGCGTGGTCGGCAGCCTCGCGACAGGACGCGCCGTATCGATTCATTGCGACGGCTGCGCGGCGGACGTACCTGCGACGATCACCTATGTGTCCAATCAGGCCGAATACACGCCGCCGGTCATCTATAGCAACGAGAATCGCTCGAAGCTCGTGTTCATGGTCGAGGCGCATCCTCAACCCGCCGATGCGCCGAAGCTTCATCCCGGCCAACCCGTCGCCGTGAGGTTGCAATGAGCGCGCAGGACACGCCCTACGTCATCGACGTACACAATCTCAACAAGCACTTCGGCGACAAGCACGTCGTCAACGATGTGTCCTTGCAAGTCGCGCGCGGCGAAATCTTCGGCTTTCTCGGCCCGAACGGCAGCGGCAAGACGACCTGCATCCGCCTGATGTGTGGCCTGCTCACGCCCGACTCGGGCAGCGGCACGTGTCTCGGCCATGACATCGTGCGCGAAAGCGAAGAGATCAAGCGCAACGTCGGCTATATGACGCAGCGTTTCTCGTATTGGGAAGACCTGACGATTCGCGAGAATCTCGACTTCGTCGCGCGTATCTATCAGATGAGCAATCGCCGCGAGACGGTGGATCGCGCGCTCGAAGCGCTCGGCCTGCAGAGCCGCGCGAGTCAACTGACGGGCTCGCTTTCAGGCGGATGGAAGCAGCGTCTCGCGCTTGCCGCATGCATGCTGCACGAGCCGAAGCTGCTGTTGCTCGATGAACCGACCGCGGGCGTCGATCCCACCGCGCGGCGCGATTTCTGGGAAGAGCTGCATCGGCTGGCGGCGAAGGGCATCTCGGTACTCGTCAGCACGCACTACATGGACGAAGCCGAGCGCTGCCACAAGCTCGCGTATATCGCGTACGGCAAACTGCTCGCGCAAGGCACCGCGAACGAGGTGATCGCGTCGCAAAACCTCGCGACGTGGAGCATACACGGCGAGCATCTGAGCGCGCTGTCGGAACGCTTGCGCAAGACGCCCGGCATCGATCAGACGGTCGTGTTCGGCTCCGCCTTGCACGTGAGCGGCAGCGATCACGCCGCGCTCGAACGAGCCGTTCGCGATGCGACGAGAGACGGCGCGACGCACGCCGAGCCCATCGAAACCGGACTCGAAGACGTGTTCATCTATCTGATGAGCCGATCCACCGATAACTTCAAGGTGACGTCATGAAGGCTCGCGGACCACTCGCGATATTCGCGCGCTTCTCGGTCACGCGCTGGTGGAGCATCGTCACCAAGGAGTTTTTGCAGTTGCGGCGCGATCGCATCACGTTCGGCATGATCGTCGGCTTGCCGATCGTGCAGCTCGCGCTCTTCGGCTATGCGATCAACACCGACCCGAAGCATTTGCCGACGGCCGTGATCGTCGGCGATCAAAGTCCGTTCTCGCGCAGCTTCATCGCGGCGATGGAGCATTCCGATTACTTCGATATCGTCGACACGCTGCCCGACGATGCCGCCGGCCGCCGCGCGCTCGCGCAAGGCCGCGTGCTTTTCGTGCTCAACATTCCCGTCGATTTCTCGCGCAAGCTGTTGCGCGGCGAGCGGCCGGCCTTGCTCGTCGAAGCGGACGCCACCGATCCGAATGCAGTGAGCAAAGCGAGCAACGCGCTTTCATCGCTCGTGCAGTCCGTTGCCGACAAAGACATCACCGGCCCGCTCGCGCATCTGAATGCGACGCCCGCCGCATTCGACGTGCAAGTCCACAACCTCTACAACCCCGAAGGCATCACGCAATACAACGTCGTGCCGGGTTTGATGGGCGTGATCCTCACGATGACGCTCGTCATGATGACCGGCCTCGCGATGACGCGCGAACGCGAACGCGGCACGATGGAGAATCTGCTCGCCACGCCCGTGCGCCCCGTCGAAGTGATGACGGGCAAGATCGTGCCTTACGTGTTCATCGGCCTCATACAGGCGACGATCATTTTGGTCGCCACGCGCTTCGTGTTTCATGTGCCGCTCGTCGGCAATCCATTTGCGATCTATCTCGCCGCGCTGCTGTTCATTGCCGCGAATCTGACGGTAGGCATCACGTTGTCATCGCTCGCGCAGAACCAGCTTCAGGCGATGCAACTGACGATGTTCTATTTTCTTCCGAACATCCTTCTGTCGGGCTTCATGTTCCCGTTTGCGGGTATGCCCAAGTGGGCGCAGTTCATCGGCAATCTGCTGCCGCTCACGTACTTCAACCGACTGATACGCGGCATCCTTCTCAAGGGCAACGGCTGGGCGGATCTGTGGCCTTCAGTCTGGCCGATGGCGCTCTTCACCGCCATCGTGATGGGCATTGCGTTGCGCTTCTACCGGCGCACGCTCGACTAGGGAAACGTCGATGAAAAAGATCATTCCCCTCTGCGCGCTCGTGTTGTGCGGCTGCACCGTCGGCCCCGACTTCCACGCGCCCGCAGCGCCCGATACGCAGACCTACGTCAAGACGTCCTCGTCGACGCAAGGCTCGCCCGCAGCCGATCATGCGTTACCGTTCTGGTGGACCCAGTTCGGTTCCGATGCATTGAACCGTCTCGTCGATCGCGCATTGAACGACAGTCCCACGCTCGAGCAGGCGCGCGCGAAGCTCTTGCAGGCACGCGAGGACTACCACGCGCAAGCGGGCGCGACGTACTTCCCCGCCGTCGACGCCTCGCTCTCCGGCACGCGTCAGAAAGTCGATCCTGCCGCGTTCGGCGTGCCGATTCCGAGCCCCGGCCCATTCACGCTCTACGATGCATCGGTGAGTGTTTCATACACGCTGGACGTCTTCGGCGGCGAGCGGCGCGCGCTGGAAGCATTGCGCGCGCAGGTGGACTACCAGTCCTTCGAGCTCGACGCGGCACGTCTTTCGATCGCGGGCAATGTCGTATCCACAGCGATCCGGCGCGCTTCGCTACAGCAGCAGATCACGCTCACCGAGCGTCTCGTCGATGCACAAACACGGCAACTGTCCATCATGCAAGGCCGGCTCGATGCGGGCGGCGTAGCGACGTTCGATGTTCGCAGCCAGCGCACGCTCGTCGAGCAGACGCGCGCAAGCCTGCCCGCGCTCGTCACGCAACGCGAGCAAGCCGATCATCGGCTCGCGGTATTGTTGGGCGTCGAGCCGTCCAAAGCCGAATTCGATGCGATCACGCTCGATTCGCTTCATCTGCCGGATAACGTTCCGCTCGTCCTGCCTTCGACGCTCGCGCGCGAACGCCCCGATATCCGCGCGTCGGAAGCGCTGCTGCATCAGGCGAGCGCGAATGTCGGCGTCGCGACAGCCGATCTCTATCCGAAGTTTTCGCTCTCGGCGGGCGTCGGCAGTCAGCGCACCAACATCCACGACGTGCTCAACAATCTCAACGTCTGGAACTTCGGGCTGAACCTCACGCAACCGCTCTTTCATGGCGGCGAATTGCGCGCGAAGAAGCGTTCGTCGGAAGCGGCCTACGATGCAGCCGTGCAAGCCTATCGACAAACCGTGCTGGACGCGCTGCAACAAGTCGCCGATAGCCTGACCGCGCTGCAAAACGACACCGATGCCTTGCGCTCACGCGAAATCGCGGCGCACGAGGCACAAGCGAATCTCGACACAACCAATGCGCGCTATAGGGCGGGCGGCGTCAGCCGCTTCGATCTTTTGGACACGCAACGTCAGGCCTTGCAGACGCAACTCGATTACGCGCTTGCGCAAGCCAGCCGTCTCTCGGACACGGCCGCACTCTTCCAGTCGCTCGGTGGCGCAGGCGAGGACACGAAAGCGGCGGGCAAACCGCTTGCCTCCGCGACTAATTAGCGAGCTTCCCGAGCTGATGCTTGAGAACCTTGCCGCTCGCCGATACGGGCAACGCGTCGAGTATGCGAATCGACGAAGGCCGCTTGTACGGCGCGAGCCGCTCGCTCACCCACTGCGCGAGTTCCGGTTCGTTCGCGACGCAACCCGGCCTCAGTTCGACGAAAGCCAGCACGTCCTCATTGCCCTGCACGCTGCGTCCGATCACGGCGGAATGCAGCACGGCAGGATGACTGTTGAACGCCTGCTCCACTTCGGCGGGATACACGTTGAAGCCCGAGCGGATGATGAGCTCCTTGCTGCGCCCGACGATATACAGATTGCCGTTTTCGAAGCGCGCGAGATCGCCCGTCTTGAGCCAGCCGTCGTTCGTCACCGTGGCCGCAGTCTGCACCGGATCGCGGTAATAACCGAGCATCACGTTCGGGCCGCGCACCCATAGCTCGCCGGTATCGTCGGCGTCGCGCTGTTGGGCGAGCGGCGCGATGCGCGCCTCGACACCCGGAATCAACGGACCGACGGACGAATCGCTCGCCGGCGCGTCGAGCAGTGTGTTCGACACGGTCGGGCTACTTTCGGTCATGCCGTAACCATTGTGCAGGGGCACGCCATAGAACGCTTCGGCCGCGGCCTTGAGCGTCATGTCGAGTGGCGAGCCGCCGCAATAGACGAAGCGCAACGACGGCGCGTTCAGGCCGCCGCGCGGCGTGAAATGATCGATCAGCTTCGCATGCATCGCGGGCACGCCCTGAAAGATCGTCATGCGCTCGTCACTGAGCACGCGCCCCGCGCGTTCTGCATCGAAACGCGCTGCAAGACGCAACGACGCGCCCGCATACAGCGAGCCGAGGCACATGGAAGCGAGGCCGAACACATGCGAAATCGGCAGGACGGCATACACGCGATCGCTGGAACCGACGCGACGCAGCATGCTCGACACCGCCGCGACGAACAGCAGATTGCGATGCGACAACATCACGCCCTTCGGCGTGCCCGTGGTTCCTGTCGTGTAGATGAGCGCCGCGCACTGCTTGTCCGATGACAGTCCGTGCGGCTCCTCTTGCGACGCTGCATCGGCCTCGCTCAACGCGAATGCGCCGATCGGCGTGGCATCGAGCACTTCGGCCACGGCGCCGTCGCGTTGCGCGTGACGCGCGGCATCGTCGGAGGCTTCGACGGTATAGAACGCGATGCGCGGTCTCGCATGCGCACGGATCGCATCGAGTTCGACGGTGGACAGTCGCGCATTCGCGATGAGCGCCCACGCATCGAGGCGGCTGACCGCAAAGAGCGATGCGACGAGCGCAACGCTGTTCTCGCCGATCAACATGACGCGATCGCCGGCTCGCACGCCCGCAGCCTTGAGACGCGCGGCGAGCGCATCGACAGCGTGATCGAGTTGCGCGTATGTCAGCGTGCGCGCGTCCTCATGCAACGCGATGTGATCGGAATGCGCCTTCGCGCCGCGCGAGACGATCGCGTCGATGCGCGTCGGCAGCGACGCGAGAAGCGGGTTCGTATCCATGTCGAGCGATATCGTTCGTGACCGTGAGGCTCAAATGATATCGCTCATGCATCATCCTGCGAAACGCGGTTCCGGAATGCCGCGCACGCCTAGCCCCGTCACCGCGAAAAGGCCGCCCTTGTCGCGCTCTTTCTGCGGAATGCCCCACATCGGGCGGCCCATCGTCGAGACATAGAGAATGTCGAGATTCGGCCCGCCGAACATCACGCTCGTCAGATTGCGCACCGGAAACGGCACGACGCGATCGAGCCTGCCATCGGGTGAGAAGCGCAGAATGCGCCCGCCGAACACGAGCGCCGACCAGACATAGCCTTGTTCGTCGACGGTCGCGCCATCGAACGTTCCCGCCATATCGTGCGCGGATACGAACAGGCGTTTATTGGTCGCGGCACCGGTTTCGATGTCGTAGTCGTACGCGTACATCTCCTTGCTGTATGTATCCGTGAAATAGAACGTCTTGTTGTCCGGGCTCCAGCACGGCCCGTTCGAGCAACTGATGCCGCTGTCGAGCCGCGTGACCTTGCGGTCGGTATCGAGCCGGTAAAGGCCGCCGCTGCGCGTCGAGCGCTGGCCGCGATCGGCGTCGTAGCGATCGAAGTCGTAAGACATGGTGCCCGCGATGAAACGTCCACGCCGGTCCACTTTGCCGTCGTTGAAGCGCGTCTCGGGATCGTCGCTTTCCGGATCGGCGATGAACTGCACGGTCTGCGCGTCGAAGTCATAGAAATGCAGGCCATTCGCGAGCGCGACGACCGCGCCGCCTTGCTCGCGCAGCGCCATCGAACCGATGTGACGCGGCACGAAAAAGCGCTTCACGTCGCTGCCATCCGCGCGGCAGCTATAGATTTCCGCAGCCGTGCTGTCGATCCAGTACAGCCGTTCCTCCTTCACGTCCCAAAGCGGTCCTTCCCCGAGATGATTGTTCGCATCGACCAGCAAGCGTACTTCGGCCATCTTCGTCTCCTTATCAGGCTTCACCGTCCTCGATATCTTGCCGATGTGCAAGCAGCGCCATCAGACGCCGATCGCGCCAGCGGCTGCGTTCTTCGATCCGATCGCGCGGCAGCACGGCGCGCCGTTCGGCATCGAGCTTACCGAGCGTCTCGGCGGACCAATCGAACGGCTTGCGCCCCGCCGCAATGCTTTTGTACGTGCCGCCGTAACGCGCGGCGTAATCGGCCACGCCGCCGGGCGCGTTCAGATCGATCGTTTCGAATGGTCCCATGAACGACCAGCGCATCGCGAGTCCGTCGCGGATCACGGTGTCGAGATCGGCGGCGCTCGCATAACCTTGCTCGTAAAGGCTCAACGCTTCGTCGAGCAATGCGCCTTGCAGACGGTTGAGCAGAAAACCCGATATCTCGCGGTTGACGGTCACGGGCTTTTGCTTCGCAATCTCGTAGATGGCGCGAGCGCGTTCCATCGCGTCCGGCGAGGTCCACGGCGCGCCGCACAACTCGACGAGCGGCACGAGCGACGGCGGATTCACCGGATGCGCGACGAGGCAGCGTGCGCGGCCTTCGATGCCTTCCGTGAACGTCGATGCCGGCAAGCCCGATGTCGAACTCGCGAGAATGGCATCGGGCTTCGTGAGCCGATCCAGTTCGACGAACAACGCGCGTTTCGCTTCCACCACTTCCGCGATGTTCTCCTGCACGAGGTCGGCGTCCGCGACGGCATCGGCGAGGCGTTCGCATGCGGTGATACGAGCGACGATCGTATCGACGGATTCATCGATCAGACCGAACGACGCCAGATCCTGCACGCTTTCACGTATCGCGGGAATCGCACCGCCGAGCATCTCCTTCGATGCATCGTGAATCGTCACGTGGAAGCCGCTCTTCGCAAAGACGATCGTCCACGCGCGGCCGATGCGCCCTGAACCGATCACCGCAATGTTTTTCGCTTGCATCTGTAGCTGTTCCTCGTTCGAATTGATTTAGCCTTTCTTGTCCCGCAACGTGATCACCGCCGCCAGCACGACGAGCCCGTTGATGATGTCGCGCACCGCGGGCGGCACCGTGGTCCCCGCGAGCAATGTCCCGAGTGCCGTGAGCAGCAGCGCGCCGCCGAACACGCCGAGATAGTGCCCGCGTCCGCCGGTGATCAGTGCGCCGCCGACCACGACCACGGCAATCGACGGCAGCAGATATGGATCGCCCATGCCGAGAAACGCCTGCGAGCTGAATCCCGCGAGCAGGAGGCCGACGACGGCGGAGCACAGACCCGAGAGGCAATACACGGCGATCAGCGTCGTGCCCACACGCACGCCGGACAGCTTCGCCGCGACCGGCGAATTGCCGACCGCATACACGCGCCGCCCGAACGGCGTGCGATGCAGCAGCAACAACGCGATCACGAGAAACACCGGCACGCTCCACGCCGCGAGCGAGAGCGGCCCGAAGCGCTCATTGGTGAATTCGCTGATCGTCGATGGCGACCATCCTTGCGGCGAGCCGTTGCAATAGATCAGCGTCAGACCTTGCAGCAATCCGTTTGCCGCGAGCGTGACGACGATCGGCGGCAAGCCGAGCATCACGACGCCCACGCCGTTGAACACGCCAACGAGCAAGCCGACGAAGAGCACCATCGGCACCGCCCAGGCAGCCGCGCCGTTCACGCCGTGCGTGAGTCCCGTCAACAGCACGCCGGATAGCGTGATGAGCCAGGGCATCGACAGGTCGAGTCCGCCCGTCAGAATCACTGCGCCCTGACCAAGCCCGAGTATCGCGAGAAACAAGGTCAGCGTGAGCAGGCTGCTGTAGAAGTTCGCGCTGACGAGCACGCCCGGGCCATAGACGAAACCCGTGATGACGACCACCGCGAAGAACAGCAGATAGGCCGGCACCACGTACTTGACCCATTCACGATTCCGCTCGATCCAGTCGGCGATCGGACGTCCTTTGAGCTCGGTGTTTTCGACCGGACGATAATCGTCGACTGCGAACTCGACGCGCCGTGCGTGTTTGTCGTCGCGCGCGCGTGTTCCCGTTCGCACCGCTTTGAGCCACTGCGCCGCATGACGCGCGCATTCGTGCGCCGCCGATTGCTTGCCGATCGACGAGCCGAGCACCGCGAGAATCAGGATCACCGCTTCGGCGATCGTCGTGAAGAATGCCGATACGTTCAGCACGAGCAGGATGTTGACCGTGATCATCAGCGTCATCGCGGCGAAGACGGTGCCGACGCACCCGCCGCGCCCGCCGCCGAGCAGCGTGCCGCCGAGCACGACGGCCGTGAACATCGAAAGGAGAAGCGGACGGCCGACGAGCGGATCGGCCGATCCCGTCTGTGCCGATACGTACAATCCCGCCGCGGCGTAGAACATGCCCGCAAGCGCATAGGTCGCGATGCGATACCGCGTGACCGGCATGCCGTTCGCATACGCGCCGTCCGGGTCGCTGCCGAGCGCGTAGAGACCCACGCCGTAGCGCGTGCGCTTGATGAACGACCAGACCAGCAACGCGACGAGCAACAACCCCGCCGACATCGGCAACTTCTCGGGGATGAGGTCGGCGGTAAGCACGGCGCCGAACTGGTCGCCGACGCTGCCGCCCGGCTTGTTCTGGATCAGCAGCGTCAAGCCTTGCACCATGAACATCGTCGCGAGCGTGACGACGATCGATTGCAAGCGAAACCATGCAATCAGCGCGCCGTTCACGAGGCCGATGCCGCCGCCGATCGCGAGGATCAGCGCGGCGCCCGCCCATTGCTCGACGGGCGATCCCTGCACGAACCGCACCGCGAGCACATTGGCGAGCGACACGACCGCCGACGCCGACAGATCGAATCCGCCCGACAGCACGACGATGGTCTGCCCGATCGCCGCGAGCGCGAGCGTGGTCGCGCTCGAAATCACCGATCCGATGTCATAGAGCCCGACGGGCGTCGCGGACAGCGCGACCCATCCGGCAAGCATCGCGAGCAGCGCACTGATCGCGATGATGAGCCCGCGATGATGATCGATGCGCGCCCCGAATCCCACACGCGCGCCCGGCCGCACGACCTCGCTTTCGGGCGACGCAACGGCTATCTTCATGAGCAACCTCTCAGCTGGAAAGCATCTTGCGCATCACGTTCTCTTCGGTCAGCGCGTCGCCGCTCAACTCGCCGGCATTGCGTCCGCGATACATCACCGAAACGCGATCGCACACGTTGACGAGTTCGGGCACGTCCGTCGAATAGAAGAGCACGGCGCCGCCCGCCGCCGCGAACGCGCGCATCAATACGAAGATCTGATGCTTGGTGCCGACGTCGATGCCGCGCGTCGGATCGAACATGAGCCATACACGGCTTTGCGTGAGCAGCCACTTCGCCATCGCGATCTTCTGCTGATTGCCGCCGGAGAACGACAGACACGGCTTGTACAGCGCGCGCGGATTCACTTCCATCTGCGCAAGCGAGCGGCGGATCGCGGCCTGCTCGCGCTTGCGATCGATAAGCCCGAAGCGCGCATAACGGCCGATCACCGGCAGCGACACGTTCTCGCCGCCGGGCAGCCGCAGGAACAAGCCTTCGGTCTTGCGGTCCTCGGGCAGGAAGCTCGTCGATACGCCGGCCTTCAACGAATCCGCCGTCGATGTCAATGTGACCGGTTTGCCGTCGATGCGGATTTCGCCATCGTCGATATAAGCCGCACCGAACAGCGCCTCGAACAGCTCGCGCTGACCCATGCCCTGCAGCGCCGCGATGCCATGCACTTCGCCCGGCTTCACGGAAAGATCGAAATCGCTGACGACGCCATCGACGCGCACGTTGCGTGTTTCGATCGCGGGCGTCGCGTCGCTTGTCACTGACGCGACCTTCGGCGGGTACTTCGCCTCCATCGAGCGGCCGATGACGAGGCGGATCACTTCGTCGTCGGAGATATCGGCGGCGTCGAACGCGCCCACGTCGCGGCCATTGCGATACACCGTGAGGCTGTCGCAGAACTCGCGCACTTCCTGCATGCGATGCGAGATGAACACGAAGGTCACGTCGCTCGCCTTCAGTTCGTCGATGCGACGTGACAGCCACGCGACATCGCGGCCCGACAGCGCCGATGTCGGTTCATCGAGCAGCAGCACCTTCGGTCCGCGGACAATCGCCTTCGCAATCTCGATCTTCTGCCGCACGGGCAAGGAAAGATCGCGGATATACGCGCCGGGACGCACGTCGGACAGTTCGAGCTTGTCCAGCCATTCTGCCGCCTGCCGTTGCGCGTCGCGCTTTCTGATGCGCCCCAGAAAGCCGGCCGGCTCATACGACATCAGCAGATTCTGCGCGACCGTGAGATCGCGCACGAGCGTCATCTCCTGAAACGCCGTCTGCACGCCCGCGCGATGCGCGTCCTTCGGGCTCTTCATCGTCACGTCGCTGCCCATCACGCGGATGCTGCCCGCATCGGGCTGCATCAATCCCGACAGCAGCTTGACCGTGGTGGACTTGCCCGCGCCGTTCTCGCCGAGCAGCGCATGCACCGCGCCGCGCTTCACCGAGAACGACGCGCCATCGAGCGCGACGGTCGCGCCGAAGCGCTTCGTCACCTTCGACAGATCGATCGCCAATGATGCGTCGTTCATCGCGCCGCCTCAGTCCTGATTGCCCGTCAAGGCCGCGTTGAAACCGACTTCTTTCGTGTCTTCCGAGTAGATGTCGGCGAACCAGCCTGGCGGCACCTTGTCCGGCGGGAACGCCGTGCAGCCCGCCTTCAGTTCGTCGATGCTGCCGGTCTTGCAAAGCTTCGATTCCGAAGTCAGGACAAGCGGCAGCTTGAGCGTCACGCGCGCTGGAAAGTCGCCGCCATCGAGCTTCTTCACGGCCATCTTGAGCGCCATTGCACCGGAGTACGGAGGCGCGCCATACGAGATCGAGCGATAGCCGATCGAACGATACGCGCCTTGCCCCTTCACTTCGCCCGGCGGCAGCATCTGCACGCGATGCCCGTTCGACGATTCGCCCGCGCACGGCTTGATCTTGTCATCGGCGATGCCCGCATCGAGCTGCATCGACGCCGCCGTGAAGCAGCCCACCTGCATCCACAGGCCATCGATCTTGTCCCAGCTGTTCGTCGCGAGAATCTTCGAGAGCTCGGTCTTCGCGGTCGCCTGACTCCACATGCCCGTGCCTTCCGCGACGATCTTGATGCCCGGATACTTCGCGAACACGGCCTTCGCCGCTTCAGTGCGCGCGCGGTCGACGGAGGTGCCCGGCACGCCCGTGATCATCACGACATTGCCCTTGCCGTTGATGGTCTTCGCGAGCCATTCGGCGGTGACGGTGCCGGCCTGATGCTGATCGATGGTCACATTGTGCGCGCACGGCTCGGTCACTTCGCCGTCATACGCCGCGACGACGACGCCCTTCGAGCATGCGTTCTTGATCGCGCGATTGAGCGCGGTCGGCGAGATCGGATAGATGACGATGGCCTTCGCGCCCGCCTGCACCATCGAGTTGATCTGCTGGATCTGCTTCTGCGCGTCGGTGCCCGCGACCTGCACTTCGAGATCGACCTTGTCCTTCAGGCCCGGCGTATTGGCCATCGCCTTGACCATGTTCGCGGCTTCGGTCTGCCAGTCGTTTCCGACATAGCTCATCGACAAGAAGATCTTGTATTTGCCGGCCGCGTGCGCCTGCCCCGACACGGCGAGCGCCGCCGCGAACGCGAGGCCGAGCGCGGCTCGCCCCGCATGACGAATCGATTGCGTCAATGCTTTCATGTCTTCCTCCGGTCTTCGTATGGTTATGAAGCGAGCGCTTTCAACTTCGGATGTGCGGCAGACGAGCGCTCGCGGGCAAAGCGATGCCCGCGCTGCCGGGCACGACGTTCGGGTCGTGTCCGGGTATGACGAAATCGGCGATCTGACGGATGCGCGACAGCGAGCCGATCTCCGCGAGCGTTTCATGCACGATGCCCACGGGCACGAGATCGACGATGTTCTCCATGCAGTTCGCGCAATCACCCGCGATCAGCACGACACCGTCGTCCGTATCGACCGCGACGGACTGATGTCCCGGCGTGTGCCCCGGCGTCGGCACGACGCGCACGCCGGGCACGATATCGGTCACGCCGTTCACGAACTGCCAGCGAAAATACGCGAGCGGCTCGCGGCCGATCAGGAACTCCTGGTAATACGTGGCCTGGGTGGGCAGCGGATGGCCCGCGTATTCCCATTCGGCCGCCTGCACGATGAAGCGCGCATTCTTGAAGAGCGTGTTGCCGCCGGAATGGTCGTAGTGCAGATGCGTGTTGATGACGATATCGACGTCATCCGCACTCCAGCCCACATACTCTTTCAACGCGCGTTCGAGCTTCTCTTCGGGCGCCTGATCGCATGGACACACGAAGTTCGATACCCAGCCCGGATCGTGTATGCCCGTATCGACGACGATCTTCTTCTGCGCGCCGACGATCGCCGTCGACCATACGGGCACCTTGATCTGCTGGCCGAAGTAGCGGCCATACACTTGCGACGAGCGGTCGACGGTGAGCCAGCCCGTCGGCATCGCGACTACTTTCAGCTTTGCGCTCACGATGCCCTCCGTCGTCAAAAGTTGGTGTCGCTCGCGCCTTTGAGCTTGAGCATCTCGCGTGCTTCGGCGGGCGTCGCGATATCGAGCGAAAGTCCTTCGATCACCTGACGAATTTTCTTCACCTGCGCCGCGCTCGATTCGGCGAGCTTGCCCGGTTCGATCCACAGCGAATCTTCGAGACCGACACGCACATTCGATCCCTGCGCGACGCCCATCGAGCCGAGCGGAATCTGATGACGTCCCGCGCCGAGAATCGACCACACGTAGTCGTTGCCGAAGAGGCGATCCGCCGTGCGCTTCATGTGCGCGAGATCCTCGGGATGAGGCCCGATGCCGCCCAGCAGACCGAACACGCTCTGCACGAAGAACGGCGGCTTGACGAGCCCGCGATCGACGAAGTGCGCGAGGTTGTACAGATGCGAGATGTCATAGCATTCATGCTCGAAGCGCGTACCGTTATCGCTGCACGACGTGAGGATGTATTCGATATCCGCGAAGGTGTTCTTGAACACCAGATCGCGGCTGTTCTCCAGGTGCTTGCGTTCCCACTCGTACTTGAATTCCTTGAAACGATCGAGCATCGGATAGAGGCCGAAGTTCATCGAACCCATGTTCAGCGACGCCACTTCCGGCTTGAAGTGATGCGCGGGCTTCAGTCGCTCCGCGACGGTCATGTGCGGGCTGCCGCCCGTCGTGATGTTGATGACGGCATCCGTTTCTGCCTTGATGCGCGGCAGAAATTCCTGAAACACCGCAGGGTCCTGCGTCGGATGACCGTCCACGGGATCGCGTGCGTGCAGATGCAGAATCGCGGCGCCTTCCTTCGCGGCCGCGAGCGCGGCATCGCCGATCTGCTGCGGCGTCAACGGGAGATAGGGCGACATCGAAGGCGTATGGATCGCGCCCGTCGGCGCGCACGTGATGATGACCTTGCGTTTCGTTGCCATGTGATCCTCGTTGTTTTAAAGGACTTCGACGTTGCCGCAGACTGAGATCGCCTGCCCCGAGATACCGCTGCCCGCGGGCGAGCACAGAAAGAGCGCGGTGGCGGCGACTTCCTCGGGCGTCGTCATGCGGCGCAGCGAAATCTTCGCGAGATATTGCTTCTCCATCTCCTCGTACGAGAGGTTCAGTTGCTTCGCGCGCGCCGAGATCACGCGCTCGATGCGCGGCCCTTTCACGATGCCCGGCTGTATCGCGTTGACGCGAATGTTCGACGGTCCCAGCTCGATCGCGAGGCTCTTCGTCATGCCGACGACGGCCCACTTGGTCGCGGCATAGGGCGTGCGAAACGCGTAGCCGAGCCGCCCCGCCACCGACGAGAGCGCGATGATCGTCCCGCCGTCATGCGCATGACGCAGAAGCGGCACCGCGCGGCGCGCGAAGTAGAACTGCGCGTTCAGATTGACGTCGACGGTCTGTTCCCATTCGTTCGCATCCAGCTCGTCGATGCCGCCCGTCGGCCCCGCGATGCCCGCGTTGTTCACGAGCACATCGAGTCCGCCGAGTTCGCGCTCCACATCGACGAATACGCGCTCGACGGCGTCCTTGTCCGCGACATCCGCAAGCGTCGATGTGATCGCATTGCACTCCGCGCTCGCTTCGGCTTTTGCCAATGCCTCGATGGCATCGGGGCTCGCGTCGCACACATGCACGCGCGCGCCTGCATCGATGAACGCGCGCGCGATCACGAGCCCGATGCCCGATGCGCCGCCCGTGATGAGCACGCGCAATCCCGCGTGCGGTTTCAGCATCTGAAGAACCGTCATGCCTGTCTCCGTTGTTGTTATGCGTGTCAGGCGCTTGCCTGGCTGTTCAGTTCACCGCTTTGCAATCGCTCCTGCAGATCGGCGGCCGCATCGCCGATATCCTCCTCGATACCGGCGCGCGCGCCTTCGCCGTCGCCGCGCCAGAGCGCTTCGACGATATGACGATGCGCCGCCATCGAACGGCGCATATGCGGAATGTCGGGCGCCACGAGATTCAGGAAAGGACCGATGCGCATCCAGAGGTTCTGGATCGTCGCGAGCGTGAGATCGCTCGCGCCGTGCGTGTAGATGGCGATGTGGAATTCGAAGTTGCTGCGCAGATACGCGGGCACGTCGCCGGCTTCGACATGCGCGTTCATCGTGTCGAAAATGGCCTGCAGTGCGTCGAGATGCGCGCGCGTCATGCGCGATGCCGCGCGCTTCGCGACCGCGCCTTCGAGTGCGATGCGCACGTCGCGCAATTCGTCGAGCAGTTCGAGCGTCATCGGCGGGACCATCAGCGCGCGGCCGGGACCGTCGATCAATGCGCCTTCGGCCTGCAAGCGCGTGAGCGCAGCCCGCACCGGCATGGTCGAAGAGCCGACCGCTTCCGCGACGCTGCGCAGACTCAGCAACTGTCCGGGCGCGAAGCGGCCCGTCATGATCGCCTGCCTGAGCTGCGCGTATACGCGGCCGGCCATGGTTTCGCGTGCCACCAGTTCGAGCGCGGGTAAGTCCGCTGTCGAGCGTATCGCCAACTGTTGCCTCCGTTCTTTCGTTCGGCTGCTGCGGTGCTTTCGTTTGGTGTGACCTGTGATCACACTTGCATGGCTAAAGTGTCGGACGCACGACCGCGTGCGTCAACCTCGATTTGCTAGGTGAAAACGCGGAGCGGCGATTCAGACCGCTTCGGTCGTGTCGACGGGCAAAAGGCTGGCTTGATCAAGAGCGGCGCCGATGGCCGGAGAGGCCAGCACGCGGATGACCTGGAGATGGGACGCATCGAGCGCGCCCCGAAACAATTCGGCCACTTCGGCCAGGCGCCTGACGACAAAATCACGGACGACGGATGTGTCTTGCCCGAAATCGCGTGCCTCGGCCGCAACGAGTCTGTCGACCGCGCGCACCACTGCCAGAAACCCGTCGGTGTCGACGTCGAGCGCGAACCACATGGCCACGACGAGATCGATGTCGTGCGGATCGAGGCTCGGGTACCAGATGGCCAGCAGGCGTTTGCGGAAGACTTCCAGCGCGGGACGCGCAACGTCTATCCGGGTGCTGGTGAAGTTCGTCTCATGCGTTCGGTGCTCGACGAGGACTTCGTCGACATTGTCGATCTCGCCGCCGGCCACCATGATCTCGACGAGATAGTCCAGGTCTTCCGCGCTCGCCGTCTGGTCGTCGAACCGGATGTGATGCTCCCGGACGAACGAACGCCGCACCATGAGCGTGCCGCCGCTGATGGTGTTGAAGCCTTCGAAAAGGCGAGCCTTGAGAGCGCCGTCGCCCCGCGTGCAATAGGCGTAACGATCGTCCGGGAGGTTCTCGCCGAACACGCGCGCGTGGGCGCCGGCAGCCGCGAGGCGTTCCGATTCGCGGAAAGCGGCGACCTGAGCGGCGAGCCTCGTAGGAAGAGCCCGGTCGTCGGAGTCGATGCGCGCGATGAACTCGCCGCGCGCCGCGTCGAAACCCGCATTCGAAGCGGCACTGATGCCCTCGTTCTGCTCGAGGCGTATGAGGCGCACACGATGGTCGTCGCCGGCTGCCTGCTGCGCGGTCTCGAAGGTCTGGTCGGTCGAGCCGTCGTCCACGACGATGAGCTCCCAGTCTTCGAGGGTTTGACTGCGAATCGAAGCGATCGCTTCGCCGATAAAGGCCTGCGCGTTGTACGCGGGCATGACGACAGTGACGAGGGGTGAGGAAGACACGGGAAATCGGGTTCCGTTCTGATTGGTCCCGGCGGAGTGTGCCCCAATCTGAGTGCGATGGGTCGTTTCCCCCAAATATTTCAGATTTTGACGAATACAAACGCGCAACGATGACGCGCGTCATTTCACTCAGACGAACTTTCCCGATACCGCCCGCTGAATCTCCTCGAACGCCACCGGCTTCACGAGATGATGATCGAAGCCCGCTTCCTTCGAACGCTGGCGATCATGCGCCTGCCCGTAGCCCGTCACCGCGATCAACAAGGCATCGGCAGTCGCCGGGCGCGCGCGCATCTCGCTGGCGAGCCGGTAACCGTCCATGCCCGGCAAGCCGATATCGAGCAGCACGATCTGCGGCAAGAACGACTCGGAGAGCACGAGCGCTTCGGCCGCATCGTGAGCGGTGCGCACATCGTAGCCGTCCGCTTCGAGCAGAAGCGCCATCGCGGTGGCCGCGTCGACGCTGTCATCGACGAGCAGCACGCGTTTGCCCGCGCTCACGTTCGCGGGCGTGTGCGGGGCGCCCTGCGCGGCCACCTGCGCGTCCTGTGCGAGCGGCAGCCATACGACGAACTCGCTGCCCGCCTGCGGTCCCGCGGAAAATGCTTCGATGCGTCCGCCCTGCAATTCGACGAGCGTCTTCGCCAGCGGCAAGCCGATGCCGAGCCCGCCCTCCGACCGTTCGAGCGACGTCTCCGACTGCACGAAGAGATCGAAGATATGCGGCAGCATGTCCGGCGCGATGCCGATGCCGTTGTCGCGCACGACGATGCGCACTTCGTCGCCGAACTGTTCCGTCTCGACGGCGATCTCGCCCTCTTCGATACTGTACTTCGACGCATTCGACAGCAGATTGCCGAACACCTGCGCGAGCCGCACGCTGTCGCCGACGATATACAGCGGCGCATCCGGCAGCTTCACCGTCAACACATGGCGCTTTCTATCGAGCGCGGGCTGCACGGTTTCGATGGCCGCCGCCATCGCCGCCGCGAGATCGACCGTTTCCTGACGCAGCGTGATCTTGCCCTGCGTGATGCGCGCGACATCGAGCAGATCGTCGACGAGGCGGCTCAGATGCCGCACCTGCCTGTCGATGATCGCGCGCACCGTCCCGAAGTGCTGTACGGACGGCTCCCGGTCGGGATCGAGCAGATCCACCGCATTGCGGATCGGCGCGAGCGGATTGCGCAATTCATGCGCGAGCATCGCGAGAAATTCGTCCTTGCGGCGATCCGCTTCGCGCAACAGCAACTCGGCGGCCTTGCGCTCGGAAATGTCGTTGACGATGCCCGCGATACGATACGGCCGCGCCGGATGCCCCGCCGCGCCGCGCACCGGAAACGCGCGCTCGGCGACCCAGCGCGGCCCGCCGCTCGCGCGCACGATGCGATATTCGACCTGATACGGCGTGCCGTTCGCGAGCAGTTGCCGGTACGCCTCGGCGACATGCGCGCGATCGAGCGGGAGAATATCGCCGGACCAGTGATCGGGTCCGGGCACGGGCGCGGGCGCGCCGCCGCCCGTATCGAAGAGATGCGTATAAGCGGGACTGACGTAGAGCAGTTCGCCGGATGCGGGATCGAGCATCCAGAACACGTCGTCGATATTTTCGGCGAGCTGGCGAAAGCGCTCTTCGCTCTCGCGCAGCGCATTTTCCGCGAGCCGCACGCGCAGCAACGCACGCACGTGCGCGATCAGCTCCGCGGGTTCCACCGGCTCGGTCAGATAGCTGTCCGCGCCGCCTTCGAGACCGCGAATGCGATCGAGGCTGTGCACGGCCGCCGCCGATGTCTGCAGCACCAGCGTGCCCGATGTCTCCGGCGACGCCTTGATGAGCCGGCACACTTCGAGCCCGTTGATATCGGGCAGCTTGACGTCGAGCAGCACGAGATCGGGCGCTTCGGCGCGCACGCGTTCGAGCGCGGCCGTGCCCGTCGGCGCTTCGATCACGTTGAAGCCCGCGCGCGACAGGATGCGCGTTTTCGCATAGCGCGCGCCGTCGTTGTCGTCGACGTTGAGGATCAGCACCTCGTTCCAGTCGCTTCTCATGATGGTCGTCCCTTGCCGGTCATCGCATCGAGCACGCCCGGCAGCGCGCCTCCGCCCACCGGTTTTCCGATGAACGCGGCCGCGCCCAACGCCTGCGCTTCGTTGCGATCCTCGTCCTCGCCGAGCACGACGATCGGAATGCTGCGCGTCGCGGCCTGCGCGCGTAGCGCGGCGAGCCAGATCCACGCTTCCGACGGCGCGGGCCGCACCGCAAGCAGCAACGCTGCGGGCTGCGTGCGCGCGAGCAGACGCCCGGCTTCGTCGAGCGTCGCGGCGCTCATCGCGCGATATGGCGAATCACGCAGCGCCGCCTCGCAGTCGAGCCGCTCGATCGGATTGCTCGCGACGATGAGCACGGCGGGCCGCGTATCGCTCGCGGCGTGATGCGCGGCGCCGAAATCCGCGCCGTAATGCGCGGGAATCGTCGCGCTGAAGGTCGAGCCGCGTCCGGGCTCGCTCGTCAGCGATACGTCGCCGCCGAGCAGCTTGCAGAGCTTGCGGCATAGCGGCAGACCGAGGCCCGTGCCCTTCACGTATTGCTGAAGCCGGTTCTCGACTTGCCCGAACTCCTCGAACACGACCTGCTGATGTTCGGGCGCAATGCCGATGCCCGTATCGCTTACGGAAAACGTGATGAGCCGGCGCACGTCGTCGTAGCTCGCCGCGACGCGCACTTCGCCGCGTTCGGTGAACTTGAGCGCGTTCGACACGAAGTTGCGCAGCACCTGCGCGACCTTGGCTTCATCGGTATGGATGGGCGGCAGGCCTTCGCACGATTCGAACAGCAGCTCCACCGCGCCGCCCGGCGACAGCGGCCGCAACATGCCGCGCAGCGCTGAAAACAAGGTATCGACTTCGAATTCGGCGGGGCGCACTTCGATCTTGCCCGCTTCGATCTTCGCGAGATCGAGCAGGTCGTCGACCGTTTCCGACAGATCTTCCGCCGCCTTGCGGATGAAGCGCACCTGCTTTTCCTGCTCCTCCGTGAGCTCGCCGTCGATGCGATCGAGCAGGAGCTTCGAGAGCGCGCGGATCGACGACAGCGGCGTGCGGAACTCGTGGCTCATGTTCGACAGAAAGCGCGACTTCGATTCGTCCGCGCGACGCAGATGATCCGCGCGCGCGTCGAGTTCCGCGTAGAGCGCGACGACGCCGCGATTGGTGTCCTCGAGTTCGCGCGTGAGACGCGTGAGTTCTTCCTGACGCTCGCGAAGATCCGCGAGCGCGGCGATCAGCTCGCGGTTCTGGCGCTGAAGTTCCGCCGCCGTGTCCTCGCCCGAGGGCCGCGAGAGCGCGTCCTTCGCCGCCTGGACGTTGGGCGGCGCGCCATCGGGCAAGGTCTTCGCGAGCGAGATCGACGTGACGCCGTCCGCTTCGTCGGCGATCGCGCATTGATCCATCAGACGCTGCGCCGCGAGCAGGCCGAGCGCGGCTTGCGAGTCGTCGTTGCGCATCGCGCGCAGCCGTTCGCCCGCGCCGGCGCCCGCCAGAAAGCGCACGACGAAACGCGGCGGCCGCGCGGCGTGATCGACGAGAAATTCCGCGCGCGCCGCCTGACCCGCGATCAGCACGGTGCGCGCGGCTTCGAGCACGGACGTGGAGATGCGCGTCTGGTCCTGCGGCGAGAAGCCGAGCGCCGCGCTCGCATCGCGCGCCTTCACGCGCGCCGCAACGATATCGCGCTCGTGATCGATGCGCATCACGAAGAGCGGCGTCATCATGCGCTGGCCGCCGCGCGGGCGACGAACACGGTGACGTCGTCGCGTCCGCGCGCGAAGTCGCGATACAGCACCGCCGCGACGAGCGCCGGATGCCGCATGGCGAGGCCCGGATAGCGCGCGAGATCCCAGCGCGACGTGAGCCCGTCCGAATGCAGCACGACGAGCGCGTTGGGCGGATACGGCACGTCGAAGATCTGCGCGCGCCGCGCCGCATGCCCGACGATGCCGCTGTGCGACACCAGATGCTTGTGCGTGTCCTCGGTCCACACGCTCGCGGCGATATTGCCGATGCCCGCGAAGCTCACCGGCATGCCCGGCAGCGACGCGAACGCCGGCATGCGCGCGATGCCGACCGCGGCGCCGCGCGTCGGGCGCAGCGCATCGTTGGCGACCTCCATGATGCGATCGAGCGCCTGATCGCCGTGCGCCGCGAGCAGTTTCGCCGCCTCGATCGCCGCGACATTGGCGAGCGGACCGTGACCGAGACCATCGGCGACGAGCACGGTGAATTCGCCGTCATGCGTGTGAACGGACCAGGCATCGCCGCAGACGGTTTCGGTTTGCAGCGGCAGGTTCACGACACCGTAAGTCAGTTGCGGCGCGGGCGCGCTGGCCGCACCCGGCGCATTCCAGAACACGGCGCGCAGCACCGTGCCGCGTTGCGGGGCGCTCCAGATGTCGAGCTCGTCGGAGAGACGCTCGATCGCGCCCATGCCGTTGCCGGGACTGCCCGCCGTCGTGTAGCCATCTTCGAAGCAGCGATGCAGATCGTGGATGCCCGGCCCGTTGTCGATGCACAGCACTTCGATGCCGTAGCGCAGCGGCGCGTTGCCGCTTCCATCGACGAGCGCACGCACGAGCAGCTCGCCGCGCTGCGCATGCTTCAGCAGATTCGTGGCGCATTCGGTGACGACGATCGCGAGTTCGCCCGCGGCCGTCTCGTTGAAACCGAGCCCGCGCGCGAGTTCGCCGATCGAACGCCGCGCATAGGCGATCTGGCTCGCCTCGGCGATTTCATAACGCTGCTGCGCGGCCATCGATTCCTTCAGAACGGTTTCCATTTTGTGATCGAAACGTGCGTGCCTTCGCCGGGCGCCGAGCGGATTTCGAATTCGTCGCACAGGCGTTTCGCGCCGCCGAGACCGAGCCCGAGACCGCTGCCCGACGTGAAGCCGTCGGAAAGCGCGCGCGCGATGTCCGGTATGCCCGGTCCGTTGTCGACGAATTCGAGTTTGAGGCCGCGCCGGCCATTGCGTTCGACGAGGTAGCAATGCGCATCGCCGCCGCCGCCATAGATGAGCGTATTGCGTGCCAGCTCGCTCGCCGCCGTCACGAACTTCGTCTGGTCGATGAGAGACAGGCCCTGCGCGACCGCTCTCTCGCGCACGAACTGGCGCAGCCGCACGATCTGCTCGTCGGAGCGGATCGGCAGCGTGTCGGGCGGCGACGTGGACATCGGCGCGGCTGTGGAATTGAAGATCGTCATGGCGTCGTTCGCATACGGCCGTCAGGCCATGCCGCTCCTCGAGAGGAGCGCCATGCCTTTCTCCACGTTGAGCGCGGTGCGCACGCCCGAGAGCGTGAGGCCGAGTTCGACCAGCGTGATCGCGACCGAAGGCTGCATGCCGACGACGACCGTCTCCGCGTCGAGCACGCGCGCCATCGCGGCCGTATTGCCGATCATGCGTCCGATGAACGAATCGACCACGTCGAGCGAGGAAATGTCGATCAGCACGCCGCGCGCGCCGTCCTTCACGATGCGGCTCGTCAGATCGTCCTGCAGCGTGAGCGCGAGCCGGTCGTGCATGTCGACCTGAATGGTGACGAGCAGGAGCTTGCCCATCGTGAGAATCGGAATGCGTTCCATCGCTTGAAACCCCGTTCAGTCGCGTTGCGTTCGATGCGCGCTGTGAATGGCGCGATGCGCTGTCATTCCGCTTGCAGCGAATCGAAGCCGTCGCTCGCGCGGCCGCCGCGCGACGCATCCTGCGCGAACGCCGCCGTCACCGACTTGCCCGTGCGCTGCAGCGCGACGACGAACGCCGATGCGAGCGTCGCCTTGGTCGTGACGTTCGAGAGGTTCACGCCGAGATGCACGATGGTCTGCGCGATCTGCGGACGAATGCCGCTGATGATGCAATCCGCGCCCATCAGACGCGCCGCGGCAACCGTCTTCAGCAGGTGTTGTGCGACGAGCGTATCGACGGTCGGCACGCCGGTGATGTCGATGATCGAAATGGCCGCGCCCGTCTCGACGATCTTCTGCAGCAGGTTTTCCATCACGACCTGCGTGCGCGCGGAATCGAGCGTGCCGATGAGCGGCAGCGCGAGAATGCCGTCCCACAACTGCACGACGGGCGTCGACAGTTCGAGCAGTTCCTGCTGCTGGCGCACGATGACCTGCTCGCGGCTCGCCTGGAACACTTCCGTCGTGAAGAGGCCGAGTTCGTCGAAGAGCGTGCTGATCGTCCAGGTGAGATCGGCGAGCGTGGCGGCGTCGTCGACGAGCGTCTCGCGCAGGCGCGCGAAGAGCGGCTGCTTGAGCGAGAACA
Organism: Caballeronia temeraria; assembly: GCF_001544795.2. Lineage (GTDB taxonomy): Bacteria > Pseudomonadota > Gammaproteobacteria > Burkholderiales > Burkholderiaceae > Caballeronia > Caballeronia temeraria. Next base: position 61,934 of record NZ_FCOI02000032.1, on the reverse strand, counting down.
CGAACATCGCGGTTTCGACGGGCGTGAAACCCTGACGCGCGCGCTGCGACGACATTTCCGCGAGAAAAGCGCGCACTTCCTGCCAGGCGAGCGCCTTGAAATCGACGCGCTCGGACGAGCCGAGCGCCGCCACCAGAAGCGAGACGAACTGCGCGAACTGATTGCGCAATTCCGCTTCACCGACGAGCCCGCGCCGCGCCGCGATGGCGTGCTGCTGCGCGAACCACTCCGCGAGCAATTGCTCCTGATTGCTGGTGAACAGTTGGGCTAGCCGCATTCCGCCGACCATTTCCATGCCGAGATCCCCGTGCGAATGATGTTTTTGGGCGCCGAGCCCGAAAGCTGGTTTGTTGCATTGCCGCGAAGGCTATCGAAATAAAGCCACGCAAAGCGCTCGGAATGTAGCACGTCATCCCAAAAATCGACAGTGTGGGAAGCCTTGTAGCGCAAGGGTTTGCGGGAATAATTCGCGTTGCGGCGATTGGGCCCGCATGAATCGGCAAATGCTGCCGCTCGTTCGCTTGCGGGTAGACAAACACCGGTCAAAAGTCCTCGCGACCGACGCGCGCTTTGCGATCCCGCGTATAGCGGCTCGATTATTTTTTTGGGTGCCGGGCGGTGCAATACTCGGGCGACCGATTCGAACCCCAATCGATCCGCCGGAGCGCCTATGGACCACACGATTCATCCCGTCGACGAAGTGCTCCCGATCGGTCAGATGCTCGCGGTCGGCATCCAGCACGTGCTCGTGATGTACGCGGGTGCGATTGCCGTGCCGCTCATCATCGGCGCGGCGTTGAAGCTGCCGAAGGAACAGATCGCGTTTCTGATCAGCTCGGACCTCTTCGCGTGCGGGCTCGTCACGCTGGTGCAGTGCATCGGCGTATGGAAGTTCGGCATCCGGCTGCCGGTGATCATGGGCGTGAGCTTCGCGCCTGTCGGACCGATGGTCGCGATGGCGTCATCCGGCGCGGGCCTGACGGCGATTTTCGGCGCGACGATCGCGGCGGGCGTGTTCGCGATTCTGATCGCACCGTTTTTCGGGCGGCTAATGCGTTTCTTTCCGCCGATCGTCACGGGCACGATCATTCTCACGATCGGCATGACGCTCTTTCCGGTCGCGATCAACTGGGCGGGCGGCGGACGCGGCGCCGCGAATTTCGGCGAGCCGCGCAATCTGATGATCGCGGCCATCGTGCTGTTCGCGATTCTGCTCATCAATAAATATTTGCGGGGCTTCATCGCGAATATTTCCGTGTTGCTCGGCATGGCGATCGGCTTCGTGGTCGCGTTGCCGCTCGGCTTCGTCGACTTCGCGGGCGTCGGTCAGGCCGCGTGGTTCGCGCCGGTGCGGCCGTTCGCGTTCGGCATGCCGACTTTCGATATCGCGGCGATCGCGTCGCTGTGTCTCGTGATGGTCGTCATCATGGTGGAATCGCTCGGCATGTTCCTCGCGCTCGGCGATCTCGCGATGCGTCCCGTCTCACGTCACGATGCGACGCGCGGCCTGCGCACCGATGGTCTGGGCACGGTGATCGGCGGTATCTTCAATACGTTTCCGCATTCGTCGTTTTCGCAGAACATCGGGCTCGTGGGGATTACGGGCGTAAAAAGCCGCTGGGTGGTCGCGGTATCGGGCGTGATCCTGATTCTGCTCGGGCTGCTGCCGAAGCTTTCGAATCTGATTGCATCGATACCCGTGGTCGTGCTCGGCGGCGCGGGCATCGCGATGTTCGGCATGGTCGCGGCGACCGGCGTGAAGATTCTCAGCAAGGTCGATTTCGACAGCAAGAACAACTTGCTCATCATCGCGATCAGTCTGGGCGTGGGCGTGATTCCGCTTGCCGCGCCGACATTCTTTGCGCATATGCCGGCATGGGCGGGGCCGCTGACGCATAGCGGGATCACGCTGGCGGCGGTGTTTGCGATTCTGCTTAACGCGCTTTTTAATCGCGGGCGGGATGCGGAGGTCGTCGAGAAGGAAATCGCGGCGGAAATGCCGTTGAGCTTGCGGCAGGGGGATGTGGATGTGCAGGAGTGAGGGAGGTGGCGCACGAATCCAACATCCCAAACCCACTACCATACGAGGAACGCCGCCCCGCCGCCGACACCCATGCGCGAAGTCCTCTGGATCGCCGTCCTTGCAGTAGCGCTGATCTACTCGATCGCGCTTGCCGGCCTGTACTGGCTGCAAGGAAGGCTCGTCTATCCACTGGAGCAGATCGAAGCCTTCAAGAACGCCGAGCTGGAACAACGCACCGAAGCAGTCATCATACGAACCGCCGACGGCCTCGATCTGACCATGCGCTACAAAGCGCCGCCCGATGGAACCGCGCCGACAGTCATCCTCTTTCACGGTAACGGCGAAGACCTCGCCCAACGCGGCCATATCGCGCTGGAGATGATCGAAGCGGGCTATGGCGTGCTGCTCGCCGAATATCGCGGCTACGGCGGCAATCCCGGCAAACCGCACGAAGCCGGCCTCTATGCCGATGCGCGCGCCGCCTACGCGTACGCATCGGCGCGATCATCGAATATCGTGCTGCATGGCTATTCGCTCGGCACCGGCGTCGCGGTGCAGCTTGCCAGGGAAGCGACAATCAGCGCGCTGATGCTCGAAGCACCGTTCACGAGCATCGTCGATGTCGCAGCGCAACGCTTCTGGCTCTTTCCCGTGCGGCTTCTCGCGCGCGATCGCTACGAAAGCCTCGCGAAAATCGCATCGATCGATGCGCCCTTGCTGATCTACGGCGGCACTCGAGACGGCGTGATACCGCCCGCGCACTTTCAGCGTCTCTTCGACGCCGCGCGCGGCGACAAGCATCTCGCGCTCATCGAAGATGCCGATCATCTCAATGTCTGGACCATGGGCGGCCGCGAACACGCAATGCAATTCCTCGCCTCGCTGCAACCGGCGCGCGACACGCTGCAAGCCTAAGCCGCCTTCCTGCGCGTGCGCCCGAGCTTCAGCGTAACCCACGTCGGCGCGTGATCGCTCGCATGCGCTTCGCCGCGCACCCACTTATCGACGCCCGCTGTTTCCAGCTTCTTCGCGAGATCCTTGCTCAGCAAAATATGATCGATGCGCAGGCCCGAATTCGTCTGCCAGTGATTGCGAAAGTAATCCCAGAACGTGTAGATGCGCTCATCGGGAAACATCTTGCGCAACGCATCCGTCCAGCCTTGCGCGAGCAGATCCGCATAAGCTGCGCGGCTCTCGGGCTGCAGCAGCGCATCCTTGAGCCATGAGCGCGTGTTGTAGATATCGTCGTCGGTAGGCACGACGTTGTAGTCGCCGGCGAGCACGACAGGATGCCCGCTATCGAACAAGGCCTTCGCGTGCGCATTGAAACGCGCGAACCAGTCGAGCTTGTAATCGAACTTCGGACCGGGCTGCGGATTGCCGTTCGGCAGATACAGACAGCCGATCACCAGGCCGCCCACGGCCGCCTCGATGTAACGGCTATGCGTGTCGCCCTCGAAACCGGGAAGTCCGCGCCGGCTCAATACCGGCTCCGCGTCCTTCGCGAGAATCGCCACGCCGTTCCACGATTGCTGTCCATGCCATAGCGCGCCGTAGCCCGCATTCGCGATTGCATCGGCGGGAAACTGCGCGTCGGTCGCTTTCAGTTCCTGCAGACAGACGATATCGGGCGATTCGCGTTCGAGCCATGTCAGCAAGGCGTCGAGCCGCGGACGGATGCCGTTGATGTTGAAGGTCGCGATTTTCACTCGGCGTCGCTCCATCGGTGGGTCGGAATCGATCGTACACGCGTCGCAGTTTGCGTGCCGCATCGTGCGCGAGCGCATCGGCGCAAAATCTGCGAAAGTCTCGCCCATCCCGTCCACGTTCCCCGCTCATGTCCGAAGGCTCCGTTCACTGGCAACGCAATCTCTACGTCTGCGTATTCGGCTCGTTCACGACCCTCATGGCGATGACGCTGCTCCTGCCCTTCCTGCCGCTTTATGTGCAGCAACTGGGCGCGTCGTCGGTGGAAGCGGCGGTGCAATGGTCGGGCATCGCGTTCGGCGCGACCTTTCTCGCGGCCGGGCTCGTCGCGCCGCTGTGGGGACGGCTCGCAGATCGCTACGGCCGCAAGCCGATCCTGATCCGCGCGAGTCTCGGCATGGCGATCACGATGTCGCTGCTCGGCGTCGTGCAGACCGTCTGGCAGCTCGTCGCGATGCGCTTTCTCGCGGGACTCGTCGGCGGTTATGCGAGCGGCGCCATCGTGATGATCGCGACGCAGACGCCCAAGCACCGCACCGCGTGGGCGCTCGGCACGCACGCCGCGGGCATGATGGCGGGCAATCTCGTCGTGCCGCTCGTCGGCGGGCTGCTGCCGGGTCTCATCGGCATTCGTGCGACGTTCTTTCTCGCGGGCGGCCTCATCTTCTGCTCGTTCATCATGACGACGCTGTTCGTCAAAGAAGAGCGCCGCGCGCCCAATCACGCGACGACAAAGCCACGCGGCGGCTGGCGCGACGTGCCGCTGCTCACGCCCGTCATCGCGATGCTGGTGAGCGCGATGCTGCTCATGTTCGCCAATATGTCCATCGAGCCGATCATCACGGTGTACGTGGCGCAGCTCGTGAACGATCCGAAGCAGGTCACGCTGGTCGCGGGCTTCGTGATGTCGGCCGCCGCGCTCGGCAGCGTGCTCGCCGCGCCGCGCGTCGGACGGCTCGCGGATCGCATCGGCGCGCCGAAGGTGATCGTCGCGTGTCTCGCGATCTGCGGCGTCTTGCTGATCCCGCAGATGTTCGTGACGAGCGGCACTCAGCTCGTCGTGCTGCGCTTTCTGATGGGCCTCGCCTTGGGCGGCCTGTTGCCCGCGATCACTAGCGTCGTGCGTCACAACGTGCCCGACAACGCCGCCGGCTACATCCTCGGCTACGCGACGTCGGCGCAATACATCGGACAGGTGGCGGGACCGCTCGCGGGCGGCTTCATCGCGGCGCATTCGGGCATGCATTCCGTGTTCGCGATGACGAGCGTGCTGATGTTCGCGGGCGCCGCGTTCAACGCGTGGGTGTTTCTGCGCAAGCACCGCGCCCGCGAGGTTTAACGCTTCTCGCTGTCGAGATGCGCCATCTGCACGGCTTCGTAGCGATCGCCCGACGCCGCGCCTTTCGGCACCGCCGCTTCGATCGCGGCGCGTTCGTCCGCCGTGAGCTTTACTTCGAGCGCACCGAGCGATTCCGTCAGCCGCTCGCGACGACGCGCACCGATGACGGGCACGATGTCATCGCCCTGCGCGAGCACCCATGCAATCGCGATCTGCGCGACGCTCACGCCCTTCGCATCGGCGATCTTGCGCAGAGCATCGACCAGCGCGAGATTGCGTTCGACGTTGCCTTGCTGAAAGCGCGGACTGTTCGCGCGCCAGTCGCCCGATTGCGCGCCGTCCTTGCTCCAATGCCCGCTGATCAGCCCGCGCGACAGCACGCCATACGCCGTGATGCCGATGCCGAGTTCCCTGCATGCCGGAAGAATCGCTTCCTCGATGCCGCGCGAGATCAGCGAATACTCGATCTGCAGATCGCACACCGGATGCACCGCGGCCGCTTTGCGGATCGTGTCCGCGCCCACTTCCGACAATCCGACGTGACGCACATAGCCCGCGTCGATCATCTCGACGATCGCGCCGACGGTGTCCTCGACCGGCACGCTCGCATCGAGCCGCGCGGGCCGATAGATGTCGATATGCTCGACGCCCAACCGCTGCAACGTGTATGCGAGCGAATTCTTCACGGCGACCGGACGGCCGTCGAACGCGATGAACCTGCCGGCCGGATCGCGCATGCCGCCGAACTTCACGCTGAGCATCGCGGAATCGCGGCGCGACGGCGGCGCGCTTTTCAGCGCCTCGGCGATCAGCAACTCGTTGTGGCCCATGCCGTAGAAGTCGCCGGTATCGAGCAGCGTCACGCCCGCTTCGAGCGCCGCGTGAATCGTCGCGATGCTCTCCGCGCGATCCGACGGCCCGTACATGCCCGACATGCCCATGCATCCGAGCCCGATCGCCGCCGTCTGCGGTCCGGTCTTTCCGAGTCTGCGTTGTTCCATGTTCGTCTCTCCTGAAGGGATGAGGACGATTATCGGAGCAAATCGCGCGTGCGATAATCCGCCTCAATGCGAATGGGCTGTGCGCCCTGGCGAACAATGGGTGAGACATGAGCGAACCGGATCTGTCGGATCTTCACGCGTTTCTGGCTGTCGCGCGCTCGCGCGGCTTCAGGCAGGCAGCGCTGTTGCGCGGCGTGTCGGCGTCGTCGTTGAGCGAGGCGATACGCAGGCTCGAAACGCGCCTGGGCGTGCGGCTGCTGAATCGCACGACGCGCAGCGTCACGCCGACCGAAGCAGGCGAGCGGCTGATCGAGCGGCTTGCGCCCGCGTTCACGGAAATCGCGGGCGCGCTCGATGCCGTCAACGGCTTTCGCGACAGCCCGACCGGCACGCTGCGGCTGAACGTGCCGCGCATCGTCTCGCGGGAAATCTTGCCGCCGATCGTCGCGCGCTTTCTGACGGCGCATCCGGGCATCAAGCTGGAGATCAGCGCCACGGATACGTTCATCGACGTGCTCGCCGCCGGTTTCGATGCGGGCATTCGCTATGACGAGCGCATCGAGCGCGACATGATCGCGGTGCCGATCGGGCCGCGCACGCAACGCTTCGTCGCGGTTGCGGCGCCGTCGTATCTCGCGGCGCACGGCGAGCCGAAGCATCCTCGCGATCTGGTGAATCACGCGTGCATCGGACATCGGTTCGATAGCGGTGTGCTCGCCGTGTGGGAATTCATGCGCGGCAAGGAAGTGATACGCATCGCGCCGGAAGGGCCGCTCGTCACGTCGTCGATCGAAATCAGCCGAAGCGCGGCCATCGCGGGACTGGGTCTCGTCTATACGTTCGACGAGTTCGTGCGCGAAGCCATCGACAGCGGCGCGCTCGTGCCGGTGCTCAAGCCGTGGTGGCAGAGCTTCACCGGGCCACGGCTCTACTATCCGAGCCGCGCGCACATGCCGGGGCCGCTGCGCGCGTTCATCGACTTCATTCGGGCGGAGAGTTGAGCGCGCTTATTGCTGCACGCCCCAGCGACGCACCGTCACGCGCTCGACGGTATCGAAGACGAGATGCTCGACCGCGAGCCCGATCACGATGACCGCCGCCAGTCCCGCGAACACGCGGTCCGTGTAAAGCTCGTTGCGGTTCTGGAAGATGTACCAGCCGAGTCCGCCCTTGCCCGAGCTCGCGCCGAACACGAGTTCCGCCGCGATCAGCGTGCGCCACGCGAACGCCCAGCCCACGCGCAAGCCGGCGAGAATCGAAGGCAACGCGGCGGGCACGAGAATCAGCATCACATGACGCATGCCGTTGAGTCCATAGTTGCGGCCCGTCATGCGCAAGGTCGAAGGCACGGCCTGAAAACCCGCATACGTGTTGAGCGCGAGCGGCCACAACACCGAATGCACGAGCACGAATAACAGACTGCCCGTGCCGAGGCCGAACCATAGCAACGCGAGCGGCAACAGCGCGATGGACGGCAGCGGATTGAACATCGCGGTGAGCATCGAAAGAATATCGCGGCCGATGCGCGTCGATACCGCCAGCGATGTCAGTACGAACGCAAGCGCCGCGCCGAGCGCATAGCCGCGCAGCAATACAGACATCGAAATACCGATCTTCTCGATCAGTTCGCCCGACGCGATGCCCTGCACGAACGCGACGAAGGTCGCGCTGAACGTGGGCAGCAGCAGATCGTTATCGACGGCGCGCGCGGCGATTTCCCACAATGCGATCAACACGAGCGCGATGATCGACTTGCGCAGCCACGAGCGATCCACGAGCCGCTTCGACAGCGGCAGCGGTGCTTCATGTTCGACCGCGACGCTCGCGGCGGGCTTGACTTCGTATTCCGGCCGCACCGGCGGCTGGATCAGATGCGGCGTGCTCACAGCGCGGTCTCCTCTTCGAACAGCAATCGATGAATACGCGCGACGCTCTGCTGAAACTCACCGCGACCCAAGCTTTCCTGCGTGTATTGATGACTGTTCAGCTCGGCGCGCACGCGTCCCGGATGCGGCGTCAGCAGCAGAATGCGATTGCCGACGATGAGCGCCTCCTCGATCGAATGCGTGACGAACAACAACGTGAAGCGCTCGTCGCTCCACAGGCGCAAAAGCTCTTCCTGCATGCGGCGTCGCGTGAGCGCATCGAGCGCGGCGAAGGGCTCGTCCATCAGAAGCACGCGCGGTTGCATCGCGAGCGCGCGTGCGATGGCCACACGCTGCTTCATGCCGCCCGATAGCGTATGCGGATAGGCATCGGCGAATGTGGCGAGACCGACCTTGTCGAGATAATGCAGCGCGCGCTCGCGTGCTTCGGCGCGGCCGAGTTTGCGCGCGGCGCGCAGCGGAAAAGCGACGTTCTGCACAACGGTTTTCCACGGCGGCAGCTGATCGAACTCCTGAAACACGACGATGCGATCCGCGCCCGGCCCGCGCACGCGCTCGCCGCCGATCTCGATGCTGCCCGCAACCGGCTCGAGGAAACCTGCAACGGCCTTGAGCAAGGTCGACTTGCCGCAACCCGAAGGCCCGAGCAGCACGAAGCGATCGGCGCCATAGATATCGAAGCTGACATCGTGAGTTGCGCGCACGAGCCGCTCGGGCGTGCGGTACTCGAGCGTGACGTTCTTCGCGCTGAGCAGCTTGCCGCTCGTGGAAGCCTCGCGAACGGCTTCGTGCGAATAAAGCGCTTGGGGATTGGCGGCCATGTTCATCTGCCCGATTGCAAACGATCACGATACCGGCGCGCTGCGCCCGAGCGAACCAATCATTGCGCATATCGAATTCGCAATCGTCGATAAGCGGCGTCAGCTTCCGTCCTTCGTCGCGGGATCGCTGAAGAAGTAGTCCTGCCACGACTTCGGCTCGTTCCTGATGACGCCGACGCGATGCATGAACTGCGCGAGCGCGAACGTGTTTTGCGGCGCGACCTTGAATTGCACCGACGGATCCTTGATCACCTTGATAAGCAGATCGCGGTCGATCTTCGCGTTGTTCACGCGCAGATAGATATCGGCGGACTGCTCGGGATGCTGCGTGATGTAGCGCGCGGCATCGGCGAGACCGGCGACGAATGCGCGATACGTCTTCGGATTCTCGTTGCGGAATTTCTCGGTCGCGTAGAGCACAGTTGCCGAACTCGGGCCGCCGAGCACATCGTATGAATTGAGCACGATATGCGCTTTCGGATTGCCCGCGAGTTCCTGCTGCTGGAACGGCGGATTGCCGAAGTGCGCGTTGATCTCCGTGCCGCCCGCGATGAGCGCCGCCGTCGCATCGGGATGCGGCACGGCTTGCGTGAGCTTGTCGAGGCGATCGTATTGCTTGTCGCCCCATTGCTTCGCCGCCGCGTATTGCAGGATGCGCGACTGCACCGAGACACCGACCGCCGGCACTGCGATACGGTCCTTGTCGGTGAAATCGGCGATGGTCTTCACGCGCGGATCGTTCGATACGAGGTAATACGGAAAATTGCCGAGCGATGCAACGCCCTTTACGTTTTGCCGTCCGTGCGTGCGATCCCAGATCGTCAGCAACGGTCCGACGCCCGCCGCCGCGATATCGACGGAACCGGAAAGCAGCGCATCGTTGACGCTCGATCCGCCCGAGAGTTTGGCCCAGTCGACCTTGATATCGAGCCCCTCCTTCTTGCCTTCCTGCTCGATGAATTTCTGATCGCGCGCGACATTGAGCAGCAGATAGACGACGCCGAATTGTTCGGCGATACGCAACGTGCCTTCCGCACGCGCGCCCGCCGACGTCATGCCGAGCGTGACCGCGAGCGCGGCGGCGAGCGCGCGCACGGCGCCCTTCCCTGTTCGAGAATGCATCGATGAAACCCCGTAAAAAATAGTGTTCTTAGAAAGGCGCGTCGCCTTCGATGGTCGTGCGATACAGCTTGCGGCGCTGATCGTCGGGCGTGCCGGCCGCGAGATGCATGACCGAGCGGTTGTCCCAGAAGACCATGTCGCGCGCCTGCCATTGATGCCGGTAAATGAACTCGGGCTTCGTGCCATGCGCGAACAATTCCGCGAGCAAGGCGCGGCTTTCGTCTTCGGGAACGCCGATCACGCGCGTCGTGAAATGCTCGCTGACGAAGAGCGCGCGGCGCCGCGTTTCCGGATGCGTGCGCACGATCGGATGCGTCACGGGCTTGACCTGCGCAATCTGCTCCGCCGACAGATTGGGCCGCCACGGACTGCGCTTTTGCAACTCGCCGTATTTGGCGAGATACGTATGCTCGGCGACGCGCCCTTCGACTGCATTGCGCAAATGCGCGGGCAGCGCGTCCCACGCGAGATGCTGATTGGCGAAGAGCGTGTCGCCGCCGGTCGCCGGCAGTTCCTGCGCATGCAGCAGCGAACCGAGGCTCGGCTTGTCCTTGTACGAGAGATCGGAGTGCCAGAAATGGCCGGCATCGCCGAGACCGATCGGCTTGCCGTTCTCCACGATGTTCGACACGATCAGCACTTCCGGATGCCCCGCGAGCCCGAACTGATGCAGCACGTGAATCTGCAGCGGGCCGAAGCGCCTGCTGAACGCGATCTGCTCGTCGGGCGTGATGCGCTGATCGCGAAACACGAGCACGTGATGATCGAGATGCGCGCGGTGAATGCGCGCGAAATCGGCATTCGACACCGGCTTCGACAGATCGAGCCCGATCACTTCGGCGCCGAGCGGCGCGTCGAAACGGCGAATTTCGATGGTTTGATCGGCGGCTTCCTCGAGTGCTTTGCGCGAAGCGAGGGCAAAATTGGGGTCGGTCTGAATCGTCACGGGCGAGCGGATGGCAGTCGATAGCTTCGGGGAAGCGATCAATCTAACGCGCGCCGATCCGCCCCGCAACGAAGCATCCAAGCTTTGAATATGCGCCGGATCGCTAAAGCCGCCTAGAAGCGATACGACACGCCGACCTGCACCACCGGATACCAGCGATAACGCCACGCCTTGTCGTTGAGCTGCTGCTCGCCCGTGCTGATCAGCAAGGCGCTGTTCGATCCCGCGATCTGCGCCAGGCTCGGCGACAAGGTGTAGGTCGTTTTCGGCACGCCATACGCGACGCCGATATCCGCGACGAACCCGAAGCCCTTGCCCGCCGGCGCATGTCCGAAGCCCAGGCCGAAGTACGGCATCGCGGCCGGGTATTTGACCGTCGCGGTGGCGGTCGCGTCGGGCGGCACGGCGAAGCGCTTGCGCTCGAATACGTAGGTGCCGTTATTCTGCTGCGACACGGCGGTGAGCGAGTCGTCGTTGAACCGCACGCCCGCCGTGACGCGCCATCCGCGACTTTCGAACGGGAAGTAATCGAGGTAGATGCCGCCTTGCCTCAGGCGCACATCGCCTTCGTAACGATTGCCGCCCAGATTAAAACCGCGGCCGTAGTTCCAGCCGTTGAAATCGGCGTGCACGCCGAAGGACGAACCCAGCGAAAACGCCGCGCCGATTCCGATGCCTTGCGTTCCGCCCTGCGTGAAAATCTCCTGCCCGAATGCCGTCCCCGAACAGACGACGCTGCTTATCATCCAGACCAACGTCCGCTTTCTCATTCTCGTTTTCCCCGGGTGCATGTGAGATGACCCGCATCAGCGAGCCGATGTCCTGCGTCCAGAAGCGCGACTTACGTGTGACTGTGAGAACTTAGCGACACGATTTAATTAAGTATGTGTGTCGCGTAACCGATTGAAAGCCCGATGTATTGATCAGACTAATAACTTGGCGACGAACGCGCCATGAGGGGAAACGCAGAGGACTATTCGCCGGCGATATCGAACGGCAATTCGACCTGCACCGGCTCGACGAAGCCGCTTTCGTCACGCCCGGCGAGCGCACTGACGCGCACGCCCAGCAGTCTGATGCGGCGATCGAGCACGATCCGCTTCAGGCATTCGGTCGCGGCACGGCGAATTTCAACGGGATCCGCCGTCGCGACGGGCACCGTCAGATCGCGCGTGACGGTGCGGAAGTCGTCGAAACGCAACTTGATGCCGACCGTGCGCCCGACATAGCCCTTGCGCTGCAAATCTTCGGCGACGCGCGTGCAAAGCCCGGTGAACTCGGCGGAAAGCGTCGCGCGATCCTGCTTCGGATGGAAGTCGCGCTCGAAGGTCGTCTCGCGGCTCATCGACTTGGGCGTCGAGGTCACGACGACGGCCCGTTCGTCCTGACCCTGCGCGATCCGCGCGAGCCACGCGGCATACGTATGACCGAAATGCGTCTGCAGCAGACCGGGATCGGCGGCGGCGATATCGCCCACGGTGACGATGCCGAGCGCCGCGAGCTTCTCGCTCGCCTTCGGCCCGATGCCGTTCACCTTGCGCGCGGCGAGCGGCCAGATGCGCGTTTGCAGATCGTCCATCGTGAGGATGGTGAGACCGTCGGGCTTGTCCAGTTCGGAGCCGATCTTCGCGAGCAGCTTGTTCGGCGCGATGCAGATGGAGCACGTGAGCCCGGTCGCGTCGCGCACGGCGTCCTTCATGCTTTGCCCGATCTCGGCCGATTCGCCGGGCAGATCGCTCACGTCGATATAAATCTCGTCGATGCCGCGATTCTCGATCTGCGCCGTAAAGGTCGCGACGGCCGCCTTGAAGAGCCGCGAATAATGGCGATAAGACTCGAAATCGGTGGGCAGAAGGATCGCGTCGGGTGCGAGCTGGGCGGCTTTCATCATGCCCATCGCGGAGAAGACGCCGAACTTGCGCGCCTCGTAGGTGGACGTGGTCACGACGCCGCGTCCCGCATAGTCGCGCAGACGTCTGAACCGGCGCGTGCCGTCAGGAAGCGTTTCGGGCGTGGCGCTGCGGCCGCCGCCGACCACGACCGGCATGCCGCGCAGCTCGGGATAACGCAGAAGCTCGACCGACGCGAAGAACGCATCCATGTCGAGATGCGCGATGCGGCGCGGCAGCAGTGCGGAAGACGGCGCGTCCATGTGCAGCGGTCAGCTCGCCGCCGCGCGAAGAGACGCGCTCAAAGCGAAATCGACAGGAACGAACGCACCGAACATGCTCGTGGCAGTGCCGCCAGGCCAGGAAAATGGCTTACTGTACATCCATACAGTGATTCGCGCTAGGGCCAGACTGTGCGGGACCGGCACGTCATTCCGGCGTGCGCTTTTCCGCGAGCGCGCGGCGGCAGTCGTCGAAAACCTGCCGCACGACATCCGATTGATAGTTCAGGTCTTCGCTGTCGAGAATTTCTTCGACGGCGGCGCGCGCCCAGTCCGCTTCGAGCATTGCGCAGTGTTGCGTGGCGATTTCGCGGGCGATGGCCGCAAGCTTCGCGACCGTGAGCCAGTCCGCCAGCCGCTGATGCCGTTCGAGCCATTTGTGCGCCGCCTGCACGTGAAAAGACGCCGCGGGCCAGTCGCCATTCAGGTAGTACGCGCCGAGACTGCCGCACGTGAGCCAGCAGAGCAGCTCGACGCGGTCGCGGGCACTGAGGGTACGAGACACATCGTTCATGGCGGCCTTCACGAGAGACGATCGACGAATGCGGAGAGCGCACCGTTCCGTATGAAACCCCTACGAAACACAATATCACGGGATGGTGCGACGCGGCAGTGCCTTCCCGCTGCGCGATCCATGTCACGGTGCGTTGCCGAACGCTTCGTCATGCGAAGAGCAGCATGGCGCATGCCGCGAAGCACGCGCCCGCGTTCTCATTCGCCGCTAATTCGCGGGGCATAACCTGCTTTCGTCTGCCCACTCATCGGCCTTCCTTCAACGACGGGAGCACATCATGTTTGAACGTCTCACTCACTCCATCGACAGTCTCTTTTCGATTCACACCGCGCAGGAAACGCGCGACGCCTATCTCGCATCGTCGAGCGATCTCGCCGATCTCGAACGGCGCATGCGTCAGGTCGAAACGCAGGATCACGACTACAGCATGTACTTTTGCGGCTCGCTCGGCCGTCGATACGATTAAGCGATGAACCGCGCGCTATTTCGTTTCCTCGCGGCCCGACTGGCCGAGCATCACGGTCCAGCCGAGTCCGCGCACGTTGCGGATCACGCCCGCTCCGAACTTCTTGCGCACCGAATGGATCAGCACGTCGACCGCGTTGCTCTCGACTTCCTTGCCCCAGCCGTAGAGCCGGTCTTCGAGCTGGTCGCGCGAGAAAATCGTGCCGGGACGTTCGAGCAGCGCGTGCATCAGCGCGAATTCACGCGCGGACAGCACGCCCGAATTTTCGCCGCACGTGAGCGTGCGTTGATCGAGATTGAGGCTGATCGAATCGTCGCCGAGACGCGAGACCGCGTAGCCCGCCTTGCGGCGCAGCACGGCGCGGATGCGCGCGAGCAGCTCGGGCATGTCGAAGGGTTTCAGCAGGTAATCGTCGGCGCCGAGATCGAGGCCCTGCACGCGTGTGTCGAGATCGTCGCGCGCGGTGAGGATCAGCACCGGCGTCGCGTTGCCGGCGGTGCGCGCCTGCCGCAAGAGCTCGATGCCTGTCATGCCCGGCAAGCCGAGATCGAGCAGCACCACGGTGTATTCGGCGGCGTTGATCGCCTCGCGGCCGGCGTTGCCGTCGCGCACCCAGTCCACGGCATAGTCGGCATCCTTGAGCGCACGCATGAGGCTCGTGCCAATCTGCACGTCGTCTTCGATCAGAAGAATTCGCATGTTCCACCCCGCGCGTCGCGAGAATGGCGCGCGCCACGCGCCCGGAATGCGGCCCGAAGGATCGGAAGAATCGAAAACGCACGACCGGTCTTTGTGCTCTTCTACTGACCGGCGATGATCGCTTCGCGCCACGCAGCGAATGCATTGTAATCGGCGTAAAACCGCGCGCAAATCACTAAAGGTTTAATGCGAGCGCGACCGTGTTTTCCTTGACTTCCTCGACCGGAAAGCCGATCGAAGCGACGATGCCCGAGCGTCCGTCGCTGCGGTTTTTCAGCGTCACGTCGCCGCCGTAGCGCGCGGCGATCGCCTTCACGATGGAAAGCCCCAGCCCGCTGCCCTCCACGTCCGGATTCGCGCGGAAAAAGCGGTCGAAGACGCGCGGCAGCAAGGTCTCGTCGATGCCCGGTCCGGTGTCGATCACGTCGATCCACACCATGTCGCCGTCGCGTCGCATGTGCAGGTCGATGGTGCCGCCGTCGGGCGTATAGCGCACCGCGTTCGACACGAGATTCTTCACCGCCATGCCGATGTCGGTTTCCACCGCGCGCACGTGCGCGTTCACCATTTCCTCCGCGCCGATATCCATGCCGCGCGCGAGCGCGATCGGCAGCACATCGGCGACGGCGCCCGTCACCACTTCCGAGAGGTCGACGCGGGCGAGCGGCGAGCCATTCATCGGCGCATCGGCGCGCGCGAGCCGCAACAGTTGCGTGATGAGCTTGCCGCTGCGCGCGATGCCCTTGCGCAACTCCTGAAAGCGCTCCTGATTGCCGGGATAGATATGCGGCGCGAGATTGTCGGCCTGAAGCTGCAACGCCGTGAGCGGCGTGCGCAGTTCGTGCGCGGCATCGGCGATGAACTTGCGCTCCTTTTCGATGGAACTCGCGAGGCGCTCGATCATCGTGTTGATCGAATGGATGAAGGGCTCGATTTCCGTGGGCACGCCGACCGTCGACAGCGGCTGGAGATGACCCATGTCGATCGCGCTCACTTCCGCGCCGAGTTCGTTCAACTGACGCAGCGAGCGCCGCACGACGAGCGCCACCGCGATCCACACGAGCGGCAGCAGCACGGCGATCGGCCAGAGCGTTTGCGTCGCGGCTTCCTGCGTGATCTCGCGACGGATCGACGAGCGTTGCGCGACCTGAATCGTCATGGTCGGCTCCTGGCGCGTGAAGATGCGCCAGTGCTCGCCGTTGAATTCGGCGCCGGAGAAGCCCGGCTGCGCGTCGCGCGGAAAATGCAGCGACGGGTCGGTCGTGCGGAACGGCACATCCTGGCCCGGCTTCCACACGACGGCGACGACGTCGCGCTCGTCCTGCGTGCCGCGCGCGGGATTTTTCGGCAGGCTTTCGGCGAGTCCGTCGCGCAGACGCGCCGCCACCTGTTCGAGCCGCATGTCGAGCAGCGCGCTCATGCCGGTCTTGCTCAGCTGATACGAACTCACGCCCTGCACGACGCCAATCACGGTGACGAGCAGCCCGAGCGCGAGCACCAGCTGATTCTTCAGTGACTTGATCATTCGGGTCCGCCGCTTCGGAAGGGAACGGGGCAACGCTGCAGCCCGTTCGATTTTAGGCGACATTCCCGGCGATTTCGGTCTGAAAGACGACATGTGCATGACAGATGCGCGTAAGCGCGGAGGAGAAAAAAAGCGCCGGTCCATGCGGCCGGCGCCAAGGGCTGAGGAGATACGAGAACGTGAAACGGGCCGCAGATTGCCGGGGAAGCGCGCCGCCCGTCCACAGAACCAGCGTAGGTGCGAAGAATTAGCGTTGAATGAGCGCGCCGCCGGCCCATCGAGCAGCGATTCGCGCGGCGGGATAACATTGCAACCGGCGCTTCTTCATCGGCGACATTGCGTTGGCTGCAAGGATTCTGCAAGCCTGAACGTCGCCGCCGCATCTCCATCATTCGGGCATGACCCGCCTGCGCGTATCGTCATTGCGGTTCGCGCGGCGGCGGATAGGCCATTCAAAACCGCATGTCACAGAACAGCAAAACCGTCCGTCCCCTCGTCATTGCCGCGGTGATGGCCTCGATGGCCATGGTCGCGATCGAAGCCACCATCGTCTCCACGGCGATGCCGCAAATCGCGACGCAGCTCGGCGGCCTCAATCTCTATAGCTGGGTGTTCTCGTCGTTCCTGCTCACGCAGACGGCGCTCACGGTCGTGTTCGGCAAGCTCGCGGACCTGTATGGCCGCAAGCCAGCGATCCTCGCGGGCATCGTGATTTTCCTGATGGGCTCGGTGCTCGCGGGCTTCGCGTGGTCGATGCCCGCGATGATCGTCTTCCGGCTGATTCAGGGCGTCGGCGCGGGCGCGATCCTGCCGGTCGCGCTGACGGTCGTCGGCGATCTGTACCCGGCGCGCGAACGCGGCAAGGTGCAGGGCTATCTGGCGAGCGTGTGGGCGGTGTCCGCCGTGCTCGGGCCGATGGTCGGCGGTCTCCTGATCCGCCAGTTCTCGTGGGCGTGGATCTTCTGGATCAACGTGCCGATCGGCATCCTGGCCGCGCTGCTCTTCACGCTCTTTCTGCACGAGGAGAAGCGCCACGACCGCCCGGCCATCGATCTCGCGGGCGCGTTCTTCTTCACCGCCGCCGTCGCCGCGCTGATGATGGCGCTCACCGACGCCGGTCACGCGAGCAACCTGCGCGTCGGCGTGGAAATCGCGGTGCTGGTGCTGGCCATCGCGGGCTTCGTCGTGCAGGAACGCCGCGCCGCCGATCCGATGATCTCGTTCAAGCTGTGGTCGCATCGGCCGATCGCGGCGAGCAACGTCGCGACGCTCCTCGCCGGCATGGCGATGATGGGCCTCACCACCTTCCTGCCGATGTACGTGCAGGGCGTGATGCACCGCACGCCGGTGCAGGCGGGCCTCGCGCTCACGATGATGATGATCGGCTGGCCGAGCGGCGCCACCTTCACGTCGCGCTCGTTCAGCCGCATCGGTCTGAGGCGTCTGCTGATGATCGGCCCGGTGTTCATTCCGCTGGGCGCGTTGCCGTTCGTGCTGCTCGGCCCGCAATCGAGCCCGCTGTGGGCGGGCGTCGGCTCGGCGGTGCTGGGCTTCGGCATGGGCATTACGAGCGTGTCGTGCCTCATCCTGATCCAGGAAATCGTGCAGCCGCTCGAACGCGGCAGCGCGACGGCATCGAACCTGTTCTCGCGCAATCTCGGCAACACGCTCGGCGCGGCGGTGTTCGGCGCGGTGCAGAACTACGGCCTCACGCACACGGACGGCCTGCCGCCCGTGCATGCGGATCAGTTGAAGCAACTGCTCTCTTCCGTGCCCGGCGACTTCGCGATGAACAACGACATTCGCCTCGTCCTGCATCATTCGCTGCATCTGACGTTCACGGCGATGTTCGTGATCGCGCTCGGCACCGTGATCGCGATGCTCTTCATGCCGAAGATCGAGATCGGGCGCGCAAAGGAAACGGTCGAGACAGCCGGCGCCGCAGACGCGCAGCGCGCCGCGAGTCAGGCGTTCCACTGAACGCGGATCGCATCCCGCCGATCAATGGCGGGATGCGACTTCATACAGATGCGCTTTAATCCTGCGCCTGGATGAGCGGGCTGTCCTGCTTCGATTTATCGACGCTCGCGTCGTTGCTCTGCTCCGCATCCTGCGCGATGGTCTGCATGTTCATGCCTTGCTGCGACGTGGGCGCGCCGTCCATCGGTGTGTAATGCGGTGCGGGACCATAGCCGCTTGCGAGCGCATAGGAAGCGCCCGCGAGCGCCGCGACGAAGATGATGCCTTTGAGATTGCCGATCATGATAGTGCTCCTGAGGGTTTCACATGGCCACTTCAATCGGCCTCATTGCACTGCCTGCCAGCAACCGACCTTCTGAAATGTGCACGCAGTCTACGTGCGCGAATCGGCGTTGAAATCCCCTCAAAAGCACGGTTAAGAACGGATGGATGCGTCGCGCATGTATGAAGCGCATTGTGCGAATCGATCGCATCGTGCGCTGCCGATGCACGCTTTCTAGCGACGGCACGCGGATAGCTACCTCGTTACAAAGGCATGGCAGCGATGCCGGGGCTGCGGGTAGACTGTGGCGTCGGCGGACGTTTTGTCCAGGAATCGTCCGCCGCGCGAACCAACCAGACCCATGACCAGACCCAAAGCCGCTTCGACGCTCGACATCGCCCGCCATGCGCCCTCGGCGCCTTCGATGAGCGAGCCGCAGTATCACGCGCTCGTCGATGCGATCGAGGACTGCGCGATCTTCATGCTCGACCTGAACGGCCGCATCACGAGCTGGAACAAGGGCGCGCGCAAGATCAAGGGGTATGAGGCGCACGAGATCATCGGGCAACACCTGTCGCGCTTTTACACCGAGGAATCCGTGGCGCGCGGCTGGCCCGAATACGAGCTGAAACAGGCCTACGCGACAGGCCGCTTCGAGGACGAAGGCTGGCGCGTGCGCAAGGACGGCTCGCTCTTCTGGGCCAATGTGGTCATCACGGCGGCGCGCGACACGAAGGGCGAGATCATCGGCTACGCGAAATACACGCGCGATCTCACCGCGAAGCGCGCCGAGGAAGAGAAGCTGCGGCTCTCGGAAGAGCGCTTTCGTCTGCTCGTGGAAAGCGTGAGCGACTACGCGATCTTCATGCTCGATCCGGCCGGCCATATCGCGAGCTGGAATACCGGCGCGATGCGCATCAAGGGTTATCGCCCGTCGGAGATTCTGGGCAAGCACTTCTCCACTTTCTACTGCCCCGAGGATCTCGACGCCAACGTTCCCGAGATCGAACTGCAAACCGCGATCCGCGCGGGCCGCGTGGAAAACGAAGGCTGGCGCGTGCGCAAGGACGGCTCGCTGTTCTGGGCGAACGTCGTGATCACGGCGGTGTATGACGAACATCGCGTGCTGCGCGGGTTCGCCAAAGTCACCCGCGACATGAGCGAGCGAAAGCGCCTGGAGCAGCTCGAAGTCTCGTCGCGGCGCATCAGCGAGTTTCTCGCGACGCTCGCGCACGAGTTGCGCAATCCGCTCGCGCCGGTGCGCAACGCGGTCGGCGTGATGCAGATGGAAGCGGACATGTCGCCGCGCGTCGCCGCGTGCCGGGACATCATCGACAGACAGACTTCGCATCTCGGCCGGCTCGTCGACGATCTGCTCGACATGGGCCGCATCACCACGGGCAAGATCGATTTGCGCATGGCGCGCGTGGACGTGAGCGATATCGTCGCGCGCAGCATCGAGCTCGTGCATCCGTTCATCGATGAACGCACGCAGCGCGTCGTGACGAAGCTGCCGACGGAGCCGGCCCACGTCCTGGGCGACAGTACGCGGCTCGTGCAGGTCGTGCAGAACCTGCTGAACAATGCGTCGAAGTTCTCGCCGCGCGGAAGCACGATCTCGGTCGAAGTCGAGTGCGAAGCCACGGCGCTGCTGCTGAAAGTGATCGACATGGGGCGCGGCATTTCGCAGAAGGGCCTCACGTCCATCTTCGATCTGTTCGTGCAGGAAGATCACTATCTCAATCCGGGCGAGGCCGGGCTCGGCATCGGACTCACGCTGTGCCGCTCGATCGTCGAGATGCATGGCGGCTCGATCAGCGCGGCGAGCGCCGGGCCGAATCAGGGCAGCACGTTCACCGTGCGCCTGCCCTACGCGTCCGAAGACGATGCGCCGCGGCCGCATCGCGTGCTCGCCCAGAGTGCGACGCAGGGCGTGGGCGGCGGTCTGCGCATCGTCGTCATCGACGACAACCGGGATTCCGCCGATAGCCTCGCCATGCTGTTGCAGATGAAAGGGCACGACGTGCGCATTGCCTATCACGGCAAGGAAGGGCTCGATGTCATCCGGCATTTTCCGCCTGAGCTGATTCTGCTCGATCTCGCATTGCCCGATATGGACGGGCACGCGGTGCTGCGCACCTTGCGCTCGCAACGGCTCCTCGGGCATGCGACGGTGGTGGCGATGACGGGCTTCGGGCAGGAGAGCGACAAGGAACGCTCCGCGCAGGCGGGCTTCCACGCGCATCTGGTGAAGCCGGTGGACTTCGACGTGCTGGATAAGTTGCTGGAGAAGGCGACGCAGAGTTGAGGGCGATTACGCCCTCACCATCCGCAACGGAAAGACGATCCGTGACGCGATCAACCCGAGCGCGCCGCCCAGCAAGGTCTCCCACGCGCGCGCCGTGAGCAGCTCGACCGAATGCACGCCGCTCGCGGCAAGCGTCACGATGAGCACGAACGCGAACGCTCCGCACGCGATGTCATATCGCTCGGGCAGCGCCATCGCATAGGCGATCATCGCGAACGCGGACAGTGTCCAGACGACGAGCGGCCAATGCTCGGCGAGCGGCAGACACACGATGCCGATCGGCACGCCGACGAGCGTGCCGTAAATGCGTCGCCGCACGCGCTCCGCCGTCCCGACCGCCGACGTCGCGACGACATACACGCAAGCCGTGATCGCCCACGCCGATTCCGCCAGCCCGAACAGGCGATTCAACGCCACCACGACGAGCGCGCCGCACGCCGCCTGCAGGCCCATCGCGAATGCGGGCGAGATCGCGTGACGCCCGTAAGCCGGCTCGGACGCCAGCGCAGGCAGCACGACCGGATGCTCCGCCGGCCCGCTCAACACGCGCGGCACGACAGCCGCGAGCATGCCGATCAGCAACGCGAGCAGGATCGCCCATGAATCGCCGGGCCTGAGATTCATTCCATACCCGAGAAGCTGGCCGATATAAAGCTGCGAGCCAACGCCCGCGCCGGTCATTCCGAAGCGCTTCAGATAGCCCGCGAGGAACGCGCCCGTGACGAGAATCAGCTCGGCGCCGCCGCGCCCGAAGCCACGAAGCATCGGCGCGAACAGCGTGAAGGTGAACGCGCCGAACGCCGCCGCGAGGCACAGAATGACGAGATCGCGGCTCGACTCGAAGCGCGTGCTGCGCGCTTCCGACACGCTCGCCCACAGCGCGAAACCGCCCGCGAGCGCGCCCACCGACACGCCCGACGGCACGCTCTGCGTCACGTCCTGCAACGCGCCGAGCGCCGCCGCGAGCCCGTACGCGGTGACGAGCCGCAAGCCCTTGATGCGCCGATGCGTGCCCGGGTCCACGCGATCGAGCCACGCATTCGCCGCCCGCACGCGATGCCCGAGCGCTTGCGCGATCGTCAGCGTGGAATCCGCGAGACGCGTTTTCGCGTCGCCGATGTGCTGCTCGTCATCCATAGGCACTCACCGAAGGAAGCGGCTCTGCCACGCATTCTAGGCCGCGTTACGCGTCCGCGCGCGTTTCGCGGCCGCGCTGGCGCCGCCACGCTTCGCCGCCTCGACGATGCACGCGGCGAGGCGCGCCGCCGCGTCCGGCTCGTCCGCACGCACGCGCCGCGCACGCTCGACAAGGCCGATCTCGCGATGAAACGTGTCATCGCCGAGATCGAGCGCGACCGCGCCGCGCGGCCACGCACCGATGCCATCGGACACCGGCACGAGCGCCACGCCCAGCCCGCGCGCCACCAGTTGCGCGATGCCCGGCAACTCGTCGACTTCGATCGAATCGCGCACCGCGATGCGGCGCTTCGTCAAAAACGCGTCCACTTGCCGGCCGCCGAACGAACGCCGGTCATAGCGGATGAACGGCTCCGAGCCGATCAGCGCGCGCCAGTCGCCACCCTTCTTCGCGGCGGGCGCGAGCAGCACGAACGGCTCCGCGACGAGCGGACGCCATTGCAGCTCCGCCGGCAGCGAGAACGGCGGGCGGATCATGACGGCCATGTCCATCTCGCCGGCATCGACGCTCGCGAGCAGATTGAGCGAGACGCCCGGCACGAGCCGGATGCGCCACGCGGGCAGCATGCGCCGGAACGCATCGATCGCGTCGGGCAAAAGCGCCGCATGCGCCGACGCGATCGCGCCCACCGACAGCGAGCCGCCGCGCCCGTCATCGCCTTCCGGCCCGGCAAGGCGCGCGTACAGCGCGATCAGTTCATCGGCGAGTTCGAGCGTGCGCTTGCCGGTCTTGTTGAGCGTCGCGGAGCGTCCCGTGCGGTCGAACAGCTTGACGCCGAGATGCGCCTCGAGGCGCTGCATCTGCGCGCTGACCGCCGATTGCGTGAGGCCGATGTGCGCGCCCGCGCCCGCGAAAGTCCCGTGGCGCGCCACCGCGATGAAAGTCTGGAGTTCGCGCAGCATGTCGATTCATCGAAAATATTTGGTCTGACTCCAGAAATATATCGTTTTTCAACAGAAATATTTATTAATAGGCTGTGGCTTCCGTTCCCCACACGTCGTAATAAGGACAATCGCCATGAGCACGACCCAGCACGCCATGCCGCCGTTTCACCTCGCGTTCCCCGTTCACAGCCTCGCCGCCGCGCGCGAGTTCTATGGCGAACTGCTCGGCTGCCCGGAAGGCCGCAGCTCGGACGCCTGGGTGGATTTCGATTTCTACGGACATCAGATCGTCGCGCATCTCGCGCCGGAAGAATGCGGGCATCGCACGACGAGCGCCGTCGATGGCGACGCCGTGCCGGTGCGTCACTTCGGCGTCGTGCTGTCGATTCCGCAATGGGAAGAGCTCGCGGACAAGCTGCGCGCGGCGGGCACGCGCTTCATCATCGAGCCGCATGTGCGCTTCAAGGGCGAAGTCGGCGAGCAGGCGACGATGTTCTTCCTCGATCCGTCGGGCAATGCCGTCGAGATCAAGGCATTTGCCGATATGTCGTCGCTCTTCGCGAAATAAAAAACGGGACGCCGCGCGGCGTCCCGTTCGTCATTGCAGCGCGCGTTACTGGCCGGAGCCGCTCGCGCTGACCGGCGCGCCCGGACCGCTCGGCGTCGCGGTGCCGCCCGGCTGCGTCGACGGGCCGGCGTTCATCGTGCTCTTGTGCATCTTCTTCGACTGCGTCGATTTGTGCGCATGCGAATTCGGCTGCGCGGGCTGCGCCGTGGTCTGCGCGTTGTCGCCGGCCTGCATGCCCGTGTTCGAGCTCGGCGGATTGTCCTGCGCGAATGCGGACGCACAGACGAGCGCGAAAGCGCCGGCAGCGGCGGAAAGGGCAAAACGTTTCATATCGAAGACTCCTGTTGGCTGTTAGCGAAATGCGATGCTTGCGGCTGGGTTCTGCCTGCCGGCCGCCGCGATGTGCGCGAGCGGCCGGTTCGCACCAGATAGTTCAGCACGCGCTATGCCACGGTCTGACGATTCGCCAACGCCTTTTGTCTTCGTTCAGGTCCTGAACACCGCGACCGCACGCTTCAGTTCTTCGGCCTGCACCGCGAGCGCGGACGCCGCGGCCGTCGCCTGCTCGACAAGCGCCGCGTTCTGCTGCGTGACGGCGTCCATCTGCGTGATCGCGACGCCAACCTGCTCGATGCCCTGCGTCTGCTGCAACGAAGCCGACGAGATCTCGTTCATGATGTCCGTCACGCGCGAGACCGACGCGAGAATCTGCTTCATCGTGTCGCCGGATTGCTGCGCGAGATCCTGGCCCGCCGTGACGTTCGTCACCGATTCGTCGATGAGCGTCTTCACGTCTTTCGCCGCCGCCGCGCAGCGCTGCGCGAGCGCCCGCACTTCCGATGCGACCACCGCGAAACCACGGCCATGCTCGCCCGCGCGCGCCGCTTCGACGGCCGCGTTCAGCGCGAGAATGTTGGTCTGAAACGCGATGCCTTCGATCACGCCGATGATGTCGACGATCTTCTCCGAGCTGCCCGCGATCTTGTCCATCGTCGCGACGACGCCGAGCACGACGCCGCTGCCGCTGTCCACCGTCGACGATGCGCTCGCCGCGAGCTGGCACGCCTCGCCCGCGTTGTCGGAGTTCAGTCGCACGGTCGACGTGAGCTCTTCCATGCTCGATGCCGTTTCCGCGAGCGAAGCCGCCTGCTCTTCGGTGCGCGACGACAGATCGTGATGGCCGTCCGCGATTTCGCGCGACGCCGCCGTGATGCCGTCCGCGACGAGCTTGATCTGCGCGATCGTCTGCGTGAGACGCGACTGCATCGTGTGCATCGAATGCATGAGGCTCGAATCGTCGCCGCGCTGCACGTGCACGGTCTGCGCGAGATCGCCGGCCGCGATGCGCTGGCAGACGATCGCCGCATCGCGCGGATCGCCGCCGATGCTCTTCAGCACGCCGCGGATGATGAGCGTCATCGCGAAGGTCAGCGCCGCGCCGATCACGCCGATGAGCAGCAACGACTTGAGCACGACCGCATGAAAGGCGGCGTCGATATCGTCGATATACGCGCCCGTGTACACGTGCCAGTCCCATTCGCGCACGTAGTCGCCATAGGTGATCTTCGGCAGCGGCTCGGTCTCGCCGGGCTTCGGATAGAGATAGGTCGTGACATGCGAGCCGTCGAGGCCGTGCTTCACGATTTCGCCGGTGAAATGCTTGCCGGTGCTATCGACGAAATCATTGATCTTGTTCTCCGTATCGGGGCGCACGGGGTTCAGGATCTGGAACAACTTCGAATCGAGGATGCCGACATAACCGCTCGTGCCGTAGCGAATCGCGCGCACACTGGCGATGGCGAGCTTCTTCGCCTCTTCGTCGGACAGCGCGCCGCTTTGCGCCTGCTTCACATAGAACCGGACGACGCTCGTCGCCGACTGAACCTGTTCGGCGAGCGCATCCTGACGGTTCTTCATCAGCGAATGTCTGGTGGAGATCGCGTTGACCGCGCAAAGAAGAATCAGACTGAGCCATACGAAGCCCACGGTGCTCATGAGCTTGGTCTTGAAGGAAAGTTTATTCACGATCTGGTTGGAAGAGCCGAAGGATGCGCCGGGGCGGGCGCTCGCTTTGCGGCCTTCGATCGCGGGCGGTTTTTACGTTTGCGCGCCGGCTTGCGACGCCGCCTCGTAATCGAAAGCTGCTCGCAATTTAACGGCAATAGATGCGGAATCTTGAGCCGCGACGCGCGCCGCGCACAAAGCAAAACGCCCCGCGCGACCGGCGTCGCGCGGGGCGCTTTGTGCAGCCGTCAACCGTTCAATGTCCGACCGGCTCCGTGGCCTTGAGGTCGCTTGCCATCGCCGTTTGCGGATGCGCGGCCTGCTTGATGAGCAGCGCAACGGCCGAGACGATGCCCGCCACCGCGATCGTCGCGAAGATGCCGCCGAAGGTGAAGTGCCGACGCGTCAGTTCGGCGACGAGAAACGATCCCGCGATGCCGCCGAAGCGCCCGATGCCCAGCATCCACGCGACGCCTGTGCCGCGCCCTTGCGTCGGATAGAACGCCGCGGCGAGCGCGGGCATCGACGATTGCGCGGTGTTCATCAGCACGCCCGCGAGGAACACGACCAGCACCAGCATGCCGACGTTGCCCGCCGCCTGGCCGATCAGATACACGCTCACGGCGGTCAGCGCATAGCACGCCGCGATGATGCGGTTCGCGTTGAACTTGTCCATCAGCACGCCGCACAGCACCGCGCCGACGCCGCCGAGCGGGAACAGCGCGGAAATGAGCGTCGCCTTTTGCGGCGTGAGGCCGGATTCCTTGAGCAGGATCGGCATCCAGTTGATCGACGCATAGAAGATCACGAGGCCCATGAAATACGTGAGCCACAGCATCACCGAGCCGACGATATACGAGCGCGACAGCACCACGCTCATGCCGCTTTGTCCAGCCGCGGCGGGCGCGACTTCGGTCATGAAGAACGAGCTGGCGTTCATGGCGTCCGACGAGAGGCGCGCGAGCGTCGCGCGAATCTTCTCGACGGGCTTCGACTTCGCCACCATATAGCGCACCGATTCCGGCAGCGTCGCGATCAGCAGCACCGAGAGCACGAGCGGCGCGATGCCGCCGAGCATCAGCACGCTGCGCCAGCCGAACTGCGGAATCATCCAGGCCGCGAGAAAGCCGCCGAATGCCGCGCCGAGCGGAAAGCCGCAGAACATCAGATTGATGAGCGTGGCGCGGCGGTTGTCGGGGCAGAACTCGCTCATCATCGTGACGGCGTTTGGCATCGCGGCGCCAAGACCCAGGCCGGTAATGAAGCGCAGCGTCGTCAGTTGCGTGATGTCGGCCGAGAACGCCGATGCGAGACACGCGACGCCGAAGATCAGCACCGACGAGAGCAGCATCGCGCGGCGGCCGAGTTTGTCCGAGAGCGGGCCGGACAAGAGCGCGCCCGCGGCGAGGCCGAAGAGCGCGGCGCTCAGGACGGGGGCGAGCGCCGGACGGCTGATATGCCATTCGGCCACGAGCGAAGGCGCGATGAAGCCGATCGCGGCGGTATCGAAACCGTCGAGCAGGACGATGACGAAGCACATCCCGAAGATGAGCCACTGAAACGGCGAGAACGGATGCTCGTTGATGAACGTCTGTACGTTCACGGCAGGACTTCTACTCACTTCATTCCCTTTTCAATGATGGGCGCGCGCCTGGCAAGGCGCATCCCGGAACTGAAATCGCGTCCCGCCGCCGTTCTTGTTGTTGTCGTGCGAGCCGCGGACCTCGGTCGAAATACATGCGAATCGGCAGAAAAGTTCGACAGACGAACACCGATTCACATAGCGAACACGCGAGTGAGGGTACTTAAGAAGTTTGCGCTTCGTCAACGCGGGCTTACCCGTGTATGACGAAGCGCTGACGTGTGGCTGTCGGGCGGGAGTCGGGAATGAAGCGTGGAGCGTCAGGCGACGCGCCGTCCCGCGCGATACGTCTCGCGCGGCACCTGCACGCCGTCGACCGAGGCGACGCGCACGAAGTCCGCGCGCAGACCCGTGGCGATCGCGCCGCGGTCCGCGAGACCCGCCGCGTGCGCGGGCGCCCACGATACGGTCGCCACCGCGCGCGGCAAGGACCAGCCCGCCTTCGCGACGAGATCGAACACCGCGATCAGCAGACTCGACGGCACATAGTCCGACGACAGGATATCGAGCAGCCCTTCGCGCGCCAGTTCGAGCGCGGACACGTTGCCTGAATGCGAGCCGCCGCGCACCACGTTCGGCGCCCCCATGATCGTCGCGATGCCGTGCTCGCGCGCCGCGCGCGCCGCTTCGAGCGTCGTCGGAAATTCGGCGAGCGCGATGCCGTCGCGCGCCGCTTCCTCCACGTGCTCGACGAGCGTGTCGTCGTGGCTCGCGAGTGAGATGTTCAAGCTCTTGCAACGCGCGACGATTTCCGCGCGATGCTTCGCCGCGTAACGTGCCTGATGATCCGCGAGCTCGGCGAGAATCTTGTTCGCGTGCTCGTCGCTCCACTTGCCGTGACGCTCCTGATACTTGCGCCACTTCTCGTGGTCCTGCCACTGACGCTGGCCCGGCGTGTGATCCATCACCGACGCGAGCCTGAAAAGCGGATCGGACGACAGCGAATCGAACACCTCGACAACATCCGTCGTCCCTACTTCGCAGCGCAGATGCAGGAAGTGATCGGCGCGCAAGAGATCGCGCGCGACGAACTTGCCGATCGACTTCGCGCACTGCACCTGAAGCTCGCGGCCGCGCACGCCGTCTTCGGGACGCGAACCCACGCCGAGCGCATCGAACACGGTCGTGATGCCCGCCGACGCCACCTGCGCGTCATGCACGATGATCGCCGCTTCGTGATTCCACAGCACGCCGGGACGCGGCGCGAGATGCTTCTCGATGTTGTCCGTATGCAGCTCGACGAAACCGGGCAGCAGATAATCGCCGTCCCAGTCGAGCGCCTCGCGCGCGGCGGTGTTGCCCGGCGCGATCTCTTCGATGCGTCCGTCCTCGACACGCACGGTGCCCACGAAATCCTCGTCGCGCGTCACGATGCGCGCATTCTTGATCAGCATGTCTGCAACACTCCGGAATCGGTTTGATGAGTGGCGGCGGCGGTCGATGCGAGCCGCACGATGCGCGTCGCGACGCGCTCGCGCGTGTCTTCGTCGTGAAAGATGCCGACGATCGCCGCGCCCTTCTCGCGCGCCTCGACGATCAGATCGGCGACCACGTCGCGGTTCCCGGCATCGAGCGACGCGGTGGGTTCATCGAGCAGCAACAGCGGATGCGCCGCGATCAGACCGCGCGCGATATTCACGCGCTGCTGCTCGCCGCCCGAGAACGTCGCGGGCGCGAGCGTCCACAAACGGCGCGGCACGTTCAGGCGTTCGAGCAACGCGCTCGCGCGTTCGCGCGCTTCGTCTTCATCGACACCGCGCGAGACGAGCGGCTCCGCGACGAGATCGAGCGACGACACACGCGGGATCGCGCGCAGGAACTGGCTCACGTAGCCCATCGTCGTGTTGCGCAGGCGGATGATGTCGTGCGGCGCGGCTTCGGTCAGCATCGTATGGCGCGATGGCTTGCTGTCGTCGCGAATCGCGATGCTGCCGCGCGTCGCGAGATAGTTGCCGTACATGCAGCGCAGAAACGTGCTCTTGCCCGCGCCCGATGCGCCCGCGAGCACGACGCATTCGCCGCGCTCCACATCGAGCGATACGCCCGACAGCGCAGCGATACGCGCGCCGCCTTGCTGATGCAGCGTGAAAGTCTTTTCGATGCCGCGTGCCTGCAGCATCAGCTTGTCGTTGGTGATAAAGGAATCGTGGGTCATCGGTCGAACCTCAAACGGGCAACACGGACGCGACGAGCGTCTGCGTATAAGGATGTTGCGGATCGTCGAGCACCTGATCCGTGAGGCCGCTTTCGACGACGCGCCCGTCCTTCATCACCATCAGCCGATGCGCGAGCAGCCGCGCCACGCCGATATCGTGCGTGACGATCACCGCCGCGAGATGCAGCTTGCTCGTGAGCGTGCGCAGCAGATCGAGCAGACGCGCCTGCACGGAGACATCGAGGCCGGCGGTGGGTTCATCCATGAACACGAGACGCGGACCCGTCACCAGATTACGCGCGACCTGCAGACGCTGTTGCATGCCGCCCGAAAACGCCGAAGGCAATTCGTCGATGCGCGCCGCATCCAGTTCGACGCGGCTCATCCAGTCGGCGGCCGTTTCACGCAGACGGCCATAATGACGCGCGCCGATCGCCATCAGCGGTTCACCGATGTTCGCGCCCGCCGATACATTGCGGCGCAAGCCATCGCGCGCGTTCTGATGCACGAAGCCCCATTCGGTGCGCGACAGGAGGCGCTTGCGCAGCTCGGCGAGCGTCAGCAGATCGAGCGCTTCGCCTTCGCGCGTCGTGTAGGTGAGCGCGCCGCCATCGATCTCGCTGCGCAATGCGAGCGCGTTCAGCAAGGTCGATTTGCCCGATCCCGATTCCCCGACGATGCACAGCACTTCGCCCGGATGGACATCGAGATCGACATCGACGCAGCCGCCGCGGCCGTCGTAGCGCTTCGTGAGGCGCGTCGCTTTCAGGAGTGCGTTCATTGCGTCACCTCTTCGTCGTCGCGACGGCTATGGCAGTAATCGCTGTCGGAGCAGACGAACATGCGCGTGCCCTGATCGTCGACGATCATTTCGTCGAGGAAGCTTTCATGCGAGCCGCACAATGCGCACGCATGCTCCCACTTCTGCACGCTGAACGGATGGTCCTCGAAATCCAGGCTCTTCACCTTCGTATAAGGCGGAATGGCGTAGATGCGCCGCTCGCGGCCCGCGCCGAAGAGCTGCAACGCGGGGTTCATGTGCATCTTCGGATTGTCGAACTTCGGGATCGGCGAGGGCGACGTCAGATAGCGGTCGTTCACCAGCACCGGATAATCGTAGGTCGTCGCGATGCTGCCGTGCTGCACGATATCCTCATAGTATTTGACGTTGATGAGGCCATAGTCCGCGAGCGCGTGCAGCTTCTTGCATTCCGTCACGCGCGGTTCGAGGTGGAACAGCGGCTCGGGCATCGGCACCTGATAGACGATGATCTGCTTGTCCGTCAGCGGCGTCTCCGGAATGCGGTGACGCGTCTGCACGATGCTCGCATCGGCGGTGCGCGTGGTGGTCGCGACGCCCGCCGTGCGCGCGAAGAAGCGGCGGATGTTCACCGCGTTCGTCGTCTCGTCGGAGCCTTGATCGATGACCTTCAGCGTATCGCTTTCGCCGATGATGGCCGAGGTCACCTGCAAACCGCCCGTGCCCCATCCATACGGCAACGGCATTTCGCGCGATGCGAACGGCACCTGATAGCCCGGCACCGCGACGGCCTTGAGCAGCGCGCGGCGGATCATGCGCTTGGTCTGCTCGTCGAGATACGCGAAGTTATAGCCTTCGGTGAGTGCGTTCATGCCGCATTCTCCTGGTTGTCGTCCGGGCCGTGCGCGGCGCGCAAACGGCGCAGCAATTCCAGCTCGGATTGAAAATCGACGTAATGCGGCAATTTCAGATGCTGCACGAAACCGGACGCTTCCACGTTATCGCTGTGATACAGCACGAATTCGGGGTCCTGCGTGGGCGAGCCGACGGACTCGCCCAGTTCTTCCGCACGCAACGCGCGATCCACGAGCGCCATCGCCATCGCCTTGCGCTCCGAATGGCCGAATGCGAGACCGTAGCCTTGCGTGAACGTCGGCGGCACATCGCCGCTGCCCGCGAACTGGTTGATCATCTGACACTCGGTGATGTCGATATCGCCGATCTCGACGGCAAAGCCCAGTTCATCGACCCATATTTCCACCGCCACTTCGCCGTGACGGATCTCGCCCGCGAACGGATGACTGTGCGCATAGCCGCGCTGCGTCGCGTAGCCGACCGCGAGCAGAAAGCCTTCGTCGCCGCGCGCGAGGTTTTGCAGACGCGTCGAACGATCGGCGGGAAAGGACAGCGGCTCGCGCGAGAGATCGCCTGGTTCCGGCGCATTTTCGTGCGCGCGTTCCTGCTCGATCAGACCTTCCTTGTCGAGCATGGACAGCACGCGGGGCATCGCACTCGCATCCAGCGCTTTCGCTTCGATCGTTGCATCGCTGGCTTGCTGACCTTCGGCGAGCAACGTGAAATCGAGCAGACGTTGCGTGTAATCGTACGTGCCGCCCAGCATCTGACCGCCGGGAATGTCCTTGAAGGCCGCCGAAATGCGGCGCTCGACGCACATTGCTTCCGTGTCGATCGGCAGCGTGTAGCCGAAGCGCGGCAATGTCGTGCGATACGCACGCAACAGAAAGATGGCTTCGACGAGATCGCCGGCAGCCTGCTTGATCGCGAGCGCGGCAAGGTCTTCGTCGTAGACGGAGCCTTCGGTCATCACGCGCGCGACGGCGAGCCGCATCTGCTCGCGAATCTGCGCGACCGACAACTCGGGCACGGAGACATCGCCGCGACGCTTCTTCGCGAGCACATCCCATGAACGTTCGATGGCGCGTTCGCCGCCTTTGACCGCGACGTACATCAGTTCACCTCCACATGCGTCGTGCGCGGCAGGCCGACGAGCGCGCTGCCCGCGACGAAGTAGCAATCGATGCCGCAAGGAAAGAGCGCGGTGAGCGCCGCGCGCTGCCGCCAGAACTCGCGCGACAATCCCGCGATGGCCACGCTGCGCGATTGCGCGATGCCGGGACCGCGCCACACGAGCGGCTCGCCTTCGGTCAGCGACGGCACGCGAATGAAGAGCGTCGCGGCATGCTCGGGCGATTCGGGCTCGCCGTGCGAGAACGCATCGAGCGAAGGCATGGTGCGCGCATCGTCGATATAGACGAACGCGGCCTCGCGGCGATCGCGGGTCAGTGGCGCGCTCGCATGGAAACGCAGCGCGTCGCCGAGCACGTTGTCTTCGCGTTCGATGAAGACCGGCGTCGAATAATCCGTCAGCGCCAGCAGCGACGCGAAGGCCGCGAGCGGCACGCGTCCGGCGAGCCCGTCGCGCATTGCGTGGTTATTCGGCAGCGCGGCGTCGATCGCGACGATGCTGCCCGGGCGCGACAACGCGTCGAGCAAGGCGCGAAAGACGCGCTGTGCGTCGTGCACCGTGTCGTTGAAGCCGGGCACGAGCGTGGTCATGTCGATCCGCATCATTCGCCTCTCACCATCGTGAAGAATTCGACCTTCGTCGCGGCCGCTTCGGCCTCTTTGCGACGCCTTTCATCGGCGATGCGCGCAGCCAGCGGCTCGACCAGCCGCGCCTGCAACGTGTCCGCGAAACGCGGCATCTGCAACAGCGCGTCGACGAGCGCGGCGAGCGTCGCGCGTTCCTTGTCGCGGCCCATGTGCACCGCGACGCCGACCGGCGCGCTGCCGTCGCCGGTGCGCAGACGCAGCGTGGCCCGCGTGACGGTCGTTTCGCCGAGATTGAACGCATCGCCCGTGCCGCCGATGCGCGCGCGCACCATCGCAAGCCCGATGTCCGGCGCGCGCAGCCACTCGTAGTCGGGCACCTTCGCGCCGTCGAGCGCGGCGTCCAGCGCGTGTTGCAGCGCGTCGCGCGGCGTGCGCGCAAGCACCGCCATCCACTCGCGGCGGCCTCGTGCTTCGCGCGGCTCCATTGAAGTACTCATCGCTTTCCCTTTGTCTGGAAGGATTCGGTCGTCGTCATGCTACTCGTTGTCTGATCTAGTCGTCTAGACGTTTAGTCATGTAGTGAGGCTTTCACATTTCCATCACGAGTTGCGCACTACAATCCGAGAGAACGATATTCAAACCGACAGGAATGACAGCGCAATGACATCCAATGAAAATGCCGCGCCTGGCGTTGCCGTCGAGCGCGGCGCGGGGGTCGCGGTCTGGCGGCAGATCGAGCAGATCCTGGCCGCCGAGATCGCCGCGAAAAGCTTCGGCGACGAAGGACGCCTGCCCAGCGAGGCGGAGCTGGCCAAGCGCTTCGACGTCAACCGTCATACGGTACGCCGCGCGATGCTGCGGCTCGCCGCGACCGGCCTCGTCAGCGTCGAGCAGGGGCGCGGCACGTTCGTGCAGCCGGGCGCGATCGACTATCAGATCGGCCGGCGCACGCGCTTTACCGAGAATCTGCGCCGCCAGAAGCATACGTCGGCGGGCGTCGTGCTCACGTCTGAGCGCGTGAAGGCCGATCCGACGGTCGCGAAGGCGCTCGGCGTGCGCGCGGGCACGCTCGTCTATCAGATCGAAACGCGCCACGACTCCGACGGCATTCCGATGACCTACGCGCGCAACTGGTATCCGGCCGCGCGCTTCAACGAACTGCCTACCGCCATCGAAGCGGCGGGCGGCGTCAGCGCGGCGCTCGAACAGTTCGGCGTAAAGGATTACATGCGCAAATGGAGCCGCATCGGCAGCGTGCTGCCCTCGTCGGACGTGGCGCGGCGCTTGCAGATCAATCGGCAGCAGCCGGTGCTGTGGGTCGAGAACGTCGATGTCGACGAAGACGGCGTGCCGATCAAGTACGGCATCACGCATTTCGCGGCGGATCGCGTGCAACTGATGGTCGAGCACGATCTATGAGCGGCGCCGCCCATCCGCGCGTGGCGCTGTATTACGCGCCGCCCGCGTCGTCCGCATGGTGGCGCGAAGGGTGCGATTGGCTCGGCCGCGATCCCGAGAACGGACGGGAAAGCGCGACGCCCGCGCATGCCGTGACGCACGCGCCGCGCCGTTACGGCTGGCACGCGACGCTCGTCGCGCCGTTCCAGATGGCGCCGGGCGTCGAGTTGTCCGATGTGCTTGCATGCGCGCGCGCATGGGCCGGCTCGGTGCCGCGCTTCGAGATGCCGGTGAAAGCCGCGGAAATCGGCCGTTTCGTCGCGCTGCGGCCCGCCTTGGAAAACGACGATGCGACCCTTCGCGCACTGGCCGCAAGCGCACTGAACGCACTCGCGGCGTTGCGTATGATGCCCTCGCGGGAAAGCATCGAGCGGCGCATCGTCGATGGCATGAGCGCGCGGCAAATCGAACTGCTGCGCGAATGGGGCTATCCGTATGTCATGGACGAATATCGCTTCCATATGACGCTTTCCGATTCGCTCAACGACGCGAACGCGCGCGCATCGATCGTATCGGAATGGACACAGCGCATCGACGCGCTCGGCGCGTTGCCGGTGCACGGCGCCGCGCTTTTCATCGAACCGCAACCGGGCGCGCCGTTCACGCTGTGGCAGCGCCTGCCGTTCAACAACGCACAGGACGTGGCATGAAGGAAGTGGACAGCACGAAACTGATCTACGTGATGGGGCCGTCGGGCGCGGGCAAGGACTCGCTGCTCGGCTTCGCGCGCGAACGCATCGGCGCGGAGGTGCTGTTCGCGCATCGCTATATCACGCGCGCGGTCGCGGACGGCGAGAACCATATCGCCCTTTCGCCTGATGAATTCGTTTCGCGGCTGTCGTACGGCCTCTTCGCGATGCATTGGGAGAGTCTCGGGCTGCGCTATGGCATCGGCATCGAGCTGGATGCGTGGCTCGCGCGCGGCAGGCCCGTCGTCGTGAACGGCTCGCGGCAGCACGCGGAACTCGCGCTCGCGCGTTATCCGCACGCGCACTTCGTGCATATTGATGCCACGCCCTCCGTGCTGGCCGCCCGCCTCGCGCGTCGCGGACGCGAAGACGCGCGGCAGATCGAGGCGCGTCTCGCGCGCCGCCCGGCGTTCGAACTGCCTTCGCATGCGCATGTTGTGAAGATCGACAATTCGGGCATGCTCGCCGACGCCGGCACGCAATTCCTCGATCTACTCGCGCTCGTGAGCCGCGCTTAAGGTGTCCCTGCGCTGATTGCAAGCCGATTTGCGTTGATATAATCGACGCAAATCCACTTGCAATTACGCGACTCATCTTCATGGCAGCACTTGGCTTTATCGACATTTCCGGCTCGCCGCGCGAGGCGGGCGAAGCACTCGGCCGATTCGGCGCCAACGCCGTTCACACGCACTTATTGAACACGCACGCATGGGCGACGGTCATGCAATGGCGCGGCAGCGAGCCATCCCGCGCGATGGCCGCGCTCGTGCGCGAGCGCTTCCCGCGCGTGTGGAACGAGCTTCACGGTCTCGCTGCGGGCTTGCGTCTGCCCTTCGAAGACGTCTTCCTGTGGAACTGCCGCGGCGATCTCTGGGCGATGTCACCCGATGGCTGCACCACCGTGCAGCTTCCCGGCGCGCAGATGCGCCGCATCAGCCATAACGAGGACGGCCTTCCCTGCTTCGCGGGAGAGTGCGCGATCGCGCAATGCACTATCGACGGTGGAACCGGCTTCGCGGCATTCGTCTATCCCGGCTCGCTGCCGGGCCACACGTTCGCCGTAACGGACAACGGCCTCGCGATCACCGTGAACAACCTGCGTCAGCGTGAAATCGTCGCTGGCGTGCCGCGCATGGTAATGACGCGTGCGTTGCTCGATGCCGGAGATATCGACGAAGCGGTGTCGATCGTGCGGGACAACCCGCGCGCGGGCGGCTTTCATCTGACGCTGGGCGCGTGCAAGAGCCCGGCGTTGTTGAGCGTCGAATTCAGTGCGCACGCCTGTTCTGTCGTCGAAGTCGCGACGCCATCGTTGCATGCGAATCACGCGATTCATCCCGCGATGCAGAGCTACGCGCAGGTCATCACCGATTCGTCGCGACATCGGCAGACACGCGGCGATGCGCTGGTCGCATCGAATGACGAGATCGATCCGATCGCGATCCTCGCCGATCGTGGCGACGCCGCGCTGCCGATTCATCGCACGCAGCCGGACGATCCCGATCACGAGAACACGCTCGCCACCGCCGACATCGCCATTCATGCGTCTCACATCGAATGGGCGGTTCACGAACACCCCGGACAACCCGCCCGCTACCGGATGATCAATGGACACAGGCAAAGAGAGCGCGACTGAAACCGCTATGCAGATGCCGCCGCGCAATGTCGACGGCTTGCGCGAGCTCGCGATACGCATCGGACGCGACGAAGCCGACGTTTCGCTCGGCGGCAAGGCGCACACCGTGCTCGCGAAGCTGCTCGAGCGTCCCGAGGAAGTCGCGGTGCGCACGATCACCGAACTCGCGGCATCGCTCGATGTGAATGCATCCACGCTCACGCGTCTGTCGACGAGGCTCGGCTATGCCGGATTCGCCGATTTTCAGAGCGTGTTCCGCGATAGCCTCGCGCAACGTCATCGGCACTTCTATAGCGAGCAGGCGGAGCGCATCGTCGCGAGCCGCAAGACGCGTGCGCGAAACGCCGCGCCCGAAGTCGACATGGTCGTGAAGCTCGCGCGCGAATCGATCGGCAATGTCGAAGGCTTCATCGCGCAGTTATCGCCCGCCGATTTGCGCGGCGCCGCGCGCCTGCTCGCCGATGCGAAGCGCGTGCGCGTGCACGGCCTGCGCCAGTTCAGCGCGCTCGCGAGTTTCCTTTGCTACGGCCTCGGCATGATCCGCACCGATGTCGCGCTGCTCGACGCGCACGGTCTCGGCGTCGCCGAAGGGCTGGCGCAGTTGCAGCGCGGCGATGTGGTCATCGTTGCGAGCGTCGCGCCGTATACGCGCAGCGTCGTCGATGCAGCGCTCGCCGCAAAGGAAGCGGGCTGCACCGTCATCGCGATCACCGATACGCTCGCGTCGCCGCTCGTGCCGCCCGCGCGTCATGCGTTTCTCGTTCCGCACGAGAGCAGCTTCTTCAGCAACAGCATCGGCGCTTATTTCGTGTTCTGCGAGGGTCTGCTCAATCTCGTCGCCGCCCATCTCGGCAAACGCTCGCTGCAGGCGCTGGAACGACGCGAGCGCCTGATTGCGGCGCTCGGCATCGAAAGCACATAGCGTCAGCGTGGTTCAGATCACGCGCTCGCGCACCCAGCCCGAAACGAGATCGATCAGCGACACGATCACGATAACGATCAACATCACCGCCGATGTCTGCGCATAGTTAAACGAGCGAATCGCTTCGTACAGCACGACGCCGATGCCGCCCGCGCCGACCATGCCGACGACCATCGCGGAGCGCACATTCGACTCGAAGCGATACAGTGCGAACGAGATCCATAGCGGCAGCACTTGCGGCAGCACGCCGTAGACGATCTCATCGAGACTGCTCGCGCCGGTCGCACGCACGCCTTCGGCCGACCTCGAATCGACGGCTTCGACCGCTTCGGCGAAGAGCTTCGCGAGCACGCCCGTCGTATGCACCCACAGCGCGAGCACGCCCGCGAAAGGCCCCAGTCCGACCGCGACGATGAACAACATCGCGAAGACCATCTCGTTGATCGCGCGGCACGCGTCCATCAAACGGCGCACGGGTTGCGAGATCCACACCGGCGCGATGTTCTGCGCCGAGAGCAGTCCGCACGGCACCGCGCAGATCAAAGCGAGCGCCGTGCCCCATACCGCGACCGCGAGCGTCACGATCATTTCATGCGCATACGTGCGCCATTCGGTGAAGTCGGGTGGAAAGAAGTCGCGCGCGAACTGACTCATGTTGCCCGATGCGCCGAGCAGATCGAGCGGGCGCATGTCCGCGCTCTTCCATGACAGACCCAGCACCGCGATGACGACGATCCAGCCGAGCGTCGACGTCCAGCTGCGTTTGGGCGCGCTCGCCTGCACGGGCCGGACGATGCCGGCCTCGAACGTGGTTACGTCGAGCGGCTTCACTTACTTCGCCGCCGTGGTGTCGAGCGCGGCGATCTTCTGATCGAGCGCGGCGATCTGCGCTTTCTTGTCGGCGTCATCGAGATGCGTGTCGTTCTGCACTTGCTGCTTCTTCTGGAAGAGCGCCATCTGGCGGATCGGCACGAGTTGCGCATTCGACGAATCCGCGAATCCCGAATAGCCCGAAATCGACGTCATCACGGCCTGCTCGCGCGGGTCTTTTTCCGCGTAGTGATCGAAGAAATTGCGCAGCTTGTCCTTCGTTGCTTGCGGCAGATCGCGACGCCACACGAGCGGGTCCGACGGAATCAGCGGCGACTTCCACAGCACGCGCACCTTCGGATACAACTCCGGATGCTGCGTCTTGATGGTGTCGAGCATGTCGGTGTTGTTGGTCGCGACGTCGATCTTGTCGTTCACGACCGCGAGCATGTTCGCTTCATGGCTCGACGGCAGCACGCTCTTGAGCGCCGACTTCGCGTTGATGCCGTTCTTCGCGAAGAGATAGTACGAAGGCACGAGCGTGCCCGACGTCGAGTTCGGATCGCCGAAACCGAGGTTGATGTCCTTCGTGTTCTTCAGCACCTGATCGAGCGACTTCCACTTGCTGTTCGTGTTCGTGATGAGCAGCGAGTAATAGCCCGCTTCGCCGTTCCTGTACTTCACCTTCGCGAAGACTTCGCCGTTGGAGCGATCCACCGCTTCGATCGCCGATGCATTGCCGAAGAAGCCGATCTGCACCTTGTTGAAGCGCATCGCTTCGATGATGCCCGCGTAATCGGTCGCAAAATACGCCTTCACGTCGAGACCGGTCTGTTTGTTCAGATCGTCGATGAGCGGCTGCCAGCGCTGCTTGAGCGCCGCGGACGAATCCGTCGAGATGATGCCGAAGTTGATCGTCTCGGCAAGAACGGACTGCGTCAGCAGGAAAGACGCGAGCGCGGCGCCGGCCAGGAATGTTTTCATGATGCGATCCAGGGTTGATGTTGAGCGATGAGTCAGGAGGCGGCGAACGCCGGTGCGTCGTATCGGGCCTGCGCGATGGAATGAGTCAGCAGTTCATCCGCGGACGAACCGTATAACTTGTGCAGCATGTCGGGCGTGAGGCGCTCGCTCGCGCCATCGAAAACGACGCGGCCATCGCGCAGCGCGACGGTGCGCGGGCAGTACTTCATCGCGACATCGATCTGATGCAGCGACACGACGACCGTCAGCTTGCGCTCGCGGTTGAGCGTCTGCATCAGCTCCATCACGCGGCGCGCGGACTCGGGATCGAGCGATGCGATCGGCTCGTCGGCGAGCACGATGCGCGCGCGCTGCACGAGCGCACGGGCCAGTGCCGCGCGTTGCTGCTGACCGCCCGACAGATTGCTCGCGCGTTCGAACGCGTGTTCGCCGATGCCCATCGCGGTGAGCGAATCCATCGCGAGCGAACGTTCGCCGCGCGGAAAACGCCCCGCGAGCCTGCGCCACAACGACACGCGCGACAACGCGCCGATGAGCACGTTAGTCAGCACGGAAAGACGTCCGACGAGATTGAACTGCTGAAACACGAAGGCGACGTCGCGGCGAATCGAACGCACTTCGCGCACGATCTTGCCGTTCTGCTGAATCGGCCGGCCGAGCAGCGTGACGTGCGACGGCGCGGGGTCGGATGCCGTAAAGCCGGCGATATGCCGCAACAGCGTCGACTTTCCCGATCCCGATGCGCCGATGAGCGCGACCATTTCGCCCTCTTCCACGCGCAGATCGACGGAGTCGAGCGCCT
Source organism: Caballeronia temeraria (assembly GCF_001544795.2). Lineage (GTDB taxonomy): Bacteria > Pseudomonadota > Gammaproteobacteria > Burkholderiales > Burkholderiaceae > Caballeronia > Caballeronia temeraria. Next base: position 22,079 of record NZ_FCOI02000032.1, on the reverse strand, counting down.
TGCGGCCGTTCCTGAACGTCTTGGTGAGACGCTCGATGCGAATTGCGTCCATAGCTTCCCTCGATGGGCGCGCTCAAACGGCGCGCTGAAACGTTGGGGAGATTCTAGGAAGCGAACATGACGAGAGAGTGACGCGCATGAGACGTCTAGATGACTACATGCCTTCGAGGCGTCGGCGGTTGAGACGATCGAGTGGAAAATCGATCCGAACGAGCATTCACCTTTTCGACGTCGCGCCTCATGATGATCCGCAAATGCAGCAACCATTCGGGACTTCATCATGAACACGATCCATACGGACGTCGCCATTATCGGCGCGGGCAGTGCGGGACTTTCCGCGTATCGCGCGGCGAAGGCGGCAGGTGCTTCGGCGATTCTCATCGAAGGCGGCGCGCACGGAACGACGTGTGCGCGCGTCGGCTGTATGCCGTCGAAGCTGCTGATCGCGGCGGCCGAAGCGGCGCATCACGCGACGCACGCGGCGGCGTTCGGCGTGCATATCGACGGCGCGGTGCGCATCGACGGACGCGAGGTGATGGCGCGCGTGAAGCGCGAACGCGATCGCTTCGTGGGCTTCGTCGTCGCGGGCGTCGATGCGATGCCCGACGCGGACAAGTTGACCGGCTACGCGCGCTTCATCGACGATAACGTGCTGCAAGTGGGCGAGCATACGAAGGTGCGGGCGAAGAGCATCGTCATCGCGACAGGATCGAGTCCGGTCATGCCGGCGATGTATCGCGCGTTAGGCGATCGCGCCATCATCAACGACGATGTCTTCGCGTGGGACGACTTGCCGAAGCGCGTCGCGGTGATCGGCGCGGGCGTCATCGGCCTCGAACTCGGTCAGGCGCTGGCGCGGCTCGGCGTGCGCGTGTCCTTGCTCGGCGCGCGGGGGCGTGTCGGGCCATTGAGCGATCCCGATGTGCGCGACTATGCAGGGCACGTGTTCAGCGAAGCGTTTCGCTTCGAGCCGAGCGCGCAGGTGCAGGCCGCCGTGCGTGAAGGCGATGAAGTGCGTTTGCGTTATGTGTCGAGTTCGGGCGAGCTGGTCGAAGACACGTTCGATTACGTGCTCGTGGCGACGGGGCGCAAGCCTAACGTCGGCGGGCTTGGTTTGAGCAACACATCGCTCGCACTCGATGAAGATGGCTTGCCCGTCTACGATCCGCTGACCTTGCAGGCGGGCGCGCATCCGGTGTTCATCGCGGGCGATGCGAACGGCGTGCTGCCCCTGCTTCATGAAGCCGCCGATGAAGGCCGCGCCGCTGGCACGAATGCGGCGCGCTATCCGGACGTTGCAGCGCTCGAACGTCGTGCGCCGATCGCGATTGCGTTCACCGATCCGGGCATCGCGATGGTCGGTGCGCGCTACGTCGATTTGACGCCGGCATCGTTCGTGGCGGGCGAAGTGAGTTTCGAAGATCAGGGCCGCAGCCGCGTGATGCTCAGGAATCGCGGGCTGATGCATGTGTATGTCGATCGCGCGAGCCGCCGCTTTGTCGGCGCGGAATGGATCGGACCGGATGCCGAGCATATCGCGCATTTGCTTGCATGGGCGCTGCAGATGAAGCTCACAGTCGATGAGATGTTGCGGATGCCGTTCTATCATCCGGTGGTCGAGGAAGGGCTGCGGACGGCTTTGCGGGATGCGGTGGTGAAGCTTGCCGGCACGTAAAATGGCGTAATGCCAAAGCCATCCAGCAAACCCCACCGCCAACAACCCGACTTGCCGCTTCACACGCCGAGCACCGCATCGCTCGCGCTTGCCGCAGCCATCGCGATGATCGCGTGGCTCGCGTTCGCCGCGCAGACGGACATCACCGTCGCGCGGCTCGTGAATCGCGGCTTCACCGTCATCGACGGCCTCGCGCGCATGAGCAGCTATCTGACGAATCTGACCGTGCTGCTGACCGCCTTCTGCTTCACGTGCGTCGCCACGCGCGCGCAGTTTCCCGTCGCGTGCTTCTTTCGCAGACCGACCGTCGTGACGGCAGTCGTCGTGTATATCGTGTTCGTCGGAATTGCGTATAACGCGTTGCTGCGTTATCTATGGACGCCATCGGGCTATCGCGCGCTCGTCAACGAAGCGCTGCATACCGTCGTTCCTGCGCTCGCGGCTTTGTACTGGTTTTTGTTCGTGCCGCGCTTTCATCTCTCATTGCGACGGTGCGCGCTCTGGCTCGTCTATCCGCTGTCTTATCTCTGCATCACGCTATGGCGCGGACGTTTATCCGATTTCTATCCCTATCCGTTCATCAATGTCGCCGAACTCGGCTATGAGCGCGTCTTTATCAATGCCGCAATGCTCGTCGTTGCGTTCCTCGTGTTGATGAGCGTGTTCCTCGTGATCAATCATCGGCGCGAGGACTTGAGCGTGGCCGATCCGGAAGTCGAATCCGGCGATTCGTCCTCCGGCCGCATCGATTAGATCGGCGCTTGCGTGCGATTCACCACGAGATCCGCGACGAACGCGACGGCCAGCGCGAACGCGCCGCACGCAAAGATCAACGCATAGTTGTTATGCGTGTGCGAAAACAGGAACGAATAGCCATATCCCGCGAGCGCCTGGCACAACGCAAATGCCGATGTCGCCCTGCTCCATGCCGCCCGCTGCTCGGTGTGATCGTGCGGCAAGAGTTCATGCACGCGACCGAGTGCGAGCGGCACGATGCCCGTCGTCAAGATGCCGAGCGCGACCGTCGCGACGCCGATCACATACGCATTCGCCGATAAAGCCAGCAACGCCGCTGCGCCTGCCTGCACGAACAGCGCAAAGCGATACGCCATGCCGAAGCCGATGCGATCGCCCGCATTGCCGCAAATGAGCGGACCAGAAATCGCCGCGACGCCATACAGCACCCAATAGCTCGCGCCCACTTCCGCGCCCCGTCCATAACCGCGCGCGATGCAGTCAACGAGCAGAATCATCACCGGCACGAGGCCGAGCGCATTCGCCGCGTATTGCGCGTACAGCAGTCGCAGACGTGTGCCGCCTTGCGCATTCGAATGTGTCCCGGCGCCTTGCGTTGCGACGGCGGAAGGATTCGATGCAGGCCAGCCGAACCATGCGATCGCAGTCAGCACGAGTGAAAAGACGCCGAGGCCTATCCAAGTAGCGTGCAGACCGTGATGCAGCAGCTTCGGAATCAGCGTGCCCGATGCCGCAATGCCGAAGCCCAGTCCGACGAAGATCATCCCGCTCGCGAAGCCGCGACGCGCGGGCGGAACGTGCGGCAGGATCGTCGTCGCGACGAGCACCATGATCGCGCCGCCCGACAATCCCGAGAGAAAGCGCCACGCGAAGAACCACGCGATAGAAAGCGGAAACGCGCACGCGAAGAACGCCGCCGTTGCCATCGCCATGAGAAGGCGCAACGCGTGACGATTCGTGAGCACGTTGGCAATCGAGCGGCCGAACAGCGCACCCGCGAAATAGCCCGCGAAATTCGCTGCGCCGAGCGTTACGGCTTGCGACGACGTGAACCAGTGCGCCTCGATCAGCGGCGGGATCAGCGGCGTGTAGGCGAAGCGTGCAAGGCCGATCGCGACGAGGCTTGCGCAGAAGCCCGCGAGCATCGCGAAGAAGGTGCGCGAATCGAGTGAAGTGTGTTGATCGGCACGAATAGCCGATACCGTTTGATCCGACATGATGACGACTCCCACGGCCAGTGCGGTTGCACGCGGCCGGACACGTGACGTGAAAGAATGCGATGGGCGTTAGCGCTTGCCGACGTCGAGGCCGAGCGGCGGCAGCTTCAGCATTGCCAGCGTCGGTGCGACGGCGCCACTCAGCAACGCGGGCTTCGGGTCCACGCGCGCGAGCACGCGCAGCCCGAGCAGCACGGCGAGCAGGCCGGTGGCGGCAGCATCGGCCGGCATCACGCGCTCGATATCGCCGCTCTTCAAGCCCGCCTTCATGCAGCGCTCGAAAAACGCGCGTATCAGCGACATCTCCTCGGCGATGAGCACTCGAAACTCTTCGTCCTCCGGCGACGCGCCAAGCGCCGCATTGACGAGCATGCAGCCGCGCCGATGCTCGTCGGATACCGAACGCTCGACGATCTCGCGAAAGAACGCGGTGATGGCGCGATCGGGCGTCATCGACGATTCGAGCCGGTAAATGCGCTCGCGCAACGTGTGTTCGAGATAGTGGTCGAGCGCGCGCAGAAAGAGCGCGCGTTTGTCGCCGAACGCGTTATAGAGGCTCGGCTGCGTGAGGCCCGTGTACTGAACGAGGTCGCGCGTGGAGGTGCCGTCGTAGCCGTGCGTCCAGAACGCGTCGGCAACGGCATCGAGCACGCTGTCCTCGTCGAAATTGCGCGGTCGCGCCATGATCCCGCTCCATTGAGTTGACGAACGAATGTTTTATATCGGTCGATACATAACGGATTATATATCGATAGATACAAAACCGCGCAGCATCTCCATTCGACGATGCGGGTCTTGCGCTGGAAGGGAATGAACTGAGGAAAGCAGAGGCTGTTCGGAGACGCACGCGCATCTCCGAAGGCGTGGAGGTCGGTCAGGCTTGTTTCGAATCGAACATCAGTAGTTCGACGCCGGCTTGCGCGAAATTGGCGAGATCGCCGGCGGTCTTCTGGCCTTCGGCCGAATTGAGCGCGGTCTGGATGGCTTCGAGCGAATCGAATTGCAGCAGCGCGACGAGGTAATACGGCGAGTCCCCCGACGCCGCCACGATCGGCCCGGTGCTGATCTCATAGCGGCGCAAGCCCGGCAGCGTCTTCGCGAGCGGCGCGTGAGTCGAAGCATAGTAGTCGTCGAATGCCTTCGGATCGGACGGATTCTTGTACAGCGCTACGAGCTGGGCCATCGTCGTGTCTCCTGGTGGTTGTACGGCGTTTGAAGGAACATCGTCTCGATGCGTTATTGCTTTTCCAGTTGAAGCCAGATGCGCTGCACGTTCTGTGGCTGCGCGATCGCATAGAGCTTGTCGTGTTTGAACGCGGGCACCTGCACGGTGTGCATCGCCTCGGTAAGACCGATGCCGCTCGCGTATGCGCGCTTCACCGCTGCCTCGAGCGCCCGCAGATATACGCCCGTCTGCATGATGTCGTCGCTTCCGTGCAAGGGCGCGCCGAAGCCGGGTATGACCGTTTTCAGATCGAGACCGCGCAAGTTCTCCAGCGCGGCGAGCCAGCCGGAAATCTGTTCGTTCCGCAACTCGGGTATGCGTCCGTTCGAGACGAGTCCGCCCGCGAATAGCACGCCGGTTTGTGTGTCGAGCACGGCGAGGTCGCCGGGCGTGCTGGCGGGGCCGAAGTGCAGCAGTTGCAGCTTGCGCCCGCCGCTGTCGATCTCCGTCGTGCCGTTCACCGTTTGATCGGGCACGGTGACGCGCGAGCCGGCCATCTCGTCTTCGCCGAGCGTCTTACGCAGATTCGCGAGGCAAATCGAACAGCGTTCGCGAATCAATTGCGCCGCGCGTGCGTGCGCGAGGATCGGTACATCGTCGTCGCGAAAGGCAGCCGCGCCGAACACGAACTCGGGTGCCTGATGCGTGATGATGACGAGCTTCACCGGCAACGGCGTGACCTTGCGGATCGCTTCGATCATCGCGCGGCCATAGCGATACGATGATCCCGTGTCGACCACCGTCACGCCATCTTGTCCGACGATAAAGCCATTGTTCGCGACGATGCCATGATTCGCGGGCGCGACGGCATCGCTGTCGCCGATGAACGCGTACACGCCCGGGGCGATCGCGACGGGTGCGGGCATGCCGCTCATCGCCGCATGCGCGAGCGCGCTTGCAGCAAGAAGCAGCGTGCAAACGAGCGCTCGCAAACTGCGCACCGTCATTTCATCGCCGATGTTTGCGCGCCGCCCGGCTGCGCGGTGACCGCCACGGCGCCGTCCCAATGCTTGTTCTTCGTATCCTCGATGTACGCCTTCAGTTCGCCACTGCCGCTCGGCACGAAATAGAAGCGGAAGTTCGGGTTCTCGCTGATCGAGAAATTGACGTTCGCGGTCATCACCGGCTTATCCGCATACGTGACCGAGATCTTGCGAATGAAATACGCCGACGCGTAATTTCGCGTGACCTGATTCATCGCCATGCCGGTTCGATTCGGGTGACGCACCATCAATTGCGCGAGCTCGGGCTTGCCCGTCACGGGCTGTCCTTCGGCCTGAAGCTTGACTTGTCCCGCCGCGCGCTCGGCGGCGTCTTCGTCCTTGTCGGCCGGTGCCGAACAGCCGCCCGATGCCTTCACGAAGCGGACCGCGCTATAGAGCTTGCCGTCGTTAGTCTCGGCGACTACGCGCATGAATGTGTAGTCCTCCACGCGCACGCGTGTTTCGATCGTCGCGAGTCCCGATTCCGGCGTGAACTCGAACGATCCCGCATAAGGCTCGGGATTTTCGTCGATGAAAAGATAGACCTTCCTGATGTAATGCGAGGGCGTCTGCGGAAATTGCGCGTTGATCGCAATCGGCACAACGGCGGCATCCGCTGCGCGCGCGGGTGCGTCGAGCTTGATGACGGCATCGGCGTGCGTGTCGATCGTGCGGCCCTTGAACGTGCCTTCCCTGAAATCGACCCAGCGCGCGACTTTGTCGGGATCGTCGTCGGGCTGCGCCGCCTGCGCGGCATAGGGCGCGAGCGCCGCGGCTGCGAGACTCGCGATCGTCATCACGCGATTGCCGGACCATGCTGTATTCATGATGTCCCTCCAGTGCTGCACTACTGCTCCCACTCGAGCTCCGCATACGCGGCCGTCACATTGCGACGGTGATAGTTATCGAAGAGAAGCCACTTGTCTTTCTCGTCGAGACCGATGTTATCGACGGCTTGCCGGATCGTTTCCCCTCGCTTGATGGCCGCACGCACATCGCGCGCCAGATCGGCGAGATAGCGCTCTTCGGCATCGAGCGATTGATGCCACGGCGGATCGAGCGGACCGTGTCCCGGCACGACATGACGCGGATTCATCTGGCGAATGCGCGCGATATCGTCGAGCCAGCCGAGCACGCTGCCATCGACTACGGGAATGCAGCGCACAAATAACAGATCGCCAGTCCACAACGTGCCGCTCTTCTCATCGTATACCGTCAAATCGTTGTTGGTATGCGCGGTTTTCCATGTACGCAAAGTGACCGTGCGCCCGCCGAGATCGATCGTGCCTGTGCCGTCGATTGTCTTCGTCGGCATGATGATCTCGCTGCCCGCCGCTGCGCTGCCCAGTTCGCGATTCAGCGCGCGCATATAGTTGTCCGCGCGCGAGGCTTCCGCTTGTGCCAGCTTCGTGCTGCCGACGAATTGCGGATGATCGTCCTTGAATGCAGCATTGCCGAAGATATGATCCGGATGCATGTGCGTGTTGATGACATAGCAAACCGGCAGCGTCGTCACGGCGCGTATTGCGGCGCGCAACGCCCGGCCTTCCGCGAGCGTGCCGCCTGTGTCGATCACGGCGACGCAGCGCGTTCCGACGATAAAGCCGACGTTCGCGATATCGCCGCCGTTCTCGCGTGTCGCGACTTCGTCGTGGCCGCGATGGGCGTAATTGCCCGGTGCGATTTGCGTGACCGGCAATGCAGTCTCGCTACGCGCGATGGTGGCGCACGCGATAAGTATGAAGAACACGACATGACGCCAGGCCGATGCAATGTTCATCGGACGTCGCTTGTCTCTGCGAGACGCCTGGGGCGGCGCAAGCCGAACTGTGCGTATTCGCGCTCCAGGAACGGCTCTGCGTTTTCGAGGAGGAAACGGCGGAATGCGAGACACGTCGGCGAAAGTTGTTTCGAGCGCGAATGCACGAGTTGCCAGGTTCGTTCGACGGGCGTGCCGTTGACGTCGAGCACGGCGATCTCGCCGGTGCGCAACTCCAGCGACAGTGTATGCAGTGAGATGAGACTCACGCCCATGCCTGCCATCACCGCCTGCTTGATGGTTTCGTTGCTGCCGAGCGTGACGCTGTGCGCGGGCACGAAGAGGTTTTGCCGGAAGACGTGCTCGGCGACCGCGCGCGTGCCCGAGCCGGGCTCGCGCAGGAGGAATGTATCATTCGCGAGTTCCTGCAAGTCGAATCGCTTTGCATGACGCAACGGATGCGAGAGCGGCGCGACGATCACGTGCGGATGATAGGCGAGCGGTTCGGCTGTCGTCCCGAGTTCGGGCGGCGGCCGCCCCATGATGGCCAGATCGGTTGCATTGTCCTGCAAGAGACGCAGAAGCGTTTCGCGGTTTCCTACGGAGAAGTGCACATCGACTTTCGGATACTGCTGCCTGTAGAGCGCGAGAAGCTTGGGTGCGAAGTATGTCGCCGAGCTGACGATGCTTACCGCTATCGAACCGCTGTCAGCTTGTGTGAGCGACATCATCGCGTCTTCGGCGTCTTTTATCTCGCCTAGTATGCGGGTTGCGTGGTGTGAAAGCCTTTCGCCGGCCTCCGTTAGCGAGAGGCGTCGGGCGACTCGTTCAAAAAGCGGCAGGCCTATCGCGTCTTCCAGTTGCCGGATTTGCATCGATACCGCTGGCTGCGTCAGGTGCAATTCTTCCGCCGCGCGGGCGAAGCTCGGACAGCGGCTCGCTATCACGAAGATTTGCAACTGACGCAGGGTCAGAGAGCGGATGAAATTCACTGAGGGTTCGTCGTCGGGTCGGGGGATTGGGCTTTTGTGGAATCCTGAATTCGCGTCGGTCTATTAGCACTGCCCCTATGCGGGGCGGCAGTCACTTTCTTTGCTGCTGCAAAGAAAGTAACCAAAGAAAGCAGCTCGATACGCCCGCGGTCACACGCAATTTGGGTAGTTCTCTCGTCCTCGGTGGCACTCGCCTAAGTGTCGCCCTCAAAGGCCCAGCCGGGCTTGGCTCGCGCACGGTCTGTCACATCGCGACGCACAACACACTGGTTCAGCACGAAATGGCTCCGGCCCGCTTCGCGGCCGACCGGTGCATCGGGGACGCATGAGCTTCTCTACTAATACTTCCATCTCACTGCATCTGCCACCCGTTGGTTTCCCTTGCCGACCCAACGGCAGCGCGGAGCGCTGTGCCGAAACTCTTTCGTGCTGAACCAGCGCCCTAAGACGACTAGCTAGTCAGACCGTGCGCGATCCAAGCCCGGTTGGGCCTAGGAGGGCACTCTTTAGGCGAGTGCCACCGAGGACGAGAGAACTACTCAAACTACGTGTGACCGCGGGCCTGAAAAGCTGCTTTCTTTGGTTACTTTCTTTGCAGCAGCAAAGAAAGTGACTGCCGCCCCGCATAGGGGCAGCGCTAATAGACCAACAACAAAACGGGATCCGGCGAAAACGAAACATAAGAATCACCGACTAGCCCGAGGCGCATTAGCCCCCTTAACCGGCGCACCCCCCGGCGCATTCAAATTCTTGAGCGTCCCTTGATAAGCAATCGTCTCCTTCTGCAGCGGATGCGCAAAATCATTCCCGTCACCGGGCACTTCGGTGCGAATCAAAAGCAACCGCCCGGGTACATCATCGGCCATGACGAACGTATAGCGCTTGGCCGTGTACTTCGTGAAGCGTTCAGCATTGGGATCGTTCAAATAAGGCTGAATAACGATCTGCTGCGCCTTCGCGTGCTTGCCGAGCCCGAGCGACTCGCTGGACACCGGCGTAATCGCGGGCCCCGCAGCAAGCGCCATCCGCACGCGTTGCTGGAAATAGCGCCGCTGACCGCCGGTCAGTTGCTCCATCTCCGCGACGTCATGCTCGAGAAAATAGATGATCGCCGGATTGCACGGCAAACCACCCGGCACGTTGACGGCACCAGTACGATCCGTCACCTTCGCGTCGTTCTTGCTGTTACCAGGACTCACCACAAGCACCCGCAACGTGTCACTGATCTTCGACGGCGGCCCGGAATAATTTACCGCGTAGTCGAGTTCGGTCTGCGGCTCGACACCATTCATATGCGGTTGCATGAAAAGCAGTTGCTCGGCCGGCTTGATATCGGCGGACGGCGCCGAAGCCGAAGCCGCCGGCGCATCCGCAGCCATCGCGACTGCCGGCATCGCAGCAACAAGCGCCATGACCATTGCGCGAAGAGAACCCCCGTATGTCCGCTTCATTGCGCGCTTACCGGCTGCAACGGCAGCAATGGAACCTGATACGTCGACAGGATCTGATCGATCTTCGGTTGATTCGATGCGATCCAGTTATCGACCTTGTCGCGCCACGCCTTTTCGCCGTAACGCACGCCCATCGAAATCTCGTAGTCGAAGCGGATCGGCTGACCCGCCGGGAACGCCACGAGGCGCACCTTGTTATCCGAGCGATTCGCGAAATAACCTGCGATCGGCCCCCACACGAAAGCCGCATCGACATCGCCCTTCGCCAGATCGCGCTCGATCATCTCGCCGGGAAACGCCTCGGGATCGCCGCTCTGTCCTTGATACGACACCGCCTGACCGATCAGGTTATGACTGAGCAGCCAGTCCACCGCCGGACTCTTCACGAAGATGCCGAGCTTCATCTTCTTCAATTGATCGGGGGGAAGATTCATCAGATCCGACGGCGCCTTGATGCTCGCGTATTCGGGCTTGTTCGGGAACACCATCGCGTACGTGGAATGGAGATACGGTCGCGTCGTCGCAGTGAGCTCATAACCCTTCGGCACGCCGATGATCAGATCGCATTTGAAGCGCTCCGTCTGCGGCACTTTCTCGCGCAGCGTATTGCGCACGAAACCCATGCGTTGCGGCCAATACGTGTATTCGAGCTTGTAGCCGAAATCGCTCGCCATCTGGCTCGCGATCTTGTTCTCGTAGCCCTCGCCCTTCTTGTTCGAGAGCGGCATGTTGTTCGGATCGGCGCACACGCGCAGGATGCCGTCAGCGCCATCGTTGTTGGGCAGATCGGGCGGCGGTCCGCCCGCACCTTGCGCGAACGCCTGTTGCGCCGAGAACGTCGCGAGTGCCACGCATAACGCAGCTATGAATCGGAACGAAGCGGCGCGGCTTGCATTACGATCGGACATCGACACCTCCGGTATGAGAGCAATCATCAGACGTCAGCCGTTTAGCGGCCATGCAACGTCCTCATTTTGCATCGATTGCCTGCAGATCGCCGGGGTTGATCTTTCCGTCGGAGCGCCCTTTCAAATACGCGAAAAGGTTCTCCCAGTTCTTCTGCATCATCTGGCTCGCGCTGAAATCGGGCATGCCTTTATCCACGCGTCCGCCGAATACGGTTCGATGAAACTCGTTCTTGTCGAGCGTCTTGAAAGCATCGATCAGCGACGGGCCGACCATCCCCTCCTGCTTCGCCCCGTGACAGCGTTCGCATGCGAGCGCGCGCCAGGTCTTCCAGCCCTGCAACGTGTCGCTGTCTACCTTGTTGCCATCGACGACCTTGTACGCGACCGGCTTGATTTGCGCAGGCATCGGGGGCGGTGTCTGGGCAAACGAAGCGGTCGACGCAGCGAGCGTCATCGTCAGCATCAAGAGTGATCGGCCTTTCATACGTCTGACTCCTTGAACATGTCTTGTATATGGGGTGTTTCGGCGCGGCGGCCGTTGCAGCCGCCGCGCATCGCCAAACAATTACGTACACCGAGCGACCCGATCAACCACCGGGAATCGCGAACACGAAGAGCGTGCCGCCGAGAGCCGTGTACTTCGCGAGCTCCTTGTAGCCGCCGACCGCGCCGAGGCCTTCCGTCGACTTCTCGAGACCTGCCGCCATGCCGATGCCGGCCCAGCCGCCGATGCCCGAGTACACGCCGACATACTGCTTGCCCTGGTACTGGTACGTGAACACGTTGCCGATGACGCCCGACGGCGTCTTGAACCTCCACAGCTCCTTGCCGTCCTTGATGCGCACTGCCTTCAGATAGCCTTCGAGCGTGCCGTAGAACACCACGCCGCCAGCAGTTGCGAGCGCGCCGGACCACACCGAGAACTTCTCCGGCTTGGACCACACGATCTTGCCCTTCGAGGCATCCCACGCGATAAAGTTACCCATCGCGCCGTTCTCGTTCGGACCCGGATACATCGAGAGCGTCGCACCGACGAACGGCTGACCCGACACGTAATCGACCTGGAACGGCTCGTAGTCCATGCAGACGTGATTCGTCGGCACGAGGAACAGCTTCGAGCCCGGATCGAATGCGGCCGGCTGCTGGTCCTTCGAGCCGAGCGCCGCGGGGCAGATGTTCTTCACGTTGTGATCGGGACCGGCCTTCTGCGTCGAGTAGCTCGCATTGCGAATCGGCAGGCCGCTCTTCAGATCGACGCTATCGGCCCAGTTCACCGCCGGGTCGTACTTCTGCGCGACCAGCAGTTCGCCGGTCTGGCGATTCAGCGTATAGCCGAAGCCATTGCGGTCGAAGTGAACGATCGCCGGCACGGTCTTGCCGCCGATGTTCAGGTCGGAGAGGATCATCTCGTTGACGCCGTCATAGTCCCACTCGTCGTGAGGCGTCATCTGATAGACCCACTTCGCCTGGCCCGTGTTGAGATCGCGTGCGAAGATCGTCATCGACCACTTGTTGTCGCCCGGACGCTGCGTCGGGTTCCATGTGCCCGGATTGCCCGAGCCGTAGTAGACAAGATTCAGCTTGGGATCCCATGCGTACCAGCCCCATGTCGTGCCACCGCCGTACTTCCACTGGTCGCCCTGCCAGCTCTTGATCGACGAGTCCGCACCGACCGGCGCCATCTTGCCGTCGGTCCAGGTCATGGTCGACTGCGGGTCCATGAGCATTTCGCTGTCGGGACCGGTGCTATAGGCCTTCCAGACTTCCTTGCCGTCCTTGATGTTGTACGCGATGATCCGTCCGCGCACGCCGAACTCACCGCCCGAGATGCCGGTCAGCACCTTGTCGCCGAAAACGTGCGGCGCGTTGGTGTTGGTTTCGCCTTTCTTCGGATCGCCGTTCGTCGCGGTCCATACGACGTCGCCGGTTTTAGCATCGAGCGCGACGAGCTTGGTATCGGCTTGCTGGAGGAAGATCTTGCCGTCGCCATAAGCCAGGCCACGGTTGACCGTATCGCAGCACATCACCGAGATGACTTGCGTGTCCTGCTTCGGCTGGTATTGCCAAATGAAGGTTTGATCCTTCAGGTTGATGGCGATAACTTTGTTAGGGAACGGCGAATGGATATACATCGTGTCGCCGATGACGAGCGGCGAACCTTCATGGCCGCGCAGCACACCTGTCGACATGGTCCAGGCAACCTGTAGCTTGCCGACGTTGTTTTCGTTGATTTGCTTGAGCGTGCTGTAGCGGTGATTCGAATAATCGCCCGCTTGCGCCGCCCAGTTCGAGGGATTCTTGATCAGGCTGTCGAGTTGCGAGTCGGCCTGGGCAACATATGAATTCAGGCCAGCCGTCGCGACCACCGCTAGTCCAAGAACCAGGGTGCGTAAGTTCATGTCTCCTCCAGAATGGTGATGCCTCCGACCCAGGGATGACCACGCTACCAGGTTGCATCGTGCGCGCCTTCAAATGCAGGTAACGAGCTGCGCTTCGTCCGGTGCATTGCCGGACTCTTGCGTAGAGAGGCCAATTGCATATTCCATGCCGGTTTAACTCGCGCTGCTTCAAATCGGGAATTTGAAGGGCGATGCTGTCGCAGATGGACGAGTTCCTGTCGGGTGGCGACACATACTGTGTCAAATACGCGAAAAAGTGGACCGCATGGAACACAGAATCCGCGCGCGTCTGCGCGCATGACATGCCGCGATGCAGCATGTTTTCTTTGGCGCATACTTGAGTTCTGTGTCGACTTCTATTGGAGGCTTCGCCATGGCTCAAGCCGAAAAGGTCTATTCCGACGAGGAGATCAAGCAGCGCCTCACGGGTGCGCTCAAGCACTGGTACGTGGAGGATGGGTGGCTTCGGCGCAAGTTCAAGACCGAAGGCTGGAAGGGGACGCTCATGGTCGTCAATACGGTTGGGCATCTTGCCGAAGCGGCCTGGCATCATCCGGATCTCACCGTTTCTTATGCGTTTGTCATCGTCAAGCTCAAGACGCATTCGGCTAGAGGAATCACTGATAAGGACTTTGCTCTGGCTTCCAAGATCGAAGAGGTTATCCAATGGCAGCCGGGTAAGGAGGATGGGCCTCTTGACGGCACGCCTTCCGACGATCAGCGGTTTCGCTATATCAAGTATGACGAGGGTTGAGGGTCCCGTTTTCTTTGTGGTCTATTAGCGCTGCCCCTGTGCGGGGCGGCAGTCACTTTCTTTGCTGCTGCAAAGAAAGTAACCAAAGAAAGCAGCTCGAAGCGCCCGCGGTCACACGCAGTTTGGGTAGTTCTCTCGTCGCAGGCGGCACTCGCCTAAAGAGTGCCCTCATCACAATCACCCGGCTTGGCTCGCGCACGGTCTGTCACATCGCGCCGCATAACAAACTGGTTCAGCGCCAAATAGCTCCGGCCCGCTTCGCGGCCGATGGGTCCACGCGGTCGCGCGGCGCAGCGAACCAATGGTTTCCCTCGCAGACCCGACGGCAGCGCGGAGCGCTGTGCCGGAACTCTTTCGTGCTGAACCAGCGTCCTAAAAAGACTAGCTAGTCAGACCGTGCGCGATCCAAGCCCGGTTAGTCGTCCGAGGGCACTCTTTAGGCGAGTGCCGCCTGGGACGAGAGAACTACCCAAATTGCGTGTGACCGCGGGCCTGAGAAGCTGCTTTCTTTGGTTACTTTCTTTGCAGCAGCAAAGAAAGTGACTGCCGCCCCGCACAGGGGCAGTGCTAATAAACCAAAAAGAAACCGGGATCCGGCGAAAAAGAAAAGCTGGTACAGGATTTGCCTAACCCCAACACCCCCAAAAATTCCGCCTGAAAAAGGAATCCACTCCCGATGCCGCCCACCCCTGCACGCCTATCGCCGCTCTCGGCGATCACAGTCGAATCGCCTGCGCGCCTGCATCTTGGCTTCATCGATCCGAACGGCTCGCTGGGCCGCGTCTTCGGCAGTGTAGGGCTCGCAATCGACGCGCACAGTACGCGAATCACAGCGCGCCAAGCCCCCGCATCGAGACGCGATGCGATCATCGAAGGCACGACGAGCAGCGCTCAACGCGACCGCATCGAACAGCACATCAGGCAGCTGGAACAGGCCCTAGGCAAAGGCCCCGCCATCGACATAGAGGTACACGAGACGCCTCGCGCCCACACGGGCCTGGGCTCCGGCACACAACTGGCACTGGCCCTTGGCACCGCCTACGCGCGCGTAAGAGGCCACGAAGCAACCACCGCCGATATCGCCAGAATCCTCGCACGCGGCGCGCGTTCCGGCATCGGAATACATGGCTTCGACCACGGCGGTCTGATCGTCGACGGTGGCCGCAACACACGCAACGCGTCCAAGACAAACCTGCCGCCACTCATCGCGCGACAGCCATTCCCCGAAGCATGGCGCGTGCTGCTCATCGACGACACCTCACGCGAAGGCCTCCACGGCGATGAAGAGAAACGCGGCCTCGCCTCACTCGCGCCCTTCCCCGCGTCGCTCGCCGCGCATCTCTCGCATCTCGTGCTGATGCGCGTCCTGCCCGCCGTCGCGGAAAGCGATTTCGACACCTACGCCGACGCCATCTGCGACCTGCAGCAAACCATCGGCGAATACTTCGCGCCCGTGCAAGGCGGCGTGTTCGCAAGTCCGGCCGTCGCGCGCGCGCTCGAAGCCGTCGCGGCCGAGCAGAAAGCGGGCATCGGACAGACATCGTGGGGACCGGTCGGCTTCGCGTTCGTCGCGAGCGCACAGGACGCCGAACGCGCCCGCGCCGCTGCACAGCGCGTTTCGCCGGGCGCATCGCTCACGTTCACGATCGCAGGAGGACGCAATCGCGGCGCAACATGGCGCGCGGCGCGGCAACATCATCACGACGCAAACGCGGCCTGAATATCAATCGACATCACCACGCCAAACGAGTCCATCGCCATGCCCGAAGCCACCGAACGACCCTACGTCCTGCACATGTTCACCAGCACGCCGCAAATGAGCCCGTTCGACGTGAACATGGCCGCCGACGCGGGCTATCAGGTTCTCGTGCCGTACTGCAACGTCGACGAGGACATCGTCGTGCAACTCACGCAGGACGCGATCTTCTCGCGCGGGCCGAAAGGCGTGTCGCGCACGGGCATCTTCATCGGCGGACGCGACGTGATGCTCGCCGCCGACATGCTCGAAAAAGCCCGCAACGCGATGGTCCCGCCCTTCGAAGTCTCCGTCTTCGCCGATCCGAGCGGCGCGTATACGACCGCCGCCGCGCTCGTCGCGCTCGCGGAAAAGCATCTGCGCGCCGCGCATTCCGTCGATCTCGGCGGCAAACGCGTGCTGATACTCGGCGGCACCGGCGCGGTCGGACGCGTGGCCGCGGCGATGGCCGCATCGCTCGGCGCGGATGTCGTCGTCGCGAGCCATTCGAGCCAGTCGCGCGCGACGCAAGTGAGCGACGAGATCAATCGCCGCTTCGATATCGCCACCTCGGGCGTCGCGACCGGCTCGCCCGATCAACTGCATCGCGAACTCGCGCGCGCCGAAGTCGTGTTCGCGACGGCGGTCGCGGGCGTGCAGGTGATGACCTCCGCCGATCTCGTGCACGCGAAAAACCTCCTGATCGCCGCCGATGTCAACGCCGTGCCGCCCGAAGGCATCGCGGGCGTCAACGTCATGGACGACGGCAAGCCGCTCGCGGGCGCCGCGCGCGCGGATGCGGTCGGCATCGGCGCGCTCGCGATCGGCAACGTTAAATATCAGGCGGAGCACCGGCTCTTTCTGCGCATGCGCACCGGCGGCAAGCCCGTCTATCTCGGCTTTCCCGAAGCATTCGACGAAGCCCGCGCGATCGTCGCGGGACAAAGCTCATGATTTCGGGCGATGCCTCTCGCGCGCCGCGCATCGCCGTCGCGGGATTGTCGGCGCGGCTCCTAGCGCAATCGGCGGCGCGCGCGGGCCTGAACGTCGTCGCGCTCGATATCTTCGGCGATCGCGATACGCGCGAGCACGCGGGCATGTGGTTCGATATCGGCGGCAAGGGTCTGTCGATCGATCGCGCGCGTCTCTACGATGCGCTCGAACACGCCGCGCGCCTGCCGCGCATGCTCGGCCTCATCGTGACGAGCGGACTGGAGCCGCTCGCGGGCGAACTGAGTCGCGCGCCGCGCGTGCCGCGCTTCATCGGCAATGGCGCGCAGGCGGCGGCGGTGCGCGATCCGCACCGCTTCTTCGCGCTGCTCGACGAAGCGCATATCGCGCATCCGGACGTGCGCTACACGCCGCCCGCGGATCGCGCGGGCTGGCTCGTGAAACGGTCGGATGGTTGCGGCGGCACGCATATCGAATGGGCCGGCGATGTCGAACGCACGACCGATGGCGCGTATTTCCAGCGGCTCGCGAAAGGCCGTTCGATGTCCGCGCTCTTCGTCGCCGCGCATCGCGAAGCGGCGGTGATCGGCTTCGCGGAACAACTGACGATCGCGGCTGGACGCCTGCCCTTCGTGCACGCGGGCTCGCTCGGGCCGGTGCGCTTGCCAGCGCACGTCGCGGCGCGCATCGTCGAGGCGATCGATCGAATCGTCTGGCAAACGGATCTGGCGGGCTTGAACAGCATCGACTTTCTGCTCGATGGCGATGACTTCAGCGTGCTCGAAATCAACACGCGCCCGTCATCGACGATGGCGCTCTACGAAGCCGCCTGGCCCGACGCCTGGCCGCGCGGGCTGATCGGCGCGCATCTGGACGCGTGTCTGCACGGCGATCTGCCGCACGCGCCGGAAACGGCGACGGGCACGCCGCCGCTTTACGCCGGACAGCGTGTCGTGTTCGCGCACGAAAGCTTCATCGCATCGCACGCGTTCAGCGACGCCTGTTTCGACGATCCCGCGTGCCACGACGTGCCGCTCGTCGGCGCGCGCATCGAAGCGGGCCAGCCGGTCTGCACGATGACCGTCTCCGCGCCCGCATTCGCCGATCTGCGCGACGCGCTGGACCGCGAGCACGCACGCCTTCTGCAACGCATCGACACCTTATCGAGACCATGACATCAACTTTTCAGGCGGATGCCGCCGTGAGCGTCAACGCATCGAGCGAGCGGCTCGTCGCGCGTCTCATCGACGATGCCGCGCGCCTTCACGTCGACGTGACGCGCACGGACGGCGGCACCGTGATCGTCGATGCGGGCGTGAACGCCAAAGGCAGCGCCGACGCGGGCGTGCTGATCGCGCGCATCTGCATGGGCGGGCTCGGGCGCGTCGCGCGGCGCATCGCGTTCGATGACGCGCCGCTCTGGCCCGGCTTCATCGAAGTGCATACGAGCAACCCGGTGCTCGCGTGTCTCGCGAGCCAGTACGCGGGCTGGAGCCTGTCCGCGACCAAGGAGCAGACGGGCGGCAAGAAATTCTTTTCGCTCGGCTCGGGCCCGGCGCGCGCGCTCGCATGCAAGGAGCCGCTCTTCGACGAACTCGGTTATCGCGACCGGCATGATCGCGGCGCGCTCGTGATGGAAGTGGACCGGCTGCCGCCGCAGGTCGTCATCGACAAGGTGCTCAACGATTGCGGCCTCGCGCCGGAGAACCTCGTGATCGCGGTGACGCCGACACAGTCTGTCGCGGGCACGGTGCAGGTCGTCGCGCGTGTCGTGGAAGTTGCGCTGCACAAGACGCATGTGCTGGGCATCGATCTGGCCGAGATCGTCGAAGGCAGCGGCAGCGCGCCGCTTCCGCCGCCCGCGCCCGATGGCATTGCCGCGATGGGCCGCACCAACGACGCGATCCTCTATGGCGGCCGCGTGCATCTGACCGTGAAAAGCGATGCGGCCGCGAAGCGTCTCGCCGCCGAGCTGCCGTCGTCGAATGCGCGCGATTACGGGCGTCCGTTCGCCGATATCTTCACGTCGTTCAACTACGACTTCTATCAGATCGATTCCGCGCTCTTCGCGCCCGCCGAAGCGTGGGTGTCGAGTCTCGAAACCGGCGCGACGTATCACGGCGGCAAGGTCGATCGCGCGTTGCTCGACGCGCAATGGAGCGCGTCATGAGCGTGCGCGTGGCCATCATGACCGACGAAACCGGCTGGCACACCGGACGCCTGAAAAAAGCGTTCCGCGCGCGCGATGTCGAAGCGCGCAACGTCGATCTCGCCGATTGCCGCATCGACACGACATGGAAGCCGCACGGCCTCGCGATTCCCGGCTTTGGCCACACGCTGCCCGATGCCGTGTTCGTGCGCGGCATCGCGGGCGGCACGTTCGAACAGGTGACCTTGCGGCTCGGCATCCTGCACGCGCTGCGCGAGAGCGGCGTGCCCGTCTACAACGATGCGCGCGCGATCGAGCGCAGCGTCGACAAGTCGATGACGAGCTTCCTGCTCAACCGCTACGGCGTGCCGACGCCCGCGACGTGGGCCAGCGAATCGCCCGCGCATGCGCAGCGCGTGCTGATGCGCGAGGCGGCGGCGGGCCGGCAGGTCGTGATGAAGCCGCTCTTCGGCTCGCAGGGCAAGGGACTGAAGAAACCCGGCGTGACGCTGCCGTCGCTCAGCGCCTTCAGTCAGGTCGCGTATCTCCAGCGTTATGTCGATGCAGGCACGCCCGGCTTCGACTGGCGCGTGCTCGTGATCGGCGGCAAGGCGCTCGCGGCGATGAAGCGCGTGGGCGGCGAGGACTGGATTCACAACTTCGCGCGCGGCGCGAAATGCGAGCCGGCGGAACTCACGCCCGCGCTCGCCGAAATCGCCGTGCGCGCCACGGAAGCGCTCGGGCTGGATTACGCGGGCGTCGATCTGATTCCGTCTGAGGACGGGCGGCCCGTGGTGCTCGAAGTGAACGGCGTCGCGGCGTGGCGCGGACTGCAATCGGTGACGCCGCTCGATATCGCGGCGCTGCTCGTCGACGATTTTCTCGATCGCAAGCTGGCCGCATCGAAAGGCACGCTTGCGCTCGCCAGCGGCGATGAGCGCGTCTGACGCCGCGCGCACGGCGTTTCTGCGCGCGTGCCGTCTCGATGTCGAGACGCGCAAGCCCGGCAATGTAAGTGTCGCGAGCGCGGGGCACAACATGACGTCGGCACAATTCATCGCGAGCGCGGGCACGGCGGCCGCGGGGCTTTTCGCGCCCGGCGCACGCGTGGGCGCGCGCATTCTCGACGCCGTGCGCCGCACGTTCGACGCGGTCGGCTGCAATACGAATCTCGGCATCGTGCTGCTCGCCGCGCCGTTGTGCGCCGCGCTCGACCGTTTCGATGCGCACGAGCCGGTCGATGCATCGCGCTGGCACGCCGCGACGCAACGCGTGCTCGCGGAGCTGGACATCGACGACGCCCGCCTCGCCTATCGCGCGATCGCGCTGGCCAATCCGGGCGGCCTCGGCGATGCGCCCGAGCAGCCCGTGCACGCGCCGCCGACCGTGACGTTACGCGCCGCGATGGCGCTCGCGGCGGATCGCGACAGCATCGCGCGTCAATACGAGAACGGATTCGCCGATATCTTCGGCGCGGGCCTCGATGCGGCGGGCACGGTCGACGCGGCGACGGAGCATCGCGCGATGCTCGCTGCGTTCCTGACGTTTCTTTCCGGCTGGCCCGATTCGCACATAGTGCGCAAGCAGGGCGCGGCGGTGGCGCAAAGTGTCACGCGCGATGCATCGATTCAACGCGCGAACTGGCGCCGCGCGGACTGTCCCGCCGAGTCGCCGGCGCTCGATGAATGGGATGCCGAACTGAAGGCGCGCGGCATCAATCCGGGCACGAGCGCGGACCTGGCGGTGGCGACGCTTTTCGTCGCGCTGATGACGTCATCGACGAATGCATGAAGTCTGCCGGCGCGGACAAAAAATTGGCACGGAACATGTTAGGAAGTTCGCGGTTGAGCGGTCGCATCGGCAATCCGGTGGACCGCGAGCCTTGCGCGGCTTTGGTGACCGTCGCGAGTCGAGAGCAAGTCGCTTGTCCCGAGAACCACACATCACTGGAGGAACAGCATGGCCAAGATCAACCGCGTCCTGGTAGGAGAGTCGCTCGTCGGCGATGGCAACGAGGTCGCACACATCGACTTGATCATCGGACCGCGAGGTTCCGCTGCCGAGACCGCGTTCTGCAACGCGCTCACGAACAACAAGGATGGCTTTACGTCGCTGCTCGCCGTGGTCGCGCCGAATCTGCTGACCAAGCCGAACACGATTCTCTTCAACAAGGTGACGATCAAGGGCGCGAAGCAGGCCGTGCAGATGTTCGGCCCGGCGCAGCGCGCAGTGGCGATGGCCGTCGCGGACAGTGTGGAAGCGGGCGTCATTCCCGCCGATGAAGCCGACGACGTGTTCGTGTGCGTCGGCGTGTTCATCCACTGGGAAGCGAACGACGACCAGAAGATCCACGACTTCAACTATCAGGCGACGAAGGAAGCGCTTGCGCGCGCGGTGGCGGGCGAGCCATCGGCGAAGGATGTAGTATCGAAGAAGGGCTCGATGTCGCACCCGTTCTCGCCGAGCTGATTGCTTTGCTTGTGGCCGGTGCGTGGGTTCATCTGCGTGCCGGCTGTTCTGGCGTTATGACATGACGAGGCTTATCGCATGACCCCACGTTGCTGCGCGTTGATGGTGCTCACTTGCCTCTCGCTGATTTCGCCGCTTTCGATTGCCGCGACGGGCGCGGGGAATGGTGCGCCGCCGGCGAAGAGTCACGATTATCCGACCGAAGGGCGCGTGGAATACGTGCTCGGGTGCATGGACGATAACGGGCACGATTTCGCCAACGTGTACAAGTGCTCTTGTGCGATCGACAAGATCGCGCAGGTGCTTACTTATGATGATTACGTCGAGCAGTCTACGTTTTCTAAATACGCGACGTTGGGTGGGGAAGGTGGGGCGGAGTTTCGGGTCGATCGCGCGAAGGCGCAGACTAAGAAGTATCGCGAGTTGCAGAGGGATGCGTATAAGGCTTGTGGGATTCAGCAGAAGTCTGCGGCTAAGTGAGGTTTTGGGTTGGCTTTTGCTTCGCTCTTGCGTCTGCGTTTGACTGCTTGTGTTTTCGCCGGATCCTGTTTTCTTAGTGGTCTATTAGCACTGCCCCTGTGCGGGGCGGCAGTCACTTTCTTTGCTGCTGCAAAGAAAGTGACCAAAGAAAGCAGCTTTTCAGGCCCGCGGTCACA
>NZ_FCOI02000031.1 GCF_001544795.2 Caballeronia temeraria | reverse complement strand
GCTGCAACACTTGCCTCAGCGAGCCAACCTCAAAGAACTAAACATTAACCCCCGTTGCACTTCGGTTTGAAACCGCCCTATCAAATCGTCGATGACGACACGTTTTCCTGCGGTATTCGATCGATCGAGGCATATGCATAAGCGGCCATATGGCAGCGATTACAGTTGTTGCGGGGGTTCCGCGCAAACCGGTAAGAATGAGTTGACTGCCACAGTTGCGTTCGCAGCGAGCCTTCGCTCCAGTAACTACTGCTTTTCTCACTTCAGAAGGGCCGCAAGGAACCGGACCGCGCCGCGTCGAGGTTCCGCGATTCGTTGCCAATGACGGACCTTGGCGCCGAGCTTGCGCACTGCCCGCGCCGAAGCGCGACCGCTCATCACGAGCGGTGTGACGTGTTCTTCCCCGGCCTTCCCAGCACCTGATAATGAGAAAATACTTACATCGCCGACCGATGGGTCATGAGCGCCACCAACCGATTGCCAATTACGGATATGGGCGTGGCTTGGAACCGGAGGGGGCTGGAGCTTCATGAAACCACGAACTTCGCCCGAACCTCGACAGGAATCTCTATGAATCGTTCTATCTTGCTGATGTCAATATCTTCAGCCCTTGTTTCCGGCTGCGCCGGCTACAAGAATGCCGAACAATGTGAGCAAAAAATGGCGGACCTCTATCCCAGCGACCTGCCAAAATACAAGCGCGAACGGAGTTCGTTTTCTCACGAAGGGCAGCGAGTGGTTTCCCGAGGTAGCTACGAAGTGCCGCTGCCCAAGGAAGCCCTTGCACCAACGTTACTTAAGGTGCGGACGCGCCCGCAACCTGTGGCCATGGAGTGCACATTCGCCGGCGAGCAGATGACATCGTATCAATGGCTCGCGCCCAAAAAGCTGGTGCTTCCACCGCCCGAGCAAGAAGAATAGAAAGCCATAATTCCATAATCCGCGGCCTGGCGACACGCCTCATCAGTGGATGTCCGGAAGATGCGACTGCGTCGGCCACGAATACGACGACGAGTACGGGCACCCGGAACTGGATCGCAGCAGCAACAGATCAGGCACCGGCGAACAATGGCTAAGAATGGCAGCATTCTCCTGGGCGAGCTCGCCGCGCGCGCAAGCAATATCGACATGGCGTGCGCTCGCTGCGACCGCAAGGGATTTGCGAGGGGCACTTCTCGAAGCCCGGGCCGGCATCGGGAATGGCCCCTCCTTTCATGAACAGGTTCGTCTTCTTAGAAACGGCACGGCCTGATACCGGAACGTGACTGCTACGTCCCCAGCCGGTATCCGCACAGACCTGAATAATTTGTTGTACGGCTCGGTTTCGGCGAAATTGCCGTTCACACAAGCACTCCACCCAGGCGCGTAGTTGTCTCCGAGAATCAACCTGCTGGGCTCACTTGCATGGCATCGTACGGAGACGCTCGTGTTCTGATACTTGATGAGATCGCAGGCATGTTCACTGCCGCTATCAGTTCGTGCCGACGCATACGGCAGGCGATCGTCTATTGACCATACCTCGTACATGCCGGGCACTTGTACCTCGTGCGCCCAGCTGCCGGCCTTTAAACTGTTCCTGACTTCATTAACAGCGGTGCCTACCTTGCCGAACTTCTCAGAGTTATCAGCGATGTAGTGGTGGATGATCACATACCGGAGTCCAAAGCGACGATATGCCTCGTTATCGTAGCTCGGTGCCTCGTCAGTAAATATCTTGGGCCTTACTGAGAGATTGTCTCCACGAATTGTCTTTTCGAAGGCAGCAAATCTGATGGGCGAATAGCCTTGCAGGGTGCTCAAGCCCAATCCGATCGGCATCGCGCTTCCGAGGTCACCACCGAGAGCCTCAAAGCGCCGCATCGGTTCACGCGTCGATGACTGGAGGAAATCGATCGTCTGCTGTAGTTGCTCTCCACCATAGGATTTGGTGCGCAGATTCGCACCGACTTCTGCAGCCGGACTATCTTTGAGCGCGGGTGCATAGACCGGGCCGAAGCGCCCTGCAAGACCGATGTCTACGATCGTGAATACGACGAAAACCAAGGGAAGATATTGCCTGATCCGCTCGCCTGATGTGCGATAAGCGACGAATACTATCGCAAGCAATACACCGATTCTAATTGCGCAGAGACCAGCAACCTTGAACAGATCATAAAGCTGGCCACGTAGCTCAGCGTATCGGTACAACAGGACCAGCGAGACGGCGACGAGTGCAACTGCACCAGCAGCTATTGCAAATCGTCCAACGGTCTTCGGTGAAATATCAGCGCGACGCGGCATGCAGAAGGAACCGATTAGCAGGGCCACAAAGAAGTTGATGAAATACGCTCCGTCCGCAGGCCTACGAAACGACGAGAATCCAGGGATATGATCGAAGAGAAACCCGTAGACCGGAGTGTGGGTGCCCATCGCAAACACGAATGATGCGACGAGGCCGCCCCAGCAAAGTCGGGCGGTCCAGTGGCTCCTATCCAGACGCCAGGCGCTAACCAAGAGGATGAAGAATGGGACGATGCCGATATAAAGAAAGTCTTGCGACAGGTCGGTCGGGGTCCAAAATTTTCCGGAGTTTATGCCGTAGAGTCCAGGTAGAAACAGACTCGCAATATCGAATAACGGGAAAGAAGCATACGAAGACTCGGCTAGGACCATTGCCGATCGATTGGACAGTTTCACGAACTCCGCGACCGCCGACGCAAGAGGCAGCACCGCGACCATCGCAGCCACGCCAGCAATGCCTAACGCGAGAATGGCCTTTGCAGGCTTTCTCGATTCGATCACGTGCACACTGGCGAAAGGAAATAGAGCGAACGCTGATAGAAACAGCACTTGGTTCAAGTTTAACGCCCCTGCGACCAGCGCCAGCGTCAGTGAGGCACCCCGGGCGACAGTAGGCCGTTCACAAACAGCTCGAATCAGCAACAGCTGAACCGGAAGAAGTGCATATGACACAATCTGCGGCGTATGCTCCAGACGACTAGTGGCCACCCCGCCCGCGATGAATACTATCGCTCCCAAGATTGGGAACATTTTGGTTTCGGCGTACGTTCTTACGTAGCGAGCCAAGGCGATAGCGCCGACCAACTCCGCGAGAAGTGTCGTGCAATCGAAGATGGTGAGATTGAACAAGGAGCCAGTCAGGACAGCTATCACCGTATGAGGTGAGAAAATCATTCCTTGCGGATCGCCGAGGACCGGCACTCCGCCGAACATCATCGGGTTCCACCAGGGCCCTTGCCCAGAGCGAATTGCGTTGGCAACAAACTTAACCTGAGGGAAGAACTCGTAGATGCTGTCCCAAGGGATGTAGCTCTTGCCGACGAGAAATGGGATATTCAAGGCCGCCCAACTAGCGACGATCGCGAGAGTGCACGCCAAAAAATCAGCCCGGCCGGTACTTGTCGAGCGAGAGACGAGCGTCGAATCATCCAAATCGGGGGAATCGACGAAATCTGTATTCATTTCCGCTTTCATGGCGCTGCGTACTGTCCCCTCAATCCTCATAGAAACCCCACTTTTTTGAGCCGGGATTGTAACAGGAACTGAATTCCAGATTTCGTGCCAGACGTTATTCGTTTGCGGTGGTGGTGAGGCCGCAGGCGCCCGCGATCACTCCTTGCTGCTGGAGGATGCAGACGTAGTGCTGGAGGTCTTCGGCTTTTGCACGGGCGTCGCTGTCGGCGTCGTCGACGATCCCGAAAAGAGCTGATCCAAACGTAGGTGATAGCTCGGCTGTGCCACCGGTACGATCGCCCACGCGGCCGGCGCTTGCGCCTAAATCTGCGGCGTTGCCACTGCGTGTCGAGCGCCACGATCTGCGTCGCCGCGTCGTTCTGTTTTGCGATCGCCGCGCGCGCCTCGCTTGCGGCCGCGTCGGACACGGCCTGAAGCTTCTGCGCATTGATCTCGTTGTCGCGAGCGTGCGCGGTCTGCCCGGTGGCGAGCATTGCGGCGGCGGCTCGGTGAACGGAAATCACGCTCGTTGCGCGCAAGACGGCGGACTCACGAGGCCGCTAAGCCAACGAACGGCTGTACGTTCTGGGTGCGCGAGATCGGCGCGGAAGATGAGGGTGCGCCGCGAAAACCAAGCTTAAATCTACAATTGATAGCGTTGTGGTAAGAGGTTAGTATCTGTGCTCGCTCGCTTTTGCGAAGGCGCCGCGCGTGGTTGAACGTGCTGCCGGTCGAACCTGCAAACTTGAACAAGTAATCAATGTCGACACTTATGCGGAAGGCAGCTAAAGCGCTTGCCATGAACGTAAAGCCAATTAGGGAGCTAATTGAATCCAGAGCGACCCTGCTTGCCGAGCGTGACGACGCTGACAACAGAAGCCGCATGTACATAGAGGAGCGTGATCTCGCGATAATAAAGCGCGACGTCGCGACGAGAGAACGTGATCTTGCGATCGAAACCTGCGAGCGAACCAAGGTCGAGAGAGACAAGGCTTTGCAGGAAATCGTCGAAGTACGCAAGGTTGCGCAGAATGCATTCGACAGACTCCACGATTTCGGGGAGCGTCCGTTCGTTCCGAACGGGCACTTCTATTCTCCGATTCCACTGTTGAGTGAGTTCGAAAAACATAAAGAACGCATTTATGGCGATGTCGGCCGGACTCTACCCGGCGTCGACCTCAACGAGAGCGGCCAGATAGACCTCCTGGAATTGTTTCGTGTGGCGTATAAAGATCTGCCCTTTCCCGACGAGCAGACCGCTGGATTTCGCTACCATTACAAAAATCCAGCGTACGGTCATTCGGATGCAATCTTTCTGAACATGATGATCCGACATGCGAAACCTCGAAGAGTGATCGAAATCGGCTCTGGTTATTCGTCATGCATGTTGCTCGATACTAATGAACGCTGGTTTGACAATTCAATTGACTGCACTTTCATTGAGCCATATCCCCAATTACTTCACTCACTGCTAAAAAAAGGTGATGCTGAGCGAGTCAAAATTATTCCGACTGGCGTTCAGGACGTGGGTATTGAATTATTTCAGACCCTGGAAGCGAACGATATTCTTTTCGTCGACTCGACCCACGTAAGCAAGGTGGGCAGCGACGTAAACGAGATCGTGTTCAAGGTCCTTCCGGCCCTTGCTTCCGGCGTCTTCGTGCATTTCCATGATATTTTTTACCCAATGGAGTATCCGGCGGACTGGATCGAAGAGGGGCGTGCTTGGAACGAAGCCTACTTGCTACGAGCGTTTCTGCAACACAACTCGGTATTCGAAGTCGTTATGTTCAACACGTTCATGCAGCAATTCCACCGTGTTTTTTTTGAAGAGCACATGCCCCTCTGCTTGAAGAACACCGGGGCCAGCATCTGGCTACGCAAGCGCTAACATCAATACCCTCCAAGCGGTAGGCTCTCTCATCTCCGACGCTTGTGGGCACATCTGCCCTTTCGTCGCGTATTCGCAACACTAGAGGTCGTAGGACGCGACGTTGCGTCGTTGCGGCTGTTTTGTCCGTTGGGCATTTCTGATTACGGAGGGTCGTCAGTCACTCCGACTCTTCGAAAACTGCGGCCAATGCTAGAATCACACGCTTATTCCGAGGGTTTTGTATGAAAATTGAAAGGTCGGGCTTGGCACCCGCTGCCGAGAGCAAACGAGGCCATATCTCAGAAATTATGGTTTGCGGAGTATTTTTGTTGGTAGGCGGTATTCTCTCGCTCAAGCTAGGGAAAGACGTCAATTGGGACCTGCTTAATTATCATCTTTATAACGGTTGGGCGCTTCTCCATCGGCCATGGGGAGTGGATCTTTACCCGGCACAGCTACAGACCTTTTTCAACCCGGTCTTGGACGCGATCTTCTTTGTCATTCAGCATCGCTTGCCTGATGGAATCACCGTGTTCTTGCTGGGACTTCCGGTTGGCGCAACGGCATATATTCTGTGGAGAATTTTCCCCCTACTCATCGCTGATGAAAGCGCAGGAGCGCAAGCGATGATCGTTAAGCTTGTTGGCATCGTACTGTCTGTAACAGGGGCCGCAGCTATCGCGCAGGCCGGCACAACGACCAACGAGTGGCCCGTTCTTGTCCTTGTGTTAGGCGGACTCTGGGCTCTCTTAAGCGCCTATCGTAGTAATCGCAAAACGCACGCATTGTATGCAATTGCCGGACTTCTCTTTGGTGGGGCAGTAGGGCTGAAACTCACAGCCGCCACACAAGTGGTCGCATTGACGATTGCCCTTCCTTGGTTACTCAGAAATCGTGAGGGTGTGATTCGTGCCCTCGTTTGTTACGTCATCGGCGGCATCATTGGATTTGCACTGACGGATGGGTTTTGGATGTGGATGCTGTACAAAAACTTTCACAACCCCTTGTTTCCTTTCTTCAATTCTCTATTTAACTCGCCACTGCTCGACAACCGGTCGATGATTGATAATCGGTTTTTGCCGAAATCCTTTTTCGATGCGTTTATCTTCCCTCTCGTATGTGCAATATATAAAAATAGACTGCACAATGAAGGCTTAATGCGTGATCCACGCCTCCTGATAGGTTCGACTATTGCACTCGCATGGATCGCTTTGGGCGTCCGCAAGATTTGGCGGCCTGGCGCAAGCACTGATGAGGCAAGAATCAGATTTTTTCTCGCAACGTCATTCCTCCTCATGTATGTTCTTTGGGTGAGTATTTTCGGCATCTATCGATATGCGATCTTGTTGGAGGTGTTAGCGGTCAGCATGGCGTATGTTTTGATCGTCTCCCAGCTCAAGCAAGGTAAGCGTGCCGAAGGCCTAATGGCAGCCATAGCCGTCCTCTGTGCAATTGGGCTTTTGACTATGCCTCCGCAGTTGGCCAGAGCAGATGTGATCGATGGGCCATATTTTTCTTCGAACCTGCCAAAGCTGCCGAAGGATTCACTCTTGTTGACCTTAACGCCCGAGCCAGTCGCTTATCTCGTTCCTCAATTTGCGGATCACCCACGTGTGGTCGCCCCTCATTCCAATTTGACGGGCCCAGACTTCAACCGTGAGTTGCAAAGAGCGATGGCCTCTGCCGTGGACAGTCATAATGGACCAGTCTTCGCCGTTACCAGTGCCAAAGGCCTTGATTGGGCAGGCTCCTATCTTTTGGATCAGTATCAGCTCGCTCTTGACGCGGCAAGCTGTCGCCATGTCGAGTCTGACGTTGATAGCCCGATGCTCTGCGCGACGACTCGTAAAACGTACACCGACACTAAAGGTTTTGATCAGACAGACCCGGCTCGCAACAAAAAACTGATTGGCGCGTACCTGCCTGAAGAGAATCCGGATGCGGCATGGGCTGGCCGGGCAGTGTTCATTTCTTTCGCGAAACAGGCTCTTGAATCGGGACATGATCTCGAAATTAGCGGCGAGTTGCCGGTTGAACTGTACCGCAAGAAATACGCTGATCTTTCCAAGGCCAAGCTAAGCATATGGGTGAATGGAAGACTTCTGCGATCGGAGACGATTCATTCGACCGCTGATCGCGAAGATTTCAGCTATCGGTTATCTGCTAAGGAAATAGCAGATGCATCAAATGGCTACCCAGTCATCGGGGTCGAAGTGCGCTCACCAGCCTTCGTTGTTCCTTCGGCGATCGGGATGGGCGCCGACGTCCGTGAACTCGGGATGCGCATTCGTCATATATCATTCGCCGCCCGCTAACGAGGCATCGAGAAAGCTGACTTTCTTCGATTAGGACTTTCTTACTGTTCGTATCGAAGCGGGAACCATGTTTCTGGCTCGAAACCAATCACTTAATGAGGGTTGCGCTCGATCTCTCCACTGTCCGTCGAGCCGGGAGATCCTGCAAGCAGACGATTGCAGAAATCGAGCGGCGCGAAAGACGATGACGACCGCTTTTTTGAATCCCGCCATATGGCGGGATTTTCATTTGGAGCGCCTGCTGCTCACCTGCCAGTTGGCTTCCAGCCGCATTGGACCGCGCCCGCCTTGTTGTGCGCGAGGATCGCTTTCGCCGTCTCGTCACTGAGCACGTCCGTCGCGCTCACATAGATGGGCTTCGTCCAGTCGCACGCCGTGTCAACGATTCGGGTCTTGACCTGCACCAACGGCTCCACGACCGGCGTCTTCACCTGGTCGACTCCACTCGTCTCGCAGCTCGACAGCAGCGGCACCAGCAGGCAAAGCAGCAACGTCGTTTTCCACATGAGTTCTCTCCTTCGATGCATCGGCGCCCGCGCGCGCGGCGGCGGCATTAGCTTGCGCCTCGCTGTCGCGCCCCTCGGCGACTTGCGTCTTCGCTTGCTGAACTGCGGCATTTGCTTCGGCAACCGTCTGTTTCGCCTGGGCGGTCGCGGTCTTCGCCTGCTGATCGCGCGTAAAGCCGAACACTGCGGCGAGCGCCGCGACGACCCACGGGCCGAATTGAACAATCAGGCTCAACATACGGTGCCCCCATGGAGGATGTAGGCCGCGCGGAGCGTCTCAATCTTGTGCTGGAATTGGCCATAGCTGTTGCCGGGCAGACTGGCCCAGATGTTCGAGCACTTCGCGATTGCGCGCTCGATGCGTCCCGCGTTAATGTCGTCAATTGCGCGGCGCTCGCGGATCTGCTGAATGGCGATCTTGTCTTGCGAGATCGGCGAGAAGTCGCGTAGGCCAAGCTGCTTCTTGTACGCATCGAAATAGCGCGCGAGCAACTGATACCGGCCGGCAGCCGTCGAAGCGATGCCGAGACGTGGCAACTGCACCAGGCGTCGCGGATGATCCGCGTACCCGATGAAGAGCGCGCCACCGACGATCACGTTGTAGCCGTCGTCGCTGTCCGGATCGATCGACGTGCCTTCCGACACGGCGAGCATGTCAAGAAAGGCGACGACGTTCTGCCCGCCAGCCTCTTCAGGTTTGATCCGCGCCATCACCGCCCTCCTTATCCTTTCGCCGCACCGACGTGTAGCGCAGCGCCAGAAAGCCCAGCCCGAACGCCGTATAGCCGATCCACTGCTGTACGTTCTGTGGAATCGCCGCCTTGAGTTCGGCAGGCATGCCTGCCCATGCTTGCGCGATGAGCGGCCCCGCGCCGACGAGCGCGGTGAACGCCGCGCCCGCGATTACCGTCCCGCGTCGGTGAAGTTGCCGCCAGTTATCGGCGAGAGTAAGTTTCAAATTCATCGCGTCCACCCTCTGGTTTCCGGCCGCACGCCGGCGCGGTTGTACAGCAACTGATCCAGCTTAGAATTCGTGTCCTTGATGTCGGAGCCAATTGCCTTGAGCTGATCCTTCACGTCGCTGCGCAGCGCGGCCTGATCGCGTTCGATGGCTTGGAAGTGGACTTCCTGCTGTCGATCACGCTCTTCGAGCAACAAGACACGCTGAGAAACGTTGTTGTAGAGCCCAATGCAAAAGCCCGTCGCGGACACCGCCGCGAAGAGCACCGATAGGACGGTCGGGATATTGATCGTCCCGTCGAACCAGCTACGACCTGAATCTGGAGGGTGCGGTAATGCCGACATGCGGGCTCCTTGTGCGCCGTGGGTGGTCGTAAAAAAACCGCCTCGTGGGCGGTTTGGTTAAATATCTTCTCTTGCCACATAGGCCAATTGGCTTACATGGAACGGCGACGCGACGCTCCCTGAACTAGTTCGACCACTAGGTCTTGGCGCAGCCCGTCACACGCAACCTCGACAAGCTGCTCGCAAGCAACTGATTAAGCTCCAGGGAGCGCCGGCCATTGCACCGGCCATTGAGTGAGGTCCACTCGATTAACGGCGACGCGATACTGCTTCCACTGCTTCAAAAGCGCTGCTTCTTCGTCAGTCGCATCGTCAAGATCAACTGCGTCTTGAAGTGGCGCGATCGCCAGCGCGGCGGTCGCAAGTAGGCTGTCGCGCCGCGCACTGTTGATCGTCAAGACCTGACCTGCATCCGGCGGCAATGGATCGGCAGTCACTGGGGCGCCGTCTTCACCGCGAATCAAGCGCTTTCCTTGAGACTGTGCTTCGAGCAGCGAGAGCCAGAGATCGTTGGAGATGTCGACAACGTCAGCGCCCACAGGTGCCGGGCTGTCTTCGGTGTCGTAGAAGGCGATCAGCGCGCCGCTTGCGTCGTATGCTGCTTGTTTTTGGCCCATGTCAGTATCCAATTGCAAACCAGAAGGCGGGAAATGCCGGCGAGCTGTATGTGCAGCCTATAACCGCGCCCGTTTTCGAGACGGTCGTAACGTTGACGCGATATGACGCTGTCGTGCCCGGATCTACCGGGTTCGCAAACGCGGCAACACATGCGCTGGGAAAAGCGACGGGAAACGTGACGCCAATAACTGTGTTCGCTGCTAGGGTTGCTGAGGTTCCCCACTGAAGGATAAACGTGCCGACAGGCGAGGGAATCTTCAAATAACCAACGCCCCCAAGGCTAGCGGCGAAAGCCGACTTCTGTTGGAAGAGCGCTTGCAATGCCTGATAGACCTGGTTGTACGTTGTCTTGCTAGGCGTGACCCCGCCAGCCGTAACGACAGCCATCAACTCTTCTTGGATCATGTTGAGCCATGACCCACGCACGTTGGTCGCGGGCGTGCCAGCGGTTGGATTTCCCTCCGTGAAGTAGCCTGGCGTGCCCGCCGCCTCTGGTGTCGGCAAACTCGTCGCCGCGGTTGCATCATCAATGCGTTGCATGTGACCTCTTATGCGTAAGCAAAAATTGGGACCGTGTGAGCCGGCATCACAGCGCGAAACTCACACTCAAGAACTGCATTTCCCCACGAGGAAAGAGGATCACCGGCAGCCATTGACCCTGCTACCGCGCGGACGACGGTGTTAAGCGGAGCGATGATCTTCCAAGCAAAGTTCCAGTCATAGCCGTTGACCGGTTGCCCGGCCCGCAGCAATCCAGCGCGCGCCTGCGTGTATTGGGTGATCGTCACCGAGTAGCCGAGCGATGCCGCGAACGCCACTAGCTGTGGAATTGATGCGCCTCCCGTCGCGGTGAGACGCGCGATTACCTGCGCGCGCCGGGCCGGAATAGTCGGTGCCTCACCGGCACACGGATCAGGTAGCCCAAGGGTCGACTCCCACTCCGGCAAAAGCTCGTATGTCGTCGAGGGGAACGCGTCGACCAGAAGGTAATTCGCCCGCGCAGTCTGCCGCTCGTACGAAGGAGTCAATCCCGACAAGACCTTCGTCTGGACAGCATCTGGATCGCGCGGCCATACACGACCGCGCGGCAATAACGCCTGCATCGCAGCGAGGAAATCGGCTGCCTTGAAATTCGGTGCGAGCATGGATGCCTCAAACGTAATTCACGCCGGCGAGCACCGGAAGCTGACCAAACCCACTTGTGATGTTCCCCGGATAGGTCGTCGTCGTTACTCCCACGACGCCCTGAACGAGCGTGATCACGAAGCCGCTCGTGCTGGACACAGAAGCGATGGCCGATTCGATGTCCGAGCGATTAATCGTGCCAGCGCGGGGGTCACCATTGCGGAACAAGACATCAGAGATGGCCGCGGCTATTGCCGCGCGCGTCGAGGTCGATGTGCTCATCAAACCAGAGAGCGTGAACGTCAGACTGTTCGCCACCGGCGCACACGAATAGACGAGTGCTGTCACAGGTTGCTCATTGACGATCGTATCGGCGACAACGAGCTGATCCCCCGTTGCGACTGTGCCGCGCGGTGTGCCGCCCGGCCCCTTGTCGTACTGGGAGCAGCCGTTCGTGCCCTGAGGGAATCCGTTGTGCGAGGCCTCTGCCGAGTCCCACATCGTATAGAT
The DNA here is from genome assembly GCF_001544795.2 of Caballeronia temeraria. Classification (GTDB taxonomy): domain Bacteria; phylum Pseudomonadota; class Gammaproteobacteria; order Burkholderiales; family Burkholderiaceae; genus Caballeronia; species Caballeronia temeraria. Next base: position 80,910 of record NZ_FCOI02000031.1, on the reverse strand, counting down.
CACGACCGTCCCGGCGCCGAAGCCGTTCGGCGCACACCACGCACGCGTCACACCAGGCACTGCAAGCGCCCAGCCGACATAGTCGTTCATGTCGCCGCCTTGCGGCGTGCTCTGGTAAGCGGCGAGCATTCGCGTGCGCAGATCATCGTTCTCTTCGATGTCTGAGCCCGATGCGACCGTGCCCGTGATCGTCCCGGATGACTGCAATCCAGAGACCGCAGCGCCGAGCGCCACCGTCGTGCCCGGATCCGCGTTACCGGCCGCGCCCACCACCGTCGCGACGATCGTCACCGAAAGCAATCCCGTTCCGTCCACCGTCGCTGTTGCGCCCGTCGTATATGTCGCGCCATCGCTGCGCACCACCTGCGTCCCGACATTAAGCACCGTTCCCGTGACGCCAGCGAACGCTGCCGTCAACTGCGCCGGCGTCGCCGCCTTACGATAGACCTTCTTGAGCGCCGCCCATCCTTCGAGGTATTCGTCCTCTGCTGTGAACGGCACCGACTGCTTCGCGATCCAATCGAGATAGCCCATCTGCAGGTTCGACATCCGAGCCTGCACTTTCCCGACGACCTTCAGAACCGTGCGCCGCAGCGTTGCATCAGCACCCTGCAAAGCCGAGTTGATGTCGGCCGCCACCTCGCTGATCAAGGTGGAGAGCGTTTTTCGTTGGAATGGCATATCAGGTGAGCTGTTGCCACGCCCATGCGTAAGTCAGTGAGACGCTAGGGCCGGCCGGTTGATAGAGCGTGATCTGCGCGCCGAGAAACGTGTCGCGAGTCCATTCCGTCTGAACATCCATGCTCGCGACAACGCCATCGTCAACGAGCCATTGCAACGCCTCGACGATGTAGTCGCGAGCATTGTTGAGGACCTCTTGCGTCTGCTTCGACCGATCGAGCAGCCAGAGACGCGAACCGATTGGGCTCTCCTCGTCGAGATCGCCCCACCAGCCGCGCGGATCCCCTGTGCCGTCCGGAATAATGTCGTCGACGTTCGCAACTCGATCCGTGAAAAGGCTTAGCAAGACAGCCGTCTGCAGATCGTTGCCGGTTTCAAGGTAACCGCCGCTCGCAGCGTTCGACAGATAAGCGCCTGACCAAGAAAGAATTGCGCCGGGAAGCGCCGCAGCAGCGAGAGCCAGCGCTCCATTCGATATCAGCGTGTAGTCAGTGACCGTGACGGCGGCAGTCGACGGGCACGCGATGTAGGACGTCGGTCCGGGCGCGGCGAGTGACACGACTTCCGTCTGAATGGCGTCGACGTATAGGCCACTCGCGCCGTCGCCTGTGTAGCTGGACGTTCCGCCATTCGCGAGAATGGCCTGCGGCGTCGCGCCACCGGAACCGATGGCCTGCGTAGTGCACCATACGCGATACCAGCCGTTGCCCAACGAGATAATTCCTGATGCGACCGGCGACCCCGAGAATGTCACAGTTGTCTGCGCGTTCAGGTCCGCGATGACAGACGTCGAAGCGAATGCGGCGCTAGCCCCGACGCCCAACCGGATCTGCGTACGCTCCGCAGTGTGGAAAATGCCCGAGACGCATACATAATCGCCGGTGCTGTAACTCGCAGCCGTCGCGCGCTGAATGAAGTGCGTCGTCGTCGCGCTCGTATCTTCGACGAGTTTCTCTGCAGGCGTGCCTCGCAGCGTCAACTGCGTGCCCGGTGTCGTAACCGTACCGCGCGTCTTGGTCCACGCTGACGTCGTGTAGTCCTCCGACATGCCGACACCGTTCGTGCGCGGCACCGAATTCAGCAGTTGATTGCCTTGCCAGTCGTTGCGGTAGATCTGCGCCGATAGAATCGCGCTGATCGCTCCGGCAGTCGGCGTCAGAGCGAACTGTGTCGTCACGCCATCGCCGTAGCCGAATGGAACAGGGCTCGCGACATTGACCTGCTGCCCTGCGACCGCAAACGGCTCGAACGACCAGTCACCCCGACTGTTCGCAGGGTCCCAGACGATACTGATGTCGGACATCTATTACTCCGGCTGTGTCGGCGGCTGCGTGTTAATCGTGCTGCCGCCCGTCTGCACGTTGTTGATCGGATGCGTGTGACCGTTCGCTACGGTCCGCATGCCCGCCATCGTGCGCGTGTTCGTGTTGCAGTTATCGAGGATGTCGCCGGTGCACTTCAGCATCGGCGTATCCGCCAGGATGTCCGGCGTGTTCGTGATCGTCACAGGCTTTCCGCCGCCGTCGAGCACCATACCGGCCTGCGATAGATAGACCTTCTGCCCCGTGTTGTCGTGCACGACAACCTCGCCGCTCGCCAGCGCCGTGACGCGATACTTGGCGTTCGATGTGGCGATGACGACACCGTTCGTGCGTTCGCCATTTCAGAAAACGATCAGCGCCTCGGAGCCAAGCGGCGGATTCGAGGACAGCCCATATTCGACGTAGCGCGGAATGTCGCCGACCGTTTCAAGCGCGTTGATCTTCGCCTGCAGATACTGGACGGTTCGCGTGTCGTCGACGAACGAGATCACCGCGCGGCTCACGAACAGACGAATCCGCCGTGAGAGCGCGTTCAGTGCGTCGAGCATTCAAAGTCCTCAGGCCGGCGCGATGTCCGGATCGATGCGTTGTAGAACAAGCGGCTCGGGCAGATATGCCTGACGCGGCGCCAGCAGAAGCTCGGTATGCGTTCCGTTCTCGTCGAGGATGAAACTAATCTCGGTAATGAGAAGCAGCGTCTTCTCCGGGATCTTGAGCAGCGGCATGGTGACCGGCACTTGATAGTTCAGGTACCACGGCGAGCCGCTCGAATCGGTCCAGCTATCCACCAGCACCCGAACCTGCCGCGACATGCCATAGGCGCGCGCGATCTGCCAATCGACACGCCGTTCGAGATACGTCCGATCCGACGAAGGCTGCTCGGACACGATGAACTTCGGGCGATACCGCTTCACGCCCGGGTCGTATGCCGTGTATTCGGGCAGCAGGTTGACGCCGATGTCCGTCGCGTTGTTGTAGTTCGTCAGCACACCTGAGACGCTCGAGAAGCGCCCGAGCGAGCTCTTCACCGATACAGCTGACTCTACGTTTTTCCCGATTTCCAGTCCGGTCGATCCGAGCGCGTCGCCGGCGAGCGCGAGACACAGGGAGCCGTCTTCGAGCTCGAATGCGAGCACGCCGCTATACCGGCAGCATCGCTCGATGATCTCCCACGGCGTCTCCGTGATCGAGATCAACTGAAACGGGATCGTGGGTAGTTCATCGATGACTGCCTGCAGGCTCGCACTCACTACAACTTCGATCTTCTGCGTTTTGGATTCGCCGAAGTTCTTCACAAGTTCACGGCAAACTGCATCAATGCGGCTGTTTGCCAAGATGCGGTCCACTTCCGCACTACAGTCGATCAAATCCTGACAACGGCCACGACCGGTCGCGCGAACCAGATGCTCGTGCGGTGTGATGATGTATTCGACGGTGTCGATGTAGCCCGTCAACAGCAGGTTATCCGCATCGATCGCGATCTGAATCGGCGCGCCGCCAATCAGCGACGCCTCATCAACCTCTTCCGGAAAGCGCTCGGTCATCTCCAACACAAACGAGCCTGTGCAACTCTCGATCGAACGCGTGACGCGCGCGCCTTTCCATCCGGTTATCGAGATCTTCGATTCCGGAAGCGTGACAACGAGCGAATTCATCAGTACGTCGCCCCAAGCGCAAATTGACTGGTTGAGCCGGTAGAGCCTCGCTCAACCGTCGATTTCACGTTAGGCGTGCCCGATACTTCAGCGCGAGAGCCCTTCGGCAGGTTTCCAAGTTCTACTTTGACGCGAAGCTCGCCGTCCGAGCGGGTCGGCGCCGCGTCTTGCTGCGTCCCGTCCGCCCCTTGTCCGCCCGAATAGAGCCCAGCGATACGATTCGCGGTCGCGGCGCGCGCCGCAGCTTCCGCTGCCGCGGCGGCGGGCCGCTCGTACAGCCGCGAAACGACGTCAGCCGCTTGACCAGGCGTGCGGGCCATTTCCAACTCTGCACCCGCGCGCTGCTCACCGCCCTGCCGCAGCTCGTAATCGACGAATCCGAGCTGCTGCTCGAGCGTTGAGTTACCAATCCAGTTTCCGGCCCACTGCTGAAACGCGGCTTGGCGGTCGGGATGCCACTGCGCGATTCCGTACGCCTTACCGTTATCGCCGCTTGCGGCCGGGTCAATGCCGCTCTCGCGCTGCAGATTCGAGACGATCCCGATCGCTTGCGCGCGCGTCCACCCCCGCGACTCGAAGAAGGAGACGGCGGCCGGAACGTTGGCGTTTGGCTCCGCACCAACCTGGGCATTCGTGCGCGCTCCGTTCCCGCGCAGGAGGTTGCCGAATTTCTCCAACCCATCAATTGCGCGGTCGCCGAGGTTCGCTGCGGGCGGCGCATCCGGCGACGAAGCGGGCACATAGCTCGTGCCGTTCCAGCGCGTCGGCACGTAATCCTGCCCGTTCACCCGCGCGATAACTCTCTCAACACCCTCCAAGAACGTCGTCAGCGCTGGAGCAAGGCCACCGAGAATCGTCTGCTTCGTCTTGTCGAATTGGGCGTCGAGCCGTGCCATCGCTTCAGCATAGTCGTTCGCGTGACGAATATCGTCCTCGCTTGGAGCGAGCGCGACGCCGCGCGCATAGCGATCGCGCACACCGCCGGCGCCCTTATTCAACAGATCTTCCAAGCCACCCGCGTCGAGCGCTTCGAACAGACGGTGCCGCGCGAGCGGCCCGTTCCGGCTGTTCACGCTTTCACCGGCGGCCGCAATCTGCTCGAGCAAACGCTCCGAACTGAACTGGCCGCGCTCGTCGAGCCCATTGATGCCGTACGCCTGGTAAATCATCCGCTTCTGCGGATCACGAGCTTGCGTCGACTCGTAGTACCCGCGCGTCACGCCTTCGACCGAAGACGTCGCCTGCTCGGCACTCAGGCCAACCGACTTTGCCGCGTTCTGGATGCCGAAAAGCTGCTTGGCATCGATCCCGAGCGTCAGCGACTTGTTGCTGACGCTGCGCACGGTGTTCGCCCACGCCGATTCGATCGAGAGGATCTTCGATGTCACGAGCGCCGCCGCGCCGACGACACCAGCAAGCAAAGCGCCGCTGAGCGCGCTCGCGCGCGTCGCCCCGGTCACGAAGCTCTGCACCGCCGTCATGCGCTGCGACGAGCGGCTCGTGCGCATCATCGCCTGATCGATGGCGCGAAGGTTCCGATTCGCAGATGCGAATCCGGAGCCCGTCCTGTCGAGCGCGGAGATTACGATCGTCAGGTTGTTTGCCATGGATCAGGTTGCCAGTGCCTTGAAGCTAGTCGGAAAAAATGCAGGGTGTACCGGGTCCGCTTGGGAAACAAGTTCGTCCGCTCGCGACGCGTCGCGATATATGCGGTTCGCAAGCGTCAACGACGGCAGCGGCGTCGCGAACGCGAATGTCCGCATCGCCGGCAAGCTAGCCCCGCGCTGATTCAAGTCTGATACAACGGCTTGCCGCAGAGATCGCAATGCGTCATACGTCTCATCGTCGCCTTGATCGCCCGATACGGTCATCTCTGCGTCAATCAGATTGAGCACCTGACTGCGCACCCGCGCGGCATCGTCGCTCGACGTCGGCTCATAATTCGATGCCGCGACAGCGATCGAAGCAATCGTCGTGCGCCGAAAAAGATCTGAGCACGCTGATTGCATCGTCGCCATCGCCGTCCCGATCGTTGACGTCGTTGTCGCGCCGCTTGGCTCGTAGCCGGCCAACGACGCGAGCAACCGCATCGAATCAGCCGGATCCGGCGTGGCCGCCAGCATCGCGCTCGTGACGCCCTGCACGGCCGCGGTGAAGTCGTCGATCGTCGAAGCGTCGAGATTCCGCGCAGCAGCATCGAGCGTCGCGGACGCGGCGTCGAGATTCGCGCGCGCAAGAGTTGCGGCCTGGGTGAGGCTTTCGATGGTTGCGCCGCTTGTGTCGACCGACGAGCTAGGAAACTTGCTGAAGGTCGGCACCGTCGCGCTGCCAGCGAATCGACCAAAGTCGCCGGGCAGGTTCGTCAGGAGCCGGAATAGGTTCCGCGCGTCGCCAACGAAGTTCTTTGCCGCCGTGTACCAGCCGACCGCCGTACTAACTGCCGATCCAAGGACCGCCGCGCCGTACGCGATTGCTGTCAGCGCCGTTCGAGCGAAATTGAGAGCGGCCGCGACGTTCAGTCCGCTCGCGGCGCTTTCAATAAGACTGCCACCCGCCACCGAGGTCGCCGGGAAGACACGAGGGCCGCCCTCGATAAATTCAAACTCGAATTCGAAATATCGGCCCTTCTCCCACCGCTCGATCCAGCGGCTGTCCATCAGGCTGACGTCTCGCCGACCGTACGTCGGATGCACGAGTGATCCGGCGCCTTCCTTCTCGCACGCCGCAATAAGCAGATCGCGCTGCGCGATGACGTCGTCGCCAACGACGAAACCGAAGACGCGAAAGCGCCGCGTACCACGGCCAAGATCCTCTACCCACGGAGTGTCGCGCAGCGGATACTCATGCAACTCGTTCCGCCGACCGAAGCCGCCTTCACCGCCGAGCGATACGAAAGGCACTCCGCGAAATGACGCAGGCCGCAACTGGTCGAAATACGACCCCGCCGAGCCGCCGAGCCGCGCGGCCAGCGAGCTCGCCAGATTGGAGATGCCCGAGGTGGTGCCGAGCACTGCACCTGCGCCGCCCCCAATGTTCATGCCTTCGCTCCAATCTGTTGTTTCATGCGCTTGGCCTGATCAAGCCAGCGCAAAGTCTCGGAAAACGTCATGCCGTCGGCGTCGTTCGGTCCCCACCGCATGAAATGCGTCAACTCGGCGAGAACGTCATCCCAGCCTTCCGGCACGGCCGTGACGGCGGCAATCAGTCGTCCGAGTTCGCTGTCCGCCGAAGCTGAAAACCGTTGAAGTACGCGCAAGCGGCCATGAAATCGCGCGCCGTCAATGCGCGCACTGCGTTCTTCGGCACCTTCGACACGATGCTGATAAGCGCGATACTCGAGGCGAACGTGCCGCCGGCGGCCGACGCCTTGCGTTTCTGCTGGTTCGTCGGCTCGCACAGTTCGAGAGAAGCGACATTCAGCGGGCTCTCGTCGGCCGTGAGCTTGACCGGCGATTGGAGAACAAGCTCGAACTCGTCGGCGCTAGCCTTCATGCCGCTGATCGCTTCCTTGCCGAATGAACCGATGAAATCGGCCGCCTCGTCAATTTGGCTCGTGTACATCTGGTCGATGACGTCGACGGGCACGCCGCTAAGCAGCGCGATGAGGGCGATCTGCAGACCGTAGACGCCGGCGGCGTTTTCCGCCTTCTCGTACTCCCCTGCGGTCGGCTCGCGAAGCGTGATCGAGTCGACCGTCTTCGCCTGATCGCCCTTGCCGTAGCTCAGCGCCTTGCGCAGCTGGATAGTTTTTGTATCGCTCATCGATTACTGCTCCGTGACCGAGCCCTGCAGGCCTTCCCACTTGACGGTGAATTTTGCTTCAGTCGTGTCAACTTCCTGCGCTTCGACGGTCCACATGTTGCGGCCGATGATCGTCTTGCCATTCGCGAGCTCGAGGACGACCGTGTTGCTGCGCATCGCATTGATTGCAGCGAGGCTGACGCCGCCCGAGTCACGAATCGATGCGGAGATCGACGGCGCTTTCGGCTTCTCGCTGAAGCCGTGAATGGTGTCCTGCCCACCGAGCGTCTCGCGCGTCACGGTGCCGACGTCGTACCGCAACTCACCTTCGAGCTGGTAGTTGACGCCGTCGATCGTGATATACGCGGTCCCGGCGATGAAATTCGTGTTGTTCGCCATCGTTGGCTTCTCCACAAAAGAAAAAGCCGCCCGGTCATGGGCGGCTCACAGCGTTGGCGAACTGCTTACGTCTGGCTGGTGGACAAACGGAACTGCGCGAGCAGCGCGAAGATCCGCAACTGGTTGATCAGCGTGCCCGGCCAGAGGACGTCGACACGGTTCGGGTTCTGCGCGTTTTGCTCGACGATGATCGACTGAGCGAACTTATCGCTGCCCTGCACGTAGCCTTCGTACTCCATCGCCTGATATTCGGCGATCTGATCAGCCTTGATGATGTTCGGCGTCACGATGCCGGCGCCCGGCCCGAAGCGCGTCCCGTTCGCGGCCAGCTTCACGCGCGCGTACTTCGACGTCACCAGCGTGCGCAGGCGACGCAACACGTACGCGAGCAGGAACATCGTCTCGACTTCAAGGTAGCTGTTGTCCGGCTGGCCGTACGCATTCGTCTGGTAGCTCGTGATCAGGTTCTCGATCGCGACCGTGCCGTCGTCACCAACCGTGAAGGTGGCGATGCCGTCATACAGCAGCGTGTTGCGCTGGCTCAAGTTGAATCGCGATTGGAGCGGCGGCGCAAGCACGCCGGTCAGCGCGACGGTCTGCATCGGTACGCCCGGATCAGCGCGCACGCTCACCGCCGTCACCGCCGCGATCGCCGCCGCCCATTGCCATGCGGGCGTCGGCGAGTCATTGAAGCCCATGATCGACTCGTGCTGGTTATTGCGCGACGTGCCGAAAGTTGTGAGCCCCGCCCACGTGCTGCGATATGCGACAAACACGTGACCGTACACCTGCTGCTGCCAGCTCCAACGGCCGGTCGAGTCGTTCAGGAACGCCTTCAGCGCGTCGAGAGACGTCGTATCGGTGAACGCGCATGCAATGAAGTCGAACGGCATGTCCTGAAGGTTGCCGAGCGCCGTCGTGAGCGTCGGGTTCGTCGTACCACCCGCCATCGCCGTGATCGTCGCAGCGAGGCCGGTCGGCAGCGCCTCGCCAGCCGTCGTGCCGATGTAATTGAAGCGGACGTCGATGTCGTTGCCGACGAGGCCCTTATTGTCAGCCGTCAGCGTTACGGTGCTCGTCGATGCGGCTGCAGTGACGGGCATCGACGGAATCAGATTGATCGCCGCAGCGACAGCGGTCGCAATCTGCGCGGTCGTCTGTCCTGCCGTCACCGGCACGGTGACAAGCTGACCGGCGATGTAAAGCGAGATCGTGCCATTCGCGGTCGGCGCCGCCGTGAACGCGATCGTGCCTGTCGCTGCCACTGCGCCCGCCGCATCCTGCACCGGCAGATACCACAACTCGCCGAACTGGTCGTTCTGGCGATAGGCGGCCGTCATCAGCGCGAGCACGGAGTTCGCGCCAGCCTGAACATTCGCGTCGCCAGTGCCCGACGAGATAAGCGGCACGTTGGGCGTCGCGCTGCCGGCCGACGTCATCGGACCGATCAGCAATGCGCGCTGGTTCGCGACAGCGGAATTCGCGTGCGAATTGTCGATCTCAGCGAAGAACAGCGGCGTGCGGATGTTCTGCGGGATCTGCTTGAACGGAATGGTCATTCTGCGTCACTCCCCGACTGCTTCGGTGCGGGCAGAGCCGCGTTGTCCGCGAGAACGACGTCGCCGTCATTGAGCACGCGGGTCCAGAAGATGTCGCCGTCCGGCACTTCGATGCCTTCGTCCGGCAGCAACTGCTTCGTAACCGGATGCCGCACTTTGAGGCCCGGCGCAGGTTTGACGATCATTCGTCGCTCCTATTGAGGAAATTGAACGTTGACCTCGCCTTCCGCGCGGCCGTCCGGGCCCTGCGTGCGCGGGGCCGGCGTGACAGCGTCGGGGAATGGCGGGTCTGGATAGGTGCCGTTCGGATCGGCGACGTTCGTGAGGTCAGCCGTCACGTTCATCGCAAGCAACTGCGTGTTGATGTCCGGATAGAACGTCTCGACGAACTCAATGCCCAGAAGAATCGAAAGGCCGCCTACGTGCGTCGCGCCATCGGCGGTCACTTCCGTTTCCGTGTCGCAAAACGGGAAGTCCTGCGCGAGCCGCCGCAACGGAATGCTCTTGAAGACCACCTCTTCAATCTCCGCGCCGAGCGTCTCCAGCGCGATGAGCGCTGCAGGACCGGACGCAGCCGACACCTCAGCCTTGATCTCGAATGCCGCGACTGTCGTGAACGCCGTCGGGCCGTTTCGGCCATTCGACTGCTTCCGCTCTTTCGCCGGCCGCAGCTTGATCGCGGGCAGCTTGGGCGTCGCCACATTCCAGTCACCAGGCGAATACACAGCCACACCCGGAATCGTCTGCAAGATCGAGAGCAGCACGCCACGCAATTCGGCGCGGCCAGTCGGATCAGACATCGGTTTGCCCTATGACGTTGAGCATGAGCCGGCCGCCGCCGTGGCCATCGAGATGGACCTCGCGCACCTGCCACTGCTCGCCCGTCTTATTTATCATCAGCGTGTCGTACTGCTGCGGCTCAACGGGGAACTGCGAGACTTGGATGCCAACCGTCGGCTGCTGCGTGACGACCGTCGACCCGGTCACCGGATCGACGCCGAAGAACGCCTTGTCGTAAGCGCCAGTGATCTGGAACGAACCACCGTCGATCGGCATATAGGTGATCGCCGTCCCGAACTGCGCCATCAGAGGGCCGAGGATCTTGCCATCGACGATGTCGTCCCAGTCCATCGGTCACTCCGACTCGTTGATCGACACCTGGCCGCCAGTGATCTGCGCGCCTTCGAGCTTCACTTCCTCGACCTTTTCGGGAACGAGAAAGCCGAGATCACGCAAGCGCTTCACCTCCGACTCAGGCAGTCGAACTTTCTGACCGGCCGTCTTGATGACCGGCTCTTCGTTCGGCTTCAACTGGTCGTGGATCGTGCGATTGCGCGCGACGACGGCTTCAACCATCTTTTCGTTGGTAGCCATCAGTCACCTCACGCGACGGTCGCGGCCAGCGCGGCGTTGACGCGGCTCGGGATGATGATCGGGGCCGATTGCATCATCAGGAAACGCTGGGCCGGATCGTCCTTCAACCACGTCTTCGGCGCGAACGGCAGCGAAGCATAGTTGAACGCCGGGTCGATGATCTGACCGAACGCGCGGGTGCCGTCGAGGTCCGGGCCCGTCATGATGAGGGAGCCGTCCGGAAGCATCGGTTGCTCGACGTTGTTGTCATCGACGTACCAGTCGTTGTACAGCCAGAGGTTGTACTGCCCCCACACGCCCTTCGAAACGGCACCGCGTTGAATCTGCGCGCCTACGTTCACGACGTTGCCGTTCTGCCCCAACGCCGGATAGTAGATCGCGCCCTTCAGCGTCGGGTCGAGCTTGAAACCATTCCACGCTTTCGGAGTGAAGACGATGTCGGTTGCGACTGCGCCCGACGACTTCAGGATCTGCTGCTGCCACGTCTCGATGTTGCCGGTCGGATTTGCCGTACCGGCGGTGATGTTCGCGGCCGTCCACTGCGCGCCGCCAGTGAGCGCGATCGTCAGCGAACCATCGCGACCGAAGTCGATAACGGTCGTCGGGAAGCCTTCGCCGGATACCGTGAGCGTACCCGTGACCAGCACCTGCGCCGCCATCCATTCCATGCGGCGGGTGAGCATATCGATCTGGTCGTTGAGTTCGAACTCGAGGTTCATCTGCTCGCGGACCTCGGGGGAGAGCTCGCCGCCGATGCGCTCGCCAATCATCCGACGGACCGGCTTGCGCAGATCCGGCGCACGCTTGTCCTTGATGTACGGCGGCTTGAAGGTGTTGGTCTGGTAGCGACGGCTCTCTACGAGCTTGCCTTCGACCAGCGGCGAGCAGAACGGCGACATGCGGCGCTTGCCGACGTCGACATCGATCGACACGAACTCGCTGTCTGCCGGGATCATGTTCGGGAAGAAGCGGTCAAGCAGCCAGCTCTGCGCCATCTTCAGGTTCTGCACAACCCCGACCAGGGTGTTGGTGTCGTAAATCAAGTTTCCGGGCATTGCTCTCTCCGAGTGTGTGGCCCAAATGAAAAAGCCCCGCGCTGTGGCGGGGCCTTCACATCAGTTCGATTGAGGGTTTAGCTCGGGTCAGCAGCCGTGACCGAGGACTTGAGGTGGATGCCGAGCGGGCGCAGCGCGTCTTGTGCTGCAGTCGACGTGATGCCGGTACCGAGCGTCACCGCGTTGACGTTGAACTCGCCTTCGAGATACACGCCCGCAACGACGTCGCCGGCGCTGCCATCGGCGTAATCAGCGAGGATCGCCGTCGGCGTCTGGCTGCCATCGGACGAAGCCGACAGCGCGACAGTGAACTTGCCGCTCGCCGTGATCTTGCCGAGCACAGTGCCGCGCACGAACGGGCCACCCGTGATCGTGACGTTGCGGGTGACGAGTTGCTTCGGGCCCGCGATCAGTTGATCGGGGACGAACGTTTGGGCGGATGCCGACGGGACCTGGGGATTCTCCCCGACCGTGGTAGGAGTCAATGCCATCTGAGTTTCTCCGGGTTTGGGGAGGGGTTAGATCTCGCCGCGGCGCAGCTTGCCTGCCGCGACAATTCGGTCTGCAAGCGACGGCTCTGCCGCTGCGGGGGCCGACGAGCCGGGGTTTGCCGGACGGGCGTGCGACATGCGTTCGTCGAGCGACGGCTTGCGCGACGTCGGCGCAGCGGCCGCAGGCCGGTCTTCAGCACCGACCACGAGCGCACTGATAGCCTGCGCGGCCGACATGTTCGTGTCGAAAGCGAATGCGCATGCCTGCTTCACCATGCCGCTCTTGATTCCGGCCGCGACGATCGCAGCGCAGCGCACACGCTCGCGCTGACGTGCGCCTTGTGCGCGACCTGCACGCTTGCCTTCTTCCTTATCGTCTTTGTCGTCCGCTTCGGCGTCGACATCGTCGTCGTTTTCTTCGGCGCGCTTGGCCTCTTTGTCTTTCTCTTCCTGCTCGGCCTTGCGCGCCTCTTCGTCCTTTTTGTCCTGTTCTTCCATGCGCTTGGCGTACTCGTCATCCGACTCGTCCTCGCGCTGCTTGCGATCCTCGTCTTCTTCCGCGCGGGCGGCCGCGCTCGGCGACGACGCGGACGCGCTCGGCAGCCCGAGGAAATGGGCGAACGGCATCGCGCTCGCGATCTTCGAGAGCTTCATATAGCTTCCCTTCAGTAAGAAATTTAAGACCGGATCGACTGGATCAGGGCTCGAAACGCGGCATCAGGAGCCGCCACTTCATCCGCCAATCCGAGAGCGACGCCCTTGTCACCCATAAATGTGGCGGCTTGCGTATCGCGCACCGTGGCGGCCGCGACATTTCGGTTACGAGCGACTGTCTCAACGAACAGTTCGCCCATTGTGTTTATGTCCGCCTGGAAGCGCGCCAGCGCATCGGGAGCAAGCGGTATCTCGGAATGGCCGTCGGCTTTGTAATCCCCGTAGGTGATGAAAGTCACCTTCATGCCAGCCTTCGACAGAGCTTCAGACAGATCCACGTGCGCGCAGATGACGCCGATGCTTCCGACGCCGCCCGTGCGCGGCACGATGATGCGATCAGCAGCGCTCGCGATCGCATATGCGGCGCTATAGGCCGACTCGTTGAGAATCGACCAGATCGGTTTCACGCCGCGCGCGCCGTAAATCATGTCGACAAGATCGAAGCATCCGGCCACTTCTCCGCCGGGTGAGTCGATGTCGAGCGCAATCGCACTGACGTCGGGATCGTCGAGCGCCATCAGCAAATTTTGGCGAATCCCGTCGTATCCCGACATTCCGCTGTATGGACGCAAGGAACCGAGCTTCTGAACCAGCGTGCCCTGGACCTCGATTACCGCAACGCCGCCCACATTGTCGTACCCGGCGCGCGGCGTGCGGCCCGGCTCCGCAAAGCCGTACTCATCATCTTCCATCGCCATCGGAACGATGCCGGTGCCGTCCAGCCTCACCATGCCGCCAATGCCGAGCCGATCGGCGAGCGCCGCCACCACGATCTCCGCCTTGCGCGGATGAATGGCGACGGGCGTGTTGAACATCCGCGTCGCCAGTCGTGGGAGAAGGTTGTTCATTGAGCCTTGGGTTCCTGTGTTACCTCGTCCGCCGTCGCGTCGTCTTTCAGCGTCGAGGGAAGAGGAATGCCGCGATCCTTGAAGTACTGGATCTCGATTGCGCGCTGATCGATGTTGTCGCGCCAATCGTTGCCCGACAGCTGCGCCGATTCGTCTTCGAGCGTCGACAAGCCCGACTCGATGCCGAGCGCCGCGCCCTGACGTTCCTTCATCGGATCAACATATCCGCGGCCCGGACCGATCCACCACGCACGTGTATATGCCGCGCGCGCCATCGCGAACTCCGGCGCTCCGGCCGGGAGCGGAAGCTCGCCGATGTCCATCATTTCCTCGACCATCGCGCACAAAATGGGCTGACCGAATCCGCGACCGAAGTCGCTGCGGCGCCGATCGAACGTCTTCCACGCTTCAAGCGCCGCGGCGCGATACGACGAGTAGTTGACGTCTGCCCAGTTCTGCGTGATCTGCTGCGCGGACATGCCGGTGCCTGCCGCGACGTTGCGCAGCATGGCGTTCTCGAACTCGGCGAAATTGCCCGCCGGCCGTGTAGCTGACACGGTGTTGATCTGTTCGCCGGGAAACAGGATCGGCAACCGCGCGCCGCCGAGACGGAGATCCGTCTTGTCGTGAAAATCCGCGCGTGCGTCCTGATACCCGTTGTATGCCTCGGCGTCTTCGCCGTCGCCAAGCGCCTCGGTCACGAGCTGCTTATCGAACGGGCTCGTGACGTAAGCGCCGAAGATCGCATTGATGATCGCCGCGTCGAGTTCGGTGCCGTCGTACTTGATAAGCATCTTCAGCCGCTGCAGCACCGGCGTCAGGATGCCCGCGCCGCCGCGATGCTGCGAGGCACGGTCGAAGTCGTAATCATGCACGACGATCGGCCGGCCCCAATCAGTTTCGGCTGCAATCCGCTCCCACGTCACCTGCTTTCCGCCGCTGAACCAGTCACCTTGATGCGCCTTGCGGATGTGATACGCAACGGGCGCACCGTATTCGTCCACCTCGACGCCGCCGCGCATCGTCTGGCGGTCAAAATTCTGTTGCGGATTCGACAGGCGGTCAGGGTCAATCAGCTGCAGAACGGTCGCGTAGCGCGCGCCGCGCGGCAGGCGCTCTGGCATCCACTGCAGGATCGCAAGCGCATCGCCGTCGACGATCTTGTGGCGGAAAGCCAGGCGCATCATCTGCGGAATCGTCAGCTTGCGCTGCGCGTCGCAGAAGTGGGCCGGATCTTCCGACCACGTGCGCCAACCCGCCTCGAGCGCACGCCCAAACTCATCTGCCCAGACGTGATCGAATTTCTTGTTGCCGGTCATCGCGGCGAGCGCGCGGTAATCCGGCTTCGAGATCGGCCGGAAGTCCGCGCCGATGACGTTGTCGAGCGTGCGCGTGACCGCCGCTGACGCCCACCCGTCGTTGCGCACCAGATCGCGCACGCGCGAGACGATGCGATCGCGATACGGGTTCAGCTCGCCGTCCGGAGACCAAAGCACCGGGTTCCAGTCACGCATATGCTGGCTGGACATATCGGCCGCGTCGAATGCGCTGGTGCTGCCGTACCCGCTATAACTGCCGTTAAGCGCGAGCGCACGGCTCTTGCGCTCCGGCAGCGGCTTCCCGTCCGGACCAAGTAGCTGTACGTTCGATTCCATGCGTTATCGCCGTGTGAAGGTGATTCGGTTTGCTCTGCGGGGCGACGAGACGATGCCTAGCTGCGCTTGCATCAACTGGATTGCCGCAGCAAGCTCCGCGAGGTTTGCGCGCGTGTACGTGACTGAGCGCGTACCGTCGCCCTGCGTGTACGAATAAGACTCGCCCTGCGCGCCCGTCGACAACTGGATGTAGATCTGCTGCGCATTGGCGAGTGACTGCCGCAGCGCTGTCTGATCCATGCCGGCGAGCAGGCTGCGGCTCGGGTCGAAGCATCGCAAAGTGGTTCTCCTATGCTTCAGCCGGCGAGCCGCCGGATCCGAGAGCGTTTCTCAGGCTGCGCCTGTTTGATGATCGGGCCGTCTGGGCGCACTGGCCGCGTCGCGCTCACGACATCGAGCTCGACCTCCTGCCGCGTCTCCGGAGCAGGCGGCAGGAGATCAGCCGGATCGGCCTGCACCGCATCGACGCGCCGGTTCAACTTCAGGCCCATGTGCATGAGGCCGCACAGCGCCGCGTAGCCGTACACCCGAATGTCGAGCGCTTCGTTCGCGCGGCCAGGCGGCAACTCCCACACCCGGAACTTCTGCCCGTTGACGAACTTCGTCACCGAGCGCTCGGAGATGAGCTGCGCGAAGTAGTTGATGTCGCGGTCCGTCGGGAAGTGCATGTACCCGGCCGGGTACGTCAGCACGCCGTCGTTGTCTTCGGGATCGCGTCGCAACCGCTCGCGAATCACGTCCTTCGCCGCATTCACGCCGATGATGACCGGCCTGAACGTCGATTTCGTTCGCGACGAAGGTCGCTTCGTCGGCCAGACAGGTGACCGCGCGCCGCCGCGCGCCGACTCGCCCTTGATCGCCCAGATGCGGCGCCCGAGCCGCGCCTTCGCGAACTCGTACACCTTCTGTGTGTGGTGACCGCCGGAGTCGATACAGGCGGCGGATACTGCGAAACCGCGACCGTCCGCGCGCCGCCACACCCGCTTCAGATATTCGTCGACGCGTTTCCAAAGCTCCGCGCTCTCGGGGTCGCCCTCGATGACCGCGTGATCTATCGACCAGCTTTCCTCGTTGTGCCCCCAACCGATCGTTTCAAGCTCGACGCGATCGTCTTGGACGTCGCCGCCGACTGTGATCAGACCGACGCCGTCGGGCACTTCCGCATCCCAGACTTCCGTGCGAGCCGCCAGCCGCGTTTCGCTCAGTGCGCGATCGCCGCGATCCTCGTACGGCTCGCCGAGCACCAGGTTGATGAACGTCTGCCGCGCGAGCGGGTCATCCTTCACGCGGAGCCATTCGGCAACGAGATTCGACCAGCACGCGTTCGGGAAGAGGCTGTATCCGGCCCAGATATGGAAACCGGCATGCCCCTTGAATGGCTTCGTCGCGCGCCATTCACCGTTCGTCACCATGTCAGCCTTGTCGGCCTCATGGATGATGCAGCCGTTGTGCCGGCAGACGTAGTAGACGCTTTCCGGAATGCCGTTGCCGTGCTCGTCCTTGTCCCACTTCATGCCGTACGGCGTTTCGGGACTGCCCCATTCGAGCACCTGGTGCTCACCGCAGTGCGGGCAGGCCACGAAGAAGTAGCGCTGATCGCTCTCGTTGAAGCTTTTCTCGATCCGGCTGTAGCCCTTCACCGTCGGCGTCGAGCCGAGGACGATCTTGCGATTCCAGAAGGTTTCGGAGCGCTTCGTGCCGAGGGCGATCTGATCGCCTTCGTTTCCCGCGCCATCGACCGGATATGCATCGACCTCGTCGAACATCACGACGCGCGACGTAATCCGCCGGAAACCCGCCGGGCTGTTTGCGCCCACGAGCGTCAGGCTCGAACCGTTGCGGAACGTCTTCGCGAGGATCGTCTGATCGCTGTTCTTCGCCTTCTGATCGCCCGCGATCGCCGCGAGCACAGGCGTGTCCCGCAGCATCGGCGCGATCTCGGTCTTCGAATAGCTCTCCGCATCCTCGACACGAGGCTGCACGACGAGAATCGGCGAAGGATCCTGGTGGATGAAAAAGCCGACCGCGTGATCCATCAGCTTCGTGTAGCCGACGCGAGCCGACTTCATGACGCTGATCTTCTCGACGCTGGGGTCGGTTACTGCATCCAGCATGCCCCTCTGATAACCGAACGCCCGAAAGCGGCCGGTCTGCGCACTCGTCTCACGCGAAAGCACGGCATAGCGCTCGGCCCATTCGCTCAACGTCAGCTTCGGCGGTGGCGTCAGGTTCTGGCGAAGCGCCGCCGCGAGGCCCGCGCGCAACGCCGCATAGCCGCGCGCGTATCGCCGTGTGCTATTTAGGGTTGCCTGCTCCATCGCGAGTGAGTTCTTCGAGTGCTTCTGTGATGACCTCCTGCAAAATGTCCTGCAACTCGGCAGGCGTCTTGCACCGATGGAGACGCGGAGCCTGTTCCGCGGGAATAGACAGCAGGCGGGTTCGGACCTTGGCGTATTCAGTGCCGACGGCTTTCGCCACTTCGGCGACGTCGATCACCAGACCGGAATCTCGGTCGTATTCGAGCTGTGCCTTCAGCCCGAGATAGTTCTCTTTGAAACAGCGCGCTTCGTCGAAGTCGAGAAGCTGCACGTTGCCCGACAAGATGCGGTCTGCGGCGTCCGCCGCGCTCTCGCGCTCGCCGAGCGTTACCTCGCTGGCCGCCTGGGTAACGGTTTTCGGTTTGTTACCCGCCGACGCTTGGGTAACAGGCGGGGTAACAGCCGGGGCGCCGTCGCGCCGGTACTTTTTCAGCAGCGCATTCGAGGCATCGACATCGACTTCATCGCCCGCAAACACAAGCCAGCCGCGCTCCTTCCATTTCGTGACCGTCTTTCGACTGACGCCGTGGAGAGTTGCAAACTCGCTCTGATTCATCGCCGCTGGTGTTACCCAAATTTCAAATTTTTGTGGCTAGAGAAAGATCGCGCGCGCGCAGTGCCCGCGAAGCAGAAGGGCGGAGAGGGACCCGGTTGTAAACCATACCTGCGACCCCTCCCAAACCCGCCCGCCTCGCCCTCCGACGCGCATCTTTTACAACCATCCCCGCACGCTGCGAGGGTCAGTAGTCGCCGTTCCTCAGCATCACGATGCCGGGCATGGCCGGGTCGATCGCGTCCTCTTCGCCGATCTGAGCATCACCGGGCAGCCCCACAGCCTGCAGCGCCACATTAAGCAGGTGCTCAGCTGCAGACGCGCATTCAGCAACGACGACTGCCGCGACACCCACCGGATAGAAGCCGGTGAAGTTCGTGCACTTATAGATCCTCATCGTCGATCACCGTGCCGTCGCGAGCGCCTTTGCAAACGCCGCAGCGAACTCGGCGCGATATGTCGATGCGACCACCTCATGGCCGCGCTTCCCGAAGTGGAGATGCTGCTTGACCGGCTGCGCATCGCCGAAGCGGATGAGCAGCCTGAGGTGACTGGTCTTGTTCGCGCCACGCATCGCGACGCCCCGCTTGCCGCTGCGCTTGATCGCCTTGACGTCGGTGGGCCGCTGCCACACCCCGCCAATCGATTCACCGCTCGCGGTTTTGATCGTGCCGACGAAGATGTCTGGCCGACCTTCGAGACGCTTCAGTGCCGTGCGGCTGAAGTTGCCGTACTGGTTGAGCAGCGCCATATCCTTCGGATTTAGCCACGTCTTGCCCGAGCCGATGAGCTTGTGCGTGCCGCCGAACTCGTACGGCGCGAGATACGCGGCGGCGATGTCCTTCACGAACACCAGCGCCTCTTGCGTGTTCTTGCGCGCGGCTTTCACGCCGATCGAATTGACCGTGAATGGCGTCGGGCGATCGAACACTTGAGGGAGGGCCGCTTTCTCGGCGGCCTGAACGCGTTTTGCGACCGCCGTCAGCGCCTGTGCAGACGCGAACGGCAGCTGCTTGCGTTCGAAATCGTTGAGCCTCCGCGTCAGCGCGTCGAGATCCGACTGAACACTGATGCGGATGGGGCTCTGCATTACTCGCCGTCCTTGATGGTCGGATGGTTCTTGAGATCGGCCAGACGTTGGATCAGGCGCTGATACTCGTGCACAGCGGCGTTGCCGACCATGCGCACCAATGCTTCTATCTCGCCGATGATGGTCAGCGGATGCTCATCCGAGCCAGAGCCAGTCTGGGAAGCAGAAAGCGCCGCATCGGGCTCCCCCGCTTCAGCACCGCCAGCCTCCGCATCAGCGGCGCCACCAACGTCCAAAGGGACGGCGTCCGACGAGACGCTTGCCTGCGATTGCGCATCGAGATTCGGCGCGGCTGGCGTCGGGCTGAGGTCAGCCGCACCCGCGCCGCCGGGGTCGGCTTGCGCGTCAGAAATCACCGCCGGAGAGACGTCGACAGAACTCGCGCCGGAGCCGTTTCCCGCGTCACCGGCGTCCGGAGTCGATGCCGAATCCACAGGTGCGGCAGATGTCGTATCTGAACCAGCGCCTTGTTCGACCGCCGCACCGTTGGCAGCGGTCTGCTCCGCGTTTCCCTGTTCACCTGCCGTATCCGAGCCGGTCGCAGACACAGCCGGGTCCTGAGCAGCCTGGGCATCGCCATCCGTCTGGGCTGGCGACGAGGTTTGCTCCCCCACGTTGGCGCTCGGGTCAACGCCCGCTCCGTTCGCGATCAGATCGGGAATCTCGTCGCGCGTGATTTCACGGATCGGTGCGACAGCCGCCTCTTCGTTATCGAAGATGATGTTGGTGTCGGGATTGAACTTCAGCATAGCAACCTCCGAAAAGAAAACGCCCCGGCAAAAGCCGAGGCGTCAAATCAGGGCAGTTGCCCCGCCGAGGAGACACGGATGAACGTGTTCGAGAAAGCAAAAAGCCCGCTCAGTGGCGGGCTTTCTCTACCGACAACTTCGCCTCCCAGTCGGGAAGCGAAAGCTCACGCGCGAGGCGGATTCGGTAATCTGGCGCGATTATAGGACGGTTGCTGCTGGTTTACAACCTGTCTTTTGCAAGTTCTTCATAAACGATTGAGCATGGATCTTCGAGATGTGCTGCCGGAGCGAGTTTTCGGCTTCAGCCAGCACGATTTCGAACTGACGCCCGCGCAACACGGCTTTGTGCTGCTTACGCATGCGCGTCTGCACCTGCTCCGGAGACATTCTCCAAACGTAGGTGTACTTCAACACCCACTTGTGCACGTGGTTCGGCATCGTCGACCAAGCCGCCTCAACGAGCCAACCATCCTTTTCGACGGGCGTCACGCCGGAGGGCGCTTCTTTCGCGTCGCGCAAAGCGACATAGAGTTGCGCCCACTGCGCGCAAACTCCTGATTGAAACTTGGGCATGCGCACCGTCATACCCCAATTGTCGAACCGCGCCTCGTTCGTCTCGAACTTCATTCAACCTCCGCCTCGTATTCATTGCATCGGCGCATCTCGACCCAATCGAGTGACGCTTTCTGATTTCCTCTGCTGCACACGTACTTCCGAACTCCACCCCAGCGCGACAGCACGAGTTGGACGCAGCCCAAGCATGTGCCCTCTTGCTTCCGCTCAAGGACGATTGCCGGGTCCATGAACTCGAACCGCCTCACATCGCCACCATGAAGCTGATTCCCCAGTTCATGAGCCAAGCGACGAAGCTGTCTCGAAGCTCGGCGTTGCGCGGGAACGGGAATTCGACTTCTAATGAGTCGCCATCGGTCTCGATCTGGCCGGCGAACGGGCAACCGTCGAAGGCGATGACCTTGGCGCCCGTCACTCCGTCGATGTGCTGCCTGCTCGTGTCGATCAAGTTCTGGGGGACGTCCGCGTATTGAATGTAGGCGTGCGCGCTCACTGGTGAGCTCCCATCCGCGAGTACACGGCCGTCGCGAGAACCGACAGAGCAGTCCACATGAACACAAAGACGATGCCGGCGGCGTCCGCGCTCGGCGACGCGAGAGAGGCGGCGGCGATCATCGCGTCACCTTCTGCGGTTGGATTGGAGCAGTCCAGCTCTTGCGCTTGATGCCGAGCGCCACCCACAGCGCGTCGAAGTTGTCCGGAATCGTCTTGTTCATGCTCAATCTCCCACTTCCATCTCGTTTAATCCGCTCTCGAGGAACGGGGCCAAAGTCTTCTTGTTGTCGTCGATATAAGCCCTGGTGCGATACACACCCGCCCTTACCCACGCATCGTCGAGGACCGGAATGCCGCTCCGGCGATCCTCGGGAATCCATGCATCAACCCAAACAAACGGCCGGGTCGTGTTCTGCACCGTCGGGCGCGCCAGCCTGTACACCCTCGTCTCCAGCGCCGCCGTGAGTTGAAACGGCTCCACGGCATAGCGCTTCCCGTTGCGGCCGCGCGGCGTGCGCCATCGCGTGTCCGTTGGTATTCGAATCAAGCACCGCACCCTCTTCCTCCTTCAAACCCATCTTTCGAGCGCGAACCGGCTCCCAGCGCGCGAGCGCGCCGTCGAATGCCGCGCATTTCTGTTCCCACGGCGCGCCGCTGCGGTCGAGCCACTCGTGACAGGCAGCACAACCCGGCACCGTGAACCAATGCTTCGCCTTCAGCGCGCCGCCCTTCCCGTGCTTCGATTGGTTCGAATGGCAGTCGACAACGGTCGGATCCGCCCAATCCGTCCACGGGCACTTCACGTTCAGGTAGCACGGCTCGCCGCGGCACGCCGCCAGATACTTCGAGCCTTCGGCGGCCGTCGGCTTCTTCACGCGCGCCTTCAGTTTCGAGCGACGCAGCGCTGTCGCGCGATCGGCGAGCGGCCATGCCGAGCGCTTCATCGGCGTCTTGCTCAAGAGAGGCTTCGAGCGCTTCACTGGTCGCATCCTCTGCCGATCGCGCCCGAATCCCCGGGCGCCGTGAACTTCTGCCAGTGGATCCAACCTTGCTCGGGACAATGAAAGCCCCAGTGCCGATAGCGCGGCCCGGTCACAAAGATCGTCCAGCATTCGCCGTGTGTGAGCTCGATGCGGTGTGCGAAGGTGCCGAACAGGCGCAGCTTCCACTGGCCGGCGGTGCGCTCGGTGCGCACGTTGATGCCGCCGGGCGCGATCGAGTGCTCGGTGTATGTGCCACGCAGCAGGATCGACAGATTTGACCAGGGGTGATCGTGCAGCGCGCGGTCGTCGTCGCTGCGCATGAAGCGATGCAGGTACACATTGAAGAAGCGATTGCGCGGGATGACCCACCAGCGGAGCAGATATGGGTCGTCGTGGCCGCCGATGACGACGTCAGGCGCGCGGCGCGTGATGCGCGAGATGATCCATTCACCGAGCTTCATGCCGCTGCCCTCCCCGTGCATACCATCGCGTTTATCGCGGAGACGACCACCAGATCGGCACGCGGCCACCATGCGGCGTTCGATCGATGTCTCGCGTCGAGCACGTCGTCGCTTTCCTCCTCATCGGCAAGATTCGCGGCGAGGAAGTCGCCGTAGCGCGCGTTCTCGCCCGGGCCGATCACATAGACGAGTTGCGGATAGCTTTCTGTAATGCGTGACACGTGCGCCCACTGGTTCCCGTTCGGGTTCGTCGCGGGCCGCATCAGATCCGACACCGTCTTACGGGCCAACCCGAGCGTGTCAGCGATTTCGCGCGCTGTGCGCTCGACGCCATCGGACAGCAGGTTGCGCACGCGCTGCGACGTGGAGATCGGCTTTATGGCCATGTGCGTCTGCTTGTAGACGGCCGCTTCGTACGTCCGACCCGGAAGGAGGTGCATATGCTTCTTCAGGACTGCGCCACGCTCCTTTAGTCCGCGCAGGATGCGCAGTTCCTCGTGCGTCCACTGGGTGCCCTTCACGTCGCCTTGGGCTCTCTTCTTTGCCGCCATCACTTCACCTCCACGATCGTCAGCCCGCGCGCCGCCATCAGGTGGCGTTTTATGCGGTATCCCTCGGTTACGCGGCCTTTCACGTCCTCAATGACCGTCTCGCCGCCCTTCTCGTACACAAAATCCGCCACGTACCGCAGCGCCGGGCGCTTCCGGCCGGCGATCACCACCGGATCAGCCAGGACGAACGGCACCTGCAACTCCAATTCGCTGATCTCGCCGCGCACCTGCATCTGCACCAGCTCGTGCCAGCGCTTCATCTCGCGTTTGCTGTCGAACTTGATGCCGCCGCTCTCGCATTTCTCGTTGCGGTACTTCGCCGGCTTCTTCTTCGCGGCCGGAACCCTCGGCGCCGTCGCGAACGGGTCATATCCGGAGGCGATGTCGTCGAACTCGCTCGTCGGCTGCTGACCGGTGCGGCGCATCAATTCGCGGCTCGCGAAATCCGGCCCGACCGTGCGGTCCTCGCGCACGCGCGCCGTGCCGACGTGCGTCGCTCCTTCCGGGTAATGCAGGGCTGCGGTGCGCTTCACTGTTCCTCCTGCTTCGCAATTGCGGCACGCACGCGCACGGCGATCGCCGGCACCGGCTCTTCGTCGTCAAATGCGATGCCCATTTCCTTCGCCTTGGCCTTGATGCCGCTGGCGGACTTGTCCCAATCGCCGGCGTGCACGCGCGTTCCGTCCGGATTGCGCTTGATTGCCATGCGGCCGCGCACGTCGCCGTAGCCTTTCGGGCTGATGAGGTAGTCGAAGCCGGCGTGCGGCGGCAGTTCGACCTTGTCGCGCACGGCCGGGAAGTAGCGCTTCCACGCCTCCGGGTCTGCCGCGAGCTTTCCGAGGAACGCGCGGATTGCGCCGGCGCGCGCCTCGACGAATGCAGCCTCGTCCACGGTGCCGACTCGCTCCCCAAGCGCCTCGTTGAAGGCTCGGATCACGGCAAGTTCGGCATCGCTGTACGCGCTCTGGATCTCATCCATCCATCCGCCAGCGTTCAGCCAAGAAGCGGCGTACGGGATGAACTGCGGGTTTGCCCACTGCTCCGAAGTCATGGCCTGCGTCAGACCGGCCATCAGGGCCGTCATCAGCTGCTCGTCCGGGTTGAGCTTGGCGAAGGCTTTCTCTGCCTTGGCCTTCGATTTCTTACGCGGGTATGCCGCCCAGAAAATTTCAAAGCGTTCGCGAAGCGAGCGCGAAAGGGTTTCTTTTGGAGTTGTCTTTTGGTCTTTTCTTTTGGAGTTGTCTATTGTGTTTATCGTTTCGATAACAGCAGCGTTATCGTTTTGATAACCCTCGATGATCGTTTCAATAACAGTGCTGTTATCGTTTCGATAACCCCAAAGCTTCGACACATCCACTTTCGCCTTGCCAGTCCACTGGCCGTACGACTTATTCACAGCGAGGCAGAAGGCGTGCTTGCCGGGCGTGCGCACGATTACGCGCATCTCGACAAGCTCGTCGATCGCCGTCGACACGTTCGGCGGAAGCACGCCCGTCTTGTCGCGGAACTGCGTCAGGCTGATCTCGTCGGCCTTCTTGTTGTAGCCATACGTCTGGCGCAACAGGACCATCAGCACTTTGTAGTGGCGCTTGCCGAGGTCCGCGAGCGCGAGCGCTTCGAGGATGCCGTGCGCGATGCGCGTGAATCCGTCCTCGACCTGGACGGCGCGCTGCTCGGGCATGTGGATGACGTCTGCGAGTGCCATGTCACGCAGCCTCGGCGCTGTATTTGCGCTGCAGGAACACCTGCCCGCGGCCCGTCACGAGCGTCTTGAACGTCGGATGCGGTTCCTTCGCCTCGTCAATCCAGACGCTTTCGATCACGCGAAAATAGCCGCGGTCCTTGTAGATCTGATACGGCAGGTTGTCCGCCATCAGGATGTGGTCAGCGCGGAGACGCGCGAAGAAGCGATTCCGGCCGATGCCGAGAACCGCCGACATATGCGCAATCGAGATCGCGTCGTTCGTGTCGCGGATGGCATGCGCGAATTCGACGGCCGGCGCTTGCTCCGCAACCTTTTGCTCGAGCGCGATGACGCGCTCCGTGTACTGAAGCAGCGCGCCGCGCAGGAATGCGGGATCATCGAGATTGACGGCCGGTTGCGCAGCGCGCGATTCGAGCTCTTGCCAACGATCGACGAGGCGCGCGGTGAACTCCGGCGAGAGCTGCGCGACGATCACATAGCTATCGCGCTTGCCGACTCGGTACTCTGCCGCGCGCCGACCGAGACTGTCGAGGTATTCCCCCAACGGGGGAAGAGCGATCACGCCGCGCGCCGCAAGCCGCTCGATCGACTGCTTGACCTTGTCGTGGCGTGACTCGACCAACTCGGCAATTTCGCGGCTCGACATAGTCGGAGCGCCGGGCATCGTCAGATCGGTCATGGATGACTCACAGGTCGTTGTCGTGGCCACACGGCAAGCTGCCGTCAGCCAATTGGCGAGCACCGCAGCCAATGCAGATCTTCGGCGCGGCGTTCAGCGGGATCGATTGATCGGTCGTCATCGGGCCGATGAAGAACCGGCCGGTATGAACCAGATCCGCGCCGCCGAGCGACGGCTGAAAATCGCGCGCGCTCATGCCTTCACCTTCGAAGCCTTGGCCGCCCGCGAGCAGTCGGCATTGAAGGTTGCGAATTCGCGCGAAAGACCGACGCGGACGGCGGCGAGTTCTCCGGGAAAGCGCTCGCCGCGCGCCGCAACCGCACACATGGCGTCGCGGATCTGCTTCTGCTGCGCAGCCGGCAGTTCGGGCGGCAGCTCCGGCGCAAAGAGAACCGGATTCGAGTTGTTTTGCATGGGATCTCCCGCCGGCATTCCGGTCAGTAGTACTAAATCGGAACAGAAGAAGCCTGGCATCCAAGCTGCTTGTGTATCGACTCATCCATGCAGGTGTCGGCCTCGTAGCCGACGAACTCCGTCAGTTGTCTGACGTTTTATTCCCCGCGCCGCCCAGTGTGGGCCACCTCAAACGCGGCTACTTCCGGGTGCAGCGGTCCGTATGCAGAGCGCAGGACGTGATACCCGAGGTATTTCTGAGTTGAAACGCCCAGACTCGCCGCCAAAGCAGCCAACTCCCCAGCTTCAGGAATCGGAAGTTCAACGAGAAGGCCGGTTTTTCCTTCATTCATGCCGTTACAGCACTCCCAACTTGGGACGCCGCGACACTGACGCCCAAGAGATTCGCTGGCAAAGTGCCAATCGTGCCGAACAGAAAAAGCTTGGCAATTCGAGCAAGCGCAGCGGAATCGTGATCGATCCCATGCAGAGCCTTGTAGGCCTGCAATCCCTCGTAGACGGGGTCTTCGAGGCGGGTCTTTACTTCATTTCGAAACTCGGCACGACGCGACATAGAACCTCCCTAACAAAAAGAAAAGTTGAACGATGACCATCTTTACCGCGGGTGAGACCAACCTCCTCTTCTACAACCTAGATTTCGGCTGTCCGAGAAACACGCAATATCTCGAACCCTCGATAGTCCGGGCGAAGCTTCTCGCATGTCACGCGTTCATCTTTCAGCGCGTCCTCTATGAACGGACAAGCCTCGACCGGAGCACGCTTGTCTCGGTTGATCCACTGCCAGACGGCTTGGGTGCTGCTGCCGATACGGCGCGCAAAATCGGCCTGGCTGTCGCACAGAGAAACAGCAAGCTTCAGGGTGTCGAGGGCGACGTTTTGGGCGGCGGTATCCATAGCCACCAGCATAAACCTTTGTTTAAAGAATTGCAAACTCTTGTTTATGGCGCATGAACACAATTGTTTATACGATGCGGCCCATGAGTCTGGGAAAGAACGTCAAGCACCTTCGCGCCTTAGCTGACATCGCACTGGAGCCCTTGGCGGAAGCCCTGGGCTTAGAGCGTGCTGCCGGCCGCCAAAAAATTTATGCGCTTGAAAAGCGTGAAAGCCGGAAGTCGGACATCGCCTCCGACCTCGCAAGATTCTTCGGCTTCCCTGTTGAGCGACTTCTCACCGAGGACCTAACTCACCTCACGCGCGACGAGTGGCTGGCAATCCGAAGCGCGTATCATCATTCCAATCCGCCGAACAACGGCCAGAACCCAACCCAGATCGAGCAATCGCCGACGCAGGCACGGGCGGATCATTCCCGAACAGAATTTGGTCGGTCGGAAGCCCTACAGCGCGTCCAGGCCGCTGGAAATTCGCTCGGTCTTTCCGCGACTGATATAGCCAAGGCCGCAAACGTCGATCAGGCGGTTGCCGAAAGGTGGCTGCGAGCCGAAGGTGACCCGCCAACCTTGGTGCAGGCGGTTGCCCTCCAGAGCAAGTTCGGAATCAACGCTGTCTGGCTGACAAAGGGAAAGGGAGATCCGGGTGTTACCGTTCGGTTCGCGGACGAGTATCAGCCGATTCCCATAACAAACTGGAAGGCAATACCTGTGGTTGGCATGGCACAACTTGGAGATAACGGCTACTGGGCCGACCTGGAATATCCGGTCGGTCATGGCGAAGGTTACGTTAATTTCCCGACGAACGATCCCGACGCCTATGCGCTTCGCTGCGAAGGCGACTCGATGCGTCCTCGCATCAAGGCCGGGGAGTTCGTCGTCGTTGAGCCGAACCATGAGATCGAGCCGGGCGACGAGGTGCTAGTAAAATCGATCGACGGTCGAGTGATGGTCAAGGAGTTCTTGTATCGCCGCTCAGGCCGTACGCACCTCATCTCCACGAACGACGCGCACCCGCCGGTAGCCTTCACGGACGACGAGATCGAAAAGATGCATTACGTGGCCGGCATCGCCAAACGAGCCATGTGGCGGCCCGACTAATCCAAAAAGTGCTAGGAACCCACGCGCGTTGATTGGACCGCCAACCTGATGAACCCGCTTCGGCGGGTTTTTCGTTGCCGCCCAAGACTGCACCCGTCGCGAAGCAGGACTTCCGCAGATCTCACGCGAAAGCATGCGTCAGCCCCCTCTTTCCGCCGTCATCCGCTCGACGAGTTCGGCGATCAGGTCGCGGTGTCCCTGCATTGCGGCACGCGTTTCCCGGAACACTGCGAGCAGTTTTTTGGCTGCTCTCGTGTCGTGGCCATCCCGCTCAAGTTCAACGATCAGGTCAATCTGATGCTGAATGCGAGCATCCGCGTCCATCAAGTCCGCGTCCGCCTTGCTCAGGGCACGCAATTCATCGTCGAGGCTTCGCATGCCGCCTCCCCTGCGGACCAAAAATTAGGCGGACCTGGGCGCCTCTGCAGACAGCTTTCGGAGGGCGCGGCCGACGGTCTCCAGCGCCTGCCGTGGACGTTTGAGAGCCAAGCGAGACCGCGCCATCGCTATGTAGCTCGAAAATATCTCATTCTTGGGACATAAGGCCTCGCTGTCTCGGATCAACAATTCCGCTTGAGCCTGCGCATCGGCGTCATCTTTCAAGCAGGCCTCATTGCACAACAGGAGCTCGCACCTTTCAAGGCACGCTCTAACTGCGCCCACGTAGTCGATCTTCGAGTCATCCGGTCGATCCATTATCGGCCTCCAGCGTCAAGCTGCCGCGCCTTCCGTCCAGCAAATGTCGAACCTGTCTGTTTAGCAGATTAATTCGAGGTTTCCAGACTGTTACAAAATTCTTTGCTGCGCATAAACATTTGTTTTGACATTGCGTAAACCAATGTTTATGATTCCTCCATGCGCTGAACGAAGCGCTCCGGGGATAAACCGGGAGCCCTGATCTCAGGGCACTGGCAGTGATCAGTGTCTTGTACTCAGGGCTTCCTGTCCGGCAAGTGGACAGGAGATAGCAAATGAGCTGGCTGGCAAGCGATCTACTCGAACTGAAGCGCCTTGCACAAGGTGGCGCCGGCGCGCTCATCGAACATCTCCTGCGTGAATACGCACTCAACATCATCGCTCCGGGCGTCGCTGACGTTCGGGCCGGCGGATAAGGACAGGAAGATGGGACGCGTTCTCAACGACAACGCCCTGCTCCGCGACATCTCGCGGCTGCAGGACGTCGAGAAGATCTACAAGGCGATCGGTGTTGCCGGTCTATATGGTGTTGCGATCGGCGCAGTGTGGTTCCTGTGCGTCGCCTTCCGCGCCGGGGTGCTGGTGTGAAGCTCTGGCAGATCCGGGGAATCACGTTTCTCGTCGCGGCGGCTTATCTCGCGATCTGTGCGGAGATCGACTACCGCGCCGCTCGAATCGAACGCTGCACAGTCGTCCACTGCTCGTAAAACGATCCCGTAAAGGCTCACCATGAACACGTATCAGATAGTAGTCCTTCTGTTTTCCGTGACGATGGTTGCGGCGATCGCGCTGGTGCGCGGTGCCGATGCCAGCGCGAAACGCCGCCTCGCAGAGCTCGAGCAGCAGAAGAAGCGCATCAACTGGCCGTCCACGAATTGATTTCCCACCAACCGCGTGCCGGCGCGTAATCCGGCGATCTGACTTGATGACGCAGCGAGCCTGACCGTGATTGCCCCTCGCAAGGGCGACAGGCCCGCAGCGTCATCAACTCAGGTGGAGCGCGGTGAGGGGTGGCAGGTGAAACCTGCTTTTGTAAGGACGACGAGCCCACGGGCCTCACATTGAGCCTTTCGAACTGCGACGTGAAGTATTTCATGGACGTTTAGCTGGAAGACCTCCATGTCGCCCTGCTTACCTCCGTCGGAGCCGAACACATCGATAAGGCATCCGTGCGTCACCGCAAAACGGACAAGTTTGCCCGCGACCACATAGTGAAAATGCAGATCGCCGCCAAACGGAACCGCTTCGATCCTGAGCCAAGAAAGCATGACCGGGCATAAGTATCGACTGGAGCATCAAGGATACACCTCTCAGAAATGCCCGCCGCTGCCGGCGCCGTATAACGAAGAAACGAGGAACACATGAGCACGAAACACACGCCGGGACCGTGGACTGTCGAGCGCGGCGACTGGTCGGAAGAAGGTAATGTCCGGTTCGAGATTGAGGGCATCAAAGTCTTCAAGGCAGCAGATGCGCGCCTGATCTCTGCCGCGCCCGACCTGCTCGAATCCCTGCGCACCACGGCGACGTTTCTCCAGTCCGCGACTTTGATTATGGACAAGGGATCTCGCCAGATGGCACTAGAAACCGTGGCAGAAGCGCGCGCCGCGATCGCCAAGGCAACCGGAGAGGAAGCATGAGCGAGCGTGCTATGGCGTCATCGCTTTTCAATAGCGTCGACGATCTCGCGCATGCCCTTTTGCGTGCAGGGGCGACCGGGGGCGATCGACCGAAGCAGTGCATTGAACTGTCGCGGCGTGAGGCCGGGTGCCAAGGCTTCCGGAAAAAGACGAGCGACATGTCCCGTATGCAGAGCTTTTCTGCTTGTCTCGTTGAAGGTGATCTGTTCGAGGCCCGACCGATTTGTCTCGACTCGAAGACCGCGTTCACGCGCGAGCCGAAGCACTTGGTCAACGAATTCTTTTTCGTCCATTCGACACTCCTGTCGCCGTCCGTGGAGATCCTAGCATGAACGATCGAATCACCTGCCGCTGCCAGAAGTGCGGCAAGGAAACGCAGGTATTCGGCTCCCGCTGGTGCGCCGACTGTTACTACCCCGGCATCGATCAGGACTGGCAGCGCTTCGAAGATCTGGTCGAGGAAGGATACCCGCGTCACCAGGCGCGAATCATGGCCGGGCTCGCAGATCCGCCGGACGAAGAATGACCCGCTTGCTCCCCACCTTCCGCGCGCTGCTCGAATCCCTCGAAGGCATAGGGCTCGCTCGGAAGCCGACGACACAGCAGACGCACGCGCTCTGTCAGAGATTCGTGGAGATGGTCGCGGGAATCACCGGAATGCGAGTGACGGTCTGGATTGGCGAAACACCTATTGCGAGAGAACATGAATCAAAAGCCGCGCTTACTCGTTAGCTTCTCTGGCGGCCGGACGTCGGCGTATATGTCGAAGCTGTTGAAGGCGAAGTACGCCGACAAGTATGAGCTGCTGTTCGTGTTCGCCAACACCGGACAGGAGCACGAGAACACGCTGATTTTCGTCGATCGCTGCGACAAGGAATTCGGTCTGAATCTCGTTTGGGTCGAGGCTGAAGTCATCCATGAAGCCCGCAAGGGGACCAGCTTTCGACAAGTGACGTTCGATACCGCATCTCGCGCCGGGGAGCCATACGAGCAGATCATCCGCAAGTACGGAATCCCGAACCGGAACTTCCCGCATTGCAATCGAGAACTGAAGCTTCGTCCGATCTACGCCTACGCGGATGGAGCAGCTCTACCCGCATACCGGCGCTGGATCCACGGGCGAAGGAAAGGTGTTCTTCCGTCTTGGGCGATCGACTGACCAAATGTTTGCCGCGCGCCTCGCTGCTGAAGGTTTCCGCGTGCTGCCGGAAGACGCCGACGCGGACGGCGGGTGCTCGGAAAGCTGCGAAGCCTTCACCGCCGACCAGCTCGAACTATTCGACACGGTATCGATTGACTGACGCCGCCTGACCGCCGACACCATTTTTGAGAACCGACATGACTGAAGATCAAATCGCATCGATTCAATACGCGGCTGACTGGCTGTCCCGCTCAGAAGACATCGGCAACCGGAAGCATGGTGAGCGGCTGAGTGCCCTTCTCTACGCGAGCAGAGCCGACACAGCAGGGGCGAAGCCGGACGGGTGGATTCGCATGGACCATTTGCGGCAGGCGCAGCAAGCGCCCTTCATGTGCCGCGTGGAACCTGAATTCAGACCGGGGCTTGATCTCGCACCGATCTATCTCGCCGCCCCTCCCACGCCTTCGGTAGCCGCTCCAATGACTCGCGAGCAATTGATCGAGCACACGGCACGCGAAATCGAACTAGCCAATGAAACACTCTCCGCGCCTTCGGTAGCCGAGACAGGTTACGCATTCAGAAGCGATGGCAAATTGTGGGTCACTCAGAGTCTTGCCGTTGCTGAGAGATGGAAAGCACAGGGCTTCGAAATCACACCGGTCACAGCGGCCGCGCCTTCGGTAGCCGATGCGGCGGGGGCGAGTGTGGATGCACGGGACGCTGCGCGGTATCGAGCGAAGCGAGCGTTTGCGGTAAGCATGGGCGTCACTGAGAACAACGACGACTACGACAAAGATTCTGATTCGATGGTAGCCGCCATCAAAAAGAGTCCGGCAATGAGTGACGAACTGAAATGCACCTGCAAAGGCGTGCTTGGTCACAGTCAAGAATGCGCCATGTTCGATGAATCGATGATGCGCTACGAGCCGTTCGGAAATCTCACAGCAGGGGTGAGTGAGGGACAGGCGGAGCCGGTCGGACTTGCCGGAACGATGCCTGGAACGGACGGGTTCACGATGGCGGCATTCAAGGCTTCCGATGTGCCTGTCGGGACGCCGCTCTATCTTCACCCCTCCGCCGAGATCGCCGCGCTGCGCGAGCGGATCGCGGGGATGGAGAAGGATGCGATTCGAAGCCTGATCGCGCGGCACGCCGAAGAGTTGGAGCAGAACGACTACGCGTACTTCGAACTAGCGTACACGCGCCGCACCGGATGGATGGCGTGGATCTGCTCGAACAGTCGCGACGACGACCCGAATCGCAAGGTGATCGCATGCGGCCAAGGCGATACGCCTGATGAGGCATGCGACGCCGCTATTGCCAAGGAGAAGCAGGGATGAGCCAGTTCAAGGCAAGCATCGGCCGCGATGTTCCGAAGGCCGGCGACACGCGCGTCGTGTTCTCCATCCGCACCGCGCGCGGCACGCGCATGGAGCTCGACGGCACGTTCAGCGAGGACATCGTACTGGCCGCATGGAAAGCGATGCACGAAGACATGGCAAACCGAGCATCGGCTCCCGCGAGCAAGGGAGGGCCTCGTGCTACGCGTGAGGAATAGATCCGAATATCGCGCCCAGGGCTTCTACCGCACGAGCCGCATGCCGCTTGAGATACATGCGATAAGGTCCGTAGAAAACGGCGATGTCGTCCGGATATTCGCTTCCCGTAGCCTGACCGTCAATGACCAACGCCGTGCGATGTTCGCCACAAATAACGGCGAAGCGAAAGACGCCGAAATCCAGCGCTCCATTCTTGCTCCTAATGTGGCATGCCGCATTACGCATCTTACTTATCAGGTCAGTAACGTCTCCATGGGCGTCTGCGATGTCGTCCCGAAAAGAAACCCGAGCATCCAAGTCATCGGCTCTCTGCAGGAGATCGTGCAACCAGATAAGAAGTTGCGTTACCGCCGGTTCGAAGAGAGGGTCGGCAACATGCCGTGAATCAAATATGGTGCTCTCGAAAAGTTGACCGCACTTGTACAGATACCATTGAGCATCTGAATCCGGTCTCTTCGAATGCGCCTCGTCCATTATTTTTCCTCCTCTGGCGGGAATATTAAACAGCCCGTTTTCGAATCACCCGAAGATTATGCCGAAACAGATTGAAGAATTCATGCGCGTCAGCCGCGCGTATCTGGAGAACAATGATGAGTGACACTTTCCTTAGCCCGGAAGAAGTCGCCGAACTCACCGGCGTCAAGGTAGGCCGACGCGGCAAGACGCGTGAGGAATTGCAGGCCGAATGGCTCCGTTGCTCCGGCATCCCGTTTTGGACTAACGCGCGCGGCAAGCCGATCATTGCGCGCGCCGCGATCGAGGGACGCAGCAAGTCGGAAGACCTGCCGAAGAAGAAGTGGCAACCGCGAATGATGATCGCCGGATGAAAGCATGGGCCGCAAGCCAACTCGAAATACCAATCTGCCGCCAGGCATGCGTGCTCGCCATCGAGGGAAGAGCACCTATTACTACTATGACCACGGCGGCACGCCGCGACACGAAGAGCCGCTCGGCAAGGACTTCATCCTCGCCGTGAAGCGGTGGTCGGAGATCGAGCAAGCGCAGGTTCCGAAGGGTCTGGAGCCGACGCTTCGTGTCGCGCTCGACGCATACATCCGTGACGTCATCCCGACGAAGGCGCCGCGCAGCCAGAAGGACAACCTCGAGCAGATCGTGTTGTTGCTGGAGTTCTTCGGCGATGACGCACCGCTGGACGAGATCGAGCCGATGCATGTCAAGCAGTACATGCACTGGCGGTGCCGAAAGGCCATCGAGTGGTACGAGTCGAAGAAGCGCCAGATTCCGCCGAAGGCAGGTCAAGTGCGCGCCAATCGCGACGTCGAAGTGTTGTCGCACGCGTTCAACTATGCGCGCGAGAGCGGTCTGACGAAGGCTGCGAACCCATGCCTCGGGATCAAGAAGTACGTCGAGTTCGGCCGCGACATCTACGTGGAAGATGAGACCTATTGGAAGGTCTACGACAAGGCGGACATTCCGACCCGCGACGCAATGGATCTCGCCTACCTCACCGGCCAGCGCCCGCAGGACACGCTGCGGCACGACGAGCGCGACATCCGCGATGGCTTTATGCACATCGAGCAAGGCAAGACGAAGCAGCGCCTTCGCATGGAGGTTTCAGGCGAGCTGCAAACGGTGCTCAATCGGATTCGCGCGCGGAAGGCCGGATTGAAGGTCGTCAGCACGGCGATCATCGTCAATGAGCAGGGCCAGCGCATGACGCTCGACACGTTGCAGCGACGCTTCCGAGAGGCCCGCCGCGCAGCCGGCGTCGCCGACGATGACTTCCACTTCCGCGACCTGCGAGCGAAAGCCGGCACAGACAAAACCGACAGTTCCGGCGACATCAGACAGGCGCAAAAGCAGCTCGGGCACACGTCTGTGAGCATGACCGAGCACTACGTGCGCAAGCGTCGCGGCGACAAAGTCAAGCCGACCCGCTAAAAGTTTTGCGGAAAAGAGTCCAGATTGCGGAAAAGGACCGGCTGACTTTCGAGGGTTGCCGGTCTGCCGCGAAGCCTTCTGGCGGAAGGCAGCCGGAGTCGAACCGACCTGGGAATGTCTGACATCCCCAACCGGGTTTGAAGCCCGGCCGCACCACCGGATACGGATGCCTTCCTTTCGGGAACCACGACGAACCACCACCAAGAAGCATCCCAGCCAGTTTCCGACCGGGCGTCCGATTATAACGGCGCGCCCTCACCCGCTGCCATCGTGCGAACGCGGCTGTCGCCGCCGCATCAGCCGATAGACGCAATACAGCAGCGCCGCCGCGACGAGCAGATCGACCACCGTCGCGCCGTGCGATTCGAGCGCCAGCACCGCGAGATGCAGTTGCCGCTCGAAAAGTGCGCCGCCCAAAATCCAGAACGACGCCCACGCGGCAATCCCGGCCGTATCCCAGAAGAAAAATGCGAAGGCGGCGATCTGTGTCGTGCCCATCAGCGGCGGCGTGACGAGCCCGAGTCCCGGCACGAATTTCGATACCGCGACGATCGGCGCGCCGTGCCGCTCGAATAGTTCGCCGGTCGTGCGCATGCCGTTATCGACCGCATACGACCGCCGCGACAGCGCCGCGACGAGCCGCCGCCCGTAGATGCGCCCGGCGGAAAACCACACGCTGTCGCCGAGCAGCGCGCCGCACAGCGCCGCGAACAGCACGTGCGCGAAGGCGAGGCGTCCGCTCGCCACCGCCGAGCCCGCGAACACGAGCAAGGGCGCGGAGGGCAGCGGCACGCCGAGCCGCGTCAGCAGGACGTTGGCGAACACGGCCGCGCTGCCCCATTGCACGATCGCCGACGGCGGAATCTGGATCAACCGGCACCTCTCGATCGCAACCTCATTCGGACCTCGACTCGACGAGCATCACCGGAACGCTTCCACATCCCGCGCTACTCGCAATTTCGATGCCGCGCCACGGCGTGCCCTCGCCATGATCAAAGGCCATCGGGTCGACGCGCCGGTCCGGCCGCAACACGTTGAACGGCCACGACGGACGCCGCAGCCGCTCGTGCACGACCGAGCCGAGCCAGATCGGCGCAGGCGGCGTGCCCGCGGCCTGGCGCACTTCGTAATGCGTCGGCCAGAAGCGCAGCACGTCGCGTTCGTCGGCGCCGCGCACCGAGCGCGCGAACACGAGCTTCGACGGCTCGCCGTTGTTCAGGCGCGGCAGCGCCGGCAGCGCGATCGCGGGCGCGTTCGGCATCACCACCGAAAGCACGCTTTTCAGGCTCACGTGCGACACCTCCGTCCAGCCGCGCGACGCCAGTTGCGCGCGAATCTGCTCGGGCGTCGCGGCCCACTGCACGCTGATCGGCTCCCGGCGATCGCCTTCCATGCTCGATCGATAGCAGGAAAACGTGCGCCACACGGAATCGGTCCATTGAACCGGCGTGATGACAATGGTCGACGGCACGACGCTATGCGCCTCCGTATCGTCGCTCATTTGGAGCGCGACGCTCGCGCAGATCACGGCGAGCACGGCGACCGGCATCAGCGGCCTCGGCGTCGGCTTGCCGGGATTGCGCCAGACGGCCGTCAGCGCGATCAGAAAGACCCACACGGCGGCGAGCGCGGCGCTGCCGAGCGCGTCGGAGATGGTGAAGCGGCCGAAGTACAGGCCCGCGAGACCGACCGCCGTGACGATGGCCGAGGTCGCCATCGCGATGAACACGCCGGTCAGCATGCCCACGCGCCGCAGCAGCAGGAACGCGAGAAAGCCGTAGATGACCACGGTCGCCGCGACGTCGCTGCTCGGAAAGCGATGCTCCGACGGCGCGAAGGACACGAGAGTCGGCTCGTGCGCGGTGAAGCGGATCACCGCGACGAGCAATTGCGAAAACACCACCGCGACGACCCAGTACGTGACCGTGCGCCAGCGCCGCTCGATGCTCATCCACACGATGACCGTCGCGCCGAGCGCGAGCAGCGTCGGCGTGCTGCCGAGCGTCGCGGCGGCGTCGAGGATCGAGTCGGTCCAGGTCGACTGGAAGGATTGCAGCAGCCGGTAGATCGACACATCGACCTGAACGATCGACGCGCCGCGCGCCACGTTCGCGAGCACCGAGAAGAAAAGGATCGCGGAGGCGAGCAGCAGCACGGAAATGATGACGATGAGACCCGTCGCCGGATTGCCGGGATCGAGCGCGCGCGAGACGAGGCGCTTGGCCAGGCCGCTGCCTTTTTGCGCCCACGCGAGCAAGGCGTCGCGCGACGCGATGGTCCAGCGCATCGCGTGCGACACGATCACGCGCGTGAGGTTGAACACGATCCACGCGAGCGCCGCGACGACGATCAGGATCACGACGAGCCGGATCGACACCGCGCCCGCCAGTTCGATCGACGCGCCGAACACGACGCCCGGCAGAATATGCGTCGGCGCCCAGACGAGCGCGCTCAGAATATTGACGACGAGAAAGCGCGACGGCGTCATGCCCGTCACGCCCGCGACGACCGGCACGACCGCACGCATCGGCGCGACGAAGCGCGCGAGCACGACGCTCTTCGCGCCGTGCGCATCGAAATATTTCTTGCCGGCGGCGAGCGCGCCCGGATGCGAGCGGAACGGCCACATCTGCGCGATCCGGTCGGCATAGTGCTGCCCGAACCAGAAACTCGCAGCATCGCCCGCGATGGCGCCCGCGATCGCACAGACGAACACCCAGCCGAGATTCAGCGCGCCCGCGCCGACGAGCGCGCCCGCGATGAACATCGCGGTGCTGCCCGGCACGAACGTCCCGATGAACGCGACCGATTCGAGAAACGATGCAAGCAGCACCGCCGCGAGCGCCCACTCGGGGTAGCTCGACATGAGATGCAACAGCCTGAAGTAGAGATGCTCCATCGTGTTGGACAGACGAAGGGCGCCAACGGTGTGGACAGCGCGCAATCGTCAGACAGACTCGTGCCAGCGGCTATCGGCGCGCAAGAGGTGCAGGTTGCGGTGGAATCGAGTGTACCCAACCCGATCGAAGAACTCCAAAATCTGTATCGCGCGCTTGCGGCCCAGCGCACTGGCATCTCGGAAAGCGGCCGCGCCGACCGCGCCGCCCTGCGATTGCGCCGCTTGCGCGACGAGTTGCGCCAGCGCGCCGATCGACGCGCGGCAATAGAACAGGTCGCGCACGACCTGAAATACGTCGCCGCGCCGCGCGAGCTTCCTGAGGAGCCGGCGCATCTCGTCTTCGCCGACGCCGTGCGCGTTCGCGAGATCGCGCACCCACGGCGGATCGAAACGCCCCTGCTCCAGCGATGCAAGCACCGCGCGCGCGAGCGTTTCCTCGTTTTCGTCGAGCGTCACTGCATGCGAAGGCAGATGCAGCCACGGCCCGCTCTTCGCGATCGAGCCGCTCGCCACCGCGTCATCGACGAGCGCGCGCCACAACGCATCCGGCGCGAGCGGCGCGGCCATGCGGCGCAGTCGCGCGGCGTCGGGGCCTTGTTCATCGGGAAAACGTTCGTGGAAAGCGGCGAGCGCATCGAGCAGCCGCGTGGTCAGCGCATCCCAGTGACGCGCTGCAATGTAGCGCGTGTCGTCGTGCGTGGACACCGCGCGCACGCGTTCGGGTGACACGCTGCGTCCGCACACATGCTCGATCAGCGAGCGCGGCAAACCATACGGCGCTTCGTCGACCAGCGCGTCGGCGCGGCCCGTTTCGAGCATCGCGACGAGCGCATCGAGCCATGCGCGGCGCTGCGGCGTGCGGCGCTTGCGCGCGGGCGCGAACGGATCGAGGACGCGTCCGCCCCCCACCGTCCGGCTCGCCTGCGCATTGCGCACGATGAAGCGATCGCCGGGCAACGCGCAGACGGGCGCATCGAACACGAGTTGCACACGCGCCGTTTGGCCCGAAGCGAGCGTGTCCGCTTCCAGCAGCGCGGCATGCGCGACACGATGCGTCGTGCCGAGATGCACATGCAGCGGCGCCCAATGCGTGAGCGTGAGTTGCGCGTCCTCCAATAAGCTCAGCTCGACATCGATTCGCTCCGATGCACGCGCGAGCCGCGCATCGACGATCCAGTCGCCGCGCGCGAGCGCGTTCTTCTCGATGCCCGCGAGATTGAGCGCGCAGCGTTCGCCCGCGCGGCCCGTCTGTGCCGCGCGATTCTGCGCGTGAATGCTGCGCACGCGCACGGGCTCGCCGCACGATTCACGCGGCGCAATGGCGAGCATGTCGCCGACATTCACGCGGCCCGCGAACACCGTGCCGGTGGCGATCGTGCCCTGCCCCGTCAACGTGAACACGCGATCGACGGCGAGCCGGAAAAAGCCGTCGTCGCGACGCGTGCGCCAGTGCGCGGCGGCGTCGTGCAGATGCGCTTGCAGTGCGGCGACGCCCGCGTCATCGTCTCTCGTCGCGTCGGTGTCGAACACGGGCGCGTCGCGCAACGGGCCTTGTGCGAGCAACGCGGCGATTTCGGCATGAACATCGCGCACGCGCGACGCTTCCACGCGATCGCCCTTCGTCACCGCGACCGCGCCGCGCGTCACGCCGAGCAGTTCGAGAATCGCGAGATGTTCGCGCGTCTGGGGCATGACGCCATCGTCGGCGGCGATCACCAGCAAGGCGAAGTCGATGCCGCACGCGCCCGCCGCCATCGTATGCACGAGCTTCTCGTGTCCGGGCACGTCGATGAAGCCGAGCACGCCGCCATCGCTCAGCGGCACGTACGCGTAGCCCAGTTCGATGGATATGCCGCGCGCCTTCTCTTCCTTCAGCCGATCCGTGTCCACGCCGGAGAGCGCGCGCACGAGCGTCGTCTTGCCATGATCGATATGCCCCGCCGTGCCGACGATCATTCGAGCGCGTCCAGTTGCATGACGAACGCGGCTTCATCGGCTTCTTCGAGACAACGCAGATCGAGCCGCAACGCGCCGTCCGCGATGCGGCCGATCACCGGCCGCGGCAATTCGCGCAGCCGCTTCTCGATGCGATTCAGTTGTCCGCCCGGCCGTTTGCCGCTCGCGAGGCGCACCGCGAGGCCGTAGCTCGGCAGCACATCGACAGGCAATGCGCCGCTGCCGATCTGGCTGAACATCGGCTCGGCGCTGACCGTGAAGGCATCGCCGATAAAGCGCTGCAACGCAGGCTCGATGCGCTCGGCGGCGAGACGCATGGCATCGGCGGGACGCGTCAGCAGACGCAATGTCGTGAGACGCTCGCGCAGCGTTTCGGGCGCGCGGTAAAGCCGCAGCACCGCTTCGAGCGCCGCGAGCGTCAGCTTGCCGACGCGCAATGCGCGCTTGAGCGGATGCTTCTTGATCTTCGCGATGAGAACCGCGCGGCCGACGATCAGCCCCGCTTGCGGCCCGCCCAACAGCTTGTCGCCGCTGAAGGTGACGAGGTCCGCGCCCGCCGCGATCGTCTCGCGCACGGTCGCTTCGCGCGGCAAGCCCCATTGCGTGAGATCGACGAGCGTGCCGCTGCCGAGATCCACCACGACCGGCAATCCGCGCGCTTTCGCGATCGGCGCGAGTTCCGCGAGCGTGACTTCCTTCGTGAAGCCGTTCACGGCGTAGTTGCTGCAATGCACCTTCATCAGCAGCGCCGTCTTCGCGTTGATCGCTTCGTCGTAGTCTCTCGGATGCGTTCGATTCGTCGTGCCGACTTCGCGCAGTTTCGCGCCCGCGCGACTCATGATGTCGGGAATGCGGAACGCGCCGCCGATCTCGACGAGTTCGCCGCGCGACACGATCACTTCCTTGCGCGACGCGAGCGCGGAGAGCGTCAGCAACACCGCCGCCGCGTTGTTGTTCACGACGGTCGCAGCCTCGGCGCCCGTCAGCTCGCAAATCAGTTCGTTGATGAGATCGTCGCGATCGCCGCGCGCGCCGGTATCGAGATCGAATTCGAGGTTCGCGGGGCGCGTGAGAATGTCGGCCACGGCGCGCACCGCTTCGTCGGGCAGAAGCGCGCGGCCGAGATTCGTATGCAGCACCGTGCCCGTGAGATTGAAGACGCTGCGCACGTTGCTGCGTGCGCGCTTCGCGAGTCGCGCATCGACCGCATGCGCGAGTTGCGCATCGCTCAGTGCATCGACGGAAGCGCGGCCCGTTTGGGCGTCGGCGCGCCATGCATCGAGCGTCGCGCGCAAGGCGGCGAGCGTCTGCGTGCGCCCGTAGGCGGCGATCACCGCCCCGAATTCCGCCGATGCCAGCACGCGCTCCACCGACGGCACTCGAGCCATCAACGCGCGCAGTTCGCTGCCGTCGCCGCCCGTGACGTCGCTCATCGATCGTCTTCCGTGTGTTCGGGCCACAGCCACGGATGCGGCGCCGCGCGCCGGAAGCCCGCATCGCCCATCAGGAGATCGAGCGTGAGGCTCGCGAGATCGTCGGCGTAAGGCTCGAAATCGTAGGCCTTCTCCTGATAGCCGATCTTGCGATACGTGCCGCATTCATCGCACGACTCCGCCTTGAGCGGCGCACTTCTCGCCTTCGCGGTTTTTTCTTCCTCGGGTTCGTCGCCGGTTCCCATCACGTGATAGGCGATGCCTTTGGTCGAGTCGCAATTCGTGCATTTCGCGCGGACCACGTGCAGTTCCGTCGCGCACAGGCCGCATTGCACAAAGCGATAACCTTCGTACGCGCCGCCCACGCGCACGATGCTCGCGACCGGCACCGATCCGCACACCGGGCAGACGCCGGGCGTGTCGAGATACGGCACGTCTTTCATGTCGATGCGGCTCGCGAGATCGGTCCACACGACCTGCAACGCAGCCGCGATGAAGGGTGCGGCGGCCGGATCGATCTCGGCGAAGCGCAGCGCGAGAATGGCATTGGCTTGCGCGTCGAGCGCGGCGGCATCGAGCGCGCGCAGACGGGCGACGAGTTGCGCGAGCGCCGGCGTCAGCGCGCCCGCCGCTTCGATGCTATCGAGCAGCATGAGCAGCACGTCGCGCCACGCGGGATCGCGATCGTCGGTCAGCGCGGGGACGATGGGCATCGAATGACGCTGATTCAGCTCGATCGATGCGCGTGAAGGCATCGGCGCATCGAACCGGGTCAGCACACGCTGCTGGGCATCGGCGAGCGCGGCCATCAGACGCAGATAACCGGCGATGGGATTGCCCGCCTGCGCAAGCTGCACGAGACGCGCGGCGCGCGCGGAGAAGATCGTCGCGCGTTCCGGCATGCGCAAACGCGGAATGGCCGATGGATCGAGCGATTCGATACTCGCGGCTTCGACTATGCGTTGGACCACGGAAGGTTTCCTCGCGGGGTGGACGGTCGACCGAGCATATCAGCTAATTCGATATGAAATGGACCGCGCCCCGCACATCCTGGCCCAACGTCGCGACTGAGTTCTACTTCCCGATAGTCTCCCTGAACCACCGTGGATGATGCTTCCTCGCCCATCCATACGTGACGGTTCCACGCGTCATCGCGCCGATCGATCCCTTCACCCACAGCGCCGCATAGATATGCACGATGATCGACACGATCAGCACGAACGCGGTCGCCGCATGCACGACTGAGGCAAGCCGAATCACCGTGATCGGAAAATAGAACGCGAAGTATCTGCGCCAGATCACGATGCCGCTCACGAGCAGCAACACGAGACTCACCACCATCACGAAGAACAGGATCTTCTGTCCGGCGTTGTACTTGCCGATCTCCGGCAGGCGATCCTCGCGGTTGGTGAGCACGTCGTTCATCTGCTTCATCCACTGCACGTCGTTCCTGTCGAGATAGTTGTGGTGCCAGAAACGCAGCGCCAGAATCAGGAACGAAATGAACATCACGCAGCCGACGAACGGATGCAGAATACGCGTCCATTGCCCGCCGCCGAACACGGCATAGAGCCATGACATCGACGGATGAAACATCGCGAGGCCGGAGAGCGCGAGCAGCACGAAGGTGATCGCGGTGATCCAGTGATTCGTGCGCTCGTTCGGCGTGTAGCGCACGATCAGCCGATGTCCCTTTACATCACGCAGTTCGCTATCGTGTTTCATCTGTACGCTCCTGTCCGCCTTCCCGGCGACGCCGCACTTCTTCCGCTTCGCGATGCGCTTCCAGCTCGTCGTCCTCGCTCACTTCGTTCGGGCCGATACGC
Organism: Caballeronia temeraria; assembly: GCF_001544795.2. Taxonomy (GTDB): domain Bacteria; phylum Pseudomonadota; class Gammaproteobacteria; order Burkholderiales; family Burkholderiaceae; genus Caballeronia; species Caballeronia temeraria. The sequence goes on along the minus strand of NZ_FCOI02000031.1, from coordinate 37,802 downwards.
GTGTAATGGAAGAAGCCCGCGAGCGCCGCGAGCGCGATGCCCACCATCGCGAGCGGCTTCGTCACGCCCTTCCAGATCGACACGAGCGGGCTGATGTGCGGGTCCTTCGCGAGCCCGTGATACAGCTCCGGCTGATCCGCATGATGCAGCACGTACATGACGTGCGTGCCGCCCACGCCCGCGGGATCGTAGAGACCCGCATTCGCGAAGCCGCGCTCCTTCAGATCCTCGATGCGTTCGGCCGCCTGCTGATGCATGTCGACCTTGGTGCCGAACATGATCGCGCCGGTCGGACACGTCTTCACGCACGCGGGCTCCTGCCCGACCGCGACGCGATCCGAACACAGCGTGCACTTGTACACGCGATGATCTTCCTTCGAGAGCCGCGGAATATTGAACGGGCAACCGGTGATGCAGTAGCCGCAGCCGATGCAGTTCTCCTCGTGAAAATCCACGATGCCGTTCGTGTACTGCACGATCGCGCCCGGCGACGGACACGCCTTCAGACAACCCGGATCCTCGCAATGCATGCAGCCGTCCTTGCGGATCAGCCACTCGAGGTCGCCCTTCGGATTTTCGTATTCGGTGAAACGCATCACCGTCCACGAATGTTCCGTGAGGTCGCGCGGATTGTCATAGATGCCGGTCGTGTGACCGATGTCGTCGCGCAGATCGTTCCATTCCATGCACGCCGTCTGACACGCCTTGCAGCCGATGCACTTCGACACGTCGATGAGCTTCGCCACCGTGCCCGTCGCCGGCTCGCGTATTTGCGTCTGCGGCACGGTCGTCGCGGAGAGACGCTTGATATCGAGCGATTGCAGAGCCATCTCGTCCCCCTATGCCTTCTCGACCTTCACGAGGAACGACTTGAACTCGGGTGTCTGCGAGTTGCCGTCGCCCACGGAAGGCGTGAGTGTGTTGACGAGATAGCCCGGCTGCGTGAGGCCCTTGAAGCCCCAGTGCAGCGGCAGGCCGACGGTGTGCACCTTCTTGCCCTCCACGGTCAATGGCTTGATGCGCTTCGTGACGAGCGCCACCGCGACGATATGCCCGCGATTGCTCGACACCTTCACGCGATCGCCCGCGACGACGCCCACTTCCTTCGCATGCTCCTCGCCGATCTCCACGAACTGCTGCGGCTGCACGATCGCGTTCAGGCGCGCGTGCTTGGTCCAGTAGTGGAAATGCTCGGTGAGGCGGTACGTGGTCGCGGTGTCCGGGAACTTGTCGGCGGTGCCGAACGCGGCGCGATCGTCGGGAAACACGCGCGCCGCCGGATTGCTCGTCACGGCCTTGTTGTCCGGGAAAAACGGGTTGTAGCCGAGCGGCGTTTCGAACGGCTCGTAGTGCGCGGGGAACGGTCCTTCATTCATGCCGTCGCGTGCGAAGAATCGCGCGACGCCTTCCGGATTCATGATGAACGGACTCATGCCCTTGTCCGGCGGCTCGTCGACCTTGAAGTCGGGAATGTCCGCGCCTGCCCACGCTCTGCCGTTCCATGCGATCAGCTTGCGCGCCGGGTCGAAGGGCTTGCCGTTCACATCGCACGATGCGCGGTTGTACAGCACGCGGCGATTCACCGGCCATGCCCACGCCCAGTTCAATGTCTGACCGATGCCCGTCGGGTCCGAGTTGTCGCGGCGTCCCATCTGGTTGCCCGCCTGCGTCCACGATCCGCAGAAGATCCAGCAACCGCTCGCCGTCGAGCCGTCGTCGCGCAGCTGCGCGAAGCTCGCGAGCTGCTCGCCGCGTTTCGCGAGCACTTTGGTCTGATCGGTGGGATCGGTGACGTCGGCGAGCGCGCGGCCGTTGTACTCCATCGCGATCTCTTCGGGCGTCGGGCTTTCGGGGTCGGCATACGGCCACGTCATCTTCAGGATCGGATCGGGATACTTGCCGCCCTTCTCCTGATAGGCGCGACGCATGCGCAGCCACAATCCCGACATGATCTCGAGATCGCTCCTCGCTTCTCCCGGCGGCGTCGTGCCCTGCCAGTGCCACTGCAACACACGTGACGAACTCACGAGCGAGCCGCGTTCTTCCGCGAAGCAGCTCGTCGGCAGGCGGAACACTTCGGTCTGGATCTTCGATGCATCGACGTCATTGAATTCGCCGTGATTCTTCCAGAACTCCGACGTCTCTGTCGCGAGCGGATCCATGATGACGAGCCACTTCAGCTTCGACAGACCGAGCCCGATCTTCGCCTTGTTCGGCGCTGCCGCGAGCGGATTGAAGCCCTGGCAGATATAGCCGTTCATCTTGCCCGCGGCCATCAGCTCGAAGACCTGCAGCATGTCGTAGGACTTGTCGAGCTTGGGCAGCATGTCGTAGCCGAAGTTGTTGTCGGCCGTCGCGTTGTCGCCCCACCACGACTTCATGAAGCTCACATAGAACGCGCGATAGTTCTTCCAGTAGCTCAACTGATTCGGCCGAAGCGGCTGCGCCGCACGCTTCTTGATGTAGTCGTCGTAGTTCTGCTCGCCTTCCATCGGCAAGGTCATGTAGCCGGGCAGCAGGTTCGACATGAGGCCCAGATCGGTGAGACCCTGGATGTTCGAGTGCCCGCGCAACGCATTCATGCCGCCGCCCGCGATGCCGATGTTGCCGAGCAGAAGCTGCACCATCGCGCCCGTGCGGATCATCTGCGCGCCGACCGAATGATGCGTCCAGCCGAGCGCATAGAGGATCGTGCCCGCGCGATTGGGCGCGGCGGTGCTCGCGAGCATCTCGCAGACCTTGAGGAACTTGTCGGTCGGCGTGCCGCAGACCTTTGTCACCATCTCCGGCGTGTACGCGGCGTAATGCTGCTTCAGCAGGTTGTAGACGCAGCGCGGATCCTGCAAGGTCGGATCGGTTTTCACGAAGCCGTCGTCGCCGCGCTCGTAGTCCCAGCTCGTCTTGTCGTACTTGCGATGCTCGGCGTCGTAGCCCGAAAACACGCCATCCTTGAACGCGAAGTCCTCGCGCACGATGAACGACATGTCCGTGTAATTCTTCACGTACTCGTGCTGGATCTTGTCGTTCGTGAGCAGATAGTTGATGACGCCGCCCAGGAACGCGATGTCCGTGCCGGTGCGAATCGGCGCGTAGAAATCCGCGATCGATGCCGTGCGCGTGAAGCGCGGATCGACGACGATCAGACGCGCGCGCCGATGCGCCTTCGCCTCGGTCACCCACTTGAAGCCGCACGGATGCGCCTCGGCTGCATTGCCGCCCATCACGAGAATCACGTCCGCGTTCTTGATGTCGACCCAATGGTTCGTCATCGCTCCACGGCCAAACGTCGGGGCAAGACCTGCCACCGTCGGGCCATGTCAGACACGCGCCTGATTGTCGAATGCGAGCATTCCCCAGCTACGCACGGTCTTGTGCGTCAGATAGCCGACCTCGTTGCTGCCCGCCGATGCCGCCAGAAAGCCCGAGGTCAGCCAGCGATTGACCTTCTTGCCGTCAGGCGTGCTCTCGACGAAGTTCGCATCGCGATCTTCTTTCAACAGCACGGCGATGCGATCGAGCGCGTCGTCCCACGAGATGCGTTTCCACTCGTTCGACCCCGGCGCCCGATGCTCGGGATACATGAGCCGGCTCGGGCTATGAATGAAGTCGATGAGCGAAGCGCCTTTCGGGCAGAGCGTGCCGCGATTGACCGGATGATCCGGATCGCCTTCTATGTGGATGATGCTCGACTTGGCATTCTTGGCGTTGTCGCCGAGCCCGTACATCAGAATGCCGCATCCGACCGAGCAGTACGGACAGGTGTTACGCGTTTCTGTGGTGCGCGACAGTTTGTACTGCCGGACTTCGGCGAGTGCGGGTGCCGGAGAGAAGCCCATTGCCGCCAGGCTCGAACCGGCGAGCGTGCTCGCGGAGACCTTGAGGAACTGTCGACGTGACATTTGGAGCATGATTGCCCTCGGCGCGTCGTCGTAAAGTGGGTTACTGAAGTATATGGTGCCCGATTACATCTCGCAGACAGGATGACACGGTATTTGCACCAATCCGCCTGCTGCCCGAGATACATGCAACGAATAATTCATTCGTCGCCAGGCGCAAACCCCGTTTTTCCAGCAAGTCGCGCGCCTGAAGCGGCATGTTCTGGAATGGAACGTGCTCGACGAGAACGACATCGGCGGACATCCGCGCTCCATTCATCGAACCGAGAGGTCGTCATGAGTTCCGTCTCAACGCAAAAGATCGAAGCGGCCGTGAAGAAAGACGCTTCGTGGGCGCTCGGCGCGCTCAAACAATTCTCGGAGAACCGCTGCGCTGCAATGGCCGCGAGCATCGCTTTCTACTCGGCCTTCTCGCTCGCGCCGACGCTCGTCATGGTGATCGCCGTCGCGGGCTGGATCTTCGGGCCGGAAGCCGCGCGCGGGCAGCTCTTTCATCAGGTGAACGGACTCATCGGCGATCAGGCCGCGTCGGGCGTGCAGAGCATTGTCGAGAACGCGCATCGCAGCAGCGGGACGGGGCTCGCCGCGATCATCTCCTTCGCGCTGCTGGCGATTGGCGCGTCGGCGACGTTTTCATCGCTCAATACGGCGCTCAACATCGTCTGGCCGATGGCCGGCGAAACGCGCTCCAGCATCATCACGATGGTGCGCGTGCGGCTCGTCTCGTTCGGGCTCGTGCTCGGCGTCGCGTTTCTGTTGATCGTTTCGCTCGTGCTCGATACCGCGATTCAGGCGGTCGGCATGTGGCTCTGGGCGAACTCGCCGTTCGTGATCGTCGGCGATGTCGTGCAACTCGTGGTCGGGCTCGCGATTTTGACCGTCGCGTTCGGCGCCTTGTTGAAGTTCCTGCCCGATGCGCCCGTGCAATGGCGCGATGCGCTCGTCGGCGGGCTCGTCGCCGCGCTGCTCTTTTCCGCGGGCAAGAAACTGTTCGCCGTTTATCTGACGCATGCGGGCACCGCGAGCGCGTTCGGCGCGGCGGGTTCGCTTGCCGTGCTCCTGATGTGGCTGTATTTCTCCGCCGCCGTACTCCTGCTCGGCGCGGAGTTTTCCGCGGCGCGCGCACGTCTGCACGATCCGCGTGGCGCGTGGGGCCAGCAAAACAATGGCCGCGTGCCGCCGGGCAGCCGCGCGAAAATCGGCTCGCTGCTTGCGGCATCGACGCGCACTTCGGTGCCCGTCACGGCGGCGGCATCCACGACCGCGCCGGTGACGCCCGCCAGCGCTCGCGCGGACGCGCCCGTCAGCGCGAGCGCCCGACGCGCGATCGGCGCGCGCGCGCAGCATGCTCAGCAGCTCACCGGACAGGCGCGCAAGAGAGTGTCCGCCGTGGCGCGGGCGCTGGAGTTGTCGCGCAAGCTGGCGCGCGCCGAATCGACGGCCACGCGCGCCACCGCGCTCGCGATGGTCGGTGCGGGCCGCAAAGCGTCGCACGCCAATGCGGCGGTGCGGCGGCATCCGTGGCGCGCGGTGCTCGTCGCCGCCGGCGCGGGCGTGGCGGTCGCACTGTTGTCTCGCCGCGACGCCGGACGCGACGACGCACAAGACTAGTCGCTCGCGCGACACTGCGCGGCTGTCCGTCTAATCCGAAAAATCGCGTACCGGCACAGCCGTTTGTTATTTGAATCGGGAATAATCGAATATCCGCGACAGAAAGTCCGATTCGAATGTCTGATTACGCGCGGAACTTTTCCGAGACGGCCCTGTCTCCCGAAATTCGCTGACGACCGCCCGGAGACCCTTGACAGGCGGGCGTCGCGCCCGAGTGTGTGTTTTTCGAGACAGTCAATATTTTTTCGTTTCTTAAGTTACGAAACGTTGCGTTATTCTCTGCGCCGGCAACAACGATTTTAATCATTCGCGTGGAGAATTCGATGAAACGAATCGCACTGACGTCCCTCTCGCTGGCGCTCCTCGGCGCAGCAGGCGCGGCGCAAGCACAAAACAGCGTGACGCTCTATGGCGTGATCGACACCGGTCTCGCATATGTCAGCCACGCTAACGCAAACGGCGACCACCTCTTCGGCATGGTCAACGGCACGCTCTCCGGCCCGCGTTGGGGCTTGAAGGGTCAGGAAGACCTCGGCGGCGGCCTGAAGGCGATTTTCCAGTTGGAAAGCGGCTTTGATCCGGGTACGGGTCGTCTGAACCAGGGCGGCCGCGAGTTCGGTCGTCAGGCGTTCGTCGGCTTGAGCGGCAACCAGTGGGGTACGGTCACGTTGGGTCGTCAGTATGACCCGTCGGTCGACATGGTTCAGGGCCTCACGGGCGACAACTACTGGGGCGCTGCCTTCGCAACGCCGGGCGACGTCGACAACTACGACAACAGCCTGCGCGTGAGCAACGCCGTCAAGTACGTCTCGCCGGTGTTCTCGGGCTTCCAGTTCGAAGGCATCTACGGCTTCAGCAACCTGGCAGGCACGACGGGCCAAGGCCAGACCTGGGGCGGCGCAGCGACCTACGCGAACGGTCCGTTCTCGGTGGCGGCAAGCTACTTGTACGTGAACAACCCGACGGCAAACCGCGCGACCGGCTGGAACAGCCCGTCGTCGGACTCGCTGTTCAACACGATCATCAACAGCGGCTATTCGACGGCTCACGCAGTCGGCATCGCACGCGCTGCGGGTCAATACGTGTTCGGTCCGTTCACGGCCGGCGCATCGTACAGCTTCGCGCAGTACAAGCCGGACGGCGCGTCGTCGTTTGGCGAACAAGAGAAGTTCCAGGTCGCCAACACGTACCTGAACTTCCAGCTGACGCCGGCAACGCTGCTCGGTCTGGGCTACACGTACACGCACGGCGCGGGCGACACCTCGGCGAACTACCACCAGGTCAGCCTGGGCGCCGACTACTCGCTGTCCAAGCGTACGGACGTCTACGCAGTCGGCGCGTACCAGCACGCAAGCGGCTCGCAGCGCGTGACGAACGCGGACGGCACGCAATCGAAGGTCGACGCTACGGCTTCGATCAGCGATTTCGGCTTCGACAGCGGCCGCAACCACCAGGAACTGGTGCTGATCGGTCTGCGCCACAAGTTCTAAGAATAACCGGCTGGCGTGGCACGCACGTGCCGCGCCGGAAGGATCGCAGCACCCTCGAACAGCCATCGGTTTTCCGATGGCTGTTTTTTTATTTGCGCACCGTCATGCGCATCTCGAAGATTACCGCTGCGGCGCGTTGCCCTTCGATTCGACGTCCTGTGCGAGCGTCTGCGCGGGCGCGCCGGGACATGGCAGATCGCCGATGACGAGCCGCGGCACCGTGCTGCGCGTTTCGCGCGGCCGCAGCGGGACGTTGTCGAGCTCGGTCCACGAAGGGTTCGGAATCTCGCCGAAAAGCTGCCTCAGACGCTCGCCCCACGTCTTGTTGATCATCTGGTAGTACGCGCTGTTGTTGTCGAGCGTGGCGAAGCGCGTGACGCGCAGCGAGTCCTTCTCGTAGACCAGCAGATCGAGCGGCAGGCCGACCGAAAGATTCGAGCGCAGCGTCGAGTCCATCGAGATGAGCGCGCATTTGGCGGCTTCGTCGAGCGGCGACGCGGGCGTAATGACACGGTCGATGATCGGCTTGCCGTACTTCGATTCGCCGATCTGGAAATACGGCGACACACGCGTCGATTCGATGAAATTCCCCGCCGCGTAGATCATGAACAGGCGCGGCGGCTGGCCGCAGATCTGCCCGCCGAGGATGAAGCTGCAATTGAAGTCGACGCTGAATTCGGCGAGCGACAACGCGTCGCGCCGATGCACCTCGCGCACCGCATCGCCGATGATGCGCGCGGCTTCCGCCATCGTCGCGACGGTGTAGAGCGTGGGCGCGTTCGGGTCGGACGGCTCCGCGAGCAGATGCGTCACCGCCTGCGTCAGCGCGAGATTGCCCGCCGCGAGCAGGACGAGTACGCGCTCTCCCGGCTGTTCGAAAACAACCATCTTGCGCGCGGCGCTCACGTGGTCCACGCCGGCGTTGGTGCGCGTGTCGGACAGGAACACGAGTCCCTCGTCCACGCACATGCCCACGCAATAAGTCATGTCAATCCGTCCTGGAACAAGCAAAACCCACATTGTACTGAGCGCGACCGCGCGTCGCATCCATCCGTTATTGATCCGGCCGCGCCTCGGTGCTCACGTGCACGATCAGCGTTTCCTCTTTTCCGCCGACGCGCGAGCCCCGCACCGGCGCCGCCGATTCGTAATCCCGCGCGACGGCGAGACGGCAATGGCGTTCGCCGGCGAATGCGGCCTGCGTCGCATCGATCGACACCCAGCCGTGCTCGATCCACACATCGGTCCAGGCATGCACGGCGGAATCCAGATAGCCACTGACGCAGCGCGCCGGCACGCCGCGCGCGCGGCAGCATGCGAGCATCAGATGCGCGAAATCGCGTGCATCGCCGAAGCCGTTTGCAAGCGCTTGCGCGGCCGTGGCATACGCCGGATCCTGCCGATACCGCACGCGCTCGCCGATGCGCTCCGCCAGCGCGACGAGCGACGCGGGCGTATCGAGCGCATCGACACGCTGCGCGAGCTCGCGAATCGCGGCATCGGGCGACGTCAGCGGCGTCGGACAGGTGAAATGTTCGAGCGGAATCGGACCGGCTTCGTCGAAGAGACGGCCATCGGACAAGGCTTCGGTCTCGATCTCGCCCGCCACGCTCACGTGGATCTCGCTGTGCGGCTTCGTCAGCACAAGCGTGTGCAGCGCGTTGCCGTAAGCGTCGCGCGTGAGGTCGAGCTTGCCCGGCCCTTCGACATGCCAGTGCCGCACGATCTGCGACGCTCCGCTCGCCGGACTCACACGAAACTGCTGGATCGAATATGTGACGGGCGTCGCATAGCGATAGCGGATGTCGTGACGAATGGTCAGCAGCATGATTTACGCGATCGGCAACATGAGGAACGTGCGCATCACGCGCAGGCCGAGCTCGTCGACACGCTTCAGGAACTGCGTGAGCCACGCGTGCACACCGGTCTCGAGTATCTGGCGGATGTCGGCGTACAGCACGTCGGCGCGCAGCTTGCCCGCGAAACGCTCGCAATCGCGGGACGCATCGGTGCGCAGCTTCGCGAGCGTGTCGCAGACGCCTTCGAGCGATGCGATCAGCGAACGCGGCATCTGCTCGTTGAGGATCAGCAATTCGACGACGCGCGCGGGCGTCACGACATCGCGATAGACCTTGCGATAAATCTCCAGCGCCGACACCGAACTGAGTATCGACGTCCAGTAATAGAAGTCTTCGAGCTGGCGCGCCGCTTCGCGCGAGTTCGGCGTGGCATCGGCGAAACGGACATCGAGAATGCGCGCCGTGTTGTCCGCGCGTTCGAGATAGGCGCCGATCTGCATGAAGAAGAACGCATCGTCGCGCAGCGCGGTGCCCTGCATCACGCCGCGGCACAGATTGGAGCGGTACTTGACCCATTCGAAGAGCGCATCGGGGCTCGTGTCCAGTTCCATGTTCGCGAGCCGCTGATTGAATTCGAGCCACGTGAAGTTGATCGTTTCCCAGCCGTCGGTGGTGAGCGTGCCGCGCACCGCGCGCGCGTTTTCCCGCGTCGCCTGAAGACACGACAGAATGCTCGACGGATTGCGCGCATCGGCGACCATGAAGTGCAGCATGTCCTCGCGCGAGCGCGATCCCGGATGACGTTCGTCGAACATGTCTTCCAGCTCGGATATCTTCAGCACCGAGCGTTGCGCGCGCACTTCCTGCTCGGGCGTCTGCGGCAGCATCGCGCCTTCCATGTTGATATCGAGCATGCGCGCGGTGTTCTCGGCGCGCTCCATATAGCGCGCCATCCAGAAGAGGTGATCGGCTGTGCGGCTCAACATGTCATTCGACCATCCACGTATCTTTGGTCCCGCCGCCTTGCGATGAATTGACGACGAGCGAGCCTTCGCGCAGCGCGACGCGCGTGAGTCCGCCCGCGCACATCGACACTTCGCGTCCCGAGAGCACGAACGGCCGCAAATCGATATGACGCGGCGCGATGCCCGCCTCGACGAAGGTCGGGCAAGCGGAGAGCGCGAGCGTCGGCTGGGCGATATAGCCTTCGGGCCGCGCGACGAGCAACGCGCGAAACGCCTCGATTTCCGCGTGCGTCGATGCCGGCCCGACGAGCATGCCGTAGCCGCCTGCGCCGTGCACTTCCTTCACGACCAGCTCCGGCAGATGCGCGAGCGTGTACGCGAGATCGTCAGCCTTGCGGCATTGATAGGTCGGCACGTTGTTCAGGATCGGCTTCTCGCCGAGATAGAACTCGATCATGTCGGGCACGTAGGGATAGATCGACTTGTCGTCGGCGATGCCGGTGCCCATCGCGTTCGCGAGCGTCACGCGTCCCGCGCGATACGCGGTCAGCAGGCCCGGAACGCCGAGCACCGAATCGGCGCGAAAGGCGAGCGGATCGAGAAAATCGTCGTCCACACGGCGATAGATCACGTCGACGCGGCGCGGCCCGTGCGTCGTGCGCATGAACACGTAGTTGTCGTCGACGAAGAGATCCTTGCCTTCGACGAGCTCCACGCCCATCTGCTGCGCGAGGAACGTGTGCTCGAAATACGCCGAGTTGTACATGCCGGGCGTCAGCACGACGACAGCCGGATCGTCGACGCCTTCGGGCGCGATCGAACGCAATGTGTCCAGCAGCAAGTCGGGATAATGCGCGACCGGCGCAACGCGGTTCTGCACGAAGAGTTCGGGAAAGAGCCGCATCATCATCTTGCGGTTTTCGAGCATGTACGACACGCCCGACGGCACGCGCAGATTGTCTTCGAGCACGTAGAACTCGCCCGCCGCGCCCGCGCGCACCACGTCGACGCCCGCGATATGCGCGTAGACATCGAGCGGCACATCCACGCCCTGCATTTCCGGCCGATACTGCGCGTTCGTGTAGACCTGTTCGGCGGGAATGCGCCCGGCGAGCACGATGTCGCCGTCGTGATAGATGTCGTGCAGAAAGAGATTGAGCGCCTGCACGCGCTGGCGCAAACCGGCTTCGAGCACGCGCCATTCGTCGCCGGGAATGATGCGCGGAATCATGTCGAAGGGAATCAGCCGCTCGGTGCCGGACAGGTCGCCGTTCACCGCGAACGTGATGCCGACGCGCCGGAACAGCACGTCGGCCTCGGCGCGTTTTCTCGCGATGGTCTCGGGGCGCTGCATCGCGAGCCAGCGGGAAAACCGTGCGTAGTGGCTGCGCACGGTGTCGTCCTGACGCATTTCATCGTAGATCTGCATCATTGCGTCCTTCGTTTTTCGGCGCGCTTCTTTGGGCCGTTTCATTGCAGTATCGGACGAAAGTGCGTGACGTGCGGCACTTTTTTAACGCGCGCTCATGGTGCACGACGGTTTCGCGCTAGACTGCCCGCTCGACGTTCAACGTTTCATCATGTCCGACCCTCTCGAAGACGAAGCCGATTCCCTCGCCGATGCCCTGCTCGCAGGACTCGCGCGCCCGATCGTGTTCGTCGATCTGGAAACCACAGGCTCGAACGCGACCGAGGACCGCATCACTGAAATAGGCGTCGTGGAAGCGAGCACGGCGGGCATCGAACGCTGGAGCGTGCTCGTCGATCCGGGCGTGCCGGTGCCGCCGTTCATCTCGCGTCTGACGGGCATCGACGATGCGATGCTGCGCGGCCAGCCGAGCTTCGAATCGCTCGCGCCCGCGCTTGCCGAACGGCTGCACGGCAAGCTCTTCGTCGCGCACAACGCGCGCTTCGACTACGGCTTTCTCAAGAACGAATTCCGTCGCGCGGGCATCGCGTTCCGGGCGGATACGCTGTGCACGGTGCGGCTGTCGCGCGCGCTGTTTCCATCGGTGGAAAGACATGGTCTCGATGCGCTCATCGCGCGGCTGAATCTCGCGCCCGAAGGACGCCATCGCGCGCTCGCCGATGCCGATCTCCTCTGGCAGTTCTGGCAGAAGATTCACGCGCTCTATTCGCAGGATCTCGTCGATGCCGCCATCAAGACGCTCGTCAGGCGCGCGAGTTTGCCTGCCGCTTTGCCCGAAGGCGTGCTCGATGCGCTGCCGTCGACGCCCGGCGTCTATCTCTTTCATGGCGACGACGATGTGCCGCTCTATGTCGGCAAGAGCATCAACCTGAAACAGCGCGTTTCGGCGCATTTTTCGGGCGATCACAGGCTTCAGAAGGACTTGTCGATCTCGCAGCGCATCCGTCGTATCGAATGCCGTGAGACGCTCGGAGAACTCGGCGCGCTGCTGCTCGAAGCGAAGCTCGTGAAAGATTTGAAGCCGACGCACAATCGCCTGCTGAAGGGCGCATCGGCCACGTGCGCGTGGCAGTGGCTGCCGGGCGCGCACGCGCCGGTGCTCGTGAAGGCGAACCGGCGCGATCTCTCGCGCGAAGAACATCTCTTCGGCGTGTTCGCATCGCGTGCGAAAGCGCATGCGTACATGCGCCATCTCGCCGATGAACACGATCTCTGTCACGCGACGCTCGGGCTCGAGAAAGCGCCGTTGTCGCAGGGTCGCGGCTGCTTCGGCTATCAGGTGAAACGATGCCGCGGATCGTGCGCAGGAATCGAAACGCTCGCGGAGCACGCAGCACGCGCGCTCGATGCGCTCGAAGGCGCGCGCATCGTGAAGTGGCCGCATGAAGGACCGATCGCGATCCGCGAGCGCGACGATGAATCGGGCCGCGAAGCATGGCACGTGATCGATCGATGGTGCTATATCGGCACCTGCGCGACGCGTGACGGGATCGCGCCGCTGCTCGCCGATGCCCCCGACTTGCGCCCGTTCGACTCCGACGTCTACAGCCTGATCGCGAAGCGTCTCGCGACGGAACAACTGCAATGGATCGCGTGCGATGCGCGGCCTGCGTTTCATCTCGTCGTACAAGACGCGCCCGCGCGCGCCGCCGTCGTGGTCACTCAGCAGACGAAACGCGCGGTCAAACGCCGCGCGCCCGCCGCCGATCAATACGCACTGACGTTCTAGGCGATGCCGCCGTTCGCGCGCAGCACTTGCCCGTTGATCCAACCCCCATCCGGCCCGACGAGAAACGCGACGACCGACGCGATATCGTCCGGCTGACCGAGGCGTTCGAGCGGCGGCATCTTCGAGGACGTGGCGATCTGCTCGTCGGTCTTGCCGTCGAGGAACAGCGACGTCGCCACCGGTCCGGGTGCAACCGCGTTCACCGTGATGCCGCGTCCGCGCAGTTCCTTCGCGAACACATGCGTGAACGATTCCACTGCCGATTTCGTCGCGTTATAGATCGCGTAGTCGGGCATGTTGAGCGCGAGCGTCGTGCTCGAAAAGTTCACGATGCGCCCGCCGCCGTTCATGCGCGCCGCCGCTTCGCGCAGCGTGTTGAAGGTGCCGCGCACGTTGATGTCGAAGGTCTGGTCGTAGAGCGCATCGCTCGTGTCGGAGAGCGGCGTGGTCTTCAGCACGCCGGCGTTGTTGACGAGCGCATCGACCTTGCCGAGTTCCGCCTCGACAGTGTCGAACATGCGGCGCACGTCGTCGGCCTTGGCGACATCCGCCTTCACCGCAATGGCCGCGCTTTCCGCTTCGCGCAATTGCCCGACGAGCGCATCCGCTTCCTTCGCGCTCGACGCATAGTTCACCGCGACCGCGAAGCCATCGCGTGCAAGACGTCGCGCGATTTCAGCGCCGATACCGCGCGACGCGCCCGTGACGATGGCAACGCGCTTCGACTGTGTCTGACTCATGATGTGCTCCTCAAAGTGAGCTGTTCGATGAAGAGCATGATGAATCATTCCGTTTCCGCGATCATCGCACGTGGCTTAGTATCATCGTTCCAGTTGCTTTAACAATCTATCGCCCGTTCGTCATGGATCGATTCCAGGAAATGCAGGTCTTCGTGCGCATCGCGGAGCGCCACAGCTTCACGCAGGCCGCCGACGATCTTCAGATACCGCGCGCCACCGTCACCAATCTGATGAAGCGCATGGAGGAGCGGCTCGGCGCGCGCCTGCTCGAACGCACGACGCGCACCGTGCGGCTCACGCATGACGGCGAGGAACACTATCGGCGTTGCGTGCGTCTGATCGCCGATCTCGAGGAAGCGGAAGGCTCGTTCAAACACGCGGAGCCGAAGGGACTGTTGCGCGTGAATCTGCAAGGCACGCTCGCGCGGCATTTCATCATGCCGGGACTGCCCGCGTTTCTCGCGCGTCATGCGCAGATCGAACTGCATATCGGCGAGGACGACAGGCTCGTCGATCTCGTGCGCGAAGGCGTGGATTGCGTGCTGCGCGCAGGCACGTTGCAGGATTCGTCGATGATCGGCCGGCGCGTCGCGCTGCTCGAACAGGTCACGGTGGCGAGCCCTGCGTATCTCGCACGTGAAGGCGTGCCGAAGGATCTCGCAGCGCTCGCATCGCATCGCGCGGTGAACTTCGTGTCGAGCGCGACGGGCCGTGTCATGCCCCTCGAGTTCACCGTCGACGAGCGTATCGAGAGCATCGAATTGCAGGCGCCGGTTTCGGTGTCGGGCGTCGAACTCTATACGCAGGCGGCGCTCGCGGGACTCGGCATCGTGCAGGTGCCGCGCTATCACATCGACGATGCTCTCATCGACGGTCGCCTGCAAGTCGTCCTTCCCGATCTCCCGCCGCCACCGATGCCCGTCTCCGTGCTCTATCCGCACAACCGGCAGCTCTCCGCTCGCGTACGGGTTTTCGCGGATTGGTTGAGCGAGATCTTCGCGCCATTCAACGCGCGCAGCTAACCGGAAGCACAAAGCAAAAGAGGCCAGCATCCCTATGAAAGGGAAGCTGGCCTCTTTTTCATCGAGCTTCGATTTCGCCAACGAAACCGAAGCCGCAACGCTCGCGGATGGAACTTAAGCCGCTGCGTCCTTCAGCTTCTTCAGCGCGCGCGCCTTGATGCGAACGCTTGCCGGCTTGGCCGGGAACCAGCGCTCTTCACCCGTGAACGGGTCCTTGCCGAAGCGCTTCTTCTTCGCCGGCACGGCTTGCGCGGAGATCTTCAGCAGACCCGACAGCGTGAATTCGCCAGCGCCCTTCTTGTGGATGGAACCGAGGATGGTGTCTTCCAGCGCGACCATCACGGCCTTGACCGCCTTCACGTCGACAGCGGCGCGCTCTGCGAGATGCGTCGCGAGCGATGCCTTCGTGAACGTGTCCTTGACCGGCGAGGGAGCGCCGCTCGTGGTCTTCTTCGCGGCTACTTTCTTCGCGGCAACCTTCGGTGCTGCTGCTTTCTTCACCGGTGCGGCAGCGGTCTTCGCCGTGGCCTTCTTGGCCGGGGCTTTCTTGGCAGCGGTTTTAGCGGAAGTCGGCATGTTTCTCCTACCTGTTTTTTGGTCAGTGATATTCGAATACGTTCGCACCGATGCGTTCGTATCACGCCGGATTCTACATAGGCCAGGCGAGTTCGTGCGAGTCTTTTGCGCTTTTATATCGTTTTTATAGGGGTTTTTCGTGGCGTCGCGCTGACACGTGACGCATGAAGGCATCGTCGGCGATGTTCTTCGATGCGTTTACGTCGCATACGTCATGCGTTTTATCGCTGCATCGACGATGCACACGCACGATGCGCGATATGCGCGATGAGCGGATAGTGATCGGAAGCGATGCGCGAAAGTCGGGTGCGATGCACATCGACACGCATGAGACGCTCGCCCGGATGCACCCAGATGCGATCGAGCGCGAAGAGCGGATAGCGCGTCGGAAACGTGCGCAATGCGCTCGCGCGATGAAAGCGCGTGACGAGCCGACGCAAGGTGCGGCCATAGACGAACCACTCGTTCAGATCGCCGAGCAGGATCACGGGCAGCGCGGGCGTATCGAAGCTTTGCAGCACTTGCTCCACTTGCGCGCGCCTTTCGCTCGATGCAAGACCGAGATGCGTCGCGACCACGCGCCATACTTCGCCGCCGCAGTCGATATCGGCATCGAGCGCGCCGCGCGGCTCGCGGCTCCTGAACGAGAGATCGAGCGTGCGCACCGCGCGCACCGGATAGCGCGTGAGCACCGCATTGCCGTAGCGGCGCGCGGGCGTGTCGAGCGTCGGGCCGGCTACGGCATGCAGATTCGTCATGCGTTGCAGCACGTCGAGCACATCGGGCGAGCCGCTGCCGCCGAGCGGCACTTCCTGCAGCGCGAAAATGTCCGCATCGATTTCGGCGAGCACTTCGCCGATACGCTCCGGCGCGAACTTGCCGTCGATTCCTATCGCGCCATGCAGGTTGTAGGTCGCGATACGCAGCTCGCGCGCGCGGGCTTCGTCCATGTCTTTGCGTTCGATGACGGTCTCGTTCTCGTGCATCGGCGTCATGAGTTGACCTCGTCCGGGCGCTCGTTTTTCGTCGACGTCTCGCGCGGCAGCGTGCCGTTTTCGCGCAGTTCGCTCGCGCGCTTCGCTTCGTCGCTTGCGCGGGATTTGTCGGCATCGCTCGGCGCACCTTCGTGCGCGTGCTGCTGCTTGCCGCCGAGAAAGCGCTGCAACAGCAGCGACACGCCGATCAGCGCCGCGCCGATGCCGATCAGCACCGCGAACGAGCCGACCGTCGGCCGATGCAGCGACGCGACGAGCTGATGCGCGAACGCGACCGTCAGCACGATACCGGGGCCCATGCCGAGCATCGTGCCGATCATGAAGTCGCGCATGCGGATATGCGAAGCGCCCGCCACCAGATTGACGATCGCGAACGGTGCAACGGGCAAAAGCCGCAACACGACGACCGCGACGATGCCGCGCTTCGCCACGCGTTCGGACAGCCGGTTCACGCGCGCGCCCGCGACTTTGCGCACCGCGTCGCGGCCGAGCCAGTTGCCGAGCGAATAGGACATGGCCGCGGCGATCATCGTGCCGATGAACGCATACGCGCCGCCCCACGACGCGCCGAAGACGATGCCCGTCGTCGCGATGAGCACCGTGATCGGCACCGCGACGACCGCCGCGATCACATAACAAAGAACGATCCAAAGCGGCGCGAGCGGCAGCGAATCGATATGCCGCGTCGCGTTCGTGAGCGCCTTCAGGTTCACGAAATCGCCGAGCGGCGTCCAGTGCCACAGACCGGCGACGACCACGATCATCAGCGCGAACATGCCGAGCAGCGCGAAGCGGCCGATGAGCGGGCGCGTCTTTTCCGCGGGCACGAACTGATCGACGAGTTCATCCGCGGCGATCGGCGTTTCGGGATCGATCAGCGCTTCGGGCGGAATCAGCTGATCGAGTTCCGTCGACACTTGCGGATCGAGCGGCACCATCGTGCGATATTCATCGCGATCGCGCGAGAGTGCCTGAATCGCGGCGTTCATGCCGTTGCGCGCCTGTCGTTCGCGCACGACATCCGCGATCTCGCAGCCGAGATGCTCCGCGAGCAGCGTGTCGCGCATCGTCGCAATCGCGCGGCGGATACGCGTGTCGGCGCCCGCGTCGATCGACACGTTGCATTCGCTGTCGAGCACCATCGAGCGATTGTTCAGATTGGCCGAACCGACGATCAGCAATGCGTCGTCGACGATCATCAGCTTGCTGTGCACGTTGACGATTTCATCGCCGAGATTTGGCACGCTCGGGCACAGCAGCCGATAACGTCCGTGCGTGTCGGCGTTCTTCAGAAGCGTGTGCAGGCGCGCGCGCAGCACGCCCATCGTCACTTCCTGAAGCCAGCCGCTCTGATTGCGCGGCGCGACGATCGCGAGATCGGGACCGTCCTCGCGCGCAAGCGATTCAGCGAGCGCGGCGCCGATCGTCCCCGACGTGAAGTACTGATTCTCGATATAGATGCTGCGCCGCGCCCGCGCGATGGCGTCGAGATACTGCGTGCGAATCTGCCGCACCGGTTCGCGCCCGAGATAATCGGGCTCGGTGAGCGAAATGGCGACATCGACATCTTCCAGATCGACACGGCGAGACGGCGGCCACGGATCTTGGCGAAGCGCCGCGCGATGCGAGCGGATCGCGAGGCGCTTGCCGCATGCGCGCGCCCATCGTTCGCGCGCGAGCAGGCCGATTTCGCGGGCGGCGTCGCCATCGAACATCGTGTGGACGTCGTGGAACGGCTGATACGCCGCGCCGTTCGCATCGCGGCGCAACGGCTCGTCGGGCGCGTGCGCGGTCGTGTCCCAGCGCGAGCGCGTGAGATCGAGTCCGCCGACGAACGCGAGCCGGTCATCGATCACGACGAGCTTCTGATGCTGCGAGCCGCCGAGCGGATGCTTTCCGTCCATCTGAAACGCGATGCGCCGATGCGTGCGCCAGCCCATCTTGTAGACCGGAAGCCATTCGCGCTCGAAGGCATAGAGCATCGCGAAATCCCACGCGAGAATGTAGATTCGCAGACGCCGCTTGTCGCCGGCAAGCGCATGCAAAAAGTCGCCGAGCGCTTCGGGATAGCCATCGTCCGCGCCGCCGGGCGTGAGCTTCATGCGGCTGTCGATATCCCAGCCGAGGATGAACACCGTGCGCTCCGCGCGCGTGAGCGCCTCGCGCAGCACGCGGAAATAATCCGCGCCGTCGATGAGCAGACTGAAGCGCTCCGCACGACGCACGCTCGCGCAATTGCGTCCTGGCTGGAAAAACGGTTCGTCGTTTGCGTGATTCATGTGCCTCTGTGTGCCGCTCCATGCAATTCGCGGCGAAATGACTTTCGTTTTGCAAGCACCATGCCCGCCGCGCCGCGCGGTGATACCCTTCATTGCACATGCCGATTGCGGAGCGACATGCGCGATGAACGATAACGAAGTCACCGAAGTGAACATCGACAACGACGAACGCGCAGGACTCGTTCCGCTCGCGGCGGCGTCGGTGGTCGTGGGTGCGGCGACGGGCGCGATCGGCGTGATGTTTCGCTTCGCGCTCGAACGCGGCGATGCCTGGCGCAACGCGTTCATCGCGTGGGCGCATGCGGGCCACGAAGCGGCGATCGTGCTCGTCATCCTCGCGACGGCTTCGGCGGCCGCGCTCGCCACATGGCTCGTCGCGCGCTTCGCCCCGATGGCGAGCGGCAGCGGCATTCCTCATGTCGAAGCGGTGCTGCACGGCAAGGTGCCGCCCGCGCCGCTCGTGCTCATACCGATCAAGTTCGTGGGCGGCGCGCTCGCCATCGGTGCGGGACTCGCGCTCGGCCGCGAAGGTCCGACCGTGCAGATGGGCGCATCGATCGCGCATGCCATCGGCACGTGTTTGAGGCGCAATATCGGCGATTGCCGCGTGCTGCTCGCCGCCGGCGCGGGCGCGGGGCTTGCCACGGCGTTCAACGCACCGATCGCGGGCGCCGTCTTCGTGCTCGAAGAACTGATGCGCCGTTTCGATACGCGCACCGCAGTGGCGGCGCTGGGCGCATCGGCGAGCGCAATCGCGATGGCGCGTTTGCTGCACGGCGATCTGCCCGACTTTCACCTGCCCGCGCAGCCGTTTCCGGGCTTCGAAATGACCGGCGCGCATCTCGTGTTCGGCGCGTTGCTCGGACTGCTCGGCGCGGTCTATTGCCGCGTCATTCTGTGGACGCTCGATGCCGCCGAATCGATCGCGCCGCCGTCATCGGTCAGACGTGCGACGGCGCGCGCGGCGGCGATCGGTGCGGCGGTCGGTCTGCTCGCGTGGTTCGCGCCCGATCTCGCCGGCGGCGGCGATGCGCTGACCGAACGCGCGCTCCTCGGCGCCGGCACCGTCGCGAGCGTGATGGCGATGTTCGCGGTGCGCTTCGTGCTCGGCCCCGTGTCGTACGCGGCGGGCACGCCCGGCGGCCTCTTCGCGCCGATGCTCACGCTCGGCGCGCAAGCCGGACTCGTGTTCGGCCGCGTGTGTCTCGACTGGTTCCCCGGCATGGCGGACGCGACCGGCGGCACGGCCACGTTCGCGGTGGTCGGCATGGCGGCGTTCTTCGTCGCGGTGGTGCGCGCGCCGGTCACGGGCATCGTGCTCGTCACGGAGATGACGGCAAGCTTCACCCTGCTTCTGCCGATGCTCACCGCCTGTTTCACCGCGATGATCGTGCCGATGCTCCTGCACGTGCCGCCGATCTACGATTCGCTCGGCGAGCGCGCGGCGAAGGGTTATCGGCGCTGACGCTGCATGCGTCGAGCCATTGCGGTAGTCTCGTCGATGAACTTCATCCACGAGGACAGGCAATGGAATATCGACATCTCGGTGCTTCGGGCTTCAAGGTTCCCGTATTGAGCTTCGGCACCGGCACTTTCGGCGGCAAGGGCGAATTTTTCCAGGCGTGGGGCGAGACCGACGTGAGCGAGGCGCGCAAGCTCGTCGACATTTGCCTCGATGCGGGCGTCACGATGTTCGACACCGCCGACATCTACTCGCGCGGTTCATCGGAATCGATACTCGGCGAAGCACTCAAGGGCCGGCGCGACAAGGTCATCGTCTCGACGAAGGCCACGTTCCGCTTCGATCAGGACGATCCGAACGCCGTGGGTTCGTCGCGCTTTCATCTCGTCCGGGCGGTGAACGCGGCGCTCGAACGATTGCAGACGGATTACATCGACGTGTTCCAGTTGCATGCGTTCGATGCGAAAACGCCCGTCGAAGAAACGCTTTCCACGCTCGACGATCTCGTGCGCGCGGGCAAGATCCGCTATACGGGCGTATCGAATTTTTCGGGCTGGCATTTGCAGAAATCGCTCGATGTGGCCGACCGTTACGGTTATCCGCGCTATGTCGCGAATCAGACGTACTACTCGCTGATCGGCCGCGATTACGAATGGGAGCTGATGCCGCTCGGACTGGATCAGGGCGTCGGCGCGATCGTATGGAGTCCGCTCGGCTGGGGACGTCTCACCGGCAAGATTCGCCGCGGCCAGCCGCTGCCGGAAACGAGCCGCCTGCACAAAACCGCCGACATGGGTCCGCCGGTGCCGGACGACTATCTGTATCGCGTCGTCGATGCGCTCGATGCCATCGCCGAGGAAACCGGCAAGACCGTGCCGCAGATCGCGCTGAACTGGCTGCTCCAGCGTCCGACGGTGGCGACGGTGCTGATCGGCGCGCGCAACGAGGAGCAACTGCGGCAGAACCTCGGCGCGGTCGGGTGGAACCTCACGGCCGAGCAGGTGAAGAAGCTCGACGAGGCCAGCACGGTGCGGCCGGCGTATCCGTACTGGCATCAGCAAGGCTTCGCGGAACGCAATCCGTTCCCCGTTTAAGCGCGTTGGACGGGCGCGGCGAGCTGTCGCGCCCGGACACCGTATAGGAAATCAGCCGACAATCTGTACCGGTACTGTACCGGAAAGCTTCCGTACACTTGACGCTCATCCAGTTTTTCATTACCGGAGCGCGCCATGCCCACGGAACTTCTGAACGCCCTGCCCGCCGCCGCGCTGTTCGCGCTGGTGACGACCATCACGCCCGGCCCCAATAACACGATGCTGCTCGCCTCGGGCGTCAACTTCGGCCTGAAGCGCACCGTGCCGCACGTCCTCGGCATCAGCGCGGGCATGGCGATTCTGATGATCGCGGTCGGTCTCGGGCTCGCGCAGGCGTTCGAGCGCCTGCCGTTCCTGTACACCGTGCTGGAAGCGGCCAGCGTCGCGTATCTGCTGTATCTGGCGTGGAAGATCGGCACGTCGTCGTCCGTCCAGATGCGCGACGGCCAAGCGCGCCCGATGCGCTTTCACGAAGCCATCGCGTTCCAGTGGATCAATCCCAAAGCGTGGATGATGGTGCTCACCGCCGCGACCACGATTCATCTGCACACGAGTCTTTCGCTGAATGCGGCGCTGATGGCGCTGGTGCTCGTCGTGATCGGCTTGCCGTGCATCACGATGTGGGCTGCGTTCGGCATGTCGCTGCGGCGCTTTCTCGCGAATCCGCGCCGCCTGCGCATGTTCAACATCACGATGGCCGTGTTGCTCGTGCTGTCGCTGTATCCGATCGTCGCCCATTTTTTCGCATGACGCATGGACCGGGAATGCGTAACTGAAAAGCGCGCGCGCTCTTTGCCTCGGCGCGCGTCCCGGTGCATACTGACCTTACGCGCCGGCACGCAAAATATGCCGTCCCGCTTGCAAGATTGGGACTGCGTTTCTTTTCCGTCAGCACGGTCTGTTTATCTTGCCGCCCGAACGATCCTCGAGTGATCCTTAAGCGATCCTTTAAGGCGGACTTTCAGCCCGGCGCGTACAAGCCTTGCTAGTCCGTTGGTTCGCGCCGAATTGTCGGCGCGGCTTTGAAATCTGTTCAAGGAGTACGCCATGTCTGGAGCCAATCGCCCGTCCGGTCCTGCCACGCGCAAATCCCTCGACCTAGCTGATCAGATCGAACGCGATGAACTGGAGAACAACCTGCCGGATGCGCTCAACAGCGTCGACGATGAAGACGACGACGATGAAACCGACTCCGATCGCACACAAGGCCGTTAGCCTCGACAGCCGGGCCCATCGCGCATAGGCCAAGCGCGATCCGCAACGCCGCAATGCGCTTTCGTCATTGCGGCGTTTTTGCATCATGAACGCACGCCGCGCCGGGCACGTGCGTTGCTTTAAGGATCCGCGGCAAGAACCTGATGAGCGAAAGCGGCGGCATCGATCCGCCTGTCTATCGATCAACGACGACTCACGACGACCAACACTGGAGGGCACTATGCTCCGTTACGCTGCCATCTTTTTCATCATCGCGATCATCGCGGCGGTCTTCGGCTTCGGGGGGATCGCAACGGGTGCGGCGGAAATCGCCAAGATCCTGTTCTTCATCTTCATCGTGATCTTTCTCGCGACCCTGCTGCTCGGCGTGTTCAGGCGATGACGCCGTCCATGCGGCACACGCCATAAAGACAAACGCGCGGGCTTCGATGAAGGCCGCGCGTTTTTTCATCAGGTGATGATCACCCGGTTCCTTCCATCCCGCTTCGCGCGATACAGCGCGAGATCCGCCGCTTCCACCAGCTGTTTCGATGCATCGTCGTGCATGACCGTCTGTGTCGCGCCGCCGACGCTGATCGTCACGCGGCCGCTCGCCGAACCCGTATGCGGCACGTCGAGCGCCTCGACCGCGATGCGGATCTTCTCGCCGAGCAAGCGCAAGCCCGGCGCCGACGTCGACACCAGCACCACCGCGAATTCCTCGCCGCCGAAGCGCGCCGCGAGATCGACGGGACTGTTCAGACTCGATTCGATCGTGTGCGCGACGAGCTTCAGCACATCGTCGCCGGCGACGTGGCCGTAGGTATCGTTGTACGACTTGAAGTTGTCGACATCGATCATCAGAAAGCCGATCGATGCACGCTCGCGTGCCGCGCGGCGCCATTCGGCATTCAGATAATCGTCAAGACGGCGACGATTCGACAAACCCGTCAGCCCGTCCGAATGCGTCAGCCGCTGCAATTCCAGATTCGTTTCGAGCAGCTTCTGTTGCGATTGACGCAACGCGCGATACGCCTCGTCGCGTTGCAGCAGATTCTGATACGAACGCGAGTGATAGCGCACGCGCGCGACGAGCTCGATCGTATCGGGCAGTTTCACGAGGTAATCGTTCGCGCCCGCGGCAAACGCCGCGCTCTTGATGCGCGGCTCTTCTTTCGTCGAGAGCACGATGATCGGGATATCGCGCGTCGCCGGATGCTCGCGGTATTGACGCACGAGCGTCAGACCATCGACGCCGGGCATCACGAGGTCTTGCAGAATGACCGTCGGCCGCGTTTCCTGCGCAATGCGCAGCGCTTCTTCCGGATTGGCGCAGTAATGCAGGTCGACGTTGGGCTCGTCGGCAAGCGCGCGACGCAGCGCCTCCGCGATGATCGCCTGATCGTCCACGAGCAGCACCATCACGGGCAACTCGGCCGCGGGCGGCGCGTTCAATGCGGCTGCGAGCAGATCGGACACGGCACGCTCGTCCGCCATCGCACGCGAGCCCGCGCGTTCGACGCTCGCCGAGGCTGCCTGCGCGGCCCGTTTCGCGCGTTCGGCCAGCGGATCGGGGTGAGGAAGTTTCATGAACGTGTCCTGTGTTGAGTGCTTGTCGGTTTCGGTGGGTTCGTTGCCGTATCAGTCGAATGCCGTGGCGATCGCATCCGCGATGCGCGGCAGCGGCAGGATCGACACCGCCGCATTCAGCGCGGCCGCAGCCTTCGGCATGCCGTACACCGCGCTCGTCGCTTCGTCCTGCGCGATCGTGTGATAACCCTTCGCGCGCATCGCTTTCAAGCCGATGGCGCCATCGCGGCCCATGCCGGTCAGCAGCACGCCGATCGCGCGACCGGTCCATCGCTCGGTCACGCTCTGAAAGAACACATCGACGGACGGGCGATACGGCAATTGCTGCGGATGCGCGGTGTAGCCGAGGCGCGCGGCATCGGCGAAATGGAGATGATCGTTGGTCGCGGCGAGCAGCACTTCGCCGGGCACGGGCCGGTCGCCTTCGCGCGCGACGCGCACGCGCAGCGCCGATTGCGCGTCGAGCCATTGCGCCATGCCTTCGGCGAATGCGCGATCCACATGCTGGACGATGACGGTCGCCGCCGCGAAGTCCTTCGGCAGCGCGCCGAGCAGCGTCGCGAGCGCGGCCGGGCCGCCGGCGGATGCGCCTATCGCGACGAGACGATCGCTGCTTTTCACTGCGGTCGAAACGAAGGACGATGCGAGCCGCGCGCCGATCTGATCGATCTTCGCGATCAGCGCCGCCGCGCCGCGACGCGCATCGGCGCCGGCGAGCGCGGGCGTGTCGACGGCATCGAGCGCGCCCGCGCCCATCGCTTCGTACACGCGCCATGCGTTCGCGCCGACATCCACGGTAACGACGAGAATCGCGCACGGCGACCGCGCCATGATGGTCCGCGACGCCTGCACGCCGTCGACGTTCGGCATCACGAGATCCATCAGCACGACATCGGGCGTGTGCGCCGCGCAATAGTCGATGGCTTGTTGACCGTCGTGCGCGACCCACGCGATCTCGAAGTCGGGCCGCGCCGCGAGCGCGCGCCGCAATGCTTCGACGGCCAGCGGTACGTCATTTGCAATGCCGATCTTCATGCGTTCGCCTCGCCGATGAGATCACGCACCGCGTCGATCAGCGCCTGATCGTGAAAGCTGCCTTTCGCGAGGTAGTAGTCCGCGCCGGCATCGAGGCCGCGCTGACGATCTTCCGCACGATCCTTGTACGACACGATCATCACCGGCAACGCGGAGAGCTGCGCATCCCGCTTGATGAGCGTGACGAGCTCGATGCCGTCGAGACGCGGCATGTCGATATCGGTGATGACGAGATCGAAGCGCTCGCCGCGCACCGCGTTCCAGCCGTCCATGCCGTCGACCGCGACGGACACGTCGTAGCCGCGCGACGCGAGCAGCTTGCGTTCGAGCTCGCGCACCGTGAGCGAATCGTCGACGACGAGCACGCGTTTCGCGCTCGCCACGCTCGCCCGGGCCGCGCCCGCGCCGACGCGTCCGAGTTCGCCGCTGCCGACGAGCTTTTCCACCGAACGCAGCCAGTCGTCGAGATCGGCAATGAGCAGCGGATCGCCGTTCTCCATCAGCGCGCCTGCCGCGATGTTGCGCACCTTGCCGAGGCGTTTGTCGAGCGGCTGCACGACGAGCATGCGCTCGCCGAGAAAGCGATCGACGACGATGCCGTAACTCGCCGCGCCCTGCCCGATCACGACGACGTTGAGCGCATCGCTCGCGGCTTCGAACGCGGCGGTCTCCAGAATCTGATGCGCGGTGACGAGGCCGATACGCTTGCCATCGAACGAAAAATGCTGCTGGCCTTCGAGCGTGTCGATGGCGCTCGCGGGCAAGTAGAGCGTGCGCGCGACATGCGCGAGCGGCAGCCCGTACGGTTCGCCCGCCACTTCGACGATCAGGCTGCGAATCACCGAAAGCGTCAGCGGCAGTTGCAGCGTGAAGCGCGTGCCCGTATGCGCTTCCTGTGTCACGCGCACGCTGCCGCGCACTTGCCGCACGACGTCCTGCACCGCATCGAGGCCGACGCCGCGGCCGGAGACATCGGTGACGGCATCGCGCATCGAGAAGCCGGGCAGGAAGAGGAATTCGAGCAGCTCGGCTTCGGTGAGACGCGTGGCGGTGTCTTCGCTCGCCAGGTTCTTGCGCACGACCGCGCGGCGCAGTGCATCGAGATCGACGCCAGCGCCGTCGTCGGACACGCTGATGAACAACGCGCCCGCGCTATGGCGCGCCTCCAGCGTGATCGTGCCGGTTTCCGGCTTGCCGAGCGCGCGTCTGAGCGACGGTTCCTCGATGCCGTGATCGACCGCATTGCGCAGCAGATGGCCGAGCGGCGCGTCGAGCAGATCGAGAATGTCGCGATCGACCTGCGTCGTCTCGCCCGCGATGACGAGCCGCACATCGCGGCCGAGTCCGCGCGCGACATCGCGCACCATGCGTGCGAAGCCGCCGGTTGCATCGACGAAAGGACGCATGCGGCACGCGAGCGCTTCGTCGTAGATCTGCTGTGCGAGATGCGTCGAACGGCGATCGAAGTTTTCCAGTTCCGCCAGACGCTCGCTCAATTGACGATGCGCTTGCGCCGTCAGACGCCGCACTTCGTCGAGCGCGGCGTGCGCGCGGGCATCGAGTTGCGCGACGTGCGTATCGGTGAGCGTTTCGTGCAGACGTTCGAGCGCGCGGCTCGCGTCGTGCTGAATACGTTTCACGCGCAGCATCGATTGCGAAAACGGCTTCAGCCAGCGTGATTCCACGAGCGATTCGCCCGAATGACTCAGCAGCCGATCGAGCGTGTCGGCGCGCATGCGCAACATGCGTGCTTCGTTCGTGCGCGAAGGCGTCTGGACCGGTTCGGGCGCTTCGTCCAGCGGCTTCGTCAGCGTGAGTTCGTCATGCAATGCCTTGCCTTCGATACGCGCGTTGAGGCCATCGACGAACGCATCGACCTCGTGTTCGAGCGTGCTTTGCGCATCGACGTCGCGCGCCTCGCCGATCTGCACAATCAGATCGACGCCGCGCAACAACATGTCGATATAGCCCGCATCGAGCACGACGCGCCCGTCCTGCGCCGCGACGAAGCAATCCTCCAGCACATGCGCGAGCGTCACGCCGACCGGCACGCCGACCACGCGCGCGGCGCCCTTCAGCGAATGCGCGGCACGCATGCATGCTTCGAGCGTGACGGGATCGCGCGGCGCACGCTCAAGCGCGATGAGGCCGTCGGAGAGAATCTGCGCCTGCCCGCGCGCTTCTTCCTGAAAGAGTTCGAGCAACGACGAGCGGCCCGGATCGACGCTCGTCATGTGAGACTCCGGTTCAGGCTGTCGATGAGACGATCGGCATCGAGCAGACCGACGGTCGTGTCCTTGAACGCCGCGACCGCATGCGCATGCGACGAAAGCCGCTGCGCGAGCGTCGCGGGAACCGGCTGAAGCTGCGCGTGCGTGAAGCGATGCACGCCGTCGACGGCATCGACGGGAAAGGCGATCGGGCCTTCGTGCTCGCCGTTGCCGGACTGCATGACGACGAGACGCCCGAGCTCGCGCGCATCGAGCGACACGCTTTTTGCAGCGCTTTCGTTGGCTTCGATGCCGAAGAGCCGCGCAAGCGAAGCACATACGGTCAGCCTGCCGCGCACGTTCACGACGCCCAGCACCGCACGATGCCGCCGATGCGGCAGCGAATGCACCGGACGCAATTGCGCGACTTGCGCGCAGACGGTCGTCGGCACGCCGAGCCACTCGCCGCCGATGCGAAACACGAGGCAGGACAGCGTGCCGGTTTCGTTGTCGCCCTGCCTGATAGTCGACGAAGCGACAATCGACGTGCGCGCTTCCACGCGATCGAGCACGCGCGACGCCGCTTCATCGTGAATCGGGCAATTGCGGCAATGCACGTAGCGTTCGAGCTTCGGGCACGATGCATCGCCACGCACGCCGATGCGGTTCCAGCAATCGTCGATATCGACCGTGATGTTCATGTCCCGCGCGTTCATCGTGGGCTCCCGGTGACGCGCTCGGCGCGTGCGAGCAGAAGACGCGCGCCGCTTTCATCGCCGTCGAGCGAGAGACACGCGGCCAGATGCGTGAGCGCCTCGCGGTGCGCGGGATCGAGATACAGCGCGCGACGATAATGCCCGCGCGAGGCCTGATGCTCGCCGCGCGCATCGGCGATCACGCCGAGCAGATAGTACGCATCCGCATTCGATGGATGCGCATTCAGATACGCGAGCGCGGCGCTCGCCGCTGCGTCGAGCTGGCCGGCATCGGCGAGTGCGCGCGCGTGTGCGAGATTCATTTGCGGCGCGGGTTCGATGGGCGCTTCTTCGCGCAGCTTCGCAACGGGCATCGCACGAACGACGGGCGGCGCGCTCGCCCATGCAGGCAGCACGAACGCAGGCTTCACCAACGGCAACGGCTTCGCGATGTTCTGCGGAGCCGGCCACGCGCCATTGAAGACATTCGCGCTTTCTCTTACGGGCCGATTGAACGCGAACGCGAGCGGAATGTTCGCCGAACTCATGCCTTCGCGCATCAGAAGGCCCGTCTCCGCCGGGCCCACGAACAGCGTGCCGCCTTGCGCGAGCAAGCCATCGAGGACGCGCAAGACGGTGCATTGCGTATCGCGATCGAAATAGATCAGCACGTTGCGGCACAGAATGAAATCGAAGCGCTCGAATGCGTGCGTATCGAGTTGCAGCAGATTCGCCTGCGAGAAGCGCACGCTTTGTGCGACGGCGGGATCGAGTTGCCAGCCGCCATCGGCTGCGCGGAAATGACGGTCGCGGAAATCGAGCGCGCGTCCGCGAAACGCGTTGCGCCCGTAATGCGCGCGGCGTGCGATCGTGAGCGCGCGTTCGCTTACATCGATCGCATCGATCGTGAAGCGCTCGGCGGGAATGCCCGCTTCGATCAAGACCATCGCCACTGTATAAGCTTCCTCGCCGGTCGAGCACGGCGCGCTCAACACGCGCACCGGTTTCGCGGGCCGCTCATGCAGACGCACGCGCGCAAGACGCGCGAGCGCGGCGAAGGCTTCGGGATCGCGGAAGAACCATGTCTCCGGCACGACCACCGCTTCGATCAGTTCCTGCATGCGCGCGCTGTCCTGCGTTACCGCGCGATAGTAGTCGTCGAGCGTGCCGTCCTGCGCATCGCGCCACAGGTCGTAACGCTCGTGCACCGCGCGCGATACGGCATTCGCGCCGATCGATTCGGCATCGAGTCCGATCGTCCGATGCAATAGCTCGATAAAGCGGCCGATGCCGTAGGACTCGCCGGCGAAGGCGCTGGGCAGCGCGCTCATGCTTCGCTCCCGGCGAAGAGCAGCGCCTGTACGTCATCGGGCAACAGATGCTCGATGCGCACCCATTGCAACAAGCCTTGCTCGTCGCGCGTAAGCGGGCCGAGATAGCGCGCGTGCGGCGTGTCGATGCCGGCATCGGTGAACGACGCGGCATCGAACGTGACGGTGCGCGTCGCCTGTTCGAGCAGCAGACCGAGCCGATGATGCGTGCTCGCGCCATCGCCGCCACGGCGCGGATACGCGACGAGCGCGAGCCGCGTCGACAACCGTTCCTGCGACGGACGCGCAAGCGCGAGCGCGGCGATATCGATGACGGGCACGCTCGCGCCTTCGTAGTCGAGCACGCCCGCGACCCACCCGGGCGCGCCCGGCAGCGACTTCAGCGGCGCGAGCGGCAGCATGCGTTCGATCTGCGCGCTGTCGAGCAGATAGCGGTCGGGGCCGAGCGTGAACTGGACGAAGAGCATCGCGGCGCGCCGTTACGCGGCGACCTTGAAGCGCGACACGCCCGTGCGCAAGCCGTTCGCGACGTGCGTGAGGTCATCGATCGCCTGCGTCGACTGGCGCAGCGACTCCGCCGTCTGCTGCGCGGCCTCGGACAGCTGCGAGAGCGCCTGCGAAATCTGGTCCGCGCCGGTGGCCTGCGTCTGCATGCCTTCGTTGATCATCGAAAAGCGCGGCGCGAGCGTCTGCACCTGATGGATGATCTGCGAAAGCTGTCCACCTACTTGCTGCACGTCGAGCATGCCGCGGCGCACTTCCTCGGAGAACTTGTCCATGCCCATCACGCCCGCGGCGACGGCCGATTGAATCTCCTTCACCATCTGCTCGATATCGAACGTGGCGACCGCCGTCTGATCGGCGAGACGGCGAATCTCGGTCGCGACGACCGCGAAGCCGCGCCCGTACTCGCCCGCCTTCTCCGCTTCGATCGCCGCGTTCAGCGAAAGCAGATTGGTCTGATCCGCGACCTTCGTGATGGTCGCGACCACCTGATTGATGTTGCCCGCCTTCTCGTTGAGGATCGCGAGCTTGCTGTTCACCGAGCCCGCCGCTTCCATCACGAGGCGCATGGTTTCTTCCATGCGCGTGAGTCCCGCCTGACCGGTGCCCGCGAGCGCCGCCGATTGCTCCGCGACGCCCGACACTTCGTTCATCGTGCGCACGAGATCGCGCGCGGTCGCGAAAATTTCTCGCGACGTCGCGCCGATTTCCGTCGTCGTCGCAGCCGTTTCGCTCGCGGTGGCCTGCTGTTCGCGCGCGGTCGCGGCGATTTCCGATACCGACGTCGTCACCTGCACCGCCGATTTCTGAGCCTGGCCGACGAGGCCCGTGAGTTCGTCGGTCATGCGGTTGAAGCCCGCTTCCAGCGTGCCGAATTCGTCGCGGCGCGCGAGCGCGAGCCGCTGCGTGAGGTCGCCGGTGCGCATCTTGTCGACGACATCGACCATGCGCAGCATCGGCACCGTCAGCGCCTTCATCAGCATGAAGCCGAGCACCGCCGCCGCCGCGATCGCAATCAGCATGATGACGATGAGCGTCGCTTCCGACTTCTGCACCGAGCCGCGAATGCTTTCCACCGATTTCGCGTTGAAGGTCTCGTTGTGATCGACGAGCGCGCGCGCCGCGATCTGTCCCGCTTCCCACGCCGGCGTGAGACGCGTGTTGAAGGTCGCGACGGCCGCGTCCTTCGAGCCCGCGAGCTCGCGCAGCGCCTGATCCTGGATCGGAATGTAGAGGTCGCGCTGACGCTTGAAATCGTTGAAGAGACGGCGGTCTTCTTCTTCGAAGATGGTGGGCACGTAGGTGTCCATCAGCTTGTCGATGCTCGCGCGCGTTTCGGCGAGACGCTGCGTGTCGCGGCGCACCTGCTCCGCGTCGCTGTCGATGAAAACGAGCCGCTGCGTGATCGTGTAGTTCTCGAACCACGCCGCGCGAAGGTCGCTGGAGAGCGAAAAGCCGAGCATCGAATCGTCTTCGAGGCTCTTCGCTTCGCGATCGATCCCGCCGAGCAGCGTGTACGAGAGCGCGGCCATGATCAGCATCAAGGTCAGGATGATGCCGAAGCTCGCCAGAATGCGATGCCGAATGGACAGTTGCTTCACGCGTTTGAGCCCTATCAGTGGATAACGACGATTGCCGCGCCGGCGCAATCGCGAGCCCGCCTCGATGACGAGACGTCTCAATTGTAGGATGAATTCTTGCGCGTGAGAGACGCGCTGCCAGTCCGTATTAACGGCCGATTGTGGCGGCGCTTGAGTTCGGCGTGTCGAGATGAATCATTTCGCCGTGTGTCAGCACGGTGAACGCTTCCGCGGGCAGGCCGGCGCGGCGCACGGCTTCGGCGAGACGGCGCGGCGGCTCGTCGAGCGGTTCGTCGGTCAGCTCGAACGAGCCCCAGTGGACGCCGATCGCTTTTTTTGCGTGAACGTCCCGGAAAATGCGCACCGCTTCTTCCGGATCGACGTGCTGCGCATGCATGAACCAGCGCGGATCGTAGGCGCCGATCGGAATCAGCGCGAGATCGAATCCGCCGAAGCGCGCGCCGATATCGCGGAAGTCCGGCGAGTAGCCCGTGTCGCCCGCGAAGTAAAACGAAAACGGATGCGCCGCGCCCGCCGGCGTCTTCACGACCCAGCCGCCCCACAGCGTTTCCGCGCGATCGAACGGGGTGCGCGCGGACCAGTGCTGGGCCGGCACGAACCAGATATCGAGGCCGGCGGCGTGGGTCTCATCGCTCCAGTCGAGCTCTTCTACGTTCGTCACGCCGATATCGTTCATCCACTGTTTGATGCCGAGCGGCACGAGAAAGCGCGGCGGCCCGCCTGCCTGGCGGTTGAGCGCCTCGACGCTCGGCTTGTCGAGATGATCGTAGTGATTGTGCGAGATCAGCACGATGTCGATATGCGGAAGTTCGTCGAGCGTGAGACCGGGCGGCGTCTTGCGCTTCGGGCCCGCGAACGACAGCGGCGACGCGCGTTCGGAAAACACGGGATCGGTGAGGATGTTCACGCCGTCGATCTGCAGCAGCGCGCTTGCGTGACCGATCCACGTGAGCGTGTCGGCGGTGCGGTTCGCCTTGAGCCACGCGATGTCCGGATGCGCCATCGGGAAGTGATAGCCGTTCGCGGGCGGCTTCGGCAAGCCTTGCGTGAAGCGCTCCCAGCGCCACTTCAAAAACGATTCGCGCGGCAGATGTCCGTAGTTGTTTTCATAGCCCGATGACGTGCGCTTCGCGTGATGCAGCGGCTGCGGCTGCGTCGACTCGGGTGCGGACGCGGCTTCCTCGCTGCGCGCGGGCGTGCCCGACGAGCAGCCCGCCAGGAGCGCGAGTGTGCAGAGCATGGCGCGGGCATGCCGCACGAGCGCATCGGCCGAAAAAGAAGACATGAGACGCATGTTTTGAACGAGGCGGTGCCATGTGGGCATCCGATTGTACGGAATGCATGGAGAACTCGCGGCTCGCGCTGGTCTCCGAGTCGTCGACGAGCACGCGCCGTGCCGCGCCCCGCAAGGCCGCACGGAATAAGTCATGACGCGTCGCCGCACCCGGCCCGCTTCTTGCGTTCAGTCGCCCCGGCGCCATGACGAGGCGCTTTCGAAAACAATCGCGGCGCGTGCTCTTTTTTCGATGCGAATTTCGCATTCGGGCGCGTATCGAGCCGAAGTCAAAAACGGGGGCGTCATGAGTGGCAGTCAAAGAAGAAACGCAATAAACACGTTCAACCCGCAATTGCACACGATGCACGCGATGCTGGTCTCTCGCGCGGCATCTCACGTCGCCAGCGCGATGCGCCCGGAAGGCCGCAACGAAGCACTCGCGGAAGGCATCGCCGAAGTCATCGCCCATTGCGGGCATGCGAGTCTCGGCCTCTTTCTCGCCGCGGTCTGGCATTGGCTCGATGAACGCGGCTATCACGAAGCCGCCGACGCCGTGCAGCATTACATCGAAAGCGGCACGATGCCCGCCGTCAAGGCGACGCCCAAACCGGCGCGGCGCCGCGATGCGCGTATCTGACGCGTGCTACGTAACGTTCGCGTTACGTCGTTACGTTCCGAACCATCCGGCATCGACGTAATAGTCGCGCGCGGTGCAGCGGGCCGCATCGTCGGATGAGAGGAACAGCACCATGCGCGCGATGTGTTCCGGATCGATCCGCTCGTGCAGGCATTGCTGCGCGAGCAGCTTCGCCTCGCTTTCGGGCGATTGCCACAGCTTCATCTGACGCGGCGTGCGCACGGCGCCCGGAATCACCGTGTTCACGCGAATGCCGTGCTCGCCGAGTTCCCGCGCGAGACCGCGCGTGAGCCCTTCGATCGCGGCCTTCGCGGTCATATAGAGCGTCAGATCCGGCAGCGCGAGATGCCATGAGATCGAACCCATGTTCACGATCGCGCCGCGTTTTTGCGAGCGCATGCGTTTCGCCGCGGCCTGCGCGCAGAAGAACTGATGCCGCAGGTTCACGGCCATGCGCTCGTCCCAGTACGCGGCGCTCACGTTGTCCCATTGATGACGGTCGTCGCTCGCGGCGTTGTTGACGAGCACGTCGATGGAACCGGCTTCGCGGGCGATATCGTCGAAGGCTTTGTCGATGGCATCGGCATCGCGCAGATCGCAATGCAGAAACTTCGGCGCGTGCTTTTCGTTGGCGAGCGTCTGTTCGAGCTGACGCGAGTCGGCCTCGGCGACATCGATGAACAACACGCGCGCGCCCTGCTTCGCGAATGCCTCGACGATCGCCGCGCCGATGCCGCTGCCGCCGCCCGTCACGACGACACGCTTGTCCGCAAGACTCGGATAGATGGCGTAGGACATGGCGGCTCGCTCAGTGAGAGTGGCGCGGATTGCCGCGCGTTTCGATGACCTTCAGATACAGCGTCGCGGGTTCGAGACATCCGCCCGTCGACAATTGCCCGACCGTCTGCCGATACAACTCCTGCCACGGCGTCTGCGCAAGCGGCGCGGCAAAGGCGGATTGCGCACGGCGGCTTTCGAGCTCGGCTTCGTCGAGCAGCACGTTCACGCTGCGCGCGTTCAGATCGACGCGAATCCTGTCGTTCGTGCGCAGCAGCGCGAGACCGCCGCCGATCGCCGCTTCCGGCGACATGTTGAGAATCGAAGGGCTCGCGGACGTGCCGCTCTGGCGGCCATCGCCCATGCAGGGCAGCGAATCGACGCCGTGCTTGATCAGCTCGGCGGGCGGCGCCATGTTCACGACTTCCGCGCTGCCCGGATAGCCCACCGTGCCACAGCCGCGAATCACGAGGATGCAGTGTTCGTCGATGTCGAGCGATGGATCGTTGATGCGCGCGTGGTAATCCTCAGGACCGTCGAAGACGATCGCGCGCGCTTCGAACGCGTTCTCCGCGCCCGGCTCGCTCAGATAGGTCTTTCTGAACGCGTCGCCGACCACCGACATCTTCATGATGGCGCTATCGAAGAAATTGCCGGACAGGACCATGAAGCCCGCGCCGTGTTTCAGCGGATCGGCGGCGGTGCGGATGACTTCGTTGTCGGCGGCGGGCGCATCGCTCGCGATCTCGCCGATCGTGCGGCCCGATACGGTCAGACAATCGCGCTCGATGAGCCCCGCTTCGTCGAGTTGCCGGATCACCGCCGGCACCCCGCCCGAACGATGGAAGCTCTCGCCGAGATATTCCCCCGCCGGCATGCAGTTCACGATGAGCGGCACTTGCTCGCCGTGACGCTGCCAGTCATCGAGACTCAGCTCGATCCCCATGTGCCGAGCAATCGCGATCAGATGCGGCGGGCAATTCGTCGATGCACCCAGCGCGGACGCAACGACGATCGCGTTGATGAACGCCTCGCGCGTCATGATCTTCGACGGCTTCAGGTCCTCGCGCACCATGTCGACGATGCGCTTGCCGGTGGCATACGCCATCTGCCCGCGCTCGCGATACGCGGCGGGAATGCTCGCGCACGTCGGCAAGGACATGCCGAGCGCTTCGGCCAGACTGTTCATCGAGAGCGCGGTGCCCATCGTGTTGCAATGGCCGATCGACGGCGACGATGCGGTCGTCAATTGCATGAAGCCTTCGTAATCGATCTCGCCCGCCGCGAGCAGATTGCGCGCGTGCCAGATCACCGTGCCCGAGCCGACGCGCTTTCCTTCGTGCCAGCCGTCGAGCATCGGGCCGCCCGAGAGGACGATCGCGGGCATGTCGACCGTCGCCGCCGCCATCAGACACGCGGGCGTGGTCTTGTCGCAACCGGTGGTCAGCACGACGCCATCGAGCGGAAAGCCGTGCAGGATCTCGACGAGACCGAGATAGGCGAGATTGCGGTCCAGCGCGGCGGTCGGACGGCGGCTCTGCTCCGCGAGCGGATGCACGGGGAATTCCATCGGGATGCCGCCGGCATCGCGAATACCTGCCTTCGTGCGCGCGGCGAGTTCGATGTGATGGCGATTGCACGGCGCGAGATCGCTGCCGGTCTGCGCAATGCCGATGATCGGGCGACCCGACTGCAGTTCCTCGCGCGTCAGTCCGTAATTCATGAAGCGCTCAACGTAGAGCGCGGTCATGTCGGCGTGCGAGGGATCGTCGAACCATTCCTGGCTGCGCAGACGTCTGGGATTCTGTTGCGTCATGGGGCGTGTCTCCATTCATTCACAGTCGTTCGACGCTGTGCTGATGTTTTGCGTTACCGGTAACATTTCAATCAATGTTAGCACGCAATCGCCGCATTGCTTCGGCTCAGGCGCTTTCGCGCGGCACCACGGAATAAGCGATACGTACGCGTTTGCCAGCCGGACTGGCGATACCCTGATCGCGCGCTTCCAGCGCCGCCAGCAAGGTTTCGCCGGTGCGCACGCCGATGCCATATGCGTCGACGGAAACCGTCGTGATCGATGGCGTGCAGCACGCGGCGACTTCGAAATTGCCGAAGCCCGCGATGGCGATATCGTCCGGGACGACGAGGCCGCGCCGGTGACATTCCATTATCGCGCCGAACGCGGACATGTCGCTCACGCACATCACGGCTTGCGTGTCGGGCCAGGATTCGAGGAGCGCGGCCATCGCGGGGCCGCCGTGACTCATCGTGATGGGCGAATCGCCCAGACGAACCATGCGCCGGTCATCGAGGCCGAGCGCCTTCATCTGCGCGCGAAAGCCCTTCAGCCGATCCAGTCCGCGTCGATCCAGCTCGCTTGCCCCGCCCAGAAAGCCGATGCGTTCGTAGCCCTTGTCCGCCAGATACCGCACCATTTCGCGCGCCGCGCTGACGTTGGAGAAACCGACGGCGGCGTCGATCGGATCGGAAGGCGCGTCCCACATCTCCACGACGGGCACGCCCGAGCGACGCAACAGCGTGCGCGTCGCGTCCGTATGACGCGAGCCCGTCAACGCGATGCAGCGCGGCTGATGACGCAGCATCGAGCGTACGAGCCGTTCCTCGCGATCCAGATGATAGTCGGTGTCGCCGATCAGCAGTTGCAGGCCGTGCGGCTCGAGCGAGGCGGAAAGCCCGCGCACGGTGTCTGAGAAATTGGAACTCGCAAGCGATGGCACCAGCACGGCGACAAACTCCGACCGCCCGGACGACAGCGCGCCGGCGGCGGCATCGGCAACGTAGCCGAGTTCGTCGATTGCTTTCTGCACGCGTTCGCGCGTCGCGTGCGCAACGCTGTGGCCGGCTAGCACGCGCGATACGGTCATCTTCGAGACGCCGGCGAGACGCGCGACGTCGGACATACGCGGCGGACCGGCGGAAGGATCGAAGACCTGTTCAGACATGCGCCGATGGACCTCAGTCGACTCGGACCCAGCCGTCTTCACGCTGCTCCAGGATGATGTGCAGCTTCGTCTCGCCGGCTTCACGGTCGGAGGCGCTCACATCGGGGAAGGCGCGCTTGATGTCGCGATCGTCGGCCCAGGGAGCTACGTTTTCGAGCTTGTAGGTATAGGTGACATCGGATCGATGTGCGGTCGGATCGGGCTCGGTCCAGCTTACGACCTTGTCGAGCTTGACGTGCGCGTAGCAAAGCATCGAGGCGCGTGGGTCGCTCGTCGCATTGGGATCGCCTGCGGGCCGGTTCGTTTCGACCGCGTACTTCTGCCCTTCGCCGGTCAAGCTATATGCGATGCCGTTCTGCTTGGCATTGGCGTTCGCCGATGTAGGCGCCGCGCGGGCGATGAGCCCGCTTTTCTCGAGCGCGGCGAGTTGTTCGCGCAACGCGGCGGCTGAATACTCGTTCAGATCCCGGTTGCTATAAAGCGATGGAAACGCGTACGGCCCGCGTCCGCTTCGATTCAGGCATAGCAAGCCGCGGTTCGTTTTCATGTCGGCGGAAATCGCGTCGCCCAGGCTGGACTCGCTTGCATCGTTCTTTTTGCCGCACGCCGTGAAAAGTAAGGCGGCGCTGACCGTGGCAATCAACAGGCTCGTTCTCATATGCGCTCCGGGATGGGTCGGCATGATGGGTACAACCTTTCGACGCCATTCTACCGACTCAAACCGCGCATCGGAGAGAGGATGGTGTCGGGACGGATTTTGTTGAGGTAAATCGCGCGCCCCAACGCAAAAACCCCACCTTTGCGGGGTGGGGTTTTTGTCGTACGGCATAAGGAGCCTGACGATTACCTACTTTCACACGGGAATCCGCACTATCATCGGCGTGGAGTCGTTTCACGGTCCT
>NZ_FCOI02000030.1 GCF_001544795.2 Caballeronia temeraria | reverse complement strand
CCTACGCGACCGTGCAGCAGATGATGGGCAAAGCGCCGCGTGTGTCTCAGAATCTCGACGAATCGACATCGCTCGCGGACGCGCGGCCGTTTGAGTATGTGCCGGATTCGTTGAGTGACGATGTAACAGCACTGGCTGCGCGAGGCGTGAGTGAAGCCCACGAAGCCGAATGTTTTGCGGAGTATGAACGTGCGCTCGACCTCTGTAACGCGTTAGGTAGCGCTATGGGTGGCTCACGTGGCCTAGCATTGTGTCGCCAAAACGCTTTCGATAGTTTTCAACAATGTAGAGGCTTTTAATGTCTACCCATCACCCATACTCTGTGGTTCTCACGTATCACGAGGACCAGCAACGCCTGTCGATTCATGCAGTTGAACCCGAACACATTGCGCCGCTGTTGGTTAGCAAGCTTGAGATGCCAGTTCTGCTCGATGAATTCAATTTCAGTCTGGACGATGAATTTGCCCGTAGACTCGGGGTCGCAGTCCTCAATCTGATCGCTCTTGGGCAGCCGGAAATCAAACAATACATGCACGTGACGGCAACGCCTCCGTCTCAAGAATCGTGATATAGCGGAAACATGAAGGATTGAACTCATCGCGATCCGACTGGGAGTGCTTCCGCATGTAAGACGATATTCGAGTTGTATTAGAGGAAGTTATGTGGGATGAAAACTAAACCGCGTTGCGTCGTTATTGCTTACGACGAAGATAACGACCAAATCGAAACCTGCACAGTTGATCGTGACGCAATCGAGCGATTGCGAACGGCCTCGATGGTCATGCCGTGGTCCATCGCCGAACATGGCGAGAAGCTGGAGGACGAATTCGCACGCAAGCTTGGCGGCGCTTCATGCTTCTGTTAGCAATCCACCACGTGCGCAATACGAAGTTCTGCAAGCCTGCCATCTTCGGAACGCGGACCACTGAAAACCCGTTTGGACCGGTCGATACCGTCGAGCATCGCCGTGCCGAGCGAGAAGCGGAAAGTATCCACAAGCGCGTTAGCTACCCTCTTCGTCTGTCTCACGAGCGTTTGTTATTCAATAGCATCACTGATTAATGGACTGAAATCACACGGTTCTTTGCCGCGCTCCCACGTGCGCAATGCCACGAGCGAGCCTCCTTCCATTTCAGACTATTCACGTTGTGGGCCCGAAATCGGAAGCGGATCATCCGGCATCGCCGCTGAATGGCGATCTATATGTCCGACTCGCGGAGGCCCAGGTGACAAAGAAACATCGATCAAGATACCGTCAACAACTCGCCGTAGCCGTACTCATGGGCGCAGCGCATCTCGCGTACGCCTATCCGGCAAACTGGCCTTCGACTGCCACGCCGCCCTATAACCTTGGCGGTTCGATAAACGGGACATACACCGACAACAGCGGGAAGGCGTATGACGGCACGGGCTACATCGTCGTCGATATCGATGGTGCCTTCCGCCCCGATCATCCGGCGTTCAAAAATGCTGCAGGTCAGTCAAAGGTCGTGGCCGAAGGCTGTTTCGGCCAAGCAGCGACAAACGGATTTCCGAGTCTCTGTAAATCCCAGTCATGGGTGAACCGTCCGCTGCCAGGCAACCCTTCGGCGGGTTACTGGTTCAGCAGCGCAGCGGGCATTTCGCTTCCCTCGGATTCTCCAATCAGCACATGCCGCGACTCGACGAACTATCAGAGTCCGCAATACTGCCACTGGTTTCACGGCACTGTGACCTCCGGCGTCTTGGTCGCGCAACCTGGCAGCGTCATGTCTGGTAGCACAAAGCTAACCTATGCAGGCGTTGCGCCGGGGGCACAGGTCATCGCGCTCAAGGTTGGCGGAGGAACAGGGACAACGCTGGGCTGGCCCAATGACTCCGTATTGGACGCGCTCAACTACGTCAACAACGTCCTGATGAGCCGGCCCGATATTGGCCCGAAGATTGTCGCGGTCAACATTTCGGACTCAGGCAGTCCCATCGCGGGTGACCTGCCATGCGGCACGGGAAGTGACGGCGCAAGGGTCGACGCTGTAGCCGGAGCGCTCAAGGCCAAGGGCGTGGCTGTGGTGATGTCGGCAGGCAACGACGGTCAATATGCAACGGGCTCTCTCGTCTGCGGCAGCAACGTGGTTACGGTGGGCGCCACGGGTGTCATCGAGCCAACCGTTCCTACGAGTTACTCGAATGTCTCGCAAAAAGTGGCTCTGTTCGCCCCGGTCGGAACGGCGAATCTGGCAACTGGCGACATGATCGTGACTACATATGGGCAGAGCGGATGGGGTTACTTTTGGGGCACTTCGTTTTCTTCACCCCAGGTCGCGGCGGCATTCGCGGTCCTTCGGCAGAAGTTCGGGAAAGCGCCATCAGTGGACTCGTTGGTCGGTCTCATGAAAACAACTGGCAAGCCACTTACCGGCCAGCGTGCAGGACTAGCAGCGCCAGGCGCATCGGTTCTCAACATCAAGGCGGCGCTCAATAAGTACGACAGTTGGCCCGTCCGTGCACCTTTGTGAAGTCTCACCGCCCAGACGCTACGTGAGCAAGATGGTTCTGAACCTCGCCACGAACAACTAGGTTTGGATTTAAACCGAGAACTTCGAGCGATTCTCCCGTCCGGACATACGCGCTCCTATGCCTTCAATTGCGCAAAAGCCCAGTCATCGCGACTGCGCTTCTTGTTTCACTCATCCGATTCACCCGAAAGCTCCCCCACCGAGACACAAAATGTCTCAACCATTCCTATAATCGGAGTCATCCCCGCTACGTTCCAGCGCCATGACCTCCAGTCTCGACGAAGCCATCCTCCGCGTGCTGCCCACCGAGCGCGACGCGACCGCCTGGCTCTCGACGCCCGAGATCCGCAGGCGTCTCGAAGAGCGCGGCCATCGCGTCGGTTATACGAAGAAGGTGCTGCGTCATCTGACGGCGCTCGAAGCCGATGCGCGCGTCGTATCGATGCTCAATGGCCGCGAATTGCTCTGGCAGCGCAAGCCCTGGCTGCATGGTCTGCAGGAAGGCGTGAGCGGCCTGATGAGCGCATCGGAGGCCGTGGCGTTTCATATCCTTCAGCGCTTCGCGGGCAACAAGCTGCCGAACGCCGTGACGCGCGACATCGATCCGCTGTTCAAGGCCGCCGAATCGCGGCTCTCGCAGGAAAAGGCGGACAGCCGCATCTATCGCGCGTGGGCCGACAAGATCGATTCCGTCGATGGCGCCTTCACGCTGATTCGTCCCAAGCTGCGTCCGGAAATCTTCCAGACGGTCGCGACCGCCACGTTCTTCGAGCGCGAACTGCTCGTGCAATATCGCGCGGCGTACAAAGCGGAGCAAACGCGCGAACAAGGCAGCGAGCCGAAGACGAGAACGCTCTGGCCGCTCGCGCTCGTCGAATCGGCGGGCGTGATGTACATGGTCGCGCAAGACCCGAACCGTGCGCCGCGTCCGGAGAAAGGCGAAACGGAATGGATGCGCACGCTGTATCGGCTCGACCGGATTCGCTCGGTTTCCGAGTCGGGCGAGTCGTTCACCTATCCGGAAGACTTCAAGCTGCGCAAATACATCGAGACGCAGCAGGTCTTCGACTTCCTGCCCGAGCCGCCGGTACTGCTCGAACTCGCCTTCGAAGCCAACGCGGGCAATCAGTTGCGCGAATCGCCCATGTCGAAGGATCAGCAAGTCGATACTCTCCCCGATGGCCGCATGAAAGTCACCGGCACGGTCACGCCGAGCCTCAAGCTGCGCTGGTGGCTGCGCGCACTCGGCGCGGGCGTCGAGATTCTGGCGCCGCAAACCTTGCGCGATGAATTCGCCGAGGACTATCGCAAGCTCGCGAGCCGCTACGCGCTGGAAGACGCGCGATGAACGACACCATGCTTGTCGAGCAGGCCGCCGGCTGGATTCGCAGTGCCGACGGCTTGCTGATCACCGCCGGCGCGGGCATGGGCGTCGATTCGGGACTGCCCGATTTCCGCGGACCGGAAGGCTTCTGGCGCGCATATCCGGCGTTGCGTCATCACGGTTTTTCGTTCGAGGAGATGGCGAATCCCGAGGGCTTCGTCCGGCATCCGAGGCTCGCGTGGGGCTTTTACGGGCATCGGCTCGCGCTGTATCGTGCGACCGCGCCGCACGACGGCTTTCATGTGCTGAAGCGCTGGGCCGCGCGCATGCCGCACGGCGCATTCGTCTTCACCAGCAATGTCGACGGCCACTTCCAGCGCGCGGGTTTCGCGCCCGAGCGTGTGGCCGAGTGTCACGGCGCCATCGACTCGTTGCAATGTATCGACGCATGCACGAACGACATCTGGTCCGCGGACAGCTTCGATCCGGTCGTCGACGAAACGCGCTGCGAGCTCGTCAATGCGATGCCGCGCTGCCCGCATTGCCACGCGCTCGCGCGTCCGAACATCCTCCTGTTCGGCGACTGGAACTGGATCGACACGCATTCCGCGCAGCAAGAGCGCAGGCTCGCCGCGTGGCTGTATGGCGTGGAAAAGCTCGTGGTCGTCGAACTCGGCGCGGGCCGCGCGCTGCCGACGGTCCGGCGCTTCAGCGAGCGCAACGGCCCGCGCGTCATCCGCATCAATCCGCGCGAGCACGCGATTGCGCCGGGCATGGGCGTCGGCATTGCGAGCGGCGCGCGCGAGACGTTGATGCGGCTCGACGCACTGCTGCATCAAGCCATATAGCGCACGTTCACCTGCGGCCCGAACACCTCGCGCACGATGTCCACCAGATGATCGTGGTGGCTCAGAAAAATGACCTGCGTGCGCTTCGCGATATGCGCGAGCACGCGCAAGCCGGCGCGCGCGCGGCCATCGTCGAAATTGATGAAGAGATCGTCGGCGACGAACGGCAGCGCCGACGCCTTCTCGCCGTGCTCTTCCAGCGCCGCGAGCCGCAGCGCGAGATGCAACTGGTCGCGCGTGCCTTCGCTCATGCCCGCGATATCGACATGCTCGCCGCTCGCGCGAATCGCGGAGAGCGCCATCGGCTGACGGTCGTAGTCCACGACGAGCCGCGAAAACGTGCCGAGCGTGAGCTCCGAAAAGATCGTGCTCGCGCGCGACAGCATCGGGCCTTGCCGCCGCTCGCGATAACGGTCGATCGCCCACTTGAGCAGCGTCGATGCCGTCTCGACCTTCACGAAGCGCTCGGCGGCATCGGACATCGTGGCGAGCGCTTCCTGGCGCTTCGCTTCGGCGCGCGCGGCGTTGCCCGCGCCTGAAATCGCATCGAGTTCGCGGCGCGCGGCATCGAGCGATGTCGCTGTTTCGCTCGCGATTCGCACCGACTCGGACAGCGCCGCGCCGATGCGCGACAGCTCGGCCTGCACGTTCGGCATGTCCGCGCCCTCCACCTCCGCGACGAGCTCGTCGAGCGTCAGACCGTCGCCGCCTTTGATGAACGCGGCGCGCGCGTCATCGACGGCGGCGATCAGCTCGCGCTTTTTCTGCGATTGCGCGATGAGCGCCTGAAGCACGTCAGGCGTATCGACGCCCGCAAGCTCATAGAGCGGGCGCAGCGTGGCCTTCGCGTCGTCCACTTCGGCGCGGGCATGGCGCACGTGGTCGCTGGCCGACGCCTGCTCCTTCTTCAGGCGCTCCCGTTCGGCATGCGCGGCGCACGCGCGCTCGACACGCGCCGACAGCTCCGTCGCAATCGCGTTTGCGCCGAGCGTCGCGAGCGTTTCATCGAGGTCGCG
The DNA here is from genome assembly GCF_001544795.2 of Caballeronia temeraria. Lineage (GTDB taxonomy): Bacteria > Pseudomonadota > Gammaproteobacteria > Burkholderiales > Burkholderiaceae > Caballeronia > Caballeronia temeraria. Next base: position 87,510 of record NZ_FCOI02000030.1, on the reverse strand, counting down.
CGCGAGTTGTGCTGCATCGGCATCGAGCGCGGCGAGTGCGGCGCGCATCGCGTCGATCTGGCCGGCGCGCACGGTGTCGATCTGCGCGAGTTGCTCGCCGATCTTCTTCACGATGTCGATGGCCGCTTCAGCCGCCGCCTGCGAGTCCGCCGCGTTCGCGAGGCCCGCTTTCGCGATCGCCGCCGACCATTCGCGTTGCCAGCGCTCGAACGCTTCGCGGGCCGTTTTCGCCGCGCCTTGACGCGCGATGCGCTCGGCTTGCGCTTCATCGAGTTGCGCGGATACGTTGCGGCGCGTGATCGCGGCTTCGTCGATGGCCGCGATCCGCGCTTCGGCCTGATCGCAGAGCATGTCGAGATCGGCGCGTGCGTCCGCGTCGTCCAGATGCCGGGCGAGTTCGTTGCGACGCGCTTCCGAATCGGCGGCTTCGCGCGCGAGCTCGTCGATGCGCGCATCGAGCGCGTGCGCCGCGGCCAGCGCCTTGTCGCGCGACGCGATCCACGACGGCGCATCGTCGAGCGACATGTCCGCGATCTGCGATTGCGCGGCGAGCGCGCGCCACGCATCGTCGAACGTCGTCAGCGCCGATTCGGCTTCGCGCACGCTGTGCTCGCGGCGCGCGAGCGTCGATTCTTCATTCGCGACGCGCCGTTTCAGCACCGCGAGCTGCGTCGCGTGACCCACCGAACCGAGCTGACGATCGGCCAGGCCGTCCGCCGTGTGCATCGCGGTTTCGAAACCGGACGCGGCGTCATCGAGCGCGACGTCGCCGGATTTGATCGTGTTCCAGGCCGTATCGCGAGAGGCGCGTGCTTCGCGCACCTGATCGACCGTCACGACATCGTGTGCGTCGACCAGATCGGCAAGCTCGGATCGCGCCGTGTGAAGCGTGTCTTGCGCGTCCTTCGCGCGATCGGCCGCGAGTGTCAGCCGCGACGTCAAATCCTGACGCTCCGTGCGCAATGCGGCGATGCGCTCCGCGGCCGGCAGCGTCATCGCGCGCAATTCGATGATCGGCCGCGACCATCGGCCGAGCGACGCCATGCCCGCTTCGAGCATCTGCTCTGCGTCGCGTTTCGCGTCCGCGAGGCGCGCTTTCGTCGTGCTCGCGTCGCGATACTTCTGCGCGGCGCGCCATGCAGCGCGCAAACCCGGCGATACATCGCCGTTCGCGATCGCCGCAAGCTTCGCTTTCAGCGTGTCGACGTGCGCGGCGCACTGGTCCGCTGCCTGCTCGGCATTGCGCGCGGCGAGTTCGAGTTCGCCGCGTTCGAGCATCAGGCTCGTGACGGTCTGGAGCGCGAGCGGGCCGGGCATTGCGCGGCGCACGCCCGCTTCGTCGAGCGGCCAGCCGAGTTGCGCGCCGTCCTGCGCGATCTGGCGCAGACGCATTGCGACTTCCTGTTCGAGCCGCGCGATCTCGCTCGCGTGATTCGCGCAGCGTTGCCGCGTGGTTTCGAGCGCACGAATGCGCGCTTGAGCGGCGAGAATCGACTCGTCGATATGAATCGCGGCCAGTTCCGACTGCAGCTGCTCCGCCGATTTCGCATGCACGTCCAGCGCGCTTTGCGCCGCCGCGAGCCGCTTCAGCGCGTGTTGCAGCGTGGCTTCGGCGTTCGCGGGCAGATCGACGACATCGCCCAGTTCGCGCAATTCCGCCGCCTTCTCGCGCCACACATTCAGATACGGCGCAACGCGCCGCACGCGTTCCAGCTTCCCGCGCTGCGTTTCGAGCGCCGCGCGACGCGCGTCCTGTTCGCGACTCTTCTCCTCGGCCTCTTCGACGGCGCCATGCGCGCGACGCCACTGCGCCGTTCTCACGCTCGCCGATTTCAGCTCGGCGCTGGCTTCGTCGTATTGCTTCAGGCCGATGTAGTACGCGCGATCGCCCGACTTGCGCTTCGCCCACAGCCGATCGGCTTCGTCCGCGAGACGCTGGCGCACATCGCCCAGACTCGCGATGCCCGCCGCCGATTGAAACAGCACCTGCCCGACATCGCTCGATGCATCGAGAATGGCCTCGCCGCCACGTCGCAATGCTTCGTGATTCAGGCAGTACATCTGCTCGAAGAAACTTTTGTCGGCCGCGCCGAGAAACGCGGCCAGAGCATCGGCGGGCAGCGCGTCCCCGTTCGGCGTGGACAGCGAAGATTTGCGGCTCTTCGTGCGATGAAACGCGAACGTCTCGCCGCCCGTTTCGATCGACGCGCCAAGCCGCAAATCGCTTTGCGGATGCACGAACGCGAGCGGCGAGCTGTGCGGCATGCCGAAGAGCAATTCCGAGATCGCGTTCTTGATGGTCGATTTGCCGGCCTCGTTCGGACCGACGACAAAATGAAAATCGTGCTCCGCCGCCGGAAACTCGACGGCGTGATCGGTGAACTTGCCATAGCGGATGAGTTCGAGCTTGCCAATGCGCATGCGTTACTCCGCGTCCGACAACTGCGCGATCAGGCCCGATCGCACTTCGGCGACGAGCTTCGCGAGTTCGCCATTGCGCACGTGCTCCAGCTCCGGCACGGACTTTTGCAATTCGCTCGGCGCCTGCGATGCCAGCGCGATGAGTCTGTCCTTCAGCATGCTCAAAAACTCCGGGTCGGACTCGGCTTCGATCAGCAGACCGTGAAGATCGGCGAGCGCATCGGTGCGACCGGTCGCGGGTTCGCTGTGCGCGAGCGGCTCGGTCGCGATCCTCACTTTTTCGAGCCAGAGCCGGTCGTGGCTGATCGCGGCGATCTGCGCGAGGACTTCCGCGCGCAATTGCGCTTCGAGACCGAAGAGCTCGCCGTGCGCCTCGGTCGCGCCGGTGATCGTCACGCGCACGGCATGCGGCACCGGCGACGCGGACGATTCGACGAGCGCTTCGAGCGCGCGTCCGACCGCGATCGCGACTTCATCGAGCGTGCTTGCCTGCGAGGCATCCACCGTGACGGCTTCCCAGCGCAGCACGTCGATGAAAAGCCGCTCGACGTTCACCTCTTCCGTGTCCGACACGTTGACGATGACCGCGCCGCGCCGTCCCGTCTCGCGAATGTTGCGCCCTTGCAGATTGCCCGGAAACACGATGGTCGACGCGTCCTGCCAGATCGCGTAGTCATGCACGTGGCCGAGCGCCCAATAGTGATATTCCTTCGCGTGCAGTTCGGCGACGGAGCACGGCGCGTAGCTCGCGTGCATCGATCCGCCTTCGAGCGCGGTATGCAACACGCCGATATTGAAATACCCCGCGACCGGCGACGGATATGCGGTGACGAGATTCGTCGTGACCGCTTTCTCCTTGAAGCTGTGGCCGTGCAAGGCGACCTTCAGATCGTCGATGCGAAACGTCTGCGGCTTTCTTGTCGAAAACGTGTGGACGTTGTCGGGCAACTGGAGCTGGCTCGTCATTTCGCTTTCGGCGTCGTGATTGCCGAAGAGCACGTACACCGGAATGCCCGCGCGACGCAGCCGCCCCATCTCGCGGCAAAAGAAGATGCCCGTGTTGTGATCGCGCCAGGTGCCGTCGTAGAGATCGCCGGCGATCACCATGAAGTCGACCTGTTCGTCGACCGCGACCGACACGAGCCTCGAGAAGGCCTCGCGCGTGGCGTTGCGCAGCATGTCGGCGGGCGCGTCCGCGTAGGCGGACAGGCCGTGCAACGGGCTGTCGAGATGGATGTCCGCCGCGTGAATGAAGCGCATGGCGCTCGCTCCTTTTAATGGGACCGACGATCATAGCAGCCGGTTCGGACACATCGCGTCCCGATCCGGCATGCATGTTCGGGACGCGGAATGTCCCGTCGCGGTCGCAGAATCAATCGCTCGGATTCAACGCGACACGAGGACAACGATGAACGCAACACTCGAGCGGCACGCCACGATCACGAGCCCCTACACGCCAAAGAATGTCGATGCCGCGATCGGGCATCTGGAGCGCGTGCTGTCGGCGGAAGGGGCGAATTCGCTGTTCGGCCAGACTTATTGGCGTACCCGCGTGCAGCAGGTGAGTGCGACGCGCGGTCTGCTTCGCGAGCAGCGCGCGCGGCTGGAAAGGCTGATGAGCCTGCTGTCGGATAGCGGCTGCGTTCAGGCCTTCGAGCGCTGAACCGCTTGCGCGAGCGCGACGAATTCCGCGACCGGCACTTCTTCGGCGCGGCGCGTGAGATCGAAGCCGATCGCGTCGAAATCGATCGCGTCGCGGTAGGCGCTCAGGTTGTTGCGCAAGACCTTGCGGCGCTGCGCGAACGCGGCTTTCACGACATCGCTTAGTGCGGTTTCGTCGACTTCCGGCAACTCGTGCGGCGCGAGCGGAATCATGCGCACGATCGCGGAATTCACCTTCGGCGGCGGATTGAACGACTCGGGCGGCACGTCGATCAGCTTGTCCATCACGTAGCGATATTGCAGCATCACCGAAAGGCGCCCATAGTCCTTGCTCGCCGGCTCGGCGATCATGCGTTCGACCACTTCGTCCTGCAACATGAAATGCTGATCGATCACCTTGTGCGCGAACGTGGTCAGGTGAAACAGCAGCGGACTCGAAATGTTGTACGGCAGATTGCCGACGATACGCAGCGTCGGCTTCTCGCCATCGAGCGCGAGCGACGCGAAATCGAAGTCGAGGGCATCGGCGGAATGCACGACCAGCTTGTCGCCGAAGCGCTTTTGCAGTCGGCCGATCAGATCGCGGTCCAGTTCCACGGCGTGCAACGGCGACTCGGGCGTCGCGAGGCGCTCGATCAGCGGCTCGGTGAGCGCCGCGAGCCCCGGCCCGATCTCGACCATGCGTTCACCGTGTTTCGGCGCGATCACATCGACGATGGAATCGATCACGCCCTGATCGACGAGAAAGTTTTGCCCGAAGCGCTTGCGCGCGAAATGGCCTTGGTGTTTGGTCGACATACTGACTGATTCGAATGAATGCGCGCGAGTTCAGGCGCTGCGCTTGTGGCGCGCCATGATGACGGCGGCGTCGATGGCGGCGATCATGCTGCCCGGATCGGCGCGGCCCGTGCCGGCGAGATCGAGCGCGGTGCCGTGATCCACCGACGTGCGGATGATCGGCAAACCGAGCGTCACGTTGATACCTTCGCCGAAGGTCGCATACTTCAGCACCGGCAAGCCCTGGTCGTGGAACATGGCGAGCACGCAATCCGCGTCTTTCAGATAGCGCGGCTGGAACAACGTGTCGGCGGGATACGGACCCGGCGCGTCGATGCCCAGCGCGCGGGCGCGTTCGAGCGCGGGCGTGATGACGTCGATTTCCTCGCGGCCCAGATAGCCGTTTTCGCCGGCATGCGGATTGAGCCCGGTGACGAGAATGCGCGGCGCGGGCAAGCCGAAATGCGCGCGCAGATCGTGATCGATGATGGTGAGCGTTTCGACGAGACCGTCGATGGTCAGCGCCGCCGATACGTCCTTCAGCGGCAAATGCGTGGTCGCGAGCGCGACGCGCAACGGACGCTCGCTCGAACCCGCCAGCATCATCACGACGCGCGGCGTGTTCGTGCGCTCGGCGAGATATTCGGTGTGGCCGGTGAAAGGCACGCCGGCATCGTTGATCGTGCTCTTTTGCAGCGGCGCGGTGACGATGGCGTCGAACCGTTCGGACACCGCGCCGTCGATGGCGGCATCGAGCAGACCGAGCACATAGCGCCCGTTCGCCGCGTTCAGTGTGCCCGGTTCGGCGGGCACGGCGAGCGCGTGATGTTCGATATCGACCGTTTCGGGCCAGGCGCCGCCAGCGCGCGACGTCAGCAGATCGCGGTCGCCGAGCACCGTGAAGTGCGCCGATGGCCAGCGCTCGCTCGCCTGTGTGAGCGCCGCCGCCGTCAGTTCCGGACCGACGCCGGCCGGCTCGCCCGTCGTGATGGCGATGGCGAGCGGCCGGACGTCGGCGGTGCTCATGCCGTTACTGCGCCTGGGCAGCGATGCCCTTGTACTGCACGTACGCGGTGTCGCGCAGTTCGCGCAGCCAGTCCGAATAAGCCTGCTCGGCCTTGCGCTGGCCGATTGCCTGACGCGCGATGTCGAGCTGCTGCGCCGCCGATCCTTCCGCCTCGCGGCGGCCGAGCACCTGAATCAGGTGATAGCCGTACTCGCTTCGCACCGGATCGCTGACGGCGCCGTCCTGGAGATTGTTCATCGCGCGCTCGAACTCGGGCACGGTCTCGCCCGGGCTGATCCAGCCGAGATCGCCGCCTTGCGACGCCGAACCGTCCTGCGAATACGTGCGCGCGAAGTTGGCGAAATCGCCGCCGTTCGCGACCTGCTGCTTGATGTCGAGCAGGCGCTGGCGCGCAGTCTGTTCCGACATGCCGTCCGACACGCGCAGCAGAATGTGGCGCACGTGCGTCTGCACGAGCTTGGGCGCATCCGCCGCGGTGCCCTGGCTCGCGCGGCGATCCACCAGCTTGATGATTTCGAAACCGCCGTCGGTGCGCAGCAGCGTCGGCACGATCTGGCCAGGGCGCAACGTCGACACTGCGCTCACGATGCCCGCCGGCAGCGAACCGGGCGTGCGGAAGCCGAGATCGCCGCCCTTGCTGGCATCGGTATCCTGCGAATTCTGCTTCGCGAGCTTGGCGAAGTCGTCGCCTGCCTGCGCTTGTTTGAGCACGGCGTCGGCCTGCGTCTGGACCTTCGTGACTTCGCTGGCCGGCGCGTCCGATGGAAGCTTGAACATGATGTGCTGCAGACGCAGATCGCTCGTGTTGCGCGCGCCCGGACCGCGCTGGCTGGCGATGTAGTTCGCCACTTCGCCGTCGGACACGGTGATCTTGCTGTCGACTTCCTTTTCGCGCAGCTTCGAAAGCGTAAGCTCCGTGCGCGCGTCACGCATGAAGGTCGACCAGGGCACGCCTTGCGCCTCGATGCGCGAACGGTACACATCCAGCGTCATCTGATTTTGCTGCGCGAGACGCGCGAGCGTGCGGTTCACGGTGGCGTCGTCGATGACGATGCCGTCTTCCTTCGCCTTCTGGAGCTGAATGCGCTCGAGCACCATCTGATCGAGCACTTGCCGCTGCATCTGGTCCGCGGGCGGCACCGGCGCGTTCTGCTGCTGCAGACGCTTGACGATCAGCGCCGTGCGGTCTTCCAGTTCGCGCTGCGTGATGACGCCGTCGTTCACCACCGCGACGACGGAATCGGCGACCTGCGCATTGCGGTTCGACAACGCCTGCGCACCGGCCGGCGAACTCAGGATCAGCGCGCCAACGAGCACGCCCGCTGCGATTGCCGTCGATCGAAACATATTCACGTTTGCCACAGATACTCCATCAAATACGGACTTCACCCGTTCGTGTCCTGCTTATATGCCCTGCCCTGCGCGGCCAGCGAGGCCGCTTGTTTCGGCTTGTGACCGCTCGTCATTGGACGCCGCGCGCGCACGCCCGTTCCGGCCTCATTCGTAGTCGCTGTACCGGGAGAGCGGCGGCGCCGCCGGCGGCGGCGGCTGATAACCCTGAACGCTCGCGCGGAATGCACTGACGAGGCCGTTGTCGACGTTCGACAAGCCCTTGAACGTCAATTGCGCGAGCACGCGCGTGCCCGACGACGGCTGGCCCTGCGTGTTCACGCCGTTGGCGTAGCGCTGCATGCCGAAGCCGAACGCCCAGCAGTCGGCATCGTACTGGAAGCCCAGAAGCCCGTCGACGAGACGATGGCTCGCGAGATCATAGTTCACGCGGCCAACGGCGTAGAGGCGGTTCGTGAGCGGCCATTCGCCCGACACCAGGATCTGGTTGATCGGCTCGTTCACCAGCGTGGTCTGGTTCGAACGCGTGTAGCGATAACCGACGTTGATGACCCTGCGCTCACCAGGACTGAATGCGAAACCGATGCTCGAGCGTACGAGCTGGTTGTTGTCCACATTATATTGGAACGCAGTTTCCGAAGCGAAACCAGCGCCCAGCTTGATGGCCGCGCCCGCGATCAGGTCCGAATGCTTCGCCTGATCGGGCAGCTGGCCCGGCGTGATCGTGACGCGCTGGCTCTGGAAATAATACTGCTGCGCGATGACGAAACGCGCGCGCTCGTCGCCCGTCGCCGGGTTGATGAAGCGCGTCGTGAGGCCCGCCGTAATGCGGTTCGCGTCCGCGATGCGGTCGTTGCCGACGAACGTGTTCGGCGTGTAGATCTCGGCCAGGCCGAAGTCGGCTTCGGACGTATCGAAAATCGGCGCGAAGTCCTGATTGTGATACGGCGTGTAGACGTAGTAGAGCCGCGGCTCCAGCGTCTGGATGTAATCCTGCCCGAAGAGACGCACCGAGCGGTCGAACACGAGACCCGTGTCGAAGCTGAGCGTCGGAATCGACTCGGTGAAATTCTTCGGCTGCCCCGTGACCGGCGGCGACGAACCCGCGACCTGACTCGTGGCGATGTGGCTCAGGTCGTACGACGCAAAATGCCACTGCACCTTCGGCGTGACGAAGTAACCCGGCGCATTGATGCCGTAACTCAGGTACGGATTGAAATAGAGCCGGTTGCCGTCGGTGGCGCCGTCGGTGGTGATCGTGAAGCGCGTGGCGTCCAGTTCCGCGCCGTAGTCGAAACCGCCGACGTTGTACTTGTTGTACTGAACGTTCACCTGCGGTTCGCGGGCGTATGGCGGCGTCGAGGGCTGCAGTGTCTGCCAGCGCTGTTCGCGAGCGAGCACCGACCACGGGCCGTTGTTATACGTGAGACCCGCTTCCTGCTGATACAGCAGCTGCGTGCCGTTCAGGAACTGATTCGACGCGTTGCCCAGGTCTTCCGGATATTGGTCGTCCGAAACCTTGTTGTAATTGACGTAACCGCCGAAGCCGCTGCCGAAGTTCTGACGATGCTGCCAGAAGATCGCGTAACGATTCGTGTGCGTGACGCGGTCGTCGGGCAGATAGTTGACGTCGAGCGCCCCCGAATACGTGGGCGACAGATAACGGTACGTCGCCTCGCCGAGCACGCCGCGCTTTGTCATGATGCGCGGCGTGACCGTCAGATCGCGATTGGGCGCGATATTGAAATAGTACGGGATCGTCGCTTCGAAGCCGGTCGTCGAGCCGAGCGCGAAGGTCGGCGGCAACAGGCCGCTGCGACGGTCGCCCGTCAGCGGAAACGACAGCCACGGGCTGCCGAAAACCGGCACGCCCTGGAAGAACAGCACGCCGTTATGCGCGATGCCCTCTTCCGCGCCGGTGTCGAAGTCGAACGATGTGCCCTTGATGTACCACGCCGGATCGGACTCGCACTGGCACGCCGTATACGTACCGTGATCGATGCGCGCCCGCTCGTCGTCGATCATGTCGGCGCGCTCGGCGCTGCCCGAGCCGCCCGTCAGATTGAAACGGTACTTCGGGTTCGTCATGAACCCTTCGTTCGCCTCCACCTTCAAATGCGCTTCCGGACCGGCGAACGACACGCCGTTGTTGATGAGCCTGACATTGCCGAAAGCATCGGCCATGTCGGTGTCCTGGTCGTAGTGCAGCGCGTCGCCCTTGATGACCGTCACCGTGCGCCGGATCTCGGCCGAGCCCTTCGCCGCCATGTCTTCGTCGGTCGTGCCCGTCGCCTTGTCGCTCAGAAGGAATGTCGAGGGCTGCTGGCCGCTTTGCAGCGGGCGCTCCTGAAGCTGCGGCGCGAGACGCAGGCTGCCGGGACCGTCGAGCGGTTGTGCGTCGGCTGCGGGGCCGGCGAGCTGGGCATGCGCGAGAGCGGGCATCAGGCCCGGAACGGATAGCAGCGCGGCGACGAGCCGCCGCCTGCGTGGCTTGTCGTCGCCGGTGATTTTCGGTACGGGAAACTGTCGTGGCGGCATGTATGGGTGGCGGTTCGATCCCGTTCGCGTCCCACGCGCCCGATGCCGCCGAGCAGGCGGCCGCGCCCTTTCCGCAGTCACGAACTTGACGGTCCGTTGCTTAAGTCGGGACGACACTCGATCGAACGGTGACGCTCACAGTCGTCGGGGGCCTGGCGCCAGGCGTGAAACGGATCGCTTAAAAAAGTCGTGGGGTATTATATGGCAAGATGTTTCGCCCCTCGAATTTATGACGCACATTCCTTCCGACGCCCGCCTGGATCAACTCCGCTCGTGGCTTGAAAACGTCGCCGGACCGTACCGGCTGAACGTCGCGAGTCTCGCTCCCGCTTCCGCCGATGCCAGCTTTCGCCGCTATTTCAGGCTCGAGAGCGATTCGGCGTCCGGCAAGACGCTCATCGCCGTCGATGCGCCGCCGCCGGAAAAATGCCGCGAATTCGTGCACGTCGCCGGTCTGCTCGAAGCGGCGAACGTGCATGTGCCGAAAGTTTTGGAAACGGATTTCGACGCCGGTTTCATGCTGCTGACCGATCTCGGCACGACGACTTACATGTCCGTTCTCGACGAAAAGAACGCGCGGCCGATGATGCGCTCGGCAATCGACACACTCCTCCGCTTCCAGCAAACCGCGCGCGAAGGCGTGCTGCCGCCCTTCGACGAGGCGTTTCTGCGCCGCGAGATGGAGTTGATGCCCGAGTGGTTCATCGGCCGGCATCTGGGGCGCGAAGTCACCGCCGACGAACGCAAGACGCTCGACGCCACCTTCACGCTGCTCACACAGAGCGCGCTCGCGCAGCCGCAGACCTTCATGCTGCGCGACTTCATGCCGCGCAATCTCATGGTGTGCGAGCCGAATCCGGGTGTGCTGGACTTTCAGGACGCGGTGTACGGCCCGATCACGTATGACATCGCGTCGCTGATGCGCGACGCGTTCATCAGCTGGGACGAAGAGTTTCAGCTCGATTGCGTCGCCTATTACTGGGAGCGCGCGAAAAAGGCCGGCCTTCCCGTCGACGAGGATTTCGGCGAGTTCTATCGCCAGCTCGAATGGATGGGCCTGCAGCGGCACATCAAGGTGCTCGGCCTGTTCGCCCGCATTCATTACCGCGACGGCAAGCCGCGCTATCTCGCCGATCTGCCGCGTTTCATCGGTTATGCGCGCAAGGTCGCGGAGCGCTACGCGCCGCTGTGGCCGTTCGCGCGTCTGCTCGATTCGCTGGAAGGCCGCGCGATCGAAGTCGGCTATACGTTCTGATTCCCGCATGACGCATATTCTCGACACGGCGATGATCTTCGCCGCCGGACGCGGCGAACGCATGCGCCCGCTCACAGATACCTGTCCGAAACCGCTGCTTCCGGTCGGCGGCAAGCCTTTGATCGTGTGGCAGATCGAGCGCCTCGCGGCGGCGGGCGTCGAAACGATCGTGATCAATCATGCGTGGCTCGGCGAGCAGATCGAAGCTGCGCTCGGCGACGGTTCGCGTTGGAACGTCGCATTGCGGTACTCGCCGGAAACCGACGCGCTGGAGACGGCGGGCGGCATCGCGCAGGCGCGGCGTCTGATCGGCGACGGCGTGTTTATCGCCGTGAGCGGCGACGTGTTCTGCGAGTTCGATTACGCGACCTTGCGTGAGCGTGCTTCGCAACTCGCTTCGATGGACGAACCCGGCATGCATCTCGTGATGGTGCCGAATCCGCCGTTTCATCCGAAAGGCGACTTTGCGCTCGAAAACGGCACGCTCGCGCTCGACGGCGAGCCGCGCTTCACCTTCGGCAATATCGGCCTGTATGACATGCGCATGTTCCGCGATCTCGCGCCCGGCACGCGCCGCGCGCTGACGCCCTACTATCGCGAAACCATCGCGGCCGGGCGCGCGAGCGGCGAACGTTACGAAGGCCGATGGGAAAACGTCGGCACGCCCGCGCAGCTCCGCGCACTCGACGAAGAACTGCGCGCCCGCTGACCGGCCGGGATTGGGACGCATCCGATGGTAAAATGCGCGGTTCTCGCGTCTTTTCCTTCCGGCTGCGCCTCCATCATGTCCGATACCCGTCCCGATACCCTCTTTGCGCTCACCGCGCTCTCGCCGCTCGACGGCCGCTACGCCGCCAAGACCGAAGCCCTGCGCGACTGGCTCTCCGAAGCCGCATTCATGCGCCATCGCGTGACGGTCGAGATTCACTGGCTGATCGCGCTGTCGCGCGCCGGTTTCGACGAAGTGCCGCGCTTCTCGGAGGCATCCGAGCAGTTCCTGCTGAGCCTCGCCGAGCGCTTCACCGCGCACGACGCGGCGCGCATCAAGGACATCGAGCGCGTCACGAATCACGATGTCAAGGCCGTCGAATATTGGCTCAAGGAGTCGGTCAAGGGCCAGCCGGAACTGGAGCGCGCAAGCGAATTCATCCACTTCGCGTGCACGTCGGAAGACATCAACAACACGTCGCACGGCCTGATGATCGCCGGCGCGCGCGAACACGTGATCCTGCCCGCGCTGCGCTCCGTGTATGAGCGCCTCGTTAAGCTCGCGCACATGCACGCCGAACAGCCGATGCTCTCCCGCACGCACGGCCAGCCCGCCAGCCCGACGACGCTTGGCAAGGAAATCGCCAACGTCGCGGCGCGTCTCGCGCGTGCGATCCAGCGCGTCGAAAAGGTCGAACTGCTCGGAAAGATGAACGGCGCGGTCGGCAACTTCAACGCGCATCTGTCGGCGTATCCGGAATTCGACTGGGAAGCGTTTTCGAAGGATGTCGTCGAAAATCGGCTGAAGCTCACGTTCAATCCGTACACGATCCAGATCGAGCCGCACGACTACATGGCCGAACTGTTCGACGCCGTCGCGCGCGCGAATACGATCCTGCTCGACCTCGATCGCGACGTGTGGGGCTACATCTCGCTCGGTTACTTCAAGCAGAAGACGAAGGCCGGCGAAATCGGCTCGTCGACGATGCCGCACAAGGTCAATCCGATCGACTTCGAGAACTCGGAAGGCAATCTCGGTCTCGCGAACGCAACGCTGCGCCATCTCGCCGACAAGCTGCCGGTCTCGCGCTGGCAGCGCGACCTGACGGATTCGACCGTGCTTCGCAATATCGGCGTGGCGTTCGGCTATTCGCTGCTCGCCTACGACGCGCTGATCCGCGGCCTCGACAAGCTCGAAGTGAACGCGGCGCGTCTGAACGAAGATCTCGACAACACGTGGGAAGTGCTCGCCGAGCCGGTGCAGACGGTCATGCGCCGTTACGGCATCGAGAATCCGTACGAGCAGTTGAAGGAACTGACGCGCGGCAAGGGCATCACGCGCGAGGCGTTGCAGACGTTCATCAGCGGTCTGGCGATTCCCGCCGACGCGAAGAAGCTGCTGCTTGAGATGACGCCGGGCTCGTATATCGGCAAGGCGGTCGAGCTGGCGAAGCGGATCGCGTAAAGCCAGACTCGAAGTCAGAAGTGAAAAAGCCCCGGAAATCCGGGGCTTTTTGTCATTTACGCGTCTTCAATTTCTCGAGCACGTTATCGACGATCTGCTCGGGCGTCAGTTCGATGCTCTCCGTGATCGCCTCGTCCTCGCCGGGTTCTTCCAGCGTGTCCAACTGGCTCTGCAACAGCGACGGATCGAAGAAATGTCCGGTGCGCGAGCCCAGACGCTCGCGGAGCACGTCCATCGTGCCGTGCAGATAGACGAAGCACACGTCACGGTCGCCGTCGCGCAGGATGTCGCGATACGAACGTTTCAGCGACGAGCACGTGAACACCGCCGTCTCGCCCGCGCGCTGCTTTTCTTCGATCGCGGCGCGAATGGTCTTGAGCCACGGCCAGCGGTCCTCGTCGGTCAGCGGGATGCCCTTGTGCATCTTTTCCTTGTTCGCGGCGCTGTGGAACGCGTCGCCGTCGGTGAAGGTGCAGTGCAGCCGCTCCGCCAGCATCTCGCCGATCAGCGACTTGCCGGCGCCCGACACGCCCATTGCGATCAGAATCATCGAAGTCTCCTTACACGACCGCCGCAAGCGCGAAGGTCAAACCCAGGCCCATCAGGGAGATGATCGTTTCGAGCAACGACCACGTCTTGAACGTCTGCCCGACGGTCATCCCGAAATACTCCTTGATCAGCCAGAAGCCGCCATCGTTCACATGGGAGAAGATCAGCGAGCCCGAGCCGGTGGCGAGCACCAGCAGTTCCGGGCTCGTATGACCGCCCGCCGCGGCGGCGATCGGCGCGACGATACCGCAGGCCGTCGTCATGGCGACTGTGGCCGAACCCGTCGCCAGACGGATCAGCGCGGCGACGAACCAGCCAAGCAGGAGCGGCGACAGGTTCGCGGATGACGCCGTTGCGACGATCTGCTGGGAGATCCCGCTATCGCGCAACACCTGGCCGAAGCCGCCGCCCGCGCCGACGATCAACGTAATGCCCGCGATCGGCGCGAGACATTCGCCGCAGAACTTCTGAATCTGCTCTCGATTGAAGCCCTGCTTCGCGCCGAAGGTCCAGAAGCTGACCAGCACGGCGATCAGAAGCGCCATGTCCGACTGGCCGATGAAGCGCAGCAAGTCGTTCGGCAGCGTTTTCGGCGTGAAGACGAGATCCGCCCAGCTACCGATCAGCATCAGAATGACGGGCAGCAGAATCGTGAACAGCGTAATGCCGAAGCTCGGCAGATCGCGCTTTTTCTCGGTATCGCCGTGCTTTTGCGTGAACTGGTCAGCGAGCGCATTGGCGTCCGGCAGCTTCACGTATTTGTGGATCATCAGCGCAAACAGCGGACCCGCGACGATCGCCGTCGGCACGCCGACGATCAGACCGTAAGCAATCGTCTTGCCGATATCGGCGTGGTATGCCTGCACGGCGAGCAGCGCGGCCGGGTGCGGCGGAATCAGGCCGTGCACGACCGAGAGACCGGCGACCATCGGCAGGCCGATCAGCAGCAGCGATTTGCCGGTGCGCTTGGCGACGTTGAATGCAATCGGGATCAGCAGCACGAAGCCCACTTCGAAGAACACCGGCAAGCCGACGATGATCGCGACGACCATCATCGCCCAGTGAATGTTCTTTTCGCCGAAGAGATTGATCAGCGTATTGGCGATGCGTTCGGCGCCGCCCGATTCGGCCATCATCTTGCCGAGCATCGTCCCGAGGCCCACGACGACGGCAATGTGTCCGAGCGTGTTCCCGTTGCCGGTTTCAAATGACTTCACGATTTTGTCCATCGGCATACCGACCGCAAGGGCCAGCAATACGGACACGATCATGAGAACGAGGAACGGGTAAACCTTGAAGCGGGCGATCATCAGGATCAGAACCGCGATCGCGATCACCGCGTAGAGCAACAGCATGCTCCCGTGGACGGCTGGCATAACGCCTCCTTGATTTTGTTGAGGTTTTTTGCGCTATGTATGCGTTTGCCGTCGCTGCACTGCACACACGGCAATGTCCGGCAAGCGCAAACACGGCGCTGGGCAACGGAATTCTACTTGTAAGCGAGGAAGTCGGCCGGGGAAATGGCCAAGGAAAGCGCTCGTGCGATACGAAGGCGAAATAAAAAAACCGACGCTCGAATAAGCGTCGGTTTCAGAAGAAAGTTCGAGCTCGATGCGCTCGAACGATTGGCAATGCGTCAGGCTGCGGGCTTCGCTCCGCCAGCGCAGGTGAAGTTCAGCTCGCGCGCGGCGCTTCCACCTTGCCGGAGTTGCGGATTGTCGAGAGCTTGAACCATGACCACCTGGCGATCCCGGCAGATCTCGGCGGCCTTGGCCATGCAGCTCTTCTGCGATGCGAGCACCCCCGAGCAAGTGACGCGATACGCCTCGCCTTGCCCCGCAATATTCAATTTTTGGGTCGTGTAGTTCACGCCCGTGTCCGTCGTGCACGCGGAGAGCACGGCGACCGCGGCGAGGATTGTGAAAAGAAATTTAGACATCTCGTGTTTGACAGGTAATGGTCCGGAATTGGCGGCTGATTGATCCGGGCAATCGCATGACAAAGCCAGCGATTGCCCGGACTGCCTGACCGTCAGGTCAGGCAGTCAGTCTTACCAGCGATAGGAAGCGTTCGCGCCGTACACCGTTCCGTTTCGGCTCGAGCCAGCACCGGCCTTCAGCACCAGGTTCTGGGTGACACGCAGGTTCAACGCGACAGCCGCTGCCGCATAACCCTGATACGTCGCACCACCGACACCGAGCGACACGGTCTTGTCCTGGTCGATGTTCGGGATCATCGCCAAAGCGGTGGCCGCGGCGATACCCGAGTAGGCGTTACGGCCCACATCCGAGACCTGGCTTTGCAAGCCGTTGACCACGCTGTCCGTGTAGCTGTTCGCTTGTGCGACCGCGTCGTTCAACTGGTTGACGTTGACCAGATCCGTGGGCTGCGTACCAGCGGCCACGTTGGTGATCTGACGCTCGCTACCCGCCGAGCCGACCGACACCGTGTTCGCACGATCCGCCACCGAGCTTGCACCCAGCGCAACGGAGTCGTCCGCCGTCGCATGGCTGTTCGCACCGATAGCCGCCGCACCGACGCCGCTGGCAACCGCACCTGCACCGTGAGCGACCGAGTTATCGCCCGTTGCTTGCGCGTTCGCACCGCTTGCCGTTGCATGCGTGCCGCTTGCGACAGCCGCTTCGGTAGCGCGATCGCCGTTTGCAGCGAACATCGGGTTATCGGTGGTCGTCACGTTGGCGACCCTGTTGGACAAGGTGTCGAGTTGCTCCTTGTTCGCCAGGTCCGTGGACTCAACACCGTCCGCAACGTTGTGGATCACCGTGCCGTTCTCGCCAGCCAGCGTGATGTTGCTGTAGTCAGTCGATCCGTCCGACTTCGTGTCGTACGTCACGGCCGTCTTCGGTACGCTACCCGGCGTCGTCGTTCCGGTGGCTGCCTTCAACTGACCCACGGTCGCCACGTCGTCGCTGTTGACACCGTTTGCGATGTTCGTCAGACGGAGCTTAGTGTCACTGTTGCCGAACGAGACCGTGTTCGCCTCGTTTGCCACCGAGTTGGTACCGATCGCGACCGAGTTCTCAGCATTGGCCTGAGCGTTGGGGCCGATCGCGATGGAGTTCGCGCCGGTCGCCGACGAATCTTCCAGCGTCGAGTTGGCATGGAAGTACTTGATACCCTTGCCGTTGACCGCGCTGCTCAACGACGTCGACATGCTCGTGACGTTGTCGATGACCGTGCTGATGGTCGTGCTGATCGACGTCGACAGCGAACCCATACCCGTGGACAGCGAACTCACGCCCGTCGACAGCGAGTCGATCGAAGTCGAAGTCGAAGCCGACAGCGAGGTGACACCCGTGGACAGCGAGTCGATACCCGTACCGTACGTCCCCTGAATGACGACACCGTTGTAATTTGCGTTGCCGGTAATATTACAATTGGCGTTTGACGTCGGCCCCGTGTAGGAGAAACCTTGACTTTGTCCAGGCGTACAAACCGTAACGGCCTGCGCCCAGGCATTCGAAGCGCCGAACGACAGGAAAACCGACGCCCCGACGCCAGCCATCGCGAGCAGCGCGCTCTTCGGGCCAACACCCCTATCTTCAGAAACACGCGCATCAGCGGCGTCTCGACCGTTTTCCGGGTCGCATACCGCGCCGCCAGAACTCTTCTTGCCTCGCGCCATCGCAGTCTCGGCGACAGCGACGAACGTTCCTACCTTCTCATTCCAAATACTGCGGTATGACTTATTCATAAACCGAATTGACCCACAAAAAACGAGCGTCTTTTACAAAATAAAAAAGGAAACACCTTTCGACCACGGCACAGAATATTCAGGAGCGCGACCGCAATGAAGCGGACATGTCCTAAATTCAAGCAAACTGCTGAATGCGAACGAAATTGCCTACCCGATTACGAATTTAGGAATTCGCTTATTGCCAATTATTTATTTCGTTATGCAAACTATTTTTAAGATAATTCTGATCTCTTGATCGCCGCTCCAAATTGCCTTCCGAGTTTTTCTAACGAATCAGGGTGGCCGCGCCGGGGTCAGCCGCCGCATGAACGCCAGCAAAGAGACGAGATGGCTTTTTCCGCAAACTGCGGAAAGCACAATGCGCCATGTCCGATCGTCAGACCGGACATGGCGCTTCAGCCAACTTTGACGCGACGTGCCGAGAAAAGCGGCGGTTTAGCGCAATGGCTTTTCGTTGAGTGCATTCAGCAACGCGGTATAGCCCTTGACCAACTCGACGTCGTCCGGCAGAAAACGTGAAATCGCCGCACGCTGCCTGCTCCGATATTGCGTCAGTTGCGCGTCGTGCTGATCGATGGCTTCGACGACCCGCTTCGCGCCTTCCCCCACATTGTTGTCCCGATAGTAGTAACCGAGATCCGTGCACAACGTTGCGTTGTGAATGAGCGGATACCCCTGCCAGCACACCTCCAGATAGAAATAGTTCAGCGGATTCTCCCACTGATGCGAAACGATGATGTCGGTGCGTTCCGCGAGAAACGTCGGCGTGTCGAAGCGGCCGAGAAACACAGCCTTGTGATTACGCACGATGTCGAGCTGGTTCATCAGCGCGATGAACTCCTTGCACCCGGTGGCGAAGTGTTGCGAGTTCGTGACCTGAAGCAGTTCGATATCGTCAGGGCGCTCACGATAAGCCATCTCCGCGATCATCGCCGGATAGAGACAGAATTTCACGACATTGATATTCGGCTCCATCACGCTCAAGCGGCGCGGTCCCGCTTTCGGCTGATACTCGCCCGAGTGCGGCAACGAAGCGGCGCGCGCGTTGAGGAAAATCGGGCTCCAGATGAACGGCACGACCTGCGCAGTCTGGCGGCGCATCACTTCGAAGTAAGGCGCGCTGATGTTCGCGACCTGCGGAATCATCCAGATGTCGTCGTAGCGCTGGTTCACGAACAGGTTCTCGCCGAACGACGGCCTGTTGAACAGGATCGACTCCATCGTGTGGACGTATTCGAAACCGCAGCAATACGAGATGAGCCGCGCGCCACGCTGTTTCAGGTAATCCGTCGCGTTCCCGTCGATCTGGCCGCCGAGCTCGATCAGCACGTCGACGTTGTCCTTCGCGTCGTTGAACGTCACCGTGGGCCAGCGCTCCAGATCCCAGGGCAATTGCTTCGTGATCGCGACGTGCGTCGTATTGACGAGCACGACGCTCTCGACATTCGGACAGTTCTTAAGTGCCTCAGCGAGAAACACGGCATTTTGCTTGATGCCGTTGTTCCAGAGTGTCTCGGCCTCGTGAAACAGACCGATGGTGATGCCAATTCGCAACTTCTTCATTCCCACTAACTCCATTGCCTCGCGGCAGAATGCCTGAACCCCGGACTCACGACCTCGCGTAGACCGCCTCGATCGCCTCTGTATAGATCCGCACGTTTTCTTCGCTTTCCGGATCGAGGGTACGAAGGAATTTCTTCGCGGTGGCACGGTAGTTTTCGAGATTGGCGTCGTGCTCGGCAAAGGCGCGGAGCAATGCGCGGCCGCCCTCTTCGCAGTCGAAATCGTGATAGCGGTAGCCGCAATCGCCGATCAGATGCGAGTTATGAATGAGCGGATAGCCGCCGTAGAGTGCCTCGTAATACACGTAGTTCTGCGGGTTTTCCCACTGGTGACTCACGACCGCGTCGACGGAAGCCGGCACGATCTGCGCAAACGGGAAACGTCCTTCGAAGTTGCCGAGCCCGTGCTTCACGTAGTCGAGGCTCTGCGCGAATCCGGCGAACGCCGCGTGATCCTTCAGCTTGAAGGTGTTGTACGCCCACACGCGCTCGAGCATGTCCGGATTTTCACGATGCGCCACTTCGCAGGACAGCATGGGGATATAGCTCGTTTTCACCATGCAGACGTTCGGCTCGAAAATGCCCACGCGCCAGCGGCGGCGGCCCGGCTGATAGCCAAACTTCAGGCCGTTCGACAACTTCGCCGCTTCACGCTCGAGTACGACCGGACTCCACAGGTGCGGCATGAGCTTGACCGGCGCGCGAAAGAGCGTCTCGAAATACGGTTTGCAACTGACTTCGTATTCCGGCAGCGTCCAGACTTCGTCGTAAGGCGCGCCCGAAATCAGCAGCGCATGCTGGAGGTTGAACACCATGCGCTCGATATCGATGACGTAGTCGTTGCCGACGCGCATCGTGATGATCTTGCCGCCGCGCTCGCGGAATTTCACCGACCACTCTCGGTCGAGTTGCGCGCTCATTTCGATCATGACGTCGAGCTTCGACATGGCCGTTTTCATGTCGATGAGCGGCACGGGCGAATCCGAGAGAAAACGCTTGGCGTCTTCGGGGCCGCCGTCGCCGCCGCCGGTCACCAGATAGGTCGACTTCACGCGCGGAGAGCGCATGAGCAACATCACCAGATACAGACAATTCTGAAAAATGCCGTTTTCCCAAAGCGATTGCTCGCCCTTGCGGATGTAAATGGAAACGCCGACGTTGATCCGCTCCGGCATGCGGGATTTGTTTTGCATGGTCATACGCCTACCTCGAGCTTGCTTCCCTGACAAAGATTGATCAACCGGTCTGCGAAGGCATCCAGATTGGCTTGATTGAAAGGATTCGCCGCATCGATGACGCGTTGCGCGTTTGCGCGGTATTCGTCGAGATTGCTGTCGTGCTCGCGGAATGCGCGCAGCAGCTGGCGTCCACCCTCTTGCGCGTCGAAGCCCGGATAGTAGTAACCCGCGTCCTTGAGCCACGGCGAGTTGTGGATGAGCGGATAACCGCCGTAGAGCACATCCAGATACAGATAATTCTGATCGTTGCCCCACTGATGCGAGACCACTGCGTCCGCGTATTGCGCCATGAATCCGGCGATGTCGTTACGGCCGTGGAACGTCGCCTTGGAGTCTTTCACGATGTCCAGCGAGTTGGCCATGTACATGAGCGTGGGGTGATCCTTCATGTGCATCGAATTGAGCACATGCATGGCGGACACGCTCGAACGGTCGGCGCGGTACGCTTCCTCGCAGGCAAGCATCGGAATGCTCGACGTTTTCACGACCGAAATATTCGGCTCGAACATTGCAACCCGGAAACCCTGCGGCTGGATGGCCGGTTGAGCCGACTTGTCCGCGCGGCGCTCGTAGCCGTAGCGCAGCCCATGATCTTCCACTTCCGCGATGCGCGTTTCGAGAAACTGCGGATGCCAGATGAACGGAATGAGATGGACGGGGCAGCGGTGCAGCGTGCGCATCATCGGGACGGAGAGGCGGTCCTTCGACATCAGCCAGACCTGGTCGTAACGGTCGGGACGCATGACGTGCACGGGCTTGTCGAACACGGGCGACTCGACCAGTCCGACGTACGGCTGACCACAGCAGTAGTACGCGACCTTCTTGCCACGCGCGCGCATCAGATCGAGCCACTGCGTGTCGAGCGCGCCGCCCATTTCAAAAATGACGTCGACGGCGTCGGTTGCTTCGGGGATGCGAATGATGCGCAGCCCTTTCGACGCGGCATCCACCTGCGGCGGCAACGCGTTTTGATCGCCTACGTCGATCAGCGAAACGCTCTCGACGAACGGAAGCTTTTGAAGCGCTTCCGAAAAAAAGATCACGTTCTGGCCCAGGCCGTTTTGCCAGATGTTTTGGCCTTGATGCGTGACGACTGATATTCCGACTCGAATGGTCATCGGATTGGCATCCTAAAAATATTGAATTGCGCGTTCTGAAATAGAGGTTCCGCGGCAAGTCGATCTCTGCGACCCATCCGGCTGTGGTGCGGCGCCGGAACGGCGGGAGCGTGCTGATACAGACAGCACCGTGCGGAAGTGAGGAGGAACGATACAGAATGCGCAATCCGCTCTGATCTGATTCGCTTCCGCGATTAAATATATCGTGGAACTTCTGAAACCTAAATATATAGAAAAACCGCTGAAATTCCCAGCCGATCTCGAATTAATGAGATTGATCTTATGCGCGTCTTAAAACACACTCAATTTTCTTACGCCATTCGTTTCAAAATTCGGATTTATCCGATTCGAAAATGATCGCGTAAATAAAATGGGCTGAAAATGCGGGAAACGCGTGGTGAGCACATTGCGACGAACGTGCCGGGACGGGGCGGGAAAGGTCCGGCGCGGAAGGCCATGACCGAAGGAGCAAGTGCGCCCGGCCGCTCATGCGGCCGCGACGCGCCTTGGAGCAGAGAAACTTACTTGTGGGGCGCCAGTTCGCTCGCAGCCCGGGCGAGGCGCGTCACTTCCTCCCAGTTCTGCGCTGCGAGCGCCGCTTTCGGCGTAAGCCACGAGCCGCCCACGCACACCACATTCGGCTGCGCCAGAAAGCTCGATGCCGTCTCCGCCGTGATCCCGCCCGTCGGGCAGATTTTCAGATTCGGGAACGGGCCGTAGAACGCCTGCAACATCGGAATGCCGCCGGCTTGCTGCGCCGGGAAGAACTTGACGATCTCGTAGCCCAGCTCCATCGCGGTGATGATGTCGCTCGGCGTCATGACGCCCGGCAGAAGCGGCAATCCCGCGTCCTGCGCGGCCTTGTGCATGTCCTTCGTGAGGCCGGGCGACACGCCGAACTGCGCGCCCGCCTTCTTCGCCTGCTCACAATGCTCGGGCTTCGTGATGGTGCCCACGCCGACGACGATATCGTCCGCCAGCTGGCTCGCGCGCTCGATCGCGCCGATGCCCGCCGGCGTGCGCAGCGTGATTTCCAGCACCTTCACGCCACCCGCATGCAACGCGCGCGACACGTGCTCGCCTTGCTCAATCGTTTCGAAAGCCAGAACCGGAATGACCGGTCCCAGACGCACGATTTCGCTTACCGTTTTCATTTGATGCGACTCCTGGTTTTGTACGGGTTTCTCTCAGATCCGGCGCTTCGCCCTTCGTTTCCGTGTTCAGTGATTCGTGGCGTGCGCCTTGTTCAGCGCCGACGCCGCCGCGCGCGCATTATCGCGAAGCGCATTGCGCTCGGGCGCGGGCGCCTTGCCATGCGCATGCCCATCGCCGGCGGTGCTCGCGCCGATCAGCGCGCCGAACACCGACGCGCCCTCTTCCGCCGGCAGCGCCGCGCTGCGGAACACGCCGAACAGTTCGCGGCCGAAGCCGGCTTCGTTCTGCGCCTGATGCAGCGGCGCCTCGACTTCGCGCGATGCCCATTCGTTCGCATCGATATCGATATCGAGCACGCCCGCGGGCGCGTCGATCACGAGCATGTCGCCGGTGCGGACCTTGCCGAGCGGACCATGCAGCAGCGCTTCGGGCGAAACGTGAATCACCGCCGGCACCTTGCCCGACGCGCCCGACATCCGGCCATCGGTCACCAGCGCCACGTGGAAGCCCTGATCCTGCAAGACGCCCAGAAGCGGCGTCAGTCGATGCAGCTCCGGCATGCCGTTCGCGCGCGCGCCCTGGAAGCGCACCACCGCGACGAAATCGCGCTTGAGTTCGCCCTTGTCGAACGCTTCCTGCACTTCTTCCTGCGAATTGAAGACGATGGCCGGCGCCTTCACCACGCGATGCTCCGGCGCGACCGCCGAAATCTTGATGACGCCGCGCCCGAGCTTGCCTTGCATCAGCCGCAGCCCGCCGTCCGGCTGGAAGGGCTCGGCGATGCGGCGCAGCACCTTGGTATCGTGGCTTTCCTGCGCGCCGTCGACCCATTGCAGCTTGCCGTCGATGAGCTTCGGCTCCTTGGTGTAATGCGACAGCCCACGGCCGGCCACCGTCTGAACATCTTCGTGCAGCAGCCCGCCTTCGAGCAGATTGCGCACGAGGAACGCCACGCCGCCCGCCGCGTGGAAATGATTCACGTCCGCCTTGCCGTTCGGATAGATCTTCGCGAGCAGCGGCACGACCTGCGACAGTTCGTCGAAATCGTTCCAGTCGATGATGATGCCCGCCGCCCGCGCAATCGCCACGAGGTGCAGCGTGTGATTGGTCGAGCCCCCCGTTGCGAGCAGCGCAACGATTCCGTTCACGATGGCTTTTTCATCGACGACATGGCCGATCGGCGTGTAATTGCCGCGTTCGAGCGTGAGATCGAGCACGCGGCGCGCGGCCTCGGCGGTGAGCGCATCGCGCAGCGGCGTGTGCGGATGCACGAACGCCGCGCTCGGCAGATGCAGGCCCATCACTTCCATCAGCATCTGATTGCTGTTGGCCGTGCCGTAGAACGTGCAGGTGCCGTGCCCGTGATAGGCCGACGCCTCCGCTTCGAGCAGCGCGCCGCGATCGCACTTGCCGGTCGCGAATTCCTGGCGGACCTTCGCCTTTTCGTCGTTGGTGAGGCCGCTCGTCATCGGGCCAGCGGGCACGAAAATAGTCGGCAGATGGCCGAACTGCAGCGCGCCGATGGCGAGTCCCGGCACGATCTTGTCGCACACGCCAAGACACAGCGCCGCGTCGAACATGTTGTGCGTCAGCGCGACGGCGGTGCTCATCGCGATGACTTCGCGCGAGAACAGCGACAGTTCCATGCCCGCGTTGCCCTGCGTGATGCCGTCGCACATCGCCGGCACGCCGCCCGCAAACTGCGCGATGCCGCCGTGCTCGCGCGCCGCCTGCTTGATGATGTCCGGAAAACTCTTGTAAGGCGCGTGTGCGGAAAGCATCTCGTTGTAAGACGACACGATGCCGATGTTCGGCTCGCGCACCGCCTTGATCGCAATCTTTTCCTGGCCTTCGAGGCCGGCGAAACCGTGCGCGAGATTGGCGCAAGACAACGCGCCGCGCGCCGGAAACAGGCCGTGCGCCGCGTCGATACGCGCGAGATACGCGGCGCGCGTCGGCTGGCTGCGCTCGATGATGCGATCGGTGACTTTTTTGAGTTGCGAATGCGGGGAAACCATCGAAGCTCCTTCGTCTCACTCCCGGCGCGCCTGCCGTTGAGATTGGGTTGAACGTTGCGAGGGACGGCGCCTGATTGTTGTCTGGGTGATGTCGCCGTGTCTTGCGAGTTTAGTAGAAAAACTACATGATGACAACGTAAATGACTACGCGTTTTTTAAGTGTCCGCATAGAGCAATACCGTATGAAATGGGCTTATGCGGGATTTCCCTTAGATTCAGCATCCGTCACATGTAGTATTTGTACATTATTGATCGTCCGCTATAGTCCTTGGCAATTTCAGAATAGGCGAGAATTCCGATGTTGCTGTCCCAAGTCGAAGCCATGCGCGAGAAATTGCGTCCCTCCGAGCGCAAGCTTGCCGACTACGTGCTGGAAGCGCCGCGCGAAGTGCTCGACCTGTCGATGACAGAATTCGCCGCGCGCGCCGGTGTCAGTCAGCCGACCATCGCGCGGTTTTGCCAGGCGCTCGGGTTTTCGGGCTTTCGCGAATTCAAGATTCGATTGGCACAAGGGGTAGCAGCCGATGTTCCCACCGTGTATCGCGACGTGCGCACCGACGAGCCGCCCGCCGGCGTCGCGGCGAAAGTGCTCGACCGGACCATCGGCGCGCTGATTGCGGTGCGCAACAGCCTTTCATCGGATAGCGTCGCCGCGGCCATCGCGATCCTCGCCGAGGCGCGGCGTATCGAGTTCTACGGCGCGGGCGGCTCGGGCATCGCCGCGCTCGACATGCAGCACAAATTTTTTCGATTGGGCGTGCCCTCTGTTGCATACTCCGACCCGCATACGTACACCACCTCCGCCGCGCTGCTCGGCCCGGGCGATGTCGTCGTCGCCATTTCCAATACCGGCCGCACCAAGGATATTCTCGACGCGTGCCGATCGGCGCTGAACGGCGGCGCAAAGGTCATTGCGATCACTCACGGCAACTCGCCGCTCGCGCGCATGGCCAGCGTCGGATTATTCGCAAATGTCGACGAAGACACGGACATTTTTTCGCCGATGACATCGCGCGTTTCGCATCTCGCAATCGGGGACATTCTGGCGGTCGGTCTTGCGCTCGCGCGCGGTCCGGCGCTCGCGGAAAAGCTCGCGGAAGCAAGGGATGTGCTTGAAGGGCGGCGGGTGGATTCGTAGGCGCGGCGCCGGAGCGCGCCGCAAGGGCCGCTCGATCGCCTATTCTCTTTACATATCCGTTGCTTAGTAGAGCAAAAGCATGAGCACTTCATTCACGGTCGAAAGTTTCGAGTCCTGCGTCTATGGCGGCCGGATCGACGAAGCCATTGCGTTGCTTTGTGAACTCGATCGTCTCTATCGCGAAAATTCGATCACCGATCCCACGACGCTCATGAAGCCGTCCGATGCGTGGCCGCAGCCGCACCACAGCGCGCTGCTTGATCGCTTCGCCAGTCGCGTGGCGGCGGCGATCGCGTCGTTGCTCGGGAACACGGATTTCACGCTGACTGATGCGCAGTTCGATCGGCTGTCTGCAATACGTGAACTGATTCAGGACATCCTCGGCGCCGCTCCACTGAGAAACGCCGATCACGTAGCGAAGAAGTTTCTTCCTTCCATCGACGAGGAAGGGAACGTCCGCCTGCCTTTTCCGGATGCGGTGAGAAGACTGAGCGTTCTTTGCAATTCGGAGTCGCGCCTTGCGCTCGATTTCTCCGCCTGCTTGCGCGCCGATCCTCTACCCACGCTCCATCTTGCATTGGCGACAGCGAGCGAACTGCTTCCCGGCAGTGCTCACGCCCACCAGAAGCGGGAAGCAATGCTTGATTGGCTTTCGAAGAGGTTCGACGAAATAGACAACGTGCGGGACATCGAGATGGTGCCGCTCGTAGCGCTCTATATGTTTTGCACCTACGCCGAGATCGAGCACAGGCACGCGATCAAGCGGAGCATCAACAGGCTCGTGCGCAATACATTCAGCGAAGTCGGGTTTCCGGATTTGGTCCGGCGCGGCGAATCACCGCAAATCAGGCGCGTCCGCCCGCTGATGCTCGTCGTGCTGGAAGCGTTCAGGGATGGTCATTCGATTCTGCGCACTCATTCGCTCAACCTTGCCGCCGCGCGTGCGCACTTCGATATCGTGGCGTTTTGCGATTTCAGTGCGATCGGCAAGCTCGGACGCGAGGTCTTTACGCAAGTGCTGGAGTTTCCGGCGAACGCTTCGTTCACACAACAGCTCGCCATGATCCGCGATTACGCGCAAGAGACATCTCCGGAGGTGCTGTACATGCCGAGCGTGGGCATGTCGTTGCTCACCATCTGCATATCGAATTTGCGCCTCGCCCCGCTGCAGATCGCGGGACTGGGTCACCCCGCAACGACGCATTCCGAGTGCATAGACTATGTCAGCGTGGAAGACGACTATGTAGGCGATCCGGCGTGCTTCAGCGAGGCGCTCCTGAGACTGCCGAAGGATGGGCAGCCTTATCGGCCATCGGCTGCTTTCGAGCCATTCGAGCCTGCTGAGAGGACGGCGTCCGAGCGCGTCAACATCGCCATTCCTTCGAGCCTGATGAAGCTCTCGCCGAGCCTTCTTGCCGCATTTCGAAAGATCGTTGAACGGAGCGAAGTTACGCTTCAGTTTCACTTCTTGACGAACGGCGGCAACTTACTCACGTTGATGCACTTGAGAAAAGTGCTCGAACAGGCACTTCCGGGAACAACCATACAGGTCGTTCCACTTCGTCCATACATGGACTACATCCGCTACCTGGACAGTATGGACATGTTTCTGAGCCCGTTTCCGTTCGGCAACACGAACGGCATCGTGGACGCGTTCACGGTCGGCTTGCCGGGCGTCTGCAAAACGGGACGAGAGGTATTCGAGCGGATCGACGGCGCGATGTTCATGCGCGCCTACATGCCCGGCTGGATGGTCGCGGATACGGCGGACGAGTACGTCGAGGCAGCGGTCAGACTGGCGAACAATCGCGACGAACGCGAATCGATCCGCAAGTACATGCTCGATAAAAACGTGGTTCAGCGTTTCTTCGAGGGCCGCCCGGAAGTCTTCGGCGAAATGGTGCTCGAACTGGTCGAGCAGCAACGCCTCAAAACGGCTTGATGACGACGAGCAAGGTCGCGCCGAGCAGCCCGAGCACGGGCAGCTCGTTGTACATGCGATACCACTTGTCCGAGCGCTTGTTCTCGCCGCGTTGAAACGTGTGCAGCAAGCGCCCGCAATACGCGTGATAGGCAATCAGCAACGCGACGATCGTCAGCTTCGCGTGCAGCCAGCCCTGCCCCGCGCCGATGCCCATGACGAGCCACAGCCACAGCCCGCACGCGAGCGCGGGCACGGCGATGAACGTCATGAAGCGAAACAGCTTGCGCGCCATGAGCAACAGGCGCGCGGTGGCCGCGGCATCGGTTTCCATCGCGAGGTTCACGAAAATGCGTGGCAGATAGAAAAGCCCCGCGAACCACGAAGCCACCAGCACGATATGCAGCGATTTGATCCAGAGCATCGTTCTTCTTGTTCGATTCGCGCTTATTGACGCACTTCGCCGCGGCCCAGCACCACGTACTTGAGCGAGGTCAGCCCTTCCAGCCCGACCGGCCCTCGCGCGTGCAGCTTGTCGTTCGAAATGCCGATTTCCGCGCCGAGACCGAACTCGAAGCCGTCGGCAAAGCGCGTCGACGCGTTCACCATCACGCTCGCCGAATCCACTTCGCGCAGGAAACGCATTGCACGGTCGTGATCTTCCGTGACGATCGCGTCGGTGTGATGCGAGCCGTACGTGTTGATATGGTCGATGGCTTCATCCAGACCGCCGACGATCTTGATCGCCAGCACCGGCGCGAGGTATTCCGTGCTCCAGTCCTCTTCGGTCGCGTCCACGAGCGAGCCGATTTTCGCCGCGTCGAGGATGGCGCGCGCTTGCCCGTCGACGCGCAACTCCACGTCCTTCGCCTGATAGGCGCGCGCGAGCTGCGGCAAGACCTGCTCGGCGACGCCGCGTGCGACGAGCAGCGTTTCCATCGTGTTGCAGGTGCCGTAACGATGCGTCTTCGCGTTGTCGCAAATGACCGCCGCCTTCGCGAGATCCGCGCGATCGTCCACATAGACGTGGCAGATGCCGTCGAGATGCTTGATCATCGGCACACGGGATTCTTCCATCAGGCGCGCGATCAGGCTCTTGCCGCCGCGCGGCACGATCACGTCGACGAACTCGGTCATCGTGATGAGCTTGCCGACCGCCGCGCGATCCGCCGTCTCGACGACCTGCACCGCGTCCTGCGGCAAGCCCGCCGCTTCCAGCCCGACGCCGATCAGCTTCGCCAGCGCCGTGTTGCATTCGAGCGCTTCGGAACCGCCGCGAAGGATGGTCGCGTTGCCGGATTTGAGACAGAGCGCGGCGGCGTCGATGGTCACATTGGGCCGCGACTCGTAGATGATGCCGATCACGCCGAGCGGCACGCGCATTTGCCCGACCTGAATCCCGCTCGGACGGAACTTGAGACCGCTGATTTCGCCGATCGGATCGGCCAGCGCGGCGACCTGCCGCAAGCCTTCGACCATCGTGTCGATCGCCTTGTCCGAAAGCGTCAGACGGTCGATGAACGCCGCGTCGTGACCTTTGTCGCGCGCGCGGGCGAGGTCGCGCGCATTCGCTTTCTTGAGCGACGCGCGCTCGCGTTCGATGGCGTCCGCCACATTGATGAGCGCCGCGTTCTTCGCCGCCGTCGACGCCCGCGCCATCGCGCGCGACGCCTTGCGTGCGCGGTGGCCGAGGTCGGTCATGTATTGATCGATGTTCATCGTGGGTCTCTTCCGTGTGCCGCTTTCCCGAGCCGCTTTGACGGCCGAAGCGTCGATGCATTCATTCTAAGCTGTTGCACGATTTGCAACAGCGCGTGACAGATGTGTCTAGCGACGCGGTCGTGGCGCTGGCGCGGGCTGCGCCGGATTGCCGCCGTGCGCGACGGCCATCGCGAGTTCGAACATGCCGGCCCAGGGATCGGGCGGCGGCTCGCTGCCGCGCTTTCCCGAACTGCCGGAAAGCCCCTTCACCTGCCGGTCGAGTCGCGCCGCGAGCGACAGCGCCTTTTCCAGCGCGTCATCCGTCACGCGGGAAAGCGCCGGGCCGATCAGCCGTTCGCGCGGTCCCCACACGCGGTTTTCGCGCATGAGCGTGGCGAGCGGCTTGCCCGCCGCGACGCCGCGTTTGATGCGCAACAGCGTGCGCACTTCCTCGACGAGCGCCCACAGCACGAGCACGGCGGCCTCGCCTTCACCTTTGAGGCCATCGAGCATGCGCGCGAGGCGGCCGACATCGCCAGTCAGCATGGCTTCGTTGAGCTTGAACACGTCGTAGCGCGCGACGTTCAGCACAGCGTCGTGAATCTGCTCGAACGTGAGCACGCCTTCGGGATACAACAGCCCGAGCTTCTGGATTTCCTGGTGCGCGGCGAGCAGATTGCCTTCCACCCGTTCCGCGATGAACGTCAGCGCGCGGCGCCCTTCCTCGCCCGGCGCGACGCGCTGGCCTTGCTGCGCGAGCCGCTGGCCGACCCACATCGGCAATTGCGCGCGCTCGATCGGATCGATTTTCAACGCGACGCCCGCGCCGAGCAGCGCCGTGAACCAGCCGGATTTCTGCGTCGCGCTGTCGAGACGCGGCAGCGTGACGAGCGTCACGACGTCCGGGTTGTCCGCACCGGCGAGCGTCTTCAGCGCGTCCGCGCCTTCCTTGCCCGGCTTGCCCGTGGGAATGCGCAGTTCGATCAGCTGACGGTCGCCGAAGAGCGACATCGACTGCGTTGCGCCGATAAGCGCGCTCCAGTCGAAGCCGCGCTCGACGGTGAACACCGTGCGATCTGTGAAGCCGCCCGCGCGCGCGCTGGCCCGGATGCGGTCGCACGCTTCCTGCGCGAGCAGATGCTCGTCGCCATAGACGACGTACAGCCCTTTCAGGCCTTTCGCGAGATGCGCTTCGAGCGCGTCGAGCTTCAGTTGCATGATGCGATGCGAACGCGGCCGGTCAAAGCGGCGGCACCGGCAGCGGCGCGCGCGGCGTGACGCCCGGTGTCTGCTCGCCCGGCGCGGGATGCAGCGAACGCACCGTCGCGAGACGGCGCGTCAACTGGTCGACGGCGTCGTTGCGCATGTCGTTGTAGAGCAGCGTCGCTTCCTGGCTCTTCGCGAGCGTGTATTGATCGCTGTAGGTCATCGAACGATTCAGCGCGATGGAACTCGGCGGAATCAGCAGCGTGCCGTCCGAGCCGAGCAGCGTGTAGCTCAGGTTGAAGACGAGCTCGTATTCCTGAATGACGCCCTGCGCATTCAGGCTGAGCGTGCGCATGCCCTGGCCCTCGGACAGATTGAGCGTCGCGTCCGGCTTCTCGAACGGCTTGACGATCACCGTGTCGCTGCCGCCCTGAACCATGCGTTCGAGGCGCGCGATCATCTGCGGCGTGCCGCCCGTGATCGCGAGCCGCTTGAACGCGTAGTCCTGCTGGCCGCGCAGCTGGAAGCCGCATGCGGACAGCATCGCCGCGCCGCCGAGGAGCGTGAGAAACGAGCGCCTGCTCGTGCTGACTGTGCCGGTCACATCGACTCCCTTGGTTTTGCGCATCAGACGACCACGTTGACGAGACGCCCCGGCACCACGATCACCTTCTTCGGCGCGCGGCCTTCCGAGAATTTCTCGAACATTTCGTGCGCGACCGCGACCTTTTCGATATCTTCGCGCGATGCGTCCTTCGCGACCGTTAGCGCGCCGCGCACCTTGCCGTTGACCTGCAGCACAAGCTCGATTTCCGACTGCTCGAGCGCGGCTTCGTCGACCTTCGGCCAGGGCGCGTCGAGCAGCGGGCCGAATTCCTTCTCGTAGCCGAGCTCCGACCACAACTGGAACGTGACGTGCGGCACGACCGGATACAACACGCGCAGCAGCACGCCGAAGGTTTCGTTCAGCACGCCGGCGCCGGCGTTCTTCGCGCTATCGACCGCGTTGAGCATTTTCATCGCGGCGGACACGACCGTGTTGTACTGCAGGCGGCCGTAGTCGAAATCGGCCTGTTTCAGCACGGTATAGATTTCGCGGCGCAGCGTCTTGTCCGCGTCGCCGAGCTTCGATGCATCGAGTTTCGCGTGCTGGCGCAGCGCGTCCGCGTTGTCGTGCGCGAAATGCCACACGCGACGCAGGAAGCGGCTCGCGCCTTCGACGCCCGCGCCCGACCATTCGAGCGATTGCTCGGGCGGCGCCGCGAACATCACGAAAAGACGCGCGGTATCGGCGCCGTATTGATCGATCAGCGTCTGCGGATCGACACCGTTGTTCTTCGACTTCGACATCTTCTCGACGCCGCCGAGCACGACCGGCTGGCCGTCCGCGTTCAGCGTGGCGCCCGTCGGACGGCCCTTGTCGTCGTGCGCGACGGTGACGTCGAGCGGGTTGTACCAGGTCTTTTTCCCGGACGCGTCTTCGCGATAAAACGTCTCGTTCAGCACCATGCCCTGCGTGAGCAGATTCTTCGCGGGCTCGCCGAACTTGATGAGGCCCATGTCGCGCATGACCTTGGTCCAGAAGCGCGAGTACAACAGGTGCAGAATCGCGTGCTCGATGCCGCCGATGTACTGATCCATCGGCATCCAGTAATCGGTACGCTCGTCGACCATCGTCGTGGCGTCCGGTGCGCTGTAGCGCGAGAAGTACCACGACGAATCGACAAAGGTGTCCATCGTGTCGGTTTCGCGCTTCGCCGCCGCGCCGCACGTCGGGCACGTGCAGTTCAGGAACGCCTCGGACTTCGCGAGCGGATTGCCCGAGCCGTCCGGCACGAGGTCTTCCGGCAGCACGACGGGCAGATCCTTTTCCGGCACCGGCACGTCGCCGCAGGACGGGCAATGGATGATCGGAATCGGCGTGCCCCAGTAGCGCTGGCGCGAGATGCCCCAGTCGCGCAGACGCCAGGTGATCTGCTTGTCGCCGAAGTCTTTCGCCTTGAGATCGGCGGCGATTGCGTCGATGGCCTGCTCGGTCGTCAGGCCGTCGTACTTGCCGCTGTTGACGAGCTTGCCGGCGGTTTTGTCGCCGTACCACTCTTCCCAGGCGTCCGTCGAATAAGTCTTGCCTTCGACGTCGATCACCTGCTTGATCGGCAAGCCGTATTTCTTCGCGAACGCGAAATCGCGCTCGTCGTGCGCCGGCACGCCCATGACCGCACCTTCGCCGTAGGACATCAGCACGTAATTGCCGATCCACACTTCGACCTGCGCGCCCGTCAGCGGATGCGTGACGAAAAAGCCCGTGGGCACGCCCTTCTTTTCCATCGTCGCGACATCGGCTTCGGCCACGCCGCCGCGCTTGCATTCGTCGATGAACGCCTGCAATTCGGCGTTGTCGCGCGCGAGACGCGTAGCCAGCGGATGCTCCGCCGCGATTGCCGCGAAGGTGACGCCCATGATCGTGTCGGCGCGCGTGGTGAATACGCGCAGGAGCTTCGCTTCGCCGTCGATTTCATACGGGAAGCCGAAGTTCACGCCGAAACTCTTGCCGATCCAGTTCTGCTGCATGATCTTGACGCGCTCGGGCCAGCCGAGGCCGTCGAGATCGTCGAGCAGTTGATCCGCGTAATCGGTGATGCGCAGGTAGTACATCGGGATTTCGCGCTTTTCGACGAGCGCGCCCGAGCGCCAGCCGCGCCCGTCGATGACCTGCTCGTTCGCGAGCACGGTCTGGTCGACCGGGTCCCAGTTCACCGTGCCCGTTTTCTTGTACGCGATGCCCTTTTCCAGCATCTTGAGGAACAGCCACTGGTTCCACTTGTAGTAGTCCGGCGAGCAGGTGGCGACTTCGCGCGACCAGTCGATGGCGAGGCCCATCGACTGCATCTGCTTTTTCATGTACGCGATGTTCTCGTACGTCCATTTCGCCGGCGGCACGTTGTTCGCCATCGCCGCGTTCTCGGCGGGCATGCCGAACGCGTCCCAGCCCATCGGCATGAGCGTGTTGTGACCGTTCATGCGCAGGTAACGGTACATCACGTCGTTGATGGTGTAGTTGCGCACGTGCCCCATGTGCAGCTTGCCCGACGGATACGGCAGCATCGAGACGCAATAGAACTTGGGCTTGGCCGACGTCTCGGTCGTCCGGTAGACGTCGTTCGCGCGCCAGTTGCTCTGCGCGGCGGATTCGACGTCGGCGGGTACGTATTTATCGTGCATGGTGTGGTTTGGCTTTCGGCAAATGCTGGGAACGGACTTCGGGACCAGCCGCCCCGATGTGAGCGGCGAGTCCGCGCGCTGCGGCACTGCTGACACGGCGCGGCGTCGGAATTCGGGCCTGCTGGCACGGCCAAGGCCCGCCGAACGGGGAAATGGCGATTATACCGTTCGACGCGCGCCGGCTCGCGCGCTTATTGCGCCTTCGGCTTTGCGGGCTGCGTCACAAAGCCGATGCGCTCCACGCCCGCCTGCTGCGCGGCGCCCATCACCTGCGCGATGACGTCATAGCGCGTCGCGCTCGATGCGCGCAGATGCAGCTCCGGCTTCGGCGCGCTTTTGCCTGCATCGGCGAAACGCGCGCGCATCTGATCGAATGTGACGGGCGTGTCGTTCCAGAAGAGCTTGCCGGCGTCGTCGATGGACAGCGTGATGGTTTGCGGCGTCTCGCGCGCGGGCTGCGACGCCACTTTCGGCAAATCGAGCCGTATCGCGTGCGTGAAGAGCGGCGCGGTGATGATGAAGATGACCAGCAACACGAGCATGACGTCGATGAGCGGCGTCATGTTGATGTCCGCCATCGGCTGGCTGCCGTGTTTCTTGTCGAGTCCGCCGAAGGCCATTGCCGCGCTCCTAGTCGGCCGGACCGCAGACGAATGCGTGCAGATCGTGCGCGAAGCCGTCCAGCTCTTCGGAAATCTGCCGCACGTAGCGCCCGAGAATGTTGTACGCGAGCACGGCCGGAATCGCGACGACGAGTCCGAACGCCGTCATGATGAGCGCCTCGCCGACCGGCCCGGCGACGTTTTCGATCATCGCCTGCCCGCTCGACGCGATGCTCGACAGCGCGTGATAAATGCCCCAGACGGTGCCGAGCAAGCCGACGAACGGCGCCGTGCTGCCCACCGACGCGAGCAAAACCTGCCCGAATTCGAGCCTGCGTTGCGAGCGCAGCAACGCATGACGCAGCGCGCGCAGCACGCGTTCGCTGCGCTCGACTTGCGCGAGCATCGCGCCCGGCATTTCAGCTTCCGATGCGCGCCAGGCGGCTTCGGCCAGCGGCAGAAACACACGCTCGCGGTCCGCGCGCTGCAATGCGCCGATGCCGTCTTTCAGAGTCGGCGCCTGCCAGAACCGCTGCAATGCGCGCGTGCCCTGCCACTTGGCGCGCGCGAGAATCCACGCCTTCACGAGCAGGAAACACCAGCTCGCGAGCGACATCGCGAGCAGCAGGCCCGCGACCGCGTGCGTCACGGCATCGCCGGATTGCAGGTAATGAATGACGCCCGTTGCAGCCATGTGGATCAGCGCAGACCGAGCACGTCCTGCATGTCGAAGAAGCCCTTGTCGTGGCCTTGCAGGAAATGCGCGGCGCGCAGCGCGCCTTGTGCGTAGGACAGACGGCTCGCCGACTTGTGCGTGATCTCGATGCGCTCGCCGATGCCCGCGAAGAGCACCGTGTGATCGCCGACGATATCGCCGCCGCGAATCGCGGAAAAACCGATCGTCGACGGATCGCGCTCGCCCGTCACGCCTTCGCGCGCGTACACGGCGCAGTCTTTCAGATCGCGGCCGAGCGCCTTGGCGATCACCTCGCCCATGCCGAGCGCGGTGCCCGACGGCGCATCCACCTTGTGCCGGTGATGCGCCTCGATGATTTCGATGTCGTAGCCGGTGGCGAAATGCTTCGCGGCGAATTCGAGCAGCTTCAGCGTGACGTTCACGCCGACGCTCATGTTCGGCGCGAACACGATGCCGATCTTCTCGCCCGCCTGCTTCAGCTGCGCTTTCTGCTCGTCCGAGAAGCCGGTCGTGCCGATGATCATCTTCACGTTGTGACGCAGCGCCGCTTCGAGATGCGCGATCGTGCCTTCGGGGCGCGTGAAGTCGATCAGATAATCGGCATCGGCGAACACGCGCTCGATGTCGTCGGTCAGCAGCACGCCCGTGGTCTTGCCGAGGAACGCGCCCGCGTCCTGCCCGAGCTGCGGCACGCCGGGCCGGTCGAGCGCGCCGGCGAGCTGCGCGCCGGAGTCGTTGAGGACGGTTTCGATCAGCATCCGGCCCATGCGGCCCGATGCGCCGGCAATGGCGATCTTCATGGCAGTCTCGTGTTGAACCGCGCGCGGCACGCGCGATGGATGGAGCGGATTGGCCGCGCGGATGAAGCGGCGCCGCGCGCGAACACGTGGCGCGGCCTCATCCGCGAACGGCTGAACTGCTTACTGGCTCTGCTGCGGCAGATAGAACTGCGCCTGACCGCCCGCGTTGGCGGGCGCAGGCGACGTACTCGCCGGGCCGACCGCGCTGCTGTCGGGAATGTTGATCGTCTGCGGGCGGCGTTGCAACTGGATCTGCGAGTTGCTCGCGCCTTGCGCGTTCGAACCGGGCGCGCCGCCACTGCTCTGCGGCACGTTCACGCGCACGGACGACTGATTCCGGCCCGTCGGCATTTCCACTTGCGACGTTGCGCGGTTCGCGGCCTGCGCGGCTGCCTGGTTCGCGTCGCCCGCGAATGCCGCCGACGCATTCGGCTGCGTGGACGGCTCGCCGACCGGCGCGGTCACCGCCGCGGTCGACGCCACCGTTGCCGAGGCCGCCGACGCGCTCGCCGCGGACTTCGCGACCTTGACGCCCTTGTCGCCGTCGATTTCCGCGAGCAGTTCCAGATTCGACGGCAGATTCTCGCCGCCCGACCAGCTCACGACGCGATCGCTCGCGAAGTTCACGACGAAGTCACGCTGCTGAACGACCGACGTGCTGCCGCGCTTGAAATAGAACACGTAGTCCCAGCGATCGGCATGGAACATGTCGGTCAGGAGCGGCGTGCCGAGGAGTTGTTTCACCTGGTCTCGCGACATGCCGACCTGCATCTGCGCTGCCGCTTCCGCCGAAACGAAATTGCCTTGCACGACCGTGATCCGATACGGTGTGATGCTTTGCGCGATCTTCTGCGTGACGCTGTCGTACGTCGAGCAGCCGGCGAGCAATACGGCCAAGGTTGCTGCTATCACGGTTCCCCGCATGCGACGGCTCTCCCTGCAATTCGATAAAGTTTTGAAAACCATTTCACCTTTCACGCGAGGCGCTCGAAGGCCGCGCTCTTTTCGTCCGATTCGCATTGACTCCACTCGGGTGTCGGGAATCGGAAAAACGCATTACTATGAGAACCTTGAATTGTACTCTAGGGATGCCTAGCCATGACCAATCCCGCCGATCTCAAAAATATCGGGCTCAAGGCGACCCTGCCCCGCCTCAAGATTCTCGAAATTTTTCAGCATAGTCCGGTGCGCCATCTGACCGCTGAAGACGTGTATCGAAACCTGCTCAACGAGGAGCTCGATATCGGTCTCGCGACGGTGTATCGCGTGCTCACGCAGTTCGAGCAAGCCGGCCTGCTGTCGCGAAGCAATTTCGAATCGGGCAAGGCGGTGTTCGAGCTCAACGAGGGATCGCACCACGATCACCTCGTGTGCATCGACTGCGGCCGCGTCGAAGAGTTCTTCGATGCCGAGATCGAACGCCGTCAGCAATCGATCGCGAAGGAACGCGGCTTCAAGCTCCACGAGCATGCGCTCGCGCTGTACGGCACGTGCACGAAGGAAAACTGCCCGCACCGCAAGCATTGAGGCGCGCGCGCCCGGAGTCGGCGCAAGAATGACAAACCGCCGTCCATCTCACGATGGACGGCGGTTTCGTTTCGCCTGTGCGTTTCAAATCCCGCGTCTGCGAGCGATTCGCAATTGCATTTAGATTCGCGTCGTGCCGCTTCAGGCCGCGCGCGCGGCCGCTTCGATCAGCGTATAGCGTTCCGGCAGATCGATCTCGTCGCAATTCGGCAGATCGCCGCCGCGATCGACGACGATGAAATCGCCCGGCTTGTCGAGCACGATCAGCGGGTGATGCCACACGCCGCGCGCGTAGTTCACGCCTTGCCAGCCCTGCGCGTAAAACGCCCGCAGACCGGCGGGATCGAATTCGCCCGCGGGCGCGACGACCACGAGATAGCGCACGTCCGCGAGCGGCACGAAGGCCTGACTGCCGAGCGGATGCCGCTCCATCATCGAGATCGCGACCGGCTGCGGGCGCGGCTGGCCGCGAAACACGTTGATGAGCGGCCGCCCGCCGCTCTCGAAACCGACTTCCACGTTCGCGAGGTCGTGAAAGCGCTCGGTCGTGCCCGCGTTGATCGGAAAATGGCGCGCGCCTTCGAGTTCGATGACATCGCCGAACGGGGCGAAGGCTTCGCGCGTGAGCGGCTGGAGCGTCAGCGTTTTCATTGGATTTCACCGAAGATCCGCAACCGCGACACGCCGCCGTCCGGATAGATGTTGAAGCGCACGTGCGTCACCGGCCCGAGCGCCGAGATGTCCTTCTCGAAGCGATGCACGTTGTCCATCGACAGCTTTT
The DNA here is from genome assembly GCF_001544795.2 of Caballeronia temeraria. Classification (GTDB taxonomy): domain Bacteria; phylum Pseudomonadota; class Gammaproteobacteria; order Burkholderiales; family Burkholderiaceae; genus Caballeronia; species Caballeronia temeraria. The sequence goes on along the minus strand of NZ_FCOI02000030.1, from coordinate 49,354 downwards.
GCTCGTCGAGCAGGACCGGCCAGAACATCGCCTGCGTGACGAGCGATTCATCGGTGCCGCCTTCCACGCGCGCCGCCTGCAGCGAGCAGCGGTCCGGATAGTTGCCCTTGAAATGCGCGGTGTCCACTTCGATCGCGCGGATCACGCCGGGATTCGCCAGCGCGACGATCGCCCAGTCGTTGCCCGGCTCGCGTCGACGGCGCGTTTCCCAGCCATCGCCCATGTTCACGCCGCGTCCCGGCATCAGCATTTGCGATGCGGGCCCGAAGTGCTGATTGTTCGCCGCGACGAGATACGCGCCGTTCTCGATGGCCGCGAGATCCAGCAGCGTGCCGCGCTCGACGCGCGAAAAATCCGTCTTCGGCTGACCATACACGCGCAGCCGCGCGATGCCGCCATCGGGATAGATGTTCACGCGCAGATGCGTGTAGGCGCGCGTGTCGGCGATTTCGAGATAGTGATGACGATTGCCCTGCAGCGTCGTCGACGGCACGATCTCGCGCCAGTCGCCGTCTTCCTGCGGGTTCGCGCTTTCGGTGAAGCACGCTTCGATCGACGCCGCCGGCGGAAAATTGCCGGTGAAGTGACTCGTATCGATGTCGATGCCGTGAATCACGCCCGCGCGCGCCAGCTTGACGATGCAGTAGTCGTAGCCCGTCGTGCGCTTGCGGCGCGTTTCCCAGCCGTCCATCCACTTGCCGTGCTCGTCGTACTTGCCGGGGATGAACACCGCCGGTTGCGGCTCCAGCATGCGGTCCTTGGGCGCGAAGAACTCGTCGGTGGCGAAGAGCGCCTTTGCGCCGAGGCGCGGGTCCGCGAGGTTCATGTAGCGGCGGGCGAAAGCGGGTGCGTCGGCGTCGAGAATCGGGTTGGCCATTTCAATGTCCTTCGGTTGCGTTGAGTCAGATTGCGTGCGCGTGATCGGCGCCATGCGAGGGTTCCGGCGCGGCGGGCACGAAGCGAAATTCGGCGTCCTGGTCGAGCACGCGCTTGGCGCGCGCCCGGTCGATGTCCTTCTCCCATACCGCGACGACCACCGTCGCCACGCAGTTTCCGATCAGATTGGTCACGGCGCGCGCGATCCCGACGAACCAGTCGACCGGCAGGATCAGCACGAGGCCGAGCACGGGAATCGCGGGAATGGCGGAGAGCGTCGCGGCGAGAATCACGATCGCGGAGCCGGGAATGCCGTGCGCGCCTTTCGACGTCACCAGCGACACGAGCACGACGACGATCAGGTCATGCAGCGACAGCGGCGTGTTGGTCGCCTGCGCGATGAAGATCACCGCGAGCGTGAGATAGATCGAGAAGCCGTCGAGATTGAACGAGTAGCCGGTCGGAATCACGAGGCCGACGGTCGAATCCTTCACGCCCATCCATTCGAGCTTGCGCATGATCTGCGGCAGCACGGCGTCCGACGAAGCGGTGCCGAGCACGATCGACAGTTCTTCACGCAGATAGCGCACGAGCTTGAAGATCGAGAAGCCCGCGAGACGCATCACGACGCCGAGCACGACGAACACGAACAGGAAGCAGCTCGCGTAGAACACGATCACCAGCAGACCGAGCTGCTTGAGCGACGCGACGCCGTACTGGCCGGTCGTGAACGCGATCGCGCCAAGCACGCCGAGCGGCGCGAGCTTGATGATGAACGCCATGATGCGGAAGAACACGTGCGACAGCTCGTCGATGAAAACCGTCACGCGCTGCGCCTTGTCGCCGAGCATCGAGAGCGCGGAGCCGAACAGGATCGCGAACACGAGCACTTGCAGGATGTCGCCTTTCGCGAAGGCATCGACGGCCGTATCGGGGATGATCTTCAGCAGAAAGCCCGCGGTGTCCTTCAGGCTCTTCGCGTGCTCGGTGTAAGTGGCGAGCGAGGCGGCGTTGAGCGTGTGCAGATCGATATTCATGCCGACGCCCGGACGCGTGATCCACGCGAGAATCGCGCCGATGATGAGCGCGAGCGTGGTCATGATCTCGAAGTAGACAACGGCCTTCAGCCCGACGCGCCCCACTTTCTTCAGATCGCCCGCGCTCGCCATGCCGCTCACGACGACGCAGAACACGATCGGCCCGATGACCATCTTGATGAGCTTGAGAAAGCCGTCGCCCAGCGGCCGCAACGACTGGCCGAAGTGCGGAAACAACGCGCCGACCACCACGCCGATAACTAGCGCGATCATCACCCTGCCGAACAGCGAATTCAGAAATCTCGACACGACCGTCTCCTCGTGTAATGTCCCAGGATCAGAGCAACTGTTCCGACTGGTCGGACCAGTGCTGTGATGGGGAATATTAGAAAGCCGATATAGAGCCGTCAAGGACGCATTCGTAGCGGTTTACCCTGTTCGAAACGGGCACGAAAATGCATGTTATTGCATGGAAAAACGGTCGTTCACACGCGCGTCCGACACGCGCATACAATGGCGGTCAGACCGGCCAATACTGTTTTCTTCCTATGAAAAACGTCCCGCACACCGTGACCGACGCCGCCATCGCGACCATTCGCGAACGCATCGAATCGAGCGCGTATCCGGTCGGGAGCCTGCTGCCGGCGCAGCGGCAACTATCGGAGGAATTGGCGATCAGCCGGGCGTCGCTGCGCGAGGCGCTCTCGACGCTTGAAGCGCTCGGCATGCTGCATATCCGGCCCGGCAAGGGCGTGTATGTGAACAGCGCGCAGGCGAGCAATGCGCATCCGTGGCGTTTTGCGGATCAGGCTTCGCTGCCGGACACGTATCAGATGCGTTTCGCGCTGGAAGGCTTCGTCGCGCGGCTCGCGGCGCATTCGATCGGCGATGCGGACATCGACTGGCTTGACGACAATCTCGACTCGCTGCACGCCGCGCTGACGGAATCGGCGCTGGAGGAAGCCGCGCAACTCGACTTCGCGTTCCATATGCGCATCGTGAATCTCGCGGGCAATGCGGCGATCGAATCGATCCTGCGCGGCAGCGCCGACATCATGAAGGAGAGCCAGCGCCTGCCGTTCTATCGGCGGGAGCTGGTGCTGTCGACGTATCACGAGCACGCGGTCATCATCGAGGCGCTGAAGGCGCGCGACGGCGAAAAGGCCGGCCGCGCGATCGAAGGCCACATCGTGAATGCGGCGCAGCGCGCGGGCGTGCATTTTCCGATCCCGAACAAGTAAGGCGCGGCACTTCTCGAAGCGTTCGCAGTCTCAGCAAGGGCCGTGCGTGCCGGAGATTTCTATCTGCTTGCGCTGCCCTGCAATTGGCGAACATCAAGAGGAGCGGCGTCGATGGACATGCAACAACTCGTATCGGAATTTCTGGCGTCGGAACACGGCGCACAAGCCACGCAAGCACTGACCGATCAGGGCTTCAGCACCGAAGACAGCCAGCAGATGCTCGGCACCGCGGCGCAAACCGCGCACGCGCATGCCGAGGAACAGAACGCCGGCCTGATGGGCAACCATCCGGGCAAGAGCTTTTTCGCCGCGTTCGCGGCCGGGCTCGTGCGCGGCGACGGCTTTCTGAAGTCGATGGAAGAAGGCGGCGAAGGCATCCTCACCGGTCGCATCGCCGAATCGATCGCCGCGCGCATGGGCATCGATCCCGGCACGGCATCGACGGTCGCGGCGGCGGCGACGCCTTATGTCGTCGCGTTTCTGCGCGAGAAGCTTGCGTAAGACGAACTGAAGCGCAAAAAACAAAGCCGCTCCGAGGAGCGGCTTTGTTCATTTCGAGCGGCGCGAAACTTACTTCGCGTTCGCGAGCGCAACCGCCGTATCCAGCATGCGGTTCGAGAAGCCCCACTCGTTGTCGTACCAGCTCGACACCTTCACGAGACGGCCCGACACCTTGGTCAGCGTGGAATCGAACGTCGACGAAGCCGGGTTGTGGTTGTAGTCGATCGAAACCAGCGGCGCATCGTTGTAGCCGAGCACGCCCTTCAGTTCGCCTTCCGACGCTTCCTTCATGATCTTGTTGATCTCTTCCACCGTCGTGTCGCGCGCGGCGATGAACGACAGGTCGACGACCGACACGTTGATCGTCGGGACGCGGATCGCGTAGCCATCCAGCTTGCCGTTCAGTTCCGGCAGCACGAGACCGACCGCCGAAGCCGCGCCGGTTTTCGTCGGGATCTGGCTGTGCGTGGCCGAGCGCGCGCGGCGCAGGTCTTCGTGATACACGTCCGTCAGAACCTGGTCGTTCGTGTAGGCGTGGATCGTGGTCATCAGACCGTTCACCAGACCGATCTTGTCGTTCAGCGGCTTGACGAGCGGCGCGAGGCAGTTCGTCGTGCACGATGCGTTCGAGATGACCGTGTCGGAAGCCTTCAGCACGTTATGGTTCACGCCATACACGATGGTCGCGTCCACGTCCTTGCCGCCCGGCGCCGAGATGATGACCTTCTTCGCACCGCCCTTGATGTGCGCGCTCGCCTTTTCCTTCGTCGTGAAGAAGCCCGTGCACTCCATCACCACGTCGACCTTCAGCTCGCCCCACGGCAGTTCGGCCGGGTTGCGGTTCGCCAGCACGCGGATCTTGTCGCCGTTGACGACGAGGTAGTCGCCGTCCACCGACACTTGGCCCGGGAACTTGCCGTGCGCCGTGTCGTACTGCGTCAGGTGCGCATTGGTCTTGGCATCGCCGAGATCGTTGATGGCGACGATCTCGATGTCGTGCTTCTTGCCGTTTTCATAGAGGGCGCGCAGCGTGTTGCGGCCGATACGGCCATAGCCGTTGATTGCAACGCGAATCGTCATGGTCTATCTCCTGATGGCTAAAAAAACCTGCTTCGCTGACCGCGATTTTACTGCGCGGCGAGGACGGCCTTTGCCGTCGCGACAACATGCTCCACCGTGAAGCCGAAATGCTTGAACAGCGCGCCCGCCGGGGCCGACTCGCCGAACGTGTCGATGCCGACCACGCCGCCTTCGAGGCCCACGTACTTGCGCCAGAAGTCCGTCACGCCCGCCTCGATCGCTACGCGCGCGACGCCCTTCGGCAGCACGCGCTCACGGTATTCGGCGTCCTGCTTGTCGAACACGTTCGTGCAGGGCATCGACACGACGCGCGCGCCGATGCCTTCCTTCGCCAGCGCTTCGACCGCTTGCATCGCAAGCTGCACTTCCGAGCCGGTCGCGATGAGGATGATCTTGCGCGCGGGGATGTCGTCGTTCCAGTCGCGCAGCACATAGCCGCCCTTCGCGATGTTGGCGATCTGGATGTCGTTGCGCGTCGAGAATTGCAGATTCTGGCGGCTGAAAATCAGCGTCGACGGGCCGTTGTGCGCGATCGAATGCGTCCACGCGACAGCCGTTTCGACGGTATCCGCCGGACGCCACGTCTGAAGGTTCGGGATCAGGCGCAGGCTCGACACGTGTTCGATCGACTGGTGCGTCGGGCCGTCTTCACCGAGACCGATGGAATCGTGCGTGAACACGAAGATCGAGCGCGACTTCATCAGCGCGGCGACGCGCAGCGCGTTGCGGCTGTAGTCCGAGAACGTCAGGAACGTGCCGCCGAACGGACGATAGCCGCCGTGCAGCGCGATGCCGTTGATCGCCGCCGACATGCCGAACTCGCGCACGCCGTAGTTGATGTGATTGCCCCACTGGATGCCCGACGGATTCGCGTTTTCGGCGTCACCCGCCGCGCGCACCGCCTTCGATGCCTTCCAGTTCGTGAGGTTCGAGCCGGTCAGGTCGGCGGAGCCGCCGAGCAGTTCCGGCAACGCGGCAGCCAGCCCTTCGATCGTGTTCTGCGATGCCTTGCGCGTCGCGATGGTTTCGGCCTTCTGGTTCGCGTCCTCGATGATCTTCGCGGCAGCTTCGGCCCAGTTCGCCGGCAGTTCGCCCGTCATGCGGCGCGCGAACTCGGCGCCTTCGCTCGCGTACTTCGCCTTGTAGGCATCGAATGCCTTGTTCCATTCGGCTTCGGCGTGCGTGCCTTGTTCCTTCGCGTCCCACGCTGCGTACACGTCCTGCGGAATCTCGAACGGACCGAAGTTCCAGCCGATGGCCGCGCGCGTCGCCGCGATTTCCTTGTCGCCGAGCGGCGCGCCGTGCGCGTCGTGGCCGCCCGCCTTCGTCGGCGCGCCCTTGCCGATGACCGTGCGGCAGCAGATCAATGTGGGCTTGTCCGACTTCTTCGCCTGCGCGATGGCGGCGTCGACCGCGTCGACGTTATGGCCGTCGACCGCGCGGATCACGTTCCAGCCGTACGCTTCGAAGCGCTTCGGCGTGTCGTCGTGGAACCAGTGCTCGACATGGCCGTCGATGGAAATGCCGTTATCGTCGTACAGCGCGATCAGCTTGTTCAGCTTGAGCGTGCCCGCGAGCGAGCAGGCTTCGTGCGAAATGCCTTCCATCAGGCAGCCGTCGCCGAGGAACACGTACGTGTAGTGATCGACGATCTTCGCGTCGGCCTTGTTGAATTCGGCCGCGAGCAGCGCTTCGGCGAGCGCCATGCCGACCGCATTGCCGACGCCCTGGCCGAGCGGGCCGGTGGTCGTCTCGACGCCCGCCGTGATGCCGTATTCCGGATGGCCCGGCGTCTTCGAATGCAGTTGGCGGAAATTCTTCAGCTCGCTCATCGGCAGGTCGTAGCCGGTGAGGTGCAGGAGCGAATACAGCAGCATCGAGCCGTGACCGTTCGACAACACGAAACGGTCGCGGTCGAACCAGTGCGGATTCGCCGGGTTGTGCTTCAGATGGCGCGACCACAGCGCGACGCCGATTTCCGCCATGCCCATGGGCATGCCGGGGTGGCCGGAGTTGGCTTGTTGAACGGCGTCCATGGCAAGCGCGCGGATTGCGTTGGCCATGAGGGCGGTCTGGCTGGAGGTCGGGGTCGTCATGTCGAGTCTGGGGCAGGTCCTGAAATGATCCGCGGTGCTTCTCTTGCAGCACTTCTCATTCGAACCGGACCCGCGGGACACAACGTTTTCAGGACCGGAACGACTAGAAACGACGAGAAACGACGAGGATCGGAAGGCCGTCATTCTAACAGACCGGTCCGATTGACACGCGCCTGCGAGACAGCGAACAGGCGGCCAATCCGGCGCGGCCGGGCGTTCGGGGCGCGGGCATGTTCCGTGCATTTCCCGCCTCGGCGATGCACGCGAACCGGGCCGCGCCGCGTGCGTCGCAGTCGGTACAACACTGTCACGACAAGATGACAACGCGTGACATTACATGGTTACGCGCGCCGCCAACGGACGTTTATCTGGCGAAATCCGTCCGTCGCGGCCTTTGGTGCAAATTCCTTGCCGGTCCATTGTTCGTACGGCTTCGTGGCAAAATGTTTCCCAATCTGCAGTCGCAAGGTTTCAAGGAGTGCTTTCGATGACCGACCCACGCCCCGCCGATGTGCCCTGGCTGACTCCGTATCTCACCGTGCGCGACGCGCGCGTGAGCATCGCGTTCTATGAAAAGGCGCTCGGTTTCGCGGTGCGCGACAGCGTGAACGACGACGGCACGATCATCCATGTCGAGATGACGTATCGCGGGCAGTTGATCGTGATGTTCGCGCCCGAAGGCGCCTACGGCTCGCAGGCGCGCACGCCGAAGAGCGCGGGGCTGATGGCGCCGCAGTCGTTCTATCTTTATGTCGATGACGTCGACGTCACGTTCCAGCAGGCGCTCGCCGTCGGCGCGAAGGCGCTCATCGAGCCGCAGGACCAGTTCTGGGGCGACCGCTTCGCGCAGATCGAAGACCCGGACGGCTACCGCTGGGCGATCGCGCGGCATCTGCGCTGAAGCGCCGGCAATCTCACTATCCGCGGGCAGTCAGACCCGCGATCGAATTTACATGCCACGTTTTCACGTCGACGGTCCGCTCTTCGCGGGCCAAACCTTCACCCTTCCCGATGACGTCGTGCGGCACGTGCACGTCCTGCGCCTGCAAACCGGCGACGCGATCACGCTCTTCGACGGCCGCGGCGGCGAATATCGCGGCGAGCTCGTCGATATCGCGAAACGCGCGGCGATCGCGCGCATCGACGAACACAGCGATCGCGAAGCCGAGCCGCCGTATCGCGTGACGCTCGCGCAAGGCGTGGCGGGCGGCGACAAGATGGACTGGCTCATCGAGAAGGCGGTGGAACTGGGCGTATCGGACATTGCGCCGATCACCGCCGAACGCGGTGTCGTGCGTCTCGCGGGCGAACGCGCGCAGCGGCGTCAGGCGCACTGGCAGGCGCTCACGCGCGCGGCCTGCGAGCAATGCGGACGCAACCGCGTGCCCGAGGTCGCCCCGCCGCGCAGTGTCGACGCCTGGCTCGCCGCGCTGCCCGCCCCCGCCGATGGCGAGCTGCGCCTGCTGCTCTCGCCGCGCGCGGAAGTGAGTTTCGCGTCGCTGCCCGCCGTTGCGCCGTCGAGCCCCGTCACATTGATGATCGGACCGGAAGCGGGCTTTTCGCCTGCGGAAGAAAGCACGATCATCGAAGCCGGATTTTCCGCGCTGGGACTCGGCCCGCGCATGCTGCGTACGGAGACGGCGGGCATCGCGGTGCTCGCGGCGCTGGCCGCGCGCTGGGGCGGCTGGTAAAAAAACAGCCCGATGGACACGCCATCGGGCTGCTGCATCATGCTGATTGTGGCGACCGGACTGGCCGCGCCAGCTCACACGAACGAATAGAACACGCGGAACGCCACTTTGCGTTCTGCCCAGAATTCCGCCGCGTCGCGGAACACGTCGAGCAGCACTTCGCGGCCTTCCTTGTCGAATTTCTGCGCGATCGGCAATTGTTCGAGCACGATCACGAAGCCCGGCTGCGAGCCAGCCTTGTGAACGAGATCGGTGAGCGAATCGTAGAGTGCGTCGTAGTTTTTGCCGAAGTGCTTGGGAAAGAGAAACGACAGCGCGATGGTCTCCAGCACTTCCTGCTTGCTCTGCGCCTGCCCGAGATACGCGTAGAGAAAATGCTGGCCGAGGCGGTTGGCCTCGTCCGCGAGATCCTGTACGCGGAACGCGCGGATCGACTGCACGATGTTCGGCCGCACCGTGGCGAACAGCGCTTCCGGATCCTCTTGCGGATGGAACTCCTCGGGCCTGGTCTCGTCGTCGGGTCTGTTGTCGTGTTCTGTCATGCGTAGCCGCAATACTCGCTGAAACAGGTTGCCATCGCCGGTGGCGAAAAGATCACCCGCGACGCTGTGGTCGTGCGCGTAGATGTTGTCGCTCATGCCGTTAATCCCGTAGTTAATCCGCAATGCGTTTGAAACTCGCGTAGTGGTCGTCTGTGTAGTAGCAATCGCCGAGCTGCTTCTTCGGGCCGCCACACACAATCCGGCGCGCGCCGCGATCCCTCGCGCGAGGCGTGGGAACGGTGTATTCGTGGTAGTAGCCGCGTGGATGCCGCGGCAGCACACGTTCGCGATTGCCGAACACGACGCCGTCCTTCTCGAAAGGGAAAGGGCCGCCCGCCTCGATCAGCCGCAAGGTCGCGACCGCCTGCCTGGGCAACTGCGCAATGTGGACGGTGGCCAGACCGTCGCGCTCCTGCCCGCCGGCGGCGTCAGGCTGCCGTGCCTGCGGTTCCGCTGGCGGCGAGACCGGCGCCGGACTCGCCGAAGCAACCGTTTCCGGAACGCCGCTTTGAGTTTCATCCTTGCCGCACGCGCCCAACAGGACGCTCAAGGCGACGAAAAAGCAGAATGCGCGCGCGCGTATCACCAAACGGTTGTCCTCGCGTTACACCGAAATTCGACGACCATGAAAGATGTAAGGGTATCGCTAATGCCAAGGCGAAGCAACGTTCGGCGGAAAATCGGAAATTTTTTCTCAGTTTGATCGAGTGATGCAATTCCTGATGCGGTTTTCATCAGAAGAATTAGCCCGAATATGAGAGATTTTTATCTTTGCCGAGATAATAATTCGATGGTGGGATCTCGAAGCCTCTGGACGGGCAGCCTCACTCGTCGCCAGCTTCACGGCATCGCGCTCGCCGCGATCCCGCGTTTTGCGGTTGAAGCACACACCCTTTTGTTGCTTTCTCGCGAGCGTGCCGTGGACACACGGCACGCTTCTTTTTTTTCGCCCCCACAAAAGAAAAGCGGCGAGCAAGCCCGCCGCTTTCACCTCACATCGAAACCGGGATCAGCGCGCCGCCGTTGCGTCCGCCACCAGCAGCGCCGTCATGTTGACGATCCGGCGCACCGTTGCCGATGAAGTGAGCACATGAACCGGCTTGGCCGCGCCGAGCAAAATCGGCCCGATCGCGATGCCGCTGCCCGCCGCCGTCTTCAGCAGGTTGTACGAGATATTGGCCGCGTCGATGTTCGGCAGGATCAGCAGGTTCGCGTCGCCTTCGAGCGTCGATTCCGGCAGCACTTCCTTGCGCAGACGCGCATCGAGCGCGACGTCGCCGTGCATTTCGCCGTCCACGTCCAGATCCGGCGCGCGCTCCTTGAGGATCGCGAGCACGTCGCGCATCTTCTGCGCGGTCGGCGCGTTGCTCGTGCCGAAGTTCGAATGCGACAGCAGCGCGATCTTCGGCGCGATGCCGAAGCGCTTCACTTCTTCCGCCGCGAGCATCGTGATTTCGGCGAGCTGCTCGGGCGTCGGATCGACGTTCACGTGCGTATCGACCAGGAAAATCTGGCGGCCGGGCAACACGAGCGCGTTCATCGCCGCGTAGACCTTCGCACCTTCCTTTTTGCCGATCACCTGATCGATGAAGTGCAGGTGACGATGCGTCGTGCTCACCGTGCCGCAGATCATGCCGTCGGCTTCGCCCTTTTGCACGAGCATCGCGCCGATCAGCGTCGTGCGGCGGCGCATTTCGAGCTTCGCCATCTGCTGGCTGATGCCCTTTCGCGCCATCATCTTCGCGTACGACTGCCAGAAATCGCGATAACGCTCGTCGTGATCCGTATCGACGACGGTGAAATCGACGCCCGGCGCGAGACGCAGGCCGAACTTCTGGATGCGCTGCTGGATGACCGCCGGACGGCCGATGAGAATCGGCCTCGCGATCTTTTCATCGACGGCGATCTGCACCGCGCGCAGCACGCGCTCTTCCTCGCCCTCCGCGAACACGATGCGCTTCTTCTCCGGCTCGACGCTGCGCGCGAGCTGGAAGATCGGCTTCATTGTCGTGCCGCTGTGATAGACGAACTGCTGCAAATGCTGCTCGTAGGCTTCCATGTCCTCGATCGGACGCGTCGCCACGCCGCAATCCATCGCGGCCTTCGCGACAGCCGGCGCGATCTTCACGATCAGACGCGGATCGAAAGGCTTCGGAATCAGATATTCCGGGCCGAACGACAGATCCTGAATGCCATACGCCGTCGCGACGATATCGCTCTGCTCCTGACGCGCGAGTTCCGCGATCGCGTTCACGGCTGCGATTTCCATTTCCTTCGTGATGACGGTCGCGCCGACGTCGAGCGCGCCACGGAAGATGAACGGGAAGCAGAGAACGTTGTTGACCTGATTCGGATAGTCCGTGCGGCCAGTGGCGAGCACGGCGTCCGGACGCACTTCGAGCGCGAGTTCCGGCAGGATTTCCGGCGTCGGATTCGCGAGCGCGAGAATCAGCGGCTTCGCGGCCATCTGCTTGACCATGTCCTGCTTGAGCACGCCGCCCGCGGACAGGCCGAGGAACACATCCGCGCCTTCCATCACTTCGGCGAGCGTGCGCGCGCTGGTTTCACGAGCGAACAGTTCCTTGTCCGGGTCCATCAGTTCCGTGCGGCCCTTGTAGACCACGCCGGCCAGGTCCGTCACGAAAATGTTCTCGCGCTTCATGCCGAGATCGACGAGCAGGTTCAGACACGCCAGCGCCGCCGCGCCCGCGCCGGACGCCACGAGCTTCACTTCGCCGATGCTCTTGCCGACGACCTTCAAACCATTGGTGACCGCCGCCGCGACGACGATGGCCGTGCCGTGCTGGTCGTCGTGGAAGACGGGAATCTTCATGCGCTTGCGGCATTCGCGCTCGACGATGAAGCAGTCCGGCGCCTTGATGTCTTCCAGATTGATGCCGCCGAACGTGGGTTCGAGCGCGGCGATCACGTCGACGAGCTTGTGCGGATCACTTTCGTTCAGCTCGATATCGAACACGTCGATGCCGGCGAACTTCTTGAAGAGCACGGCCTTGCCTTCCATGACCGGCTTGGACGCGAGCGGCCCGATGTTGCCGAGGCCGAGCACGGCCGTGCCATTCGACACGACGCCCACGAGATTGCTGCGCGCGGTGAAGCGCGCGGCGTTCAGCGGATCTTCGACGATCGCTTCACACGCGAACGCGACGCCCGGCGAGTACGCCAGCGCGAGGTCGCGCTGGTTGATCATCTGCTTGGTGGGAGCAATCGCGATCTTTCCGGGAACGGGAAATTCGTGATAGTCGAGCGCAGCTTCGCGCAACTTGGTATTGGCGTCGGTCGTCATAAGGCGGGCTAGCAGTGCGGGAATTAGAATGGAAGTTCGAACGCATTGTAGCGCCATTCAGTCGCGGTTTCGGACGGCGCTCCATGCATTTCGGCTACAAGTGCCATGACCGGAAAACGTCTGATCGCTCCGTGCGACAAGCCTTCGCGAGCATCGGCCGAGTATTTCCGGGATAGAGCGCGGCTTTTTTGGGCGCTCCGTTTTCATCGTGCATCGCAACAATCAACCTCAATCGCCGACGATGCTCTCCGAGTTTTCTCTGATCGACCGTTTCTTTGCACGCCGCGCGACGGCGCCTTCGCCACGTCATGACGACGAGGCTGCTCGGCCGCTCGGCATCGGCGACGACTGCGCGCTCATCGCGCCGCCCATCGGCCATCAGCTCGCCATATCGACGGACATGCTGGTCGAAGGCCGTCATTTCTTTCCCGATGTCGATCCGTACGCGCTCGGCCACAAGGCGCTCGCGGTGAATCTTTCCGACATCGCCGCGATGGGCGCCGCGCCGCACGCGTTCACGCTCGCGCTCGCGTTGCCGCGCGCCGACGAAGCGTGGCTCCAGGCGTTCAGCGACGGTCTCTTCGCGCTTGCGGAGCGTCACGACTGCGCGCTCATCGGCGGCGATACGACGAGCGGTCCGCTCAACATCTGCATCACCGTGTTCGGCGACGTGCCGCAGGGTGCGGCATTGCGTCGCGATGCCGCGCGGCCCGGCGACGACATCTGGGTGTCGGGCACGTTGGGCGATGCCCGCGCGGGCCTCGGCGCGATTCGCGGCGAATGGCGCGCGCCGGAAGGTTGCGACTGGCGTCGCGCGCTGGAGCGCCCGGAGCCGCGCGTCGCGTTGGGCATCGCATTGCGCGGCGTGGCGCACGCGGCGCTCGATATTTCCGATGGCCTCGCGGGCGATCTCATGCACATCCTGAAGCGCTCGGGCGTGCGCGCCGCCGTCGATGCCGACGCCGTGCCGTGTTCGGACGCCGTGCGCGCGCTTCCCGAAGCCGCGCGCCGCCAGTGCACGCTCGCGGGCGGCGACGACTACGAGCTCTGCTTCACCGCGCCCGTCGAGGCGCGCGCCGCGCTCGCGACTATCGCGACGAACGTGAAAGTCCCGCTGACGCGCATCGGTACAATCGAGCCATCCGGTGCGCCGGGCATCGCCTGGCGCGATGCCTCGGGCGCCCCGCTCTCTCTGACGTTGCAAGGCTTCGATCATTTCCATGCAGACTGACCCCACGCTCGCGGGCGACTCGACCGCTCCGCGCAGCAAGCCGCGCAAGGCAAGCGCGCGCTTCATGCTCGACCATCCGCTTCATATTCTTTCGCTCGGCTTCGGCAGCGGGCTGTCGCCCCTCGCGCCGGGCACGGTTGGCACGCTGTTCGCGTGGGTGTCGTTCGTCGTGTTCAATCCGCATCTGACGGTCGCGGAATGGGGCGCGCTGATCGTCGCCGGTTTCATCGCCGGATGCTGGTTCACCGGCTTCACCGCGAAGAAGCTGGGCACCGACGATCCGTCGCCGGTCGTGTGGGACGAGATCATCGCGTTCTGGCTCGTGCTGCTGCTCGTCACGCCCGCGACCTTCACCGGGCAATTGTGGGCGTTTATCGTGTTCCGCTTCTTCGACATGGTGAAGCCGCCGCCCATCCGTTATTTCGATCGCCGTTTGAAAGGCGGTTTCGGCATCATGTTCGATGATCTCGTCGCGGCGTTCTTCTCGCTGCTCGTGATCGCGCTCTGGCGCATGACCGTCTGAGTCCGTCCAACTTTTCGAGAACATCGCCATGCCAACCGACACTGTCGTTCACCAACTTGCGATTCGCGTCGGCAACAAGCTGCGCGACGAAGGGCTGATGCTCACGACCGCCGAATCGTGCACGGGCGGCATGGTCGCGACCGCCATCACGGATATTTCGGGCAGCAGCGTGTGGTTCGAGCGCGGCTTCGTCACGTATTCGAATCTGGCGAAGATCGAGATGATCGGCGTGCCCGCGACGCTGATCGAGCAGCACGGCGCGGTCAGCGAACCGGTCGCGAAGGCGATGGCCGAAGGCGCGCTGCGCAACAGCCGCGCGCAGGTGTCGGTGTCGATCACGGGTGTCGCGGGGCCGGCGGGCGGCAGCGAGGCGAAGCCGGTGGGCACCGTGTGCTTCGGCTGGAGCAATCGTCTGCATACGCAGATCGAGACGCAGCATTTCAAGGGCGACCGCGAGCAGGTGAGAACGCAGGCCGCCGCGCACGCATTGCGCAAGCTGCTGGAGTTTCTGGATCAGCGCGAGCGGTGAGGCACGGCTGAATCGCATGAACAAACGCATCGAAAGTCCGGCGGATGCCGTCAGCTTCAGCAAGGACGAGGTGATCCGCTGGATGGGCGCCCGGACGATCGGCAAGGCGCTCGACTACGTTCACGTCGTGCGCGATATCGGCTGGACAGGAAAGATCCTGCGCGCGCGGGTGCCCGGTACGCAGCCGCTGCCGTACACGGTCGAGATTTCCTTCAGGGAAGATCGGCCGCGCGGCTATTGCTCGTGCCCCGTGGGGTACGAATGCAAGCACGTCGCGGCGACGCTGCTCGCCTATCTGGAGCGCGAAGAAGCCGCCGCCCGGACCGGCGTGAGCCTGGAAGTCGAACAGTGGCTCGCGAGCTTTCGAGCCAAAGTTCAGGCGACGCGGCAAGCGCAAGCGAAAGCGGCCCGGCCCGCGACGGGCGCAAGCTACCGGATTCTCTACGTGCTCGTGCCGTCCGTGCGCGAGACACTGTCTTTCGACATCACGATGTTGAAGGCGCGGCTCGGCGTCAACGGCGACATCCGCGCGACCGAAACGTGGTATCCGAACTTCGCCGCGTGGAACAATCCGCCGAAATTCGTCACCCGGGAAGACGACGCCATCGTTCGTGGGCTCAGAAACGAGCGCGGTCTCTCGGGCGACGGCCGCGCAGTGACCGGCAAGCGAGGCGCGATCGTCTGGCAGATGATGCTCGCGACGGGCCGCCTCTACTTCGAGCCGGACCTCCGCAATGCGCGACTCGCCGAGCCGCTGCGCGAGGGCGCCGCCCGTCGCGGGAACATCGAATGGATTCCGCATGGCGACGACATGATCTTCGCGTCGCTCGAAACCGAGCCGCAATCCAACGTCGTGCTGCCGACGGAGCCGGCGCTCTACGTCGACATCGTCACGAACGAAACGGGCGTCGTCGACGCGCCGATTCCCGACGAGCTTCTCGCCGACTATCTGTCGATGCCGGTGCTCACGCTGGACGAAGCAGACGCGGTCCGCGCGGCGCTCGCGGAATTCGCACCCGAACTGCCGATGCCGCCCGCCGAAGGCGACTCGGGAATGCGCATGATCGACGCGGCGCCCGTTCCCGTGCTCACGCTCGACACGCTGCCGCTCGACGCGCCGCGCAAGCTGAGCATGCCCGCGCTGGAGCTCGACATCGCGCGGCTCGATTTCGATTACGGCGGCGTCCCGATCGCGGCAAACAGTCCCGACGTGCTCGTGCGGCTCGCGGACGGCGCACTCGTCCGCATTGCGCGCCGGAGCGAGATGGAAAACGCGTGTTCGGCGCGGCTCGCCCAATGCGGATTGAAGTCGATTTCCGGCGCGCAGCTCGATCGCGACGACTCGCCGTACGCGGGCGGCTTCATCATGCCCGCGCGCGACGCGTGGTCGGCATTCGTCGCCGATCAGGTGCCGGCGCTGCGTGAAGCCGGCTGGCGCGTGGAGATCGTGCCCAATTCACGTTTCGACGTCGTCGAAGTCGAGGCGATCGACGCGACCGCGCGCGCGTCGGAGAACGGCTGGTTCGATCTCGAACTGGGCATCACGGTCGAAAGCGAGCGCGTGCGGCTCGAACTCTTGCTCGCCGAACTTTTCGCCCGCGATCGCCGCTGGCTGAACGGCGCGCTCGATGCCATCGACGATACGCATGCCGTCGAATTCCGCACGCAGGAAGGCAGGCGCTTCATGCTGCGCGCCGCGCGGATCAAACCGCTCGTGCGCGCGCTGATCGACCTGTTCGACCGCGTCGCCCCGAACGCCGACACGCCGCTGCGGCTCTCTGCACTCGAAGCCGGCCGTCTTGCCTCAGCCGATGAAACGCTGCGCTGGCAGTTCGACGGCGATGCGTCGGTCATCGAACTCGCGAAACGGCTGCGCAATGCCGCCGGACCGCGCAGGATCGACGCGCCGCGCGGCCTGCAAGCGCGCTTGCGCGACTATCAGCGCGAGGGCGTCGAATGGATGCAGTTCCTGCGCGAACACGATCTCGCCGGCGTACTCGCCGACGACATGGGACTCGGCAAGACCATTCAGACGCTCGCGCATATCCTCGTCGAGAAGGAAGCGGGCCGGCTCGCGCAGCCGGCGCTGATCGTCGTGCCGACCACGCTCGTCAACAACTGGACCGAGGAAACGCAACGTTTCGCGCCCGCGCTCAACGTGCTGGATCTGCACGGCCCGCTGCGCCACGAACGCTTCGCGGAGATTGCGCAGCACGATCTCGTCATCACGACCTATCCGCTCGTCTGGCGCGATCAGGAAGCTTTGTCGCAGCACGACTTTCACTTGCTGATACTCGACGAAGCGCAATATGTGAAGAACGCGGCGAGCAAGGCGGCGGGCGTCATTCGCACGTTGAGGGCGCGGCATCGGCTGTGTCTCACCGGCACGCCGCTCGAGAATCATCTGGGCGAACTCTGGTCGCAGTTCGATTTCCTGTTGCCCGGCTTTCTCGGCTCGCAAAAGGACTTCACCGCTCGCTGGCGCAAGCCGATCGAAAAGCAGAACGACACGACGCGCCGCGATCTGCTCGCGCGCCGGATTCGCCCGTTCATGCTGCGCCGGCGCAAGGACGAAGTCGCGACCGAATTGCCGCCGAAGACGATGATCGTGCGCAGCGTCGAGCTCGAAGACGCGCAGCGCGATCTCTACGAGACCGTGCGCGCCGCGATGCAGAAGAAGGTGCGCGACGCGATCGCGAAGCAAGGTTTCGCGCGCAGCCACATCCTGATGCTCGACGCGCTATTGAAGCTGCGGCAGGTCTGCTGCGATCCGTCGCTCGTCAAGCTGCCGCGCGCGGGGAAAGCGCCGGGATCGGCGAAGCTCGCGCTGTTGCTGGACATGCTGCCGGAACTCATCGAGGAAGGACGGCGCGTGCTCGTGTTCTCGCAGTTCACGGGCATGCTCGCGATCATCGCCGCCGCGCTCGACGAAGCCGGTCTCGCATACGTCACGCTGACGGGCGAGACCGCCGACCGCAAGACGCCGGTGCGGCGCTTTCAGGCGGGCGAGGCGCCGATCTTCCTGATCAGCCTGAAGGCGGGCGGCGTCGGACTGAATCTGACGGCGGCCGATACCGTCATTCACTACGATCCGTGGTGGAATCCGGCGGCCGAGAATCAGGCGACGGATCGGGCGCACCGCATCGGGCAGGACAAGCCTGTGTTCGTGTACAAGCTCGTCGCGGCCGGCAGCATCGAAGAAAGGATTCTGGAGATGCAGGAGCGCAAGGCGGCGCTCGCGGCGGGCATTCTGTCGGAAGATTCCCGCGCGGTGGAGAAGTTTTCCGCCGAGGACATCGACGCGTTGTTCGCGCCGCTGCCCGGCGGCTGACCTGAGCGTTACCGGTACTGATTGATCGTATCGCGCGTCTTCTTCGCCGCTTCCGCCGCCGCTTGCGCGTAATCATCGCCCCTGCCGGCGTAGATGATCGCACGCGACGAATTGATCAGCATGCCCGTGCCGTTCGCGGTGCGGCCCGCGCGCACGGTCGCTTCGACATCGCCGCCCTGCGCGCCGATGCCCGGAATCAAGAGCGGCATATCGCCGACGATCCCTCGCACCGTTTCGATTTCCTTCGGAAACGTCGCGCCGACGACCAATCCGAGCTGGCCGCTCGCGTTCCATTTGCCGGCCGCGAGCTGCGCGACGACCTGATACAGCGGCTTGCCGTCGGTGGTGAGGAATTGCAGATCGGAGCCGCCCGCGTTCGACGTGCGGCACAGCACGATCACGCCGCGGCCTTCATGCGCGAGATACGGCTCGATCGAATCGAAACCCATGTACGGATTGACCGTGACGGCATCCGCGTTGTAGCGCTCGAACGCTTCCTTCGCGTACTGCTCCGCCGTGCTGCCGATATCCCCGCGCTTCGCATCGAGAATCACCGGAATGCCGGCGTGTTGCTCGTGGATATGCGCGATCAGCGCTTCGAGCTGATCCTCCGCGCGATGCGCCGCGAAGTACGCGATCTGCGGCTTGAACGACGACGCATACGGCGCGGTCGCATCGACGATGGTCTTGCAGAACTCGAAGATCGCATCGGCGCGGCCCTTGAGCTCGCCGGGAAATTTGGCGGGCTCGGGGTCGAGGCCGACGCACAAAAGCGATTGAGTCCGCGACCACGCGGCGTTGAGCGATTCGATAAAGGACATGGCGGGAAAGTCTTGGAAACGTCGATGCCACGCATTTTAACGTGCGTGGCGCCGCTTCCCCGCACGGATCAACGCGACGCGTCCCGAGCGCGCGCCTTCGCCCCTGCCCGCGTGCGCGGCCGGCCACGCCGCGTCGCCTCGCCGGTGCGCTCGACCGTAAAGCGGAATTCGCGCGACAGCCGCTCGCCCGGTTCGAGCACGGTCATGCCGTTCGCTTCGCCGCCGCCGGGCAGATTCACCGCGTTGATCGGATGATCGACCGGCTCGAAGCAGAAAAAGCTCTCGCCAGGCGGCGCGTACAGCACGTAGTAGTCGGTATCGGCGGCGATCGTCAGCGAAAGCCGGCGCTTCGGCCACAGCACGCTCGTGCGGCCGCTCCATCCGGTGAACGCGTTGTTGACCATTTCCGATGGCATCGGATACGCGACGCCGAATTGCCACGCAGGCGGCGCCGGCACGTGCCGCACGGGAAGCCAGTCGTCGCCGCACAGCCACACGCCGCCCGCCGCCGCCGACAACTCCGTGTCCGGCTCGCGCATCAAAAATGGATGCAGGCCGAGGCCGAACGGCAGCGCTTCGTCGCCGGTATTTTCGACATCGAGCGTGACGACGAGCGTCGCCTCTTCGAGCGCGTAAGTCTGCGCGGCGCGAAAGGCATACGGCTTGCCGTCGCTGCGATCGAGCGTCAGACGCACGCGCGTGGACGCTTCTTCCGCGACTTCCCACGCGCCGAGCCAGCCGTCGCCATGCAGCGGCAGCGGCTCGCCCGCGCGATTGCACGGCACGTCGATGGAACGTCCGGAAAACTGAAAGTGCCCATTGCCGATGCGATTCGAATACGGCAGGAGCGGATAGCACGCGAGCTGGTTCGGATCGGTGTCCGGACCCGGCGCGACGCACGGCCGGAAGATCGGCACGAGCGTGCCTTCGTGCCGCCAGTCGAAGCGCGTGATGCCGCCGCCGAGCGACGGCGCGAGTTCGAGCCTCAAATGCGGATTGGCGAGCGTGATGCAGCCTTCGACGTTCTGCCCGCCCATCGCGACGACGGCGGTGCTCGGTCCGGGACGGATCGGTGGTTCGGTGGCGGCGGCCAGCCGCGAACGGCGGGCGTTCGCCTGGGCGTTGGACGTCGATGCAGGATTCGGTCTTTGCTCTGTGCGTGCGACAGCCATGACTCGTGCTCCATCGAGAGGCGAAAAACCCGGCATCGCCGGGGCATGTCGGGCGACGCGTCGATTGCGCGCCGCCTCACTCCTTTTTCGTTACGCCTTGCCCGCAAATACGGCTTCCGCGACGCCGCGCGCGCCGGGCGTCGCGACGAACACGCCGCCTGCGTGCGCATCGCTTTGCAGCGCGTCATCGGTAAGACCGATGCGCGCGCTCGTCACATACAGCGTCGCGAAGTCGGCGCCGCCGAACGCGGCGCAACTCGGCTGCGCGCTCGGCACGTCGATGCGCGCCGTCTCGCGGCCATCGGGCGCGTAACGCACGACGCGCGCGCCGCCCCACTGCGCGTTCCACAGTCCGCCATCGGCATCGACGATCGAGCCGTCGGGCACGCCGCTCGCATCGCTCAGTTCGACGAACACGCGGTCGTTGTCGAAGCTCGGATAGTCGCACACGCGGATCTCGCGCGTGGGCGAATCGCAGTAGTACATGGTCGCGCCGTCCGGCGAAAAGCCGATGCTGTTCGAGATCGCGCACTGTCCGAGCGGCAGTTTTTCGAGCGACAGATCGCCGTTCAGCCGATAAAACGCGCCGATCGGCTGCGCATCGTCGACATCGTGTTTCGTGCCGAAGACGAAGCGCCCTTCGCGGTCGCAGCGGCCGTCGTTCAGGCGCGTCGGCAGATCGGCTTCGACTTCCATGATGGTTTCGATCTTGCCCGTCGCGATTTCGTAGAACGCGAGCCGCGACGCGAGACCGAGCAGCAGAAAACGCGCGTCGGCGCATGGCGAAAAGCAGGCGAGCCGTTCGGGCATCGCGAACGATTCGCTTGCGCCGTCGCGCGGATCGTAGCGCCACAGTTTTTGGCCTTCGATATCGGTCCACCAGAAGCGGCCGCTCGCGGCGCACCACGTCGCGCCTTCGCCGAGCGAGCACTGGCTGTCGATCAAGAGTTGCGCGCGAATCGGATTCATCAGGCCCATCCTCCGTCGACGATCATGTCCTGCGCCGTGATCATGCTGCTGTCATCCGATGCGAGAAAGAGCGCCGCGCGCGCGAGATGCGCGGGGAGCAATTCCCCATCTATGCACTGGCCTTGCTTGATGGCTTCCTTGCCGGCCTCGTCGAGCCAGAGACGCTTTTGCTTCTCGGTCATGACCCAGCCGGGCACGAGCGTATTCACGCGAATGCCGAACTTGCCAAGATCGCGCGCGAGGCCGCGCGTCATGCCCTGCACCGCCGATTTCGACGTCGTATAGACGGGAAAGTTGCCTTGCTTGAGCATCCAGCTGATGGAGCCGAGATTGATGATGGAGCCGCCGCCGAGGCGTTTCATGTCATCGATGACGGCCTGTGCCGCGAAGAACTGGTGACGGATGTTGACGGCGATGCCTGCATCGTAGGATTCGGGCGTGACGTCTTCGATTGCGTGGCGTTTGTCGTTCGCGGCGTTGTTCACCAGCACGCCGATGGGGCCGAACGCGGCTCTTACATCGGCTATGCCTTTTCGCAATGCGTCGATGTCGGTGAGGTCGACGTTGAGGAACATCGGGCGAGTCTGGCCTTGCTGCAGCGCAGCGCCGAGGCGATCGGCGAGGGCTTCACCGGCATCCGTGTCGATGTCGAAGAAGGCAACTTTCGCGTTCTGGTCGAAGAAATGTTCGACGAAGCCTTCGCCGATGCCGGTGGCGCCGCCGGTGATCAGGACGGTTTTGCCTTCCAGGCTTGGGTATCTTGCTAAGGTCTTTTTCTCTGTCGTTGGCATTGTGTCTTTTGTCTCGCGTCGTTCGTGAATCCTGATTTCGCGTCGGTCTATTTGCGCTGCCCCTATGCGGGGCGGCAGTCACTTTCTTTGCTGCTGCAAAGAAAGTAACCAAAGAAAGCAGCTTTTCAGGCCCGCGGTCACACGTAGTTTGAGTAGTTCTCTCGTCCTCGGCGGCCCTCGCCTAAAGAGTGCCCTCGAAGGACTAACCGGGCTTGGCTCGCGCACGGTCTGACAAGCCAGTCGTTTCAAGGCGCTGGACCAGCACGAAAGAGTTCCGGCACAGCGCTGCGCGCTGCCGCAGGGTCTGTTAAGGAAACCAACTTGCGGCAGACGCAGTGAGATGGAAGTGTTAGCAAAGAGGTACGTGCGTCCCCGATTGACCGGTCGGCCGCGAAGCGGGCTGGAGCTATTTGGTGCTGAACCAGTGTGTTGTGCGGCGCGATGTGGCAGACCGTGCACGAGCCAAGCCCAATGGGGTGTTTGAGGGCACTCTTTAGGCGAGTGCCGCCTGGGACGAGAGCACTACCCAACGTGCGTGTGACCGCGGGCGTATCGAGCTGCTTTCTTTGGTTACTTTCTTTGCAGCAGCAAAGAAAGTGACTGCCGCCCCGCACAGGGGCAGTGCTAATAGACCGCAAAGAACTCAGGATTCCACGAAAAAAGAAAAGTCGAATCAATCCCGCGCCCCACGATTCTTCAACTGATCGAGCAAAACAGCAGCAAGCAAAATCGCCCCTCTCACGAGGTACTGATAAAACGCATCGATATTCAAAAGATTCATGACGTTCTCGACGGTGCCCATGATCAGCACCCCGATCACGACGCCGGAAATCGTCGCGCGCCCGCCGAGCAACGACACGCCGCCCAGCACACACGCAGAAATCACGTTCAACTCGAAGCCCTGAGCCGCATTCGGCTGCCCCGACGTAATCCGCGAAGCCAGAATGACGCCTGCCAGCGCGGTAACCGCACCCTGAATCAAAAAGATCCACACACGCGTGCGCTCGACATTAATACCCGCGAGCCGCGAAGCCTCGGGATTTCCGCCGATCGCCAATGTATTACGTCCATACACCGTCTGATTGAGCAATACGCCAAACACGATGAAACACGCAAGCGTCACCCAGATCGGCAGGGAAATCCCGACCATCGACAGACTGCCGAGCGCAATAAACGTATCCGACGACACGCCCACCGCCTGCCCATGCGACACGATGAACCCGAGCCCGCGCACGATCTCCATCGTCGCCAGCGTCGTGATCAGCGCATTGATGCGCAGATAGGCGATCACCGCGCCGTTCACGAATCCGATCACCGCCCCCGCAGCCACAGCCGCGACGATCGCGATGGCCGTGTTGTCCGTTGCATTAAGAACCATCGCGCATAAAACGCCGGCGAACGCGATCGTCGAACCGACCGACAAGTCGAAGTCACGCGACGCGAGGCAGAACATCATCGTGCACGCGACCATGCCGATCTGCGAGATCGACAGCGCGAGACCGAGCATGTTCTCGATCGAAAAGAAGTGATCGACGGTCAGCGACATCGTCAGGAACATAACGATGAAAATCACGATCAGGCTGTACTCCGTGATCTGCTGCCACCACTTCTGCTTGTCGTTCTTTTGCGGGATCAGCGCGTTCGCGACGGTTTCCGTCGCCTGCCCCACGATGTTTTCTCTTGCTTCCATGATTCGCTCCTCTTGTCTCTATGCCGCCTGCGCGACGGTTTCCGCCTGCGGCAGCGCAAGGCTCAACACCGATTGTTCGCTCGCCTTCTCACGCGCCAGTTCGCCCGCAATGCGCCCCTGCCGCATCACGACGATCCGGTCGGACACGCCCAGCACTTCCGGCAACTCCGACGAAATCATCACGATCGCGCAGCCGCGCTCGGCAAGCTGATAAATCACGTTATAGATCTCGTGCTTCGCGCCGACGTCGATGCCGCGCGTCGGTTCATCCAGGATCACGACCTTCAGATCCGGCTCCGCGAGCCAGCGCGACAGAATCGCCTTCTGCTGATTGCCGCCCGACAGAAAACGGATGCGCTGCTTGCGGCTCGGCGTCTTGATCTTCAGCAACTGGATGAAGCGCTCGGCCGTCTGCGCCTCCTTCTTGCGATCCAGAAACAGCCCGCCGCGCAAATAGTGACGCCGGCACGAGATGTTGATGTTCTCGGCGACGGTCGCCATCGCGACGATGCCCTCTTCCTTGCGGTCCTCCGGACACAGCACGATGCCGTGGCGAATCGCTTCACCGGTGCTGCGGACCTTGATCTCCTTGCCGTCGAGCCACAACGCGCCGTCCTTCTTCTTGTCCGCGCCGTAGACGAGATGCATCAGCTCGCTGCGTCCCGCGCCGACGAGCCCGAAGAATCCGACGATCTCGCCGCGCTTCACCTCGAAGCTCACGGGCGCGCTCAAGGCGTCGCCCTGCACGTTCTTCACGGAGAAACGCACGTCGCCCAACGGGCGCGCGCGATAGTTGTAGATGTCGCTGATCTCGCGGCCGACCATTTCCTGCACGAGCGTCTCGCGCGGCACGTCCGCGAGCGACAGATGCGACGCGATCTTGCGGCCGTCGCGGAAAATCGTGCATGCGTCGCACAACTCGTAAATCTCGTCCATGCGATGCGAGATGTAGATCAGCGCGCGCTTGTCCGCCTTCAGATCGCGCACGAGCTTGAAGAGCACTTCCGTCTCGCGATGTGAAAGCGATGAAGTCGGCTCGTCCAGCGCGATCACGCGCGCGTTGCGCAGCAGCGCCTTGCAGATTTCGACCATCTGCCGCTGCGCGATCGAGAGCTTGCGCAGCTTCGCATTCGGATCGAGATCGACGCCCATCGCCGCGAGCCGCTCGCGCACGTGCGCCTTGGCCGCGCGCTTGTCGACCCAGCCGAGCCGGTTCGGCAGCGCGCCGAGCAGCAGATTCTCGGACACCGTCAGATCCGGCACGTACTGCAATTCCTGATGAATCACCGCGATGCCCGCGCCGATCGAAGCGGCCGCGCTCGCGAAATGCACTTCGTTTCCGTCGATGAGCACGCGCCCCGAATCGGGCTGATACTCGCCGCCGAGAATCTTGAGCAAGGTCGATTTACCCGCGCCGTTCTCGCCCATCAGGCCGTGAACTTCGCCGGCGTTGACGTCGAACGACACGCCGTCGAGCGCGCGCACGCCTGGAAACACCTTGCCGATATTGTCAAAACGCAGCGTCGCTGACACATCGCCTCCTATTCTTCAGCGGACCGCACGCGCGGCCCGCTTTCCACACGAAAGACTCAGTTCGATGCCAGTCCCATCTGCTGACGCACCGACGCCACGTTTTCACGCGTCGCCAGCATGCCGGTCGTGAGCGTGAGCGGCGGCGGCGCCTTGCCGTCCTTGATCCACGCGTACATCAGTTCGGACGTCTCTTCGCCGTGGCGCTTCGGGCTGATGATGACGGTGCCGTAGAAGCCCGTCGGGTTCGGTTTCTTGAACTCGTTCAGCGCCGAATCCGATCCGCCGATGCCGATGCCGATCATGTTGTCCGCCTTGAAGCCACGGCCTTCCGCTGCGCGCACCGCGCCGAGCACGCCTTCGTCGTTGAGCGCGTAGGCGACCCAGTGCTTGTATTGCGGATTCTTCGTGAGCGCGATGTTCGCTGCGTTGAACGCGTTCTCAGTGTCGGTCTTGGCTTGCGGCGCCGCGACGATGTTCGCCTTCGGGAAACCGGCGGCGACGAGCGCATCGGTCGCGCCGCTCGTGCGGTCATGCGCGGTCGGCAACTGCTCGTAAGTGACGTCGATCGCGCCGACATCCTTCATGTCCCAGCCGCGCTTCTTGATTTCGGCGGCGATGCCGTCGCCCACCTGCTTGCCGATGTTGTACGCCGAAATGCCCATGTGCGGCACGGATTCGATCGGTTTGCCGGAACCGTCGACGAGGCGGTCATCGACCGTCATCATGTTGAGCTTGTCCGCCTTCGCCTTCGCGACGATGCCCGGCCCGAGCTTCACGTCCGGCGTGCAGATGATGAAGCCCTGCGCCTTTTGCGCGGCGAGGTTGTCGATCGCGCTCATGACCTTTTCACCCGACGGCGCGCCGATCTTCACGAGCGTGAAGCCCTTCTCCTTGGCCGCGATTTCGGCGAACTTCCACTCGTCCTGGAACCACGGCTCTTCGGGCTGCTTCACGAGAAAGCCGATCTTGACTTCGTCGGCGGCCTGCGCGACCGGCGCCGCGATCATGGACGCGCTCGTGGCCGTGGCGGCGGCAATCAGCGTGAGGAACAGTCTGCGTTTCATTTTTTGTCTCCTGACTTTTTCCGATGTCGAACAATGCCCGCGTGCGGGCGCTACGAAGTGTGTGTGGCCGTGTCTTCTTTTGGGGTGATGCCGCACCGCGGCCAGTGCGTCATTCTTGTCGTCTCAGTCGTGGTACAGCGCGGATCGCCCGCCATCCACCGTGATGCAGCTCGCGTTGATGAACGGCGCTTCGTCCGATGCGAGGAACACCGCCGTCATCGCGACTTCGCGCGGCTCGCCGATGCGCTTCATCGGCTGAAGATCGAGCGTCGCCTGACGCGCGGCCTTCGGATCGGCTTGCGAATTCCACCAGTCGAGCGTCAGTTGCGTTTCGATGTAACCCGGCGCGATTGCATTCACGCGCACGTTCTTCGGCGCGTATTCGATGCCGAGCGCGCGCGTGAGGCCGATCACGCCGTGCTTCGCCACCGGATACGGAAAGCAGCCCGGAATGATCTTGAACGCGTGCGTCGACGCGATATTCACGATGCTGCCGCGCCCGCGCTCGACCATGCCGGGCAGCACCGCGCGGCAGCCGTTCCACACGCCGTCGAGATCGACGGCGAAGCAGCGGCGCCAGTCGTCGTCGGTCATCGTGAGCGGATCGCAGAACACGTTGATGCCCGCGTTGTTCACGAGCACGTCGAGCGCGCCGAGTTCGGTTTCGGTCCGCGCAACGGCGTCCTTCACCGATGCGCTTTGCGTCACATCGGTTCGCACCGCGATCACGTCCGCGCCGGTTTCCTGTCCGATGCGCTCAGCCGTCGCCGATGCCGTGCCGAGGTCCAGCTCCGCCAGCGCGACGCGAGCGCCTTCGCGCGCGAACGCCAGCGCGATCGCCGCACCGATGCCGCGTCCCGCGCCCGTGACCATCGCGACCTTGCCGGCGAGGCGGTTCATTTCGCTTCGCCTCGCGCGAGCGCCAGTCCGTCGATGAACGCCTTCGCGTGCCGCGCGGTCACGTCCGCGTTCTGGCCCGGCTTGTACAGCGCCGATCCGAGACCGAAGCCGTTCGCGCCCGCGCTCAGAAACGGCCCCATGTTGTCCGGCGCGATGCCGCCGACCGGCACGAGCGGCACTTCTTTCGCGATCACCGCGCGCCAGGCCTTCGTAATCGTCGGGCCGAGCTGCTCGGCGGGAAACATCTTCAGCACGTCCGCGCCGTTCTTCAGCGCGAGAAACGCTTCGTTCGGCGTCGCGACGCCCGGCGCGCAGGCGAGACCTTGCGCTTTCGCGGCGCGCACGACATCGGCGTCGCTGTGCGGCATCACGATGAGTTCGCCGCCCGCGGCCTTCACGCTGTCGACGTAACTCGGATGCAGCACCGTTCCCGCGCCGACGATCACATCGGCGGGCAGCGCCTGACGGATCGCCGCGATGCTGTCGAACGGCTGCGGCGAATTCAGCGGCACTTCGACGATGCGAAAGCCCGCTTCGTACAGCGCGCGGCCATGATCGGCGGCTTCGGCGGGCGTGACGCCGCGCAGAATCGCGATCAGCGGGCACGCGGCGAACGCCTTCGCGAGACCGGCGTGCATGCCGTAGGGCGCGGGCAGATTGATGGGAGGCTGCATCGTTGTCACTCCTTCTCAGGCGGCGCGCACGGCTGCGACCAGCCCGGCCAGCGCGGCGATTCGATAAAGACCGTGCTCCGTCGCCTGCGCGACCGTGGCGGCATCGTTGCAGCCGAAGCGTGCGAGCGCGGCGCGATAGCGGTTGCACAGCGCATCGTTGCCGATCAGGCGCAGCGTCTTGCCCGTGAGCGCGGAACGTTCGCGCGCGAGCACTTCGTTCAGCCCGCGCAATTCATGGCCGATCAACAGTCCCGACAAATAATCCGCTTGCTGCTCCGCGCCCAACTGGCCCGTGAGGCCGAGCGTGCGCGTACTGAAGATCGTCGCGAGCACGCCGGGATGACCGGCATCGCGCGCCGTATCGACGCCGCGCAGGAACGCCTGTTCGTCGTGCGTCGCGGCCGGATGCATCGTGCGGCCGAGGATCGTGTGATCGCGCAGCGCGCCGAAGGTCTCGCCCGTCATGAAGGTGTAGAAACGCTCGACGCGCTCATCGGCGACGAACGCCCATTTCGCATGCGTGCCCGGCAGTCCGATCAGCGCGCCGCCCGATGCCCCGAGCGACGGCTCGCTCGCCAGCGCGCCGAAGATCTGCGTTTCCTCGCCGCGCATCACGTTGGGCAGCACGCCTTGCTGCAGCACGCCCGGCACGACGTGCACCGTGACGCCGCGCGCCGCCTTCACCAGAACGATGCCCGCGACGAGCGCATCGGCGCCTGCGGGCGTTTCCACGTAAGGCGCTTCGACCCAGCCCTGCGCGCTGCCGACCATGCCCGCCGCGATGACGGGCAGCGCCGCGTGTGCATCGAGCCACGCGCCGCAGGTTTCCTCGAACGTCTGATCGAAGCCGCCCGCGGGCAGATTCATGATGCCCGCCGACGATGCACGCGAGTCGAGCACGAGGCCATCGGCGCCGAGCAGATAGGCGCGCAGGGACGTCGTGCCCCAGTCGAGCGCGATGAGCGCGGGCGTGGAGTCAGGTGCGTTCATCGCTTGATCCTGCGTGCGGCTTGCGGCGCACGCCAGCCGAGTTCCTCGGAGATCGCGCGCGCCTCGCGCTGCACGACCGGTATCAGTTCTTCCATGCGTTCATGCGGCATATAGGGAATCGTGCTCGCCACCGACAACGCCGCGACGATCGCGCCCGACGCATCGCGCACCGGCGCGGCGACGCAGCGGATCGACGCCTCGTTCTCTTCCAGATCGAAGGTGAAGCCGCCTTGCGAATAGCGCGTCATGCGCTGCTGGAAGGTGTCGAAGTCGGGGCGGTTGTCGGGCTTGAAGCTCGTTTTCGAGAGCACGCGATGCGACGCGTCGAGCAGCCTCTTCCACGCGTTCGCTTCGAGGTCGAGCATCATCGCCTTGCCGATGCCCGTCGACGCGAGCGGCATCCGGTGCCCGACGCGCGAGCGCATCTCGAGGCCGCGCGTGCCGGGAATCTTGTCGATGTAGAGGACGTCGTCGCCGTCGCGCACGCCGAGGTGAATCGTGTCGTGCGTGTGCTCGGCGAGCGCCTGCAGGTGCGGACGGGCGACCGTCGTGAGCGGCATCTGTTCGAGCGCGATCGTGCCCAGTTCGATGAGCTTCGGCCCGAGCAGATAGCCGCCCTGCACCTGGCGCAGATAGCGCGCCTGCACGAGCGAACTGACGAGCCGATGCGTCGTGCTGCGCGTCGTGCCGAGCGCCGCGCCGAACGCGCGCAGATCGCGGGCGCCGTTCGCGGCGGCTTCGAGAATCGCGAGGCCGCGCAGCAGCGTCTGCGTGCCGGCCTGCTGCGGCGTGATATCGACGAGTGCGCTCGGCAGCGCGATGGCGTCGGGATCGGGCATGTGCTTCGTCCCGCTCGCGCCGTTGGGCTTGGCGCGCGAGCCGCTCGCGTCGACGATGTCGGTTTCAGGATGCTGGAATTTGGTCATGGCGCGAGGCTCGTCGATCACGATGCGCGATGGAGGGCGCACATCAGCGCGCTCCCGATGGAACGAGCGTACGAATCGTGCGAAAAATCCCGCGAGCGCGGGCGTGCGATCGAGTTCATGACGTGTCTCCGTTGTTCTGGTCATGCGCGCCGGAGTTCGCTCCGGTCGTCGCACGCCTATGCCGTTCAGGCTTTGGCCGGATTGTAGTTCCGCCATCTCAAATTATTCAATATGTGATCGTCATGCTCAGATAATGGGAGGAAAGCTCGCAACCGT
This sequence comes from Caballeronia temeraria, assembly GCF_001544795.2. Lineage (GTDB taxonomy): Bacteria > Pseudomonadota > Gammaproteobacteria > Burkholderiales > Burkholderiaceae > Caballeronia > Caballeronia temeraria. Next base: position 19,566 of record NZ_FCOI02000030.1, on the reverse strand, counting down.
CAGCTTTGATAAAACAAAAAAGCCCTGAATAATCAGGGCTTTGCGTTGTTTAGCGGGTCGAAACTAAATTTCATTGCGGCAGCTCGGCCGCTCCCATTCGCCGCGCGATGACACCCGCCCGCTGCGACAGATACGGCGCGCTGCGATGGTCATCGAAATACTTGGGACGCGGCAACATGACCGCGAGGCGCGCGCTCTGCCAGGCCGTCAGTTTCGCCGCCGAGGTCTTGTAGTAATACTGCGCCGCCGCTTCCGCGCCGTACACGCCGTTGCCCCATTCGACCGAATTCAGATAGATCTCAAAGATGCGTTCCTTGGTCCACCAGAACTCGAGCATCCATGTGATGACGAGCTCCTGCGCCTTGCGCACGTAGCTCTTTTCGCGCGACAGAAACAGATTGCGCGCGAGTTGCTGCGAAATGGTCGAACCGCCCGCGACGATCTTCCCGCGCGCCTTGTTCTTCTCCCACGCCTGGAGAATGGCGTCGGTTTCGTAGCCGTTGTTGTTGACGAAATTCGCGTCTTCCGAAGCGATGATCGCGCGCTTCAGATTGCGCGAAATCTGGTCGTACGGCACCCAGGTGCGCCGCAACGCAACGCCCGGATGCGTTTTGGCGAGCGTCCACGCGTCGGCGCGCATGAAGGCGGTCGGACCGGGATTTACGACGGTCCAGATGCCGATCTGCGCGAAGAACCAGATTTGCGTCGCGATGAACGCGATGCCCATCACCGACACGCCGTATGCGATCCAGCGCGCCGGGCCGAGCCGCACCGCCTTGTGCGCGCGCGGCGCGCGGTTCCCGTGGCTGCCGGCAGGCGCGGTGGTCATCACACTTTGGCTGCGAGCGTCGCGCGCAATTCGCGCAGCACCGCGCCGCCATCCGGGCGCACGTTGCGCCAGATGAAGAACGATTCGGCGGCCTGCTCGACCAGCATGCCGAGACCGTCCGATGCGCGCGCGCCGAGCTTGACCGCATGCTGCATGAAGACGGTCGGCTGCGCGCCGTACATCATGTCGTAGGCGAGCGTGCCCGCGCCGAACGCGCTGTCGTCGCAATCGGGCAAGGCGGCGTCGAGGCTGCCTGCGGTTGCGTTGACGATCACGTCGTACTGTCCGGCTTCCGCGCTGTCCGCGCCGCCGCCCGAGAAACGCACGCCGCTGTCCGCCGCGTTCTGCGCGAACTGATCAACGAGCTGATGCGCCTTCGCCGCCGTCCGGTTGACGATGGTGAGCGCCGCCGGCGCGCGATCGAAGATCGGCAGCACGACACCGCGCGCCGCGCCGCCCGCGCCGAGCAGCAGAATGCGCGCGCCCTTCAGACTCACGCCGAGATTCACTTCGATGTCGCGCACGAGCCCAACGCCGTCGGTGTTGTCGCCGCGCACGCCGTCCGGTCCGAAAGCGAGCGTGTTGACCGCGCCCGCCGCCGCCGCGCGCGGCGACAGCGAATCCGCGAGCGCGTGCGCTTCGAGCTTGAACGGCACGGTGACGTTCATCCCGCGCCCGCCCGACGCGATGAAGTTTTTCACTTCACGCGTGAAGCCGTCGAGCGGCCCGAGAATGCGCCCGTATTCGATCGGCTCGCCGGTCTGCGCGGCGAACTTCGCGTGGATCCACGGCGACTTGCTGTGCTCGATCGGATTGCCGATCACCGCGTACTGATCTTTCTGGCTCATGATCCCGTCGACTCGGTGGATTGCTGCGCATCGCCCGTTGGCTCCGGCTGGGGCGCATCGGCTTCGGCTTGCGCTTCGGCTTCGCTTTCGGCGGAAAGATCGGTCGTCTCGATGATTTCTTCTTCCGCCTCTTCTTCCTCGACGGGCGCGCTCGCGGACGGCGCATCGATCACGTGCAGCAGACGGCACGATGCTTCGACCGTCAGCTCGTCGATGGACACGACGTCCAGCATCACGCGGGTGCCGCGCGCATGCACGCCGAGGCCCGGCACATGCAGGATCAGCGGGATTTCTTCGAGACGAACCAGATCGTCCTTGATGACCGACGCCGGCACGTGCTTCCTGTTTTCCTGCTTGAGCCAGCGCAGGCACCAGAAGTACTCCATGCGGCGCTGGTGATCGGCATACGCGGTGTACGTGTCGTCGAAGCCCTGCACGACGGCGAAGAGATCGGCGTCCTTCGGCTTGAACGGCGCGGCGAGCTTGGCCGTCACGCCATGCTGCACGCACGCGAGCAGTTGCCATTGATTGACGAGGTCGACATAACGGCGCAGCGGCGACGTGCTCCATGCGTACTGCGCGACGCCCAGCCCTTCGTGCGGCGCGGGCGTGGTCTGCATGCGCGTGCGCTTCGGTCCCGGTCCGCCGAAACCGCGCTGCGAGCGATAAATCCCCGGCACGCCGTGATCGTTGAGGAACGCGCCCCACGACGAATTCGCGAGAATCGCCAGCTCCGCGACGATCAGATCGAGCGGCGAACCGCGACGGCGCGGCGTGATCGTGATGTGCTCGCCATCGACATAAAAGTTGAAGTCGTTGTTGCGCTGCACTTCGCGCTTGAGGCCGTACGTCGCGCGCGCCTGCTGACGCTTTTCGAAGAGCGCCTGCGCGAGCGGCCACAGCACGGCGATGTCTTCCTTGTGCGGATACTCGCCCGTGCCGGCGGCGAGCGTTTCCTCGGTGACGTGCTCGTCGAGATGGTTGTGGCGCAGGTTGCTCTTCACGAACACGCGCTCGGCGCGCGTTTCGGTGGCGACGATATCCTGCGTCTCGCGATTCACGATGATATACAGCGACAGCGCCGGCCGCAGCCCGCCTTCGCCGAGCGTGAATACATCGACGACGTTGTCCGGCAGCATCGTGATCTTGTCGCCGGGCATGTAGACCGTGGACAGACGCCCGCGCGCGATCGCGTCGATCGTGTCGCCACGCGTGATGCCGAGCGCCGGCGCCGCGATGTGGATGCCCACGCGCACGCGGCCATCGGAAAGATGCTCGACGGAAAAGGCGTCGTCGATTTCGGTCGTGGTGACGTCGTCGATGGAAAAGGCTTCGACGTCGGCTTCCGGCAAATCCTCGGGCAGCGGTCCCGGCTGCACCGACGGAAAGCCGATGCCGTGCGGGAAGAACTCTGACAGAAACTTCGCTTCATGCAACTGTCGCGGCGACTCGATGCCGCCGCATTCGAGCATCAACCGCGCCTGCGAGATGCCGCGCGCGGCCGCCGCCGCTTCGAGCGCTTTGTATTCGATCGTGTTCTTGTCCGGCTTCGTGAGCAGGCCGATTGCACCGCCCTTGAGCGCGTCGGGCAGCTTGCCTGCCTTCAGCTCCTCTTCCCAGCCTTGCTGCACGAGCGCCTGCTGACGCTTGCGTTCGAGCGACGCGAGCGCCATCTGCAACTGCTCCTGCGGCGCGCGCTGATACTGGCCGCGGCCCTTGCGCCGGAAGTAGACCGGCGAGCCGTGCATGCGCAGCACGAGCGCCGCGCGTTCGGCGGGGCCGAATTTGTCGCCGAAGTAGTCCGCGCCGAGCGCGGCGAACGGGAATTCCTCGTCGGGCGCGCATTCCCACAGGAAGTCGAGATCGATCTCCTGCGCGATGGCGTCGGCTTCCTGCATCAGATCGCCGGCCGCGGGCTTCTCGAACTCGATCAGCACGTCTTTCGCGCGCACTTTCGCGCGCCGGCCGCCCGGCAACTCGACCTGGAACGCGTCGCCCTGTTTCGACAACACCGATCCGGCCTTGAAACTACCCGATTCCTCGAAGAAAACGTTCACTCAATACTCTCGTAAAACGGTGGACCGGCCCGCGCTGCCCGCGCGCCGGCGAATGAATGGGCTCAGGCGGCTGCGGGCGTGCGCACGGGTGGCGGCGCCTGATCGCAGAACGCGATGACATCGGCGAGATAGGCCGGGAAGTCGCTGATCGCGTGATCGCCGCCCTGGATCAGCGTGGTGCGCACGCCGGGATAGTGGTTGAGCATCGTGCGGTAATCGAGCACTTCATCGCCCGTCGCCGCGATCAGATAGTAGCGCTCGGGCCGCGTGATCGATTTGACCGCGAGCGCGCGCAGTTCGTCCAGATGGCGCGGCAACACGGTGATCGTGCCGCCGCCGTGCCACAGCGGCTGCTCGCCGAGAAAATGACTCAGATCGCGCTGCGGCACGACCGCCGGATTGAGCAGCACGGCGCGCCAGCCGTGTTTCTCCGCGAGATACGTCGCATAGTAGCCGCCGAGCGAACTGCCGACGACGGTCACATCGCGCGCGCGCTCGCCCGCCGCGAGCGATTCCGCCAGCGCGACGGCATCGCACGGCGACACCGGCAGCGACGGGCACTGCCATTCGCCGAGCCGCCCGAGTTCCGCGAGCCGCGCGTGCATCACGCGCGCCTTGAACGACTGGGGCGACGAGCGAAAGCCGTGCAGATAGAGAATCACGAATGTCCTCCTGCGCCACGCGCCGACAGCGCGTCGAGCAGTTTCTGATGGACGCCGCCGAAGCCGCCGTTGCTCATCACGAGCACGTGGTCGCCGGGGCGCGCGGCGGCCGCGACCGCCTTCACCAGAGGTTCGATTTCGTTGAATGCCCGCGCCTTGTCGCCGAGCGGCGAGAGCGCTTCGGCGAGATCCCAGCCGAGCTTGTCGCGGCCTTCGCGCGCGCCGTAGCCGAACACCAGATCCGCGCCCGCAAGACTCGCGGGCAATTGCGCTTTCATCGTGCCGAGTTTCATCGTGTTCGAGCGCGGCTCCAGCACGGCGAGAATCCGCGCATTGCCGATCCGCGTGCGCAATCCGGCGACGGTCGTGTCGATGGCCGTCGGGTGATGCGCGAAGTCGTCGTAGACGGTGACGCCATCGACGCTGCCCTTGACTTCCATGCGCCGCTTCACGTTCCGAAAGCTCGCCAGCGATTTGACCGACTGCGAAGCCGGCACGCCGACCGAGCGCGCCGCCGCGATCGCCGCGAGCGCGTTCATGCGATTGTGCTCGCCCTGCACCTGCCAGTCGACGACGCCCTGACGCTCGCCTTCCCAATAGACGGCGAACCGCTCGTCGACGGTCGCGCCCTGCTCGGCGGGCAGCGCCTGCCAGCCGCCGTCGACGCCGAAGCGCTCCACGCCCGACCAGCAGCCGCGCGTGAGCACGCGCTCCAGCGCCGCTTCGCGCCCGTTCGTGACGATGCGGCCGATGCCCGGCACCGTGCGCACGAGATGATGAAATTGCGTTTCGATCGCGGCGAGATCGGGGAAGATATCCGCGTGATCGAATTCGAGATTGTTGAGCACCGCCGTGCGCGGGCGATAGTGGACGAACTTCGAACGCTTGTCGAAGAACGCGGTGTCGTACTCGTCGGCTTCGATGACGAAGAAGCTCGAATCCGTCAGCCGCGCCGAGATGCCGAAGTTGAGCGGCACACCGCCGATCAGAAAGCCCGGGTTCATGCCCGCGTCTTCGAGCAGCCAGGCGAGCATCGAGCTCGTCGTGGTCTTGCCGTGCGTGCCGGCGACCGCGAGCACCCATTTGCCGTTCAGCACATGCTCGCCAAGCCACTGCGGGCCGGACGTGTATGGCAGGCCGCGATCGAGGATGGCTTCCATCAGCGGATTGCCGCGCGTCACCACGTTGCCGATGACGAAAAGATCGGGTTCGAGCGCAAGCTGTTCGACGCCGTAGCCTTCGATCAGCTCGATGCCTTGGGCTTCGAGCTGCGTGCTCATCGGCGGATAGACGCCGGCGTCGCAGCCGGTGACCTTGTGGCCCGCCTCGCGCGCCAGAACGGCGAGTCCGCCCATGAACGTGCCGCAGATGCCGAGGATGTGGATGTGCATAAACCGTGTCGCGCCGCGCGGGCGATAGAGACGCAAAAACAGGAACGGCGCCGTACGTGTCGGCCTTGGGGCGAACCCGTGCAGAAAGGCGCCTGAAGGCGCATATTGTAACTGAGCAAGTCAAGCGCCCTTTCGCCGCCGCGAGCCTGGCCGCGCGGGTCCGCAAAAGGACCGTCCAAGCTTATCTAGTATCATTCCGGCATGGTTCGCAAATCACATTTCGATCCGCAGCGCGTGCGCGAGGAAATCGCGATCGCCGCCGCGAAGATGATCGCCGAGGACGGCCTCGACTACGCCACCGCGAAGCGCAAGGCGGCACGGCAGGTCGTCGGCGAAGCGAAGATCGGCGGCGAGTTCTTGCCGGATAACGACCAGATCGAAGAGGAAATCCGCGAATATCAGGCGATTTTCCAGAGCGACAGCCAGCCGGCCGTGCTGCGGCGCATGCGCGAAGTCGCGCTCGACTGGATGGAGCGCCTGAAGTCCTTCGATCCATATCTGACAGGCGCGGTGCTCAACGGCACCGCGGGCGAGCACTCCGATATCCATCTGCAATGCTTCTGCGACAATCCGAAGGAAGTCGCGATTTATCTGCTGAACGGGAACGTGCAGTACGACGTGTCGGAGACGCGGCATTTCGCCGGGCGCGGCTACGTCGAGACGCTGAGTTTTCTGCATCGCGTGCGCAACGAAGAGCCGATCGGCGTGCATATCGCGCTCTACGGACCCGACGATCTGCGCGGCGCCGTGCGCGCGGACGGCCGCGGACGCCTCGCGCGCGCCAATGCGGCGGCCGTGCGCGCGCTGCTCGGCCATCCCGATGTCCCGCCGCTGGAAATCGGCGGCTGATCTTTCTTCTGGAAGCTCATGAAAAGCACACGCATCCTGGCGGCCCTCGTGGTCGCGGTCGCCGCGACCGTCGGCGGGTTCTACGCGGGCCATCTGTTCACCGGCGGCGAAACCGTAGCGGCGACGCAGACGAGCGGCAACGCCGTCGATCAGTTGTGGAAGGCAACGCCGCCGGGCGCCTCGGGCACCTCGCAGCCGCTCTCGGCGTACAAGGGCAAGCCGGTCGTCGTCAACTTCTGGGCGTCGTGGTGCGGCCCCTGCGTGAAGGAAATGCCGGCGCTGTCGGCGCTGCAGCGCGACTATGCGAAAAAAGGCGTCACGTTCATCGGGCTGGGCGTCGATAGCGAGAAAAACGTCAACGATTTCCTAAAGAAGGTGCCGGTCGCGTATCCCGTCTATGTCACCGGCTTCGGCGGCGCGGATCTTGCGCGTAGCTTCGGCAATAATGCGGGCGGCCTTCCTTTCACCGTTGTAATCGACGCAAAAGGCCAGATTCGCTCAACAAAACTCGGCGAAGTCGATCCGGCCGAGCTGAAGCATACGCTCGACAGCCTGTAAAAATTCGCGGCGCGTAGGCAGGAGCTTGCGTCGAGTAAGCTGCGAGTTACGGGGAAATACGCCGATCTTGCAGGAAATTCCACATGCCGGGTCGCGGTGAGCGGTAATTTGTCCCACTGTTTCGAGAGGGCTTGCACGGTAAAACTAGACAAAATTCTCTAAACGGCGCTAAAGTGCGCCGAATTCCGCACAACCCGAAGCGACTATGACAACTCTGCCGGTGCCACGTGGCCCCCTCGCCGTCGAGTCCGACATCCACGACACGGATGCCGGCCGCAGCGGAGCACCCGCAGCCGTCATACGCATGCCGTTCGGGCGCGCGCTTCAAAGCGACCACGCCGATGCGTTCGACAAGAACGCCCGCGGCGTGCCGACCGATTCTTCTGCCGCCGTTGTCTCCGTCAGCGCTCTTACGAGCGCCGGCGGGCACGGCGTGCGTGCGCGAGCCGGCCGGCTGGCCGCGCCGGCTCGCGTCTGAGCAGTCAGAACATCCACAAATCAAGTCAAGTGCCGGGAAGTCCCGGTCTCCAAGTATTGAAAGGGGATTTTTCGATGGACCTTCGTAAACTGAAAACGCTGATCGACCTCGTCTCGGAATCCGGCATCTCGGAGCTGGAAGTGACGGAAGGCGAAGGCAAGGTTCGCATCGTCAAGAACGCCGCGCCGGTGTACATGCAGGCGCCGCAACAGTACGCGCCGCAAGTCCAGGCGCCCGCCGCGCCGCATTTCGGCGGTGCGGGCGAAGCCGGCGCGCCGGCCGCCGCGACGCCTGCCGCAGTCGCGCCGCAAGGTCACGTCGTGACTTCGCCGATGGTCGGCTCGTTCTATCGCGCGCCGTCGCCGGGCGCGGACCCGTTCGTCCAGGTCGGCGACACGGTGAAGGAAGGCCAGACCCTTTGCATCATCGAAGCGATGAAGCTTTTGAACGAGATCGAATCGGACAAGGCCGGCGTCGTGAAGGAAATCCTCGTCGACAACGGCCAGGCGGTGGAGTATGGCCAGCCGCTCTTCGTGATCGGCGACTAAAGGCGCATCGGGCCGTGCCGCGGATGCGCATCGCGCCCGCCGCCCGGCTTCACGCGCCGGCGCGCTTCGTGCGGCATCGATCCGTCGAGAAGCGCGCCGCCGATTGGATCCCCGAGGGCCGCTCGCGCGAGCCCGTTGATGAGCCGACCCACTATGTTTGAAAAAATTCTCATTGCGAACCGCGGCGAAATCGCGCTTCGCATCCAGCGCGCCTGCCGCGAACTGGGCGTCAAGACAGTCGTCGTCTACTCGGAAGCCGACAAGGAAGCGAAGTACGTCAAGCTGGCCGACGAAGCCGTCTGCATCGGACCGGCGCCTTCGAATCTCTCCTACCTGAACATGCCGGCGCTCATCAGCGCGGCCGAAGTCACCGACGCCGAAGCTATCCATCCCGGCTACGGTTTCCTCTCCGAGAACGCCGACTTCGCCGAGCGCGTCGAGCAATCGGGCTTCACGTTCATCGGACCGCGCCCCGAGACCATCCGCCTGATGGGCGACAAGGTCACCGCCAAGCAGACGATGATCAAGACCGGCGTGCCGTGCGTGCCGGGTTCGGAAGGCGCGTTGCCCGACGATCCGCGCGAGATCGTGAAGATTGCGCGCGCCGTCGGCTATCCCGTCATCATCAAGGCGGCGGGCGGCGGCGGCGGTCGCGGCATGCGCGTGGTGCACACGGAAGCGGCGCTCGTCAACGCGGTCAACATGACGCGTGAAGAAGCGGGCCGCGCCTTCGGCAACCCGCAGGTGTACATGGAGAAGTTCCTCGAGAATCCGCGCCACATCGAGATTCAGGTGCTGTCGGATTCGTTCCGCAACGCGATCTGGCTCGGCGAGCGTGACTGCTCGATGCAGCGCCGCCACCAGAAAGTGGTCGAGGAAGCGCCGGCGCCGGGCATCGCGCGACGGCTGATCGAGCGCATCGGCGATCGCTGCGCCGACGCGTGCAAGAAGATGGGCTATCTCGGCGCGGGCACGTTCGAGTTCCTGTACGAGAACAACGAGTTCTACTTCATCGAGATGAACACGCGCGTGCAGGTCGAGCATCCGGTGACGGAGCTGATCACGGGCGTCGATATCGTGCAGGAGCAGATCCGCATCGCCGCGGGCGAAAAGCTCTCGATCCGCCAGAAGGACATCCAGTTCCGCGGTCACGCGATCGAGTGCCGCATCAACGCGGAAGATCCGTTCAAGTTCACGCCGTCGCCGGGACGCATCACGTCGTGGCATACGGCGGGCGGCCCGGGCATCCGCGTCGATTCGCACGCGTACGCCAACTACTTCGTTCCGCCGAATTACGACTCGATGATCGGCAAGCTGATCGCTTACGGCGCGACGCGCGAGCAGGCGATCAACCGCATGCGCATCGCGCTGTCGGAGATGGTCGTGGAGGGCATCTCGACGAACATCCCGCTGCATCGCGAGTTGATGATCGACGCGAAGTTCGTCGAAGGCGGCACGAGCATCCACTATCTCGAGAACAAGCTCGCCGCGCGCCAGGCCGCGGTGGCGGAAGAGTCCTGAAGCACGCCTTAGTCAGAGAGATAGCATGAGTTACCGGGAATTGATCGCCGAGCTGGATCGCGAGCACGCGGAAGCGCTGTCGGATGCGCTGCTCGACGTCGGGGCGCTGTCGGTGTCCGTCGAAGATGCCGACGCCGACACGCCCGACGAACAGCCGCTCTTCGGCGAGCCGGGTCTCGTGCCCGAAAAGAGCGCGTGGAATCGCTCGCGCGTCGTCGCGCTGCTCGCCGAGGACGCCGATCCCGACGTGCTGCTCGCCGCCGCCGCGAACGAAATCGGCCTCGCGGCGACGCCGCCGTTCAGCGTGCGCGAAGTCGAGGAGCAGGACTGGGTGCGTCTCACGCAGGCGCAGTTCGATCCGATCGCCATCGGCGAGCGCATCTGGGTCGTGCCTTCGTGGCACGACGCGCCCGATCCGGACGCGCTCGTGCTCGAACTCGATCCGGGCCTCGCGTTCGGCACCGGCAGCCATCCGACCACGCGGCTTTGCTTGGAATGGCTGGAGCAGTCGGTGAAGCCGGGGCAATCGCTGCTCGATTACGGTTGCGGCTCCGGCATCCTCGCGATTCTTGCGAAGAAGTGCGGCGCGGACCCCGTGGTCGGCATCGACATCGACCCGCAAGCGGTCGAGTCGGCGCGTCAGAACAGCGAGCGCAATCGCGCGGACGTGACCTACGGCCTGCCCGATGCCTGCCCCGCCGGCGAGTTCGATATCGTCGTCGCGAACATCCTCTCGAATCCGCTCAAGCTGATGGCCTCGATGCTCTCCGCGAAGGTGAAGCCGGGCGGCCGGATCGCGCTGTCAGGCGTGCTCGCGCGCCAGGCCGACGAGGTCGCGGCGGTCTATGCCAAGTGGATCGACATCAGCGTCTGGCGCGAGCACGAAGGCTGGGTATGCCTCGCGGGAACGCGGCGCGAAAGCCTTTAGAATAGCGCCATCTTCCACGAATAGGCCGTCAGGCCAACGGCACTTCTTATATGGCGCTGGCAACCCGCTGCCCCCACTGCGAAACCGTGTTCAAGCTGGACCTGCATCTGCTCGCGCCGCATGACGGCCGTGTGCGGTGCGGGCATTGCCAGGAAGTTTTCGACGCCGCGCATCATCGCTTCGAGCTTCCCGATGAGCCGGCCGCCGCGGGCGTGGCTCAGCATGCCGCGATCATCGACGATGATGTCGCCGTCGGTCCCGCGACGAGTTCGGGCGCAGGCGCCGGCCCCGCCGCCGATGCCATCACGCACGTCACCGCGCCGCCCGATGCGCCGCTCAAGCCGCGTCCGTTCGCGCCGCGCAACCTCGAGCTCGGCACGCCCGGCCCCGCCCGACACGCCGAAGCCGACAGCGAACGCACCGTGTATGCGAACGCGCCCGCCTTCACGAGCGCGTCGAGCCAGACACCGACCACACCGCCGCGCCCCGAGCCGGGCCAGTCCGACGCCGCGAATGAGCCTTCGGCGCTGCCATCCGAAGCGGGACGCCTGAAGCAGTACATTCGGGTCGGCACGCCTCATCCCGACGCCGCCAATTCCGCGCAAGCCGATACCGATACGCCGCTCGGCGAGCCGCCCGTCCCGCCGTTCGCCGATCCCGTCGACGATCGCGCCGAGCCGTTCATCGGACCGGCGCCTCAGCCGGACGCGCCGCCCGCGCACGTTGCGCCGGAGCCCGCCGCACCCGCATGGCGCGACGACGCCGAACCCGGCTTCGTCGGCAAGAAAGCGCCGCCGCCTGCCCGCCGGTCGAGCGCGAACGAAGCGTTTCCGGTCGTGCGCGAATCGCGGGAGATGCGCGAGCCGCGCGCGCCTGCACGGGGCCGCGCCGGTACCGGAAAGGCACGGCGCGTCATCGGCGTGATCGTCGCCCTGCTGCTGGCGTTGTTGCTGCTCGTGCAGCTCGCGTGGTGGCAGCGCGAAACCGTGATGGTCTACGTGCCCGGCTCGCACGCGCTTTACTCCGACGTGTGCGATCAGATCGGCTGCACCATTTCGCCGCCGCGCGACATCGACGGATTGCAGATCGAGAGTTCGGGCTTGCGTCAGGTCGACGGCCCGCACAAGCTCGAACTGAAGTTGTCGCTGCGCAACCGGCTGGATGTCGCGCTGGCGTATCCGGCGCTCGAACTCACGCTGCTCGACGACAAGAACAACGTCGCGATCCGGCGCGTGCTCTGGCCGCAGGATTACGCGCGACCGGGTACGATATTCGCCATCGGCCTCGCGCCGCAAAGCGCGCAACCGGTCGTCGTCCGGCTGGACACCGGCGACGCCGTGGCCGCGAATTACCGCGTTCAGGTCTTTTATCCGTGATGGCGGGCAGGCGCGCAAACGCCGCCTGCCCCCTTCCACACGACGCGCGTCACGGCCCTCGCGGCTCACGCACGCGCAATTTCCCGTCAGCATCTGACAATTCTCTGGAGCGCAACATGAGTCAAGTTACCCTCGGCGGCAACCCTATCGACGTCAGCGGCACGTTCCCGGGCTCGGGCCAGCAGGCGCCCGAATTCACGCTCGTCGGCGCGGATCTCGGCGACGTCAAGCTCGCGAGCTTCGCGGGCAAGCGCAAGGTGCTGAACATCGTGCCGAGTCTCGACACGCCGACCTGCGCCACCTCGACGCGCAAGTTCAACGAAGCGGCCGCCGGCCTCGACAACACGGTCGTGGTCGTCGTTTCGGGCGATTTGCCGTTCGCGGCCAAGCGCTTCTGCACGACCGAAGGCATCGCCAATGTCGTGACGGCATCGACGTTCCGCGGCCACGAGTTCGCGCAGGCCTACGGCGTCGACGTGACGAGCGGCCCGCTCAAAGGCCTGACGGCGCGTGCGGTCGTCGTGCTGGACGAAAACAACAAGGTGCTGCACTCGGAGCTCGTGCCTGAAATCAAGAACGAACCGAACTACGACGCAGCGCTCGCCGCGTTGAAGTAACCACCTCGGCGGACCGCTTTCACCGAGAGCGGTCCGCGCATACGAGGCGCGGTGATGCGCTCGCCGTGCGCCGTATGCGCATTTTTCTCCTCGGCCCCTATCTATAAAGGACGTTCGCCTTGGCTACGCTCATCTGCGGCTCGCTCGCCTACGACAACATCATGACCTTCCAGGGCCGCTTCGGCGACCACATCCTGCCGGACCAGGTGCACATGCTGAACATCAGCTTCCTGGTGCCGACGATGCGGCGCAACTTCGGCGGCTGCGCGGGCAACATCGCCTATGCGCTCAAGCTGCTCGGCGGCGATCCGAAGATCATGGCGACGCTCGGCGCGGCGGATTCGCAGCTTTACATCGACCGGCTCGACGCGCTCGGCTTGTCGAAGGAATACGTGCGCGTGCTGGCCGACCAGCACTCGGCGCAATGCTTTATCACCACCGATCTCGCGAACAACCAGATCACCGCATTCCACCCCGGCGCGATGATGGAGTCGCACCTGAACCGCGCCGACGAAGCGCAGGGCATCTCGCTCGGCATCGTCGCGCCCGACGGCGCGCAAGGCATGCGCGAGCACGCCGAGGGACTGGCGCGCGCGGGCGTGCCGTTCGTGTTCGATCCGGGCCAGGGATTGCCGATTCTCGAAAGTGTGGAACTTTGTCGCATGATTGAACTCGCCACCTACGTGGCGGTCAACGATTACGAAGCCAAGTTGTTGAGCAATAAGACCGGCTGGTCGATGGAAGACATCAAGCGCCGCGTCGATGCGCTCGTGGTGACGCGTGGCGAGCACGGCGCGCAGATCTATCATGAAGACGGCGTATCTGAAATTCCCGTCGTGGCGGCGCGCCAGGTGGTCGATCCGACCGGCTGCGGCGACGCATTCCGCGGCGGCCTCCTGTACGGCATCGAGAACAAGCTTGGCTGGGAGAAAACGGGGCGTCTCGCAAGTCTGATGGGTTCGCTGAAAATCGAACATCAGGGACCGCAAACCTACGCGCCGACGCGCGTCGAAATCGAAGAGCGTTTCAAGCAGGCTTTCGGAAGCAGCCTGTTCTGATTGATGGAGTGAAGGGATGAAAACGGTAAGTCGTATCGCGCTGGCCATGGCGCTCGTCGGCTCGGTGGCGCTGACGGGCTGCGCCTACAACAGCAGTTCTTCGGACGTCTACACGGCGTCGCAGGCGCAGCGTGAGGAAACGGTGCGCATGGCGACCGTCGAAAGCGTGCGCGGCGTGAAGATCAGTTCGAACAACGGCCAGCCTACGGGCCTCGGCACAATCGGCGGCGGCGCGCTCGGCGGCGTCGCGGCGGCAAGCGCGATCGGCGGCGGCAACGGCTCGATCATCGCGGGCATCATCGGCGGGCTGGCGGGCGCCGTCGCCGGTAACGCGGTCGAGAACAGCGTTGCGATGAAGAACGGCCTGGAGATCACCGTGCGCCTCGATAACGGCGACATGCGAGCGATCACGCAGACCGCTAACGGCGAAGTGTTCCAGGCGGGCGAGCGAGTGCGGCTGTTGTCGAGCGGCGGCGTCACGCGCGTCACTCACTGACCGGCGCATTCAGCGGACGAATAGCGCCGCATCGTCGCGAGAAAGCGCATGTGTCGAAAGATGCATGCGCTTTTTCTTTGCGCATCGCGAGCGGGCGGCGAGTCCGCGATGCAATTCGTTCGCCGAAACGAAAAACCCGCCGCCGGGTTGCCCTGGCGACGGGTTCAGGCCGGGTAGGCTTACCCGGACTAAGGGCACAGCGCACTGTGCCTGGGTGCTGCCTACTGCGAGCGCTTACGGACGGCTGCCCGTCGGGAACGGCCATGCCGCTGCCGGGTTCAACGCCGTCTTGACCGCAGCGGCCGGAGCCGGAGCAGGCGCCGATACGGTCGTTGCCGTCGTTGCAGGAGCGGCAGCCGTAGTCTTCTTCGCAGCAGCGGCCTTCTTGGCCGGAGCCTTTTTCGCGGGGGCTTTTTTCGCAGCAGGAGCAGGCGCAGGCGCAGCGGCTGCGGTCTTCGCAGCAGCCTTTTTCGCGGGAGCCTTTTTCGCAGCGGCCTTCTTCGCTGCGGCCTTCTTCGCGGGCGCCTTCTTCGCCGCGGCCTTCTTCGCAGGCGCCTTCTTGGCTGCGACCTTCTTCGCTGCAACCTTCTTCGCCGCTACTTTCTTGGTCGCGACTTTCTTCGCTGCGGCCTTCTTCGCAGGCGCCTTCTTGGCTGCGACCTTCTTCGCTGCAACCTTCTTCGCCGCTACTTTCTTTGCAGCGACTTTCTTGGTTGCCACTTTCTTTGCCGCAACCTTCTTCGCTGCGACCTTCTTCGCCGCTACTTTCTTCGCCGCGACCTTCTTCACAGCGACCTTCTTGGCGGCGACCTTCTTGGCCGGTGCAGCCTTCTTGGCGGTGACTTTCTTTGCTGCAGCCTTCTTCGCCGCGGGTTTTTTCTTGGCAACTGCCATGATTTTTCTCCTTCAGGTTTTCAGATGAGAGTCAGTTCAAACAACACCCTTCGTCAAAACCCGCTTCCCACGTGTCGCCTTCTCTATAACGCACGCTACGAAGCGGATTATTCATCGGCGTACGCTGATCCCACCTGCTTACGCTAATGAATACGGCAAGGCGCGCCGTGCCCCGAGGCACCGCGCGCCAAATTGAGTCAGCACCGCCCTTGAGCGGCGCCGGCCATCGCTTGATCGAGCCAGCGAGCTTGCCGCTGGCATTTTCCGGGGGGAAGTTTGCCCATCCCCATGCGGGGATTGCAAAACGCCTGTCTTCTGTTCGGGCCGAAATTCGGCGCGTCAAGCCAATAGGCGCACTTTGCATCAGGCGACCGTTCTCCTAAACCTTGTCGGCCGGGCGCGCGTGAGCGACACGCTGCTGCCCGTCCGTCCCATCGATTTCGTCTGCAACACGTCCTGGATTTTTATTATTCCCAGGTCAGCGCGCCGCCGGTTTGATACTCAATCACGCGTGTCTCGAAGAAGTTGCGTTCCTTCTTCAAGTCGATCATTTCGCTCATCCACGGGAACGGGTTTTCCTCGTTCGGGAAGAGCGGGTCCAGTCCGATCTGCTGGCAACGCCGATTGCAGATGAACCGCAAGTAGCTCTTGAACATCGACGCGTTCAGGCCGAGAACCCCGCGCGGCATGGTGTCTTCAGCGTAACGATATTCAAGATCGACAGCCTGTTTGAAGAGCTCGCGGATCTCTGCCTTGAATTCGGCTGTCCACAGTTGCGGCTCTTCCAGCTTGATCTGGTTGATGAGGTCGATGCCGAAATTGCAGTGCATCGATTCATCGCGGAGGATGTACTGGTACTGCTCCGCCGCGCCCGTCATCTTGTTCTGGCGGCCCAGCGCCAGGATCTGCGTGAAGCCGACATAGAAGAACAGCCCTTCCATGATGCAGGCGAACACGATCAGCGACTTCAGCAATTTCTGGTCCGCTTCCAGCGTGCCGGTGGTGAACGCGGGGTCCGTCAGCGTATTGATGAACGGGATCAGGAACTCGTCCTTGTCACGGATCGACTTGACCTCGTGATACGCATTGAAGATCTCGCTCTCGTCGAGGCCCAGCGATTCGACGATGTACTGGTACGCGTGCGTGTGGATCGCCTCTTCGAACGCCTGGCGCAGCAGGAACTGGCGGCACTCCGGAGCGGTGATGTGACGGTACGTGCCGAGCACGATGTTGTTCGCGGCGAGCGAGTCCGCCGTGACGAAGAAGCCGAGATTGCGTTTGACGATGCGCCGCTCGTCGTCCGAGAGACCGTTCGGGTCTTTCCACAGGGCGATGTCGCGCGACATGTTCACTTCCTGCGGCATCCAGTGGTTCGCGCAGCCGGCGAGGTACTTTTCCCACGCCCACTTGTACTTGAACGGAACGAGCTGGTTGACGTCGGTCTGGCCGTTGATGATGCGCTTGTCGGCGACATTGACGCGCGCTTCGCTTTGCGCGGCGATCGCGCCGGCGGAGGGCGTTGCGGCTGCGGGCGGAACGAAGCCATCGGAGAAGATGTTGTTCGCCTGCGCAGTCTGATGGGCAGCTTGATGAGCAGCAGCTTGCGCTGCTTGCGTACCGAAAGTCGTGCCTTGAGCGTTGCGCAACGTGTTCTGTTGCGAAGCGCTCGAGGGAGCTACGGCAGTGGTCTCGTCATCCCAGTTGAGCATAAATTCTCACCATCAATTTAGATCGGTTTGTACCATCTTTTCATGAGCGATAAAAGAGTTTGCTCATGAAAATTCTCGTTTTCATGCGATTTAGATTCGACGTTGCTACCTGCATACAACACTTGGCTCGAAGCCGTGTGTGTGAAGCTCGATGCGACATCTGTTGAATCGTGTGTGAAGCGGTCCTGATCGAGTGACTTCCATGACCTCGCAGCGTGCTTGCGCGTGACTTCATCGCTGCTCTGGAAGCCTTGCCGCACAAGGCTTTGCGGACGACGCTGCGTGCGTGACGCGAAGCATGACGCGCTTCGTTGCGAACATCGGCCCGATGCTGCGACGTGAAGCGCGAAGGCATCGAAGCGCGACGCGCTGCGATCATCGATCAGTGTGTCTCGTCGATGTGCGATGCGATGCAAGACATGTGTCGAGAATCGATCCACTTGCTGCGGTCACTCGTTCATCTTCGATGACCTTCGACGTATGTGATCGAACACACTTCGCATCAGCTCGATACGCACTGACGCTGACACTTCAGCGAGACTTCGAAGCCTTCAGCGCGCGTCGAATTCGTTGCCGAAGTTTAGCATTTGACGTCTCGTATTTCCACAATATCTTGTGCTTGCAAATCTCGTCGATACAACCTATAGCGTGTTTACGCGACGATCCGTCTCACGCGAAAACGCGCTGCGCAAGGGCTCATCGGCCGCGCAACGGATCGAGCAGCGAGCGCAGATTGTTGTGATCGATCTCGTGCATCAACGCGAGCAGGCGGCCGAGCTTGCCCTCTGGAAAACCCTCACGCGCGAACCACGCGAGATAGTGACCAGGCAGATCCGCGATGAGCCTGTCCTTGTACTTGCCATAGGGCATCGTCTGCGTGACGAGACGTTGCAGATCCTGCGGGTCCATCTGTTCCTTGCTCCTCGTTCAATGTTCATCGCACCACGCAGCGCGCTTCGATCCTTCAGCGATTGCTGCATATCGGTGCCATAATCGCCGCTCTTGCCGCCAAGAGTCGATAGCGAATCAACATGCCGCTGGCCGTCAAAGCTTTCATTGCCCCTCTCATCGTCGCGTGCGCGATGTTCATGGAAAGCGTCGACGCCAATGTCATTGTCACCGCGATTCCCGAAATGGCCCGCGCCTTCGGACGCGATCCCGTCACGCTGAAGGTCGCGGTCACGAGCTACGTGCTCGGGCTCGGCGTCTTCATTCCTATCTGCGGATGGGTCGCCGACCGCTTCGGCGCACGCGCCGTGTTTCGCACGGCCATCGGCGTGTTCGTCGTGGGCTCGCTGCTCTGCGCGGCGTCCACATCGCTCGGTCCGTTCACGGTCGCGCGCTTCATCCAGGGCGTCGGCGGCGCGATGATGGTGCCGGTCGGACGAATCATCATCTTTCGATCGGTGCGCCGCTCGGATTTCATTCGCGCGATGAACTATCTTTCGGTGCCCGCAATGCTCGGACCCGCGGTCGGGCCGTTGCTCGGCGGCTTCATCACGACCTATCTGCACTGGCGTCTGATCTTCTTCATCAACATTCCGATCGGCATCGCGGGCATCTATCTGACCAACCGCTACATCGCCAATTCGCGCGAGGAACATCCGGGCCGTCTCGACTGGTTCGGCTTCTTTCTTTCCGCGAGCGCGGGCGTGCTGCTCTTGCTCGGGCTATCGCTCGTCGGCGGCGAACTGATTCCGCAAGGCACCGCGTATGCGATGTGCGCCGCCGGCGCGCTGCTCGTCGTGCTGTACTGCGTCCACGCTCGCCGCGCGGAGAAGCCGCTGCTCGACCTGCGCTTCTTTCGCGTGCCGACGTTTCAGGCGAGCGTGCTCGGCGGCTCGATGTTCCGCATCGGGCTCGGCGCCGTGCCCTTCCTTCTGCCGCTCGCGCTGCAGGAGGGGCTCGGCATGACGGCGTTCAAGTCCGGCGCGATCACGTGCGCATCCGCGTTCGGCGGCATGTTCATGCGCTCGCTTGCATCGCGCGTGCTGCATCGTTTCGGCTTCCGTCAGACGCTCTTTTACAACGCGGCGCTGTCGGGTATCGCGATCGCCGCGTGCGGCACGTTCTTTCCCGGCACGCCGACGTGGGTGATCTGGGCGGTCGTGCTGCTCGGCGGATTCTTCCCTGCGTTGCAGTTCACGAGCCTCAACTCGCTTGCGTATGCGGAGATCGAAACGCGCGATGTGGGCCGTGCGACCAGTCTTGCGAGCTTCGTGCAGCAGGTGTCGCTGGGGCTTGGCGTCACCGTCGCGGGGATTACGCTCGAGCTCTCGCAATATCTGAACGGTCATGCGAGCGTGCAATGGTCCGATTTCTGGCCCGCGTTCTTCGTCGTGGGGCTGTTTTCGTTCTTCTCCATGCCGATTACTGCGCGGCTTGCTCATGATGCTGGGACTGAGATTTCGCGCGGGACGCGGGGGTGAGACCGCGCTTTCTTGACTCGTTCGCCGGATCCCGTTTTCGTGTTGGTCTATTAGCACTGCCCCTGTGCGGGGCGGCAGTCACTTTCTTTGCTGCTGCAAAGAAAGTAACCAAAGAAAGCAGCTCGATACGCCCGCGGTCACACGCAATTTGGGTAGTTCTCTCGTCCCAGGCGGCACTCGCCTAAAGAGTGCCCTCA
This sequence comes from Caballeronia temeraria, assembly GCF_001544795.2. GTDB lineage: Bacteria > Pseudomonadota > Gammaproteobacteria > Burkholderiales > Burkholderiaceae > Caballeronia > Caballeronia temeraria. The sequence goes on along the minus strand of NZ_FCOI02000030.1, from coordinate 121 downwards.
AACACCCCTTCGGGCTTGGCTCGCGCACGGTCTGACACATCGCACCGCACAACACACTGGTTCAGCACCAAATAGCTCCGGCCCGCTTCGCGGCCGACCGCTCCATCGGGACTGCGTGGGC
>NZ_FCOI02000029.1 GCF_001544795.2 Caballeronia temeraria | reverse complement strand
GAGAGGACTCGAACCTCCACGGTGTTGCCACCGCTAGGACCTGAACCTAGTGCGTCTACCAATTCCGCCACCTGGGCAAGGGTGCGTGTACTGCAATTGCTGCTTTCGCGTGTTGCTCAACAGCAGAGAACGCAATTATATCGAGTCTCATGCGTCTGTCAAGCGTTACGATGCGATGCGCTCAACGCGGCGCCGGGCGCGGCGGATCGGCCCGCGAGCGCCGTGGCGCTTAAAGTCCGGGTGTTAGAATGGCCCGCAACGATGCGCGCATTATTGGTTGCAAAGCACCGCAAAAGTCCCGTCCAACGAGAAAAATCACGACTACGCCCTTGAGCAAATATCCGTATCCGATTCCCAGCCGCGAAGAGATTCTCGGCGTGCTGCGCACGAGCGAGACACCGCATGCCGCGAACGACATCGCCGAGGCGCTGTCGATCAAGCGCCAGGAGCGCGAAGGATTTTTCAAGCGACTGGCGGCAATGGAACGCGACGGGCAAATCCGCCTCGACAAGCGCGGCCATTATCAATTGACGCATCCGTCGAATTTCGTCGCCGGTCGCGTGCAAGGCCATCGCGACGGCTTCGGCTTCCTGATCCGCGACGACGGCCAGGACGATCTCTTCCTGCCCAACGGCGAAATGCAGAAGGTCATGCACAACGACCGCGTGCTCGCGCGCATTGTCGGGTATGACCGGCGCGGGCGGCCGGAAGGACATATCGTCGAGGTGACGGACCGCGCGAACAAACGCATCATCGGGCGCCTCGTCAACGAGAACGGCGCGCTGATTCTCGTGCCGGAAGACAAGCGTATCGGCCACGACATCCTCATCACGCAGAATGCGAAGAAGGCGAAGGTCGGGCAGGTGGTGTCCGTCGACCTGACGGATTTCCCGAGCCGTCATTCGCAGCCGCTCGGGCGCGTGGTCGAAGTGATCGGCGATATCGACGATCCCGGCATGGAGATCGAGATCGCCGTGCGCAAATACGGCGTGCCGCATGAGTTCAGCGACGCCGCGCTCGCCGTCGCCGCCAAGCTGCCCGACGAAGTGCGCCCGGTGGATATCCGCCATCGCGTGGATTTGCGCGACGTGCCGCTCGTCACCATCGACGGTGAAGACGCCCGCGACTTCGACGATGCCGTGTATTGCGAGCCCGTCGCGGTCGGCCGGGGACAGGGCTATCGCCTGCTGGTGGCGATCGCGGACGTGTCGCACTACGTGCGGCCCAACGAAGCGCTGGATATCGATGCGCTCGATCGCAGCACGTCGGTGTATTTTCCGCGCCGCGTGATTCCGATGCTGCCCGAGAAGCTCTCGAACGGTCTGTGCTCGCTGAATCCCGATGTCGACCGCTGTGTGCTCGTGTGCGACATGGTCATCACCGCGCGCGGCGAGATCAAGGCGTATCAGTTTTATCCCGGCGTCATGCATTCGGCGGCGCGTCTCACGTACACCGAAGTCGCGGCCGTGCTCACCAACACGAAGGGCCCGGAAGCGGCGAAGCGCGCCGATCTCCTGCCGCAGTTGCAGAACCTCTACGGCGTCTACAAGTCGCTGCACGCGGCGCGTCAGAAGCGCGGCGCGATCGACTTCGATACGACCGAGACGTATATCGTCGTGAACTCGCAGGGCAAGATCGAGCAGATCGTGCCGCGTCATCGCAACGATGCGCACCGGCTGATCGAGGAATGCATGCTGGCCGCGAACGTCTGCGCGGCCGACTTCCTGAAGCGCAACAAGCACCCGGGTTTGTATCGCGTGCACGCGGGACCGACGGAAGAGAAGCTCGAGAACCTGCGTGCGTTCCTGCGCGGCGTCGGTTTGACGCTGACCGGCGGCGACAAGCCGCACGCGAGCGATTACGCCGCGCTGATCGCGCAAATCCGCGACCGGCCCGACGCGCAGATGCTGCAGTCGATGGTGCTGCGCTCGATGCAGCAAGCCGTGTACAGCCCGGACAACATCGGCCATTTCGGTCTCGCGTATGAAGCGTACGCGCACTTCACGAGCCCGATCCGGCGCTATCCGGATTTGCTTACGCACCGCGCGATCTATGCGATTTTGCAGGGCAAGAAGTATCTGCCGGAAATCGGTCACGATGTGTCGCTGAGCACCGGCCTCACGAAAGCGGCCCGCGAGATGCAGAAAGCCGACGACACCGCGCGCGGCCGTGCGCGCAACAGCGTCGCGATCTGGGAAGAGCTCGGGTTGCATTGCTCGTCGAACGAGCGCCGCGCCGATGAAGCCTCGCGCGACGTCGAAGCGTGGCTCAAGTGCTACTTCATGCGCGACAAGCTCGGCGAGGAATACGGCGGCATGGTGAACGGCGTGACGTCGTTCGGCATCTTCGTGCAGCTGGATTCGCTGTTCATCGAAGGTCTCGTGCATGTGACCGAGCTCGGCTCGGACTACTTCCAGTACGACGAGATCAAAAACGAGCTGCGCGGCGAGCGCACGGGCATTCGCTACCGGATGTCGGATCGCGTGCGCGTGCAGGTGAGCCGCGTCGATCTCGATGCCCGCAAGATCGACTTCCGTCTCGTGCGCGATACGCCGGTGAAGCCGCCGTCGCCGCGTCCGTCGGCGGGTTCGGGCGATGCCGTCAATGCAGCCACGGGCGCGGCCGGTCCGCGCATCCGTCCGTTCAGCGACGACGATGTCCCGAGCACGCGCGCCCGCGGCGGCACGAAGAAGGGCGCGCCGCTCGCATCGGCTCCGCGCGGCGGTGCGGCGAAGAAGCGTGGTGCGGCGTCGAAGCCGGCATCGCAGGGGCGGCCGGCGCGCAAGAAACGCTAGGGCGGCGCGTTAGCACAGCCGCCATCGAATACGCGCGGTCCGATGCTTCGTGCATCGGACCGCGTCGTGCTTTTCAAGTTTTCACCGAAGGTTCGGATCAGTCATGTCACGTCTCAAGGTTCTATACGGATTTCACGCAGTGACCGCACGTTTGCGCGCGGATGCATCGTCGATCGAGGAGGTGCTGTACGACCCCACGCGCAAGGATCGGCGCATGCAGGATTTTCTGCGGACCGCGAAGGAAGCGGGCGTGCGGCTGATCGCAGCCGATGAAGCGCGTCTCTGGGGTCTGTCGGGCAATGTTCAGCATCAGGGCGTGGTGGCGCGCGCGCACGATCTGCCGCTCGCGCAGAATCTGGCCGAACTGCTCGATGCCATTTCGGGCACGCCGTTGCTGCTGGTGCTCGATGGCGTCACCGATCCGCATAACCTGGGCGCGTGTCTGCGTGTCGCGGATGCGGCGGGCGCGCATGCGGTGATCGCGCCGCGCGATCGCTCGGCGGGTTTGAACGCGACGGCGGCGAAGGTGGCGAGCGGAGCGGCGGAGAGCGTGCCGTATATCACCGTGACGAATCTGGCGCGGGCGCTGCGCGAACTCAAGGATGCCGGCGTGTGGGTGATCGGCACGGCGGGCGAGGCGACGGCGTCGCTTTATGAAACGAAGCTGGACGGTCCGGTGGCGATCGTCGTGGGCGCGGAGGGCGAGGGTATGCGTCGCCTGACCCGCGAGACTTGCGATGAGATCATGAATATTCCGATGGCAGGGACGGTCGAGAGCCTGAATGTATCGGTGGCGAGTGGCGTCTGTCTGTTCGAGGCCGTGCGGCAGAGGGCGGTGAAGAAGTAAGGGCCGAGGTATCGAGCATCGTTCATGGCGTTGAATCAGCTTAGTGATCGGCTCGCGTCCGGGAGTGTGTACACGCGCGAGCAGCTAAAGGGCGTCATCGAGACACAAGACGCGACGCTCAATACGGGCGTATTTCGTCCCGCAGGCTTCGATTCGGTCCTGTTGTTCGTGACCGAGAAGAAAACGCCGGATCGCGTTCAGTATCTCGATAAGCTCGAAGGCGATATCTTGCATTGGCAAGGGCAGAACGCCGGGCGTACCGACGTTTGGATCGTCGAACATCGGGCGCGCGATCTCGAACTGCTGCTGTTCTATCGCACGAAGAAATACGAGTACCCAGGCGCGGGATTCAAATACGAAGGCCTATTCGACTATGTGTCGCATGAAGGCGCGTTGCCGGCGAGTTTTACGCTTCGGCGTGTCGATCAAGCTCAGGCTCAAGCCGAACTCGAAGCCGAGTCCGAAGCCGAAGTTCGACTCGAAGAGAGCGGCGCCTTCGATCCCGCGAGCATCGAAGACGCTCGCAAGAAGACGTTCGCCGCGATCGTCATGCGCCAGGGCCAACCCGCGTTCCGCAGGAAATTGCTCGAAGCCTATGAAAGCCGTTGCGCGTTGAGCGATTGTCCGGTCGAAGAAGTTCTCGAAGCCGCCCATATTTGCCGCTACATGGGCGAAGACACCAATGTCGTGGAGAACGGGCTGCTGCTGCGCGCCGACCTGCACACGCTCTATGACCGCGCGCTGATCGCCATCCATCCCGCCACGCATGCCGTGTCGATTGCGCCCGAGCTCGCGGACAGCGAGTACGGCTCGTTCGCAGGACGTGTGCTTCGCCCGCCGAAGAATCCCGAACATCGGCCGAGCAGCCAAGCGCTCCACGCGCACTGGATGCTCGTGCGATCCATCTGGGAAAAGCGATCATGATGGGCATGAAGAAGGTCATAGGCCTGGCCGCCGCAATATCGGCCTGCCTCCTCACCGCCTGCACCACGACCCAGATCGACCGCGGCACCTACATCGCCGACACGCGCTACCACGCGAAAAACTCCGACTCACGCATCCGCTTCCTCGTGATGCACTACACCGAGATCGACGAAGCCGGGTCCCTCGCGGTGCTCACCGGCGATCAGGTCAGCGTGCATTACGTCGTCCCCGACGTCCCGCGCATCGAGAACGGCGAGCCGGTCGTCTATCAACTGGTGCCGGAAGACAAACGCGCCTGGCACGCCGGCCTGAGTTCGTGGCAAGGCGCAACGGAGCTGAACGCGTCCTCGATCGGCATCGAAAACGTGAACCTCGGCCCGATCGGTCCGCTCAGCGACGGCAAATGGCAGCCGTATCCGCCCGCACAAGTCGACGCGCTCATCAAACTTTCCCGCGATATCGTCGCGCGCTACGCCATTGCGCCGACGCGCGTCGTCGGTCATAGCGACATCGCGCCGCAACGCAAGATCGACCCGGGTCCGCTTTTTCCGTGGCACGCGCTGTACGATGCCGGCGTGGGCGCATGGCCCGACGACGCCACCGTCGCCGCGCATCTCGCCGGCCGCGATCCGAAAGCGCCGTGCGACGTGCGCGCGCTGCAGGACAAGCTCAAGCGCTACGGCTACGACGTCGCGACCGACGGCGTGCTCGACGACAAAACCCGCCGCGTCTTCAGCGCATTCCAGATGCATTTCCGGCCGTCGGACTACGCGGGCAATGCGGACGCGCAAAGCGACGCCATCGCCCAGGCCTTGCTCGATAAATACTTCCCTCAATGAACGATTCGTTTCTGACACTACGCGCGATCCACATGGCGTGCGCGGGCCTTTCCATCGCCGGATTCGTGCTGCGCTGGATCTGGATGCTGACGAATTCGCGCCTTCTCACCGCGCGCGCGACGAAAATCTTCCCGCATATCGTCGATACGCTGCTGCTGCTGAGCGCCATCGCGCTGGTCGCGATCATCGGCTTTTCGGCGAATGCGGCATGGCTCGGCGCGAAAATCGCGGGTCTCGTCGTCTATATCGTGCTCGGCACCTTCGCACTGAAGCGCGGCCGAACCAAGGGCGCGCGCGCCGTCTACGGCGTGCTGGCGATCATCGTGTTCGCATTCATCGCGTCGGGGGCGCGCACGCACGATCCGCTCGGCTTCCTGCACGCGTTTGCATGATCCGCGCGGCTGCGTCGCGCGCTCCGATAAAATCTCAGTTTTCTCCGATAAAGCAGCACCGCCCCCATGACTCAAGACGAACTCAAGCAACTGGTCGGCCAGGCCGCCGCCGACTACGTGAACGCGAACGTGCCCGAAGGCTCGATCATCGGCGTCGGCACCGGATCGACGGCCAACTGCTTCATCGACGCTATCGCGAAGTCGAAGGCGCGCTATCGCGGCGCGGTGTCCAGCTCGCTCGCGACCACGGCGCGGCTCGAATCGCACGGCTTCAAGGTGTTCGATCTGAACGACATCGAAACGCTCTCCATTTACGTCGACGGCGCCGATGAAATCGACGCGAGCGGCGCAATGATCAAGGGCGGCGGCGGCGCGCTCACGCGCGAGAAGATCGTCGCGTCGGTGGCGGACGTGTTCGTGTGCATCGCCGACGCGAGCAAGCGCGTGCCGGTGATGGGCACGTTCCCGCTGCCCGTCGAGGTCGTGCCGATGGCGCGCACCGCGATCGGCCGCAAGCTCGCGGCGCTCGGCGGCGTGCCGATCGTGCGCGTGACGAAGGACGGCTCGCCCTACATCACGGATAACGGCAACGAGATCATCGACGTGAAAGGCCTGTCGATCACCGATCCGCGCGCGCTCGAAGCGCAGATCAACGCGTGGCCGGGCGTCGTGACGGTCGGCCTGTTCGCGGCGCGCGGCGCGAACCTCTGCCTGCTCGGCACGGAGACGGGCGTCGAGCGGATCGACTACAAGTAAGTCTTCAGCGAAAAAAGCGAAAGGCCCGGCGACTCACATCGCCGGGCCTTTTTCGTTGCGCCGCCAATCAATACGCGTTGCGTCCGATGAATCCCTTGAACATCGTCATCGCGACGATCTTGATGTCGAACCAGAACGACCAGTTGTGAATATAGAAGAGGTCGAACTTCACGCGGCTCTGCATCTTCTCGACCTTTTCCGTCGCGCCGCGATAGCCGTTCACCTGCGCCCAGCCGGTAATGCCCGGTTTGATGCGATATCGGAACATGTAGCCGTAGACGAGATCCTTGTACAGATCGTCGTGCTCGATCGCGTGCGGACGCGGGCCGACCACCGACATATGCCCGAACAGCACGTTCAGGAACTGCGGCAACTCGTCGAGGCTCGTGCGCCGCAGGAACGCGCCGACCTTCGTCACGCGCGGATCGTTGCGCGTCGCCTGCGTCACCTGACCGTGCTCCCGATGCACGCCCATCGAACGGAACTTGTAGATGCGAAACGGCCGTCCGTCCGCGCCCTTGCGGTGCTGCGTGAAGAACACCGGGCCCTTCGACGTCGCCTTCACGGCGATCGCGATCGCAATCATCAGCGGCGAGAGCGCGAGCAGCGCCGTTGCGGCGAACAGGCGGTCGAAGAGCATCTTCGGCCACATCTGCAAGGTGTGGACCGGCGACGTCGTCAGGTTGATGGTCGCGAGCCCGGCGATATCGGTCATCGAATGATTGAAAAGCGAAATGCTGCGCGTGTCGGGAATCAGCCGGAGATTCACGAAATCGTGCCGCAGCGCGTGCACGAAGCGGTAGATCGTGTGCTCCTGCGAGAGCGGCAACGCGAGCCACACTTCGTTGATTTCGTCGGCGCGCACCTTGTCGACGAGTTCGTCGAAATCGTTCAGCACCGGCAAACGATTGCCTCCCATGCCGATTGCGCTCGTCGGCGGAGATGCGCCGCTGATGCCGCTCGCGTGCAGTTCTTCGTCGCCGGTCGTATCGAGAATGCACACGGGCGTGAAGCCTTGCTCGGGCGTGCTGCACAGGTGCGCGAGCAACGTCCGCGAGAAACCTTGCGCGCCGACGATCGCCACGGTGCGCTGGTTCAAGCCGCGTCCGCGCATCAGGCGCAAGCCGGAATACACCACCAGCTTCGAAGCGATGATGAGCGCGCCGCAGATGATCGTGGAGTAGGCGAACCAGAGCCGCGACACCGAATCCATCCGATGCAGACTGAACGCGAGCAGCAGGCCCGCCGCGACGACCGCCATCCACGCGAGCGTGACGCGCGCGAGCATCATGGCGAATGGCTTGCCGCGCCAGGTTTCGTACACACCGAAAGCAGGGAAGAGCAGGAGGGCGAGTGCGGAGTTGAACGCGATCAGAAGCCTTTCGATATCGCTGACATCCAGCGAGGAAAAGCGTACGTCATGCGCGATCAACCCGCCCGCGACGATGAGACAGACATCCAGAAGACGCGCCAGCCATGAGAACAAGTCGTGGTTTTTTTCTTGCATTAATCCGAGCCGTTAGACACTTGAGGCGGATGCAGCCTCGGTTGCACGAAGTCGCGGAAGTAGTCGGTCGAACTCCCGCTTGACGAGCCCGTAGCACTCGCATGCGCGTGCTTCCAGGCCCTCGCGATCCACGACCTTGATGCAGCCGCGGCTGTGATGAATGAGACCGGCGTCGTGGAGCTTGCCCGCCGCTTCAGTGACGCCTTCCCGGCGCACGCCGAGCATGTCGGCGATCAGTTGCTGCGTGACTTGCAGTTCGTTTGACGCGGTCCGATCGATTTCGATCAGCAGCCAGCGGCAAAGTTGCTTGTTCAGCGAGTGATGCCGGTTGCACGCCGCCGTCTGCGCGACCTGCGTGAGCAGCGCCTGCATATAGAGCAGCATCAGACGGCGCAGGAAGTCCGAACGGCCGAACTGCTCGCGCAGCGCCTGCGCGCTCATGCGATACGCGAAGCCGGGGCACTGCACCTGCACGCGCGTCGGCATGGTTTCGCCGCCGGTCAGAACAGGCACGCCCGTCATGCCTTCGCGGCCCACGGCCGCAATCTCGACCGAACCGCCGTCCTCCATCGTGTGCAGCAGCGAGATGATGGCGGTCGTCGGGAAGTAGACGTGGTGAATGCGTTGGCCCGAGTCGCAGAGGAGTTGCTCGGTGCGCAGCTGCACGAGTTCGAGATGCGGGGTGAGCGCCTGCCATTCGTGTGCGGGAAGCGCGCCAAGCAGATGGTTGCCGTGCAGATCGGACTGGAGGGTCAGCATGATTTGTTCTCTCTCGTGACTTCGCGCGTTGCGCTTCAATTTTTATTTACTGATGTGACCGTTTTCGAAGATTGCCGCTTGCGACTGTTCGAAGAAGCATCACATCAGCCCCGTAGCCGCCCGTTCGCGCGTGAGTTCGAGTTATTGATCGCGCTGGTCGGGGTTGCGGGTCTCTATTAGCGAGGACTGTGCCAATGCGGGCAATCGCAATGCTGGCGGGGCCTCATAACTCATGCACTTTTTGTGATGCAGCGCAGCGCACCATTTTTGTTTCAGTCTTGAACATCGGTGGTCTTAGGAATACGTGCGAGCACCGATGAGTTTCATCAGTGCAAACCCCCCAAATGGCGGTTCGCGCTTTTCCGACCACCGTGCGACAAGCCTCACAGGTCGACATCCCTTCTACAAGGCACCTCCTTTCGTAGGGACAATGAAAAATGATTCATCTGTGTTCCATCGCATCCGTGGGTTATCGAACGCGCATTTATTCACGCCCGGCTTGATTCCCCGCGCAGCCTTTACTGGCGCGGGTTTGCGGGCGACAGGAAAAGTCTGCCGCAAGGCGTTGCATCATGCGGAAACGTTGCGTGCCTTGCACGACGTGAAAAGTCCGTGGGCTACCCCTCGTCCGCAAGTGCTTTCCGGACGCCTCGCGGAGCGTGAAATAGCCCACACAGGGCTTGCAGGAAGTGTTTCGGCGAACGCGCGAATGGCATTGGACCGTAAAACGTTTGCCCGCGTTTCATCGGATTCGTGATGATGCGCAGTCCATTTCGGTTCGATGCCGGATGCCCCGAAATGTTTCATCGAGGACAATCTCATGCGGAACCGTTTAAGCCGCGCGAAAAAGAGCTCGTGAGAATCGTCGCGAATACATCACGCGGTCATGAAAGCGTTTGTACGACGCGGACGTAAGCGATTGAAAAAACCCTTGAAACAAGGGTTCGAATGTGTTTTTTAGAGAGACGTCAGCGCACGATATCCGCGAGGGGCGGAATGACGCGTTCGTACGCATCCTCGATCACATCGAACGATGTCTCGCAAAGCTCGCGCCGTCCATGTGAAAGCGCGCGCGCGAGCCGGCACTGCATGACCATCGTTTCGCTTGCGATCTTGCGCGCGCCCGCATACGTCTGAACCGGAATATCGAAGCCTTGTTCGCGCATCCATTGCAGATAATGCGCGAGCAGTTCGAAGTTCGCGCCGAGCTGTCTCATCACGTTGAACGCGTAATGGCGCGCGTACGGTTCGCCGCGCGCGATCATCGTGTCGACATGCTCGGGAAACGCCGCGCGCCATCGCGTGATGGGATTGTGCATCGGGCGCCGCAGCAGATGCGCGCACAAAAGGTCGGCCGAGACTTCCGCGAGCGGCGTGCCGGATAACGGCTCGCGAACGCGCTTGACGAATTCGACGTGCGGAAAAAGCGCCGGCTCGGCCGCCGCATTCGAGCGCAATATGCCTTCGTAATCCTCTGCGTCGAGAAGGTGATAACCCGTGTGATGAAAGTAGCCGAGACGCTGCGCATCCTGATCGATCACATCAATGCCGATGGTCGTCTTCGCGTGCTCGCGGTGATACGAAGCGGTGCGCATGTCGGGCAGAAAGAACGCATCGACTTCGACGAGCACGATATTCGCGCGGCGCGTCTGCACGAGCGCGCGTTCTTCGAGCGAATCGAAAACGGAAAGCTCCTGCACCTGCAGGCCGTAAAGTTTTTCGATGTCTTCCGGCGGCAGCTTGCCGAGCGTGAACTGATCGGCTTCGAAGTCCTGAGCGACGGCGAACGCGAGCGCGGCGCGCGGCTCGAGCCCGTTGCCATGCAGGATTTCGATCCACAGGTCGACGGGCGCCACCGCTTCGCGCCAGATGCGCTCGCCGCGATGCAGCGCATGCGCGTGATGGCGCCGCGCGCGCATGCGCAGAGGATCGAGAGACACGACGCGGGAACGACTCGCGCCGGAATCCGTCACACCGCTCGTATGGAACGCGCTCATGCCGTGACCTCGGGCCGGAAAGGCCTGCGTTCGATACCGCGTGCGCGCTCGCGCGAGTGTATTTTTACTTGTGCGTCTCTGTCGCGTTCGATGGCGGTATGCATTGTGATTTTCCCATGAAGGTGCCGTATTACGCGAGCGCTATCGACGCCATGCGACGCGCGCGCGGCGGCCCGCAACCAGGGCCGCGGCGTGGTCGCTTTTATCGTCGGAAAGGCGTCTTTTTCCCCGGAACGCCTTTTTGCGTGTGGTCGGGCTTATTTGAAAGGCGCGCGAGGCTTGGGTCGGTGCGATGGCGCACTGAATTCAGGCGGGTCGGCACGTAACGTTTAATCGTCGCAACGCCGGTAATGACCGGTAAAGCATGGAGATAATCGATGAACTGGAAAACGCTGGATTTCGAACAACTCACTGCGCGAGAGCTTTATTTGATATTGCGCGCGCGCAGTGCGGTGTTCGTCGTCGAACAGTCGCATGTCCATCTCGACCCGGACGGCCGCGATGAAACCGGCCTGCATGTTTTCGCGGCCGAAGACATGAGCCGTTCGATGCCCGTGCTCGCCTATGCGCGCATTCACGCGGGCGACGCGGAAGATCCGGAAGTGGTGGTGGACAAGATTTTGACGAGCCCGCTGCGTCGCGGCGACGGCACCGCGCACGCATTGATCGAGCGCGTGCTCGCGGTGAGCGCCGAGCGCTGGCCCGGCCGCGGCGTACGCCTGACCGCGCCCGTCAGCCTGCGAGGTTTCTACGAGGCGTTCGGCTTTCGCAAGACCGAAGGGCCGTTTCTCGAGCATGGCATGCCGTACATCGGTCTGACGAGAAAGAGCCGGCAGCCGCGCGAAGCATCCGGCGCGAGCAAGGCTCAGTTTGCGGCGAGCGAAAACGCCACGACTTACGAGTTGCTATAAGCGCCACCGGAAGACGCGCTGCGTGCGCCGCAACGGGCGCGCGCGGCGAAAGAAGCCAACGCAGAATCAGCATCACAGGCGTGGACCGTCGGGGCATCGAGGCAATAACAAAGCGATAACAACGCAATAACAACGCGATCGGCGCGGCGCAGTCCGCCCCGTTACGCGCCCTCGAAACAATAAGATCGACGCCGCCGGCATGTGCCGGCGAGCGCTAAAACAGCCTATCTCATGCGAATAGTCCATCTCGCCAATCACGCGCAGACGATCGGCAACGGCGCCGTCAACCTGATGGTCGACCTCGCCTGCATGCAGGCGCGCATGGGGCAGGAGGTCGTGGTCGCATCGTCGGGCGGCGGGTTCGAGCCGCTCCTGCGCCGTCACGGCATCACGCATATTCCGCTGCAGCAGTCGCGCCAGCCGTGGCGCGTGCCGTCGATGATCGCGGGCTTCAATCGTCTCATCGATCGTTTCGATCCCGACATCGTGCACGCGCACATGATGACCGGCGCGCTCATCTCGCGTTTCGGCAGCATGCGGCGGCGCTTCGCGCTCGTGACCACCGTGCATCACGATCTGCAGAAGAGCGCGTCGCTCGTGCGCGCGGGCGACCGCATGGTGGCCGTGAGCCGCGCGCTCGCGCTCGATCTGGAGGCGTGCGGCGTCGGACCGGCGCGCATGTCGGTCGTGCTCAACGGCGCCGTGGGCGCGCCGCGGATCATCACCCGGCCGCCCGCGAAGCCGGTGCGGCTGAAGCATCCGAATATCGTGTGCGTGGCGGGGATGTATCGCAGGAAGGGCATCGCGGATCTCCTGCATGCGTTCGCGCTCGTGTCCGAGCAGTCCGCGAGCGAGCGCGAGTTCATGCCCGAGCCGCATCTGTACCTCGTCGGCGAGGGCCCCGATCGCGGCGCGATGGAAGCGCTCGCGGCCGAGCTCGGCATCGCGGAGGTCACGCACTTCGCCGGCTTCGTCGCCGATGCGCGGCCGTACTACGCGGGCGCGGATGTGTTCGCGCTGCTCTCGCGTCAGGACCCGGGGCCGCTCGTGATCGCGGAGGCGCGCGAGGCGGGCTGCGCGATCGTCGCCACGCGCGCGGGCGGCATCCCCGAAATGCTCGACGAAGGCGCGGCGGGCGTGCTCGTGCCCATTGGCGACATCGAGCAGGCGGCGGCGAAGCTGCGCTGGCTGCTGCTCGACCGGCAGGCGCGCGGTCGGCTCGCGGAGCGCGCACGTCAGAATCTCCAGCCGCTTTCCGTCGAAAGAGTGTGCAACGAATATCTGGCGGTGTATCAGCAAGCGCTTACGGAACGGGAAGGGCTGAAACGCCGGCAGGTCACACTCGATACACGCACGCCCCGAACGACAGATGGCGCGATTTAAGCATAGGGCTGACAAATCGCCCCGCTTGCGCCGCGCCACGGCACTTTCGTCCCAACCTTCGGATCATACAAAAGGCAAATCCGAGCCGCCTTCCGTTCGCGTTCGCACAGAAAGCATACGAGATGCTTGCTCAAATGAGTGCATGATCGGTCCGAGGACAAGAGGACCGGGAAAAAAGCACACGCCGCGCTGCGACGCAGGCATTCTTCAGTTTCCCTGATGAACGCCTGCGCGCGCGCGGCGCGAGCGCAAGACATGCACGTGAAGCGGTAAGAAAGAGAAAAACGAAACAGTGACGTCGAGGTCAGAGGGAATACCCTGTCAGGAAATTCCTCACTGGCATTCGAGGCAACGAAGACGCAACGTATCAAGCACGACGAATGGACCTGTCGGGAACCCGTCGTGCCTTTCGCAGCCCGGGGAAAGCGAAAGCGATGCGCTCATATACACGGCTACGGAACAGGCGAGAAGGGGAGAAGCGAGATGGATGACAACAAAGAGCGATCGCTGGTGGCGAAGGTGATGGACGGACTCGTCTCAGGGATCGTCGAGCAAAAATATGGCGCGATACTGCCACCGCAGGACATCCTCTCGAAGGAGTTCGACGTGAGCCGCACCGTCATGCGCGAGGCGCTGTCGATGCTGCTCGCGCGGCACATGCTGGACGTGCGGCCGAAAACAGGCACGCGGATTCGTCCGATGAGCGACTGGCGCCTCATCGACGAGGACGTGGTGAGCTGGCGTTTTCGCGCAAAGCCGGATCAGACATTTTTGCGCGATGTAATCGAATTCCGCATGCTGATCGAGCCGCGCGCCGCAGCGCTGGCCGCGGCGCGCGCGACGCCCGACGAGATCGCCGGGATTCGCGACGCGTTCGACACGCTGTCGCGTCTGCAGGTCGGCGAGCCGGAATATCAGGCGGCCGATGAAGTGCTGCATACGCGCATCGTCGCAGCGAGCGGCAACCAGTTCTTTCGTCAGATGACGGCGATCGTGCGCGGCGCGCTGGTGACGGTCAATCCGATCGTCGACGGCATCGAATCCGTGCGCGAGGCGACGCTCGCGGCGCAGAAGAGCGTCGTCGAGGCGATCGAGGCGAAGGACCCGGCGGCCGCCGAATCCGCGACGCGCGCGCTCGTCGATCTGGCTGCGGAGGAAGTCGGCCGCGCGTTCTCGCTGGAGCGCGTGAACAGCCAGCCGGCGTCGCCGAACATGAACGCACCCGCGGGCGTGTAGCGATCTCTTAAACAACTCGGAGCGTTGAATGCATCGAGCCGGGACCTGTCCCGGCTTTTTGCCGTCTGCGTCCGCCGCGCGCATTCGTCATGCGATGCAATCAGGCACAATGCGTCGCACGACGAACAGGGTGCACGGAGGAAGGTTTGACCGATACGAACATCGCGAACAAGGACACAGCATCGATTCGCTGGGGCATCGTCGGGGCGGGACGCATCGCGCGGCGCTTCGCCGACAGTCTCACGCACGTCGAAGGCGCGCGGCTCGCGGGCGTGTGGTCGCGCCGCGAGGAACCGGCGCGCGCGCTCGCCGAAGCGTTCGATGCGCGCGCATTCGCCGATTTCGACGCATTGCTCGCCAACATCGACGCGCTCTACATCGCCACCTTGCAGGACAGCCATCCGGCGTACGCGTTGCGCGCATTCGCGGCGGGCAAGCCCGTGCTGTGCGAAAAGCCCGCCGCTGTGAACGCGCGCGAACTGCAACGCATGATCGACGCGGCGCGCTCGGCGAACGTGCTCTTCATGGAAGCGATGAAGCCGCCGTTCTATCCGCTGTATCGCCGCCTGCGCGAGCATTTGCAGAACGATCCGATCGGCGAGATCGGGCTCGTGCGCGCGGGCTGCTCGATGGCGAACGTGCCGCTCGATCATCCGTCGTTCTCGCTCGAAGCGGGCGGCGGCGCGCTGCTCGACATCGGCATCTACGAGGCGTTTCTCGCGGTCGACTGGCTCGGCGAGCCGCTCGACGTGCAGACCATCGGACGGCTCGGCGCGACCGGCGTCGACGTCTTCGCGAGCCTGAACGTGCGACACGAGCGCGGCATCGCGCAATTGTTCTGCGGACTCGATCTGCAAGGCCGCGGCGATGCGCTCATCGGCGGCACGCTCGGCACCGTGACGATCCACGAGAACTGGTGGAATCCGTCGCGCGCGAGCATCGTGTATACGGACGGACGCAGGATCGAACTCGACGAGCCTTTCACCGGCGGCGGCCTCAATTACGAAACCGCGCATTTCTGCGAGCTGCTGCGCGCGGGAGAAACCGAAAGCCCGGTGATGCCGCACGCGATGTCGATGCGCATGATCGCGATCATCGACGCCGCGCGGCGCGATCTGAATCTGACGTTTCCCTTCGAAACCGATTGATGAAAAAAAGCCGCTTTTCAGCGGCTTTTTTGTTTAGTGCCTGCCCGGCAGCGCGAGCCGCCGCTCGAAAATCCGCTGCACGAATTCGAGCACGCTGCACAAAATCCAGTAGACGAACGCTGCCGCGAGATAGAGCGGCAGCGGCTGATAGGTCGCCGCGATCACTTCCTGCGCGCTGCGCAGCAACTCGGTCACAGTGATGACCGACACGAGCGACGTGTCCTTGATCAAGCTGATAAGACTGTTCGACAGGCTCGGCACCGCGATGCGCAGCGCCTGCGGCCCGATCACGTAGCGCAGCGTCTGCGCGCGCGACAGCCCGAGACTATAGGCCGCGAGCCACTGTCCGGCGTGGATGCCGAGAATCGCGCCGCGCATGCTCTCGGACAAATAGGCCGCGACATTCGCCGATAGCGCGATCACGCCGGCGGGCGTCGGTTCGAGCGAGATGCCGAGACTCGGCAGGCCGTAGTAGATGACGAAAATCTGCACGAGCAGCGGCGTCCCGCGCATCACGCTGACATAGCAGCGCCCGATCGCGACGAGCGCGCGATTCTGGCTGATGCCCATCAACGCCAGCGCGACGGCCGCGATGAGGCCGAAGAACATCGAGTAGAGCGCGAACTTGATCGTCAGCAGCGCGCCTTGCGCCAGCACGGGCGCCGATTGAACGAGCAGGGATGTCGTTGACATGTACGGGAAACGGAAATCGGGGATGTGCTCGAATTGAAACAAATCGGCACATCATAAACCGGTGACAAAAACGAAGGGCGGCATCGCCAGACGATGCCGCCCCGGGTGACGCGTCAGATCGCGACTTACTTCGCCGGCTTCGTCACGTCGATGCCGAACCACTTGTCCGAAATCTTCGCGAAGGTGCCGTCGGATTCGAGCTGGGTCATCGCGTCGTCGATCGCCTTCGCGAACTTCGGATTGCCCTTCTTGAACGGAATGCCCGACGGATTGCCCGCGCCGACGTTCGCGCCCGTGCGCAGCGGCAGTTGCGAGTTCTTCAGCAGATACGCGAGCATCAGACGGTCGTTGAGCGCGGCGTCCAGACGGCCGGCGGCGAGGTCACGCAGATACTCGGGCGCGCCCGGATACGTCTTCACGTCGATGCCCGGCACCGACTTCGCCATGTCCATGTAGTTCGTGCCGAGACCGACGCCGAGCTTCTTGCCCTTCAGTTCCTCGAGCGTCTTGAACTCGCGCTTGTCGTCGTTGCGCTGGATCAGCTGCGCGTTCGAGTACGTGTAAGCCGGCGAGAAATCGAGTGTCTGCTTGCGCGCATCGGTGATGCCGACCTGGTTCACGATCACGTCGAACTTGCCGGCCTGCAGACCCGCGATGATGCCGCTCCACTCGGTCGTGACGAACTCGGGCTTCACGCCGAGCTTGGCGGCGACGGCCTTGGCGATATCGACGTCGAAGCCGACCAGCTCACCGTTCGGCGCTTTCGAGTTGAACGGAGGGAAGGTGCCTTCGAGACCGACGCGCAGCGTGCCGCGCTGCTTGACCTGGTCGAGCAGGTCTTCGGCGTGGGCGGCGGTCGTGACGGCGGTGAATGCCGCGCCGATCAGGCTGACGGCGACGAGCTTCTTGAGCGTGGACAGTTTCATCGTGTTGTTTTCCTCTTGATGGGCACAGCGTCTTTTTTAGATGCGGCGATCATAGTGAAAATGCAATCGTCGCGTAATATCGTTTGCTTATGTCTATATGCGGCCGTGGCCGGTTCACGCGAGCGCTTCGACACATTCTTTCACGAGCGCCGGACCGCGATAGATCAGCCCCGTGTAGAGCTGCACCAGCGACGCGCCCGCCGCCAGCTTCGCGCGCGCGTCTTCGCCCGAGAAAATCCCGCCCACGCCGATGATCGGCACATCGGTTCCGACTTCCGCGCGCAGCTTGCGAATCACCTCGTTCGATGCATCGAACACCGGACGCCCCGACAATCCGCCGGCTTCGTCGCCGTGCTTCATGCCGGTCACGGCGGTGCGCGAGAGTGTCGTGTTCGTGGCGATCACGCCGTCGATCTTGTGAGCCAGCAGTGTGCCCGCGATCGACCTGATCTGCTCGTCGTCGAGATCGGGCGCGATCTTCAGCGCGAGCGGCACGAGCTTGCCGTGGAGATCGGACAGACGCGCCTGCTTGTCCTTGAGCGCGCCGAGCAGCGAATCGAGTTCGCCCGCGCCCTGAAGCTGGCGCAGATTCTTCGTGTTTGGCGACGAAATGTTGATCGTCACGTAGCTCGCGAACGGATAGACGCGCTCGAGACAGTACAGATAGTCTTCGGCGGCGCGCTCGATCGGCGTATCGGCGTTCTTGCCGATGTTCAGCCCCAGCACGCCGCGATAATGCGCCGCCTTCACGTTCGCGACGAACTGATCGACGCCGCCATTGTTGAAGCCCATCCGGTTGATGAGCGCGTTCGCCTCGGGCAGCCGGAAGATGCGCGGACGCGGGTTGCCCGGCTGCGCGCGCGGCGTCACGGTGCCCACCTCGATGAAGCCGAAGCCGAGCGCCGCGAGCCCGTCGATGCACGCGCCGTCCTTATCCAGACCCGCCGCGAGGCCGACCGGATTGCGGAACGTGATGCCCATGACATTGCGGGGCGAATCGGGACCGCGCTGGGCGAGCATGCCGGCGAGTCCGGTGCGGCCTGCCGCGCCCAGCATGCGCAGCGTCAGGTGATGAGCGTCTTCCGCGTCCATCTTGAACAGATGCGAACGCGCGATCGGGTAAAGGGAGCTGAACACGAAATGATGGCCGGCGACGGCGAATTTTTTTAAGACCGCTATTTTAGCGGTTTCGGCGGGCGTGCCGGTCCGGCTGCGCCGGCGTGGCGGACGCGGCTACTTCGGCTGCCCCGGACCGTGGATGCGGCCGGGCATCGGCAACGTGCCGGCGGATTGCGTGTTCGCGGGATCGAGCAGCGTCCAGTGGCCATCGATCAAACCTTCCAGCGGCCGGAAATTCGCCTTGTAGGCCATCTTTTCGCTTTCGCGAATCCAGTAGCCGAGATAGACGTGCGGCAAGTCGAGGCTCTTCGCCTGTTCGATCTGCCAGAGGATGTTGAACGTGCCGTAGCTCGTCTTCGGCATATCGGGCTCGAAGAACGTGTACACGGACGAAAGCCCGTCGCCGAGAATGTCGATCATGCTGATCATGCGCAATTCGCCTGGCTCGTCCGGGTGGCCCGGATGCGCAGGCTCGCGGAATTCGACGAGCCGCGAATTGATCCGGCTCTGCAACAGGAATTGCTCGTACTGGTCGCGGCTGTCGCGGTCCATGCCGCCGCCCGCGTGCCGCGCCGACTGATAGCGCATGTAGAGCGCGTAATGCTCCTCGTCGTAGTGCAGCGGCGCGACGCTCGCCACCAGATTGCCGTGCTGCTTCCAGACGCGCCGCTGCGCACGATTCGGTACGAAACGCGCGACCGGCACGCGCACCGGCACGCAGGCGCGGCAGCCGTCGCAATACGGCCGATACGTGAAAACGCCCGAGCGCCGGAAACCGGCCTTGACGAGTTCGGTGTAGACGTCGGAGTTGATCAGATGGCTCGGCGTGGCGACTTGCGAGCGTGCGACACGCCCTTCCAGATAACTGCAAGGGTAGGGCGCTGTTGCATAGAATTGCAGCGCGGAAAGCGGTGACAGCGGCAGCTCGTTCGGATGTGTCACGTTGGCGGCTCTCGCAGGCGTCGTCTCGTCGTTGCCGGCCGGCGCGCGAAGTGCTCTTCAGGCGCGCGGCGGCTGCATGTCATGTGTCGCTCGGCGTCACGTCTGTAGCGTTCAGCGTGCCAGCACGTCGAGAAGGACGGATTTGTCGAAGCGCCAGCCGATCGCCGGGTCCGCCGTCGCCCGCCGCAGATGCGCGACGAACGCGCGGCGCGCGATCTCGCGGCCGCCCAGCGACGCCAGATGCGACGTGTTCTGCTGGCAGTCTATCATCTCAATTTGATTGCGGCGCAAGTGTCCGACGAGCGCCGCGAGCGCGATTTTGGACGCATCGGTCTTGTGCGCGAACATCGATTCGCCGAAGAACATCCGCCCGAACGACACGCCGTACAGCCCGCCCACACGCACGCCGTCGAACCACGTTTCGACGCTGTGCGCGTTGCCCGCGCGATGCAACGTTGTGTAGGCATCGACGATATCGGACGTGATCCACGTGCCGCGCTGGCCGTCGCGCGGCGTGTCGGCGCAGGCGCGCATCACGGCCGCGAAGTCGTCGTCGACGCGGACTTCCCAGGCCGGATCGCGCGCGACGCGCTTCAAGGTCTTGCGCAGCGAATCCGACACCTTGAACTCCGCCGGGAACAGCACCATGCGCGGATCGGGACTCCACCACAGCACCGGCTGGCCGTCCGAATACCACGGGAAGATGCCGCGCCCATAGGCGTCGATGAGCCGCGACGGCAGCAGATCCGCGCTCGCGGCGAGCAGGCCCGGCGCGCCGCTCGACGCGCCGAGCGCGCGCTCGACGGGCGGGAAGGGATCGTCGTCGGCGAGCCAGGGAACCATGTTCTCGGGAGGGCGGCGTTCAGTGGGTTCGTCGGACAGCGATGGAATCAGCCGTCGCGCAGCGTGCGGAAGATGTCGCCCGTGTGCAGCGTGAAGTTGCCGGCGGCGCGGTCGGCGAAGAAAAAGCGCAGCGTCTGGCCGACTGTCGGGAAGGCGATCTCGTCCCACGGAATCTCGTGTTCCGCGAAGAGCTTCACTTCCAGACTCTCTTCGCCGGGATCGACTTCGATATCGAGCAGCCGCGCGAGATAGAACAGATGCACCTGATGCACGTGCGGCACGTTGAGCAGCGTGAACAGGTTCTGGATCTCGACGCGCGCGCCCGCTTCCTCGAGCGTTTCGCGCGCGGCGCCTTCGCTCGTCGTCTCCTGCATTTCCATGAAGCCGGCGGGCAGCGTCCAGTAGCCGTAGCGGGGCTCGATCGCGCGGCGGCAGAGCAGCACCTTGTCGTCCCATACCGGCACGGTGCCCACGACGTTACGCGGATTCTGATAGTGAACGGCGCCACAGTTGTTGCAGACGAAGCGCTCGCGGTTGTCGCCGGGCGGAATGGCGAGACCGACTTCGTGGCCGCAGACGGAGCAGAATTTCATGGAAATGGACGTGGGAAGTGTGCTGCGAGTGTATCACCGCACCGCTGCCGCTTTGAGGCGCGCACATGGATTGCGGTATCAGCCGCGTGGCATGACCGGCTTGCCCGGGACCGGCGGTGCGAAGCCTGCCTTCTCGCTACAATAGTTGACCAGAATTGCAGTGTCCCTTTTCAAGATCAGGACGCCTCGTGCGTCCGAAACGAACGCCATGTCATCCACGCCAGCCGCTTCCCGTCCTCCGATGCTCGCTACCGCCGATGCGTTAGCCCGTTTGCTCGACGCCGCGCGTCAGGTGGACGGGCGCGCGCGCGTCGATACGCTCGATGCGCTCGATCGCGTGCTCGCCGCCGATGTCACCTCGCCGCTCGATGTCCCGCCGATGCACACCAGCGCGATGGACGGTTACGCGGTCCGCGCCGCCGATCTCGCCGGAGCAAGCGAAGCCGCTCCGGTCACGCTGCCGGTGTCGCAGCGCATTCCGGCGGGCCACGCGGCCGAAGCGCTCGCGGCGGGTACGGCCGCGCGCATTTTCACCGGCGCAACGGTGCCGCCGGGCGCGGATGCCGTCGTGATGCAGGAGATGGCGCAAGTTTCGGACGACGGCCGCGTCGCGTTCGCGCAGGCGCCCACGGCGGGCGAATGGATCACGCGGCAAGGCGCGGACATCCGGCGCGATTCGGTCATCCTGCCCGCGGGCACGCGTCTGACGCCGCAGGCGCTCGGACTCGCGGCGTCGGTCGGTTGCGCGCAGCTCGACGTCGTGCGGCCCGTGCGCGTCGCGATCTTTTTCACCGGCGACGAATTGCGCATGCCGGGCGAGCCGCTCGAACCCGGCGCCATCTACAACTCGAACCGCTTCACGCTGCGCGCGCTCCTCGCGAAGCTCGGCTGCGAAGTGACGGATCTGGGCATCGTGCCGGACCGGCTGGACGCGACGCGCGAGACGCTGCGGCGCGCGGCGGCCGATCACGATCTCATCCTGACATGCGGCGGCGTGTCGGTTGGCGAGGAAGATCACGTGAAGCCGGCGGTCGAAGCGGAAGGCCGCATTTCGATGTGGCAGATCGCGATGAAACCGGGCAAGCCGCTCGCGTTCGGCGCGGTGCGGCGCGGCGAAGAAGGAACGGAGGCGTTTTTTATCGGCCTGCCGGGTAATCCGGTGTCGAGTTTCTGCACGTTTCTGCTCTTCGTGCGGCCGTTTCTGCTGCGGCTCGCGGGCGTGAAGCACGTCGCGCCGCGCGTCTACTCGATGCGCGCCGATTTCAGCCAGAAAAAGGGCGATCGCCGCAACGAATTCCTGCGCGCGCGCGTGAACGAGGCGGGCGGGCTCGATCTCTTCGAGAACCAGAGTTCGGCTGTGCTGACATCGACGGTCTGGGGCGACGGTCTCATCGACAATCCGCCGAATCACGCGATCAGCGCGGGCGAGATCGTGCGTTTCATCCCATTTTCAGAACTGATGCGGTAGAGAAATGAAGATCGATTTGAGATTTTTTGCGAGCGTGCGCGAGGCATTGGGCGTCGCGAACGAGACGGTCAGCGTGCCGGACACGGTGGTCAACGTCGGCGACGTGCGCGCGTGGCTGCGCATGCGCGGCGGCGTGTGGGAAGAAGCGCTCGCCGAAGGCCGCGCGCTGCGCATGGCCTGCAATCACGTGATGACGAATCCGCAGCAGCGCATCACCGAGGGCTGCGAAGTCGCGTTCTTTCCGCCGGTCACGGGTGGCTGAGATGAACACGCGCTCCAGAATCCGCGTGCAGGAAGCCGATTTCGACATCAGCGCGGAAGTGGCCGCACTGCGCGCCGACAATCCGAAAGTGGGCGCGGTCGCGTGTTTCGTCGGCACGGTGCGCGATTTGAACGAAGGCAGCGCCGTCGAGACGATGGAGCTCGAGCATTACCCCGGCATGACCGAAAAATCGCTCGAAGCGATCGCCGCTCAGGCGCGCGAGCGCTGGCGCGGCTCGGACGTGCTGATCGTGCATCGCGTGGGCAAGCTCAGGCCGCTCGACCAGATCGTGCTCGTCGCGACGACGGCGATGCATCGCGCGGAAGCGTTCGAGTCGTGCGCCTTCGTGATGGACTACCTCAAGACGCAGGCGCCGTTCTGGAAGAAGGAAAAGACCGAAGCGGGCGAACGCTGGGTCGATGCCCGCGAAACCGACGATGCGGCGCTCGAGCGCTGGCAGGGCGAGCGGTCCTGATCGACGTCATTTTTCGTCGGCGGACTTGCCGATGAACTTCGCCGGAAACGGCTCCGCGTCCGGGCGCTCGGGAAAGCGCGGCTCGGGCGCGTCGCCCGTGCGCTGACGCTTGAGCGCCGCGAGCAATGCCTGCTGCTCCGCGGGAATCTGGTAATCCCAACCGAACCTGCTCAGCTGCAGGCTTTGCGCGATGCGCAGCGCTGGCTCCATGAACTGGACGGCGGCGGCCGGCTCGTAACGCGATTCGACCATGTTCAGAAACAGCGACAGCCAGCGCGCGAAATGGCGCGGCTCGATATCGTCGATCGGCCGATGCGCTTCCTGCACGTTCCCGCGATATTGCTTCGATCCGAGCACGAGGCTCGACCAGAACGTCGTCATTTTGGCGAGATGCTCGTCCCAACGGCCGATGAGCGCGCGCGAAAAAATCGGGCCGAGGAGCGGGTCATCGTCAACCCGGCGATAAAAGGCTTCGACCAGCGCGCGGACATTGGCTTCATTCGGTTCGCGCTCGCGCGGGACGTCGGTGAGGTGTTCGGTGTTCATCGTCGATTGGGTGGAACGGAAAAACTCGGTCGGATAATTTTCAACGAAGATTAACAAGATGACGCAAAATGCTGCTTTCGTTGCACGAAAGCGTCTGTTGCGGTCCCGAAGTGTACGAATTGCATGGTTTTCGGGTCGTCTTCGTGCATTTCGGTCGCAGGCCGCCGACGCCCGGCCCGCCTGGCCGATGCGATTTTGCATTCAACTTCTTCCCGCGCGAGATCATGCGACTCACCGATTACACCGATTATTCGCTGCGCGTCCTGCTGTATCTCTCCGTTCGACCCTCGGTTCTCTCGACGATTCAGGAGATTTCGGATGCCTACGGCATTTCCAAGAATCACTTGATGAAGATCGTCCAGCAGTTGGGCGAACTCGGCTGGGTCGAGACCGTGCGCGGCCGCAACGGCGGACTGAGGCTCTCCGCGCGGTCGCAGCAACTCACGATCGGCGATATCGTGCGCAAGACCGAAAGCGATTTTATGATCGTGGGCTGTTTTGCGGGTCAATCGGATCAGCAGGACGGCGTACCGCAACTACGCTGTGTCATCCAGCCGAGTTGCCGTCTGCGCGGCGTGCTGGCGGCCGCGCGCGACGCGTTTCTCGCCGAACTCGACCGGCACACGATCGGCGAGCTTGCGCATCCGCAAAACGAACTGGCGCGGCTGCTCGGCATCGTCAGCGTCGCGCCCGTCGGCATGATCGGACCGATACGCGCATCCTCCTGACGAATCCACCGCGTTCTCTATTGAACGAAACCCGGACGCCGCGGGTCAATCCTGAACTTGGACGGTTGCCGCCGTCATTGTCGAAGAGCAAAAAGTGCACTTTTCGGGCTAAAGCGTGCTTGAAAGTGACAGAAAGCGCCTCATTTTGATCGTATTCAGAATTGGAGCTTTTCAAAAAATGAGAATCGACAAACTCACCACCAAATTTCAGGAAGCGCTCTCCGACGCGCAAAGTCTCGCCGTCGGGCGCGACAACCAGTACATCGAGCCGGTGCATCTGCTCGCGGCGCTCATCGCGCAGCAGGACGGTTCCGCGCGCTCGTTGCTGGCGCACGCGGGCGTGCAGGTTCAGGCGCTGCAGACGGCGCTGAACGAAGCAATCAACCGTCTGCCGCAAGTTCAGGGCACGGACGGCAATGTTCAAGTGAGCCGCGAGCTTGCGGGCCTGCTCAACGCCGCCGACAAGGAAGCGCAGAAGCTCAACGACACCTACATCGCGAGCGAGATGTTCCTGATCGCCGTTGCGGACGACCGTGGCGAAGCGGGCCGTATCGCGAAGCAGCACGGCCTGACGCGCCGTGCGCTCGAAGCGGCGATCAACGCCGTGCGCGGCGGCGCGCAGGTCAATAGCCAGGACGCGGAAAGTCAGCGCGAGGCGCTCAAGAAATACACCGTCGATCTGACCGAGCGCGCGCGTGCGGGCAAGCTCGATCCGGTGATCGGCCGTGACGACGAAATCCGCCGCTCGATCCAGATCCTGCAACGCCGCACGAAGAACAATCCGGTGCTGATCGGCGAGCCGGGCGTCGGCAAGACGGCGATCGTCGAAGGGCTCGCGCAGCGCATCGTCAATGGCGAAGTGCCGGAAACGCTCAAGGGCAAGCGCGTGCTGTCGCTCGACATGGCGGCGCTGCTCGCGGGCGCGAAGTATCGCGGCGAGTTCGAGGAACGCCTGAAGGCCGTGCTGCACGACATCGCGAAGGACGAAGGGCAGACCATCGTCTTCATCGATGAAATTCATACGATGGTCGGCGCGGGCAAGGCCGAAGGCGCAATGGATGCGGGCAACATGCTGAAGCCGGCGCTCTCGCGCGGCGAGCTGCATTGCATCGGCGCGACCACGCTCGACGAATATCGCAAGTACATCGAAAAGGACGCGGCGCTCGAGCGGCGCTTCCAGAAAGTGCTCGTCGATGAACCGTCGGTCGAAGCGACCATCGCGATCCTGCGCGGCTTGCAGGAGAAGTACGAGCTGCATCACGGCGTCGAGATCACCGATCCGGCGATCGTCGCGGCGGCGGAGTTGTCGCATCGCTACATCACGGACCGCTTTTTGCCGGACAAGGCCATCGATCTGATCGACGAAGCCGCGTCGCGCATCAAGATGGAAATCGATTCGAAGCCCGAAGAGATGGACAAGCTGGATCGCCGTCTCATTCAGTTGAAGATCGAGCGCGAAGCGGTGAAGAAGGAGAAGGACGAGGCATCGCAGAAGCGTCTGCAACTGATCGAAGAGGAAATCGACCGGCTCAATCGCGAGTATTCGGATCTCGAGGAAATCTGGACTGCCGAGAAAGCGGCGGTGCAGGGCAGCGCGCAGTTGAAGGAAGAAATCGAGAAGGTGCGTGCGGATATCACGCGTTTGCAGCGCGAAGGCAAGCTCGAAAAGGTTGCCGAGTTGCAGTACGGCAAGCTGCCCGAACTCGAAGCGCGTCTCAAGCAGGTGACGCAGGCCGAATCGCAGGAGCAGAACAACCCGACGCGTCCGCGTCTCTTGCGCACGCAGGTCGGCGCGGAGGAAATCGCGGAAGTCGTGTCGCGTTCCACCGGCATTCCCGTTTCGCGGATGATGCAGGGCGAGCGCGAGAAGCTCTTGCAGATCGAAGCGAAGCTGCATGAGCGCGTGATCGGTCAGGACGAGGCAATCGGTGCGGTGGCGGATGCGATTCGCCGTTCGCGCGCGGGGCTTTCGGACCCGAACCGTCCGTATGGCTCGTTCCTGTTCCTCGGGCCCACGGGCGTCGGCAAGACGGAACTGTGCAAGGCGCTGGCCGCGTTCCTGTTCGATTCGGAAGATCATCTCATCCGCATCGACATGAGCGAGTTCATGGAGAAGCACAGCGTCGCGCGGTTGATCGGCGCGCCGCCGGGATATGTCGGCTACGAGGAAGGCGGTTATCTGACCGAAGCGGTGCGCCGCAAGCCGTACAGCGTGATCCTGCTCGATGAAATCGAAAAGGCGCATCCGGACGTGTTCAACGTGCTGTTGCAAGTACTCGACGATGGCCGCATGACCGATGGCCAGGGCCGCACCGTCGACTTCAAGAACACGGTGATCGTGATGACGTCGAACCTCGGTTCGCAAGTCATTCAGGGCATGGTCGGCGAGCCGCAGGAAAAGGTGAAGGACGCCGTCTGGGAAGAAGTGAAGCTGCACTTCCGGCCGGAATTCCTGAACCGTATCGACGATGTTGTCGTGTTCCATGCGCTCGATCGCACGAACATCGAGTCGATCGCGAAGATTCAACTGGTGCGTCTGCAGGAGCGGCTGGCGAAGCTCGACATGCAGCTCGACGTGTCGGATGCGGCGCTCGAGCAGATCGGCAAGGTCGGCTACGACCCGTTGTTCGGCGCGCGGCCGCTGAAGCGCGCGATTCAGCAGGAGATCGAAAACCCGATCGCCAAGCTGATTCTCGCGGGACGATTCGGGCCGAAGGACGTCATTCCCGTCGATGTGCGGGAAGGGAAGTTCATGTTCGATCGCGTGGTGCATTAAGGGCGATCGGGCCGTCTCACTCACGGGACGGCCATGCTTGCGAAAAGGCAACGGAGCGATCCGTTGCCTTTTTCTTTTTTGAAAATCCGTTCGATCGCATGGATTCGGTGCGAAAGCGCACCGGACTCACAGAAATCTCGTCGATTGCATGGATTATCGCATCCGGATACACTAATTCGATTCTATCCTTGCGAACGCACGGATTCTCATCATGGAAATCGACATTCGGAACGCGAGTGATATCGGCGTCGCGGTGCGCGCCGCCCGCAAAGCGCAGCGGCTTCGTCAGGACGACGCAGCCGGGAGCATCGGCGTCAGCGAGAGTTTTCTCGGCAAGGTCGAAAAGGGCGCCGAGAGCGTGCATTGGGGCAAGCTCTTCCAGGTCCTCGATGGCTTGGGTGTGCGCGTGAGCGTCGATATACCCGACGAAGCGGGCGAGCTTTTCGCGGGCGAGGAAATCAAGCGTGACGCGCGTGTCGAGCGCGCGGAAAAGCGCCGTCGCGCGCGGGAGGACGCGGATGAATCCTGAGTCCATCGCGACGCCCGAAGGCCGGTGCAATCTGATCGCGAGCATCAACGATGTCGAAGTGGGCGTGCTCAACGCCGACGACGATATCTGGTCCTTCTCCTATCTGCCGACGTGGCGCGACAGCGCGGACGGCTATCCGCTGAGTCCCGCGCTGCCGCTGCAAGCGGACGTGTTGCGCGACGGCAGCACGCGTCGTCCGGTCCAATGGTATTTCGACAATCTGCTTCCGGAGGAAGGCCAGCGCACGCTGCTTGCACGCGACGCAGCCATTCGCAACGAAGCCGATGCCTTCGCGCTGCTCGCGCATTACGGCGCGGAATCGGCGGGTTCGGTGACGCTGCATCCACCCGGCGCGCGCGACGAGCAGCCGCCCGCCGAGCGCCGCTTGCCCGACGAAGCGTTGCAGGCGCGCATCGACGCGTTGCCGCGCGTGCCGCTCACGCACGATGCGCTCAAGCGCATGTCGCTCGCCGGCGCGCAGCACAAGCTCGCGGTGGTGCTGCGCGATGACGCGCTGTTCGAGCCCGCGGGCCGCACGCCGTCGACGCATATCCTGAAGCCGGATCATCAGGACACCGACGACTATCCGCATTCGGTCATCAACGAATGGTTCGTGATGAAGCTCGCCGACAAGCTGCGGCTCGGGGTGCCCGGCGTGCATCGGCGCTACGTGCCGTCGCCGGTGTATCTCGTCGATCGCTTCGATCGGGAATCGCGCGCGGGACAATGGCGCCGGCTGCATAGCATCGACGCGTGCCAGATGCTCGATCTCGCGCGCACGTTCAAGTACGAGCAGGGCAGCGTCGAGCAACTCGCGACACTCGCCGCCCGTTGCCGCAATCAGGCGGCGGCGCGCACGCGGCTTTTCTCGTGGCTCGTGTTCAACGTGGTCGTCGGCAATTCGGACGCGCATCTGAAGAACCTCAGCTTCCTCATCTCGCGCGCCGGCATCCAGCTCGCGCCTTTCTACGATCTGCTGTGCGTGGCCGCCTACGGCACGCCGTCGTATCAAAAGACCGAATGGCCGAAGCGCGCATCGTTCGCGTGGGACATTCTCGGCGCGCGTTACTACGACGACTTCGATCGTGCGCTGCTGCTGCGTGCGGGCGAAGTGCTCGGCATCGCAAGAAAAACAGCGGAGCGTCTATTGGATGCGCTCACGGGTTCGATCGTGCGCGCGGCGGCCGATGTGTACGCGCGCGTCGAAGAAGAGAACGCGGCGCTGCTGGCCAGACGGCCGGAACTCGCCGCGACCCTTGGCGGCGAGCTGATGTGTCTGCGCGTGATCCGCTACACGATCATCGCAGACATGACGCGCAAGCTCGCGGCTGCGTGAAAACAAAAGCCCCGCACGGCGCAACGCCTGCGGGGCTTTCGAGCAAATCAAATGCGCGCAGCGCGCGTTCAGCCCTGCTTCGGCTCTTCGCTCTTGCCGAAGAGACCGGCGAGACCGCCGAGCGAGCTGAGCGCGCCCATCAGATCGAGCTGGCCTTCGGGCGGCACCTGGCCATTCGGCGTCGCGCGATCGACGATATGCGGCAGCACCGCCGCGAGCATGCCCGAGAGTTGATCGCCGGAAACGCCGGCCTTCTGCGCGAGCGCGCCGACGTTGTCCTGACCGAGCACGTTCGTGAGCGTGTCCGGGCTGATGGGCTTGTTCTCGCCTGTGCCGATCCACGACTGGACCACATCGCCCGCGCCGTGCTGCTGGAAGCGCTCGATCAGGCCCATGATGCCGCCCGGCTGGCTATTGACGAAGGCGAGCGCCGCCGCGATCAGCGCAGCCTGGCCGGACTGGGCAGGTTGACCTTGTTGTTGCGACGAATTGCCGAGGGTGGAGGCGAGGATATCGATTAGGCTCATGGCAGTCTCACTACGAGAGGTTGCGGGGTGGGTTCGCCCGCGCCACCGGCTCGGAACCGGGTGTGGCGGCGCGGGCATCGGCCGCGAACGGCCGTTCAAGGATGGTCATTCGAAGGCAATTTCCCTTCGACAAGGTTCCCCGAAGAATTACTGACTGGCGGCCGCGGCGCTGGCGGCCTTATCTTTCTTGCTACGTTTCGATTTGCCGGACTTCGCGTCGCTTGCGGCGGACGGGCTCGATGCGCTCGCGGTCGCCGACGCCGCAGCGTCCTTTTTCGACTTCTTCGACGCCTTCGTTGCCGATGCGGGCGCAGCAGGCGCCGTGGCCGGCGTCTGCGCCGCCGTGGCCGCGGGCGAAGTCGCGGCGGTGGCCGCGGTCGAGGACTTGACCGTCGAGTTCGGCGCGGCGCTGCCGCCTTGCGTCGACGAGGTCGCGGGCTTCGACGTCTTGCCCGTAGGCGGCAGCGACGAACCGCCGACCGTCAGGCCGTTCTGCTCCAGATTCGCCACCGACTTGGTGCCGAGCCCCTTGACGCGGGTCGCGAGATCGTCGGCGTCCTTGAACGGGCCGTTCTTCGTGCGCTCGTCGATGATCGCCTTCGACTTCACCGGCCCGAGACCCTTCACCGCTTCGAGTGCCGCTTGATCGGCGGTATTCACATCGACCGCGGCGAAGGCCGCTCCCATCGACAGCATGAACGCTAGGCACAGCATCAACAGCTTTTTCAGCATGACGGCACTCCAGGCTTGAGAGAATGATTGAATCGATAAGTTCGGGCCAATCGGGAAGATGCCGTTAAGGATAGGGCAAAAAACTGTCCCGAACGATGACGCTCGCATTGTGCACGACCCCGCCGCGCGCACTTCGCTCGCGCACAATCTTTAACGTTGTGAAACGCCGGACGGATGACGTTGCGGTTTTCGCCGATGTGCGTTTCGCCGCGCATCACTTCGATGCAGCCGTTTTCGCGAACGCGCCGCGAACCTCGAAGCCGACTTTATCGACGACATCGCCTTGTGCGTCGACCAGTTCGAGCACGTGCCGGCCCGGCCACGGCAGCCACGCCGCGCGGGCGCCGCGGCCATAAGGCTTGCCGTCGAGCCGCCACGCGAGGCGCGCGCCGCTATCGGCGCGTTCGAACCAGACGCGTTGACGCGCGGGCGGAATGTCCGGGTCGAGCGCGAAGATCGTGCCGTCGGTCGGCGCGCCGATGCGTGCGGCCCGCGCATCGGCATTCGCGCCGCTCGCGCTCCGCGCCGCGTTCGCCGTGAGACCGACGGCGCTCATCTGCGTGCCGCGCACGAACCATTCGCTGCGCGCCGGCTCGATATCGTTCTGATACGTGACGCGCGTCGTCACGACGCCCGCGGGCGCTTGCGGCGCGCGGCTATCCGATCGCCGGTTCAGATACTTGACGATCGCGTTCCACGCCGGCGCCGCGCCCGTCACGCCCGAAACGTCCCACATTGGTGCGCCGTCCGCGTTGCCCACCCACACGCCCACGGTGTATCGCGAAGTGAAACCGACCGCCCAGTTGTCGCGCATGTCCTTGCTGGTGCCGGTTTTCACGGCGCTGAAACTGCGCGTGGCGAGCACGCTGTCGAAGCCGAAGGTGCGGGTGCGGGCGTTGTTGTCGGCGAGGATATCGGTGACGATGAAACTCGCGTCGGGGCTGAAGACGCGCGTGCCCGCCGGCGCCGGCCGATGTTCCGCGAGATCGAAGAAAGGACGTGCGACGCCGCCGTTCGCGAGCGCGCGATACGCATTGGCGAGCGTCGCCAGTGTCACGTCCGCGCTGCCGAGCGCGAGCGAAAAGCCGTAGTAATCGCCCGCTTGCGACAAAGGCAGTCCGAGCGCGACGAGCGTCTTCGCGAAACGATGCGGCGTGACCATCACGAGCGTGCGCACCGCCGGCACGTTCAGCGACGAGCCGAGCGCCGTGCGTACACTCACCCAGCCCTTGAAATCGTGATCGTAGTTCTGCGGAATGTAGAGGCCGCCGCCGGTCGCGAGATCGAGCGGCGCATCGTCGAGCAATGTGGCCGCGGTGACGCGCTTTTCGTCGATTGCCTGCGCATACAGGAAGGGCTTCAGCGTCGAGCCGGCCTGACGCGCCGCGAGCACGGCATCGACTTCCGGCGCGTTCGATAAACCGCCCGCCGAGCCGACCCACGCGAGCACCTCGCCCGAGCGGTTGTCGATCACGATGGCCGCCGCGTCGTGCACGTTGCGCGGATGGGCGCGCGCATTCAGCTCGGCGAGCGTGCGCGCGAGCGTATCGCGAACGAAGCGTTGCAGACGGGCGTCGAGCGTCGAGCGCACGCGCGCGCCTGCGCCCGGATGCACTTCGCCCGCGATGCGCCGCGCGAGATGCGGCGCGAGCGCGTCGTCGCCCTGAGCGAAGGCGGGCGCGGACGCCGTGCGAGTGAGCGTGAGCTGCACGTAGCTGTCGAGATTGGTGCACGGATCGACGTTTCGGGCAACGCCGTGCAGCGCCTGCATGTCGCGCAGGATCACGCAGCTGCGCGCGGCGACTCTCGGATACGGCGCGTTCGGCGCGCGCACGAGCGCGGCGGCGAGGGCCGCTTCGCGTTCGTCGAGACCGGAAGGCGCCTTGCCGAAAAGCGTCTGCGACAGCGCGGACAAACCGACGATCTCGCCGCGAAACGGCACGAGATTCAGATACGCCTCGAGAATCTGATCCTTGCGCCACGTGCGTTCGAGCCACAGCGCGCCGATCGTCTGCTCGGCTTTTTCGCCGATCGAGCGTCGTCCGGCGGGCTTGCCGTCATCGTCGATGAGACCGGTGAGCTGCATCGTCACCGTCGATGCGCCGCGCGTGCGCGTGTTCCACAGATTGCCCCACGCCGCCGCCGCCGCGCCGCGCCAGTCGACGCCCGCGTGCTCGTAGAAGCGCTTGTCCTCCGATACGACGATCGCCTCGCGCAACGCGGGCGACACGTCGGCAAGCGCGATCCAGTCGCCGCGCCGCGCGGTCTTGTCGATGCGCGTGCGCGCAAGCGGCTCGCCGTCGCGTGAGAGCAGCACCCAGTCGGAGCTGCGCCATTTCGCGCGCACGTCGTCGAAACCCGGCTGCGCGTGCGCCGCCGCCGACAGCAGGCACGCGATGACGAGAGCGGTGGCGCGCTTCATCGCGTCACTTCGCGGGCTGCGGTTTGACAACCACTGGCGCATTCGGCAGTGCGCCGAACGTCGGTGGCGCGTAAAGCGCTTCGACGCGCGTCGGCGGCAGGCCGAACGTGCCCGGATTGTTCAGGCGCATCGTGTATTCGACGCTCAGCTTGCCCTTCGGCAGATAGTCGTAATACGCGCGATAGCCGTCGAAACCCCGCTCGATGAACGCCGGCCACACGTTGCGATCCCGCTTTTCGCCCTGCGTCGCCGCTTCCGAGTCGCGGCCGAGGCCGGAGCCGAGTATCGTCGCGCCCGCCGGAATCGGATCGTTGACGACGACCCAGGTCATGTCGCCTTGCGCGTCGATATCGAGATGCACGCGCACGAGATCGCCGCGCGAGAGCACGCCTTTTACCGCCGGATCGACCGGCGTGACGGTCTTCACGATCCGGTAGCCCGCCGCGATCGGCGCCTGCAACGCAACGGCCGCGAGGCTTTCGATCGTCGCCCACGGTTTGCCGGCGCCGTCCTGCGTCAGCGTGAGCGAACCGCTGCTCCACGGCAGCATCACGCTGCGCACGTTCGCGGTCTTCGCTGCCGGCGTGGCCGATGCAGGCGCGGGCGCGGGCGCATCGCTCCAGTTCACGCTTTGCGTCGAAGTGCCGAGTTGAATCGACGTGTGACCCGCGACCGGCGTGCTTTCGAAGAGCCGCGAGAATCTGCCGATGGCGAGCGCGCCCCAGAGATTGGCCGTCGTCGTCTGCCACGCGCCGTTCTTCTGCAACGCGAGCAGGCCGGCGACGACGCGCGGCATCTCGTCTTTCCAGCCGGGCGCATCGGCGAAGATGAGCGCGGTGCGCGCGGCGTTCGTCTCCAGGCCGGTCATGAGCCACCACAGGTTGTCCTCGCGTTCGGTCGAGAACGTGAGGCGCGTG
Organism: Caballeronia temeraria; assembly: GCF_001544795.2. Taxonomy (GTDB): domain Bacteria; phylum Pseudomonadota; class Gammaproteobacteria; order Burkholderiales; family Burkholderiaceae; genus Caballeronia; species Caballeronia temeraria. Next base: position 61,713 of record NZ_FCOI02000029.1, on the reverse strand, counting down.
CCCTGATACATCAGCCGCGCGCGGATGACTTGCTCCGCCTGCGCGCGTTTCTCGTCGCGATTCGGAATCTCGTCGACGCGCGACAGGATCGCGTAGTAATCGAGCACCGCCGATGTCGGCCACTGATCCGGCGCGACCGTGATCGACCCGAGCATGCGCGGCTCGGCAAGACCGTAGCGCGACAACGCCTCGATCGCGGCGAGCTTCTCGAAGTCGAGATCGATGCGCGGCGTCCAGAACTTGCGTTCGATCTTGCCGTAGACGAAATTCGCGAGACCCGCCGCCATGCGATTGCGCAGATCGTCGGGCAGGGCGAAACGGCGGTCCTGCTTCGCGGATTCGTCGCTGACGGCGAGCAGATACGCCGTGAGGGCGGGGCTGCCGGTCGGGCGCGCGTCGTCGGCGGGCGGGAAGTAGTTGGCGAGGCCGTCGCGGTCGAGGTACGTCGGCATCTTCGCGAGCACGCCTTGCCATTGCGCCGCGTCCATCAGGCCGAGCGCGCGCGAAGTCTGCTGTTCGAGACAGTTGTACGGATAGCGCTCGAACCAGCGCCGCACGCCCGGCAGTCCGTCCGCGAGTTTCGGCTGCAACGATACGGCGATGCCGCCGCGCACGGCGCCATCGCTCGACTTGCTCGCATCGGCGGGCGGCGCGACGGGCAGCGTGAGCGTGCCGTCGACTTGCGCGATGGTCGCCTGCTGCACGTTCACCGGAATCGCCGGGACGACTCTCTGCGTCAGCTTGACGGCATCGCTCGCGGGCTTGGCGCCTGCCGATCCGGCTTGCTCGGAAGCGGTCACGTTCCATTCGAGCGTCGCGGACGAGTCGATGCCGGGCGCATCGGGCGTCGTCACATCCCACGCCACTTCCTGCGACGATTCCGGCGCAAGCTCGACCGTGCGCGCATCGAGCGAGAGCGTGCCGGCGCGCGGCGTGACGACGACGCGCATCGTCCGCGCGGTCGTGTTGCGCAGCGTGAACTGCGCGCGGAACGTATCGCCGACGCGCACGAGCGGCGGCAATCCCGAAATCAGTTGCAGGTCCTGCGTGCTTTGAATCGATGCGCTTCCGGTGCCGAACTGCCCCGCGCCGACCGCCGCGACCGCGACGATCCGGAATCGCGTGAGCGCGTCGTTGAGCGGAACGTCGACGCTGGCTTCGCCCTTCGCATCGAGCGTGACGCGCGGATTCCACAACAGCAGCGTATCGAAAAGTTCGCGCGTCGCGCTGTGGCCGCCGCCGCCGCCCGCGGGCACCGCCTTGCGCCCGAAGTGACGCCGCCCGATGATTTCCATCTGCGCGGTCGCCGTCTCGACGCCGTATGCGCGCTGCTGCAGCATCGCGTCGAGCACGTCCCAGCTCTGATTCGGCATCAGTTCGAGGAGCGCTTCATCGACGGCCGCGACCGCGATCTGCGTGCCCGCCGGCGCGGGTTTGCCATCGGGCAGCGTGACCTTCACCTTCACGTGCGCCTTGCTGCGCACGGTGTACGACTTCGCATCCGGGTTCACGCTGACCGCGAGCTTGTGCGCGGCCGTGCCGACCTTGATCGACGCGAGCCCGTAACGGAACGCAGGCTTGCTCAGATCGACGAGCGGCGTCGGCGCCTGATACTGACGGCCTTCGTACCAGAACGCGCGCGCCCATTCGACCGGCGCCTTCCATCCCCACGTGAAGAACGAATACCACGGCACTTCGCGGATGCGCCCGCGCAATGCGAGCACCGACACGTAGACGTTCGGCCCCCACGATGGCTCGACCTTCAGCTCGACGGTCGGATCCTTGCCGTTCAGTTCGACGACGCGCGTCTCAACGATGCCTTCGCGCTCGACCGCGACGAGCGCCGTCGCGGAACGGAACGGCATGCGCACCTGGAAGCGTGCGGTTTCGCCGGGCTCGTAGCTGGTTTTTTCGGGCAGCACGTCGATGCGGTCGGTGTTCTCGCCGCCGAACCATAGTTCGTCCGCGCGCGTGACCCAGACGGACGTGCTCGCGTTGGCGGCGCGGCCGTCGCCGTCTTTGGCGATCGCGATGAGATCGACGTTGCCCGCTTCTTTCAGCTTTGCATCGCAGGAAACGATGCCGTGATCGTCGCTCTTGCCGCTGCACAGCGTGCCGAGATCCTTGATCTCGGTGTGGTTGTCGTACGCATAGAAACCGCCGACCATGCGTTTGCGCGAACTCGACATCACGCGCGCGACGGCCTTGATCTCCACCGATACGCCCGCGTGCGGCTTGCCCTGCAGATCGAGCGCGATCGCCTGCACCGGCAGCGCGCCGCCGACCGATACCCAATGTCCCGCCTTCACGCCGACCGCGACCGCGGCGGGCCACAAGATCGTGCCGCCGCTGATGGTCTGCGTTTCGCCGTTCGGATCGGCGAAGCTCGCTTCGAGGGCGAGACGCTTCGGCGATTCCACCGCCGGCAGCGGCTTGATCGTGACCTTGCCGGCGCCGTCGCGATCGAGCGTGACGCGCAATTTGTCGGCAATGAGCTTCGTCGTCGTGTCGGCCTGCTGTTCGCTGTCCTCGTCTTCGGCGGGCGCGCTCGCGCCATCGTTCGCGGGCTTTCGATACGGCGCGAAGCTGAACGCTTCGTATTGCGAAGCGAAGGGCGGCGACACATCGCGCACGAGCGCGGAGACCTGGACCGGCAGATTCGATGCCGGTCCGCCTTGCACATAGTCGAGACGCACCGCGACCGGCGTGTCTTCCGCCGCGACGAGCCCCGGAGATTTGGCGTCGCCCGCCGTGACCGAGCCTTTGAACACCGGAAGACGGAATTCCTCGACGCGGAAACTGCCCGACTCGTACGACTGAGTCACTGTGTTGTCGTTGTCGTCATCGTCGTTCGACGAAGCCGCGCCGTTGTCGAGCGTCACGCTGTACTCGCCGAGCTTCGCGGCGACGGGCACGGTGAAGCTGGAATCGGCGCTATGATCCGCCGCCCATTGAAGCGGCAGATGCCATGTCTGTCCGCTGCCGACGTGCCGGATCGTCACGCGGCCCGGATAGCTCGCCGGGAACGCGAAGCCGTCGAGCGTTTCCACGCGCAGCAGATGCTTCATCGATACGGTTTCGCCCGCGCGCAAGAGCGTGCGGTCGAACACGGTGTGGGCGCGCGTCGTGCGCGCGGCGCTCATGTCGGTCGGCACGTTGAAGCGCCACGATTCGATGCCGCGATTCCAGTCCGACGTCACGAACGCCATATCCGTCCCGGTGACGGGATCGTTCACACGCGCCGACACGAAGAATCCGCCATACGCGAGACTGTGCTCGTTGCATGCGCGCGCGGCCGCGAGCGGCTTGCCGATTTTCGCGATGCCTTGCGCATCCGTTTTCGCGGTGGCGATTTCGTCGCCGTTGCAGTCGGTGATGCGCACGTCCGCGTTCGCGACGGGCTTGCCCTTGTCGAGCGTCGTGACCCACACGAGGCTGTTTTCGCGTCCCTGCTTGAAATGCACGCCCAGATTGGTGACGAGCACCGACGTGCGCACGTACATCGCCTGATGCTTGCCGAGCAGCGACGCGCCGAGCGCGGGCGAGGCCAGTTCGACGACGTAGAAGCCCGGCTTCGTCAGCGGAATGCCGACAACTTCGAACGGGCGCAGCGCTTTGGGATCGGCGGCGGGCAGCGTGAGCGTTTCGACGCCGCGTTGCTTGGCGAGCATCGACAGCGAGCGGATATCGATTTGCGGATCGTTCGATGCCGAGCCATCGCTGTTCGGGATGACGACCGGCGCGATGCCGTTGTCGAGCATCGCGGGCATGCGCGCTTCGATCGTCGAGCGCGACATCGAGATGCCGTCGAACATGTCGACGGCGCGCATCCATGTGCGGATGTCGGCGTCGGCGTCGAGTTTGAGCTTCGTGATCTGCGATGTGCCCGAATCGAGCCCTTGCACATGCAGGTCCGCTTCGACGTGACGCAGCGTCACGGGCAGCATCGCGGGCATGCCGGGTTCCGCGAATCGCTCGATGATGCCGAACGTCCCCGACGAGAATTTCGCGAGCGGCGGCATTGGGGCGGTTGCGGTCTTGAGCGGGAAGAGATCGGCGTTGGCGAGCGTGCGGCCGCTCACGTCCTTCAGATGCGCGGGCGCCTCGATGGTGAGATCGGCGCGCTCGGGCAGCGGCGCGGCGAACTCGACGGCGCTTACTTCGGCATCCTTGTCGCTTTCGTCGAAATGGGGCGACGCGTTGCCTTTCGGGCCGCGCAGCGCGAACTTCTGGGCATCGGCACGGCTGATCGGCGCGCTGAAGTTCAGCCGCAGCGGACGCAGCGGCGTGCAGGGCGCCTTCGCGTTTTCGCGTTCGCACGAGAAGCTCGCCGTGAAAGGCTCGCGCACGTTGAAGTCGAAGCGCTTCTCGACATCGTTCGCGATGCCGCTACGCCCCGTCACGCCCGTGCCGTACACGAGCTGCATTTTCGTCGCGGACGGCAAAGTCTGCTGGCACGCGAGCGTCAGCACGCGATCGCTTTCCTTTTCCAATCGGAAATGTTTGAGCAGGGCGGCGCGAGTGGCGTCGTCGACGGCGCGAACCGGGATGCGGTTGCCCAGCGCGTTCGATTCGCACCAGACGTTCTGAAGCACGGAGGCCTGGGTCGCCGGGCCATTTAGGCGCAGCACGAAGGCCTGATTCTCTTCGATATCGCCATAGCTCGGCATGATGCGCGTGACGAACGGTCCGCCCGTCTGGAACGCGAAATGGCGCGGGCCGGACAGCGCGTTGCCGGCCGTGGATGTGAGGCTGTCAGTGAGATCGAGCGCGCAGCGCACGCCGGGCGGCAGATCGTGTTCGAAGTCGAAAGCCCACGTTTTGGCGTCGATCCAGCGTCCCGAGCCGGCAGTCGCCGATGCCTGCGCGCCGCTGCAGACGACCTTGCCGGGCGCGGCGGCGGCTGCATCGCCGAATGCGATCATCGGTTCATCGAACTTTGCGACGACCTGCCGCACCTGGGCGACCTTGCCTTGCGGCGACACGCTCGCGATGCGGGCAGCATCGGCCTGATGATGCGCGATGCCGAATCCGAATGCGGCGATCAGCGTGGTTGCGGCCAGAATCCATTTTTTTGACGTTGTAATGCGGCTCATCCACTCGCTCCGAGTTTTCCTCGATGCGAAATTCTACTGGAGCCTTACGTCAATCTTTCCGGCAATCGCGAACCATCGACGCTTTTGTACGATTGATCAGTCCGCGTCGACGTTCGGCCGATGCCGCGCGCTCACGCGCCGCCAGTAGAGGAACAGGCCGACGCCCGCCACGCCCAGACTCGCTGAATTCGCGATCCAGAAGCCGCGCGCGCCTTGCAGCCATTCGGGCACGCCGCCGCCCACATCGAAGCCGAGCAGATAGCCGCCGCCCAGGCCGATGCCCCACAGCGCGATCGCGTAGATCACGGTCGGCACGAGCGTCACCTTGTACGCGCGCAGGATGAACGCGGTGGTGATCTGGAGGGCGTCGCAGAAGTGATAGAAGAAGATGATGAGCACGAGCGGCATCGCGGCGGCGATGACGTTCGCATCGGGCGTATAGGCGCCGATGATGTGCGGGCGCGCCGCGATCAGGATCACGCCGTACACGAGCGCGAGCACGCACGCCATGCCGATGCCGTGACGCGAAATCGAGCGGGCGTCGTCGTAGCGTTGCGCGCCGAGCGCCTGCGACACCAGCGTCGACGATGCGATGCCGATCGAAAGCGGCGTCATGTACAGCACCGCGCCGAGATTGCCCGCGATCTGATGGCCGGCGAGCGTCGTCGTGCCGAAGCGCGAGATGAAGAGCGCCATGAACGTGTACGACGTGACCTCGATGAGATAGGAGAGGCCCATCGGAATGCCGAGACGCAGAAGCGCCAACTGGCGCCGCCAGACCGGCCAGCAGAAGTGCGAGAAGATGCCGAACGGGCGAAAGAACTCGAACCTGAACAGCACGGTCATGCCGACGCTCGCGAGCACCCAGTTGATGAGCGTGCTCGCGAGCGCGCAGCCCGGGCCGCCGAGCGCGGGCACGCCGAAGCCGCCGAAGATGAACCACGTGTTGAGCGGAAACTTGAGCAGCAGGCCGCCGACCTGCAGGAACATCACGAGGCGCGGCTTGCCGACCGCGTTCGTGAGCGAACTGTAGACGCGAAACGCGAGGCTCGCGGGCAGGCCGAACGAGAGAATGCGCAGATAGTCGACGGTGCGGTCGTGCAGCGCGGGCGGCGTCTTCGCGAGCGACAGCAGCGGCTCGGGATGAAAGAGCAGCACGAAGCCGATCACGGCGAGCACGGCGGCGAGCCAGAACGCCTGACGCGTCTCCTCGCCGATTTCGCTTTCGCGGCCCGCGCCGAAAAGCTGACCGGCGATCGGCTGCAACGCGACGAGAATCCCCGTCAGGCCGATATACACCGAAATATAGATGGAGCCGCCGAGACCGAGCGCGGCGAGATCGGTCGCGGAGAAGCGGCCGACCATCGCGGTGTCGATGACGCCGAACGCGATCACCGCAAGCTGGCCGATCAGCACCGGCCACGCGAGCGCGGCGATCTTGCGCACGTCGTTCAGCATGCCGGTCGTGCTGCGGGAAGCGGGTAGCGCGCGCATCGCGTTACTGCGCCCGGCGCAGGCTCTTCGGACGCAGCGGTTTCTTCGCCGGCGGCGTGGGACGCTCGATGCGCACGTAGAGACGGAAACGCTCGTCGCGGTCGGCGACGCGCCGGCCTTCCCACACGAGCTTCCACTGGAACGCCGACATCGACGACGGCTCGCCGTAATCCGACGGATCCTGGCGCAGGATCACGTCGCAGTCTTCGTCGAACGCGAAATGCATGCCGCCGAAATAGGCGAAGGTGGCGATCTGCGCGTCGCCCAGCCGCACGGGCGAGATGCAGGTGTAGTCCGGCGGCAGATGATCGGCGATCTGCTCGGCCACGTCGCGATACGTCCGGCTGTAGTTCACGACCGGCAGCCACAGCGTCATGAGCAGCACCCACATGAGCGTCGTGCCCGCGCTCGACAGCACGACGCTGCGCCACAACACCTTCGGATGCCGCGCGAGCCGCCAGCGCGCGAGCAGGAACCAGCAGACCGTCACGGCCACCGCGCACACGAAGGAAATCAGCTTGAACTCGGGATGAAAGCCCGGCGCGAGACGCGCGAGATTGCGGGCCATCGGCGCGGGAAAGCCGAACATGCCGGCGCTCCACACGAGCCAGACAAGCGAGCCGATGATCGTGAAGCTCAGCATCGCGAACCAGTCGATCGCGTTGATCGCGCCGCGCTTGAGCGTGGGCAGCGCGAAGGTCGCGAGCACCGAAAGCGGCGGCAGAAGCAGCATGAAGAGCCGGTTGGTTTCGTGCGCCTGCAGCACGACCAGCACGAGCAACGGCCCGATGATCGACAGCGGCACACCGACGTGCGGCGAGCGGCGCAGCCCGCCCCAGCTGACGAACGCCCAGATCGCGAGCGGCCACGCGGGCCAGGTGAAGAGCGGCAGATTCTTGATCGCGTAGCCGAAGATCGCTCCCGGCGTGCCGGAGAAGAACGAAAAGCTGTTGCGCCACCATTGACGCAGCCACCATTCGCCATCGTCGGGGAAGTAATGGAGCGCGGGGAGCACCCACGCGCCGATCAGCACGATCGCGACCGGCAGGCCGTAGATGATGAGCGGCGCGGCACGGACCTGTTTCACGATGATGGTCATCGCGAGCGTGCAGAGCAGGAGCGCGAACACGAGCACGGGCGAGCTCGACAGCCCGACGACGCCAATCGCCAGGCCCCAGACCAGGCCGCCGTGGATCGGCTTGTCGAGGCTGCGCACGAGAGCGTAGAGGAGCATCGCGGTGCCGGCGAACTGCGCGAGCTGCGGCGTGGTTTCGTGGCCGCGCTCGGCGAGGCCGAAGCACGCGAGCAGGATCAGCAGGGCGCCGTCGGCGAGCGTGCGGCCGTAGTCGCGCGGCTCCGGCTCACCGCCGAAAGCGTATTTGAACGGCTGGGCCTCGTCGCGCCGGCCGAGCAGATAGGCCGAATACCAGACGAACGCGCAGGCGAGACAGAAGAGCAGGCCCGTGACCACGCGCGACGCGTTGCTCGCGTCGACCCACGGGCTCAGCAGACGAATGGCCGATGCGCCGAGCCAGTACATCAGCGGGCCATCGGCGGTTGGCGCCTTGCCGACGAGGTTCGGCAGGAGCCAGTCGCGCGCGTCGCCGTTGGCCATCGTCCACATGACGCCGAAGCCCGCCGCATCCTCGTTCTTCCACGGATCGCGGCCGAACAGGCCGAACGACGCATAGGTGATACAGATGGCGAGCAGCAGCCAGCGCGGCAGGGCGCTGGTGGCGGAGGCGGTCAGACGAACGACAGATCGCATGCGAGAAGGCTTGTTGGAGGACGGTCCGCGGATCTCGCGCGGCGCGAGCGCGGGGCCAAGGCAACCGGCATTGTAGTCGCGCGGTGGCGTTAAGGGCGGTTCATCGATGCTCGCCGTAACCGGGCGCAACAATGCTTACCGAATGCAGCAAAGGCGGGGCCGCCTGTCGACGGCGGCGGCGAAACAGTGACACGATTCGTCAGCGACAAAAAAGGGCAGCCAAAGCTGCCCTTTTTGCTTGAAGCCGAAGCCCGACTTACTTCTTGGTGGAGAAGCGTGCGAACTTGTTGTTGAACTTCTCGACGCGGCCCGCCGTGTCCATGATCTTTTGCTGACCCGTGTAGAACGGATGCGATTCCGACGACACTTCGATCTTCGCGAGCGGGTAGGTCTTGCCGTTGAATTCGGCGGTTTCGCGCGTCTGGATGGTCGAGCGGGTCACGAACTTGAAGTCGTTCGACATGTCGATGAACAGAACTTCGCGGTAATCCGGATGAATGCCTTGTTTCATGGTCTTTCCTGATATCTGGCGGTAGCCAACCCGTTGCACTTGTCTGTGCCGCGCGAGTCACTTGCCTAGGGTCGAAAAACGGCGATTATGCCAGAAAATCAGTCGGTTGACATCTTTTTCGGCGGTTGCGGCGCAACTCACGCGACGAGTGCGCCGATGCCCGCCGGGTCCTGCCGGTAATAGCGCGCGAGCAGCCGGTAGAGCTCGGGATACTCGGTTTCGAACGCCAGCGGCGTCACGAAAAGCGCCTCGCTGCACACCGCGAAGAATTCCGACGGATGATCCGCCGCGTACGGGTCGATCAGCGATTCGCGCTCGAAGCGGCTCCAGCGCCGCTCCGGCACGGCGTCGACGCGCGCGCAGAACTGGTCGTAGGCGTTGTCGAAGATGTCCGACCACGCGGTCGAATCCAGCGGCGCGTGCCAGCGCCGATAGAGCGGCGGATGACCGTCGGCCTCGCCCGTGACCATGTCGATCTTGTGCGCGAACTCGTGGATCACGACGTTGTAGGCGTCGGAGCCATCCGCCATCTGCGCGTCTTCCCACGAAAGGACGACCGGACCGCCTTCCCACGCTTCGCCGCTCGCATCGTGCTCAATTTCGTGCACGACGCCGTCCTGGTCTTCGACCGTCTTCCGGATGATGAACTCGCCCGGATAGACGATCACGCCGACCCATCCGCGATACAGATCGAGGTCGAGATTGAGCACGGGCAAGCAGGCTTGCGCGGCGATCGAGACGATCATCTGATCGGTCAGCTCGAGATCGTGCGCCGTCGAGAATTCCTTCTGCGCGATGAAAAGACTCGCGGTTTCGCGCAAACGCGCGAGGTCGTTCGCGTCCAGATGGCCGAAGCACGGGTACGTGTCGAGCGTGCGCTGCCAGAGCGCGTCGTCGATCGCGTATTTGCGCAGCGTGCGTTCGCGGCGTTGCGCGCCGAACCAGCGGGAAAAGAGGTTGGCCATAGCTCGTTCTTTTTGCTTCGATGATCCGGATTGTACGGAGCGCGGCGCGCGCGAAGCATAAAAAAACCGCCTGACTAAGCAGGCGGTTTTCTGTCTGAAGCAGCGAAGCGGGATCAGCCTCCGCCGCGACGCATCATGTCGAAGAATTCGGCGTTGTTCTTCGTCTGACGGATCTTGTCGAGCAGGAATTCCATGGCTTCGACTTCGTCCATGTCGTGGATGAACTTGCGCAACACCCAGACCTTTTGCAGCAGGTCCGGCTTGATGAGCAGCTCTTCGCGGCGCGTGCCCGACTTGTTCAGGTTGATCGACGGATAGACGCGCTTTTCCGCGAGACGGCGCTCGAGGTGCACTTCCATGTTGCCGGTGCCCTTGAACTCTTCGTAGATCACGTCGTCCATGCGGCTGCCCGTTTCGATGAGCGCCGTGCCGATGATCGTGAGCGAACCGCCTTCCTCGATGTTGCGCGCCGCGCCAAAGAAGCGCTTCGGACGCTGCAGCGCGTTGGCGTCGACACCGCCCGTCAGCACCTTGCCCGAGGCCGGCACGACCGTGTTGTAGGCGCGCGCGAGACGCGTGATCGAGTCGAGCAGAATCACGACGTCGTGCTTCATTTCGACGAGACGCTTCGCCTTTTCGATGACCATTTCGGCCACTTGCACGTGACGCGCGGCGGGTTCGTCGAAGGTCGATGCGATCACTTCGCCGCGCACCGAGCGCTGCATTTCCGTCACTTCTTCCGGGCGCTCGTCGATGAGCAGCACGAAGAGGATGACGTCCGGATGATTCGCCTTCACCGCATGCGCGATGTGCTGCAGCATCACGGTCTTGCCCGACTTCGGCGACGCGACGAGCAGGCCGCGCTGGCCCTTGCCGATCGGCGCGATCATGTCGATGATCCGGCCCGTCACGTTTTCCTCGCCGCGCATTTCGCGCTCGAGCGGCAGCGGCTTGTTCGGATGCAGCGGCGTGAGGTTCTCGAACATGATCTTGTGTTTCGAGGCCTCGGGCGGCTGCCCGTTGACTTTATCCACCTTCACGAGCGCGAAATAACGCTCGCCGTCTTTCGGCGTGCGCACTTCGCCTTCGATCGTGTCGCCGGTGTGCAGATTGAAGCGGCGGATTTGCGACGGGCTGATGTAAATGTCGTCCGTGCTCGCGAGATACGAAGTCTCGGGCGAGCGCAGGAAGCCGAAGCCGTCGGGCAGCACTTCGAGCGTGCCGTCGCCGAAAATCGTGTCGCCGCCCTTGGCGCGCTTTTTAAGAATCGCGAACATGAGTTCCTGCTTGCGCAGGCGGTTCGCATTTTCGATTTCGAGGCCGTTGGCCATCTCGATCAGTGCGGAGACGTGCTGAGACTTGAGCTCGGATAAATGCATACGGATTTCCCGCCAGGGAGAGAGGTGCGACAGAAAGATTTGGGAGAAGAGGTGAGCGGAACCGCTCGAGACTTAATACTTCTTGAACTCTTGTGATTCTAGCATAGCACACGCCACACGAGCCTCGGGTGGGCTTTGGGCGGGGCTTTTCAGCCGATGTTGTCGCGTGACAACATCGGCTGCATCGGATCGCGCTTTTAGCGCGTCATGATGCGCAAGGCAGGCGCCGGGCGATGCCGCCGCCTGCCGGTGATGCCGTTACAGGTTGCTGTCGAGGAACGCGGTGAGTTGCGACTTGGACAAAGCGCCGACCTTCTGAGCGGCGACTGCGCCGTTCTTGAAAAGGATCAGCGTGGGAATGCCGCGCACGCCGAACTTCACCGGCGTCGACTGATGTTCGTCCACGTTGATCTTCGCGATCTGAAGGCGATCGCCATAATCCTTCGCGACTTCGTCGAGGATCGGGGCAATCATCTTGCACGGACCACACCACTCGGCCCAGAAATCGAGCAGGACAGGTTTATCCGACTTGACGACATCCTGTTCGAAAGAAGCGTCGCTGATGTGCTTGATTGATTCGCTCATTGTCTGAATACCTCTATTGATTCGAGGCCCGCGTTTGATTGCTCGCCACGATACACAAAACTGAGAAAATTTTCGTCGCCAACGGGCAGGTTCGGCCCGCGCGCCGTGCGCCAGAATGACTCGCGAACGGCGGCGAATGATCCGCGGAAGGGCGAGATGCACCACTTCCGGGTGATTCAAATGTCATCTTAGCCTAATTTGCTATCCGTTGCCGGGTCCTGATAGGCCGCATCTGAGGCCGAAAACGCAAAGCGCAAGAGAGCGTCGCAATTGCGCGCATTTCTCCGATGCCTTCCGGGCGAGCCGCACCCCGTGGTACACTTCAACGTGACGGGCCTCCTCGCATGGTGGCGCGGTCAACCTGGTCAGGTCGGGAACGAAGCAGCCACAGCCGTTTTCCACCAGTGCCGAGGGTCGGGCTCGTCACCTTCCGCTTTCTTCGCTTTTCCTCTTTCGTTTTCCCTCTCGCGTTTTCCCCAAGATTGTTCGCGCTAAGCGCACCGTCCGTGTGCGATGTTTTCGCGCGTGCGCATTGGCCGAAAGCGTCGTCTTCAGTTCCGCCTGCCGCCTTTTGCTGCGGCGTTTGCGCCAGGTCGTTGCTGATACAATTTCGCGCATGACCTATCAAGTTCTCGCACGCAAATGGCGGCCGAAATCATTCGAGTCGCTCGTCGGCCAGGAGCACGTCGTCCGGGCGCTCACGCACGCGCTGGATGGCGGCCGTCTGCATCACGCGTATCTCTTCACGGGCACGCGCGGCGTCGGCAAGACGACGCTCTCGCGCATCTTCGCGAAGGCGCTCAATTGTGAAACCGGCGTGACGTCGAAGCCGTGCGGCGTGTGCCGCGCGTGCCGGGAAATCGACGAAGGTCGTTTCGTCGATTACGTCGAAATGGATGCGGCGAGCAATCGCGGCGTCGACGAAATGGCGGCGCTGCTCGAACGAGCCGTGTACGCGCCCGTCGATGCGCGCTTCAAGGTCTACATGATCGACGAAGTGCACATGCTCACGAACCACGCCTTCAACGCGATGCTGAAGACGCTGGAAGAGCCGCCGCCGCACGTGAAGTTCATCCTCGCGACCACCGATCCGCAGAAAATTCCGGTCACCGTGCTCTCGCGCTGCCTTCAGTTCAATCTGAAGCAGATGCCGGCGGGGCACATCGTGTCGCATTTGGAGACCATTCTTCAGCAAGAGAACATTTCGTTCGAATCGCAGGCGCTGCGTCTTTTGTCGCGCGCGGCGGACGGCTCCATGCGCGACGCGCTGTCGCTGACCGACCAGGCCATCGCGTATTCGGCGAATCAGGTCACCGAGGAAGCCGTGCGCGGCATGCTCGGCGCACTCGATCAAAGCTATCTGATCCGCCTCATCGATGCGCTCGCTAGCGGCGACGGCGCGGGCGTGCTCGCGATCGCCGACGAAATGGCGCTGCGCAGTCTGTCTTTCTCGACGGCGCTGCAGGATCTCGCGAGTCTTTTGCATCGGATCGGCTGGGCGCAGTTCGCGCCGACGTCGGTGCTGGATGAATGGCCCGAGGCGGCGGACATCCGCCGCTTCGCGGACATGTTGTCCGCCGAGCAGGTCCAGCTTTTCTATCAGATCGCCACGGTCGGGCGCAGCGAGCTCGGTCTCGCGCCCGACGAATACGCCGGCTTCACGATGACCCTCTTGCGCATGCTCGCGTTCGAGCCGGCGGGTGGACCGGGAGGCGGCATCGTGAGCACGCCTTCGGGCGCGAAGCCCGCGCGCAGCGCAGCGCTTGCCGGTGCGATGGCCGAGCGTGCCGTCGCGCCCGCGCCGGTGGCAAAAGCGCCGGCGCCTGCCGTGGAAGCGGTCATCGTCAAGGCGAAGGAAACGCAGCCGGTCGAAAGCGTCGTCGAAAGCGTGAAGCCTTCCGCGCCCGTCGAAACGAGCGAGCCGGTGCCCGCCAAACCGGCGCCGATGCCGAGCGCCGCGCGACAGGCCGTCGATGAAGCAGCGCCTGCTGCTTCGCGTGTCGCGGATGAAGCCGCGAACTCGCGCGCGGCAGGCGGCGCGAGCGCCGCGCTCGAAGTGCTGCGCAGCGCGGGCATGCGTCTGTCGTCCGATCGCGGCGCGCGCGTTGCATCCGCCGCGCCGACGTCGGCTCCCGGCGCGACCAAACCCGTCGCGAAACCGGCTGCGCAAGTTCAGGTGCCGACGCCTCGCCGCGCACCGCCGGCCGCGCCCGAACCGAAGCCCGCGGCGAGCAACGCGGGCAAGTCGAACGTCGTGCCGCCGTGGGAAGACATGCCGCCCGACGACTATCCGCCAGCGGGATCGGAAGCCGAATATTTCATGCCGCCCGACGACGGCTTCGTACCCGCCTTCGACAGCGGTCCGGACGACATGCGCTTCGGCGCGGAGCCGGCCGCGAAGCCCGCGCCCGTGATCGACACGCCGCCGCTGCCGCCTGCCGTGCCGCTCGATGCGCTTGGCGTGTCCGTCGAATGGGCCGTGCTCGCCGTCGATCTGCCGTTGAAGGGCGTCGCCTATCAGCTCGCGTTCAACAGCGAACTCACCGCCTGCGACGCGAATTCCGTCACGCTCGCGGTTCCGGTCCAGATGTACACCGACGCCATGCACGTCACGAAGCTCAAGGCCGCGCTTGCTGAAAAGCTCGGCCGAGCGATCGAAGTCAACGTCGACGTCGCGCCCGCGCGCCGCACCGCCGCCGCGCTCGATGCCGCCGAGCGCGCGCGTCGCCAGCAGGAAGCCGAGCAGGAGATCAAGCAGGACCCGTTCGTGCAATCGCTGATCCGCGATTTCGGCGCGAGCATCGTGCAGGGTTCGATCAAGCCGATCTCCGCGTCGGGCGCGAATCCGTCGTGAATTGAAGCGCGCGGCGCGTGGGTTTATGTCGCGCCGCCGCACTGAATATCGGGCGCGCGCATCGCGCGTGCTTTTGCCACACGTTTTCCAGGAAGGAGCCGAACCATGATGAAGAACCAACTCGCCGGGCTGATGAAACAAGCCCAGCAGATGCAGGAAAACATGAAGAAGATGCAGGATCAGCTCGCGCAGATCGAGGTCGAGGGCCAGTCCGGCGCCGGTCTCGTGAAGGTGACGATGACCTGCAAGAACGACGTGCGCCGCGTGCAGATCGATCCGAGCCTGCTCGCCGACGACAAGGACATGCTGGAAGACCTCGTCGCCGCCGCGTTCAACGACGCCGTGCGTAAGGCCGAAGCCACCACGCAAGAGAAAATGAGCGGCATGACGGCCGGCATGCCGATGCCGCCGGGCTTCAAACTGCCGTTCTGAGCGCGCGCGCCGAAGCGGTTCGGCGCGTTTCGATGTCGAATGAAGGACACATGAAACAACCTTCCGCCCTGTCGGCGCTCGTGGAAGCGCTGCGCGCGCTGCCCGGCGTCGGACCGAAGTCCGCGCAGCGCATGGCTTATCACCTGATGCAGCACGACCGCGCCGCCGCCGAAAAGCTCGGCAATTCGCTGCTGTTCGCGACCGAGCATCTGAAGCACTGCGAGAAGTGCAACACTTTCACGGAAAGCGACATCTGCGAAGTCTGCAGCGACGAAGAGCGCGATCCGGCTTTGCTGTGCGTCGTCGAGACGCCTGCCGACCAGATCATGCTCGAACAGACGCTCACGTATCGCGGGCTCTATTTCGTGCTGATGGGGCGGCTCAGTCCGCTCGACGGCATCGGGCCGAAGGAGATCCACTTCGAGCGGCTCATCAACCGCGCGCTCGACGGCGAAGTGCAGGAAGTCGTGCTCGCCACCAACTTCACCAACGAAGGTGAAGCCACCGCGCACTATCTCGCGCAAACGCTCAAGAGCAAAGGGCTGAAGGTGACGCGGCTCGCGCGCGGCGTGCCTGTCGGCGGCGAGCTCGAATATGTCGATGCGGGCACGATCGCGCGCGCGATGCTCGATCGCCGCTCCGTTTAAAGGAATCGAATCGATGACAGAGACCGAAGCGCTCGCTCTAGCGACGCATCGTCATTACAAGGGCGGGCTGTACCGCGTGATCGGCGTCGCGCGGCATTCGGAGACCGAGGAAGCGATGATCGTCTACGAACACCTGTGGCCGCACGAGCGCGGCTTGTGGGTGCGCCCCGCCGCGATGTTCAACGAAACGCTCGCCGACGGCACGCCGCGCTTCAAGCCGCTCGATATCCCGTTGTAAAGGCCCGCAAAAAAAAGGAGACACGACCATGAGCGCAACGACGGGACCACTCGCGGGCGTGAAGGTACTGGAACTGGGCACGCTCATCGCCGGTCCGTTCGCCGCGCGTTTCATGGGCGAGTTCGGCGCCGACGTCATCAAGATCGAAGATCCGAATGGCGGCGATCCGCTGCGCAAGTGGCGCAAGCTCTATCCGGAAGTGGGCGGCACGTCGCTCTGGTGGGCCGTGCAGGCGCGCAACAAGAAATCCGTGACGGTGAATCTCAAGGCCGACGAGGGCAAGGAGATCGTGCGGCGGCTTGCGAAGGAAGCCGATGTCGTCATCGAAAATTTCCGGCCGGGTCTGCTCGAAAAGCTCGGGCTCGGCTATGAAGTGTTGTCCGCCGACAATCCCGGTCTCGTGATGGTGCGGCTCTCCGGTTACGGGCAGACCGGTCCGTATCGCGATCGTCCGGGCTTCGGCGCGATCGCGGAATCGATGGGCGGGCTGCGTCATATCACCGGCTATCCGGATCTGCCGCCGCCGCGCATCGGCATTTCCATTGGCGACTCCATCGCGGCGCTGCACGGTGTGATCGGCGCGCTGATGGCGCTGCACCACAAGCAGGTGAACGGCGGCAAAGGGCAGGTCGTCGATGTCGCGCTGTACGAAGCCGTCTTCAACATGATGGAAAGCGTCGTGCCGGAATACGGCGTGTACGGCATGGTGCGCGAGCGCACGGGCGCGTCGCTGCCGGGCATCGTGCCGTCGAATACGTATCCGTGCCGCGATGGCAGCATCGTGATCGGCGGCAACAGCGATCCCATCTTCAAGCGCCTCATGAACGCGATCGATCGCGCGGATCTCGCCGACGATCCCGCGCTCGCATCGAACGACGGACGCGTGCCGCGCACGCAGGAAATCGACGACGCCATCGCCGCGTGGCTCTCGACGCGCAGCATCGACGAAGCGCTCGCCGTGCTCAACGCCGCCGACGTCCCGGCGGGCCGCATCTACAGCGTGGCCGACATGTTCACCGATCCGCAATACATCGCGCGGCAGATGCTGCAACGTTTCCCGTGGCAGGACGGCCACGAGATCACGCTGCCGAACGTGACGCCGAAGCTCTCGGAAACGCCGGGCGAAACGCGCTGGCTCGGGCCGCAACTCGGTGAACATACGGATGAAGTACTTCAAACGCTCGGGTATGATGCCGACGATATTGCGCGGCTGCGCGCGGCCAAGGTGATCTGAGCCTCGAGCCGGACAGCGCTGACAACGATAAAACCAGGAGACACACAACGATGAAACGCAGAACGTTCATCGCGAGCGGCGCCGTGCTCGCGGGCGGGGCCATGTCGGGCATGCCGCTCGCGTTCGGGCAGAGCAAGCTGGAGCAGACCAAGGTATCCATTGCGGTCGGCGGCAAGAATCTCTTCTACTATCTGCCGCTCACGATCGCGGAGCGTCGCAACTATTTCAAGGACGAAGGGCTCGACATCGAAATCGCCGATTTCGCGGGCGGCGCGAAGGCGCTGCAGGCGGCGGTCGGCGGCAGCGCGGATGTCGTGTCCGGCGCGTTCGAGCACACGTTGCTGCTCCAGGCGAAGAATCAGTACTTCCGCGAATTCGTGCTGCAAGGGCGCGCGCCGCAGATCGTGCTTGCCGTGTCGAAGAAGGCGATGCCGAACTACAAGTCGGTCGCGGACCTGAAGGGCAAGAAAATCGGCGTGACGGCGCCGGGTTCGTCGACGTCGATCATGGCGAGCTTCGTGCTCGCGCAGGCCGGGCTGAAGGCGACCGATGTGTCGTTCATCGGCGTCGGCGCGGGCGCGGGCGCAATCGCCGCGCTGCAATCCGGCCAGATCGACGCCATCGCCAATCTCGATCCGGTGATGACCAAGCTCGATCGCGCGGGCGATATCCGCATTGTGTCGGACACGCGCACGCTCGCCGATACCGTCAAGGTGTTCGGCGGCAACATGCCGGCGGGATGCCTGTACGCGTCGCAGAGCTTCATCACGAAGAATCCCAACACGACGCAGGCGCTCACCAACGCGATGGTCCGCGCGCTGAAGTGGCTGCAGACGGCGTCGGGCAAGGACCTCATTTCGACGGTGCCGGAAAGCTATCTGCTCGGCGATCGCGCGCTGTATCTCGATTCGTGGCAGCACGTGAAAGAGGCGCTGTCGCCCGATGGCCTGATGCCCGCCGATGGTCCCGCGACGTCGCTCAAGACGCTTCAGGCCTTCGACGAAACGGTGAAGGGCAAGCCGATCGACCTGTCGAAGGCCTGGACCAACGACTTCGTCAAGAAGGCGCTCGCTACGGTCAAGGTCTGATCGATGCCGTCGCCATCGAAATATGCGCTCGAACTCGCGGATGTCACCTGCACGTTCGCGTCGCGCGAGAATCGCCGTGATCGCTATACGGCGGTCCGCGATACGACGCTCGCGATCGCGCCGGGCGAATTCGTGTCCGTGGTCGGGCCGACCGGCTGCGGCAAGTCGACGTTGCTCAACGTGTCGGCGGGGCTGCTCGAGCCATCGTCGGGGACGGTGAGCGTCTTCGGCGAGAAGCTGAAGGGCATCAACCGGCGCGCGGGCTACATGTTCCAGGCCGACGGTCTGATGCCGTGGCGCAGCGCGCTCGACAACGTGACGGCCGGCCTCGCGTTTCAGGGCGTGCCGAAGGCCGAAGCCGGCAAGCGCGGCGAGGAATGGCTGAAGCGCGTGGGTCTCGGCGGCTTCGGCGATCGCTATCCGCATCAATTGTCGGGCGGCATGAGAAAGCGCGTCGCGATGGCGCAGACGCTCATCCTCGATCCCGACATCATCCTGATGGACGAGCCGTTCTCCGCGCTCGACATCCAGACCCGTCAGCTGATGGAAAACGAGCTGCTCGATCTGTGGGCCGCGAAGCGTAAGGCCGTGCTCTTCATCACGCACGATCTGGACGAGGCGATTTCGCTGTCCGACCGCGTCGTCGTGCTGGCGGCCGGACCCGGTACGCATCCGATCGGCGAATTCGTGATCGATCTGCCGCGCCCGCGCGATGTCGCCGAGATCCGCTCGCATCCACGCTTCGTCGAACTGCACGCGCAGATCTGGGGCGTGCTGCGCGAGGAAGTGTTGAAGGGCTATCAGCAGCAGCTGAAGCCCGCCGCCGCCGAATAAGACGATACGACCATGTGGAACAAGCTGCGCCCGAATCGAGCGAATCTCATCGTGTGGCAATGGCTGTTGCTGCTCGCGTGCTTCGTGCTGTGGTACGTGCTGACGAGCCCGACGCTCCTGCCGCCTTTCTATTTCGACGACGCCGACAAGGCCGCGTTCTTTTTCGGCGAGCCGCAGAAAGTGCTCGTGCGCATCTGGGAGTGGTTCACAGGCGGCGAGATCTACATCCATCTGTGGGTGACGCTGATCGAGACGGTGCTGGCGTTCGTCATCGGCACGGTGACGGGACTGGGCGTCGGACTCTGGCTCGCGCTCGCGCCGACGACGAGCGCGCTCCTCGATCCCTACATCAAGGCGGCCAATTCGATGCCGCGCGTGATTCTCGCGCCGATCTTCGCGGTGTGGTTCGGCCTCGGCATCTGGTCGAAGGTCGCGCTGGGCGTGACGCTCGTGTTTTTCATCGTGTTCTTCAACGTGTATCAGGGCGTGAAGGAAGTCAGTCCGGTCGTGCTCGCGAACGCGCGCATGCTCGGTGCGAATCGCAAGCAATTGCTGCGGCACGTCTATCTGCCGAGCGCGACGAGCTGGGTGTTTTCCAGTCTGCATACGTCGGTGGGACTGGCGTTCGTCGGCTCGGTGGTCGGCGAATATCTCGGCTCGGCGCGTGGCGTCGGTTATCTGATTCTGCAGGCCGAAGGCACCTTCGATATCAACACGGTGTTCGCGGGCATTCTCGTGCTGACCGCGTTCGCGCTGGTGCTCGATGGCATCGTCGCGCTGGTCGAGCGCAGGCTCATGAAGTGGCAGCCGAAGAGCGGCGAGACCGAGAAGCTTTAATGGCACCGGCGCGCGCCCGATAACGCGCCGCAAACCGTGCCAGACCGATTTCGGATTAACCGTTCTGGCACGGCATCGTCGACATCGCTATCATGCTGAGCTGGACAGGCGTCCCGCGGCTGGCGGCAACAGGCCGGCCGTGATTCGGGTGAACGGACGCCGCAGGCACATCAAGTCGTAACGCAAATCGCGCGACACTCTGCAGCCGGACACCATGCGCGCCATCTGCGCGGCGTCCGTTCCCGCGAGACCAACAATGAAACTGCGAACTGGCGGTTCGATTGCGGTGGTATTGCCATCGCCGATCGGCGACAGCCTCATCGGGCTTGTCCTCGTCGACAATCTCATCCGCAATGGATATCGCCCCGTCGTGTTCGGCTGGGTCGCGGAGCAGCTCGCCGACTGGTTTCCGCAGGTGACGGTAGGGCGTCCCGACGCCTGGCAGCGCGCTTTCGACACGGTGATCGAGCTTCGCCCGACCGATTACGCATCGGCATTGAGCCGCTCGGGCAAGACGCTCTGCCTCGCGGCGCTGCCGGAATACGGCGGCTCGAAGCACATGGTGGACCGTATCGTCGATATCGCGAGCAACGTGCTGGGCCTCTCCGATGTCACGCGCGAAAACGGCCTCGTCGTGCCGGCCGGCGTCATGCGCGGGCGGTTCGATAATCGCGTCGTGATTCATCCGACCGGCAGTCATCCCGAAAAGATGTGGAGCCGCAAGAAGTTTCTGGCGCTCTCGCGTGTGCTCTCGCGTCGCCGGTTGCAGCCGAGCTTTCTCGTCGCGCCGGCCGAGTTCAGCGTCTGGAGCGATATCGCGCAGGAAGGGTGTGAGGTCAACGCGCTGCCGCAACTGAGCGAAGTCGCGGCGTGGATCGCGGAGTCGTCGTGGTTCATCGGCAACGATTCCGGTCTCGGGCATCTCGCGTCCTGCATCGGCGTGCCCACGTTGTCGCTGTTCATGCGTCAGGGTCTCGCGCGCTCGTGGCGTCCGGGCTGGGGTCCGGGCGCGGTCGTGTTGCCGCCGTCGTTGCTGCCCTTCGGCGGGCTTCGCGAACGGCTGTGGCAACGTCTGCTCACCGTGCGCCGTGTGACGTCGGCGTTTCAGACGCTGCACGGCAAGCATGCGCGCGCGTTGCATCACTACGCGGCGGCCGATTTCGGCGATGCCGCATCCACGCAGGCGACACACGCCGCGCGCATCGGCATGCTGCCCGGCGCGCAATCGCGGCGCTTCTGACCGGACCCGTCTACGCCGCGAAGCGCGAATAGACGCGCCAGCAGCGAAGCGCGCGCCACATTTCGCTGGCATTGGTCGCGCCCTTCAGCATCACGCGGACATACCCCGATTGCAGGAACTGCCGCGCGAAAGGCTTGCGCAGTTCGTCGTCGTTCAGACGCTTTCGCAGCACGTGCAACAGATGACCGCTCTCGCGGTTGGCCTGGCGCAGCAGAATCCGGCTCAGCGTCCGATCGGTCTGCGGATCGAGCGCGGCGGTCACGAGCGCGTCGATCACGCGCAGATAACCGGCGGCGCGGCGCGCGACGGCGGCATGCGAAGGCGAATTCGTGATCGATGCCGGATTGCGCCGATAGCCATAGAAAGCTTCGCGCACGAAGCCGACGCGTTGCGCGCGCAGTCCGGTCTGCAATGCCCAGATGATGTCCTCGTGCACGACGCCTTCCTCGAAGCGCAGTCCGTGCTTTGCGACGAAATCGCGTCGCACGCATTGCAGCCAGACGCAGACGACCCAGTCGTCGTTCGGCACGGTGCGCTTGAGCCACGTCGCGCCGTCGCAGATTTCGCCCCACGGCTGGCGTTCGTACATCGGTTGCGGATCGGCGGGCGGCGGCAGGGCTTCGAAGCTGAAGCCGTTGCCGATCACGACATCGAGTTCATGCCGGCGGCCGTAGTCGATCCACGTGCGCAGCGCGCCGGGCTTCATCCAGTCGTCGCCGTCCGCGAACGCGATCCATTCGCCGCGCGCGAGCGTCAGCCCGGCATTGCGCGTCGCCGATACGCCGCGATTGTCCTGCGCCACGACGCGGATGCGCGCATCGCGCGCCGCCATCGATTCGAGCACGGCGAGGCTGCCGTCCGTCGCGCCGTCACAGATCGCGATGATTTCGAGATCGACGCCTGCCTGATCGAGCACCGAGCGCAGCAGCGCGTCGATCCACGCCTCGCAGTTGTAGACCGGCACGATGACGCTGACGTCGGGGCGTGTGCTCGTCATCTCGATTCGAAGGAAGTCTGAAAGGGCGCGATGGTAGCAGTCCGCGTTACGGCTCGATCACGATCTTGCCGGTCACGCGGCGATTCATCATGTCGTCGAGGGCTTGCGGGGTTTCGTCGAGCGAATAACGTTTCGTGACGACCGGCCGCAGCGTGCCTGACTTGATCCAGTCGACCATCGTCGCGAATTCCTGATCGGCGAGCGCGTGCTCGCGCTGCATGTGGCCGCCCCAGAACACGCCGACGATGCTCGCGCCTTTCAGCAGCGCGAGATTGAGCGGCAGCTTCGGAATCTCGCCATTCGCGAAGCCGACGACGAGATACCGCCCCCGCCAGCCGATACTGCGAAACACCGGTTCCGCATACGCACCGCCGACGGGATCGAAAACGACATCCGGCCCGTTGCCGCCGGTCAGCGCCTTGATGCGCTCGCGCAGATCTTCGCGCGCATAGTCGATGACTTCATCGGCGCCATGTTCGCGGCAGAACGCGAGCTTCTCCGCACTCGACGCCGCCGCGATCACGCGCGCACCGATGATCTTGCCGATCTGGATCGCCGCGATGCCGACGCCACCCGCCGCGCCGAGCACGAGCAGCGTGTCGCCGGCCTTGAGCGCGCCGCGATCGACGAGCGCGTGATACGACGTGCCGTAGGCGAGCGTGAACGCGGCGGCATCGGCGAGATCGACGTCATCGGGCAACACGATGCAATCCGTCGCCTTCGCGCGCGCCTGTTCCGCGAACGCGCCTTGTGCGGTGTAGGCGGCCACGCGCATGCCGGGCGCGAGACGCGTGACACCAGCGCCGACTTCGCGCACGATGCCCGCGAACTCCGCGCCGGGCGTGAACGGCAACGGCGGCTTGAACTGATATTTGTTCTGGATGATGAGCACGTCGGGGAAATTCACGCTTGCTGCTTTGACGTCGATGACGACTTCGCCTGCTTCCGGATGCAGGTCGGGCAGCGTTTCGATCGAAAGCGTGTCGGGCAATCCGTGTTCGTTGCATCGTACGGCGCGCATGGTTTCTCCTCGTTGAACTGGGCTCAGTGTATGGCAGTTCGAGTCGTCGTCGCGCCACTTTCCTCGGTTACAATCGCCGGATGCGAATCCTACTCAGCAACGACGACGGTTATCTGGCGCGCGGCATCAATGTGCTGCACGACGTCCTGCAGCCGCTCGGCGAAGTGACGGTGATGGCGCCCGAGCAGAACTGCAGCGGCTCGTCCAACTCGCTCACGCTGTCGCGGCCCCTGAGCGTTCATCAGGCGCCGAACGGTTTCAATTTCGTGAACGGTACGCCGACCGATTCCGTGCACATCGCGCTCACGGGCATGCTCGAGCAGCAGCCCGATCTCGTCGTGTCGGGCATCAACAATGGCCAGAACGTCGGCGAAGACACGCTGTACTCGGGCACGGTCGCGGCCGCCACCGAAGGCTTCATGTTCGGCATCCCGGCGATCGCGTTCTCGCTCGTCGGACGCGACTGGCTTCATCTTGACGACGCCGCGCGCGTCGCGGCCGAGATCGTCGCGCATTTCCTCGAACATCCGATGCCGGGCCATCCGTTGCTGAACGTGAACATCCCGAGCCTGCCTTACGATCAACTGCGTGAATGGAAAGTGACGCGCCTCGGCAAGCGCCATCCGTCGCAGCCTGTGATCCGGCAAACCGATCCGCGCGGCAACCCGATCTACTGGATCGGCCCGTCGGGCGACGCGCTCGACGCGAGCGAAGGCACGGACTTTCATGCGGTCGCGAACGGCTTCGTGTCGATCACGCCGCTGCAGCTCGATCTGACTCATACGAAGCTCATGGCCGAGACGCGCGAATGGGCGCGCGCCGGGAGCGCTCGCACATGAGCGACGAGCGCGCCAAGCGCTTTCCGCTGGCGCTCGCGGATCTGGTTCGCGAGCCGCGCAAGCCCGCGGCGCGCCCGCAGGATTCGCGCGGCAAGCAAGCCGCCGTCGCCGCGCTCAAGCCCGCGACGCCGCAGCCAGCGAAGCCTGCCGGATCATCGACATCGCGCGCGGCCAACGCGACGATGAAAAATCCCGCGACGGCCGCGGCGTCCGCGAAGCCGGCCACGTCGGTTTTTCCCGCGCGTTCCGGCGCGAAGACTGCAATTAACGCAGCGAAACCGGTTCCGTCCGCGAGCAAGAGCGCGGCGCAGACGCATCATTCGGCGCATGCGCCGCGCACGAGCGCATTGCGCACCGCGCCGAGGACCGCCGAGCGTGATTCGAACGCCGCTTCGACCGCGACGAAAAAAGGCGCGCCCAATGTCGCGCTCGCGAGCACGCAGACGCTGACGTCGGAACGGGTGCGCGAGCGCATGGTCGAACGCCTGCGATCGAACGGCATCACCGATCCGCGCGTGCTGAACGCCATGTCCGTCGTGCCGCGCCACATGTTCGTCGATCCGGGGCTCGCCGCGCAGGCTTATGAAGACGCCGCGCTGCCGATCGGTCATCACCAGACCATCTCGAAGCCGTCGGTCGTCGCGCGCATGATCGAGCTGGTCGCGACGGGACGCGTATTGAACAAGGTGCTGGAGATCGGCACCGGCTGTGGCTATCAGGCGGCGGTGCTGTCGCAAGTTGCCACTGAGGTTTATTCGATCGAACGCGTGCGTCCGTTGTCGGAGCGCGCAAAGCTCAATCTTCGGCCGTTGCGTGTGCCGAACATCCGGCTGCATTACGGCGATGGCCGCCTCGGCTTGCCCGCGGCCGCGCCGTTCGACGCGATCGTGATCGCGTGCGCGGGCCTCGACGTGCCGCAGGCCTTGCTCGATCAACTGGCGGTGGGCGGCAAGCTTGTCGCGCCGGTCGGATCGCAGGCCGCGCAGTCGCAGGTGCTGACGCTCGTCACGCGTGTGTCGGCGACGCACTGGCGGGAAGAGCAGCTCGATCGCGTTTTCTTTGTACCCTTAAAATCCGGAGTGATTTGACACCGATGAGTATCCTGCGTGCTTTGCGAGATGGAAGTGCGGACCTGTCCTTGAGCGCGGCGCAGCGCGGCGTGTGCGTGCTGGCGTTGTCCGCGCTGGCGGCGTGTTCGACGCGCATGGACATGGCGCCGGTCGTCGACAGAACGGGCGCGCCCATCGGCACGACGGGGGCGCAGACGCCGGACAACGGCCCGCCGCCGCCGGGCTATTACCGTGTGAAGCCGGGCGACACCCTATATCGGATCGCACTGGAAAACGGTCAGAATTATCACGACATCGCGGCGTGGAACAACCTGACCAACCCGAATCAGATCGAAGTCGGTCAGTTGATGCGCGTGGCGCCGCCGGGCGCGAACGTCGCGGCGGCCACGCCCGGTGTGGCGACCGCGCCGATCGTGGGCGGCGGCGTGCAGACGCAGCCGTTGAACGGCGCGAACGCGTACGCGAGCCCGCAGCCGGGCGCGACTGCGCAGCCGCCGTACTACGGCGCGAATTCCGGCATGGGCGCGGCGCCCGGAACGGCCGGCGCGGCAGCGGGCATGGCATCGGCGCCGGGTGCTCCGGGCGTGCCTGGCGCGGATGCGAACGCGACCGCGGCCGCTGCGCAGCCTGCGTTCATCTGGCCGGCGCGCGGTCCGATCATCGGCACGTTCGACGACGCGAAGAACAAGGGTTTGAATATTGGCGGTGCGGCGGGAGATCCGGTGAACGCATCGGCGGATGGCCGAGTGGTTTACTCCGGAAATGGGCTGCGCGGCTATGGCAATCTCATTATCATCAAACACGACGCGACTTTTCTTACGGCGTACGCACATAACCGTGCTTTGATGGTAAAAGAGGGGGACGCGGTAACTAAAGGGCAGAAGATCGCTGAGATGGGGAACAGCGATTCGGACCGCGTGATGTTGCATTTCGAAGTTCGCCGGCAGGGAAAACCTGTTGACCCACTGAAGTATTTGCCGCCGCAATAAAGCGAAACCATCATGCCAAAAACGAAGCGCCGCCTGCCGCAAGCCGAGACTGAGTCGATCAGCCGACCTTTGCAAGTGTCGGTGGAAGACGGTGCTTCGACCCAGGATGAAGAGATCGACAACGTCGATGTCGACGTCGATTCAGAGGAAGAGGGCGGCAGTCGCGAAAAAAGCCGCGAGGAAGCAGGCGAAGGCGCAAACGATTCCGCGCCGGACGCCGACGATTTCCGCTCGATTCTGCAGGCCGAACTCACGGCCGACACCATCCAGCATTACCTGAACCGCATCAGCGTGAAGCCGCTATTGACCGTCGAGGAAGAGCAGCGTTATTCGCGGCTCGCGAAGGCGGGCGAATTCGACGCGCGGCAGGTCATGATCGAGCGCAATCTGCGGCTCGTCGTCAGCATCGCGAAGGGTTATCTCAATCGCGGCGTGCCTTTGCTCGATCTGATCGAGGAAGGCAATCTCGGCCTCATGCACGCCATCGAGAAATTCGATCCGACGCGCGGCTTCCGGTTTTCGACCTACGCCACCTGGTGGATTCGCCAGAGCATCGAGCGCGCAATCATGAATCAGGCGCGCACGGTGCGTCTGCCGGTGCACGTGATCCGCGAACTGAATCAGGTGCTGCGGGCGAAGCGTCATCTGGAAAAAAATTCCGCCAATTCGAACGACAGCGTTGCGCCCGAGCGCCGCGACGCGAGCATCGACGATATTGCGTATCTCACCGGCAAGACGCCCGAGGAAGTCACCGATATCCTCGCGCTCAACGAGCACACGGCTTCGCTCGACGCGCCGCTCGACCTCGATCCGGGCAGCAGCCTGCTCGATCTGCTTTCGGACGACCAGAGCCAGTCGCCGGACGCGGAAGTGCAGCATCGCGAACTGGAGTCGCTCACGCGGCTGTGGCTGTCGCGTCTGTCCGACAAACACCGGCACGTAATCGAACGGCGTTTCGGGCTGAACCATATCGAGCCCGCGACGCTCGAAGAGCTCGCCGACGAAATGGGTCTCACGCGCGAACGCGTGCGCCAGATCCAGCAGGAGGCGCTCGTGCGGCTCAAACGCTTTTTCGCATCCAACGGCGTTCGCAAGGACGCCGTGCTTTAACGCTTATGCGACGCCTCGCAGGTTCGGGGCGTCGCGTTTCAGGATTCAATGACACCGATTCTCGTTTTCGATATCGAGACCATTCCCGATGTCGACGGCATTCGCCGTCTCGAAGATTTGCCCGACGATCTCTCCGACCGCGAGGTTGCCGAACATGCGTTCGAAGCGCGCCGCGAGCGCGTCGGCAATGACTTTCTGCCGCATCATCTGCAGCGCGTCGCGGCGATTTCCTGCGTGTTTCGCGACAACACCGGCTTTCGCGTGCGCTCGCTCGGCACGACCGCCGACCGCGAAGCCGCGCTGATTCAGTCGTTTTATCGCGTGATCGAGAAATACACGCCGCAGCTCGTGTCGTGGAACGGCGGCGGCTTCGATCTGCCCGTGCTCCATTACCGGGCGCTCGTGCACGGCATCGCCGCGCCGCGCTACTGGGATCTCGGCCAGGACGATCGCGAGTTCAAGTTCAACAATTACATCAGCCGCTACCATATGCGGCACATCGACCTGATGGACGTGCTCGCGATGTATCAGGCGCGCGCCAACGCCCCGCTCGACGCGCTCGCGAAGCTGTGCGGGTTTCCCGGCAAGCTCGGCATGGACGGCGGCAAGGTCTGGGACGCGTATTGCGACGGTCATATCGACGAAATCCGCAACTATTGCGAGACTGATGTCGTCAACACGTATCTGATGTACTGCCGTTTCCAGATGATGCGCGGCGGTTTCACGCCCGACGAGTACGCCGACGAAATCAACTTCGTGAAGAACGCGCTCGCGCAGGAAACGTCGCCGCACTGGGCGCAATATCTGGCGGCGTTCGCCAAATGAGCGCGTGACGTTCGTCTACAATCTCGCCTTTGCCCCACGAAAAGTCAGGAAGTACGCAGGTGTCCGAAGCCGCTCGAAAAACTACGCATCGCCGCTGCGCCGCGCCGGCGAAATCCGTCACGCCCGATCCGAACTTCGTCGCGCCCGAGATCGAAATCGAGTCGCTCGATATGGAAGCGCGCGGCGTCGGCCGCACGGTCAACGAGGACGGTGAGCCGGGCAAGGTCATCTTCGTCGAGGGCGCGCTGCCCGGCGAACGGGTGAGCTATTCGAGCTATCGCAAGAAGCCGAGCTTCGAGCAGGCGCAAGTGGTGAGCGTGCTGCGCGAAAGCGTGATCCGCGCGAAGCCGAAGTGCCAGTTTTTCGGCATTTGCGGCGGCTGCTCCATGCAGCATCTCGACGTGCGCGCGCAGATCGCCGTGAAGCAGCGCGTGCTCGAGGACAACCTGCAGCATCTGTCGAAACTGCGCGCGGAGACCATGTTCCGGCCGATTCACGGGCCGTCGTGGGGATACCGTTATCGCGCGCGGCTGACCGTGCGGCACGTCGAGAAGAAGGGCGGCGTGCTGGTCGGTTTCCACGAGCGCAAAAGTAGCTATGTCGCCGACATGACGAGCTGCGAAGTGCTTCCGCCGCACGTTTCCGCGATGCTCGTGCCGCTGCGCCATCTCGTGGCGGGGCTGTCGATCCGCGATCGCATGCCGCAGATCGAGCTGGCGGTCGGTTCGGATATGACGGCGCTCGTGCTGCGCATTCTGGAGCCGCTGACCGAAGCCGACGAAGCGCTCCTGCGCACGTTCGCCGACGAACACGGCGTGCAGTGGTGGCTCCAGCCGAAGGGTCCGGACACGGTTTATCAGTTCTACCCTCTCGATAGCGAACTGGCTTACACGCTGCCGGAATTCAATATCCGCATGCCGTTCAAGCCGACGGATTTCACGCAGGTCAATCACCAGATCAATCGCGTGCTGGTGAGCCGGGCGCTTAGCCTGCTCGCACCGGAGAAAACCGATCGCGTGCTGGATCTGTTTTGCGGCATCGGCAATTTCACGCTGCCGCTCGCGCGCGTGTCGCGCGAAGTGGTGGGGATCGAAGGCAGCCAGGCGCTGACGGCCCGCGCGCTGGAGAATGCGAAGGCAAATGGCGTCGATGGCCACACGTCGTTCGCGTGCCGAAATCTCTTCGAAGTCACCGCCGACGACCTGCGCGCGCTCGGCCCCTTCGACAAATTCCTCATCGATCCGCCGCGCGAAGGCGCGCTTGCCGTGTGTAAGGCGCTGGCGGACATCGCCCAGAGCGGCGACGGACCGTTGCCGGAGCGCATCGTCTATGTGTCGTGCAATCCGGCGACGCTCGCCCGCGATGCCGGCCTGCTCGTGCACGAAGCGGGTTACCGGATGAAGGGCGCGGGCGTGGTCAACATGTTCCCGCACACGTCGCACGTCGAATCGATCGCGTTGTTCGAACGCGACTGATCCGGCGGCAGGCGATCGCAGGCACAAAAAAACCGGCCCGAAGGCCGGTTTTTCGTTTCAGCGCGTCGAATCGCCGATCGCCGATCGCCGATCAGTTGCGGTTGCCGCCGAAGATGCCGAGCAGCGCCAGCAGGTTCGTGAACACGTTGTACAGGTCGAGGTAGATTGCGAGCGTGGCGCTGATGTAGTTCGTCTCGCCGCCATTCACCACGCGTTGCACGTCGAACAGCATATACGCCGAGAAGATCACGATGGCGAGCACGGAGATGGTCATCATCAGCGCGGGCAGTTGCAGGAAGATGTTCGCGAACGCGGCCAGCAGAATGACGATCACGCCCATGAACAGGAACTTGCCGAGGCCCGAGAAATCACGCTTGCTGACGGTGGCGATGGTCGCCATGGCCGCGAAGATCACGCCCGTGCCGCCGAACGCCATCATGATCAGCTGTGGCCCGTTCGAGAAGCCGAGAATGAAGCTCAGCAGACGCGAAAGCATCAGGCCCATGAAGAACGTGAAGCCGAGCAGGACGACCACGCCCATGCCGCTGTTCTTGGTTTTCTCGATCGCGAACATGAAACCGAACGCGATCGCGAGAAACGCGATGAAGCTCATGGCCGGGCTGGTGGCCGCGAACAGCGAGAAGCCCGTCGCGACGCCGACCCATGCGCCGAGCACCGTCGGCACCATCGACAGCGCGAGCAGCCAGTAGGTGTTGCGCAGCACGCGGTTGCGCACCTCGACCGAGGTGACGCTGCCATTACGGCCAAAGCTATAGGGTGATTCGTTCATGGTTTCTCCTTGCTCCAATTGTCTGTCGTTCGGTCTTCCCGCGACTTTTTCCGTCACACACGAATGATAAGGTGCGCGGACTTAAGCCAGTATTAGAACCGCTTTGATGCCGCTGCTTCGTGCAGTTCCCGTTGCAATGCCACGTTTCGTTCCAATATGGCCCCGCCGCGCGCCGATTTCAATAGATCGAAAGGCTAATTCGGCCGTCCGGACGCTCAAGTCCTCGCAGGGTTTGATCCTTACGATGACGTAAGGTTTCAATCGCAATCATACCTTGCTTCGTGCTACAATTGTCGATTCGTTTTAATCCGTAAACCGTTCATTTTTTGGAGTTTTTCATGGCGATCGAGCGCACCCTGTCGATTATCAAGCCGGACGCAGTGGCAAAGAACGTTATCGGCCAGATCTACAGCCGTTTCGAGAACGCAGGTCTGAAGATCATTGCGTCGCGTATGGTTCACCTGTCGCGCGCCGACGCCGAGAAGTTCTACGCCGTGCACGCCGCACGTCCGTTCTTCAAGGATCTCGTCGAATTCATGATTTCGGGCCCGGTCATGATTCAAGTGCTGGAAGGCGAAAACGCCATCCTGAAGAACCGCGACCTGATGGGCGCGACCGATCCGAAGAAGGCGGACAAGGGCACGATCCGCGCCGACTTCGCTGACAGCATCGACGCGAACGCCGTGCACGGTTCGGACGCAGCGGAAACGGCGGCGCAGGAAGTTGCATTCTTCTTCCCGCAAGTGAACGTCTACTCGCGTTAATTTTCGCGTTGTAAGCCGCGGTGGTCTTTCGGTCATCGCGTGCATCGCGCCTCGACGCAATAAAAAGCGGTACGACAAGAAGCAGGAATTGGCGCGAACGGTCCCGGGAAGCAGATTCCGGGCTTCGCAATCTGAAATGGCAGACTTGACATGACGAGCAGCACCACCGTCAATCTTCTCGATCTCGACGCCGCCGGGCTCACCGCGTATTGCGCGAGCCTGGGCGAAAAGCCGTTTCGCGCCAAGCAATTGCAGCGCTGGATCCACCAGTACGGTGCCGAAGACTTCGACGGCATGACGGATCTCGCGAAATCGCTGCGCGAAAAACTCAAGGGCCGCGCCAATATGGCGATGCCCGACATCATTAGCGACCACGTTTCCGCCGACGGCACCCGCAAGTGGCTGATCGACGTCGGTAACGGCAACGCGGTCGAAACCGTGTTCATCCCCGAAGAAACGCGCGGCACGCTGTGCGTGTCGTCGCAGGCGGGCTGCGCGGTGAACTGCCGGTTCTGTTCCACCGGCAAGCAGGGCTTTTCCCGCAACCTGACGACGGCCGAGATCATCGGCCAGTTGCGCATGGCGGAGTTCGCGCTGCGCAAGTCGCTCGGGCGCGAAGTCGGCGGGCCGGGCAAGGGCGAGCGCGTCGTGACGAATGTCGTGATGATGGGCATGGGCGAGCCGATGCTCAACTACGACGCCGTCGTGCCGGCCATGCGGCTGATGCTCGACGACAACGCCTACGGCCTGTCGCGCCGTCGCGTGACCTTGTCCACGTCCGGCGTCGTGCCGATGATGGACCGCCTCGCAGCCGATTTGCCGGTGGCGCTCGCGGTGTCGCTGCACGCGCCGAACGATCCGCTGCGCGACATGCTGGTGCCGCTCAACAAGAAGTACCCGTTGCGCGAGCTGATGGCCGCGTGCCAGCGTTATCTGAAGGTCGCGCCGCGCGACTTCATCACGTTCGAATATTGCATGCTCGACGGCGTCAACGACACCGAGGCGCACGCGCATGAACTGCTCGCCGTGACGCGCGACGTCCCGTGTAAATTCAACCTGATCCCGTTCAATCCGTTCCCGGAATCGGGCCTGACGCGCTCGAAGAACGAACAGATCAAGCGGTTCGCGCAGGTTCTGATGGACGCGGGCGTGGTCACCACCGTGCGCAAGACGCGCGGCGACGATATCGACGCCGCCTGTGGCCAGCTTGCGGGCGCGGTGCAGGATCGCACGCGTCTTGCCGAGCGCATGGGCCGTGCGGGAAGCAGGACGATCGAAGTTCGGGCGGTCTGACACGCCGCCCGGATGCGGTACGAAAAACCGAACATTTTGTTATAAAGCGGTCTGCCATGGCGCTGCGGCTGTATCGTTCGCGTGGTTTTAGAAACCGAACGGCGCAATGGCGCTATAGAGAAGAATCGATACGAGGAATTTGGCATGAGTGAGCCGCAGCACCCGACGCCTTTTGGCAGTCATTCCGATAACCGGCCCGGCAGTCATCATGACGCTCAGGGCGGTGCGGAAGGCGCGGCATCGAATCCGGGTCAGACGGGGAATCTGGACTCGATACAGGCGGTTGGCGCGCGTCTCGCGCAGCTCCGCCAGGCGAAAGCATGGTCGATCGACGACGTTTCCGCGCGCCTGAAGGTGTCGCCGCAGAAGCTGCTCGCGCTCGAAGCGGGCGATATAAGCCATTTGCCCGATCGCACGTTCGCGGCGGGCATCGTGCGTAGTTACGCGAAGATTCTGGGTGCCGATCCCGCGCCGTTCACGCAGGCGTTCCGGCGCGACGGCGGTGACATCGAGCAGAATCTGAAGGTTCCGGCGTCGGCGGGCACGGGTCTGCCGCGCGCGCGCGTGTCGGTGCCGCTCGGCAATTCGTCGGGCCGCAAGCGTTCGTGGATCTGGGGCGTGCTGGCAATCATCGTCGTGCTGGCTGCGCTCGTGATGTGGCACACCGGCGGCGACTCGAGCAACTGGCTCGCACGACTGAAGGCGGCGACGGGCCTCGGCTTGTCGTCGACGTCCGCGCCGGCGGCGGGATCGAACGAATCGTCGGGCACGACTTCCGCGCCCACGCCGGACGAGGCCGCCGCGGCCAACACCGGCGAAGCGTCGCTGCCCGAAGTGGCGGCGGCGCCCGGCGAGCAGCCGATGCCGCGTCCGCTCGGCACGAATGCACTGCCGGCTTCGTCATCGACGCTGTCCGCGGTGCAGGGCGCGAGCGCGCCGGCTGCGGCGGCGCCCGCATCGGCTGCGAAGGGTGCGTCGGCTGCGAAAGCTGCATCGGCTGTCGCGACTGCGGCGGCGGCATCCGCGCCGGCCGTGGCGGGCAGCGGCTCGGGTGCAATCGAATTGAAAGTCAAGGAAGATAGCTGGTTCAGCGTGCGCGGCAAGGACGGCAAGGAACTGTTCTCCGGTCTCGTTCACGCGGGCAGCACGCAGCGCGTGGAAGGCGAGGCGCCGTTCAAGGTGACCGTCGGCAACGTGAAGGGCGTCGAGTCCTTGTCGGTCGACGACGAACCCGTCGATGCCAAGCGCTATTCATCCGCACGCGGAAACGTCGCGCGACTCTCGCTGCCCTGAGCTTGCGAGATCGACCGGTTCGGCGCGGCGGACAAGTCGAGGGCGTCACGGTGCAGGCCGTGACGCCCGTTTGAGGTTCCACAGACGCAACCCGGCGCCGTATCGGCGGCAAGGTTGCAAAAGGGTTTTTCGATGCAATCCGAAGCTCAATCCCTGATCAGCAGCAAGATTTGTTCGACCGAGCCGGTCTTCGGCGGTCCGTTGCCGCGCCGTTCATCGCATGCCGTCGACGTGCGCTGGGGCGGTCAGCTCGTGACGATCGGCGGCGACGCGCCGGTGCGCGTGCAGTCGATGACCAACACCGACACCGCCGACGCCATCGGCACCGCCATCCAGATCAAGGAACTGGCGCAGGCGGGCTCCGAACTCGTGCGCATCACGGTGAACACGCCGGAAGCGGCGGCCGCCGTGCCGCATATCCGCGAGCAGCTCGACCGCATGGGCGTGACGGTGCCGCTCGTCGGCGATTTCCATTACAACGGCCACCTGCTGCTGCGCGACCATCCCGCGTGCGCGGAGACGCTGTCGAAGTACCGCATCAATCCGGGCAACGTCGGCCAGGGCGCAAAGCGCGACACGCAATTCGCGCAGATGATCGAAGCCGCGATCAACTATGACAAGCCGGTGCGCATCGGCGTGAACTGGGGCAGTCTCGACCAGGACCTGCTCGCGCGCATGATGGACGAAAACGCCGCGCGTTCGAATCCGTGGGAACTGCAAAGCGTGATGTACGAGGCGCTGATTCAATCGGCGGTCGGCTCGGCGGAACGCGCGGTCGAACTCGGTCTCGGCCGAGACAAGATCATCCTGTCGTGCAAGGTCAGCGGCGTGCAGGATCTGATCGCCGTGTACCGCGAACTGGCGAAGCGTTGCAGCTTCGCGCTGCACTTGGGTCTCACCGAAGCGGGCATGGGCTCGAAGGGCATCGTCGCATCGACGGCGGCGCTTTCGGTGCTGCTGCAGGAAGGCATCGGCGACACCATTCGCATCTCGCTCACGCCGGAACCGGGCGGCGCGCGCACGGGCGAAGTCGTCGTCGGCCAGGAAATCCTCCAGACGATGGGCCTGCGTTCCTTCACGCCGATGGTCATCGCGTGCCCCGGCTGCGGCCGCACGACGAGCACGCTGTTCCAGGAGCTCGCGTCGCAGATTCAGACGTATCTGCGCAGCTCGATGCCCACGTGGCGCGACCAGTACCCCGGCGTCGAGAAGATGCACGTCGCGGTGATGGGCTGCATCGTCAACGGGCCGGGCGAATCGAAGCACGCGAACATCGGCATCAGCTTGCCGGGTTCGGGCGAGAATCCGGCGGCGCCCGTTTTCGTCGACGGCGTGAAGGTGAAGACGCTGCGCGGCGAGCGCATCGCCGAGGAATTCCAGCAAATCGTCAGCGACTATGTCGAGCGCACCTACGGGCAGGAAGCAGGCAAGCGCGAAGAGACGTCCACCGCAACCCTTTGAAGACAGATGACTGAACAGAAGAAACGGCTCGAGAAACTGAGCGGCGTGAAGGGCATGAACGACATCCTCCCGCAGGATGCCGCGTTGTGGGATTTCTTCGAAACCACCGTCAAGTCGATGCTGCGCGCATACGGCTATCAGAACATCCGCACGCCGATCGTCGAGCATACGCAGTTGTTCACGCGCGGTATCGGTGAAGTGACCGACATCGTCGAGAAGGAGATGTACAGCTTCACGGATGCGCTCAACGGCGAGCATCTGACCATGCGCCCGGAGAACACGGCGGCGGTCGTGCGCGCGACCATCGAGCACAATCTTCTGTACGACGGCCCGAAGCGCCTGTGGTACGTCGGCCCGATGTTCCGTCACGAGCGTCCGCAGCGCGGGCGTTATCGCCAGTTCCATCAGGTCGGCGTGGAAGCGCTCGGCTTCGCGGGACCGGATACCGACGCCGAAATCATCATGATGTGCCAGCGTCTGTGGGACGACCTCGGACTCACCGGCATTCGCCTCGAGCTGAACTCGCTCGGCCAGGCGGAAGAGCGCGCGGCGCATCGCAAGGAACTGATCGCGTATCTGGAGCAGCACGCCGATTCGCTCGATGAGGAAGCGAAGCGCCGTCTCTATACGAATCCGCTGCGCGTGCTCGACACGAAGAATCCGGCGATGCAGGAGATCGCGCAGAACGCGCCGAAGCTCGTCGATTTTCTCGGGGATGAGTCGCGCAAGCATTTCGAAGGCGTGCAGCGGCTGCTCAAGGCGAACAACATTCCGTTCACGATCAATCCGCGTCTCGTGCGCGGTCTCGACTACTACAACCTCACCGTGTTCGAGTGGGTCACCGACAAGCTCGGCGCGCAGGGCACGGTCGCGGGCGGCGGCCGCTACGATCCGCTCATCGAGCAGCTCGGCGGCAAGCCGACGGCCGCCTGCGGCTGGGCGATGGGCGTCGAACGTATTCTCGAACTGCTGAAGGAAGAGCAACTCGTGCCGGAAGCCGAAGGCACGGACGTGTATGTCGTGCATCAGGGCGAGAAGGCGGCGGAGCAGGCGTTCATCGTCGCGGAGCGGCTGCGCGACACGGGCCTCGACGTCATCCTGCATTGCAGCCCGGACGGCGCGTCCGCGAGCTTCAAGTCGCAGATGAAAAAGGCCGATGCGAGCGGCGCGGCATTCGCCGTGGTGCTTGGAGAGGACGAACTCGCGCAAGGTATGATCGGCGTCAAATCGCTGCGCCGTTCGGTCGACGAAACGTCCGGCGGGCAAAAGAACGAGCAGGTGAACGTTCCGGCGGAAGACTTGACCGAATACCTAATCAATGCGATGGTTGCAACCGCCGATGACGAGGGTGCCTGAGATTCAGGCGCATGGCTGCGCGCCGGTGTGGATCGGGACGATCCGGCATCGCGCGCGGCACTCGTTGAGGGAATTGAAACGCAGGAAGGATTAGCTGGACGATGAGCTATCACGACGAACAAGAATCACTCGAAAGCGTAAAGGCCTGGTGGGCCAAATGGGGTAACACCACGACCTGGATTGTGCTCGTGGCGCTCGTCATTGGCGCCGGGTACAACGGATGGAATTTCTGGCAGCGCCGTCAGGCAGCCGAAGCGTCGGTGCTCTACGACCATCTGCAGCAGGCCGTCGACGGTAACGATCAGGCGCTGGTCACGCGCGTCGCGGCCGACATGGAAGACAAGTTCGGCAGCACGGGTTACGCGCAGATGACGGCGCTCGCGGCCGCGAAGTCGCTTTACATGGCGGGCAACACGGCGGGCGCGAAGGCGCAGTTGCAGTGGGCCATCGACCACGCGAAGGACGACGAGTACAAGCAGATCGCGAAGCTGCGTCTCGCGCTCGTGCTGCTCGACGAAAAGAATTACGACGCAGGCCTGAAGCTGCTGGCGGAGCAACCGCTCGAAGCGTTCAAGGGCGTGATCGCCGACCGCCGGGGCGACCTGCTCGCCGCGCAGGGCAAGCGCGATGACGCGCGCGCGGCCTACAAGGTCGCGCTCGGGGCGCTGCCCGAGAACGACACGTCCGCGCGCCAACTGATTCAGTTCAAGCTCGACGCACTCGGCGGCTGATCCGCATCGATTCAATCGGTATCCGTCGATCCAGCCATCAGTCAATCAGCCGCCCGCCACAGCGTCGCGATGAAGCGACGCGGCGGGCAGCGTCGATCAACCCCATTCACCTTTTCATGTTGCGTCCATCGATGACTTTTTTGAAACGCTATGCAGTGCCGCTCGCTTGCGCGATGACCGTCTTGTTGACCGCTTGCTCGTCGACCAAGGATGAACGCCGCGTGCCGGTACCGCTCGCGGACTTCAAGCCGGTGTTGAACGTCAACCAGGCGTGGAAGGCGAGCGTCGGCAAGGCCGGCCGCTATCTGTTCTCGCCGGTCGCGGTGGGCGATTACGTCTACGCCGCGGGCGCGAACGGCTCGGTTGCCAAGATCGACGCGAAGACCGGTCAGGACGTTTGGCGCGTTAAGCTCAAGGACGATCTGTCGGCGGGCGTCGGCAGCGACGGCAATCTGACGGCCGTGGGCGGCCTGAAGGGTCAGGTCGACGTGCTCGGCCCCGACGGCAAGCTGCTGTGGACGGCCACCGCGCCGGGCGAAATCGTCTCGCCGCCGCTCGTCGGCAACGATCTCGTGATCGTGCGCACGATCGACGGCAAGGTCATCGCGTTCAACGCGCAGACCGGCGAGCAGAAGTGGGTCTTCCAGTTGCGCGCCGTGCCGCTGAATCTGCGTGTCGCGGCGGGCATGACGTTCGCCGGCAATCAGGCGGTGCTCGCGGGCTTCCCGGGCGGCACGTTCGCGGCGATCAACCTGCAGACGGGCGACGCCTACTGGCAGGCGCCGGTGTCGTATCCGAAGGGCGTGACGGAAGTCGAGCGCATCAACGACGTGACCGGCGCGCCGGGGCTCGTCGGCGCGCAGACCTGCGCCGTGACGTTCCAGGGCCGCATCGGCTGCTTCGATGCCAACTCGGGCCGCCCGGTTTGGGAAAAGAACTTCTCGAGCAACAGTGGTCTCGCGCAGGACGAGCAGATCGTCGCGGCCGGCGACGACTGGTCGGTGGTCAACGCGTTCCGCGCGTCGGACGGCTCGCAGATCTGGAAGACGGACGTGCTGAAGAACCGCGATGTCAGCGTGCCGTTCATTCTCGGCCGCGCGGTCATCGTGGGCGACTACAAGGGCTTCGTGCACTTCCTGAACACGGAAAACGGCCAGGTGGTCGGCCGCGCGCCGACCGACGGCAGCGCGATCACCGCGGCGCCTGTGCTGGCGGGCAATACGCTCGTCGTGCAGACGAACGACGGCGATATCTACGGTTTCCGCCCGAGCAACTGATCGAAACCGG
Organism: Caballeronia temeraria; assembly: GCF_001544795.2. Classification (GTDB taxonomy): domain Bacteria; phylum Pseudomonadota; class Gammaproteobacteria; order Burkholderiales; family Burkholderiaceae; genus Caballeronia; species Caballeronia temeraria. The sequence continues at coordinate 23,210 of NZ_FCOI02000029.1, read as the reverse complement.
GGCCGCGAGCGGGAGACGCTCTCGCGGTCCAGGGCGTCAAGCGCATCGTCGATGTCCGACGGCGCGGCAGGCTCGCCACGACGGGCCGCACGAGAAAGAAGCGTTGCGCCGCGCGCGCATCGCGATAAAACCCGCATGCAAAAGCAGGGTGGCACGAATGAAGCGCGTCGCGCGATGGCGCCACGCAAGACGAGCCTCGGCCGAGGCAAGACCGGCGAACGACCGCCGACGATTCGACGAGCCGGCGCGCCTCGCGTGCGGCAGGCCGAATCCATGATAATTTTCGACAAGCGCAGCCATTGCGCGGCGTAGCGGAACGCAACGAGACGTTTGTACCGCCCGTTCCGCGTTCGCCTTGCGTTCAACCTTGAACAAAATCAGATGAAACCCGTGATTGCCCTCGTCGGGCGCCCCAATGTTGGGAAATCGACTCTTTTCAACCGGCTGACGCGCTCGCGCGACGCGCTCGTCGCCGACTTGCCCGGTCTGACCCGCGACCGCCACTACGGCGAAGGCCGCGTGGGCGGCGAACGGCCGTATCTCGTCGTGGACACGGGCGGCTTCGAGCCGGTCGCGAAGGACGGCATCCTGCACGAAATGGCGCGGCAGACGCGGCAGGCCGTGGAAGAGGCCGATATCGTCGTGTTCATCGTCGATGGCCGCAACGGGCTCGCGCCGCAGGACAAGTCGATCGCCGATTACCTGCGCAAGACCGGCCGGCCGCTCTTTCTCGTCGTGAACAAGGCCGAGGGCATGAAGTACTCGGCGGTCGCTGCGGACTTCTACGAGCTCGGTCTCGGCGATCCGCGCGCGATCTCGGCGGCGCACGGCGACGGCGTCGTGGAGATGATCAACGACGCGCTCGACATCGCGTACAAGGATCAGCCGGAAGAGACGGACGAAGAGAAGGCGCAGCACGGCGTCAAGATCGCGATCGTCGGGCGTCCGAACGTCGGCAAGTCGACGCTCGTGAACACGCTGATCGGCGAAGAGCGCGTGATCGCGTTCGACATGCCGGGCACCACGCGCGACTCGATCTATGTTGATTTCGAGCGCCAAGGCCGCAAATACACGTTGATCGACACGGCCGGCCTGCGCCGGCGCGGCAAGGTGTTCGAAGCGATCGAGAAGTTTTCGGTCGTGAAGACGCTGCAGTCGATCGCGGACGCGAACGTCGTCATCCTCCTGCTCGATGCGCAGCAGGACATCTCCGAGCAGGACGCGCACATCGCTGGGTTCGTGGTCGAGCAAGGCCGCGCGCTCGTGGTGGGCGTGAACAAGTGGGACGGTCTGGATTCGCATGTGCGTGAGCGCACGAAAGCGGACCTGACGCGCAAGCTCAAGTTTTTGGACTTTGCTAAATTCCACTACGTTTCCGCGCTGGAGAAGACGGGCATCGGCGCGTTGATGAAATCGGTCGACGACGCCTACGCTGCCGCGATGGCCAAACTGCCGACGCCGAAGCTCACGCGCGCGCTCATCGAGGCGGTGGAATTTCAGCAGCCGCGTCGTCGCGGCCCGGTGCGTCCGAAGCTGCGTTATGCGCACCAGGGCGGGCAAAATCCGCCGATCATCGTCGTACACGGCAATGCGCTCGACGCGATCACGGAGACGTACAAGCGTTATCTGGAAGGACGTTTTCGCGAAACTTTTGGACTCGCCGGCACTCCACTTCGCATAGAGTTCCGGTCGAGTCACAACCCTTACGCGGACAAGGACTGAGAACCGCGCGAGCCTTACGTTTCGGTGCTGTCGGCCATTTGGCCGACCCGGCGCCGAAAACGTGGAACAGCGAAAATCAGCTATAGTGTAGCGATTGTCGGCGGATCTCTTTTTCTTCGTCCACAATACTTCCAACCTGCAAAAAAATACGGAGTTTGCTATGAGCAACAAAGGGCAATTGTTACAAGACCCGTTTTTGAACGCACTGCGTAAAGAGCATGTGCCGGTCTCCATCTATTTGGTCAACGGCATCAAGCTTCAAGGCAACATCGAATCTTTCGACCAGTACGTCGTGTTGCTCCGAAATACGGTTACCCAAATGGTCTACAAGCACGCCATTTCGACGGTCGTGCCGGCCCGCCCGGTGAATTTCCACCCGGACGCTGAACCGTCCTAAACCTCGTCGCGGCCGGCGCGAATTGTCCATTCAAAAGCGAACATTAAGCAACTCGCCGGTCGCTTCAAATATCCGAATACATTAATTTGATCAACGCAGCGCTTGTCGGCATCGACTTCGGAAAGATCGATTTCGAAGCCAGTCTGGAAGAACTCAGCCTGCTCGCACAAAGTGCGGGCGCCCATCCCGCCGTCACGCTCACCGGCCGCCGTCAGAGTCCCGATGCCAAGATGTTCATCGGCAGCGGCAAGGTCGAGGAACTGCGTCTGCAGTGCGAAGCGAACGACGTCGAACTCGTCATCTTCAATCACGCCCTCGCGCCCGCGCAGCAGCGCAATCTCGAAGTCGCGCTGAATCGCCGCGTGGTCGACCGCACGAGCCTCATTCTCGATATCTTCGCGCAGCGCGCCCGCAGTCACGAAGGCAAGCTGCAGGTCGAGCTCGCGCAACTGCAATATCTGTCGACGCGACTCATTCGCGCGTGGACTCACCTCGAACGTCAGAAGGGCGGTATCGGCCTGCGCGGCCCCGGCGAAACGCAGCTCGAAACCGACCGCCGGCTGATCGGCGAGCGCATCAAGGCGCTCAAGTCGCGGCTCGAAAAGCTGCGTCGTCAGCACGGCACGCAGCGCCGCCAGCGCGTGCGTAACCGCACGATGTCGGTGTCGCTCGTCGGCTATACGAACGCGGGCAAGTCCACGTTGTTCAACGCGCTCACGAAGGCGCAGGCGTACGCGGCCAACCAGCTTTTCGCCACGCTGGATACCACGTCGCGCCGCGTGTTCCTCGGCGAGGAAGCGGGGCATGTCGTCGTGTCGGATACGGTGGGGTTCATCCGCGAATTGCCGCACCAGCTCGTCGCCGCCTTCCGCGCCACGCTCGAAGAAACCATTCACGCGGACGTGCTGCTGCATGTCGTCGATGCATCGAGCGCGGTGCGCCTCGATCAGATCGATCAGGTGAACGAGGTGTTGCGCGGCATCGGCGCGGACAATATCCGGCAGATCCTCGTGTTCAACAAGATCGATGCGGTGCCTGAGCTCGCGGCCCGTGGCGAGGCGGTTGAAAGGGACGAGTATGGTAATATTTCGCGCGTTTTCTTGAGTGCACGCACGGGTCAGGGGCTCGATGCGCTGCGCGCTGCCATCGCCGAAATTGCCACGGCGGAATCCGAAGAAACCGATGCGGGCCTACCCAGCGTGCTCGCCGAATTTCCCGAGCCGCACGAGGCGTCCGAAGAAACGCAATCCACGCAGTCCGGGTCAAACGCCACACAGGGCACGAACGCGCAGCCGGATGACCGCCGGCAGTCCGTTGAGCGTGACGATCACGAGGTTCCCGAGCACGGACATTGAGTGGCTTCGGAATCGAATCGACCCAGCGTCGACCCCGGCTGTCTAATGGTGAATCACCGAGTGAACGACTACAAAGAGCGGACTAACCGGCAAGCTGAACATGCCGTCTTTTCGATCAACGATCCGCGCTGGGGGCGGGGCGACGGCAATGGCGTGAAGAACGACACGAAGCGTCCGCAGGACGGCAAGCGCCCGAACGGCAAGGACGAAGGTCCGCCCGATCTCGACGAGATGTGGCGCGAATTCAACCGCCGCATCGCGGGCGTGTTCGGCAGGAAGCCTGGCAACGGCGGGTCGCGCGAGAATGGCCGCGGCACGAAGATCGGGCTTGGCATCGTCATCGGCGTGCTGATCGCCATCTATCTCGGCAGCGGCGTGTTCGTCGTGCAGGACGGCCATGTCGGCGTGGTCTCGCAGTTCGGGCAATATCGTCAGACGGTCCCGCAAGGCATTCACTGGCGGCTGCCGTATCCGTTTCAGTCGAGCGAAATCGTCGATACGTCGCAAATCCGCTCCGTCGAAGTCGGGCGCGGCACGGCGCTCTCGCAGGGCAATGTGCGCGACGCGTCGGTTCTGACCAACGACGCGGATATCGTCGACGTGCGCTTCGCCGTTCAGTACCAGATCAAGTCGCCCACGGATTTCCTGTTCCGCAGCATCAATGCCGACGACAGCGTCACGCAGGCCGCGCAGTCGGCGATCCGCGAGATCGCGGGCGGCCTCTCGACGGACGACATGCTCTACAAGGATCGCGAAGCGCTGCGCTCGCGGTTGATGGAAACCATCCAGCGTTCGCTCGACACCTACCGCACCGGTCTGCAGGTGACGGGCGTCGCGGTGCAGAGCGTGCAGGTCCCGCAACAGGTGCAGTCGGCGTTCGAGGAAGCGGCGCGCGTGCGTCAGGACAACGAGCGCGCCCGCGATACCGCGCAAGCCTATGCGGATCAACTTCTGCCGCGCGCGAAGGCCGATGCTGGCAAGCTGATCGACGAGGCGAGGGCATACAGCAATCGCCAGGTCACGCAGGCGCAGGGCGACGCCGAGCGCTTCAAGGAGGTCTACGCAGAATACGCGAAGGCGCCCGCGGTCATCCGCCAACGCATGTACCTGGACACGATGCAGCAGATCTACTCGCGCACGACGAAAGTGTTCGTCGACAGCAAGGCCGGCAATAACGTGGTGTATCTGCCGCTCGACAAGCTCGTCGAAGCCAATCGGCAGCAGGCGAAGGAATCGGCGGACGCGGCGAGCGCGCCTGCCGCCACGGAAGCGCCTCAGGCGCGTGCGCAGGGCGCGGTGAGCGCGTCGGCGCCCGCAGCGGCTGCGCCCGCCAGCGCGGCAAGTGCCGCCAGCGGCGCGAGCGCGAATGCCGGCGGCGATCCGCTGCGCTCGCGCGACGCATTCCGCTCCCGCAGTCGTCAAGACGACCTGCAATAAGGAGCGCGAACATGAATCGAATTTTTGCGCTCATCGTCGCAGTCGTGATCGTGCTGTTCATCGGATCGTCGATGATCTTCACCGTCGACGAAAGACATGCCGCCGTCGTCGCCGCTCATGGCGAAGGCAGTCCGCGTCTCGAAGGCCCCGGTTTGCACTTCAAGCTGCCGCCGCCGTTCCAGACGCTTACGCTCATCGACACGCGCACGCTCACCATCGACGAATCCGGCGCCGACCGTTTCTCGACGTCGGACAAGAACGAAGTGCTGGTCAACACGGTGGTCAAGTACCGTGTCGCCGATCCCCTGAAGCTCTTCGAAAGCAACGAAAAGAACACGCAGACGGCCGAGGAGCGCATCACCGCGCTCACCCGCACCGCGCTCGCGAGCAGCTTCGCGAAGCGTTCGCTGACCGATGCGCTCGGCGCTCAGCAGGCGATCGAAACCGACGCGCAGAAGAGTGTCGAAGGCGCGGCGGCGGCGTTCGGCGTGCAACTGGTCGATCTGCAGATGACGCGCATCGACTTTCCGTCGGCGGTGGCCGATTCGGTCTACAAGCGCATGATCGCGGCGCGCCAGCAGGCGGCGGCGAACGAGCGCGCGAAGGGCACGGCGGAAGCGGACAAGATCAAGGCCGACGCGGAACGCACGCAGCAGGCCATCCTCGCGGACGCCTACAGCCAGGCGCAGTCGATCAAGGGCGAAGGAGACAGCAAGGCGGCGGCCATAGCGGCCGATGCGTACGGACGCGATCCGCAGTTCTACCAGTTCTATCAGAGCCTCGAAGCGTATAAGAAGACGTTCAAGCCGGGCGACGTGATCGTCGTCGACCCGAGCAGCGATTTCTTTCGCTTCATGAAGAGCCCGACCGGCGGCGCGACGGACACGTCGGCGCCGGCCACGGCGAAGCGCTGATTCCCGTGCGCGCCACGCGGCCGGCAGAGACTGGCCGCGCGGCATATAAGAATTCCCTTGGACATGGCCGAGACGTTACTGCTCGCTCTTGCGTTGATGCTGATCATCGAAGGTATGTTTCCCTTCGTTTTTCCGACCGCGTGGCGCGATACCTTTCGCCGCATCGCGGAGCGGCCGATTCACCACATCCGCATCGGCGGGCTGGTCGCGATGGTGCTCGGCCTGATCCTGCTCCTGATCGCAACGTGAGCCGCGCCCGGCAGCGCGCCGCCATTTCGCCTATCTTGTCCTTATCCTTTCGTCCCTGACCGCTCAAGTCCGCGAGCGCCGCGCGAACCTCGCCGAGCCTCGCGTCCCGTAGGAAACGTATCGATGTCCACCTGGTTACTTCCCGAGAATATTGCCGACGTCTTGCCGTCGGAAGCCCGCAAGATCGAAGAGTTGCGCCGATGCCTGCTCGACCGTTTCCGTTCGTACGGCTACGAGCTCGTCATGCCGCCGATGCTCGAGTATCTCGAGTCGCTGCTCACGAGCGGCGGCAGCGACCTGAATCTGCGCACCTTCAAGCTCGTCGATCAATTGTCCGGCCGCACGCTCGGCCTGCGCGCGGACATCACGCCGCAGGTGTCGCGCATCGACGCGCACTTGCTGAACCGTCAGGGCGTGACGCGCTTGTGCTACGCGGGCGTCGTGCTGCATACGCGTCCGCGCGGGCTGCACGCGACGCGCGAGCAGATTCAGATCGGCGCGGAAATCTACGGTCACGCCGGGCTGGAAGCGGACCTCGAAATCCAGCAACTGATGCTCGATTCGCTGCATCTCGCAGGTCTGAAGAAAGTGCGTCTCGACTTGTGCCACGCGGGCGTGCTCGCGGCGCTGCTGGAACTGGAGCCGGCGGCGGCGTCGCTCGGCGAAGCGCTCTACGACGCGCTCGCGAGCAAGGACGTGCCGCGTCTGCACGAACTGACTGCGCATCTTGGCCAGGTGCCGCGCGAGGCGCTGCGCGCGCTGCCGTCGCTGTACGGCGATGCATCGGTGCTGCAGATCGCGCGTGGCCGTCTGCCGAATCTGCCGGTGATCGCGCGCGCGCTCGACGATCTCGCGTTCCTCGCGGGCAAGGTCGAAGGCGCGGAGGTGATGATCGATCTCGCGGATCTGCGCGGCTACGCGTATCACAGCGGCGTGATGTTCTCGGCCTATGTCGACGGCGTGCCGAACGCGGTCGCCCGCGGCGGCCGGTACGACGACGTCGGTCTTGCCTACGGCCGCGCCCGTCCCGCGACGGGTTTCTCGCTCGATCTGCGCGAAGTCGCGCGCATTTCGCCGATGGACGCGCGCGGCAGCGCGATCCTCGCGCCGTGGAAGCACGACGAACCGCTGCGCGCGGCGATTCTCGCGCTGCGCGACGCGGGCGAAGTGGTGATCCAGGCGCTGCCCGGCCACGAGCACGATCTGGACGAATTCGCGTTCGACCGCGTGCTCGTCGAGCGCGACGGCACGTGGACGGTAGAAACGCGTTCCTGAAGCGGCTGATGAATACAGTCGCTTGATCGGCAAGGGATTTTCTTTAGCCGATTCCAATCGCGCGAGCGTGACGAAATCGCGAAACGCGGCCCGAAAAACTCGGAACCTCGCGCGAACATAGGTAAAATACGTTTTTAACCAGCTAACGAATCAACATGTCTGCCAGTGCAGTGAATGTGAACCCGGGGCGCAACGTCGTCGTGGTGGGCACCCAGTGGGGTGATGAGGGCAAAGGCAAGATCGTCGACTGGCTGACGGACCACGCCCAGGGCGTCGTGCGCTTCCAGGGCGGTCACAACGCCGGTCATACGCTCATCATCGGCGGCAAGAAGACCATTCTGCGCCTCATTCCGTCGGGCATCATGCGCGCGGGCACGGCCTGTTACATCGGCAATGGCGTCGTGTTGTCGCCGGAAGCGCTGTTCAAGGAAATCGACGAGCTGGAAGCAGCCGGCGTCGACGTCCAGAAGCGCCTCTTCATCTCCGAAGCCGCCACGCTCGTTCTCCCGTACCACGTCGCCATCGATCAGGCGCGCGAAGCCAAACGCGGTGCCGGCAAAATCGGCACGACCGGACGCGGCATCGGCCCGGCGTACGAAGACAAAGTGGCCCGTCGCGGCCTGCGCGTGCAGGACCTCTTCGACCGCGCCGTGTTCGAAGAACGTCTGCGCGAGGCGCTCGACTTCCATAACTTCGTGCTCACGCAGTATCTCGGCGCGAAGGCCGTCGACTTCCAGGAAACGCTCGACACGATGCTCGGCTACGCCGACCGTCTCGCGCCCATGGTCACGGACGTCTCCCGCCGCCTCTACGATGCGAACCACGGCGGCAGCAACCTGCTGTTCGAAGGCGCGCAAGGCACACTGCTCGATATCGATCACGGCACGTATCCGTACGTCACGTCGAGCAATTGCGTCGCGGGCGCGGCGACGGCGGGCGCGGGCATCGGGCCGCAGCGTCTGAACTACATTCTCGGCATCACCAAGGCGTATTGCACGCGCGTCGGCTCGGGTCCGTTCCCGAGCGAGCTGTACGACGCCGACAATCCGCAGCGTCAGGATCAGGTCGGCCTGAACCTCGCGACCGTCGGCAAGGAATTCGGTTCGGTCACGGGCCGCCCGCGCCGCACCGGCTGGCTCGATGCCGCCGCGCTGCGCCGCTCGATCCAGATCAACGGCATTTCGGGCCTGTGCATCACGAAGCTCGACGTGCTCGACGGCCTCGACGAAGTGAAGCTCTGCACGGGCTACACGCTCGACGGCAAGCCGGTCGACATCCTGCCGCGCGGCGCATCGGAAGTCGCGCGCTGCGAGCCGGTGTATGAAACCTTCGGCGGCTGGAAGGAAAGCACCATCGGCATCACGCAATGGGACGGCCTGCCGGAAAACGCGCGCGCCTATCTGACGCGCGTGCAGGACGTGGCGGGCGTGCCGATCGACATGGTGTCGACCGGTCCGGACCGTGACGAAACCATCCTGCTTCGCCATCCGTTCAAGGTCTGAGCGCCGTAAGCGCTTCGACCCGGACCGGACGCTGTAAAGAATGTGGCCGCATCAGCGGCCACATTTCGTATATAACCTAAGCATTTGAAAGAGCCTCACCATGATCGCGATGACGGACCCGCGCAACGACGAAAAGAACCTCTGGGTCGGCTGGGATGAATATCACCGGCTGATCGAACTGCTCGCCCTGAAGGTGCACGAATCGGGCTGGAAGTTCGACCAGATCCTATGCCTCGCGCGCGGCGGCCTGCGCGTGGGCGATCAGCTTTCGCGCATCTACGATCTGCCGCTCGCCATTCTCGCGACGAGCTCGTATCGCGAAGCGGCGGGCACGGAGCAGGGCGATCTCGACATCGCGCAATACATCACGATGACGCGCGGCGATCTGTCCGGCAACGTGCTGCTCGTCGACGATCTGGTCGATTCGGGCGTCACGCTCGCGCGCGTGCAGGAGCATCTGAAGGAGCGTTATCCGGCGATCACCGCGGTGCGCTCGGCGGTGCTCTGGTACAAGGCGTGCTCCAAGGTCAAGCCCGACTACCACGTTCAGCATCTTGAAACGAATCCGTGGATTCATCAGCCATTCGAAGAATGGGACACGGTCCGTCCGCACAACCTCGGCGCATGGATCAAGCGCGGCACGCAAAACGGCCGCGGATGAATCGCGACGTCTGATTGTTTCGGATGACAACGCCGTTGCGCCGGGCGCCATGCCGGGTACAACGGCGTTTTTCTTTGACCGAAGCGAAGGCGGCGCGCGGAAAATCGCCATGAGCGCGCCTGCCGACGCGTGCGGGGCACGATGCTACACTCTCATTCGCGTCTCTCGTGGCGCTCGAGCAACACGCGAGGGGACGTTTTCGCGTGCGACGTTAGATAGAATGGCGTTCGTTTCTTTCCGCTCTGGACGGATATCTCGCTTTTATGACTAACACGACTCACGCGCACGAGCATAAACAACCCTTGCCCTCGCTTGCGCTTGCGGCCATCGGCGTCGTTTTCGGCGACATCGGCACGAGTCCACTCTACTCACTGAAGGAAGCCTTCAGCCCGTCTCACGGGATCGCCTTGTCCGAAGCGTCGATTCTCGGCGTGATCTCCTTGCTCTTCTGGGCGATCGTCATGGTCGTCGCCGTCAAGTACGTGCTCTTCGTCATGCGCGCCGACAACAACGGCGAAGGCGGCGTGTTCGCCATGACCACGCTCGCGCTGCGCAGCGTGAAGGAAGCGGGCAAGGTCTCCGGCGTGCTGATGATGCTCGGTATCTTCGGCGCATGCATGTTCTATGGCGATGCGGTCATCACACCGGCGATGTCGGTCATTTCCGCCGTCGAAGGTCTGGAAATCGCCGCGCCCAAGCTCTCGCCTTATGTGCTGCCCATTACCATCGTCATTCTGATCCTGCTCTTCTGGATTCAGCGGCATGGCACGGCGGTGGTCGGCAAGCTCTTCGGCCCGATCATGGTCGTCTGGTTCGTGACGCTCGCGGTGATGGGCGGCGCGCATATCGTGATCGAGCCGCGCATCATCGCCGCGCTCAATCCGTACTACGCGGCTTCCTTCATGGCGCAGCATGTGCTGCAGGCGTATATCGTGCTCGGGTCGGTCGTGCTCGTGCTGACCGGCGCCGAGGCGCTGTACGCGGACATGGGCCACTTCGGCGCAAAGCCGATCCGCTACGGCTGGTACGGCCTCGTGATGCCGTCGCTGCTGCTCAACTATTTCGGGCAGGGCGCGCTGCTGATGCACGACCCGAAAGCCATCGAAAGCCCGTTCTTCCTGCTCGCGCCCGATTGGGCCTTGCTGCCGCTCGTGATCCTGTCGACGGTCGCGACCGTGATCGCATCGCAGGCGGTCATTTCCGGCGCCTATTCGCTGACGAGCCAGGCGATCCAGCTCGGCTACGTGCCGCGCATGAAGATCCTGCATACGTCGGAACTGGCGATCGGCCAGATCTATATTCCGCTCGTCAACTGGATGCTGCTGTTCATCATCCTGTGCATCGTGGTCGGCTTCAAAAGCTCCGAGAATCTCGCGGCTGCGTACGGTCTCGCCGTCACCGCGACCATGTTGACGACCACCATTCTCGTTTCGGTCGTGATGGTGAACCTGTGGGGCTGGAACCGCTGGCTCGTCGGCGGGATGATCACGGTGTTCCTCGTGATCGACGTCGGCTTCTTCGGCGCGAGCCTGCTCAAGATCGAGCAGGGCGGCTGGCTGCCGCTGTGTATCGGCGGGGCGCTCTTCTTCCTGCTGATGACCTGGTACAAGGGCCGCATGATCGTGAAGGATCGCACGGCCGCGGACGGCATTCCGCTGATGCCGTTCCTGCAAGGGCTGCTCGCGCATCCCCCGCATCGCGTGTCGGGCACGGCGATCTATCTCACCGGCAGCGACTCGCTCGTGCCCGTGAGCCTCTTGCACAACCTGAAGCACAACAAGGTGCTGCACGAGCGCACCATTTTCATGAACTTCACGACGCGCGACATTCCTTATGTCGATGACGCCCATCGTCTGGAAGTGAAGGATATCGGCGGCGGGCTGTTCCTCGTGAAGGCGGCGTACGGCTTCAACGAGACGCCGGACGTGAAGGCCGTGCTCGAACAGATCACGCGTACGCATGCAATGACCTTCGAGCTGATGGACACGTCGTTTTTCATGGCGCGCGAAACCGTCGTGCCGACGGAGCTGCCGGGCATGTCGGTCTGGCGCGAGCGCGTGTTCGCGTGGATGCACCAGAACGCGGCCAAGCCGACGGATTTCTTCAGTATTCCCGCGAATCGCGTCGTCGAACTCGGCACGAAGATCGAGATCTGACGCTTCGGCATCCGGAAGCGCAAAAGAAAAACCCCACGTTGGAAAACGTGGGGTTTTTTTCTGACGGCTTATCGCGTTAGCGTTAGCGTTTCAGTTTGGCGAACGCCGCGGCCATTGCACCGGCCGGTTCCGGCTCGCGACGCTGCTGCGGACGCTGGCCCGACCGACGATCCTGCGAACCGCGCGATTGCGACGCACCCGCGCCGCCCGTCGAAGATGCCGGCGCGAGGTCATCGTCGAGACGCATGGTGAGCGAAATGCGCTGGCGCTTCACGTCGGTCTCCAGCACCTTTACCTTGACGATCTGGCCGGCCTTCACGACTTCGTGCGGGTCCTTGATGAACTTCGTGGACAGCGCCGAGACGTGCACGAGGCCGTCCTGATGCACGCCGATATCGACGAATGCGCCGAATGCCGCAACGTTCGTCACCACGCCTTCGAGAATCATGCCCGGCACGAGGTCCGAAATCTTCTCGATGCCTTCCTTGAAGGTCGCGGTCTTGAACTCGGGGCGCGGGTCGCGGCCGGGCTTTTCCAGCTCGGCGAGGATGTCGCGCACGGTCGGCAGGCCGAAACGATCGTCGACGAATTCGGTCGGAGAAAGGCCCGTCAACGCTTCGCGCTTGCCGAGCACATCGCCGATATGCTTCTTGATCTTCGCGAGAATGCGCTCGACGACCGGATACGCTTCAGGGTGCACCGACGAACGATCCAGCGGATTTTCGCCGTTGTTGATGCGCAAAAAGCCGGCTGCCTGCTCGAAGGTCTTGTCGCCGAGACGCGGCACTTTCTTCAGATGCTCACGCGACGGGAACGGCCCGTTGGCATCGCGATAATCGACGATATTGCGCGCGAGCGTCGCGTTCAGCCCCGACACGCGCGCGAGCAGCGCGACGGATGCCGTGTTCGCATCGACGCCGACGGCGTTCACGCAATCCTCCACGACCGCATCGAGCGAACGCGCGAGTTCGCGCTGATTCACGTCATGCTGATACTGGCCGACGCCGATCGCCTTCGGCTCGATCTTGACGAGCTCGGCGAGCGGGTCTTGCAGACGCCGTGCAATCGACACCGCGCCGCGCAGCGACACGTCCATCTCGGGAAACTCCTTCGCGGCGAGCTCGGACGCGGAATACACCGACGCGCCCGCTTCCGACACGACGATCTTCTGCAGCTTCAAATCCGGATGCTTCGCGATGAGCTCGCTCGCGAGCTTGTCGGTTTCGCGCGACGCCGTGCCGTTGCCGATCGACACGAGCTCGGCCTGCGTCGCCTGCGCGATGCGCGCCAGCTTCGCGAGAGAGCCGTCCCAGTCGCGGCGCGGCTCGTGCGGATAGATGGTGTCGGTCGCGAGCACCTTGCCGGTGCGATCGACGACCGCGACCTTCACGCCCGTGCGCAGTCCCGGATCGAGGCCGATGACGGCCTTCGGACCGGCGGGCGCCGCGAGCAGCAAGTCCTTCAGATTACGCGCGAAGACGCGAATGGCTTCGTGCTCGGCTTCTTCGCGCAATTGCGTGAGCAATTCAGTTTCGATATGCGGCTGCACCTTCACTCGCCAGCACCAGCGGCAGACGTCGGAGAGCCATTTGTCCGCCGCGCGTCCGCGATTTGCGATGCCGAAGTGCTGCGCGATCATCGCTTCGCCCGGATGCGGAACCTGCGCGTCGAGCTCTTCGCCGAGACCGAGCTTGACGCTCAGGACGCCCGCGTTGCGGCCACGGAACAGCGCGAGCGCGCGGTGCGACGGCACGGTGCGGATCGTTTCACTGTAGTCGTAATAGTCCCGGAATTTTTCGCCTTCCTCGCCTTGCTTGCCGTCCACCACGCTCGACATGACGAGTCCCTGGCTGAACAGATGCTCGCGCAGCTTGCCGAGAATCTCGGCGGTTTCGCCAAACTGCTCGGAGAGGATGTCGCGCGCGCCGTCGAGCGCGGCTTTGGTATCGGCGACGCCTTTTTCCGCATCGACGAACTTCGCGGCTTCGGCCTGAGGATCGAGCGTGGGATCGGCGAGGAGCGCCTGTGCAAGCGGCTCGAGACCGGCTTCGCGGGCGATCTGCGCGCGCGTGCGGCGCTTGGGCTTGTACGGCAGATAGAGGTCTTCCAGCACCTGTTTGCTGTCCGCGCCTTCGATCGCGCCGCGCAGCTCGGCGGTGAGCTTGCCTTGCTCGTCGATGCTTTGCAGGATCGTCGCCCGGCGATCTTCGAGTTCGCGCAAGTACAGCAGGCGCTCTTCGAGCGTGCGCAGTTGCGTATCGTCGAGATTGCCGGTGACTTCCTTGCGATACCGGGCGATGAACGGGACAGTCGAGCCTTCGTCCAGAAGCTCCACGGCGGCGGCGACTTGACGCGGCTGCACGGTGAGTTCGGTGGCAATGCGCTGTACGATCTTGAGTGCTACGGTTTCCGTCATGTTTCTGCGCTGTCTGTGGCTCGCCGGCGAGATTCGCGCCGCGTGCGCGGACTCGCGAGAGCGAGACGCCGCGGGCGGAAGACCGTAAGACGAGCCAGGTTCGATCCGGGCTGCTGAGCGGGGCATTTTGCCATAAATGGCGGAGCGCTCCGGCGCGCGGTGATAGAATTTGGGCATCGCACAAGCCGTTTCGCACCTGATTCTTTATCACGTTGCCGTCCATCCATTTGCCCAACTTTCGCCTTTCAACCGCGCCGCTCGCCGCGGCTGTCTTGCTGCTGTGCGCAGCGGGCGCATTCGCGCCGCAGCGCGCGTTCGCTCAGGCCGCCAAGCCGATCGATCCCGGCACTTCCGTGAGCACGCGTCCGCTCGACGCGGCAGCCCCCGGCTCACCGGCCGACGATTCGCTCAAAGCCGATTTCGCCCAGCGCCAGAAAGTGCTCGACCGCCGCACCGAGGAAAACAACTATCGCTACGGCGTGCAGGAGCACGACTGCTACAGCAAGTTCTTCGTGAATCACTGTCTCGACAACGCCCGCAACGCGATGCGCGAAACGCGCCAGCAGATCCGCCAGGAACAGCTTGCGCTCGACGACGAGCGACGCGCCGACCGCGCGAAGCAACGCGACCAGCAGACGGCGATCAAACGGGCGCAATACGAGGCGGAAGCGCCGCAGCGCGCTGCGAACGAGAAGGCGAGCCAGCAGGCCTACGAGGACAAGCAGCGTCAGAACGCGCTGGCCGCCGCCCAGCGCGAAGCCGACGCGCCGCAGCGCGCGGCCAACCAGGCGGCGTACGATCGCAAGCAGGCGGACTATCAGAAGCAGCTCGACGACGCGCGTGCGCGCGGCGTGCAGGACGCGCAGGAACGCGAGCAAAAGGCGCAGCGCTACGAGCAGAAGCAGCAGGAAGCCGCGCAGCATCGCGCGGAGGTGGAAGCACGTCAGAAGGAAGCCGCGAGAAAGGCGCAGGAAAAGGCGCAGCAGCAGGAACAGGAGCGCCAGGAGCAACTGAAAGTGCAGCAGCAACAACAGCAGCAAGGTAAATAGGGCGATCGGGCTCGTCGTGCGGGCCCGCGCCAAGTGGATGAAAGGAGGCGAGCATGCAGCAGCGCTTGAGTGACACCCCGCGCGCACCTCGACAACCCGCCATGGATGCCGCACTGCTGCGCGATCGCATCGCGCAATTGCAGGAAGAGCATCACAGTCTGGACACGCTGATCGAAAAAATGTCCGGCATCGACGACCTGGAGCTGAGGCGGCTGAAAAAGCGCAAGCTCAAGGTGAAGGACACCATCCTCCTGCTGCAATTGCAGCTGGACTCGGACGCGCACTGAACGCCGCGTGCCGGCAGCGGGCTCGTGCCGGCGACGGCGCCTCGCGCGCGGCCGCGCCGCAAACCCGCAGGATTTAGCACGCCTTGAACTCACCCGCACAACCCGGCGACGACGCCAACGCGCCGCTCGCGCTCACCGACAAACGCGGCGTCGAGCTGGACGCCATCTTTTCAGCGCAAGGCCTGCTCGCGCGCGCGATCGACGGTTATCGGCCGCGCGCCTCGCAGATCGAAATGGCGCGCTCGGTCGCCGCCGCGATGGAAGCGTCCGGCCGCGCGATGCCCGAGCCCGCGATGTTCGAGGCGCAGCGCCGCCCCGCGCGCAAGCTCGGTCCATCCGACAAACCCTACGCACCCGACGAACAGCCGGCCGATGACATCGGCATCGCGACGGCGAAGGCGGCCATCGACGGCGGCGAGAATACGCTCATCGTCGAGGCCGGAACGGGTACCGGCAAGACCTATGCGTATCTCGTGCCGGCCATGCTGTGGGGCGGCAAGGTGATCGTGTCGACGGGCACGAAGCATCTTCAGGACCAGCTTTTTCAGCGCGACATCCCGACCGTGCGCGACGCGCTCGCCGTCCCGGTATCGGTGGCGATGCTCAAGGGACGCGCCAACTATCTGTGCCATTATTACCTGGAGCGCACCGCCGACAACGGCCGTCTGCCGAGCCGGCAGGATACGTCGCATCTGCAGGAAATCGTCCGTTTCGCGAAGATCACGCGCACCGGCGACAAGGCCGAGCTCGCGAGCGTGCCGGAGAATTCGCCCGTCTGGCCGATGGTCACCTCCACGCGCGACAACTGCCTCGGCCAGGAGTGCCCGCATTACAAGGAATGCTTCGTGATGCAGGCGCGCAAGGAGGCGCAGCAGGCGGACATCGTCGTGGTGAATCACCATCTGTTCTTCGCCGACGTGATGCTGCGCGACACCGGCATGGCCGAGCTTCTGCCGACGGCGAACACCATCATCTTCGACGAAGCGCATCAGTTGCCCGAAACCGCGACGCTCTTTTTCGGCGATACGCTCTCGACCACGCAGTTGCTCGAACTCGCGCGCGATACCGTCGCGGAAGGCCTGTCGCACGCGCGGGACGCCGCCGACTGGACCAAGCTCGGCGCGGCGCTCGAGCGCGCGGCGCGCGATGTGCGGCTCGCGTTCAAGGAAGATTCGGTGCGGCTGTCGCTCGGCCAGTTGCCGGACAGCCATCCGATCTTCGAGGCGCTCGACACGCTGGAGACGCATCTTTCGGCGCTCGCCGCGGCGCTGTCGGCGCATGCCGAGCGGGCCGAATCGTTGCAGGCGCTGGTGCGCCGCGCGCGCGAGTTGCAGGATCAGCTCGCGGGCTGGACGACGCCGCCAACTTCGCTCGAACGTGCCGTGGTCGCGGACGAGGACGTCGCGAAACAGGCCGCGAAGGACGAGCCGAACGAGATGGTGCGCTGGATCGAGGTGTTTTCGCACACGGTGCAGTTGCACGAAACGCCGCTATCCGTCGCGCCGATTTTCGCGAAGCAGCGCGCGGGCGTGCCGCGTGCGTGGATTTTCACGTCGGCGACGCTGTCGGTGCGCGGCGATTTCACGCATTACGCGGCGCAGATGGGCCTCAACGCGCGCCGCTCGATGACTTTGCCGAGCCCGTTCGATTATCCGTCGCAGGGGCTTTTGTACGTGCCGCGCAATCTGCCGCAGCCGTCGTCGCCGCAATTTACCGACGCCGTCTTCGAAGCCGCGCTGCCGGTCATCGAGTCGGCGGGCGGCGGCGCGTTCGTGCTGTGCACGACGTTGCGCGCGGTCGATCGCATCGCCAATCGGCTGCGCGATGTGATCGAGCGGCGCGGCTGGGACAATCCGCTGCTCGTGCAGGGCGACGCGAGCCGCACGGAGCTGCTCGACCGTTTCCGCGCCTATGGCAACGCGATTCTCGTGGGCAGTCAAAGTTTCTGGGAAGGCGTCGATGTGCGCGGCGATGCGCTGTCGCTCGTCGTCATCGACAAGCTGCCGTTCGCGCCGCCCGACGATCCGGTGCTCGCCGCGCGCCTCGACGCGCTCACGAAGAAGGGCCTGAGCCCGTTCGCCGTGCATCAGTTGCCGCAGGCGGTCATCACGCTCAAGCAGGGCGCGGGGCGGTTGATTCGCGCGGAGACGGATCGCGGCGTGCTGATGATCTGCGACACCCGGCTCGTCGACAAGCCTTACGGCCGGCGCATCTGGCAAAGCCTGCCGCCGTTCAAGCGCACGCGCGAGCTGGACGTGGTGCGCGAATTTTTCACCGATGCGGCGAAGTGGAAAGCGGAGCTGGCCGAATAAGAATCGGCGTCCTAAGTTTTCATCGACACAAAAAAACGGCCGGTTGATAACCGGCCGTTTTGCTTTACCAGATCTGATACCAGGGCTTCTCGGCGTTCGCGCGGCGCTTGCCGGTGACGTACGGGCTGTCCGGGAATGTCGCTGCCAGCACGCGCTTGGTGTCGTCGGCGAGTTGCGGCTGATCGAGCTTCTCGTACGACAGCATCATGATGTGCAGCGCGTCTTCCGTTGCCGGCGCGTTCTTGTATTCGCGGATGGCGAGTTGCGCGCGGTTGATCGCGGCCACATATGCGCCACGGCGATAGTAATAATCCGCCGCGTGCACTTCATGCGATGCGAGCGCGTTCACGATATAGCGCATGCGCTGCGCGGCATCGGGCGCGTACTTGCTTTGCGGATATTTGTCGACGACGACCTTGAACGCGTCATAGGACTCGCGCAGCGACTTCGGGTCGCGCTCGCTCATGTCCTGACCCGAGAAGCGGCCGAAGAGGCCGAGGTCGTCGTTGAAGTGGATCATGCCCTTGAGATAGTACGCATACGCGATCTCGGGATGATCCGGGTGCAGCTTGATGAAACGGTCGATGGCCTGGTCGGCGTTGGCGGTTTCGCTGTCCTTCCAGTCACAGTACGCGACGTTGATCTGCGCCTGCTGCGCGAAATGGCCGAACGGATCGCGGCCTTCGAGCGCTTCGAAATACTTCGCGCACTTGCCCCAGTCGCTGCCGGATAGCGCGTCCTGAGCCTCCGTATATAATTTGTTGTTATTCCATGTTGCCGTTTCGTCGGTCTTCTCGGGCAGGCCGTGACAGGCCGTAACGATGGCGACGCTTGCGGCCAGCGCCAGATACTTGATCGATTGACGCATCGAGAGATGAATGGTGTTGAAGGCTCGCATCAGTGCTTGCTGTTCCTGGCTGAATCTAGTTGATTCTTCGCTGTTCTAGCTGTTTTTCCGGCGCGGCTTTTTATCCATGCCGCCGAATCTCGTTCAAATGACCCGCTCAAGTACTCGTCGTACCAAAGACCAACCCGAAGATTATAGCCCATGCGCCACCCGCGACGACTCAGCGTCGGCCGATTCGGGCGGCGGCACGGACCGCGAAGCGCCACGCACGGCCCGCGTGCCCGATGAACTCGCGGGCGACCGCCTCGACAAGGTGATCGCGAAAATCTTCCCGGAGTTCTCGCGCAGCCGATTGCAGGGCTGGATCGAGGAAGGCCGCGTGCTCGTCGACGGCGCCGGCGCGAAAGTGCGCCAGCCCGTGCCGCTCGGCGCGACGATCACGCTCGTTCCGGACCTTCTGCCCGAGCAGCTCGCGTTCGCGCCGGAGCCGGTGCCGCTGCATATCGTGTACGAGGACGAGACGCTCGTCGTCGTCAACAAGCCCGCGGGCATGGTCGTGCACCCGGCGGCGGGCAACTGGAGCGGCACGCTGCTCAACGGCCTGCTGCATCGTTATGGCGACGCCGCCGCCGGACTGCCGCGCGCGGGCATCGTGCATCGGCTGGACAAGGAAACGTCCGGGCTGATGGTCGTCGCGCGCACGCTTCAGGCACAGACCGACCTCGTGCGCCAGTTGCAGGCGCGCACGGTGAAACGCCGCTACGTCGCGTTCGTGTGGGGCAACATGCCCGACGAAGGCACGATCGACGCGCCCATCGGCCGCGATCCGCGCGAGCGCACGCGCATGGCGGTCGTGAAGACCGCATCGGGGAAGCCGGCGCGCACGCATTTCCGCACTGTCGGCCGCACCACGTGGCACGGCCAGCCTGTCAGCGCCATTCATTGCGATCTGGAAACCGGCCGCACGCATCAGATTCGCGTGCATTGCGCGCATGTCCAGCATCCGTTGCTGGGAGACCCGGTGTACGGTCACGCGCGCGGCAAGCGTTCGGTCCGGCCGCTGCCCAACGAATTCGCGCGACAGGCGCTGCACGCATGGCGGCTCGGCCTGATCCATCCCGCGACGGGCAAGGACGTGCACTGGCGCGCGGACGTCCCTGAGGATATCGCGGCGCTCGCGGCGGAACTCGGGTTCGGCCAGGACGAGGAAGTCGAATTCGACGAAGACGAAGGCTTCGCCGAAGTCTACGTGGTGGGCGAGGACGAAGAAGACGACTGGGACGACGAAGACTACGAGGACGACGAAGCATGACGCGCGACGCAGCCGAACTGCCATCGAAATATTGTCTGTGGCCGCAATGGAACGTGTCGCCGCGCGTGCGCGCGTTCGTCACGACGCGTGAAGGCGGCGTGAGCGAAGCGCCTTACGATGGCGGCGTGCCCGGCGCGGGCGGTCTCAATCTCGGCTTCTCGTCGGGCGATGCACCGGACGCAGTGAAAGAAAACCGCCGTCGCGCGCTCGCGCTGACCGGCTCGCGCGATGCCGCGTGGCTCGAACAGATTCACGGCACGCAGGTCGAGGACGCGCACGCGGTCATCGCGCGCCTTGCGCAGGGCGAGCGCACGCGCGCCGATGCCAGCGTGACGGATCGCGCGGGCGTCGTGTGCGTCGTGATGACCGCCGACTGCCTCCCCGTGCTTTTCTGCGACGACGAAGGCCGCGCGGTCGGCGCCGCGCACGCGGGCTGGCGCGGACTGGCAGGCGGCATCATCGAGAAGACGGGCGAGCGTGTCGCGGCGCTCGCGGGCGTGCCGGCATCGAATCTCAACGCGTTTCTCGGACCGGCGATCGGACCGCAAGCGTTCGAAGTAGGCGAGGATGTGCTCGATGCGTTCGCCGCTGCCGCGCGGGCGGATCGCCGCGACTCGACGAAAGCCGCCTTCAGGCCCACAGGCGGCGCGCCGGCCAAATATTTCGCCGATATCTACGCGCTCGCGCGTCTGCGTCTGGCCGATCTCGGCATCGATGCCACGCGCATCCACGGCGGCACGCATTGCACGGTGACGGAACAGGAGCGCTTCTATTCGTACCGGCGCGACCGCGTCACGGGCCGCATGGCCGCGATGATCTGGCTAAACGATTGACTGCTGTCATGAGTGTTGGAACTTACCCAACAAACGTTTCTTGCCTATGACGAAACCCCTTGCGAATGCAACATTTCGCATGGGGGAAAACGATAATTAAAAAAATATCGCACTGCGGCAAAATCGGGACGAAGCATTGACATGCCTGACATCCTAGAGCAAGAATGTTCCTGGAATTCATTCAATCGGGCACGGCGTAGCAAGGCTCAAGCTTGCCACGCGCATAGAGCGCACCAACACTTGCGCGCTGGTCGAGGAAAGCCCGGCGATGCCTGCGTTAGCAATCCAAGTCTTACGAGACTCACAGGTCAATAGCGGGTATGGCTTCCAAATCTACTTCCTCATCTTCCCGCTCCCGTACCGCCGACAGCACTTCGGCCGAAGCTTCATCCGCCGATCCGACTGGCGTACAGCAGGCGTTCGATCAATGGTTGAACGCGTGGCGCAGCGTCGCTGATCCTGCGCAATGGTCGAAATTCACTCAACAGACGAATACCGCGACTGATGCGGCTGCTTCGCCGTTCGCCGCGTTCAGCGCATTCGCCAACGGGTTCCCGAACGGTTTTCCGTCGAAGGCATTTCCGGCTGCGTTCCCGATGCCCGGCGTGATGCCGCAGATGCCCGACTTCACGAAAATGAACGGCATGGCGGAATTCGCGAAGCTCGCGAGCAGCATGCCGGGCTTCGGTGCGGCGATGCAGGGCCTGCCCACGCTGCCGAAGATTCCGACGGCCGCGATCCCGCCCGAGCGCCTCCATGAATTGCAGAGCAACTATTCGCGCGATGCCGCCGAATTGCTCAAGCAGGCGGGCGCGCAGAGCATCGATCCGTCGTCGCTGAAGGACCGGCGCTTCGTCGACACCGCCTGGCAATCGACGCCCGCGTACGCGTTCACCGCCGCGTGGTATCTGCTGAACGCGCGCTATCTGCAGGAACTCGCCGATGCCGTGCAGAGCGATCCGAAGACGCGCGAGCGCATCCGCTTCACTGTCCAGCAATGGGCCGCCGCCGCCGCGCCGAGCAATTTCCTCGCGTTCAATCCCGACGCGCAGAAGACGCTCATCGAAAGCAAGGGCGAGAGCCTGCGCCAGGGCATGTTGAACCTGCTGAACGACATGCAGCGCGGCAAGATCCTGCAGTCGGACGAATCGCGCTTTTTCGTCGGCAAGAACATCGCGACGACGGAAGGCTCGGTCGTGTACGAGAACGAACTCGTGCAGCTGATCCAGTACAAGCCGCTCGCGCCGAAGGTGTACGCGCGGCCGCTCTTGATCGTGCCGCCGTGCATCAACAAGTTCTACATTCTCGATCTGTCGCCGGAAGGCTCGCTCGTGCGCTATGCGCTCGAAGAAGGGCATCAGGTGTTCATCCTGTCGTGGCGCAATGCGGATCAGTCGATTGCGCACAAGACGTGGGACGACTACGTGCAGGAAGGCGTGCTCGAGACCATCGGCGTCGTGCAGGAGATCACGGGCGAAGACAAGATCAACACGCTCGGCTTCTGCATCGGCGGGACGATCCTCGCGACCGCGCTCGCGGTGGCGGCGGCGCGCGGCGAAGATCCGGCCGCATCGATGACGCTGCTCACCTCGATGCTCGACTTCTCCGACACCGGCGTGCTCGACGTGTTCGTCGACGAGGCGCACGTGCAGATGCGGGAACAGGCGATCGGCGGCAAGAACGGCGCGCCCGCCGGTCTCATGCGCGGCATCGAGTTCGCGAACACGTTCTCGTATCTGCGCCCGAACGATCTCGTGTGGAACTACGTCGTCGATAACTACCTCAAGGGCCGCACGCCGCAGGCGTTCGATCTGCTCTTCTGGAACAGCGATTCGACGAACCTGCCGGGCCCGATGTGCGTCTGGTATCTGCGCAACACGTATCTCGAGAACAAGCTGAAGACCCCGAACGCGCTGACCGTGTGCGGCGAGCCGGTCGACCTGTCGCGCCTCACGGTGCCGACCTTCATCTACGGCTCGCGCGAAGACCATATCGTGCCGTGGAAGTCGGCGTACGCGTCCGCGCCGGTGCTCACCGGTCCGCAGACGTTCGTGCTGGGCGCGTCGGGGCATATCGCGGGCGTGATCAACCCGCCGTCGAAGAACAAGCGCAGCTTCTGGATGATCGACAGCAACGACGAGCGTCTGCCGGCGGACCCCGATACGTGGTTCGAGGCCGCCGCGGAGCATCCCGGAAGCTGGTGGCCGACCTGGTCGAAGTGGCTCGCCGGCAATGCAGGCGAGCAGGTCAAGGCGGGCGCGGCGCAAGGATCGAAGACTCACCCGGTGATCGAGGCCGCACCCGGCCGTTACGTGCTGGAGCGCGATTTCTGAGCGGCGCGCGTGACCGTGCGCGAGAGCGCATGGAACCGTTCGAAACCGCATTAACATTCGATGCCAAAGGAAACTGAAATGACTGACGTAGTGATCGTATCGGCCGCGCGTACGGCGGTAGGCAAATTCGGCGGCTCGCTCGCGAAGATCGCG
>NZ_FCOI02000028.1 GCF_001544795.2 Caballeronia temeraria | reverse complement strand
CCAAGCCCGGTTGGGCCTTTGAGGGCGACACTTAGGCGAGTGCCGCCTGGGACGAGAGAACTACCCCAATTGCGTGTGACCGCGGGCTTGAGAAGCTGCTTTCTTTGGTTACTTTCTTTGCAGCAGCAAAGAAAGTGACTGCCGCCCCGCACAGGGGCAGCGCTAATAGACCAAAAGCAAACCGGGATCCAACAACAAAACAAAACCTCAAGCAAACGTATCGACAAGCCCAACAGTGCGCCGCACGGCCACATTGCCGCTGGCAGCAACAACGCCACCTCCACCGCCACCACGCCTGCCCCCAGAAGACCCCGCCCCCGACCGATCATCCCCGCTGCCTTGCCGCGCAAACGCCGACCCATCGGACACAGAAGCGCTCCCGAGACTGATGCCATTCGCCTCCATCGCCTCACGCAATTTCGGCATCGCCGCCTCGACCGCCTCACGCACTTGCTGATGCTGCGACACGAACAGCGCATGCGCGTGATTCTCGGAGACCTGCAACGTCACCTGCAAAGGCCCCAAATCCTTGGGATTCAAAGTCAGCTCAGCACTCGTCTGATCCGACTTCGACAGAAACACGACCTTCTGGCTGAACGCATCGTCCCAGCCGGAGCCGCCGACATGCGGTGCAATCGCCGCGCTCGTCGCCGATGCCATCGCGCCCTGCGGGCTCGACACCGCCGAACTCGCCGATGCCGTCTGCATCGCCACCGCGTGCGCCGCAGCGTCGGCGGCCTGCTTGTAGGCTGCCGTCGCGGCATCCGTGGACGTCGCCGGCACGGCTTGCGCGCTGGCCAAATCGGTGGCGCCGGCAGTCTTGTCGTCGGTCCTGGCATTCGCCACGAGACCGGTCAGCGTCGCGCCCTTGCCGCCCTTGGCGAACAGACCGCCCTGATCCTCGCCGTTCGCGCCCTCGCGCGCCGTCGTGACCGATCCGTTCGCGGGAACCGCGTTGGGCTGCGCGTTGTTCATCGATGCCAGCGCGGCGGCAAGCGCGTCCTGCGCCGACTTCGCATCGCCGCTCTTGTGCGTGGCGCCCGTCGATTTGTCGTCGTCGGTCGATGCCGTGGCGGTCGCGGCATCGGTCAGATCGGTGAGCGTGACGCTGGTGTCGTCGTCATCGGTGCTGGTGGCGTTCGCGGCATCCGCGCGAGCTTTCGCCTGCGCCGCAGCAGCGGCCGCATCCGCCGACGAAGAACCCGACGTCTGCGCCGCAGGCTTCGATGCCTGCGCCGTATCCGCCTTGTCCGCAGGCTTCGACGCCTCCTTCGGCGCGTCCGTCTGATCGGGCTTCGCGGCGGCGTGCGCATCCGATGCGTCGTCGCTCTTCGCGGCATCGTCGGACGGCTTCGGCGCGTCATGCACGCTCGACGTGTCCGCCGACGAATCCGCCAGCGCCTGCGCCGCTTGCGCGTCGGCATTGGCGCGGTCGGTGATGCCTTGCAGCGTCATGCCGAACGACGTGGCCGCGCTTGCCGCGCGCTGCGCCGAAGCCTTGCTCGATGACATGGCGCCCGAAAGCGCGCCGAGGGAAGAAACGGAGGACATGCTGATGAGCCTCTGGATAAATCGATGAATGGATTACGACGAAGCCCGCTCGGCGCGCATGCGCAGCACCTTGGCGGCGTGTTCGTCGGATTCGCGCTGTTCGACGCGCGCGGCTTTCTTCGCGAGCATCGCCTCGCCGCGCGCGGCCAGCACTTCGTAACTGCCGAGCTTCTGTTTCTTGAGACGCCAGTCGGGTTTCGCCGCCTCGATGCGCTGATCGGCCATGAGCAGCGCCGTGCGCTGTTGCGCGATGGCGTTGTCGAGCGTATCGACGAACGCCTGGAAGTTACGCAGCGTCTGCGCCGTCGTGCCTTCCTGCGCCGATGCCGTGAAGCGCGCGTGATATTCGTCGCGGTAAGTCACGAGCGAGTTCAGCTGCGTCTCGATCTCGTCTCTTTCCTGCTGAAGCTTGCCGAGCTTCTTGGCGGCGGCATCCAGTTCCTCTTCGGCGAGTTCGATGAGGGTGTTGATCGGCAGATTCTTCGACATGGCGTGGCGGTCCCGTATGGTCTTTTGGCGTTCTTCTGATGAATGCTTCGGATACTAGTCGAAAATTATTCGAACAGTTGATTCAACATTTCGATGCTCGGCTCGAACGGCGCCTCTTCCCGAAAGCCTTGCTGCAGGAAGGACTCCATGCGCGGATACAGCGCGATCGCGCGGTCGAGCAGCTGGTCGCGGCCGCTCGAATACGCGCCCACGTTGATCAGATCCTTGTTGCGCTGATAACGCGAAAGCATCTGCTTGAAGAGACGCACGCGCTCCAGATGCTTGTCGTCGATGATCGAGGTCATCACGCGGCTGATCGACTGTTCGATGTCGATGGCCGGGTAATGTCCCGCTTCGGCGAGCGAGCGGTTCAGCACGATATGGCCGTCGAGAATCGCGCGCGCCGAATCGGCGATCGGGTCTTGCTGGTCGTCGCCTTCGGTGAGCACGGTGTAGAACGCCGTGATCGAGCCGCCGCCTTCCGGACCGTTGCCCGTGCGCTCGACGAGCGCCGGCAGCTTCGCGAACACCGACGGCGGATAACCCTTCGTCGCAGGCGGCTCGCCGATCGCAAGCGCGATCTCGCGCTGGGCCATCGCGTAGCGCGTGAGCGAATCCATCAGCATCAGCACGTGCTTGCCCTGATCGCGGAAATACTCGGCGAGCGAGGTCGTGTACGCGGCGGCCTGCATCCGCAAAACGGGCGACACGTCCGCTGGCGCGGCTACGACGACCGAGCGCGCGAGACCGTCCTCGCCCAGAATCTGCTCGATGAATTCCTTTACTTCGCGGCCACGTTCGCCGATCAGCCCGATCACGATCACTTCCGCGCTCGTGTAGCGCGCCATCGTGCCGAGCAGCACCGACTTGCCGACGCCCGAGCCCGCGAACAGGCCCATGCGCTGACCGCGTCCGACGGTGAGCAGCGAGTTGATCGCGCGCACGCCGACGTCGAGCACCTTGCTGATCGGCTCGCGATTCAGCGGATTGATGACCGGACCCGCCAGCGGGGCATCGACCTTGGCGCCGAGCGGGCCGAGTCCGTCGAGCGGACGGCCGGAGGCATCGACCACGCGGCCGAGCATTTCCCAGCCGACCGGCAGACGCTTCGCGCCCGCCATCGGATCGTTGATCGGCGCGCTTTCGAGCGGATAGACGCGCGCGCCCGGCAACAGGCCGGCGACTTCGGTCGTCGGCATGAGAAAGAGCTTGTCGCCCGCGAAGCCGACGACTTCGGCTTCGGCGGTCGGAATCGCGCTGCCCGGCGGCAACTCGATCATGCACTCGGAGCCGACGCCCATCTTCAGGCCGACCGCTTCCAGCACGAGACCGGCGGCGCGCGTGAGACGGCCGCACGAGCGCAGCGGCTTCGCGATGGCGTTGCGCGACTTGAGCGCGTCGAGCTTGTCGCGCCACGTGTCGATGTGCGGATTGCCCGCGATATCGGCGAGTTCGGCGATGGTGCGCGCGGCGAGTTCGTCGGGCGATTCGGTGTCGAAGTCGTCGTCGGCGGCGAGCGGGCCGAACGACGCGCGCGCGAGTTCCTGTTCGAGTTCGCTCAGGCCGTCCTGCGTGATGCGTTGATTTACCACGGCTTGTTTCTCCCCAATGCGGCCACGACGCGTTCCCAGCGCGACACGTTGGTCGCGTCCATTTCGCCGGTCGCCGCGTGCGCCTTGCAGCCGCCGCGCTCGACTTCCGGATCGGGGCGCACGGTCCAGCCGGCGGCCTCGAGTTCGTCCTTCAGATAGGCATCGACGATCGGCAAATCGGCGGGATTCACGATGAGCGTCGGCGCGCCGGACAGCTCCGGCTCGGCGGCGATCACCTCACGCGCCACGGCGACGAGCGCCGTCGGATCGAGCGCGAGATGCTGGCGCACGACCTGCTGCGCGATATCGACGGCGAGTTCCGCGAGCGATTCCGCGATGGCCGCATCGGCGGCGAGCAGCGCGGTCTTGAACGCATCGGCGATATCGGCGAGACGCGCGGCCTCCGCCAGCGCTTCCTTGCGGCCGTCCTCGAAACCCTTCGCCTGGCCTTGCTCGTAACCAGCCTGATAACCGAGCGCCTGCCCCGCGACGTGACCCTTCGCGAGCCCTTGCTGATACGCGTCGTCCTCGACGCGGCGCAGGTGCGCTTCGAGCGCGGCCTGTTCCGCCGCGCTGTTGTCGACCTTGATTTCGACGGGATCGAACGACGCCATTTCCCAGCGCTGATACGCCGAGACCGGAGCCTTCTGCGCGCGGGCATCAGACATAGGCATCCTCCGCCTTGCCGCCTAGCTGGATCTGGCCGTTTTCCGCGAGATTGCGGACGATCTGGAGAATCTTGCGCTGCTGCTGCTCGACTTCCGACACGCGCACCGGACCGCGCGAATCGAGGTCTTCCGCGAGCAGTTCGGCCGCGCGCTGCGACATGTTCGACAGGAACTTCTGACGCAGCGCCGGCTGCGCGCCCTTCAGCGACACGATCAGCGTCTCCGACTCCACTTCCTTGAGCAGCAACTGGATCGCGCGGTCTTCCAGGTCGAGCAGGTTCTCGAACACGAACATCTGGTCGATGATCTTCTGCGCCAGCTCCGCGTCATACTCGCGCACGTTCGCGATGACGCCTTCCTCGTGATTGCTCGACATGAAGTTGAGAATCTCGGCCGCCGTGCGGATGCCGCCCATCGGCGCGCGCTTCAGGTTGTCGCTGCCGGAAAGGAGCGTCGTCAGCACGTCGTCGAGTTCGCGCAGCGCGGCGGGCTGAATGCCGTCGAGCGTCGCGATGCGCAGGAGCACGTCGTTGCGCAGGCGCTCGGTCAGCAGCGACACGATTTCCGACGCCTGATCGCGGTCCAGGTGCACGAGAATCGTCGCGATGATCTGCGGATGCTCGTTCTTGATGAGTTCCGCGACCGCGCCCGAGTCCATCCACTTCAGACCTTCGATGCCGCTCGTATCGCTGCCTTGCAGGATACGGTCGATCAGCGCGCCGGCCTTGGTCTCGCCGAGCGCCTTCGTCAGCACCGAGCGGATGTACTCGCTCGAATCGAGCGACAGCGCGGTGTGCTGCTCCGCTTCGCTCACGAATTCGGTCAGCACGTTGTCGAGTTGCTCGCGCGTCACGTTTTTCAGTGCCGCCATCGTTGCGCCGATCTTCTGCACCTCGCGCGGCGCGAGAAATTTGAAAACTTCGGCGGCTTCTTCCTCACCGATCGACATCAGGAGGAGAGCGGCTTTGTTCAGGCCTTCAGCGTTCATCGGACACCCAGTTCTTTACGACCGTCGCAACGATTCTCGCGTCCTGACGCGCCACCATGCGCGCGTAGTCGAGATTGCGATCGAATTTGGCTTTCTTGCTTTCATGACCGAGGAGACTCACCTCGGCATCCTTGTCTTCGTCTTCCTTCTTCGTGCCGCCGTCGAGCGACGGGCCGTCGAGCAGCGAAAGCTCGTCCGGCGCGGCCAGCGTGGGCGCGGCTTCCGGCGGCGGCGGGAAGGCGCGGCGCATCGCCGGCTTCACCATGCTGAAGTACAGGAACAGCGCCACGATGCCGATGCCCAGATACTTCGCCGCCTGGATCGCCATGCCGATCGATTCCGGCGTCTTCCACCACGGCACGTCCGGCGTCGCGTTCAGGTCGGCGGAGAACGCGCTGTTCACGACGTTCACCGAGTCGCCGCGCTTGTCGTCGAAGCCCATCGCGTCCTTCACGAGCTGCTGGACCTGCGCGAGCTTGTCGGCGGCGAGCGGCGTCATCGTGACGTTGCCCTTCGCGTCGACCTTCTTCTCGTAGTTCACGACCACCGCCACGGACAGGCGCTTGATGCCGCCCGTCGCCTGCTCGTAGTGGCGCACGGTGCGATCCACTTCGTAGTTCGTCGTCGTGTCCTTGCGCTGGTTCTGCGGACCCGTTTTCGCCGATGCACCCGCCGCGCCCGATGCCGCTGCATCGACCGGCGCGGACGCCGGCTGCGGCGGCTGGTTCGACAGCGCGCCCGGCACGCCGCCGATGCTGCCGCCGCCGGATTCGCTCGATTCGCTCGACTGCTGGCTGCGGATCGCCGTGCTCTGCGGGTTGCCGTTCGGGCCATAGCTTTCGGCGGTCTGCTCCAGCTTCGAAAAGTCGATGTCGGCGCTCACCTGCGAGCGGGCGTTGCCGGCGCCGAACAAGGGCGCCAGGATCGCGTCGATGCGCTTTTGCGTGTTGTGCTCGATCTGCTGCACATACTTCAGTTGCGACGCGTCGAGGCCATTTGCGGCGCTCTGGCTCGTCAGCAGGTTGCCGTCCTGATCGACGATATTGACGTTCTTCACCGGCATGTCCGCCACGCCCGACGCCACCATGTGCGCGATCGCGACCACCTGGCCTTCGTCGAGCACGCGGCCGGGATACAGATTGACCATGACGGAGGCGGTCGGCAGTTCCTTGTCGCGTACGAAGACGCTCGGCTTCGGAATCGCCAGATGCACGCGCGCCGACTTCACCGACGAAATCGAACCGATCGTGCGCTCAAGTTCGCCTTCCAGCGCGCGCTGATAGTTGACCTGCTCGGCGAACTGGCTGATGCCGAACTTCTGGTTGTCCATCAGTTCGAAGCCGACCGAGCCGCTCTTCGGCAAGCCCTGGCTCGCGAGACGCAGACGCGTTTCGTGAACCTGCTCGCCCGGCACGAGAATGGCGCCGCCGCCGTCGGAGAGCTTGTAGGGAATGTTGCCCTGCTGGAGCGCGGCAACGATTGCGCCGCCGTCCCGGTCGGAGAGATTGGAGAAGAGGACGCGATAGTCCGGCTGGCGCGACCACATGACGAGGCCCGCGACCACCATCACCAGAATCGCGACGGCCACGATGAGCGGCACGCGCGGATTCGAGCGGAACTGGTTGAGCATCGGCACGCGCTGCGCGAAACCGCCGAAATCGGCGCCCGTGCCACCCGCGAGGCCGGCGCCCGCGGCGGCTGTTCCGGCCGCGCCCGGCTGTGCGCCTGCCAGGCCCATTCTGGCGTCTGGCGTAATGAGTGAGTTGTTGGGCGTTTCCATTTAGCGTCGAAGCTCCGAATCCTGGGTTCTCCTCCCGCCGCTTCCCGCTTTCCATGTAAGCGGCGGTGGAGGACTTTTCACGATGGGGATTATCCGCAGAAGATTGCAAGTCGATTCGGTGAATAGAGCGGGGTTTTCCCCGTTCTTCCCGCGCTTTGAAAAATCGCCGGCTGCTAATCTTTTTCGTACTCGGTGAACCTCCGCAAATGCGGCCCGAGCATCGGGTTTCCGCGACGAGCGGCACCGGTTTATTCCTGTCATCCGGAGTCAACATGAACTTTCCGATCAATCCGCTTTCCTCGGCTCTGTCGGCCATTCAGTCGATGGCGTCGCAAGCCGCAGGCGGCACCGGCGCTGCGGGCGCCGCGACCGTCGCGTCGGGCGCCGTCTTGGGGCAGAGCGGGACATCGGGCGCGGCGAGCGCGACCAGCTTCGCCGACGCGCTGAAATCGTCCATCGACAAGATCAGCGACAACCAGACCAAGGCGCTCGGCGAGGCGCACGCGTTCGAGATCGGCGCGCCGAACGTCTCGCTCAACGACGTGATGGTCGACATGCAGAAGGCGAACGTCGGCATGCAGTTCGGCCTGCAGGTCCGCAACAAGCTCGTTTCGGCCTACAACGACATCATGCAGATCTCCGTCTGACGCCACTTTCGCGATCCCGCCCTCGATTGCTGCGATTCGCCCTGGAGCCTTGAGTCCTAAAGCTTTTCCGCGCTTTTCCGATAACCCCGGTAACGGCACGGCGAACGATGGTTCGCCCGCTTCGGCGGGCGGCACGCTCGCCTGCACCGGTTTGACCGGAATCACCCGCATCAGGACGAGAGGCACGGCGTCCGCATGAAACCCGCGGACGCTGCGGCATCGCACAAGGAGAACCGAGAGATGTATTCCCCAGGACACGCTGGAGCCAACGCGTACGCACGCGTCGGCGTGCAGACAGGAGTGATGGGAGCGAGCCCGCACCGGCTGATCGTGATGCTGTACCAGGGCGCGCGTCAGGCGATCGCGCAGGCGCGCATGCATCTGCAGCAGAACAACGTCGGCGGACGCGGCGCGGCCATCAGCAAGGCGATCAGCATCATCGAGAGCGGCTTGCAGCAGGCGCTCAACAAGGATGCGGGCGGCGAAATCGCGCAGCGGCTGGACGCGCTGTACACGTATATGACGCGCCGGCTGCTCGAGGCGAACGTGAAGCAGGACGAGACGATGCTCGTCGAGGTCGACGACCTGCTCGCGACGCTCGAGGAAGCCTGGATTGGAATTGGACCGGAAGTGGCGCAAATGACGGCCGTGCCCGTTTGACGGGCATGTGCGTCGACTGCCTCGAAAGAATGAAGACGACACAAGAATATTTCGCCCACTACGAAGCCATTGCGGCGGTGTCCGGCCAGATGCTGGCGGCCGCGCGCGGCGGCGAATGGAGCGAGCTGAAGGCGTTGCAGGGCACCTATCGCGATCTGGTCGATCAGCTGAAGGAAGCCGATTCGGGCTCGGATCTCGACGATGACGCCCGTGCACGCAAGCTGGACCTCGTGAAGAAGATTCTCGCCGACGACGCCGCGATCCGCGATCTGACCTCGCCGAGCCTCGCGCGCCTGTCCGCGCTCTTCACGGTCAACAGCCCGGCCCGCGTACTGAAAAAAATGATCGGACTGCGCTAGACGCAGCCGCGCGCCGCGGCC
This sequence comes from Caballeronia temeraria, assembly GCF_001544795.2. Classification (GTDB taxonomy): domain Bacteria; phylum Pseudomonadota; class Gammaproteobacteria; order Burkholderiales; family Burkholderiaceae; genus Caballeronia; species Caballeronia temeraria. Next base: position 90,439 of record NZ_FCOI02000028.1, on the reverse strand, counting down.
GGACGATCCGGCGCGCGCCTATGAGGATGTGGGCATGACTGGACTCGATACCGCGATCGCATCGCTGCTCGCCAACCGCACCGAGCTCCTCATGTCCGCGCTGCGTGCGCCCAACGGGGTCGGCAACGCCGGCCTCGCGGGCGCGAGCGTCGGGCAGACCACGACGCCGATCGACGTGCCGCAGAGCGTCGGCGCGCCCGCCGGCGCAACGGGCCCGGCGGCATCGGCGCAGGCCGCATTCTCCAGCGTCGCGCGCACGCTCGACGTGATTTCCCGCTTCGGCGGCGCGACGCCCGCGCTGACCAGCGACGCTCCGCTCTGGCCGACGCCGCCCCGCCCCGCGAGCGCCTTCGCCGCGCTCACGACGGGCCTCTTCGATACCGCTTTCTCCTCCAACGCCGCCGCCGTCGCGGCCGCGCGCGCTGCGACGCAGAATCTGCCGCCGCTGCCGGCCGCCGCGCTCGCGAGCGCGCTGGCGAAAACCGTCGACGAAAGCGGACTGTTCTACGAATCGCATCTGGTGCAATGGCTCGCGGGCCAGCGCACGGCGGCGTCGCTCGGCAACGAACCGCAGGCGCGCGTCGATGCGCAATCGATGTCCTTGCCGTTCGATTTCGCGAACGCCGCGACGCCCGCCGACACCGGTCTCGACGATGCCCGCGCGCCGCAGATCCCACCCGATTCGCCCGATTTCCACGGCCGCCAGATCGCGACGCCGCAGACGCCGCAGCAGGCGGCCGCGCTCGCGGCGTCGGTGCGCGATGCGTCGCCGTCGGCGCTGTCGAACTCGCAGAGCGGCAGCGCGGCGGGCGGCGCGAACGCCCACGCCGCGCAGCCGAGCGAGCGCGAATCGGCGTTGCAGGCGTCGGTCGCGGCGGGCATCCATCCGGCGACGCTCAATGTCGTGCGCCAGCAACTCGATGTGCTCGCGAACCAGCAGTTTCGCTGGCAGGGCGAGGCGTGGCCCGGCACGCGCTTCGAATGGGAAGTGGCGCGCGAGCCGCGCGATCAGCGCGCCTCCGACGATATCGCCGACGAACGCGCGTGGCGTACGCGCATCACGCTGTCGCTGCCCGCGCTCGGCACGGTCGACGCCGAGCTCGTGCTGTCGGGCGAGAAGCTCGTCGCGCGCATCAAGGCGGGCGACTCGGGCGCGCGCCGTCTCGCCGCCGACGGCGCCGCGTTCGCGCGTCAACTGGAGGCGGCGGGCATCGCGCTGGCGTCGCTGTCCGTGCGCTCGATGGACGGCACGACCGATCTCGCGCTCTCCGCTGAGAAAAGCGCCGTGAAAAAGCCGATGCGCTCGCCGCTCGAACATCTGTTCCGCTCGCCGCATGGCGATGGGAGTGAAGCATGAGCGGTCAGGATCAGCCGCCGTACACGCGCAGGCAGGCGACCGCGCTCGTCTACGAGGCGGGCAATCGCGAGGGAACGCCGCGCGTCGTCGCGAAGGGCTACGGCATGGTCGCGGACATGATCGTGCAGCGCGCGAAGGAAGCGGGGCTGTACGTGCACGAATCGCCGGAAATGGTGTCGCTGCTGATGCAGGTCGATCTCGATGCGCATATTCCGCCCGCCTTGTATCAGGCGGTGGCGGAATTGCTGTCGTGGGTGTATCGGCTGGAGAACGAGGAGCCGTTGCGGGAAGCGGGCAAGGCAGCGATCCGCTGACGCGCCTCAGGCGGCGAACGCCCGCGTGACAATCGCCGCATGATCGAAGCGCGCCGGCAGCGTGCCGTACACGCGCCCGCTTTCGCCGCGCGCATCGCCCAGACGCGATTCGATGAACGCATCGGCGACATTCTCCGGCGCGTGCCGCGCGAGCAGCACGCCTTGCGCACATAACGCCAGTTGCTGCGCAATGCGGCGCGCCGACGCTTCCCGCGCCGATGGATCGCCCGTCAGCATCGTCACTAGCGACGACAGCGCGCCCGACAGCACCGGATGCGCGGCCGCCGTCGTTTTCCAGTCGTCGAAGAGCGCGTGCGCGGCGTCCTGCTCGCGCTCGAACGCGCGCAGCACGTCGAGGCACATGACGTTGCCCGAGCCTTCCCAGATCGAATTGACCGGAGCCTCGCGATAGAAACGCGCCATCGGCCCGGTTTCGACATAGCCGTTGCCGCCCCAGACTTCCATCGCCTCGCCGGTGAATTCGAGCGCGCGCTTGCATACCCAGAATTTCGCGGCCGGCGTGACGATGCGCCGCCACGCACGCTCGGCGAGCGCTCCGCCCGGCGCGGCGCTCTGCTCGAACGCGCCCGCGAGCCGCATGAAAAGAACCGTCGCCGCTTCGGATTCGAGCGCGAGATCGGCGAGCACGTTGCGCATCAGCGGCTGATCGACGAGATGCGCGCCGAATGCACTGCGATGGCGCGCGTGATGGATCGCCTGCACGAGCGCCGCGCGCATCAGCGCCGCGCTGCCGATCACGCAGTCGAGCCGCGTGAAGTTCGCCATTTCGATGATGGTCGGCACGCCGCGTCCTTCGTCGCCGATCATCACGCCGTAGGCATCGAGAAATTCCACTTCGCTGCTCGCGTTCGAGCGATTGCCGAGCTTGTCTTTCAGGCGCTGGATCTGGACCGCGTTCTTGCGTCCGTCCGGCGTGAAGCGCGGCACGTAGAAGCACGACAGGCCGCCTTCGTCGTCGGTGCGTGCGAGCACGAGATGCGCGTCGCATTGCGGCGCGGAGAAGAACCATTTGTGACCGACCAGCCGATAAGCCCCGCCGCGTCCCGGCGCGCCGAGCGCATGCGCGCGCGTGCGGTTGCTGCGCACGTCGGAGCCGCCTTGCTTTTCGGTCATGCCCATGCCGATCATCATCGAATGCTTGCCGGCTTCGAGCGGAATGTCGCGCGGATCGTGTTCGCGCGACAAGAGCGCACGGGACACGCGCGCGAACAGGCCGGCTTCGCTGCGCAGGACCGGAATGCTCGCGAAAGTCATCGTGACGGGGCACAGCGAGCCGGATTCGAGCTGGCCGTGCAGGTAGTAACCGGCGCAGCGCGCGGCCATCGATCCGGCGCGCGCGGACGGCTCGAACGGCATCGCGTGCAATCCTTCGTGCCGCAGACGGCGCAACAATTCGTGCCAGGCCGGATGAAACTCGATAGCGTCGATGCGCTCGCCGCGCGGATTGTGCGTCGCGAGTTCCGGCTCGTGCCGGTTGGCGAGATCCGCGAGCGCGACGACGTCCGGCTGCGTCAGCGTCATCCCGTCGCGCGAGAGCGCCTCGGCGTGCCACTGCGCGCCTTCGCGCCTGACGGCATCGGCGAGCGCCCGATCGAACGCGAACGCGTCATAGCCGATGAGCGGCGGCACCTGATTCGTGACGTCGTGTGTCTGCCCGAACGGGCGATCGGCGGGATCGGACATCGTCGGTCTCCTTCCTTGCGCGCGCGAACGGGCGGCGCGGTGGCTCGTCACTGTCGGACGGACGCAACAGCCGCTGCGACGGCATCGGGCGTTCGCGCGCCATCTCGAATTCAAGAATCATAGGCCGGGCATCGATCGGACGGTAGAAGCATGGCTCTGATCGAAGCCGCCGATATTTTTCCGATGCGCCGTCCGAAAGCGCCGCTCACTGAGACAAATCCGATTGTTAATCCCGCCCCAATGACGGGCAGGAGCCCGAACCTATAATCGGCTCGCCTAATTTCGGCGGATGCAATGACGCCTTTTACGGAAGCATTCTCAATGAGCATCAACCTCAATCAACTTGTCCAGGGCGCTTTGACCGAAAGCGTGTTGCAGCAAATCGCGGGGCGCATCGGCTGCGCGCCGGAATCCGCCAAGCGCGTGGTGTCGCTGTGCGGGCCGGCCCTCATCGGCGCGATGATGAACAAGGCGTCGTCGCTCGAAGGCGCACGCAACCTGTTCGCGGCGGTCATGTCGCCGCGCACGAACGCGCTGATCGCGGAAGAGTTGCCGCATGTCGTCGTTCACGACGACAGTTTCAGAACGCTCGTCGATGCCAGCGAGCATGCCGATCACGCGATCACCTCGCACGACAACCTGAACTCGCTCGCCGAGCGCGTCGCCGAGCACACGGGCGTGGCGGCGAGTTCCACGCGCACGCTGGGCGGCATCGTCGGCGCAACGATCTTCGGCGTGCTCAAGCGCTATTTCACGCAGCACAACGGCAATCCCGGCCAGCTTCCCACGCTGCTCGGCCATCAGTTGCCGGTGGTGCGCGCGAACATGACGGACGCGTTCGCCCACGCGCTCGGCCTGGGCTCGGTCGGCGCGTTCATCGCAGGCGTGGCGTCGCGGCTGAAGGCGGTGTCGGCGCATCTGGAGCATCCGGCGACGCACGAGGCATCCGCGTTCCCGCTGTCGCCTGACGCGCACGCAGCGCCCGAACAACCCGTGAAGGAAAACGCGCGCACGAAGAAGTGGTGGTGGGTCGCGCTCGCCGCCGCGCTCGCGCTGCTCGCGTTGCTGCTCGGACGCGGTTGCTCGACGGAGAAAACGGAAGACGCCGCGCCGGCCGCGAAGCCGGACGCAACATCCGATTCGACTGCCAGCACGGCAACCGGCTCGACCGCAGCGGCCGCCGATCAGGCGTCCACGCCTGTCGCGCAGCCGACCAAGGACGCAGCGATGTCCGTCGTCGTCGACGCATCCGGCACGCCCACGCTGACCGCGACGGTCCACGACGAGCAGGAGCGCAGCAAGCTGATCGACGCGCTCACGGCCAAGCTCGGCGCGGGCAAGTTCAAGGCGGACATCACCGTCGATCCCGACACGAAGCCGGCCACGTGGATCAGCAAGCTCGAAGGCCTGCTGCCGGTCCTGACGCTGCCGGGCGCGCAAGTGCGCATCGCTGGCGACAAGATCGATCTGAGCGGCCGCGCGGGCGATGCGTCGCTCGGCTGGCTCGACAAGCTGAAAGCGTATTTCGGCGACGGCTGGACGATCAGCGCCTCCGACACGACGGCCGCGGAGAAGGCGCTCGCCGCCTCCGATGCGCACGCCGCAGCGGCCTGCGCGGCAGCGGACATCGCGAAGACTATGCGTCCGGTCAAGTTCGGCTTTGCGTCGAATTCGTTGCCGCATGCGGCCCTCGACGAACTCGCCAAGTCCGCGAAGGCGCTTTCGGATTGCAACGCCGCCGGCACGCCGGTCAAGCTGCAAATCGGCGGCTACACGGACAGTTCGGGCGATGCAGCCGTGAACCTCCAGTTGTCGGAAAAGCGCGCTCAGGCCGTGCGTTCGTATCTGATCCAGCACGGCGTGCCGGCGGAGACGCTGACGGCGGAAGGTTTCGGCGACGCGCATCCGATCGGCGACAACGCCACGAACCAAGGCCGCGCGGCGAATCGCCGGATCGAGTTCAAGGAACTGAGCTGATCGGCGAACGCTCGATCAAGCCGCTTTGAACAACGCGCCGGCCCGCATATCGCGGGCCGGCGCGTTTTGTTTTGGCGCTCCGCGGATCAGTTTCCGGGCGTGCCGGGTTGCGCGCGCGGGAAGCCATCGGCCATGAAATCCTGATCGAGATTGGCGGGCAGCATTTCCCGCGCGACTTCGATCCACGCGCGCGCCGCGTGCGACAGATAACCGTTGCGCCGCCAGCCGAGCGCCATGTCCCAGTGAATCTCGGGCGCGACGACCCGGCGGCAGGTGAACGCGTTGGCGTCGAGACGGCGGCAGTACGGCGCGGGCAGCAGCGCGATGCCGATGCCCGCCTGCACCAGCGCCGCCATGAAATCCCAGTGCCCGCTGCGCCCGACGATCGTCGGCGCGAAACCCGCCTCGCGGCATGCGTTGAGCACGACGTCGTTCAGCGCGAGGCTCTCGCCGTAGAACACGAACGGCTCGGCGGCGAGATCGGTGAGCGCGACTTCGCGGGCATCGTCCCAACGCGAGCCCTTCGGCGCGACGAGCCACAGAACCTGCCGGCTGACGGGGAGCACGTCGAACATCGCGGTGTCGACCGGCTGCAATACGCCGCCCAGTTCGAGTTCGCCGTCGATCAGCGCCGCTTCGATCGCCTTCGAGCCGCGCTCGAACAGCTTCAGCTCGACCTTCGGATACCGGCGCCGGAACGCGGCGATGGCGGGCGTGAAGAGCGATCCGCCCATCGGCGGAATGCCGATTGTCAGCGTGCCGCGCCCGAACGTGCCGAGATCGTTCAATTCCGCTTCCAGGCGCGCATGCGCCGCCAGCACCTCGACGCCGCGCTGCCACACGATCTGCCCGGCGTCCGTCAGCACCATCTGCCGGCCTTCGCGCAAGAGGAGCGGAGAGCCGACCTCGTCTTCCAGCGCCTTCACCATTTTGCTGATCGTCGGCTGGGTGACGAACATGTGTTCGGCGGCGGCGGTGAAGCTCTTCTGCTTCACCACCTCGATGAAGTACCGCAGGGCGCGCAATTCCATCTTCGGCTCCGGAATTCCAGTTTGGAATGATTTCGATAAGGTTAAGTCATTTTTATTATGTAAGGGGCGCCCATATACTCGACCTACGGGATAACCCTAATCGATTGTCTTTACCGCAGAGAACCGCCATGTCCGCCATCCTTCTGACGAAAACGCCGTCCGCCTTCGCCCGCTTTCTGCGCATCGCGGGGCAGTCCGCCGTGCTCGCGGCCATCTGGGTCGTCGCGGATTTCGTCGCACGCAAGCTGTCGCTGCCGGTGCCGGGCGGCGTGATCGGACTCGTCGCGCTGCTCGCGCTTCTGTTTTGCGGCGGCATCGCGCCGCGCTGGGTCAAGGCGGGCGCGGACTGGCTGCTCTCGGACATGCTGCTGTTCTTCATTCCGGCGGCGGTCGCGGCGGTTCAGTACGGCGGCCTCTTCATGGAAGACGGCTGGCGGCTCGCGCTCGTGGTCGTCGGCGGCACGCTGATGGTGATGGTGGCGGTCGCCTTCGCCGTCGATCGTGCGGCGCGCCTCGAACGCCGTCTCGCATTGCGTCGCGTGCTCGTCGCGCGCCACGCGGCCCGCGCCTGAGCGAGCGAACATGAACCACTTCCTCGCCTCCCTTCTCGAAGACGACGCCGCGCGCCTCATCGCGGCGGGTTGCTTCGTGCTGACCGTCGCGCTGTATTTCGCGGCCAAGCAGCTCTACGCGCGCTTCAAACGGCCGTGGCTCACGCCGCTGCTCGCGGTGCCGGCGGTGCTCGCGATCGTCGTCGTGGTGGCGCGCATTCCCTACGCGGTGTATTACACCGATACGCGCTGGCTCATGTGGCTCCTCGGCCCGGCGACGGTCGCCTTCGCGGTGCCGATCTACGAGTACCGCGAACTCATCAAGCGGCACTGGATTTCGCTCACTGTCGGCGTGACGGTCGGCATTCTGGTGGCGGTCGGTGGATCGCTGGCGCTGGCGAAACTGCTGCATCTGTCGCCGGAACTGCAGCGCAGCCTCGCGACGCGTTCCGTTTCGACGCCGTTCGCGCTCGCCGTCTCCGACAAGATCCACGCGCCGCGAGACCTCACCGCGCTCTTCGTGATCGCGACGGGCGTCTGCGGCATGCTGTTCGGCGAAATCGTGCTGGCGCTGGTGCCGCTGCGCACGCGGCTCGCGCGCGGCGCGTTGTTCGGCGCGGCGGCGCATGGCGTCGGCACGGCGAAGGCGCGCGAACTGGGGAGCGAAGAGGGCGTCGTCGCCAGCCTGACGATGATGATCGCGGGCGTCGTCATGGTGCTGCTCGCGCCGGTATTGAGCGTTTTACCGTTCTAGTCAGTTTCGGTTAGGGACGCGGATTTTCGGAATATTCAGTAGCGTCGTCCGAATCGTCGCATGCGATAAAACTGCGTCTCATATTCGCGGTCGATCATGCTTCGGATCTCCATCATCATCCCCTGCTACAACGCGGTCAAAACACTTGCGCGCGCGCTGAATAGCTGCCTCGCGCAGGCGCAGGTGGGACAGATCATCGTCGTGGACGATTGTTCCGGCGACGCTTCTCGCGACGTTGCCGCCTATTACGCACTGAAAGACGCGAGAATCCAGCTGCTGCGCATGCCCGAAAACGGCGGCCCCGCGCGGGCCCGCAACTTCGCCGCTCAACACGCAACGTTCCCTCTGCTGGCCTTTCTCGATGCGGACGACGAGTATCTGCCGAACGCCCTGGCGGATGCAGCCGCGGCCTTGCACGCCCGTCCCATGCACCCGGCGATACGCCTCGACGTGCAGTACGCCGGCTTTCCCCCCGAGATTTATGCGTTCTCCGAGTTCGAGAAATATGCCGGCAGAATGAGTGACACGGTCACGAGCAGTCTCGTCATCCGGCGATCCGTGTTTTTGGCGCTGGGCGGATTTCCCGTCGACCAGAATTTGCGCGAGTTCGGCGGGGAGGATGCTGTCCTATTCGAAGCGATCGTGGAAATCTACGGCTGCATTCGCATGGTTGACCGCAAACGCGTGCGTCTGCACTACCATCCCCGCAGCCATGTGGCGCGATTTTTCTATCGCGCGATGCGTGTTCTCAAAACGCCGGATCACGAGAATCAGGCCTTTCGCGAAAGTGCCGAGCGTTATCTGGAGAATGCCCGGAAAATCGTCTGGCAGACGAACTGAGTCCTATTGGCGGGCGGTGACGGCATCGCGGCAAGAAACCGGATCGGCGCTTCTCTCACGCGCCATGTCCGCTGCGAGACTTTGCTACAATCCACTTTCGCTTCCGAGGAGCGTTGCGACGGGTGATTTCTCGCAAATCCACCCGCCAGGCTCGGAAGCATTCAATCCGGACGGTTCGAAAGCGCCACGCAGTCAAGGCGCCCGCTGAGCCACCGCATCGAACGGCGCTCACGTCAACATTTCTAGTCTTTTTAGAAAAGGAGGGCGTGATGAACGCCGCAGTTCTCGATTCCAATGATTACCTCGTCGCCGACATGTCGCTCGCCGCATGGGGCCGCAAGGAACTCGACATCGCCGAAACGGAGATGCCGGGTCTCATCCAGACGCGCGAAGAGTACAAGGCGCAGCAGCCGCTGAAGGGCGCGCGCATCGCGGGTTCGCTGCACATGACGATCCAGACGGGCGTGCTGATCGAAACGCTCACGGCGCTGGGCGCGGACGTGCGCTGGGCATCGTGCAACATCTTCTCCACGCAGGACCACGCCGCCGCCGCGATCGCCGCGGGCGGCACGCCGGTGTTCGCGTTCAAGGGCGAATCGCTCGACGAATACTGGGAATTCTCGCACCGCATTTTCGAATGGCCGAACGGCGAGTTCGCCAACATGATTCTCGATGACGGCGGCGACGCAACGCTGCTGCTCATCCTCGGTTCGAAGGCGGAGAAGGATCGTTCGGTGATCGCCAAGCCGACGAACGAGGAAGAAGTCGCGCTGTACAAGTCGATCGCGAAGCACCTCGACGCCGATCCGGTGTGGTACTCCACGCGCCTCAAGCACATTCAGGGCGTGACGGAAGAAACCACGACGGGCGTGCATCGCCTGTATCAGATGGAGAAGGAAGGGCGTCTGCCGTTCCCGGCCATCAACGTCAACGATTCGGTCACGAAGTCGAAGTTCGACAACCTGTACGGCTGCCGCGAGTCGCTCGTCGACGGCATCAAGCGCGCGACCGACGTGATGATCGCCGGCAAGATCGCGGTCGTCGCGGGTTACGGCGACGTGGGCAAGGGTTGCGCGCAATCGCTGCGCGGTCTGGGCGCGACGGTGTGGGTCACGGAAATCGATCCGATCTGCGCGCTGCAAGCCGCGATGGAAGGCTATCGCGTCGTGACGATGGAATACGCCGCGAGCCGCGCCGATATCTTCGTGACGGCGACGGGCAACTACCACGTCATCAACCACGATCACATGAAGGCGATGCGCAACAACGCGATTGTCTGCAACATCGGCCACTTCGACTCGGAAATCGACATTGCGTCGACGCGTCAGTACACGTGGGACAACATCAAGCCGCAGGTCGATCACATCGTCTTCCCGGACGGCAAGAAGATCATCATTCTGGCTGAAGGGCGTCTCGTGAACCTCGGTTGCGCGACGGGCCATCCGTCCTTCGTGATGTCGAACTCGTTCACGAACCAGACGCTCGCGCAGATCGAACTCTTCACCCAGGGCAAGAAGTACGAGAACAAGGTCTACGTGCTGCCGAAGCATCTGGATGAAAAGGTCGCGCGCCTGCACCTCGGCCGTATCGGTGCGGAACTGACCGTGCTGTCGGACGAGCAGGCCGGCTATATCGGCGTCGACAAGAACGGCCCGTTCAAGCCGAACCACTACCGCTATTAATCGCTGACGGTGGCGGTACCCTGCGCGGGCGTGACGACCACGTCCGCGCGCTTCAATGCATCAACCGGAGATTCCTCGATGACCGTGCTGCTGACATGGCTGATCAACGCGCTCGCGCTCCTGATCATCACCTACCTCGTGCCGTCGATTCACATTCGCAGTTTCGGCACGGCGCTCATCATCGCAGTGGTGCTGGGTCTCATCAACGCGATCATCCGACCCGTCCTCATCATCCTCACGCTGCCGGTGACGATCGTCACGCTCGGGTTCTTCATACTCGTCGTGAATGCGCTGTGCTTCTGGCTGTGCTCGTCGCTGCTGAAGGGCTTCGAAGTATCGGGCTTCTGGTCCGCGTTCTTCGGCTCGATTCTGTACAGCATCGTGTCGTGGCTGTTGTCGGCGCTGATTTTCGGGAATCGCAATTTCGGTTGACGTTGACCGCGGGCGCTGCCGTGCGTCATAAAACATCATGAAACCGATCGAACTCTCATTCGAGTTTTTCCCGCCGAAGACGCAGGAAGGCGTGGACAAGCTGCGCGCGTCCCGCGCCGAACTGAAGAAGCTGTCGCCCAAGTTCGTCTCCGTGACGTTCGGCGCGGGCGGCTCCACACAGCAAGGCACGCTCGACACCGTGCTCGAAATGGCCTCGGAAGGATTCGAGGCCGCGCCGCATCTGTCGTGCATCGGCTCGTCGAAGGACAATCTGCGCGCCATTCTTTCGCAGTACCGCGGGCACGGCATTCGCCATATCGTCGCGCTGCGCGGCGATCTGCCTTCGGGTATGGGCGAAGTCGGCGAGTTGCGCTATGCGTCGGAGCTCGTGGCGTTCATCCGCCAGGAGCACGGCGACTGGTTCAACATCGAAGTGGCCGCGTATCCGGAGTTCCATCCGCAATCGCGGTCGCCGAAAGCCGATCTCGAAAACTTCGCGCGCAAGGTGAAGGCGGGCGCGAACTCGGCGATCACGCAGTACTTCTTCAACGCCGATTCGTACTTCAAGTTTGTCGAGGAAGCACGCAAGCTGGGCGTCGACGTGCCGATCGTGCCGGGCATCATGCCGATCACGAACTTCACGCAACTGATGCGCTTTTCCGACATGTGCGGCGCCGAAGTGCCGAAGTGGATCGCGCGCCGTCTCGAAAGCTTCGGCGACGATCGCGAGTCGATCCGCGCGTTCGGCGTCGACGTGGTGACGAGCCTGTGCCGCCGTCTCATCGACGAAGGCGCGCCGGGGCTGCATTTCTACACGCTCAACGGCTCGTGGGCGTCGAAAACGGTGTGCGAGCGGCTCGGCTTCAAGAGCGTCTGATTCGGCATCGAAGTTTCACCCGCGCGGCGTTCGTCGCGCGGTTCTTTCTTTTCCTTCTGATTTCATCGTCTTTTTTCGCTGGCTCGCGTCTGCAAGCGCAATATTTTGCCGACCGATGTATCACCTGCCGGCATGGGTAATAACCTACCCTTATCGAAGCGTCATCGACGACAAGTTCTAGTGGGGAAAACCAACAACGCACGTCACTTTTGTTCGTGCTAGGGTAGCGCCCACTTTGCGCGTGTGCTCCGTAAAAAACGGGGCGGCGCGATCAAGTACACTCGCGCTACGCCGGCCAGGAGCCGGCATCGACTTGGAGGAAACATGAACAAAAACAGCCTGTTGCGAGCCATCCGCAGTTCAGCGCTCGCGGGCGCCGTGGCCACGGCAACGCTTTTCGCGGCAAGCGCGGCGAACGCGGCCGGGATCCCGAACAAGACGCTCGTGTACTGCTCGGAAGGCAGCCCGGCCGGCTTCGATCCGGCTCAGTACACCACCGGCACCGATTTCACCGCGAACACCTTCACGGTCTATAACCGTCTCGTCGAATTCGAACGCGGCGGCACGAAGGTCGAGCCGGGTCTCGCCGAAAAGTGGGATGTTTCCTCCGACGGCCTGACCTACACGTTCCATCTGCGTCATGGCGTGAAGTTCCAGACGACGTCCTTCTTCAAGCCGACGCGCGAATTCAATGCGGACGACGTGATCTTCACGTTCAACCGCATGCTCGATCCGAACAATCCGTTCCGCAAGGCGTACAACGTGCAGTTTCCGTATTTCACGGACCTCGGCATGGACAAGCTGATCTCGAAGATCGAGAAGGTGGACCCGTACACCGTGAAGTTCACGCTGAAGGAAGTGAGCGCGCCGTTCATCCAGAACATGGCGATGGAATACGCGTCGATCCTGTCGGCCGAGTATGCCGACAAGCTGATGAAGGACGGCAAGGCCGCCGACATCAACCAGCAGCCGGTCGGCACGGGCCCGTTCATCTTCCGCAGCTATACGAAGGACGCGACCATCCGTTTCGACGGCAATCCTGATTACTGGAAGCCGAACGCGGTGCAGATCAGCAAGCTGATCTTCTCGATCACGCCGGACGCCGCCGTGCGCGTGCAGAAGCTGAAGAGCAACGAATGCCAGGTGATGAGCTATCCGCGTCCGGGCGATATCGCGGCGCTGAAGTCGGCGTCGAACATCGATACGCCGTCGCAGGCGGGCTTCAACGAAGGCTATGTCGCGTACAACGTGACGAAGAAGGGCCTCGACAACACCGACGTGCGCCGCGCGCTCGACATGGCGATCAACAAGAAGGCGATCATCGATTCCGTGTATCAGGGCGCGGGCCAGCCGGCCACCGCACCGATGCCGCCGACGCAGTGGTCCTATGACAAGAATCTGAAAGGCCAGACGTACGACACGGCGAAGGCGAAGGACCTGCTGAAGAAAGCGGGCTTTCCGGACGGCTTCGAGATCACGCTGTGGGCCATGCCCGTGCAGCGCGCCTACAACCCGAACGCGCGCCTGATGGCCGAAATGATCCAGGCGGACTGGGCGAAGATCGGCGTGAAGGCGAAGATCGTCTCGTACGAGTGGGGCGAGTATCTGAAGCGCGCGCACGCGGGCGAACATGACGCGCTCCTGATCGGCTGGACGGGCGACAACGGCGATCCGGACAACTGGCTCGGCACGCTGCTCGGCTGCGACGCGGTGAAGGGCAGCAACTTCTCGAAGTGGTGCTACAAGCCGTTCGACGATCTCGTCGTGAAGGGCCGTTCGACGACCGATGTCGCCGCGCGCACGAAGGCTTACACCGACGCGCAGCAGATCTTCGCGCAGCAATTGCCGTTCTCGCCGATCGCGCACTCGACGGTGTATCAGCCGGTGAGCAAGAAGGTGACGGGCATGAAGATCGAGCCGCTCGGCTACGCGCGTTTCGATGGCGTCGGCCTGCAATAAGGTTTTGCTGCCGAACAGTTTTTGCACTAAACCATAACTAATCGAACAGGTCCGGCGGCGCGGGTCGACAACGATCCCAGCCGCCGGACGCGTTTTCAGTCCTCCCAATACCGAAAAGGGCGATCATGTTCCGATTCGTTTTGCGACGCATAGGAATGGTGATACCGACGTTCATCGGCATTACGATTCTCGCGTTCGCGCTCATTCACCTGATCCCTGGCGACCCCATCGAAGTGATGATGGGCGAGCGCGGCGTGGACCCGGCCATGCACGCCGAAGCCATGAAGCGCTTAGGTCTGGATCAGCCGCTTCCTCTGCAATACCTGACTTACGTCGGCCACGCGCTGAAGGGCGATCTCGGCACGTCGATCATCACGAATACCAGCGTGATGGGCGAGTTCCTCGCGCGCTTTCCCGCGACCGTCGAACTCTCCATTTGCGCGATGATCTTCGCGCTCGTCGTCGGACTGCCGGCGGGCGTCGCGGCGGCGTTGAAGCGCGGCACGGTCGTCGATCACGGCGTGATGGGCACCGCGCTCACCGGCTACTCGATGCCGATTTTCTGGTGGGGTTTGATCCTCATCATGTTCTTCTCGGCGAAGCTCGGCTGGACGCCGGTGTCGGGCCGCATCGCGGTGGAATACGACATTCCGCACGTCACCGGATTCATGCTGATCGATGCGCTCTTCTCCACCGATGAAGGCGCGTTCAAGTCGGCGCTGTCGCATCTGATTCTGCCGACCATCGTGCTCGGCACGATTCCGCTCGCGGTCATCGCGCGCATGACGCGTTCGTCGATGCTCGAAGTGCTGCGCGAGGACTTCATCCGCACGGCGCGCGCGAAGGGTTTGTCGCCGCTGCGCGTGGTCGTCGTGCATGCGCTGCGCAACGCGCTGATTCCCGTGGTGACCGTGATCGGCCTGCAGGTCGGCACGCTGCTCGCGGGCGCGGTGCTGACCGAGACGCTGTTCTCGTGGCCGGGCGTCGGCAAGTGGCTCATCGACGCCATTTCGCGTCGTGACTATCCGGTCGTGCAAGGCGGCATTCTGATGATCGCGACGCTCGTGATCGTCGTGAATCTGGTCGTCGATCTGTTTTACGGCGTGTTGAATCCGCGCATTCGCCATACTCGCTGAGGACACACGATGGCTGACGTTCAAAACAATCTCCCGCCCGGCGCGCTGACGCCGCCGTCCGGCCGCATGGTCGCGGCGCGCGAATTCTGGGCGAACTTCTCGCGCAATCGCGGCGCTGTCGTCGCGGGTCTGATCGTGCTGGTGCTGATCATCGTCGCGATCACCGCGCCGCTGATCGCGCCGCATAGTCCGATCGAGCAATATCGCGATTACGTGAAGATTCCGCCCGCGTGGCTCGAAGGCGGCAACCGCATGTTCCCGCTCGGCACCGATGAAGCCGGCCGCGACATCCTCTCGCGTCTGATGTACGGCGCGCGGCTGTCGTTCTGGATCGGCTTCGTGTCGGTGGTGCTCGCGCTGATTCCGGGCGTCGTGCTCGGTCTGATGGCCGCGTTCTTCAACTGGCTCGATACGCCGATCATGCGCGTGATGGACGTGCTGCTCGCGTTGCCTTCGCTGCTGCTGGCGGTCGCGGTCGTCGCGATCATCGGGCCGGGACTCGTCAATACGATGCTCGCAATCGCAATCGTCGCGCTGCCGGGTTATGTGCGTCTCACGCGTGCGTCGGCGCTCGGCGAATTGCAGAAGGAATACGTGACGGCATCGCGCGTGGCGGGTGCCGGCACCGTGCGGCTGATGTTCTCGCAAGTGCTGCCGAACTGCGCCGCGCCGCTGATCGTGCAGGCGACGCTCGGCTTCTCGTCCGCGATTCTCGATGCCGCCGCGCTCGGCTTCCTCGGCCTCGGCGTGCAACCGCCGGCGGCGGAGTGGGGGGCGATGCTGGCATCGGCGCGCGATTACATCGAAAGCGCATGGTGGATCGTGACGATGCCGGGCTTGTCGATCCTGATCTCGGTGCTCGTGATCAACCTGCTCGGCGACGGTCTGCGCGATGCGCTCGATCCGAAACTCAAACGGATGGGCTGATATGAACGATCTTCTGACTATCCGCAATTTGCAGGTGACGTTCGGCGGCACGCAGGCCGTCGATCGCATCGATCTGTCCGTGAAGCCGGGCGAAGTCGTCGGCGTCGTCGGCGAATCCGGCTCGGGCAAGAGCGTCACGATGATGGCGCTGATGGGCCTCATCGACGCACCCGGCAAGGTCACCGCCGATCAGGTCACGTTCGATGGCAAGGACTTGCTGAAGGCGTCGGCGCGCGAGCGTCGCAGGATCATCGGCAAGGACATCGCGATGGTGTTCCAGGACGCGCTGACGAGCCTGAACCCGAGCTACACCGTCGGCTATCAGATCAAGGAAGTGCTGAAGCTGCACGAAGGTCTGCGCGGCGCCGCGCTCGACAAACGCGCGCTCGAGCTGCTCGATCAGGTCGGCATTCCGGACGCGAAGAGCCGCATCAACGCGTTTCCGCATCAGATGTCGGGCGGCATGAACCAGCGCGTGATGATCGCGATGGCGGTCGCGTGCAATCCGAAGCTTTTGATCGCCGACGAGCCGACCACCGCGCTCGACGTGACGATCCAGGCGCAGATCATGGAACTGCTCGTGAAGCTGCAGAAGGAACGCGGCATGGCGCTCGTGCTGATTTCGCACGATCTCGCGGTCGTGTCCGAAGTGGCGCAGCGCGTCGCGGTGATGTACGCGGGCGAGATCATCGAAACGAATCATGTGCCGACGATCTTCAGCGAGCCGCATCATCCGTACACGGAAGCGCTGCTCGCCGCGATTCCCGAGCATTCGCGCGGCGCGGACCGTCTCGCCGCGCTACCGGGCATGGTGCCGGGCAAGGACGACCGGCCGAGCGGCTGTCTCTTCGCGCCGCGCTGCAAGTATGCCGTCGACGATTGCCGGAAGGCGCGGCCGAGTCTCTATCAGCTCGACAAGAACGATCCGGCCGTGCGCGCGCGATGCATCAAGCCGTTGAATATCGATGTGGTGGTGGAAGGAGGCGCGCGATGAACGCCGTACCGAAGGAAGTGACTCAGGACATCGTGCTCGCCGCCGACCAGCTCACGAAGCATTACGACGTGAAGCGCAGCGCGTTCAAGCACGGCACGGTGAAGGCGCTCAACGGCGTGTCGTTCGAGCTGAAGCGCGGGCGCACGCTCGCGGTCGTCGGTGAATCGGGCTGCGGCAAGTCGACGCTCGCGCGTCAGTTGACGATGATCGAACCGCCGACGTCGGGCCGTCTGCTGATCGAAGGCGACGATGTCGCGGGCGCAAGCAAGGCGAAGATCGCCGAGTTGCGTCAGCGCGTGCAGATGGTGTTTCAGAACCCGTTCGCGTCGCTGAATCCGCGCAAGACCGTCGAGCAGACGCTCGGCGAGCCGCTCGCGATCAACACGTCGCTTTCGTCGACGCAGCGCGCCGAGCGCATCGCGAAGATGATGCGGACTGTCGGTTTGCGGCCGGAGCATGCGTCGCGCTATCCGCACATGTTTTCGGGCGGGCAGCGTCAGCGCGTGGCGATTGCGCGGGCGATGATTCTCGATCCGCAGATCGTCGTCGCCGATGAACCCGTGTCCGCGCTCGATGTGTCGATCCAGGCGCAGATTCTGAATCTGTTCATGGACTTGCAGGCGCAGTTCGGCACGAGCTACGTGTTCATCTCGCATAACTTGTCGGTGGTGGAGCATATCGCCGACGACGTGATGGTGATGTACTTCGGCGGCGTGGCCGAAGTCGGCGACAAGAAGACGATCTTTGCGAAGCCGCGCCATCCGTATACGCGCGCGCTGATGTCCGCGACGCCCGCGATCTTCGAGGAAGACCGGCGCATCAAGATCAAGCTGCAGGGCGAGATGCCGTCGCCGCTCAATCCGCCGTCGGGCTGCACGTTCCATCAGCGCTGCCCGTATGCGATCGAGCGATGCCGCGCAGAGGAGCCTAAGCTGCGTGCCGTCGATGGACGTCAGGTGTCGTGTCATCGCGCCGAGGAGGTCGGCGAAATCGACGTCTGATTCTCGCCGGGCGGGTGCGCGGCGCGTCATGCGAATGTTTTAAGATGTCGGTCGTGCCGGATTCATACGACAAGCCGCGTTTTCTGCGCGCGGCGTTCGCCAAAACGACAGCCCTCGTGCTGTCGTTCGTGCTGTTTACGGCGGGTGTCTCGGTGTCGTCGCCGGGTTTTGCGGTGGTCGGATCGCGCACGCCGCAGGCCGCGGGCGATGCGGGCTCCGCCGCCGCGCCGGCCAATCCTGCTTCACCGCCGCGCGTCGACCGCACGAACGGCACGACCGCGAGCGGTCCGGTGCGTGCGCAACCGCCGCGCATGCCGTTCTACGTCGCGACCAAGGGCGCGACGACCATCTATGTGCTCGGCACGCTCCACGTTGGTTTCGCGAGCGACTATCCGCCCGAGCAGCCGTTTCGCAAATCGATACTCGCGGCACTCGATGCATCGCCGACACTGGCGCTCGAAATTTCCCCCGACGAACTGCTGCTCTCCCAGGACGATGTGAACCGCTACGGCATGTGCCGCAGCGAGTGTCTGATCGACTATTTGCCGGACTCGTTGTGGAAGCAGGTCGAGGCGCGCATGCGCAGCAATCCGGCGGCGTTGAAGGAGTTGCGGCACACGCGGCCGTGGCTCGCGTCGATGCTGATCGAAACCTACGACACGTTGAAGGCGGGATTTCAGAGCGAGTATGGGACCGAAGCGCAGTTGCAGAATGTTTATTTGCGCGCGCGGGGGAAGATCGTCGGACTGGAGACGCTGAACGAGCAGATTTCGACTTTTACGCGGCTGACGTCGGCGCAGCAGAGGGAGATGCTGGCGCAGGATCTGGTGCAGACGCCAGCGGAGAATGTCGCCGATGTGAAGGAGTTGCACAGGCTATGGCGTATCGGAGATGCGGATGCGTTGAAGGCCTGGGACGATGCCAAGAGCTCGAAGCTGGCGAGGTCGAAGACGCTGGCGGCGCAGATCGATAACCGGGTGGTTTATCAGCGGAATCAGCGGTTCGTCACGAGGATTGTTGCGATGGCCGCGCCGGATAAGCCGGTGTTTGTGGCGATCGGGGCGTTGCATTTGGGCGGGCCCAGGGGGGTGCTGGAGTTGTTGAGGAGGAGGGGGTTTTTGGTGGTGGGGGGGTGAGAAGACTCCCAAGACAACGTCACCACTAATCGGGCCCCCTCTGGAGTGACCCCTTCGAGCTAACGAGTACGCGAAGGCACGGTCCGCGAGTCAGTTGAAAATCTGGACCAAACGAAGTAGGCACATAGCAGTTTCTGAAGCCAATTCGTTGCCGCTACTGCGAGTGCGGCTCCGTTGGGGCCGTAGGCGCGAGTAAGTATCGTCAAAGACGACAAACAGAAGAGCCCGGCTATTATTTGAATATTACGATACGTGCGTTCACGCCCACACATTACCAATGTACTGGCTACTGGCCCTGTGACAACACTTGCCATTTGACCAATCGCAAGAATGATCAATGCACTCGACGCGTCCACAAAACCGTCGCCAAAGACACGCAGAAGAAATCTCGGACAAACTACGCAAAGAATAAATAGAGGCAACGCTCCGGCAGTCATTAATATGGATGACCGCTTTACGGTATGGGCAACACCGCGCCAATCAAAGTCCGCGCATAAGGCAGCGATCTTGGGCATGGCTATCATATTGATGGAAATAAAGAAGAAGCCAATTAACATCGTTATGCGCTGGGCCACCGAAAACAGAGCGACGTCTCCTGAAGACCTCATGAATCCGACGAGGATCGAAGGTGCCCATGTCATGGATAGTTCGCACAGCGATGCCACGAACAGCACCTTTCCCATACTAAACACCGAACCTTGATTAAAATTCGGTCTTACCGCTTTCCATTGCAATAGCGGATGACGTGAAACATAAATGTAAGCGATACCTAACGCAACGAAGGCTCCGAGCGCGTAGGCAATGCCACCGGCGTTAGCAGGCATGATATACAGCGTGGGTGCCAAAATGATCAAACTTGCCAACTGAGGCCATATGGTAGACAACTTCACGGCCGATTGCGTCGACCCAACTCCCTGCAAAAATTGGAAGCAGATTGTATAAAGAGCAACTGGAACGATAGAGACTGCCATCAACCGCAGCACTGGTGACAAGTCCGCATTGTTAAAAACTCTACCGACCGGATCCGAAAAACATGCGAGCAACAACGCAAAGACAATTGATATCGTCAATGTGAAAATCAAGCTAGACAGCAGGATTCCCTTGAGTGTTTGACGATCTTCTTGTCTAAGAGCAAGCGCAGCGGACCGGGTCACTGCGTTATCGAGTCCAAATCGAGCAATTGTGGCGAGAACAGTTGTGATGTTCAATGCCAAGAAATAGTTCCCGGCGGCACTCTTTCCGGCACCTCGACTGAGCAAAACAATAAAAGCGAAAGAGAAGGCGGTACCGGCCAACTTGACGAAGAGTGCATTAGCGCCCTTGAAAACGAGCTCAAGGGCTGACCCGCTGGAACGCAGGCGCTGCGTTATAGAACGTGGAAAATTCATTTTTTTGGGGTAACAGGCTGAGGGGCGAGGCTAGAAAGCCCGCTTTACTCATGTATGACGATTTCGTACCAAGGGCTGCTTTTAATGCTGACGTCTGTTTGGATTCCAAATTTCATCCCGTCGGGTACCATTTGGATCATGCCGGACGGCAGTTTTTCGAAACGGCGGCCTGCGCCATCGAGAGCATAGATGTCCGCCGCGCGAAAAGCCCCTCGGAGATGAAAGAAGAAAGGAGTTCGCTGCATCCACACCGATCCACTTCCTTCAGTCAGCATATCTGAAGGTTTCGGATTCGCTTGGCTCTTTACCGTCCACCAATCGGACTCTCCTTGGTAAGCCTGCAGTGAAAGTGCAGATCGGCCGTCTGCAGCGGATCGCGCGGTGGCTGCGCTGACCGCGAGCAAAATATGTTTTGACTCACTGATCGGCCTACTGTCCAAGCTGAGCGCCAGAATACTGCTGAAGATCTCATCCCTCGATAGAGAGGTCAACGAGGTGAATTTCGTCGACACAGCGTTGCCGGCAGGCAAGTAGCCTATATAACCAACTATGCGTGGCGCATCGATCACATAGAGGCGGTTCAACGAATAGCTCACTTGCCCGTTGTCTGCCGCAACAGGATTTAATGTAGACGACGCGTCGATTGCATTCGGAACTCGGACTGCATCCTGTGCGTAAGGATCGACGCCGATCTTATGGACCAGGATACTTCGTTTCTTCAATTCACCGCGCTGCTCGAGAAATGCGAGCACATTTCCATTTGCACGGGCTGTCGTCGCAGCAGCGCGCGTCGATGCGGGAAGGGGAATGGCAATCAATTGGCCGCCTTGATCGACCAAGCTTTGCCTAAAAATCGCCGCAGAGATCCCGAAAACAGCGAGCTTAGAGAGATCACCTGACAAGCTAAATTCATGGGGCGTGTTCGATTCCTGTGCAAAAGCACGATGGGCGTAGTCATAAAACGCCAAACCTCCCCAGTCCTGAAAGCATGCAAAGGAAGCCGTAACCGGCAGAATCTCCGAGCCATGCGTGTTCGGCCAAGGTTCGTTGAACTCGCTCACCATGAACGGCTTTCGTACGTCGCGCAGCACTGCAACGCGTAAGAGTTCGCTGAGACCACTCCCAATCAACGAGGTGTTCCGTTGCCTCCAGTCGTATTTATTCCAAAGCCCATTTGGAAAGTCGTAATGGTCGACATAGAAATGCGTATCGCGGTAGTCGGCAGACTCGTCGCTAGTATAATTTCCTAGACCGCCGAAATCCGTCTGAGTCCCGATGATCAATGCGCGCGGCGCCGCACGGTGCACCGCACCACGAATACGATCGAAGTAATCGCGATCCAAGGCGGTAAGAAAGTCGACATCTGAAATGGCCGGATTTTTATCAAATAATTGCTTCCGTCTAGCACGCAGTTCGGCGCCAACCGCGTCGTTAGAATTGACATCTATTTTTCGCTTCTGCCAAGCGTTCAGAATCGAACCTTCGTTATTGATTTCCACGAAAGCTAATGTTGGATCGTTTCCAAGGCCCAGAGCAGAAATGAGCGATTCCGCGAATTTCTGCTGCAGATCGATCATTTTCGGGAATATCTCGTTGAGAGGTCTGCTTGCCGGAAATTGCCCCCCTCCAACGTAGACGCCGTCGATATCGCGAAAGGTATATCCACAGTGAATGCTCAGGACGACGTAAATCCCGTGGTCTCTTAATACCGAAATGAATGTCTTAAGCCTTGAAATCGCTTCAACGTCCAGCGTTGGATAAGGCGCGGTCGTGAGAACGCCGCCAATCCGAGACTCATCCTTAGCTCTGAGAACAAAGTCGAGTTGATGAAGACGGACAAGATTGACCCCGAGCCTGGACAAGCGATCCGCAAGTTGACGTCCTTCGGTTGCGTCCGGGAAGGCTGCATCAAAGCCCAGACTGACGCCGAAAAACCGAATTGTTCGACTGGTTGCCTTTTTTGCTCGCTCATCAAAAACTACGAAGTGGGCTCGATCGGTACCAATCCAATCGTGCTCACCGATCTTATGATTTAAAAAGGAAAAATCCACCGGACCGCTGAGCCTGTCCAAGTCGATGCCGAATTGATACCAGTTATCCTCGCCCGCAATGGAAGAATGAAAAAATAGTGCTGAAACTAGGGCAACGAATGTAAGAGCCAGACGACGACGGATCATAAAATTTCGTTGTAAATCCTGGAAAGTCCCTCGAAATGCTTCTCCGGGGAAAAACGCCTTTCAGCCTTAGCCCTTGCTCGCACTCCCATCCTCACTGCGACACTGCGATTTTTATCGAGGAAACGCAATTTGTCCGCCAAGTCCCGCTCGTCTCCCGGAGCAAAAAGGAACCCGTCACTGCCTTCATCTATGATTTCTGTCATCCCGCCGATCTTACTTGCGATCACTGGCCGTCCGTAACAAAAGGACTCTATGACTGTCAGGCCAAAGGTCTCATACCATTCAGACGGCACGACTGTGCAGATCGCTCCGCGAACGATATCTCCTAAAGCTTCACCGCTCAGAAACGGAAAAAGCGAAACGCGCTCGCCCAAGCCCCCCGCAGCGACGTACTCTGCGACCTCCTCGCTCGCTTTACCAACACCGACAATCACCAGTTTCACGCCCGCAGCCTCTGCTGCTCTGAGCAGAGTGAAGATTCCCTTGAGTCGCTCGATTCGACCGTAATAGACGAAATATGAGCCCTCGTTCACAGTTGGCCGTAGTCGATCTGGAAACGTGAAGTTGTGCAACACAGAGATCTTGCTTGACGGTATGCCTCCTTCTATCGCACGTTGACGAACAAATTCGCTGACCGCGATAAAACGGTCCGGAATGGTTACGGCTCCGGCGCGCACCGAAATAGAAGCTTCCACTGCACTTAACATGCTCCGAGCGAGGGAACCTTGATTACATCTTCCCAAGATCGAAGGTGCGTAGTGGCCGACTGAGCATTTCTGGCAGTTTTCCCCATTACTGTTAAGCGTATAAACCGGACAAATAAGTTTGTATTCGTGCAGTGTCTGGACCGCGGGAATGCTGTTGCTCTTCAATACTTTGAGGATTGAGGATGTCAGTTTTCCATAATAAATATGTAAATGCGCGAGTTGTGGCCCGACGCGACTTATCAGTGTCGCCAGTCGCTGCGCCGCTTCCGGAGAATGAAGAAATCGCGCGAGATTGAGAGGCGAAATACTTTGGAAATCGGCACCACGAGGGAAATAGGCTTCCCATTTCGAATGTAAATTTTCGGGGTGTTGCGCCGCAAACGGCACCACCGTATTGTCTTCGGCCTCGAGCATTTGAGCTAGATCAAAAAAATAGCGATCCGAGCCGCCGGTTATACGATGGTTCTGCCCAATGTTCAATATCGTTAAGCCTCTCAATCTTGAGGGGGAATAAGAACGAATCATGTTTTCTTTTCCGAATGCGGTCGGATGACCAACGCGATCGCAAATATCAAGCCGTTGTAAGAATATTGAAAAAACGGATTTGTTATCGATAAGAAGGCGGCAAATATCAGAACAATTTTCCAATATCTGTTCTGAAAAGCGCTGCCATCTCCATTTCTTTTCAAGTCCCGATAGATCGTGACCAAGATGCCATAGAAAAGAAGAACACCCACGAAACCAAACTCCCCCATGACCGTTGCAAGATTGCTGTCATAGACCCCCTCCATTTTCTCGAAGAACGGTAGGTAAAGAAGATGTAACTGAGCGTACACTGGACTATTATCTGAAAGCACGCTTCCGAAAGTTGCAGCGCCCGCTCCGATAGGAAAATATTGATACATGAGCATCGCCCCAAAGTAGACCATGATCGCGCGAATATATTGCGATTGATCGATTCGAGACAATTCCCCGATGTTTTTCGTGGTTTCCGTTATCGCGTAGTCCAAGGCGTTGCTAGCGAATAAAGGTAGGGCAGCAGCCAAGCAGAAAAAAATTATCGGAAGCCTAGCTGATCTCCGCTCTGCGCATATCAGAAATGCGACAAGCGGGAAGATAGCGAGTGCCGTTCGTGATCCGTTAAGAAAAATTAAAAGCAAAAAGATCAGCGATACGAGAATACTCTTCAGAAAACTCCATCTGTTGATGTTTTTTGAAACGATGTAGGCGTAAAATAGGGAAAACAAGAATGCAATATCATTCGGTTTCAATTGGAAGCCAACGATTCGTGCGAGCCCGCCGCGAGACGTTTCGACAAACTTGACGTTGAACATCGCCAAGAACGTATCCTGAAGGATGAGATTCGCCACGAATCCGATGACTGAAAAGATAAAAAGCGCGAAAAAAATCCGTTCCGCCCATAGACGTCGGAACGCGCCGGCACTGAGGTTTCGCGCGAATATATAAAGACAGAAAAACTTCATGTGGATGACGACTTGCCCAATCTGCCTCCAAACATTGGGCTGAAGCCCCCTGAGCGAGATTAGGACGAGATAAACGGCCGTTCCGATCAATATGAAATCGAAACGCGACACCCTGCGCTTCACCGTCGCTCGAAGAACTGTCCACCCCAGGACCATTGCAACGACAAGATCATCAACCAGGCCGAGGGGAATCTCTAAGCGGGTGATCAACTCCTTGAACAGGATGATGAATGCTGTCGCGGCAAAGAACACTTGCAGAAAACCGGGTAAGCGTGGATCGCGCAATCTGCTGGATGCAAAGTTCATAGAGTTATTGTTTCTCGCACGACAGGACTGCGTTTAGCATGCAAGCGCCCAATTCGCGTTGACGCCTCACAATCTCGGCAATTTTGCCTCGGTTCGCTTCCGCCATGCTTTGGAGGGCGTCTAAAGATGGAGGAGGTGAGGTAAAATCCAACACCAGATCATCCAAGCCAATAGAGTTCATAAAGCCGGAATTCTTACGACTTACGTTCAAACACAATGGGGGCAGTTCGAGTTTGATGCTCAAGATGGCTGAATGCAGCCGCGACGCGATCACCAGATCAGCATGGAGCAGCACCAAATTAAGACTATTGACATTGGTGACGTGCGCCACTTCGATTTTCACTGCCCCGTTTGTACTCTCCCTTAGACGTTCAGCAAGATCCTTTGCCACTCCGTGATCCGCGGGCCAGCCTGTGGTGAAGAAGATAAATTTCACCCGCGACGCGTTCTGGACGACAAGCTGACTGATAAATTGGCGATACAGCGCGAATTTCATCGCTGAAAGGCCCGTTGAATTCTCCATCACGTTGATTGCAACACTCAGTTCTGCCTCGGGCGGAACCGAGTCCGTCGAACTGGCTGGAATCGATGTTGGTGCAGGAGGTTGGCCCAAAAAAGCACAGTCAGGCCCAATCTGGGCCGAAGGAAATTTCAGGGTTTCACGCAGATAGCTCAGCGTTATTTCATCTCTTACATAGACAAAGTCGGCGCTTAAAAGGCTGCGCTTAATCAGCAGACGGCACATCCAATTGAGATGTCCTCCAAGGCTTACACCGACGAACCCAATCGAACGGGAGCATATGCGGGCAATAAGCGTTCTTAAGAATATCGCGAGGGGAAAATGATAATTGTTATTCATCAGAACGCCGCCCCCGCCGATCATCACTAGGGCATCGTTGGGAATCCGTCTTATATCGCGGCAAGCTCTCAGAAGATAGCGTGCGGTCCAGATAGGAAGATAGAGGCGCCGAAGCACGCCCTTGAGTCGCTTCATAGGTGCGAACGAGCTTGCGGCAGTATGATTTGCCGCAATGTTCGCAGGCCGTTCCCCGCCGAACCATTTCCCGGATTGGAGACCTGCAGCGAGTACTGCGCAACGCTGTTCTAGAAGGGCACTCTCAATTCCTGAAAAAATCGCTTGATCCCCAATGTTTGTTGAGTCAAGCTCATTTACGACAAGGACGGTTTTCACGGACTGACCTTTAATTGACTGATAATAACTTCAGGACTCTGAAGCGGAAGCAGCGCGGGCACTGCTGTTCTCGAGACATACGTCCCCAACTTCGGCGCGCTTGATCTGATGCGTTGAGCGAATTCGGCATTCCAAATCCAGTCGTTCAACACCGGGCTGGAACGAGGAAATTCACGGAAAGCGTCTTTGTAGTGAGCGCATGTCGATGGAGGAACTTTCCAGCGATTGAGGCACACTGCGGCGGACACTAAGCGGCAGACTCCTAACTCGAAAACTGCGTCAACTTCATGTAGCGGATCCCGGATGGGGGCCTTACGCTGGCAGCAAGTTGCAACTCCCGGAATCTTCGAAGGCGAGCGGTAAGAACGCGCTCAGTTATCGATCCGTTATTTCAATTGCTGGATCGAAAGTCGGCGCAACGCATCCATCCTCGCACTCTTCGAGAGCAACTCACTTTTCCTCTTCAAGCTCTCTCAGGGATCGCGCATTGATCGGGTCGTCTGTCGCCTCATTGTGTTGGGCCTTCGGAGCGAGATTGCGCACACGCTCAGGTTTGTCAAGTGCCTCGGATACGCTCGTCGGAACGCGCGCGCTGTCGTTCAAATGACGGTCTAGCAGCGCCTCATATTGTGCTAACACGCTACGCCACCGGAACGCGCCCTCGAATCGTTGCGTGCTCGCCTGGCTCATCGCGCGAGCTGTGTCGGGATCACCAAGCAGTGCTGAGATATGTATGTCGCACTCGGCTTCGAACGCAAAAAAGCGCGCGCCTGGACCTGCGACCCAGCGGTTGAAGACATTGTCGTGGGCGATTACAGCATTCCCTGCGCCTAATGCCTCGACCAGCGACGGATTGGTTCCCCCCACGCGGTGCCCGTGCAAATAGAATTCCGCATGCCGACGCAATGCGCGCAGGAACGCCTGATCGTAGATTGCGCCGGGAAACAGCACTTCGTCGCTCGCAGCGGCAAGCACCTGACGGTGATACGCGTTCGAGTTGGAATCGTACTTGCCGAGCACGACAAGCTTCGCGTTTCGCACTCTTCGGGAAAAGGCCGTAACGATTTCGAGCACTGAGTTTTCGGGTTCTGGCCGCGCGATCACGATGCCGTACCGCATGCCTTCCAGACCTAGCGCCTTGAGCGGATCACGCGCGACATCGCCAACCGCATCGGCTCCATAGGGGATGGTCGTGATCTTGGAGCGCTTGACTCGCGTGGCGAGATGCGCCGCGATTGCCGGGTGATCTGCGATGAGGTGATTGCCCGTCCAACACCCGATCCGCTCGTTGATCCAGAGCCAGATGCGTTCGTGGAACTTCCACTTCTCACGTCGCCATTCGAGTCCGTCCATGTTGATCAGGTTGGTGATCCCGTTCCAGCGAAGGTACGTGCAGAAGGCAGCGGTGTTGTAGCCAAGCGTCAATACAAGCGCCGGCCGCTGCCGCACCACATCCTTTACAGACTTCCAGTCAAACTCCATCGTGCCCAGCGCGCCGGACCGGCTGACCGGGATCACGATCCGATGCACACCTCGCCAGATATCCTCCATCGTTTCGATTTGATCGGTCGCGCCTTGGCAATACACCGTCACGTGCCAGCCTCGTTGAACGAGGTATAGGGCCAGACGTTCTGCAAAAGTTTCGAATCCGCCATGACTCGCCGGAATCCCGCGCGTGCCGATAATGGAAAGTTGTTTGACTGACATCAGATGCTCTTGATTATTTGAAGCGGGTTAAACGACCAACGATGATCCGGCGATTCGCATGCTTTCCCAGGGCAACGAGAGTCGTTTAATGAATTCACTCGTCACGGTCGTGATACTTGGAAAACGCGCCATAGGACATCCCGCTTGCTGGTGTATCCGTGAGCAGCGCTCCATCCAACGGAACGCCGGCACTCGCGAGTTGACGCATCGTTTCGCTGAGTTCCGCCGCTGTATGGCGGCCGTGCCGTGCGACAAGCAGGGTCGCGTCCACATGGCGACCGATCAGGCCGGGATCGGTTACTGCGAGCACTGGAGGCGAGTCGACGATCACGTAGTCATAGCGTTGACGCAAGCGCGCAAGTACATCGGCCAACCGACTCCCCATCAACAGCTCGGAAGGATGCGAAGGAATTGATCCACCGGTGACGACGTCGAGACCCGGAAGCACATCGCGCTTGATGACGAGATCGGGTTCGGCACCGTTGAGAAGTTCTGAGAGCCCCGGTTTGCGCGAGAGACCGAGCAAGCCGTGCAGATTGCCGCGCCGCATATCGCCATCGATGAGCAATACCTTGTCGCCGCCTTCGGCAAGCACGGCGGAGAAGTTGAGAGAGACGAATGACTTCCCGACGCCGGGACGAGGTCCGGTGAACATCAGAACCTCGTTACGCTTCTTTAGGATTTTGAAGTTAAGAGCGGTGCGCAGGCTGCGTAATCCCTCGATCGCAACGTCATTTGGCGAAAGACGCGCGAGCACGCTGACCTTTGATTTATCGCGTCCCCGCGCGGATTCAAGCGCAGCTTGCTGCTCCGAACGCGAGATGATCGCGTACACAGGAACATCGATAGCGGCCTCGATGTCCCCGGGCGTTTCCAGCCCGCGATTGAGTATACGACGCGTTATCGCGAGAACACTTCCCAGGAATAGTCCGATTAGCGCGGAAAGCACGATCGTCAAAGCTTTCTTCGGCGCAACCGGCTTCTCTGGTGTAACAGCATAATCAACCGTCCGGACGTTGCCGAGTTGCCCGGCCTTCAGCACGCGCAACTGCTGAGTACTGTCAAGAAGATTGGTGTAGAGATCGTTGCTCACCTTCACATCTCGCAGGAGGCGCACAGCGTCCTGCTGCAAGTTTGGAAGACTGCTGACCTGTTTCTCATACTCGTCGGACTGGCGTTGCAGTTCAACGATGCTCGCATCAATAGCCGTAACTGACGGGTGCAACGCGGTGTAACGTTGCACGAGACTCCCACGCTGCTGCTGCAATTCAATGATCTTCGTGCGGTTCTCTACGACCGTCTGCAGCAGCAGCTTGCTTTGCTCTTCCAAGTCAATCGCACCGTGCTTTGCGCGATACTCGTTATAGCGCGCCTCGGCCCGGTCGAGGTCAGCGCGCAGTTGCGGTAGCTGGTCGGCCAGGAAGGCGAGCATCTGTTCCGCCTGCGCGGACTTGCGATCGACGTTGCGCTGGACGTAGATCGTCGCGATCGTATTTACTGTTCCGGTAACGGCTTCGGCGTCCGCGTCATCGAGCGACATGCTGATAATCCCAGACTGTTTCGCCTTCTCGTCGATCTTGAGTGCCTTTTGCAGATCAGCGACGGTCTGCTGTGTCGACGCTCGCGTCAGTTCGAAGCGCGTGCCGGGGTGTGCGAGAAGCGACATGACGGTCAGTCTGATAGCACCGGCCTTGTATTGAGCCGACACAGTTTCTCCGACCTTTCCGCGCAACACGACATCACCGTCCGGCGATAGCAATTCGTAACGCTCACCTTCCCGTGCGACCAGCATGAAGGTCTTGTCATGCAACGAGACTGGCACGTCGAAGGTCGAGACGATGATGCGCTCGCCGCCCCAGGCGTAACTGGACAGACCGAGCGGCGCACTCGCGAGCCCGTCACCCGCCGTATAGCGGACATAGGGCGCACCGAGAAGCGGGAAGTAATGCGGATGCGCATCGATATCGAGATGGAGCCGCGAAACGGCATCGCCGACCACCATGCGCGAGCGCATCAGTTCGATTTCCGCATCGGAACTCGATTTGTTCTGGAACAGCGCGGCCAGATCGCCCAGCTTGTCGTTGAGCGTACCGGCGCCGCTGTCATCGTCGACCTGAATAAGCGCGTCGGCCCGGTAGGTGGGCGTCCAGAGAAACGCGTATACCGATCCGACCAGCAACGTGCACGCCGTGGCGATCGCGATCAGCTTGCGATTCTCGCGCAGCACGCCGACGACCTCGGACAGTCGAATTTCATCGTCGCTGCCGGCGTCGGAAGAGGGCTGGGAAGTTTTGATATGCAGTTCTTTCATCGTTGCGCCGCCAGACTGCGGCTCCATTGCGAGATGCCACCCCGGATCTGGACGAAGGCCAGGTCAAACACTGCGCGGTGGCGTCTATACGGATCCATTACGTCGACGCGTTCTTCATCGCAAAGCCGGAACACCTTGCCGCGCAGCGACGGCCAGTTGGACTCGATCCACTGGCGCTGCGCCTGTGTCATCGTGAGAATCAGATCCGCGGCCTGCGCGCGGGAAGCATCGAGTTGGGTTGCGACGTGCGTATCGAGTGCAAGGCCGTGCGCCTGCGCGATCTCGACGATCACCGCATCCGCACCCGCCCCCACCACCGCATGCGTGCCCGCCGACGTGACCTCGAGCTCAGGCAACTCACGCGCAAGCAGGGCCGCGGCCATCGGGCTGCGGCAGATGTTTCCCTCGCACACCATCAAAACCGACCGGATCATTTCGCGATCACCCCAGCCGTAAGCCCAGAGCTGATCAGCGGCATCAACAGACTGATCACGCGGTTGAAGCGCACGAGACCGTTACCGTCGACATAAACGACGTCCTTCGGCTGCAGCTCGAACTCATTCGCCACGAGCATCGAGACGGGCGAACGGCTATCCAGATGGAACACTTGCGGCGCGTCGTCGCCCGGGCGGATCACGAACATCTGCGCGGTGTCGGCCGTGTTCGAATTGATGCTGCCCGCCTGCGCGAGCGCATCCGCTAGCGACATGCGGCCGTCGCGACGCGGCGTGGCCGAGCCCGGCTTGTTCACTTCGCCCATCACATAGACGATGTTGTCGTCGCGCGAAGTGACACGCAGCAGATCGCCCGACTTCAGATACAGCTTCGACGGATTGAGCCCTTGCGCGAGCAGTTGCGGCACGTCGATCCGATGCGAAACACCGCCGCGCACCAGCACCACATCGCTCTGATCGGCGTTGTCGCTGAAGCCGCCCGCGCGCGCGATCGCGTCGTAGAAGCTGAGCGGCACGTCCGTCAGCGAGAGCGCGCCGGGGCTGTGCACCTGACCATCGACATACACCTGGCGGGCGCGATACGACGCCATGCGCACCGTCACCTGCGGTTTCACGAGATACGTCGAAAGCGCCGTGGTCAGCTTCTGCTGAATCTCATCGGTGCGCAGTCCGGCGACCGCGATCGTCCCTGCATACGGGAAACGCAGGTTGCCCTTCTGATCGACGACGAAGCCCGCCGCCGGATCGCTCGGCTTCGCAGGCAACTGAGACTGGCCCGGACCGGCCGCCGCCGCGAGTTCCGGGTGATCCCAGACCACGATCTGCAGCACGTCGCCCGTACCGACCGTGTAGGTTTGCGGTGCGCCGAAAAGCTGCGTCACCTGCTGATCCAGACGCGCCTTGCGTTGCCCCGCAAAGCGTTTCACGACCGCGAGATCGAGTTCCGTGACGGGAATTGCGGGCGTCGCCGCAGTGGCTTCGACGTGCGTGCCGGCTTCGCTCGCGCTCGTCGCCGGATCGGCGCTCACCGGCATGCGAAAGCCTGGCGCGGCCGCGCAAGCACCAAGCAAGGCCGTCAGCGCGAGGGTCAATGCCGTCCGTGGAAACGAGGCGCGCCACGACGTAGGGCGAACGCGTTCAATCGATTGCTTCATGATGGGTCCTGCGCGTCAATACGCATTGCGATGTACGAATCCCCGCACGATGGTCGCGAGCACGATGCGCATGTCGAGCGCAAACGACCAGTTGCTGAGGTAATAGAGATCGTGTTCGACACGCCGCTGCATCTTTTCGATGGAATCGGTCTCGCCGCGCAGACCGTTGATCTGCGCCCAGCCGGTGATGCCCGGCCTGATGCGATAGCGATGGATGTAGTCGTCGACGATGTCCTGATAAAGCGCGTCATGCTCGATGGCATGCGGGCGCGGCCCGACGACCGACATCTCGCCGCGTAGCACGTTGAGGAATTGCGGCAGTTCGTCGAGGCTCGTGCGGCGCAGAAAGGCGCCGACACGAGTGATGCGCGGATCGCCGCGCGTGGCCTGGACGACGACGCCGTCGCCCGCCGCGTGCATGCGCATCGTGCGGAATTTGTAGATCTCGAACGGCTTTCCGCTCGCGCCCCGGCGCAACTGTCTGAACAGCACCGGTCCCGGCGACGAGAGCTTGACGGCAAGCGCGATCGCGAGCAGCACCGGCGAGCTTGCGAGAATCGCGCAGGCGGCAAACACACGGTCGAAAATCGTCTTGACGGCGAGTGCGTCCGCATTGAGCGGCGAGGCAACGAGGTTGATCGCGAGCGCGCCGTCGAGATCGACCGTGCCGCTCTGGAAGCGCGTCAGGTTGCTCACGTCCGGGATGAAGCGGATGTTCACCAGTTCATTGCGGAACGCATCGATGAAACGATGCAGCGCGTCTTCATCGGTGAGCGGCAAGGCGAGCCACAGTTCGTCGATTCGCTGCGCTCGCAAATGCGATACGAACGCCGCGATGTCGGAAAAGCGCTGCACGCCGTCGAGCGGCGCCGCTGCCTCGCCGCCCGTCTCGAATTGCGCCTCGATCCGGTAAATCGGCTCGCGCATCGCGTCGAGGTTGCGCATGAGGACAGCGCAATGATCGCCGCGTCCGACGACCGCCACCGAGTGGACGCGCGTGCCGGGCGCACGGGCGATCCTGCACGCGAAGATGCCGGCCGCCGTCAACGCCGCCAGGCCCGCGAAGGATCGAAGCGACGGCTCGTAGTCCGGATGCATCAGCTTGACCGTTCCCACGGCCAGGGCTTCGCAGAACACCCAGCCGAGCGCCGTCAAAAGCGCGCCCCGAACCGGCGTCGCGCGTGGCGTCGGGTTTGCATCCATCGCGCACCACGCGTAGATGATCGTGAGTGCGACAGCCGTGCTGCGATAGGCCGCCAGAGCACTGCCTTCGGCATGCCTGTGCATGACCATCGCGCAGATCGCGACGAAAATGCTTTCGATGAGTCGCAACGTGAGATGACGACCCGCGGGTGCGTTATTGAAACGGAAATAACTCGGCAATCGCATGGCGGACTAAAGGCGGAACAGCGGTTCGCCTGCCGCTCACGAAGGAGAAGACATCGAACTAATTCCGGGTCGGGGTAATTGCGTTGCGATTCGAGGACCGTTTGCGGCATCCGCGGAACATTTAAACCGCGAATATTGGGGGGAACGGAAACAATCTCGGATCGCTGACCAAGGCATAGGAGTCTCTATCAAGCAGCCGTTCGGCAGATATAAGCGCCGTCCTAATTGCTGCATCTGCACGCTTCGGTCGAAAGGTTGCAATATCCTGAAGAATGGAAGGCGTAATTTGCGCGCAGGCGAGCGCCGTAGCCTTTCAAGTGCGACGGTGTGTTTGCCTGTAAGGTAAGCCGGACGGGCGTCCGCAGCCGAAGGGGAGCGTTTGGAAAATAAAAAAGCGTACTCAGGAAATTTACCTGAAGTACGCTAAAGTTTTCTCACGCTAGATATCTTTATCTTACATTTATCTATTCATTCAGATAAACATCAACCAATTAAGCAAAAATACATTAGCCACCAAAAGCGTCACCGCCGTCGGCACCTGCACCTTGATCACCGCATTCTTATCCGGCAATTCCAGCAACGCCGCCGGCACGATATTGAAGTTCGCGGCCATCGGTGTCATGAGCGTGCCGCAATATCCCGAAAACATCCCGATCGCGGCCATCGTCGCGGGATTGCCGTGGAATACGCCGACGAGAATCGGCACGCCGACGCCACCCGTCATCACCGGAAACGCGGCAAAACCATTGCCCATGACCATCGTGAAAAGCGCCATGCCGACGACATACACGGCCACCGCCACGAGCCGGTAATCCAGGTTGACGTAAGCCGTCGTCACATGCGCGACCGCCTTGCCGACGCCCGCATCGGAGAACACGAGCCCGAGCATGCCGAGCATCTGCGGCAGCACGGCGGCCCACGAGAGCGCATCGATGAGACGGCGCGTTTCGCGCATCGACTGGCCGACGGTATCGCGCGTCATCACGCACGCGATCGCGAGCGCGATCACGCATCCGACGCCGAAGCCGATCAGCGTCACGTTCTTCAACTCGATCAGCGGCACGCCGCCGAACACGAGATATTTCGCGCCCAACGTGAGAATGACCGTAACAACGGGAATCGTCAGCGCCGGCACGAAAAGCTTGTTGCCCAGACGCACGGCGCTCTGACGGCGCGTTTCATCGGAAAGCATTTTCGGCTTCGCGCCGGTCACGCCGCCGAAGCCCGCGATCAGTGCCATCGCCACGACGAGCACGCCGACCACCGTCACCGGAATCCAGTCGCCGGCAAGAAAGATCAGCGCGTAGATCAGCCAGAAGCCGCCCGCGGTCAGCCGCCGCGGATGCGACTTGTCCGTGATGATCATCCCGCCGACCACCAGCAGGATGATGCCGACGAGATAGAACAGATAGTTGATCGTGAGCGTCATGCTTTTTCTCCCGCGACGTTGCGCGTGAGCGCGTCGAGCTCGCGCGCGAGCCTGCGGTCGAGCAGCCACAGCCGGAAGCCGTGGATCAGGAACGCGCAGATCGCCGTGGGAATGCCCCACACGGCCACGTGCATCGGCTCCACGACGATGCCCGCTTCCTTCAGGAACGTGACCATCAGCACGATCGCGCCGAACGCCACGAAAATGTCCTCGCCGAAGAACAGGCCCACGTTGTCGGTCGCCGCCGAGTACGCGCGCAATTTGTGGCGCGTCGCGTCGGAGAGCTTGCCGTAACGTGCTTCGGTGGCGCCTTCGGCCATCGGCGCGAGCAGCGGGCGCACCATCTGCGGATGACCGCCGAGACCCGTCAGACCGACCGCCGCCGTGATCTCCCGCACGAACAGATAGACGATCAGCAGACGCCCGGCCGTCGCGGCCTTGATGCTCGAAATCCACATCTGCGCGCGTTCGCGCAGGCCGTGCCGTTCGAGCAGGCCGATCACCGCCAGCGGCAACAGGATGATGAGCGGAATGTTGCGCGTCTTGAGAAAGCCGGTTCCGATCGCGGTCAGGATTTTTTCGATGGGAAAGTGCGCCGCAAAGCCGGTGATGATCGCGGCGGCCGCGACGATCAGCATCGGATTGAAGCGCAGCACGAAGCCTACGATGATGACGGCCACGCCGATGAGCGGCCACAAGTTGACAGGGGTTGCCATGAGTTCTCCAAACAATATTGACGTCGCGCCTCGCCTCGGGCGCGTGGTTTCACTACTCGCGGCTCTTCGACCTGCCTTGGCCGCTCGTTAAAACGCCCCGGCGGGGCGGGGCGTTCGATTCTTCTTCTACCGCGTCAGGCGGCGGCGTGCGCGGCGCGGACTTCGATGCCCGCATCGGCCAGCGCGCCGCGAATGCGTCGTGCGAATTCCAGCGCGTGCGCGCCGTCGCCGTGCAGGCAGATCGTCTGCGCGTTGAGCGGCACCCATTCGCCCGACACGGCCTTCACGCGCTGCTCGCGCACCATCGCGAGAGTGCGGTCGAGCACGACGTTTTCGTCGTCGAGCAGGGCGCCCGGCTCCTTGCGCGGCACGAGCGAACCGTCCGCCCGATAACCGCGATCCGCGAACACTTCTTCGATCGCGATCAGCCCCGCGCGCCGCGCCGCTTCGATGAACTCGCTGTTCGCGAGCCCGAACACGAGCAGCGACGGATCGAAGTCGTGCACGGCGGAAACGATGGCATCGGCGATTTCCGTGCTTCTCGCCGCCTGGTTGTAGAGCGCGCCGTGCGGCTTCACGTGCGCGATGCGCCCGCCTTCCGCCTGCGCGATCGCCGAAAGCGCGCCGAGCTGATACAGCACGCCCGCGTAGATTTCCTCCGGCGGCAGATCCATTTCCTTGCGGCCGAAGTTCTCGGGATCGTTGAAGCTCGGATGCGCGCCGATGGCCACGCCTTTCTCCACGGCCCAGCGCACGCAGTCGCGCATCGCGGTGGCGCCGCCCGCATGCCAGCCGCACGCGATGTTCGCGGAACTCACGAGATCGAGCAGTGCTTCGTCGGTGCCGCAGCCTTCGCCGAGATCGGCATTGAGATCGATTTCCATGATTTTGCAGTCGTTCCGTTGGATGTTGAGTGTGATGCGCCGCGTCGTCCGCGCGGCTTGCGTGTCATGCGCCGGCACGCGCGACGCGCTCCTCGTGCATCGCGATGGCCGTTTCCACCTGGCTCACGTACTGACGTTCATCGGCGAGCGCGTGACGCGCCTCTTCCACGGACGTCTCGATGAAACGCACACCACCGTTCAACCGCACTTGCGCGAGCTTCCACACATCCGCCTTGATGACCGCGCCGATCTTCGGATAGCCGCCCGTGGTCTGCGCGTCGCCCATCAGGACGATCGGCTGGCCGTTCGGCGGCACCTGGATCGTGCCGGGCAACACGGCATGCGACAGCAGTTCGATCTTCTCGCGCCGCTCCAGCGCCACGCCCGCGAGGCGAAAGCCCATGCGGTTGCTGTTCGGCGTGATGGTCCATTCCTGGTTCCAGAAACCGTGCTGCGCGGCGTCGCTGAAACTCGCATATTCCGGACCGCGCAGCGCGCGTATCGGCACCGCCCACGCGAGGCTCGGCGAATGGCGCCCGCGCCGCACGGGTTCGTCGACGAGCACGAACTTGCACCACGCCGGCGCCTTCACGCCGAACGCGGGTTCTTCCGGCGAAAACGCAATGCCCTTGTGCGGCTGCGGCACGCCGACCGGCAAGCGGTCGCCGTCGCGCAGCGCCCGCCCGCCGAGGCCGCCGAAGCACGCGGCGAGATCGGTCGAGCGCGAGCCGAGCATCGGCAGAACGTCGATGCCGCCCGCGATCGCCACGTAGCAGCGCATGCCGCGCTTCGCCGCGCGCAGCGTCAGCTCCTGGCCCGCGCGCACCGGCAGGCTCCACCACGAATACACCGGTTTGTCGTCGAGCGTCGCGCCGAAATCGGTTCCAGTGATGGCAATGCGCGTCGCGTGCTTGAAGCGCAGCACCGTCGGCCCGAACGTGATCTCGATGCCCGCCGCGTCCGGCCGGTTCCCGACGATGCGATTGCCGATTTCCAGCGACAGCGCATCCAGCGCTCCGCCCGAACTCACGCCGAGATGCCGGTAGCCGCGCCGGCCGAGATCCTGGACGGAAGTGAGCACGCCCGCGCGAATCACGTCGATCATGCGCGCACCTCCAGCGCCGTGAAGCGCACGCGGTCGCCGGGCTGCATGAGCGTCGGCGGATTTCTGGCCGGATCGAAGAGTTTCAGCTCGGTGCGCCCGAGCAACTGCCAGCCGCCCGGCGACGCCGCCGGATAAATGCCCGTCTGCGCCCCGCCGATTCCCACCGATCCCGCCGGCACTTCGAGACGCGGTTCGGCGCGGCGCGGCATCGCGAGCGCGGCGTCGAGCCCGCCGAGATAGGCGAAGCCCGGCTGAAAGCCGAGAAAAAACACGACGTATTCGGCCTGCGTATGCCGCTTCACCACTTCGTCGACGGAAAAGCCCGTGTGACTCGCGAGCGCGGCGAGATCCGGGCCGTCGGCGCCGCCGTAGCGCACCGGAATCTCGATTTCGGCGCTCCGCATGTCGGCGGCTTCGGCGGCGTCCCAGCCGCTTTCGAGCTGCGCGGCGAGCGTTTCGTAGTCCGCTTCCAGCGGATCGAACACGATCGTCAGATTGTTCATGCCCGGCACGACTTCGACGACGTGCGGCATGAGACGCGCGTGTTCCGCCAGCGCCCAGATGCGGCGCTGGCAGTCGAGCGTGGCGGGCGGCGCGGCTTCGCACACGAGCGCGGTGTCGCCGAGCGAATGGATACGTGGTCTTGTCATGCGTCAACTTTGCCTTTGCGATGCGCGAAATTCGTTCGATCCGATGAACTCCGCACCGTCGCAGAATGTTACATTGTCAATAAATTATCAAGAAATTATCAATACAGGTTTCTGCCGAGGGCTTCGTCGCTCATCGAACCGACGTTGCGATCCATCCTAAACGCACTTCAACCGGTCACCGCCATGCCGCGCCATCCCACCAAGATCGTCTCGTCCGAGCATCTCGTCTCCGAAGCCAGCGCGGAACTGTCGGAGTTCGAGTACGGCCTCATCATGGCGGGCAACGCGTTCAATCGCTGGATGGTGCGCTGCATGTCCGCGGCGGGCGCGAAGGACATGACGGCGGTGGAAGTGTCGCTGCTGCACCACGTGAGCCATCGCGACCGCAAGAAGAAGCTCGCCGACATCTGCTTCGTGCTGAACATCGAGGACACGCACGTTGCCACGTATGCACTGAAGAAACTCGTCGCTCGCGGTTATGTGCAGAGCGAGAAATCCGGCAAGGAAGTGTTCTTTTCCGCGACGCCGGCGGGGCGCGAGCTGTGCGGCAAGTATCGCGAAGTGCGCGAGGCGTGCCTCATCGAAACGCTGCGCGAAAGCGGCCTCACCAACGAGCAGATCGGCGAGGCCGCGCAACTCATGCGCAATGCCTCCGGCCTCTACGATACCGCCGCGCGCGCCGCGGCTTCCCTTTAATAGATAGCCGATTCCGTGACGATTGCGTCGAGCGGCATGTCGTGCGTTTCGCGCGGCAATGCGCGGCTTCTACCCGATTCATACGCGATGCCGATCGTCACCGGCCGCGCGCCGTTCGGCCAGGCGGCGAGCGTGCGGTCGTAATAGCCGCCGCCGTAGCCCAGCCGGTACCGATCCGAATCGAATCCGACGCACGGAATCAGCAACAGGTCCGGCACCACGACGACTTCTTCGGCGGGCACCGGAATCCGGTAGCGGCCTTCCTTCATCGGCGTATCGGCGCGCCAGGCGTGGAAGACCATCCGCGCGTGCGGTGTCACGACCACCGGCAGCGCGGCGCCACGCGATTCGTCGACGGCGAGCCAGCGCGCGACTGCATCGCGTGCGTCGAACTCGCCCGCGACCGGCCAGTAGACGCCGACGCAGCGCGCCTCGTGCCGCGCGAGCACCTCGCGGATGCGGATCGCGAGCGCCTCGTTTCTCGCGGACTGTCCGGCCTGTTCGCTTTGCGCCTCGCGCGTGGCGAGAAGCCGTGCGCGCAAGGCGCTTTTCGGCTCGCTCTTGGCTTCATGGCAAACGTTGCGTGCTATGCTTTCCTCCGATCTCAGGACCCGGTTCAAGACCATTCGCGCTCCAGAAACAAAGATGTCAAAACGCCTCAAACGAGTATATCTCGCGGTCGGTGCAGCCCTTGCCGCCGCGACGCTCGTCGCTTGCGGCACGGCTTCCGCCGTCCGTCCCGACGCCGACCTCCCGCCCACCTCCGACGACCGCGTCTTCCTGCAGTTGCGCGATGCCGCGCGCGCGAACGATGCCGGCAAAGCCGCGTTGCTCGCGTCGCAGATTCCGGATTATCCGGCGCCGGGCTACGTCGAATACTTCACGATCAAGCCGCAGCTCTTCGATTCGCAAGGCCACGCGCGCATCGACGCGCCCGACGCGCCGGTGCTGTCGTTCCTGCAGCGCTACGACGGCCAGGCCATCGCCGACCGTCTGCGCAACGACTATCTCGTCGTGCTCGGCAGCCGTCACGACTGGAAGAACTTCGAGCAGCAGTATTCGCGTTTCGTTCTCAACGACGACACGCAGGTCAAGTGCTACGCGCTCGAAGCGCGTCTGTCGCGCGGCGAGAACGTCGCCGACGCGGCGCGCGCGCTGCTCGTCGAGCCGAAATGGTACGGCGACGGCTGCGTCGATCTGATCGGCATGCTCGCGGAGTCGCGCCAGTTCACGAGCGACGACATCTGGCAGCAGATCCGTCTCGCCTACGAACAGAACTACACGTCGACGGGCTCGAATATCGTCGAAGCGCTCGGCCAGGAAAAGCCGAAGGACACGCTTCTCGACGACGCCGTCAACAAGCCGCCGCTCTATCTCGCGCGCGGCGTGATGCCCAACACGCCGGCGCATCAGCTCACGCTGCTCGCGATCACGCGCATGGCCCGCAACGATCCGGCGATGGCCGCCGCCACGTTCAGTTCCGTCGCGCCGAGCCTCACGCCGGCGGAGCGCGCAATCGGCTGGGGCACCATCGGCTATCAGGCGGCGCTCAAGCGCATGCCGGCGGCGGCGGACTGGTACCGGCTCTCGGCGAACGCGCAATTGTCGAACCCGGCATACGAATGGCGCACCCGCAGCGCGCTGCTCGCGGGCGACTGGAACATGGTGCGCTGGTCCATCGAACAGATGCCGCCGACGCTGCGCGCGCAGCCGTCGTGGGTCTACTGGCACGGGCGCGCCGTGAAGCAGGCCGGCGACACGGCCACGGCGAATCAGGAATTCCAGACCATCGCGGATCAGTACAACTTCTACGGCCAGCTCGCGCTCGAAGAGCTCGGTCAGAAGATCACGGTGCCGCCGCGCACCACGGTGTCCGACGCCGAAATCACGCAGATGCAATCGGTGCCGGGCTTCGCGCTGTCGCAGCGTTTCTACGCGCTGAACATGCGGCTCGAAGGTAATCGCGAATGGAACTGGCCGCTGCGCACGATGACGGACCGTCAACTGCTCGCCGCCGCGCAGTATGCGAAGCGCATCGAGATGTTCGACCGCACCGTGAACACCGCCGACAAGACGAAGGCCGAGCACGATTTCTCGCTGCGCTATCTGTCGCCGTTCCGCGATATCGTCGAGCGCGACGCGCAGAACACCGGTCTCGATATCGAATGGGCGTACGGGCTGATTCGCCAGGAGTCGCGCTTCATCATCAACGCGCGCTCGGAAGTCGGCGCGGGCGGCCTGATGCAGCTGATGCCCGGCACGGCGCAGCTCGTCGCGAAGAAGATCGGTCTCGGCACGGTGTCGCGCGCGCAGATGAACGACATCAACACCAATATCCTGCTCGGCACGAATTACCTGTCGATGATCTACAATCAATTCGACAACTCGCCCGTGCTCGCCACCGCCGGTTACAACGCCGGCCCGGGGCGGCCGAGACAGTGGCGTCAGGATTTGCGCGCACCCGTCGAGGGCGCGGTTTTTGCTGAAACGATCCCTTTCACCGAGACTCGCGATTACGTGAAGAACGTGCTGTCGAACACCGTCTACTACGCGGCATTGTTCGAAGGCCGTCCGCAGTCGTTGAAGGCG
The DNA here is from genome assembly GCF_001544795.2 of Caballeronia temeraria. Taxonomy (GTDB): domain Bacteria; phylum Pseudomonadota; class Gammaproteobacteria; order Burkholderiales; family Burkholderiaceae; genus Caballeronia; species Caballeronia temeraria. Next base: position 49,428 of record NZ_FCOI02000028.1, on the reverse strand, counting down.
CGTCTGGGCTACATCGCTCCCTGACCGTCCTGCAGCGAAACCTCACGCCCGCGCGTCGAACGACAGGACGCGCGGGCGTTTTCATTTCGGCCGCCGTTCTGAACTGAAGCCGCATTCGTCAGGCCGCGACCCAAGAGGCGAACTATGCGACACCAACATGTAGCGCTGATCGGCGGTTCGGGATTCATCGGCAGTCATCTCGTCAATGCGCTCGTCGATCTCGGCAAGACCGTGCGCATCGCGACGCGGCGGCGCGCGAACGCCGCGCATCTCACGCTGTTGCCCGTCGATGTCATCGAAACCGATGTGCACGATCCCGTGAAGCTCGCCGCGTTCATCGATCAGACCGATGCGGTGATCAATCTCGTCGGCGTACTTCAGGGGCGGCGCGACGATCCGTACGGGCCGGAGTTCGCGAAGGCGCATGTCGAGCTGCCGCACAAGATCGCCGCGGCGTGCGAGGCGAAGGGCGTGCGGCGTCTGTTGCACATGAGCGCGATCGGCGCCGATCCGTCCGGACCGAGCATGTATCTGCGTTCGAAGGGCGACGGCGAGAAGATCATCCGGGAATCGGGACTCGACTGGACGATCTTCCGCAGTTCCGTCGTGTTCGGTCCCGAGGACAATCTGCTCAATCAGTTCGCGTTTCTGGAGCGCGTGTTCCCGGTGATTCCGCTCGCTTGCGCCGACGCGCAGTTCCAGCCGGTTTTCGTCGGCGACGTGGCGAAGGCGATGGTCAACGTGCTCGATCTCGACGCCGCCAACGGCCACGTCTACGAGCTCGCCGGGCCGGGCGTCTACACGCTCGCGGAGCTGGTGCGTTTCGCGGGCGCGACTATCGGCAAGCATTCGCGCATCATCAAGCTGCCGGAGAGCCTCGGCCGCCTTCAGGCGATGACCATGGAAATGGCGCCCGGCCAGCCCGTCATCTCGCGCGACAATCTCGATTCGATGAAAACGCCGAGCATCGCGAGCGGGCCGCTTGCGCCGGAGTTGGGCATCGACGAGCCGGCGAGCATCGAGACCATCGCGCCGCTGTATCTCAGCGGCAACTCGCCGCGTTCGCGCTTCAACGCTTTTCGCGCGACGGCGCATCGTTAATCTTCTTTTTTGATCGAATGAAACTCGTTATCGGTGACAAGTTCAACTCTTCCTGGTCGATGCGTCCGTGGGTGCTGCTCAAACATTTCGGCATCCCGTTCGACGAGACGCTGATCCGCCTCGGCCAGCCCGACACGAAAGCGAAGATTCTCGACGTCTCGCCGTCCGGCAAGGTGCCGTGCCTCGTCACCGATGCGGGCGAGTCGATCTGGGAATCGCTCGCGATCGTCGAAACGATCGCTGAAATGCATCCCGAACACGCGATGTGGCCGCGCGAGCCCGCCGCCCGCGCGCGCGCCCGCAGCGTCAGCGCGGAGATGCACGCCGGTTTCGCGGACTTGCGCCAGAACATGCCGATGGAAATCACCACGCACGCGCCGGGAATCGGCCGGACGCCGGGCGCGCTCGCGAACGTCGCGCGCATCGAGGCGATCTGGGCGGAATGCCTGGCCAGGTCGGGCGGGCCGTTTTTGTTCGGCGAGTTTGGCATCGCCGACGCGATGTTCGCGCCGGTCGTCATGCGCTTCAACACTTACGCGCCGGAACTCGGCGCGACGTCGCTCGACTATGCGAAGCGCGTGACGGCGTTGCCGGCGGTCGCGGCGTGGATCGACGGCGCGCGCGAGGAAGCGCGATGAATATCTACGCAGTGGGCGGTGCGATCCGCGACGAGTTGCTCGGCGTGCCGGTGGTGGATCGCGACTATGTGGTCGTCGGCGCGACGCCGGAGCAGATGGTGGCGCAGGGTTATCGGCCGGTGGGCAAGGATTTTCCGGTTTTTTTGCATCCGCAGACGCACGAGGAATACGCGCTCGCGCGCACCGAGCGCAAGACGGCGGCGGGTTATCACGGATTCCAGTTTTACTATTCGCCGGATGTGACGCTCGAGGAAGACCTCGCGCGGCGCGATCTCACGATCAACGCGATGGCGCGCGAAGTCACGCCCGCTGGCGAGCTGACCGGCCCGGTGATCGATCCGTTCGATGGCCGCAGCGATCTGAAGAACAAATTGTTCAGGCATGTGGGCGATGCGTTTATCGAAGATCCGGTGCGCATCCTGCGTCTTGCGCGTTTTGCGGCGCGTTTCGCCGATTTCGATGTCGCGCCCGAAACCGCCGAGCTGATGAAGAAGATGGTCGCGGCCGGCGAAGTCGATGCGCTCGTTCCCGAGCGCGTGTGGCAGGAAGTGTCGCGCGGGCTGATGGAGAAAAAGCCGTCGCGCATGTTCGAGGTGTTGCGTGAATGCGGCGCGCTCGCGCGGATTCTCCCCGAAGTCGATGCGTTGTGGGGCGTGCCGCAGCGCGCGGATTATCACCCGGAAGTGGACACGGGCGTGCACGTGATGATGGTCGTGGACTATGCCGCGTCGCAGGGATTTGCGTTGCCGGTGCGCTTTGCGGCGCTCACGCATGATCTCGGCAAGGCGACGACGCCGGAGGATATTCTGCCGCGGCACATTGGGCATGAGGGACGCAGTGTCGATCTCTTGCGGCCTTTGTGCGAGCGCTTGCGCGTGCCGAACGAATGCCGCGATCTGGCGATGCTTGTCGCGCGGGAGCACGGCAATATTCATCGCGTGATGGAGATGGGTGCTACGGCGCTTGTCAGATTGTTCGAGCGGTCGGATGCGTTGCGTAAGCCGGCGCGTTTTGCTGAAGCGCTACAGGCATGTCTCGCCGATGCGCGGGGGAGGCTCGGGCTGGAGCAGCAGACTTATCCGCAGGCGGAGCGGTTGCGGGAGGCGCTCGTTGCCGCGCGGGCGGTCGATGCGGGGGCCGTGGCGGAGCGGTTTGCTTCCGAGCCTTCCAGGATCAAGGATGCCGTGCATGATGCGCGGGTTTTGGCTGTGAAAGGGGCTTTGGGGGGGTGATGCTTTTGTCGCTGCCGGATCCCGTTTTCGTTTTAGTCTATTGGCATCGCTAATAGACCAAAAGCATACCGGGATCCAACGACAAAAAACCCCTCAAAGCGCCCGAACAATCAACGACAACAAAACCGACAAAACAAGCGTAGACATAAACGGAAACGAGTACTCCCGCCCAAAAATCCGCAAAGTGAAATCCCCGGGCAACCGCCCAATCCCAAATTTCCTCAACCACGGCAACGACCCGGAAAGAATCGCAAGCGCGATAAACGTCGTAAGCAGCCAGCGGATCATGATCGCGGACTCATAGCGTGTGAGAACGATCACCCGTCGCGAATGCGTCGAGCGTCCCGGGAATGCCGCGTGAAAACGCGATCACCTTGAAAAGCTCGCCCATCTCCGCTTCCGAAAGCAGCTTCTGCACAGCATTCGCAGCAGGCAGAAACCGCTTCACATCCGACGGATCGAGATCGCTCAACACATCGGTGATGCCGGCGTTCATCAGAAACCGCGCCTGCGACGTGAATCCGAGCAAATCGGCGCCCGTCTCGACGCCTGCCTCCGCGATGCCCGTAAACTCGACGTGCGCCGTGATGTCCTGCAAGCCCGGATACAGAAACGGGTCCGCGTGCGCGCGATGCCGGTAATGGCACATCAACGTCCCGCCCGCGCGCTGCGCATGATAGAACTCGCGTCGCGGAAAGCCATAGTCGATGAAAAACGCCGCGCCGCGCGTAAGCATCGTGCAGATGGTCTTCGTGAACGCGAGCGCCGCTTCGTGCGTCTCAGTGATGTATTCGACGAACGGCTCATCGCTGGCTTCGTCGATGGCGGCATCGATCAGATCGACCTGCGCATCCGGCGCGATCGGACGGTCATCGAAAGCGAAGCGGTCGTCCAGCATCACCACGCCGCGCTCGTGCCACGCGCCCAACTTGCGCACGACGAGCCGCACAGGCATCGCGTCGAGCACTTCGTTGCCGATCACCACGCCGTCGAACGCTTCGGGCAACGCGTCGAGCCAGGTCACCTTCGCCGCGAGCGCCGGCGCCAGCTTCTCGATCGTCTCGCGCTGACGCTCGCGCAACTCGCCCGAAAGATCGACGATCGCGTAACTGTCGAACGCCACGTCGAGATCGGCGAGCGCCGTCAGCAAACCCGCCGCGAGCTTGCCGGTGCCCGCGCCGAACTCCATCAACCGCCGAGTGTCGCTTTGTTGCAACGCCTGCGCGACAGGACGCGCGAGCGTCGTCGCGAAAAGCGGGGACAGTTCGGGTGCGGTGACGAAGTCGCTGCCATCGTCCGCGCGACGGCCGAATTTCATCGCGCCGCCACTGTAGTAGCCAAGGCCGGGCGCGTAGAGCGCGAGATCCATATAGCGGTCGAACGGCAGCCAGCCGCCCGCCGCCGCGATGCGACCCCGGATCAGGTCGGCCAGCGCTTCGGATTGCGCGAGCGCGTCGGCGCCCGGAGCAGGTAAACTATCGGATTGTCTGGCATTTGGATTCATCCCAGTATTGTAAATGAGCGCTTCCACGCCGTTTTCTTCCGTCAACTCGCCGTCTTCAGGTTCGGTTTCGCGCTCCCGCGCCGTGCTCGTGACCGGCGCGGCGAAGCGCATCGGGCGCGGCGTCGCGCTGGAATTCGCACGGCAGGGCTGGAATGTCGCCGTGCACTACGGCGCGTCGGAGCATGAAGCGCGCGAAACCGTCGCGGATATCGAAGCGCTCGGGCGGCGCGCGGTCGCGCTGAAGGCGGATCTGGGCGTCGAGGCCGAAGTCGAACTTCTCATGCCCGCGTGCGCCGAGGCGTTCGGCGGGCTGCATTGCGTCGTGAACTGCGCGTCGCGCTTCGACGAAGACACGGCCACCGACTTCGGCTACGCGAAGCTGCTGGAAATGACCGCCGTCAACGTCGCCGCGCCGCTGACGCTCGCACGCATGCTGCACGAGATCACGCCCGAAGCCGCCGTCGCGGACGACGCGCAACGCGGCGTTGTCATCAACGTGCTGGACCAGAAGCTGTACAACATGAATCCTGACTACCTGTCGTACACGCTGACGAAGGCGGCGCTCGAAAACGCCACCGTCGCGCTCGCGCAGGCGCTGGGTCCGAAATTGCGCGTGGTCGGCCTGGCGCCCGGCCTGACGCTGATTTCCGCCGGGCAGACGCCCACATCGTTCGAGGCGGCGCATCGCGTGACGCCGCTCAACCGGGCATCGACGGTCGATGACGTCGCGCAAGCCGCGTGCTATCTCGCGAACGCGCACGGCGTGACCGGCACGACGCTCGTGGTCGATGGCGGCCAGCATCTCGTGCCGAGCCCGCGCGACGTGATGTTTATGATCGGCACGCGCCAGCCCTGAAACGCGTTTACTGAATATTGGAACCTACATGCTTGCCGCACTTTCGCATCCCCGGCTGACCGATTGCCGGCGGCTTTTTCTGCGCAACTACGAAGTGCGCATCAACATCGGCGTACATGACTTCGAAAAGCGCGGCGAGCAACGCGTCGTGATCAACGTCGAGCTTTACGTGCCGCTCGCGTTGTCGACGCCGGTCGCGGACAAGCTGGCCGAAGTCGTCGATTACGATTTCATGCGCTCGACCATCGCCGAGCGCGTGAAGCGCGGCCACATCCACTTGCAGGAAACGCTGTGCGACGACGTCGCCGCGGCTCTGCTCGCGCATCCGAACGTGCGTGCGGTGGCCGTATCGACGGAAAAGCCCGACGTCTATCCCGATTGCGACGCGGTCGGCGTCGAAGTCTTCCGCATCAAGGAGGAACGAGCATGAACGCGCGCGACACGATCGAAGCCGCAGCCGAAACCGCGGAGGCGCCGAAGCCCGTGCGCGAGGCGCTGACGAAGCGCCAGCAAAAGGAAGCGTACGAGAACAACAAGCTGTTCAAGCGCATCGTGCGGCAGGTCGGCGAGGCGATCGGCGACTTCAACATGATCGAGGAAGGCGACAAGGTCATGGTGTGCCTGTCCGGCGGCAAGGACAGCTATGCGATGCTCGAGATCCTCATGCGCCTGCGCGAGCGCGCGCCGATCAACTTCGATATCGTCGCCGTCAATCTCGACCAGAAGCAGCCGGGCTTTCCGGAGCACGTGCTGCCGGAGTATCTGTCGAAGCTCGATATTCCGTTTCACATCGAGAATCAGGACACGTACAGCATCGTCAAGCGGCTCGTGCCGGAAGGCAAGACCACGTGCTCGCTCTGTTCGCGACTGCGGCGCGGCATTCTGTATCGCGTCGCGGGCGAGCTCGGGGCGACCAAGATCGCGCTCGGTCATCATCGCGACGACATTTTGCAGACGCTGCTGCTCAACATGTTCTACGGCGGCAAGCTGAAGGGCATGCCGCCCAAGCTGCAATCCGATGACGGCAAGAACGTCGTGATCCGTCCGCTCGCCTACGTGAAGGAAGTCGATCTCGAAAAGTACGCCGAACTGCGCGAATTCCCGATCATTCCGTGCAATCTGTGCGGCAGCCAGCCGAATCTGAAGCGCGCGGAAATGAAGGCGCTGGTCCGCGAATGGGACAAGCGTTTTCCGGGGCGCGTGGAAAACATGTTCAACGCGTTGTCGAACGTGGTGCCGTCGCATCTGATGGACAGCAAACTTTTCCCATTCGCCGGACTGCGCGCGACGGGCGAGGCCGACCCGCAAGGCGATATCGCCTTTGACGAGGAACCGTGTGCGAGCGAACCGTCAGGATCGCCGGGCGCGGTTTCAATTGTGCAGTTCGACGACCTGTAACCTTTATCCAATAAGGCGCTGCGTGGGTTTCGCCGCACTGCGCCAAAGCGTCGCGTGATAGATTGGCGGCTCGTCATACCCAGCAAGGCTTCCAGCGATGAACATCGTTATTCTGGCTGCCGGCATGGGCAAGCGCATGCGCTCTGCTCTGCCGAAAGTACTCCATTCACTGGCGGGCAAGCCATTGCTCGCGCATGTCATCGATACGGCCCGCGCGCTGTCGCCGACGCGGCTCGTCGTCGTCGTCGGGCATGGCGCGGACAAGGTTCGCGAAGCCGTCGGCGCGCCGGACGTCCAGTTCGCGCTGCAGGACAAGCAGCTCGGCACGGGACACGCCGTGCAGCAGGCGCTGCCACTGCTCGATCCGTCTGTGCCGACGCTCGTGCTGTACGGCGACGTGCCGCTCACGCGCGCAAGCACGCTCCAGCGCCTGATCGATGTCGCCGGCAGCGAGCGCTACGGCGTCCTGACCGTGGACGTGGGCGATCCGACGGGTTACGGCCGCATCGTGCGCGACGCCGCGGGCAAAGTGAAAAAGATCGTCGAGCAGAAAGATGCGAGCGAGGAAGAGCGCCGTATCGCGGAGATCAACACGGGCATCGTCATCACGCCGACGCGCACGCTCGAAACCTGGCTCGCGTCGCTGAAGAACAACAACGCGCAGGGCGAGTTCTATCTGACGGACGTCGTCGAGCGCGCGATCGAAGCGGGCGTCGAAGTCGTCACCGCGCAGCCGGACGCCGAATGGGAAACGCTCGGCGTGAACAGCAAGATTCAGCTCGCGGAACTCGAGCGCATCCATCAGCGCAACGTCGCGAACGCGTTGCTCGATGCGGGCGTCACGTTGATGGACCCGGCGCGCATCGACGTGCGCGGCACGCTCGAATGCGGCGCGGATGTGTCCATCGACGTGAACTGCGTGTTCGAAGGGCGCGTGACGATCGCCGACAACGTGACGATCGGCCCGAACTGCGTGATCCGCGACGCGACGATCGGCGCGGGCACGCGCGTCGATGCGTACACGCATATCGAAGGCGGCACGACCGGCGCGAACGTCGTGCTCGGTCCGTACGCGCGGCTGCGTCCGGGCGCGACGCTCGGCGACGAGGCGCACGTCGGCAACTTCGTCGAAGTGAAGAACGCGGTGCTCGGGCGCGGCTCGAAGGCGAACCATCTCAGCTATATCGGCGATTCGGATATCGGGGCGCGCGTGAATATCGGCGCGGGCACCATCACCTGCAATTACGACGGCGCGAACAAGCATCGCACGGTGATCGACGACGACGTGTTCGTCGGCTCGGATACGCAACTGGTTGCGCCGGTGCGCGTGGGCCGCGGCGTGACCATCGCGGCGGGCACCACGGTGTGGAAGGACGTCGGCGAAGGCGAGCTCGTGCTCAACGAGAAAACGCAAGTCAGCAAGTCGGGCTACGTGCGCCCGGTGAAGAAGAAGTCGTAAGGCTGTCGTTCAGATTCAGCCCAACGCGCGCGGTGCTTCGGGCATCGCGCTTTCGAATGCAAGTTTCAAAGGAAGAACGTCATGTGCGGAATCGTCGGCGCGGTAGCGCAACGTAACATCGTCCCGGTGCTGGTGGAAGGTCTGCGCCGGCTCGAATATCGCGGCTACGACTCGTGCGGCGTGGCCGTTCTGAGCAACGGCGAGCCGCGCCGTGCGCGCAGCGTCGCGCGCGTGTCCGATCTCGACGCGCAAGTGCGCGACTCGAATCTCGGCGGCATGACCGGCATCGCGCATACGCGCTGGGCCACGCACGGCGCGCCCGTCACGGACAACGCGCACCCGATCTTCTCGCGCGATACCGTCGCGCTCGTGCACAACGGCATCATCGAGAACTACGAAACGCTGCGCGAGATGCTCAAAGGCAAGGGCTACGAGTTCGTCTCGCAGACCGATACCGAAGTCATCGCGCATCTGATTCACAGCATGTATCGCGGCGACCTCTTTCAAACCGTGCGCGAGGCCGTGAAGCAACTGCACGGCGCCTATGCGATCGCGGTGATGCACAAGAATCAGCCGCATACGGTCGTGGGCGCGCGCCAGGGTTCGCCGCTCGTCGTCGGTGTGGGCGAAGGCGAGAACTTCCTCGCATCCGATGCGCTCGCGCTCGCCGGCAGCACGGACCGCTTTGCGTTCCTCGAAGAAGGCGATGTCGTGGAGATCGGTCTCGAAGGCGTGAAGATCGTCGATCGTGAAGGCCTGCCCGCCGAGCGCGAAGTGCGCGTCGTGACGGCGTACGGCGGCGCGGTCGAGCTCGGGCCGTATCGTCATTTCATGCAGAAGGAAATCTTCGAGCAGCCGCGCGCAATCACCGACACGATTCCGCAAGCCGATCAGTTCGATCCGGCGCTCTTCGGCGACGCCGCGCGCGATGCATTCTCGCAGGTCGACAGCATCCTGATTCTCGCGTGCGGCACGAGCTATTACTCGGGCGTGACGGCGAAGTACTGGCTCGAATCGATCGCGAAGATTCCGACGCAGGTCGAGATCGCGAGCGAGTATCGATATCGCGAGTCGGTGCCGAATCCGAAGGCGCTCGTCGTCGTGATCTCGCAATCGGGCGAAACCGCCGATACGCTCGCCGCGCTCAAGCACGCGCAATCGCTCGGCCACAAACACACGCTCGCGGTGTGCAACGTCGCGACAAGCGCGATGGTGCGCCTGACCGAACTCGCGTTCCTCACGCACGCGGGGACGGAGATCGGCGTGGCATCGACGAAGGCGTTCACGACGCAGCTCGTCGGTCTCTTCGTGCTGGCGGTGACGCTCGCGAAGCTGCGCGGTCACGTCGATGCGAAGCGCGAAGCCGCGTACTTCACGCAACTGCGCCACTTGCCGGCGGCGTTGAACAGCGTGCTCGCGCTGGAGCCGCAGATCATCGCGTGGTCCGAAGAGTTTGCGCGCAAGGAAAATGCGCTGTTCCTCGGGCGCGGGCTGCATTATCCGATCGCGCTCGAAGGTGCGTTGAAGCTCAAGGAAATCTCGTACATTCACGCCGAAGCATATCCGGCGGGCGAACTGAAGCACGGCCCGCTCGCGCTCGTGACCGAGGCGATGCCGGTCGTGACCGTCGCGCCGAACGACGCGCTGCTCGAAAAGCTGAAGTCGAACATGCAGGAAGTGCGTGCGCGCGGCGGCGAGCTGTATGTGTTCGCGGATGCGGATACGCGCATCGTCAGCGAAGACGGCATTCACGTGATCCGCATGCCGGAGCATTACGGGGCGTTGTCGCCGATTCTGCACGTCGTGCCGTTGCAGTTGCTCGCGTATCACACGGCGTGCGCGCGCGGGACGGATGTCGATAAGCCGAGAAATCTGGCGAAGTCGGTGACGGTGGAATAAGCCGGCCGGTCGTCTGAGAAAGAAGTGTGGGCCTCAAATAGAATGCTTTCTAAACCGAGCAGAAAACGGTTTTTTGAGGGGGTCGCTGCGGACCGTGAGCCTTACTGCGTAAGGCTCTAAGCTTTCTTCGTCCACGGCTTTGTTCGCCAAATTTGCGCGAACGTATTACCCCTCAAAAAGGGCGGTCTTTTTCCTAAAGACAGCTAGGTTCCTATGCGGACTTTGGTTAAGGTCAGCGAATCGCAAAGACTGCGACATTAGTTCCGACCGCTCCAATCTGAGAACGCCGAGTCGGTGTTGGAAGCGCGGCGTTTTTGCATGTCAGAAAAGCGGCAGAAAGTCCGCGCCGTTTGGGGCACAGGGGTCGTAATATAGCTTTCCCTATGTAATATTTGGTTCCGCGCGCCAAGTACGTTTGTGGTCAAGCAGCGTACTCGCTGTTTGAGACACTTCGCGTCTGGGAGATTTGCAGAATCTCACAACTGTGTACCGAAATCGGACGTCGCTTGCCTCCGGACCACACTGGCCTTGAATTTCAGAGGAGGCGACGACGCTCAGAGTCCTTGGTCGGGCAGGACAAGTTGAAGCGCTGGACGTCGTTCAACGCGGACGACCCTAGGAGGGTTCCGCGCCTCTTCCCAGCCGGTGCCGGCGCTAAGCGTCACTCAGATGCGGAACATGACGGTGGCATCCAAGTCGGCGTCAACTTCGTCGCGGTTTAACCCGATTCCGAGCCTCTCGATTACAAGGTCGGCGATGTCGTCTTTGTGATTTCGAGTGCCCGAGAAATTTAGTCGGCGGTTTACCGAGCCCGCAATGACGTCCGCGAGCTGGACAAGAGCACTGTTCTTCGAAGACACGGCCACAACCGATTCCAGAACCAATCCGTCTCCGTGACGGTTCTGAAGTCCATCGCTCATTCGCTGCTTCATGACTTCAATTGCAATCTGGTCGAGAGATTGTTCTTCGTCGAGGGTCAAGGTGACAAAGCGAGGAAGCCCAACACGTCCGGTATCGACCTCATGCTCCAAACCCTTCAGCAGCATGAATTCGTGCAGACGTTGAACAGTATCTTCGATGCTCCGCTTCAGATTTTCTCGTCGAACCGCAATGAACTTAAAGCTCAGGAACTCGCGGTTGGCGCTGATGACACCAAGATACTCGGCTACCGCTCCGATGTCGCCTTTTCCGAATCTTGCGAAGTGCACCTCGCGCTTCGCAAACGTAGACTGGGCCTTCCATGAGTTTATGGCTTGCGACACATCGAATACTGCGCGGCCGTTTAACACCCACACTGCGCCCACAATGACATGTGCCTCGGTCTTCCCGGTCTCATCGGCGAACACCTGGAGCGTTTGCCTCGGCGCAGCGTCTCCAAGAACAGCGTCGCGAATCTCGTCTTCGCGGCCTCTCCGGCGACGGCGGACTTTGACATCAGCTTGGAAGAGTTCGTACTCGTTCTGAATCTTTGCACGAGCGCGAACGAGGAGTGGAACGTGCTCAAGCTCAAACAGGTGTTCAGGCTTGATGCCTTCAGGATTGAAGAAAGCCGGTTGAAACTCCTCCCAATACTTAAGCGCCAACGTGACATCGCTGTTTCGCGCAGCTGGGTACAAATTCAGAATGTATGCAACGCGTGCTCTCTGCGTTGAGAAGTCTCCGCTGGCCAGCGAGTCGACCAGGTCGCGTTTCTCTTTGCGAAGACGCTGGAGCTTCTTTGCTGCCAGGTCGTCTGCGACCCCCTGTGCACCTTCAACCTGTTCGGGCGCGGAAGCATTGTTGAGTGCGAGCAGTTCTCCAGAGCCGTCCATTTTGCGTCGCCTTCAACATAAGGGATTCACAGTCTATGACTGTGAATGAGCCCGCAATCAGCCGAAAAGAGACCAAAATGCGGCCGGTTTTACTGAATTGATACCGATGTTGAGTTCCCTCTGCACTGATGTGCCGGTAATGGCGTCTCTGCTAGTCCGCCGCTCATCGTCGCCCAAGCCGCTTCGCGCTATTTGCGCGCGTGCCTCCCGCTGTACTGCGGCCGGCTTCGTCAGCTCTCGAACGAGATATGCGATGCGCTAGAAGTTCGCGGCGCTCGGCTGCGGGAGTCCTCGAACAACGCGCCCTTGCTCAAGTGACCACCGATGCGGGTTGATGTGGTTTAAGAGAGGTTTATTTTCTTAGACAAGGCAGCACGCAGACGCCCGCCCGTGCGATGAAGCGGACAACTAAAGGCTTCCTGACTTAGTGAGGCCCGTGACAGCGGCCACGACATAGGCGCTGAGTAACCAGCCCATGAACTTGTGAAAATAGAGGTACGTCAGTCTCTTTCCCTCCAACTTAACCGTGTAGTGGTCGTCATTTAAACGGATAAGCGGCAAAAACATGTCAAGGCTATATGGGAAGCCGCGCTGAATAATCAGCCACGCTTCGCGGGCAAGGTCTCCTTTCGTTGTAACCCCTCTACTTAACGGACTTTGAAAATCCGCATCCTCTAAATAATTGAACGTCGCCGAGGACGAGCCAAAAACAAACGCGCCGATTGTAACGAAAATAACAAGATAAATTAATGGCAAATACATCCGAAAGCCATATCCCACTGCGGCCCACGACAACGTCATGTACATGCAATCAACGATAAAATTCAGCCCGTTCGTGCAGGTTTCATATAATTCCCGGTTTTTCCCTGCTATGCGAACGGTATCGGCCGACGCCGAATATCCCCTACTTTGCAGGAAGTCCGCTACCTGCTTGTAGTTGCGCTGGTCAAAGCGAGTCTCGCCGCGCTCTAGCCAGCAAACATACCATTGGGCTGAATATAGTTTCTCCTGCCCCTTCGCCGAGTGTCTAACTACATCAAACGTCATATTCGCGTTATCAATTCGGAGAGGCCAAACCAGCATGGCGTCTGACGGGTCAAAACTACCGGAAACCTCGATGATGTGCAAACGCGCATCTTTCAGATTAAACTTCGAATTAAGCGACCAGAAGGTTTCATTTTCACATGGGTCTCTAAATAACCGACCTATTAAAGGTATATTTGCGAGTGATGAAAACGCCCCAGGGCCAGCGCAGTTCCCCGTCGCGTGAAAAAGCGCACTACGAGTGTTTGCATTCATTTCCTGGTAACACTCATAAGGAATAAACCGCGGCCTTTCGTTTTCCTTTAAATTCTGAACTTTTCGCAATTTCTTTGCGAGCTCTTTAACCCCATCTTCAGGGTATGACACTGTAAACGTTCCATCAACTCGCAACCCAGGCGCATTCAGGTCCGACGGCAAGTAATCTATTTCTGCGCTGTCGTGAACGTAGGCGTAACCCAAATTTAATCGCGAAAATCTCGAATTTTCGATGAATAAACTTCCGCCAATTTTTGCGTCACGTAAGTCCAAGGTCGGAAAGACCCTGCCGGTAGAACGAATTCTGAAAAATGACGCGCTCCCTCTGGTCTCCAAGTCAGTCGCGTAAATAGCTTCCGCATCAATATCAATTAAAACATTATTCGCGCGCACATCACCCAACATTACGTGCCCAGGAATAATATCCCCTTTCATCTCCAAGTCATTGTCGACTATTGTACCGGCCATAAAATAAGAAGCACCGGAGGTCTCAGCCAGCCTGAGGGCGCCGTGAATGTGTGTATCTTTCAAAATAAGAGAACGATTGAATTGACCCGCAATGAATTGCATTGAACCGTTGATGGCCATATTCACAAGCTTAAAACTTCCGTTGAACTTAAAACAAGTAATTGTAATATTCCCTGGTATGGGTTGGTCGCCAAATACCATATCGCCATCTATTGCCACACTATCGAGGCGCAAACCAGTTTCTTCCAAGCGCTTCTTGTAGGGGGCTTTTGATAATAGAGTTGAAATAAACTCGGCTTTTACTGGAACGAACTTATGGCAGTCTTTCCATCGTGGTGGCGGGAACAGCAGCCGCAGGTTACTCGCGACCTGATTCGAGCCAGACTGGCAAACCGACCACCAAAGATTTCGCTCAGTGTCGTCCCACTCCGGCTCCGCATTCGTGCAGGCCGGGTCTATAGGTGGCGGTGAGAACGAGTGCGCTTCCGGCCCGTGCGGGGACCCGATGTTCGGTATCGCTGCGGACGGTTCGGCTGCGCCAGTAGCAGCGGTAACCCAAAGTACCCAGAGGACCAACAGCAGCACTCGAAGACATGACATTTATTGCGCCTCCGTCTGGGAGGGATGGCGGCCTACGAGCGACAAGTTGACCGTTTATTATGGTCGGCGTTACTGAAAATGCAAATGGGCAAGTCCTTTCTGGAAGCTCGCGGCAGGCGAACCTTACAAGTGCGCACGTCGAGGGATGGTGACGCAACCGAGATACGCCACGTGTGCGCGCAAGTAAGGGAGTGCGGGCCAGTATGTTGATTATTGGAACCAAGCAAGAATACTCGCCGCCACATCTCCTTTCCTGGCGGCCCAATAACACCACGCGAGCAGGGCGCTGAGCAGTTCCGAGAGCGAACCGCGTCTTCGCCGTCTGCCACTTTTGACTTTGCCGCGCGGGCAAGGCAGAGCGGTCGACGCCACCTCACCAGGTAGCGCAAGCATGAATCACAGAGAGTTGATAGCTTGCATAACCCGTGCGCCGAGCTGCTGCGTGTTGACATCTCTGCCGGACGCGTGTTCTGTCGCAACACCCAGCTGTGGTGCGAGCTCTCTAAGCGTCGCAATGACGGGTGATATTTGTCGACCGTCACACTCAATGTCAATCGCACCTTTTTCGCGACGTCTGATGGTGTAGCCCTCATAGGTCACTTCATCTGGCACTTCCGATGTCGGCTCCCAGCTAACCTCGTCAGCGTTGTTCAAGAGCTGACGGACGTTTTCCGCTGCGACGAGGGATTGGTCGCCCCATGCCCTGTTCAGGACGTAGGTCTTCCCGTTAATCAAAAACCTCTCGTCATCGGCAAAGAAGTACCTCAGGTTCTTCCCTGGAAGAAGCTCTTGAAATTTATTCTCATCGGCCACGCCAGGCGCCGAAGCAAAAAGGTTCCTCCGCCTCCAAGGGATTGCATCGGTAATTTGCTCTGGTGACTTACCTTGCTTGATTGCTTCGGTGACGAGAGCAAGAATCAGCCGGCGCTTTGCCAGGTTGGGGATGAAAGTCTGCCCAATGGACAGGTCGTAGCGGGCCGTGTCGCGCGCTGCGGAGGTAGTTGCGCGAACCCGTTCCTGCTCATTTGTCTTTTCCCGTAGCGCGACCGTGTACTGCGCTGCTTCTGGAAGAGGGATGACCTGTTGAATGTCCAGTAGCACTCTGGAGTCGACGGCGTGCGGGCGCATCTGGACGCAGCGGATGTCAAGGTCTCCTTGCTCGTTGAGCCATAACACCGCTGTAGTCAGCTCTGAAGAGAAGTTGGCGGATGCTAGAACGATTCGAACGGTTTTGGCAAACGTCACCGGACCGTCTTCAACCTCGAGGAACTC
Source organism: Caballeronia temeraria (assembly GCF_001544795.2). Taxonomy (GTDB): domain Bacteria; phylum Pseudomonadota; class Gammaproteobacteria; order Burkholderiales; family Burkholderiaceae; genus Caballeronia; species Caballeronia temeraria. Next base: position 33,891 of record NZ_FCOI02000028.1, on the reverse strand, counting down.
ACGGATTGCCTGCTCCGGGTCGACGTCAGAGCCGGAATCGGCGAGATACTTGCGATGCGCTTCTATCGCTTGGTCAAACCGCATCGTCGAAATCATCGCGGCGTAGCGCAGCGCCTGGAGGTCCATGTGAGCGCCATCGTCGCGCTTTAACTCGACAACCACTAGATTCTTGTCTTCATCGACGCACAGAAGGTCGATTCTTCGATTGGCGCCTGCCCAATCTCCGAATTCCTCTGCGAGCACCATCGTCTTGACGCCCGGCGTGATTGCGTTGATGTTTGCACGCACTGCTCGCTGAATGTCAGCGCGCTCACGTAGTCCAAGCGTCCCAAAGGTACCCAACGGAACAGCCTGCAAATCGTCGCCGCTAATTTCGAACAATGCCATGTCGTTTCCGCCATCGTTAAAAGACGTGCCGAGAGAGTATCAAGTCTTCTCCTTCGACGTGATACGGACCTTGGTAGCTGCGAAACACGAATGAACATTTACGCCGGCTACTATGCAGCCAGTCGATGCTCGTAGTATGGCCGGTCCCTGTCATCGAGTATCGCGTACATCGCTTCTAGGTTTGACGCATCCGGGTTGAGCCACGCGTCGATGTTCCCAGCCTTGATTGGCACGATGCATCTGTCGTGGCCGGCAGCCTCGACTTCTGGCGGCGGCTCATCAGTTATGGCAGTGAAGGACAGCAGGTCGGGTCGCCCTGGCGCAGTCCATTTCGACCAAAGGCAAGCGACGTGCATCAACTGGCCGTTGTTTGGGCGAAACTCAAGGACGACATTCTCGTCTTTCTCATGAGTCTCCAGTAGCGTGCCTTCCATCTTGGCTTTGCTGACGTTCTCATAGAAAACTTCGACGAGCAGCACGCCATGTGTGTAGCCAAAACACGGCTTCCAGAACCCTTCGAGATTATCGCGCCGTGCGTTGTAGGTCCCTGGATACTTCACGTCGTAGTTCGCCGGCTTGCCTGCAATTCGGCATTGGTAGCGCATTGGCTTGACCACGAACTTGCCGTTTTCCATCACAAGCACGGGCGCGTAAGTGCCGGGGAAGATGCGTGAGTCGCGCGGTTCTGGATTGGTCCGATTGATGTCCTCGAGTCGGCGTAGCGAGGCCTCGATTTTGGCGGTCGCAATGCGCATGCTCTCGGTGGCCGCCTTCGTAACTTTCGACTGCAATGTGCGCTCGGCATCCGCAAGGCGGGTTCGCTGCTTGAATAGCTCCTTCTCAAGCTTCGTCGTCTGGTCTTGGTTGTACCGGTCGATTAACGCTTTTATCTCGCTCTCGGCATCCGTCTGCGGTTCGCGAAACGCGTCGTCGACCGCTTTGGGAATCTTCGCCTTGCTCCCCTCGGCCCGCTCGAAGTACAGGCGCGCGAATTCCTCGATGTCCATGTGTGCACCGAATGTCTTCACATACTTGCGATAGTCCGCCTGAATTTGGGCCGAGTAGCACATGCGTGGTCTTCCTTGGTCGATTGATTGGCCACAGCTCAGAGCGATTGCTTGCACAGTTTCATCATCTTCTGAACGACCGCGCTCGCGTGGTTGAGCTTCATTTCACCGGTGAACAGCACCTGCACGTCGCTCTGCCGTACCGCGATGCCAGCGGCCTTCAACTCGCGCTTGGCAATCTTCAGCGCAAGCTGCCCAAGCAGCACTCGGTTAAGCCAATGCATCGATACGCCGCTTCTCGCGAGCCAAAGTCGACTGCTCTCGACGACATGGTCAATGCGCCATTCACTCGTCAGTGTGTGCGACGCAGCGACGGTTGCCACCAGGAAGCACAGCAAATCGGCGCGCGCGCCCGGCACTTCGTCTATATTAAGTTTATCCATTCTCTGCGACCCGTTTGTTCTCCTTGCTCGAGCTTTGGTGCAGTCGGTGATGGTTCGGTCGACGACGTGCCGTTCAACCGGTCGGCGCCGTCAATCCTTCAATCCTCCGCGCTGACTACACCGCGTTGTCGTTCCGACGCAAGAACTGCCGCACCCCTTGCAATGATGGCGGTCTCGGAAGCTCCCATCGACCCTCCATCGATTGTCGTCCTTAATCAACCTCTTACCAATGGTGCGCGCGTTCCCTTGCGAGAAGAATGTCGGCTCACCAGCTTCCCGCCTGCCACAGTTTCGTCGATGGCCGCGTCGCCAAAGGCTTCGCCCAGCCGTGCTACGAATTCGGCGACCTCGGGCGTAGGGTACCTTCACACGAGCATATCCATTCGACGCCCCGGGAGCGACTTAAAAGGGGCAATTCACTGCTTCATTTTTTGCGTTACGATACTGTACATCCATACAGTGTTCTAGAAAGATGGCCGCTCTACCTCAACATATCGAGTCGATTCATCCGAGCCTTTGGCGCGGGTCTCAGCTCGCCCGTGCGTACGGCAAGACAGTCGACACCGGATACGCCGCGCTGTCGGCCGAGTTGCCGGGCGGAGGCTGGCCGCTGGGCGCGCTGGTGGAGCTGCTTGTTCAGCAGCCAGGGACTGGCGAGATGCGGCTCTTGAAGCCGGCTCTCCAGGAATGCAGTGCACGCCCCGTCGTGCTGCTGCAGGCGCCACACGTTCCGAACGCGTTAGCGTTCTCGTATCTAGGTTTGCTGTTGAACAAGGTGTTGAGATTGCAGGCGCCCAAGACCGCGGACGCCCTCTGGTGCGCGGAACGCGTGCTGCAAGCCAAGAGCTGCGGTGCGCTGGTGTTCTGGCAGCAGCACATCAGGGCTGAAGCGCTTCGGCGTCTTCACCTGGCTGCTCAAGCGACCGAAACCTTGCTCGTGCTCATCCGGCCGTTGGCGAGCGCGCAAGACGCCTCGCCCGCAACGCTGCGGCTCGGAGTGAGACCCGCTGATGGCGGCCTCGTCGTTGATGTGGTGAAACGACGAGGCCCAACTAAAACCGAACAGCTGTCCGTCTCTTTGCAACCATCGCCGATTCTCTTGAGCCCTTATGGCCGTGTTCGTCGCCATCTTCCTGCCCCGGCTTTCGCTGGAGGTATTTCGTCCGAGGTGGTTACCTCCGATTGAACACGGGTGTGCGGTGCTTGAACGCGACAAGGTAATTGTGATGGATGCGGCGGCACGAGAAGCAGGCGTTCTACCGGGGATGAAACGAGGCGGGGTGACGACGCTCGCCCCGGACGCGGCGGTGTACGACCGGAGCGTCCAGCTCGAGGCGGAGATGCAGCGTGCAGTCGCCTTCGGCCTGCTGCGCTTCTCCCCACAGGTCGCGCTATGCGACGAACAAACCATCGTCATGGACGTGACCGCCAGCCTGCGACTCTTCGGCGGCATTCGAAGCGTCTGCTCGCAAATCCGAAGCGTCGTGAAGTCGATAGGCGTAACGGTTCGCATGAGCGTGGCGCCCACCGGGCAAGGCGCCTGGCTGCTTGCCAAACGCGGCCGTTGCCGCGTACTCAAGATGCGCTCGCTTGAGCGGCATCTTGACTCGTTACCGTTTGTGGTCGTACAGGAAGTCCGCGCATTCGCTGACTGGTTTCACGGTCTTGGCTGCCGAGCGTTGAGTGACATCCGGCGCCTGCCGCGCGCTGGACTGAAGAAGAGGTGTGGTGTGGATTTGTTGGATTCTCTCGACCGTGCTTATGGTCTGTCACCGGAGCTATTTGAATGGCTCGAGGTCCCGCCTAACTTCAGCGCGCGCACCGAGCTTCCGGACCGCGTCGAGCATGCCGAAGCGGTGCTGTTCTCGGCACGTCGGCTTATCGTGCAGCTCTGCGGCTGGCTGAGCGCACAACAGCTCGCGCTCACGCATGCGACGGTGTCGCTCGAACACGAGCGCGGTCGACAGGCGGTCGAGCCGACCGTCCTGGAAATTGCACTCGCAGAGCCAACGTGGCACGAGGAGCATCTCGTTCGTTTGCTGAAAGAACGGCTCGGTCGCACGGAGTTACAGGCGGCAGTTATCGCAGTGCGCTTGACCGCGTCGAAGGTCCAGCCTGCCGAGCCGCCGTCGGACGACTTATTCCCCGACCCGGGCGGTTCGGCAGAGGACCACAACCGCCTCCTTGAACTGCTAGTCGCAAGACTGGGTGCGGAGAACGTGCTGCGCCCGGCGCCAACGTTCGACCACCGGCCCGAGCTCGCGAACCGCTGGGTGTCCGTCCAGGATGATGCGAAGTTGTCGGTACCACCGGACGGTCTGCCGCGTCCGACCTGGCTGCTCGACGAGCCGCTACGCCTGATGATGAAGAATCATCGACCTTTCTACGGCTCCCCGCTCAAACTCGTCTCAACCGGCGAACGAATCGAAGCAGGTTGGCATGATGGCGAGTTGGTGACACGCGACTACTATGTCGCCGAGGCGAGCGACAAGAGCTGCTACTGGATATACCGCGAACGCCCGAGCGTGAAGACGGAAGAAGTCCGATGGTTCCTCCACGGCCTGTTCGGATAAGCAGGTGTCGTCGTGGACTTCCCCTCGTCGGCGTTGCCGGACTACGCGGAGCTATTCGCATTCACCAACTTCTCTTTCCTCCATGGCGCTTCACACGGCGAGGAATTGGTGCTGCGCGCATCGCAACTCGGCTACTCCGCGCTCGCCATTACGGATGAGTGCTCGCTGGCGGGTGTAGTGCGCGCTCACGTCCAGGCGAAAGAAGAGAAGCTCCCGCTTATCATTGGCTCGTTTTTCCGGCTTGTGAATGCGGACAAGAGTCCGGCGTTCGGGCTCATCTTGCTGGCTCAAAACCGCAATGGCTACGGCAACCTCTCCGAACTCATCACGCTGGGCCGCATGCGGGCAGCCAAGGGCGAGTACCTGCTGACCCCGAATGACATCTCAAGGCCCGAGAGAGAATACGCACATCTGAGAGCCATGCCCGATTGCCTCGCTATTCTAATTCCGGATTTTCCGGCAAAGGAAGATGCGCTCGCGGCTCAACTTGAGTGGATGAACGACGTCTTCGCCGAGCGGGCGTGGGTCGGTCTCACTCTGCATCAGCGCGCGATGGACGACATCCACCGCGGTGTGGTCGAGTACATCGCCGACCAGTTTCGTGTTCCGGTCGTTGCAACCGGGAACGTCGTCATGCATGTCCGCTCGAGGAAGCCGCTGCAAGACACGATGACGGCGATTCGAATCGGAAAGCCCGTTGCCGAGTGCGGCTACGACCTCGCGCCTAATGCGGAGGGGCATCTGCGCTCGCGATTGCGCCTGGCGAATCTGTACCCCGCTCACACGCTGTCCGAGACGCTGAACATCCTTGAGCGATGCAATTTCTCGTTAGACGAGCTGCGATACGAATATCCCGATGAGCTCGTGCCAGAAGGGTTCACGCACGAGGCCTATCTGCGACAGGAGACCTATATCGGTGCACACCGCCGGTTTCCCTCCGGCATACCGCATGCGGTACAGGAGCAAATCGAGCATGAACTGCAACTCATACGCGAACTGCAATATGAGGCGTACTTCCTCACGGTTTACGACATCGTCCGGTTCGCTCGCAGCCAGCACATCCTCTGCCAGGGGCGCGGTTCCGCTGCTAACAGCGCCGTGTGCTACTGCCTCGGCGTGACCGAGGTCGACCCTTCTCGCGGCAACATGCTATTCGAACGTTTCATCTCGAAAGAGCGCGGCGAGCCGCCTGACATCGACGTCGACTTCGAGCACCAGCGTCGCGAAGAGGTCATCCAGTACATCTATCGCAAGTACGGTCGCGACCGCGCCGCGATTGCCGCTGCTGTTTCGACTTACCGTCCGCGCGGGGCACTGCGCGAAACAGGGAAGGCGCTCGGCATCGACCCACAAATCGTCGACAAGGTCGCCAAATCGCACCAGTGGTTCGACCATTCACAGGACCTGCTCCGGCGGTTCGAGGAATCCGGCCTCGACCCTTCCAATCCACTCATTGCGATGTGGGCGACGCTGGCCGCGCAAATACTGAACTTCCCACGCCATTTGTCTCAGCACTCGGGTGGCTTTGTCATCAGTCGCGGCAAACTTACGCGGCTCGTGCCTGTTGAGAATGCCGCCATGCAAGACCGCAGCGCGATTCAATGGGACAAGGACGACTTGGAGGCGCTTGGCTTGTTGAAGATTGACGTGCTCGCGCTCGGCATGCTGTCTGCAATCCGTCGCACGCTCGACATCGTGTCCGAGCAGCGTGGCGAGCGCTTCGAGATGCAGGACATTCCTGCCGAAGACGAAGCGACGTACAACTTGATTTCGCGCGCCGACACGGTGGGCGTATTCCAGATTGAATCGCGCGCCCAAATGAGCATGCTGCCGCGGATGAAGCCGCGTGAGTTTTACGACCTCGTCATCGAGGTCGCTATCGTGCGTCCAGGTCCTATTCAAGGCGGCGCCGTTCACCCTTATTTGCGACGTAGGCAAGGCCTCGAGCCCGTAAGCTACCCAAGCGAAGCGTTGAAAACAGCGCTCGGTAGGACGCTCGGTGTGCCTATCTTCCAAGAGCAGGTCATGCAAGTCGCCATTCTGGCTGCCGGCTTCACACCGGGCGAAGCAGACCAGCTTCGCCGGGCAATGGCAGCGTGGAAACGCAAGGGCGGCTTAGACAAATACTATGACCGTATCGTTGGCGGCATGCTCCAACGAGGCTACGAAAAGGAATTCGCTGAGTCCATCTTCCAGCAGATTCACGGCTTCGGCGAATACGGTTTCCCAGAGAGCCACGCAGCCAGTTTTGCGCTTCTCGTGTATGCAAGCAGCTGGTTGAAATGTCACGAACCCGCTGCCTTCCTCGCTGCGATGCTCAACAGTCAACCGATGGGCTTCTATTCTCCGTCGCAGCTATTGCAGGACGCCACTCGTCATGGCGTGAAGGTCGTTCCTGTTGATGTGACCATCAGCGGGTGGGACTCTGTTCTCGAAAAGCAAGCTGACGGTTCTGTGGCCGTGCGCCTCGGACTCTCGCTCATGAAAGGCATGAAGGATGGTGCGGCAGAACGCATTGAGGCAGCGCGAGCCGTGAAGCAATTCTCGAGCGTCAGCGACCTTGCAAGGCGTGCGCAACTGGACCGGCGTGACCTGCAGGTGCTGGCCGCAGCAAATGCACTCTCGTCGCTCGCCGGGAACCGGCGCGAGGCGCTTTGGCAATCAGTCGCGGCAGTCCCGGACCGCGACATCCTTGCCGAAGCGCGTATTGATGATGAAACCCCGGTGCTTGGTGCGCCGTCAGAGGCCGAGAACATCGTCGCTGATTACAACTCGACAGGACTCACGCTCGGGCGACACCCGCTCGCGCTACTTCGCTCGACGCTGCTCGAGCAGCGGTTAATGCCAGCCTCGACCTTGATGACGTACCGCAATGGTCGGCTTGCTCGTGGTTGCGGCCTGGTTACCGTACGTCAGAGGCCTGGTACGGCGAAAGGCGTCATGTTCGTGACAATTGAAGACGAGACGGGCAATGTGAACGTCATCATCTGGCCGTCGCTGCTAGAGCGTCAGCGGCGAGAAGCACTCGGCGCGGCGTTGCTCGGTGTGTACGGCACGTGGCAATGCGAAGGTGAGGTTCGACATCTGGTCGCACAACGGCTTGTCGACATGTCTCATCTGTTGGGCCGTTTGAACACAGTAAGCCGCAACTTCTGTTGAATCCCAGCAGCGGCCAGAGCTGTCCGGACGTTGAAGTAGACCCTGGACGCGCCCTCCCACGTCAGTCGTCGCCGCAAAGGGTGAGAAACCGCTCGATGACGAAAAACGCGGCGGGCAGTGGCGAGGCCCTGTCTTCAATGCGCTAGCAGTTCATGTTCGTCGTCGGTGCCGCGTTGCAGGCGTCCATCAGCGATGAAGACGAGCGCTATCGAAGCTTTGGGGAATCACTTTGTACGGGCCCGCTGCGTCACACTCCGGTTTGCGTCACGCGGTCTCGCGAGAAAGTCGCAAATTCTACGAAGTCGCCACTCCTAGGACCCGGCCAACGCCGAACGTGAACGCAGCGGCGGCAAGTCCAACGAGTACCTGTCGAACAGCCGAAAAGCCCGCACTGCGACCATTGAACAGCGATGTGAACACGCCGATGGCGGCAAGGGCCAGCACACTGAAGCCAATGCACTGCACGATGGCAGGCATCCCCGACGACCATAGGAACGGCATAGCAGGGAAGATTGCGCCAATCGCGAATAAGCAAAAGGATACACCCGCCGCGGACCACGGATTGCCGCCAAGCTCGGCTGGGTCTAGTCCCAGTTCCTCGCGAACGAGCGCGTCCAGAGCTTTGTCCTTGTCCTGCATGAGTTGTGATGCGACTCGCTTCGCTTCGTCAGCGCTCAATCCCTTTGCCTTGTAGATAAGCGCGAGTTCGTGCTCTTCGGATTCGGGGCTATGCTCAAGCTCGTTCGCTTCCTTCGAGACTTGAGCCTGCGCCAACTCGCGCGCGTTGGTCACCGATAGCCATTCACCGAGCGCCATCGAGCAAGCGCCGGCAATGAGTCCGGCGAGCGCCGTCAGCAGAATAGCTTTGTTGCCGGTCCCAGCGCCTGCCACGCCCATAATTAGACAGAAGTTCGAGACTAAGCCGTCATTGGCACCAAGCACGGCGGCACGCAGGTCGTTACCGGACGTGACGCCGCGATGCCACGACTCTGCCTGGGCGATGTCGGCGCCCTGAGCAGCGGCGGGCTTTCCGGCGTTCGCCATGGCTTGGACAACGTTCGCATGTTCGTGCTCGTCCTCCGACATGCGTGCGGTATCGGGGTTGCCGGCGTACTTGTTCCGGTCTGCAAACTCGGCGGCCGCGAGAGACGGAAGGACGAATCGCGGCCCGAGCAGATGCACGAGGCCCTTCATCAGATACGTCTTGGCGTTGAAGCCGGATGGCGCCGTTCTGCCATGAGCTTTCAGCTTATCTGCCCAGACTCGTGCGTGCATACGCTCGGACGCCGCGAGCTCACTGAACACCTGCTTGCGGGATTCATCTCGCTCGACCTGTGCGAGCGTCTCGTAGATTGCTGCACTGTGAAGTTCGTCGGCGAGGTTTGCTCGAAATTTTCGGAGCTCTTGCGCGGAAGCCATTTAATCATCCATTGCAGCAATTCGTTGACGTGACGCCTTCCGCTCACCGCTAAAAAAGACGCAAAGCCTTAGATGAGAATAGAAATAATTCTAAATCTGCGTGTTGCAACAGTTATCCCTAGCGCATGCGTGAAAACGGGCGGCCAGTCGTTCGACTGGTCGCCCGGAAACAGAAACCCATTCGGACAACGACCTGGCTTGTCGTCCAACCTACTTCGACGACACGCTTCACACGCAGTTTAGAGCATACGTTTAAGCACCGAGTCACGAAAGACAAAGCGATGAAACAAGGCAGCCGCGATGTGCAGAGCAATCACCGCGAGCAACACCCACGCGAGCACGCTGTGAATGTCGCCCAGCGCCATTCCGGTGGATGACCCTTTCGGCGCGAGGGCCGGGTACGGAAGTACGCCAAGGAGATTCACCATCCAACCCCGTGCGGATGCGTTCGCCCATCCAGCAAGCGGTACGACCAGCAACAGGGTGTATAAAAGCCAATGAGTTGCGTTTGACGCGAACCTTAACTGCGGCGAGAGCTCAGCCGGTTCCGGCGCGTGAGTCATCCGCCAGATGATTCGAATCGCCATCACTGCGACAATCGCTGCACCCACGCCCAAGTGCCACGCAATTTCGCCCGTCGGCAAGGTATCGTGATGCACATCGGGCATCGTCCAACCGATGATGAGCTGAGCAAAGATGAGGCCGGCAATAAGCCAATGAAGCAGACGAGCGAATGGACTGTACACGTAACTCTGCGAATGATTCTCAACCACGTTGGTCCAGCTCCTGGAGAAAGACGAGGTAACGATAGTAGCGCGTCAAACCTGAAAACAGCCTTAACGGAAGATGTCCCAACTGCAAGAATAACCGCTTAGACTACCGACACGATTCTTGGTTGCAGACCTGGTGGAAGCCACATGCGCATACTATTGGTTGAAGATGATGACCTCATTGGAAGCGGCCTTGAGACAGGCCTGCGCAACGCGTCTTTCGCGGTGGATTGGGCGAAGAATGGACAACACGCCAAGCTCGCGCTGTCGACCACGCGCTACGACATGGTTGTGCTCGACCTGGGGCTTCCTGGTCTTTCGGGAACAAGTCTGCTCGAACATTTGCGCGCACAAGGTAATCCCGTTCCTATTCTCGTGCTGACGGCGAAGGACACCACGGAAGACCGAATAGCAGGATTGGATGCCGGTGCCGACGACTATGTTGGAAAGCCCTTCGACCTCGGCGAGGTCATCTCGCGCTGTCGCGCCCTGATGAGACGCTCGCAAAGTCGTGCCTCCGAGGTACTCGTGTGGCGCGACCTGACAGTGAATCCCGCGACGATGACCGCTTCGAGGGGTGAGGTGCCGCTCCAACTCAATACACGCGAGTTTGGCATTTTGGTTCATCTGCTCGTGCATGCTGGCGAACCGCAACGAAAGGCCAAAATCGAGGAAAGTATCTACGGTTGGGATGAGGAAGTGGAAAGTAATGCCATTGAGGTCCACGTCTCTACGCTCAGAAAGAAGATTGGTGCCGATACGATACGAACGATTCGTGGAGTGGGTTACGTGATAGAGAAACCGTGAGCATGACCGAGCCGTCCATCCGAAACCGCTTGATGTGGCTCGTTTTGCTGAGCGTCGGTCTATCTTGGGCTGCGATGTTTGCATGGAGCTTCCACGCTGCTCGCCATGAAGTCTTCCAATGGGACGAAACTCGACTTGTTCAACTTGTTCCACTTCTTTCCAGGCTCGACGCCGGCGACCTCGCGAAGTTGGCAGAGCATGGCATCGATGCTCGTAACGAGATTCCTCATCATTCTCGTTCCGTGGAGCGTGACTCTGATTTCGGAGACCGCTTTGTGCACTTCTACGTGATTGACCGGGATGGCGGAACAATCGCCAGAAGCAGTGACTTCCCAGCTATCGACTCGGCCGCCTTCCCTCGTAACGCCGTGACCGACGTCGACGTGAAAGGTGGAAAATGGCTGCTATACACCGCTCGCGATGCCCGAAGCGGGAGAACCATTAGCCTTATGGAACCCGTCAACGAGCACAGCGACCTCGTGAGCGGCGTAGCGGCACGTATTGCGCGTCCTGTTCTTTTCATCCTTCCCGTCATGATGGCGTTGGTCTGGTTCAGCATAGGGATTGGGCTACGACCCTTCGCGTTGTTTTTGAAAGCGGTGCAGGCGCGTGACGGTCAGAACCTTCGCCCCATCGAAATTTCGCGCTCTCCAAGCGAAATTAGCGCAGTCGTGACTGCCACGAATGCCCTTCTCGAGCGCCTGCGCATCTCACTCGCGCGAGAGCGGACCTTCACGGCAGATGCAGCGCACGAACTGAAAACGCCGCTTGCTGCCATTAAAGTGCAGGCACAAGTGGCCATGGCTTCGAAAGATGCCGGACAACAGCGTCAGGCACTTGAGCGGGTCGTCCTCGGCGTGGACCGGAGCGCTCACCTCGTCGAGCAATTGCTGTTGCTCGCACGTCTCGATGAGGATGCAGGACTCAAATTGTCAACGTTCGTACTCCGCGATGTTGTTGCTGAGGCCATAGCGTTCAGACGACAAATCGCCAATGACAAGTCGATAAGCCTGCAAATTACGGGCGACGGAGGCGCTGAAGTCTACGCGGACCGAGTTCTCTTGCGCGTCCTGGTCGACAATCTCCTTGACAACGCGATTAAGTACGGAAGGAGCGGAGGGACCGTTGACTTCAATCTCGACACGGACTCACGGTCTGTTCGTTTGACCGTGCGCGATGATGGCCCCGGGGTAAGTGCCGAGGAGATGAACCGCCTCGCAGACCGATTCTTTAGGGGCTCGTCCGCGACAGCAAGCGGTAGTGGGTTGGGCCTTTCTATCGTTTCCCGTATTGCCACTCGCTGTGGAAGCGAGATGAAATTCGACTCCGGCCTCAACGGACAAGGGCTTGGAGTTTGTGTTGCCTTTCCCGTAGCCCCAGTCTTCGGCGGCCTGCCGGGCTCGGGGAGAACCACGTCTGCACACAATGAGCGACCATCAGTGGCGTGACCACCGATGGTTCCTTGCTGACTGTTCGCACACATGGCATGCGGACAGCTGAACGCTACGGCCGCTAGAGTCGTTTTTAGTTCGACCTGCCTATAAAACCAGAAAGGCTAAGCCTGCGATTATCGTAGGCATGAGCGCAGCGCCAAGCAGCTTCATCGGACTGACTGCGCCTCCTGAAAACCGGCTTCCAAGTATCGCGAGGCCGGCCGGGTTCGGAGCATTTGCAATCACCGTCAGTCCTCCGCCCGTCACCGCTCCTGCCACGAGCAGGTACTTTGCGCTATCTGATAAGCCAGGTATGAGCGACCCGAGATACGTGATGGCAGCGTTGTCCATGATTGCCGTCAGGCCTGTTGCGCCGAAATACAGTGTCATCGCATCCATGGAACGCACAATCGGCTGAAGCCACCATTGTTGTAGACCGCCGAGCACAACCAGGCCACCAAGGAAAAAGGCGACCAGAAGGCTTTCGCGCAGCATGAGAGGCGACTGGTGACGCTCGTAAGCGTGTGTGTAGCCCAGGAAAAAGAGGAACGCCCCGATGAACACGACAGCGTGATGCGAGTTGATGACGACCAGCGCGAGAAACCCGAGATGAACTAGCGTGACGCCGACCGGAACATGTTGGGACGGTGAGGTTGTATCACCCTCGCTCCCTAGGGACGTCGGCACGCTCTTGGCAATCAGGGCGACGAAAGCCGTCGCATTGAAAACAACTGCAAGCGCCGCTTTCCATCCGAAGGTGGCTGCCATAAAGCCGGTGCTCCAACCCCAGGCACTCGCGACCATCAACACCGGCGGTGCTGCGTACGCCGTCATCACCCCACCGATGGACACATTCACGAAGAGCAGCGCCAGCCCGAAATACTTCACCCGCTCCGAACTTCGCGCGGAGAACAGCGTGTCGCGCAGCAATAGTGCGGCGAGTGTCATTGCCGCAGGTTCTGTGATGACGGAGCCCAGAAGGGGAACGGCGGACAGGGAGAACCAGATTACGGCAACCTCGGTGCGAACAGGCAGAAACCGCGCGAGCCGCATCACAATGGTCGTTACCAGTTCGAGAATGGGTCGACTCGCGGCGACCACCATAATGACAAAGACGAACAGCGCCTCCGTGAACTCACGATGCTCCAGGTACTCGATGGTTGCGTGTGACCCGACGAGCACCCACATCACGAGACACAGAATCAGCGCCCAGAATCCGAAGACGACCTCCACCTCCGCGAGAAAGTGGAAGACGCCGGCATGCCGCGGGAAGCGGTGCGACAGCTTCTCAATGCGTGCTACGGCGAACGTGTGAATGAGCGCAAGGGCAAAGATAACGGCGGCAGAAACTTCAACAGAATGAGGCATTGAATAAGGGGCTGGAGACGCTTTCGTGTTGACGACGCCATCATAATATTACAAATACCATACGCCTCAATCGGTCCGGCAACGAGGACATTGCATCCGCGGCGCCTGCTCAGGCTAAGATGAATCGCTCGACGAGGGGAACTGATTGATGCCGCAATCGCCCGGACAATCCGACATTACCATGCGCTACGCCACCTATTCCCAGCGCGCTCGGGCCTTGTTCATTGATTCGATTTGGTGGACCGTCATCGTGCTTTTCGTGCCTCTCGGACCTTCAACTCAAGACCTGCTGCTGGCGCCTGACGCCTTTGCTTCGACTGTTGTGTTTTGGCTGCTGGTTGGCCAGTGCGTCCCGATTCTCGTGACTGGCATTCTTTGGGCCGTATGGGGCACATCTCCCGGTAAGCGCGCCTTGCGATTGCAAATCGTGGGTGCAGATGCGGGGCAGCCGATGACGGTCAAACAAGCTTGCTTGCGCACAGCCGGCTACATGCTCACCTTCGCTACATGCGGAGCGGGATTTCTATGGGTTCCGTTCAATTCGCGTAGACAAGCGCTGCATGACCGGATGGCAAATATTGTTGTTATCGCTGGTCTGGCACCTGTTCGATTTCCGTAGAGATTTCCTGCATCACCTCCTCGCCGCGACTCCGCCTGAATTTTTTTGCAGCCAAATTTCCCGCGCACGCGGCCAGATTTCCGAGCGCGTCCTTCCGATGCGAAATCATCACCCCGGTTGCGCGGTATACATAGTGCTGCCCGTTCCGCGGTGCAGCCGCGCGACTGGTCGGACATCAACGGCAGCGGTCGCGGGATAGCCGGTTCTGTGGGATAGCCTTGAGATACCGGACAGGGTGGCGAAGTTAGCGCCCTGAGGCGAACGGCTGACGGGCGACGCTGGCTCCGAGGGGCATCTCAAGATGCTTCGGTATGTGTCTGAAGGCCCCGTTCAGGATAAGGCGGGGCTCAACTTCACCAAGGGGCATTCACAGAAATACAGGATGTTTGCTACAGAGAAATGCGTTGCAGAACGCCGCTGGGTCTTTGCATGAAACGATGCTTACACGGCGCGCCGTCTCATCTCGTTGCACAACGGCATGACCGTGCGGTGCGATGACGAGGAGTGAGCGCTCGACTTCGGCCAGGAGGCCGAAGATGATTGACGCAGCGCTCAGGACGGTTGGCGTCGACACTCGGCGGGTCAGGTTGTAGGCGTAAATGCAGAAATCGTAGAGGTCAGCATATGCAGACTGAGAAGTACCGCGGACACACGCTACTTGGTGGGCTCGTATGGAGTGGCTTGCTCAGCACAAACCTGCTGCCAGCGCTCTAGGTATATCGGCGCGAGCGACAACTTCGGAAGGCATCATAGGTCGGGACTACAATAGAACCACGTGGCATGCTGCAGTTCGCTTCATTGTCCCGTTGCATTAAAGCGCGACATTGCAGAGCTTTGAGCTAACTTTCCACCGCAACGAGGACACGTGCAGACTGATTCACCCATCGAGCGCCCCGGCACGCTCCGTCAAATTCCTCGCGGCATCTGGATGCTCGGCTTCGTGAGCATGTTCATGGACATCTCGTCGGAAATCATCCACAGCCTCCTGCCGATGTTCCTTGTGACGAGTCTCGGTGCAAGTGCCGCGATGGTCGGCCTGATTGAAGGCGTCGCCGAGGCCGCTTCGCCCATCGTCAAGGTGTTCTCCGGGGCGCTGAGTGACTACCTTGGTAACCGCAAGTGGCTCGCGGTCGTCGGATATGGGATGGGGGCATTGAGCAAACCGCTGTTTGCACTGGCGCCCGCAGCGGGCTTCGTCTTGACTGCAAGGGTAATCGACCGTATTGGCAAAGGCATTCGGGGTGCGCCACGGGACGCTCTCGTAGCCGACATCACGCCCGCACATCTGCGTGGCGCGGCCTTCGGCCTACGGCAAGCGCTCGACACTGTCGGCGCGTTTCTTGGACCACTGCTAGCGGTTGTGCTGATGCTGCTCTGGGCAGACAACTTTCGCAGGGTTTTCTGGGTGGCGGTGGTCCCCGGGCTCATCGCGGTCGCAATACTGGCCTTCGGTATCACGGAACCCGACCGGAAGCAGGGAACGAAGCGCGTCAACCCAGTCACGTTCGACAACCTGAAGAAACTATCGGCGGCATACTGGTGGGTCGTATGTGTCGGGGCAGTGTTCACGCTCTCACGGTTTAGCGAAGCCTTTCTTGTACTGCGTGCGATGCAGGGAGGCGTTCCGATTGCGCTCGTCCCCCTTGTCATGGTGGCGATGAACATCGTGTACGCCGTCTCGGCGTATCCGTTCGGGAAGCTCGCCGACTCGATGAGCCATACAAAGCTCCTGTCTGCCGGCCTCATGGTGCTTATCGCATCTGACATTGTGCTAGCTCACGGCAGCTCATGGCCCGTCGTGACAGTCGGCGTGGCCCTTTGGGGGCTGCACATGGGGCTGACGCAGGGTCTGCTGGCGACCATGGTTGCGAAGTCAGCACCGCCCGACTTGAAAGGTACCGCGTTCGGCTTTTTCAATCTCATGAGTGGGCTGGCGATGCTTGCCGCGAGTTTCGTGGCCGGTGAACTCTGGGACCGATTCGGAGCAAGCGCTACGTTTTATGCCGGGGCGGGATTCTGCGTTGCAACGCTGTTCGCGCTGTCGACCGGTACAATCAAACGCAGCGGCAAAACATGACCTGGCGTCCGCTCTACGCGCGCATTGGGGTCCGCAACCTGCTCGTGAGTGGCGCGCGGGTGATTGGCGGCGTACGGCTCTTTCTCGGCATACTGGAGGATGTCGTCAGTGGCGAGCAGTGTGCGCGGAGGCTACACGGGCGACGAAACTCGCCGTGGAGACAATCCCGTCATTGGCGCCCCGGACGGCGACGGCAACCAGCCAATGGAGTCCAGACGATGCTGTTCCACATATCGACCTGGCACAACGCCTCCGCGTTTGAAATGTTGATTCACGGCTCACCGCGATGGACGCAGGAGCAACTTGCTTTTATCGCTGCAAGGGCGGGATGAGAAATTCCGCTGTGGGCAGGCTCGCCTGCGCAAAGGGTACCGCGTGCGCAAAACCATCCAACGCATACTTTGGACTTGCCATCAAATGTGCAAATGTCGGAACACGATGCGCTAACTGGGAGCGGTCAGGCGGCCGCCTGCGACAGTTGCACTTCCACCGTGACATGGGACAGTCGCTTGAAGCGTTCGAGCACCCCATGATAGAAGCGCGAATCTCGTGCAGGCTCACTGCTCGAGACCGACACCACCGCGCTCATGTGGCCAGGTCCCACCCGCCAGACATGCAGGTCAATAACCTTGTCGCCATGGTCCTCGATAGCAGCACGGACATTCTCTGCCATGCGCCGGTCGGGATTCATGTCGAGAAGAATTGCACCGGTGTCCCGCATCAAGCCGTACGACCAGTTTGCAATCACGAGCGCACCAATCACGCCGGCCAGGGGGTCCATCCATAACCAGCCGAACGCGCGCGCCAGCACCAGCCCGATGATAGCCAGCACGGAGACCGCCGCATCAGCCATCACGTGAATGTAGGCCGACCGGATGTTGTGGTCTCGGGTCGCTGCCTCATGCGCGTCGTCGTGGTGCTCATGTTCTTCAAATTCGACTTCGTGCTCGCCTTCCGGCACTCGCACGATGGCTTTGAAGGCGTGCGGTTCAGGAATGTATTCCTTCGATTCCAGATAGTCGCCACGGTCAGCCAGCGCGAATACCTGTCGAGTCCCGCCGGGTCGGACCGTAGTGACGGACGTCCCAGAAGCGTCCAGCCTTGAACCGCCCGTCGTCGGCGCAATCCGGAAAACGGGCGGCACTCCATCCTCGAAGATGGAAACGGCAAACACACCGGAAGGCGCGAAAATCTTGTGCACCTCGTCTTCGTGAGCATGGTCGTCGTGACCATGACTGTGGCCGTGACCATGACTGTGGCCGTAACTATGACCATGGCTGTGTCCGTGGTCGCCACCGCTTAGCAGCCACACGCTTGCGAGGTTGACTAGCAAGCCGACCACAGCGATAGGAATCGCTTCGCCGAAGTGAATGGGTACCGGCGACAGAAAACGAGACACCGCCTCGTACCCAATCAGCAAAGCAATCATCGCAAGCACGATGGCACTCGTGAACCCTGCAAGGTCACCGAGCTTGCCGGTACCGAACACGAAGCGGGAGTCGGTGGCATGCCTGCGCGCGTAGGTGTACGCCAGCGCTGCAATCAGCATTGCTCCAGCGTGCGTCGACATATGCAGGCCGTCGGCGACAAGCGCAAGCGAGCCGAACATACTGCCGCCAACGATTTCAATCAGCATCATCGCGCTGCACAGCGCAATCACAGCCCATGTCTTGCGCTCGTTCTTTTCATGACCGGCACCCAGAAAGATGTGGTCATGTCCCGCGCCGAACGCGGCGCTTTTGGAATCACTCATTTTTTGACTCTATTTGAAATAGCTGTGAACAACTTCGACGAGTTGTTCCGTTGCGCTGCCACCGTGGTCCTCACCGTTATCCGCATCGACAAGGTGGTTTCTGATGTGGTCTTCCAGCACGACAGCCAGCAGGCCATTCATCGCCCCGCGACAACTCGTAATTCGCTGCAAAACATCCGAGCAACCATGCTCTTCCTCGAGGGCGCGCTCGATTGCTTCGACCTGCCCCTTGATACGACGAACCCTGTTAAGAAGTTTTTGTTTTTCCTGAACCGTATGACTCATCGCGCTCTCCAGATACCCCTATGGGGTATATAATCCTTCAAGTGTACCATAGGGGGTGGGGGTATATATTTGCACATGAACTTCTCCGTTCTAGCGGATTTCGCCGGATACTTCTCAAACTCGACTGATGTTTGTAGCCCGTCAATCCATGAACTCAAGTCACGACGCCGCATTCACCGCGCTGCTCGCAGCCGCATTGTTCGGCGCAACGACGCCTCTCGCTAAGACTCTGCTTGGGTCCCTTTCACCTTTCATGGTCGCGGGCTTGTTCTACCTTGGTAGCGGTGTGGGACTCGCCGTGGGAATTCTCGTGCGACGTCTTCGGCGTACCACCGGCGATAGACAAAACGAAAGCCGAATTCAGGTTGCTGAAGTGCCGTGGCTTTTCGGGGCAATCGCAGCGGGCGGGGTAGCCGGGCCTGCACTGCTCATGCTCGGCCTCAGCTCGACTCCTGCTGCAACCAGTTCCCTGCTATTGAACCTCGAAGGCGTTTTCACGGCGGTCATCGCTTGGGTGGTATTTCGTGAAAATGTAGACCTGCAGATATTTCTAGGGATGGTCGCGATAGTGCTGGGCGGCGTTGTGCTTTCGTGGCAGCCGGGCACCGCTGGTGTCTCGCCTGGGGCGCTTCTCGTGGCAGCAGCCTGCGGTGCGTGGGCTATCGATAATAATTTGACGCGGAAGGTGTCGGCGAACGACGCAATGGTCATTGCGTGCCTGAAAGGTCTTGTCGCTGGCTCAGTCAACTTATGCATCGCGCTGCTGCTCGGTGCACATCTGCCCGGCGTTGCGAAGATGGCGGCTGCGATGGTCACAGGCTTCGCTGGCTACGGCGTCAGCCTGGTTCTTTTTGTTGTCGCCCTGCGAAATCTCGGCACCGCCCGAACCGGCGCGTACTTTTCTGTCGCCCCGATATTCGGCGTTGCCTTGTCGCTAGTCTTCTGGCCCGAGGTGCCATCACTGTCTTTCTGGATTGCGGCTGTGCTCATGGCTTTGGGAATCTGGCTCCATATCCGTGAGCGGCACGAGCATCCGCACACTCACGAAGTCCTAGACCATAACCATCGACACCGACACGACGAGCACCATCAACACACGCACGATTTTGAGTGGGACGGGGAGGAACCGCATACGCATCCCCATCAGCACGCGCCGATTAGCCATACGCACGCGCATTTCCCTGATATTCACCACCGCCATACCCATTGACGCATCGGCCATACAGAAACGGACAATGCCGTCTGACGTGTCGTAGCTTTGGCGGCATCCGCGACCGATGCGGGTGCGAAGCATCTCAGGAGACAAACAGTTTAAGTGCGAGTCCGACTACACCAGAAGCAAGCACGACCGGTATTACCCCGACCTTGAACCGGAACAGCGCAATACCGGCGACCAGACCGATTAACAGCGAGGGCCATTCGAATCCGCCTTGCATACCATGTGGCCACAATACGTGAAGCGCAAAAAATACGGCGAGGTTGACGATGACGCCGACCACGGCGGAAGTGATAGCTGTCAACGGCGCAGTAAATTTGAGATTGCCGTGGGTCGTTTCGATGAAGGGACCGCCGAGCAGAATGAACAGGAAGGACGGTAGGAAAGTAAAGAACGTCACGACGACGGATGCGGCGACAGCCGAGGCGAGAATTGCATCTGGTCCGAACACAGCCTTGGTCCAGCCACCTACGAACCCGACGAAGGAAACGACCATGATAAGTGGTCCAGGCGTCGTCTCTCCGAGCGCCAGGCCATCTATCATTTCCAACCCGGTAAGCCAGTGATAGTTATCGACGGCGCCTTGGTAAACATACGGCAACACCGCATACGCGCCCCCGAAAGTGAGCAACGCGGCTTTCGTGAAGAACCAGGCCATCTGCGTAAGCGTTCCACTCCAGCCGTACACGAGGGAAAGCGCTCCAATGGCCGCAAGCCATATCAGCAGGAAGACCCCAAGCACGAGGGCGAATCGCTTCCATGTGAAGAGCGCATGCCGTGGGGTGGGCGTGTCGTCGTCAAGAAGTGCGGGACCAAACCCCTTGTCGCCCGACTTGTGTCCGCCTCCGACCACGAATCTGGACGGAGCATATTTACCCCCAAAATGCCCGATGATGCCGGCTACCAGGACGATGAAAGGGAACGGGACATTGGCCAGGAAGATGGCGAGGAACGCCGCCGCTGCAATAGACCACAGCCAGGCGTTCTTCAATGCACGAGAGCCAATTCTGTACGCCGCGAAGACGACAATGGCGGTGACCGCTGGCTTAATGCCGTAAAGCACGCCTGCAACGGCTGGGACACTGCCGAAAGCCATGTAGACCCAAGACAGCCCTATCAGTATGAAAAGCGACGGCAGTACAAAGAGGCCGCCTGCGATTACACCACCCCACGTCCGATGCATTAGCCAACCGATGTAGGTAGCGAGCTGTTGCGCCTCCGGTCCAGGGAGCACCATGCAATAATTCAATGCGTGCAGGAATCGCTTCTCGGAAATCCAGCGTTTTCGCTCGACCAGGTCCTGATGCATGATGGCAATCTGACCCGCTGGCCCTCCGAAGCTGATAAGGCCGAGCTTGAGCCAATACCACAGTGCTTGACCGAGGCTCACGGCCTCGACGGCATTGATTCGCTCGTTGCGTATTTCGTTGTCTTGCGCCATCTTAGTCTGTTGCACTTGATACTCCACAGGCGGTAGTAACGGATGGTCGGCAAGTGGCCACGCCACGGTATTTCGCTGCAATCAACTCAGCGCGCGTTGCAAGCCAAGGCTGGCCAAATCGCAGCCGCGAACCGACCACGCGTAACGGACCCATTAACTCAGTATCAGAACGCATGCGGGTGCGCTCATCGCCGCCGCTTGGCTGCTGCTTTCTCTTGCGCAGCAAAGTGAGCGAGGAGTGAGTCGAGCGTCGGGCTCATCTCGGTTAGCAGCGCGTCGTCGCTTAAGCCGCGCTGACTCGCTCCCGTCATCACCGCTTCGAACCCGGCAGCTTCAGGGACTGTGACGCCGCCCACGTCGAGCGAATGAACCATGCTAGAGAGTCCAGCCATACCTGGCTCATCTTCGATGCCGAAGCTGGCGGCCAACACCTCGAACGTAACGCGGTCGTTGATGTGTGAGAAAGTCGCGCCGTCGAAATCGAAGCCCACTGCGTTTTCTGGACAATCCTCCGGGGTTGCGAGCCACAGGAATCGCGCTTCGCCGTCGATAAATCGCCGAACGAGCCACGCGCTGGCGACGCGGTCCACCCAAAGCTTCCTCCGAGTCGCCCAGACCCTGCCCTGGTAGTCCGCTCGCTTTACAAGCTTTATCCTGCCGTCCGCCTGATGTGGCTCACCTGGGGACAACACGGCATCGGCGGCCGCGACAAAATCTTGCCAGGCAGACTGCGCACGAACGGATGCCTCGTTCGGAAAGAAATCAATCCCCGCAATCGCTTCAAACTCTTTACGGGTCTTGCGCAGGAGTTTGGTGATTTCGGCAGGTGTGAGGCTTGTGAGCGTTTTGCGGGTTTCATCCAATGACCGGCGTAACGTTCCGTAGTCGTCACTCCGGTCGAACAGCAACTGGAATTCTGAATCTTGGGCGCTGTCGCGACTGCCGAACCGCAATAGATAAGACGTCCCGCCTGCCTGACTAATGCCTTCGGACATCTCGGTCATCTCGACGCCCGCGCTCTCTTCGTCCGGGAGCAGGTACACCCCATCGCGCAGTACAGCACACCCTTTCGCTTTTAACGCGCGCCAGTACCGCATACGCGCGGTGGCATTGTCGGTCGGAAGGGTGAGCACGAGAAGCAGCCATTGAGTCAAATGATTCATGTTGCGTACACTACTCCACAGTTACGCGCGTTACAAATTAATTTTGCGTTGCGTGTCTTTTGTGCCTACCATCCGTCGCAGGACAAGGCTGTTTCGAATCGCAAAGGCGGAGGTTCAGTGCGCCTCAAGTGGGCGTGTTTCGCTATCCGGCAAAAAACGGGAGGCGCATGTGACTGCACGAAGACAGTTTCTGACCGAAGCGACAACGGTGGGGGCGGGCCTTGTTTTGGCTTCGACTGGCAGCGTACTGCAGGCGGCTGAGCCGACCGGTTACAGTGACAAGCTCGTAGACGCGGACGGCAAATACTGGGCGGCGCCGCTGCCCTTTGCATACGATGCCTTGGAACCGATTATTGATTCCCGTACCGTCGAGGTGCACTACAACTTCCATCACAAGCCGGCTGTAGTTGCGGCGAACAAAGCAGAGGAGGCGTTGACGAAGGCTCGGGATTCCAACGACTTTGCGCTTGTGAAATTTTATGAGAAAGAGTTGTCCTTCCAACTCTCTAGCCACATCCTGCATACGATTTACTGGACGAGCATCTCTGGTAAAGGTGCTGAACCAAGCGGCGAACTAGCCAAAGCAATCGATAAGAATTTCGGCTCATATGCAAAGTTCAAGGCGCAACTGTTCGCCAATTCGATGAACGTGGAGGCTTCAGGTTGGGGTGTTGTCGGATACCATCCTGCGACCGGCAAGCTGATGGTGTTGCAGTGTGAAAATCATCAGAAGCTGACCGCGTGGGGCGTGCCGCCCATTCTCGTCCTCGATGTCTTCGAGCACGCGTACTACCTGAGATACCAGAACAAACGCAACGACTATCTGACCCAGCTATTCACGTTGCTGAATTGGGAGAATGCCGGGCAACGGTTCAGCACCGTACAGTCGACACGGAGGTTGACATGAAATGGGTCACCCGAGAACGTCCGAAAATCGACCGCATCGCGTGTCCCTGGCTCGTTCGCCGATTCCTGGATTCCTCGCCGGAGTTCCTGTTTGTGCCTGCAGACCAGGTTCTGGCAGTCGCCGAGCGCGATGGTGCCTTGCCGTTCGATGTGCCGGGAGTGAAACTCTCGCATAACGGCGACCTTTGCAGTTTCGATACTTTCTTGAACGAGTATCAATTGTCGGACCCAGTGTTGGCCAGGCTTGCAATCATTGTGCGAGGCGCAGATACCGCGAGGCTCGACCTCGCTCCGCAGGCGGCGGGGCTCCTGGCGTTGTCGCTTGGCCTTTCACGAATCTTTCCCGACGACCAGGAGATACTTTCACACGGCATGGTGATGTATGACGCGCTCTACGCCTGGTGCCGCGACTGTCAGAGCGAAGTGCACAGCTGGCCGCCTGCGAAATAAGTTTTGCCATGCCAAACGCTAGAGCAACGTACTTGACGCTGGTTGCGAACTGGCGATTTCTCGGTCCACTTGCTTTGACAGTGTTCATTCTCGGTGCGAGCGCCGATTCCCTTTCGGCTCCAGTGGCCTCTCCTTCGGTATCAGGTCTGCCATTGCAAAAGATAGCCGACATCCCTCTGGGGGGTCGCCCCACCCGTTTTGACTACGCGAGCCTGGATGCGGGCCGACATTTGCTGTTTCTTGCGCACCTTGGTGACAGCGAGTTAATTGTTTTCAATACCATCACCTCTCGCGTTGTTGGCCGCATCCCAAACATCGAATCTGTTCATGGCGTGCTTGCGATTTCCCAATTAGGGCGCGTGTATGCGACAGCCACGGGCGCGAACGAAGTCGTCGTTATCGACATCGGTACGCTGCAAGTGACAGCGCGCGTTCCAACCGGCGCATACCCCGACGGAATGGCTTATGCACCTGAAGCACGCAAGCTCTATGTGTCGGACAAAAACGGTGGCACCGCGACCGTCATCGACGTCGGCTCAAATCGGCCGGTTGCATCGATTCCACTTGGGGGAGAGGTTGGTAACGCGCAATATGACTCTGTTTCAAAACACATTTTCGTCAACGAACAGACGCATTCGGAGTTGGTGGAAGTAGACCCAGAAAGGGACCAAGTCATAGCCCGAATTCCGTTGCCAGGTGCGAAAGGAAACCATGGGTTACTCATCGACCCGGCACAGCACCTGGCCTTCATCGCCTGCGAAGACAACAACCGGCTTGTTGTACTCGACCTGCGAACGAGGGCGGTGAAAGCCATGTTCGGGACGGGAAAGGACCCTGATGTCTTAGCGTACGATGAACGTCACGGCCTCCTATATGTTGCTGGCGAGGCTGGCGTCGTGTCCATGTACCGCATCGGGCGGGACGCAGTGTCCAAAATCGGCGACGGCTATATCGGTTCGAATGCGCATGTCGTGGCAGTCGACAGCGACACGCACATTTCATATTTTCCGCTAAGGGACGTGGCTGGTAAGCCAGTGCTACGTGTCTTCTGGTCGCATCCGTAGGTCAGCCTTCCGCTAGTGAGCTTGGAACTGACGGCGTGTGACTCGAAGCGTCGATTCGAAAACACCCAGCAAACCAAAACCTGGGTATCTGCTAAGAAGTTCTCCGCCGCTGCCAAGGCTTGGGAAAGTCATCTGGTCAGCGGCAGACGCCGATTCGCTAGGACATGTCTTCCTCGACCGGAATCGCGCGGAACACTGGTCGGGGTTGCCTTTCTTCCAAGCGTGAAGCCAAGTCGGGCGGTCCCGCGGGCTCGCTCCATAACAAAAGGAGGCCCCACCAGATGGCTTCGATGTCTCGAGGACACTCTCACGATAGCGAATCGGAGCAAGCACAACGGATGAAGCGAGTAAGGACGAACAAGAATGATTGACGAAATTTGGCGATGGAAAGGCTGAAATGCTTCTGCGCGCAAAAATTCGACAGTTTGCTTCGTGCCTCGTGCCGCCTTCGGGGACCGACGGCGGAGTCGGCCGAATTCTGGCGGCACGGTCATTGCCCGGCTTTTGCGACGGATACGTGGCAGTGCTTTTGCCGGTCTACTTGCTTGCACTGGGCTACGGGCAACTGGAGGTCGGCCTGACTGGCAGCGCCACCCTGTTTGGCTCGGCATTAACGACTATTGCGGTGGGCGCGATTGGGCCCCGGTACCCGCTTCGCCGGATGCTGATTTGGGCAGCCGTCCTGATGACCGCCACGGGACTGGGTTTTGCCTCGTTGTCGTCGTGGTGGCCCCTGATGCTCATCGCGTTTGTCGGAACACTCAACCCGAGCTCAGGGGATGTCAGCCTGTTCTTGCCGCTGGAACAATCACGTCTGGCCGAGTTGGCCACGGCGGACGCGCGAACGGTGATTTTCGCGCGTTACAGTCTCGCAGGTGCGCTGTCAGCGGCCGTCGGTGCATTTGCAGCAGCCGTGCCCGCATGGCTCGTTTCGCGAGCCGAAGTCGAAATGCTGACTGCGCTGCGAATCATGCTTTTTGCCTATGCCCTGGCTGGAGCGATGCTGTGCTGGCCCTATCGTGGCCTGCCCGAGCGCCCACCCGCTCACAGCTCTGCTCGCGTTTCATTGGGTCCCTCCCGGCGCGTCGTCACTCGACTCGCGCTGCTCTTCAGCGTGGACGCCTTCGCGGGAGGTCTGGTTGTGAATTCGCTTCTTTCACTTTGGCTACTGCAGCGATTCGGCCTCTCGCTGGGCATCGTCGCGCAGTTTTTCTTCTGGACGGGATTGCTGTCCGCAGCCTCGCAGCTGGTGGCCGTTCCGCTCGCTCGCAAGGTTGGCCTCCTCAATACGATGGTGTTCACCCACATTCCCTCCAGTCTATGTCTGATTGGCGCAGCGTTTTGCTCGTCAATGTGGGCAACCCTGACGCTTTTGCTGATACGAAGTGCTCTTTCGCAGATGGATGTCCCGACACGAACGGCGTACGTGATGTCCGTGGTAACGCCGCCTGAGCGGCCCGCAGCAGCCAGTTTCACCGCGGTGCCTAGAAGTCTCGCTGCGGCAATCGCGCCAATGCTGGCCGGAGTGATGATGGCTTCGGGATATGTTGGCGCGCCGTTGGTGGCATGCGGAGTGCTAAAGATTACATATGACCTCACGCTGCTGCGAGTGTTCAGGCGCGTAGACATTACCCATTAGCCCAACCACGAACGAACGGAAGCGACGCTGACGGGCTCCAACTTCACGATGCTCAGAGTCGCGGTCTAGGACATCAAGGAGAACTATCGTGAAGACTCTTGTTTGTGTCATCCCGCTTCTCGTTTCAGCTAGCGCGTTCGCAACCGCACCTCATGTGAATGACGGAATTCTGGTGGACGAACACGGTATGACGCTCTACGTATTTGGCGGGACGGGGACACCTGACGCCAAATCCTGCGAAGGTGATTGCGCTAGAAATTTCCCACCGGCGATTGCTCAGCCGGACGATAAGGCAGAGGGAAAGCTGTCGCTAGTATCTACAACTGACAGCAGCGAGCGGCAATGGGCTTATCAAGGTAAGCGCCTCTACCACGGCGCAATGGATAAGAAGCCTGGTGATACCCATGGCGATGGGCTCAATACCGTTTGGCATGTCGTCCGTCCGAAGTAGCCTTGAGTGCTCAATCGCTCGCTGTCCACCTATTTCAAACTCTCTCTCATCAAGCGAAGAACTACTCGCATAAGTTGGCAATGACGCTCCACGGCCACGCACACATCGGCCCTAACGACCTTTCGATTGGACGCTATCACCGAGGGACGTCTGGAGCTAGCGGCGGTTGGGTCATTTAGGGCGCGATGCTGCGTCGGCTATTTCGCGGGTATGCTCGCTAGTCGTCGGCCGCAGCCAGTAGCAATTGCTGCGTACGCTTCATGACCCAAGCAACCTCCCGTCGGGAGAGGTCCCACTCGCCAGCGTCGACTTTCAATCTCACGCCTTTCTCGGCCCGGGTCAACGCCACGTCTTGCGACAGACGCGAGCTAGCAATTTTTCGCGAAGCATACGCGGATAGCTGACTAGCAAGGCCCTCACACGCGTCATAGCGTGCCCACAGTTGCTCGTCAGTGAGACCGCTTTGATAACGTCCGTCGACTTCGCGAACGAGAAGCTTTGGTTGGACCCGGTTACAGAACCCAGGTTCGGCTCTCTCGGAAAATCATCAGGCACACGTCGGTCTGTCATTTTCCGCTTCGACGCTCATCTTCGCGAGCTCATCGCCGGTCTGCTGAAATGTTTTTTGCAGGCAAACCTCCAGAGCCTGTGGTCAGTTTTCCGCGTGCGCACTTCCAATGCGAAATCATCATCCGTGCTGCGCGGTATACATAGTGCTGCCCGCTCCACGGCGCAGCCGCGCGACTGGTCGGACATCAACGGCAGCGGTCGCGGGACAACCGGTACTGTGGGATAGTCTTGAGACACCGGACAGGGTGGCGAAGTTAGCGCCCTGAGGCGAACGGCTGACGGGCGACGCTGGCTCCGAGGGGCATCTTAATGGTGCTTGGAACGTGTCTGAAGGCCTCGCTTAGGATAAGGCGGGGCTCAACTTCACCAAGGGGCATCACTCAAAAATCAGGATGAACGCTGCGAAGACGCGTTGAAACGTAGGAAGGTGAGTACGGGGTATTCGGGGTTGGTGCGCGCCGCTGTGGTCGATGGGTGGTGGCGGTTGGGGGCTCAAAAGTGCCGACCAGAAGATGATGCAGCGGATGCAGGCACCGCCTTATACCGGTAATGCCGACAAAGACTTTGTCGCTCGCATGATTCCCCATAATCGGGGCGCGGTTGACATGGCGGAAGTACGACTCAAGTACGGAAAAGACCCCGAGTTGAAGAAGCTGGCGAAAACATCATCAAGGCGCAAAAAGAAGAGATTGCCTTCATGCAACGGTGGCAGGCTAAGCATGCGGCGAAGTAATCGCTCTCTCTTGCGAGACCGCGTCGCTGCTTGCTTCCGCCATCGATTATGCCTATCCCTGTGACAACTGCTGCGGCTGCGTGACTATGTTCGCGCAGTCCGTAACCGCAGCGCATTGCCGATGACTGAGACCGAGCTCAAGGCCATCGCGGCGCTTGCGATAATTGGGCTTAACAAGATGCCGAGCCACGGATAAAGGACGCCAGCGGCAAGCGGTATGCCGATGGCGTTGTAGGCGAATGCGAAGAACAGGTTCTGCCTGATGTTCTTCATGGTCGCAACGCTGAGCGAGCGGGCGCGGGCGATACCGCGCAGGTCACCTTTCACCAGCACTATCCGAGCGCTGTTCATCGCGACGTCGGTGCCGGTCCCCATTGCGATGCCGACGTTCGCCTGCGCGAGTGCGGGGGCATCATTGACGCCGTCGCCAGCCATCGCCACGATGCGCCCCTGTTGTTGCAGTTCCTGCACGTGCCGATACTTGTCCTCAGGCAGAACGCCCGCCTTGACATCGTCGAGTTCCAATGACTTCGCAACAGCCGTCGCTGTAATCTGATTGTCGCCGGTCAGCATCACAATGTTCACGCCGGACGCTTTCAGTTTGCGCACGGCCTCCGGCGTTGTGCCCTTGACCGGGTCAGCAACGCCCAGATAGCCAGCCAGCTCGCCGTCTATCACGACGTACATTACAGTTTGCCCGGCCTCCCGCAATCTGTCCGTCTCATTTCCGACCGATGCGC
Organism: Caballeronia temeraria; assembly: GCF_001544795.2. Classification (GTDB taxonomy): domain Bacteria; phylum Pseudomonadota; class Gammaproteobacteria; order Burkholderiales; family Burkholderiaceae; genus Caballeronia; species Caballeronia temeraria. The sequence continues at coordinate 5,418 of NZ_FCOI02000028.1, read as the reverse complement.
AATCGATGCCCAGGTCTGCCATCAGTCGAGCGTTACCCAATGACACGGTGTGTCCATCGATTCTTCCGGTCACACCCTTCCCAGGAACGGAGTCGAATGCTTCAACCTGCGAGGTCTTCTCACCGGATTCCTTAGCGTAGGACGTGATTGCCTGCACAAGGGGATGCTCGCTGGCACCCTCTAGGCTCGCCGCGTAGCCGATGACTGCCGAATCCTGAGCAGGCTTGAGGGCGAGCACCTGCTGAACACGTGGTTTGCCTTCTGTGAGCGTCCCGGTCTTGTCGACAACGACTGTGTCGACCTTCTCCATCAGTTCGAGCGCTTCCGCATCCTTGATGAGTACGCCTTCCTGCGCGCCCCGACCGACGCCCACGATAATCGACACGGGCGTCGCGAGGCCGAGTGCGCAAGGGCACGCAATGATAAGGACGCTGATGGCAACGACCAGCGCGTTTGCGAGCGCAGGAGCGGGCCCTGCGACGGCCCAAACGATGAAAGCGCCGACCGCTATGCTGATGACCGCGAGCACGAACCATCCTGAGACCTGGTCAGTCAGGTTCTGTATGGGGGCGCGTGAACGGCCAGCCTCGGCGACCATTTGCACAATCCGCGCGAGCAGCGTGTCAGCGCCGATTTTTTCCGCGCGCATCACAAAGGTTCCAGTCTGATTGACCGTCGCACCGGTGACCTTGCTCCCCGTAATCTTCTCAGCGGGAATCGATTCGCCCGTAATCATCGACTCATCGACACTGGAACGCCCATCGACGACCACGCCGTCGACTGGGATTTTCGAGCCGGGCTTCACGCGCAGTGAATCGCCCACGGCGACCGTTTCGAGAGGGACCGTCTCCTCGCTGCCGTCGTGTCGAATGCGAATTGCCGTATGAGGTGCAAGCTTGAGCAGGTCGCGAATCGCACTTGATGTGCGTGAACGCGCGCGCAGTTCGAGCACCTGGCCAAGCAGTACCAAAGTAACGATAACTGCCGCTGCCTCGAAGTACAGCGGGAGTTCATGGCCTTGTCTGAAAGCGCGTGGCAACGCGTCAGGAAAGAACAGCGCGAAGACGCTGAATATGTAGGCTGCAGCTACCCCCAGTCCGATGAGGCTGAACATGTTCAACCGCCGGGTCATGAACGATTTCCAACCCCGCGTCAGAAACGGCCAGCCGCCCCACAGGACAACCGGTGTCGCCAACACGCCTTGAATGCACTGGGACCAGGAAGCCTTCATCCAGTGAGGCCATCCGGAAAACAATCCGTTCAATACCGCATCGAGGTCGAATGGCAAAATCATCTTGCCCATCGTCATCAACAGCAGCGGAACCGACAGGACGAGCCCCACCCAGAAGCGCCGCGACATCGACTCAAGCTCGACGTTTCGCTCCTCAGTTACGACCGGGGTGAGTGGCTCTAGCGCCATGCCGCATATGGGGCATGCGCCTGGCGCGGTGGCCCGTATCTGCGGATGCATCGGGCAGGTATAAATGATGCCAGTAGCAGCTTCAGGCGCTGGCGTCTTCGACTTCGTTTCGGTCTTCGGTCGCAGGTATGCGTCGGGGGCCGACTGGAACTTTTGCCGGCAATTGTTGCTGCAGAAATAGTACGTTTTTCCCTGATAGGTCTGGCGATGAGCCGAGTCGCTTTTGACCTGCATGCCGCAAACCGGGTCCTTCAATCGGAGAGCACTGCGCCCCACGACGGCACCCTCGTTCTCATGAGGGGCGCCGTCGTGTGCGTGCGTGTGTGATTGAACCATCGGAGCAGGCCACCGGTATCAATGGACGTGAATCGTATCGTCTTGTGAGAGTCGCGGAATGAAGCGTGGCGTACGTGCTGCGTACTCGCGCCACGCGTCGCCGAACTGTGCCTCAGAGTCGCGCTCTTCCTGTCTCGCGAGTCGCACGTACATATACACCAGCACGGGGAACATGAGGAGCGTGACAAGCGTCGGCCATTGCAGCAGAAAGCCAAACATGATGACCACGAAGCCGACGTACTGCGGATGGCGAACCTTTGCGTAGGGGCCCGTGGTCGCAAGTTGGCCGTTTCGCTGGGCGTCATACAGGACATGCCAGGCGGTGGCCAGCAGGTAGAACCCGCCGAATATGAAGACGATACTCAAGATGTGCGGCATGCCGAAATGCGGGTCGCCGTGCCGGCCAGTCATCATCCACCAGATGTGGCCGGAATCGTGTGAGAAAAGGTTCGTCTGTGGATAATGGTTCTGCAGCCATCCGGACAGCAGGTAGATGGTGAGGGGAAATCCATACATCTCAGCGAAGAGCGCAACGATAAACGCTGAAAAGCCGCCGAAGGTCCGCCAGTCCCGCTTTGTCGCAGGCTTGAAGAAGCTAAACGCAAAGATAATAAAAACCAGGGAGTTGATGACGGCCAAACTCCACAGCCCGTAGCCGGGCCCCATGTTAGTCACGATTGCCTCCTGATTTCGGCAACTGCTCGCTGCTTTCTGGTTGGTTATGTCTATGCCCGTGACCGTGGTGGTGCATGAAGAGATGCATCAGCGGACAGGAAAGCAGCAGCAGATAAGGCAACACGCCGAGAAAGTGTGCACGATGCTCCGAGAACAGCAGAAACACTGCGATTGCGGCGAACACCAGCATCCCAACAGCTGAACGAGATTTCCAGAATGGGCGTGAAGCAAGCGGGGCGTCATTCATCGCCGTCTCCATTGAGCGTTTTCGTTACTTGCCAGGTGTCTGGCCCTGCGCGGACTGACGGTCCATCATTGCCTGCATCATCATCTGCATCATGTCCATACGTTTCACCATCATTTGGTGAGCATCTGCCGACATAGGCATAGCCTCCGAGTCCCGCTTCATCATATCCATCATGTGCATGCTGCTCTGCATGGATTTCATCTGTTCGTCCATCAGTGCCGCACGTTGCTCGGGCGTCTTGGCGTCCATCATCTTTTCGTGCATTGCCTGCATCTGCTTCATCTGTTCGTCGATTTGTCGTTGTGTCTTGCTGGATTTCGCGACGGGCTTGGTTGCAGTCGGGTGATGCGCCTTGTGGTCCGCGTCGCCGGTCGTCTGCTCGGCAGCCAGACCGGTTCCAACGCGGCAGACGCCGAGAATTACGGTGGCGATTACGAGTCTTTTGAGCAAAATCATCGTTTCCTCTGGTGCTCAAGCGAGAGTGATGTCCAACTTTATCGCCGGCGGACCGGTGTTCCTTGACCTAGCTCAACCGGGGCAGAGAAAGGGCTCGAGCTCCTGCGGGCGAGGTGGTTAGCTATCGCTCGTCGCGCACGTATGCGCTTCAAACGCAACCAGGGTTGACTTACGTCAATAAGGGGATGCAACTGCGCGATAGCATGAAGGCGCCTTTTGGGTAAATCACTTGGAAAAAGGTACTGGGCGACGTGGAGGCCATGAATGTATGACCAGCCAACTGACGGGCGCGGTAGAACGCTTCGCATACTCACGGGGTTCCTCCTCTTTGTAACCGCACTGATACTCACTGGCTGCGGATACAACGCTATCCAGGCAGAGGACGAGCAGGTCAAGGCAAGCTGGTCGGAAGTCTTGAACCAGTACCAGCGTCGCGCCGACCTTGTGCCGAATCTCGTCAATACCGTGAAGGGGTACGCTAATCAGGAAAAGGAAGTTCTGTTGAAGGTGACCGAGGCCAGAGCTCAGGTTGGCGCCATCCGCGCGACACCGGACCTGCTGTCCGACCCACAGGCGTTTGCTAAATTCGAATCGGCACAGGGCCAGCTCACCTCGTCCCTTTCCCGTCTGCTCGTGGTATCGGAAAACTACCCGCAGCTGAAGTCCGACGCGAACTTCAGGGATTTGCAGGCCCAACTCGAAGGCACGGAGAACCGCATTGCGGTCGCGCGCACTCGCTACATCAGAGCCGTGCAGCAGTACAACTCCACGGTCAGGTCGTTCCCGAGCAATCTGACGGCAAAGGCGTTTGGCTATCAGGAAAAGCCGAACTTCTCAGTTGCCAATGAAGAGGAGATTTCGAAGCCGCCGCGAGTCGATTTTGGCGCGGCACCTGCATCGGCGGGCGGAGCAAACAATTGACCTTCATGCGCCGACTGTTCGCGTTGCTCGTGGCGGCGTTTGCCTTCGCCAATGGCGGCGTACGTGCCGAAGCACCCATCCCGTCATTGACCGCCCGCGTGACGGACGAGACTGGAACACTAACGAGCGAGCAGCGTTCTGCACTCGAGCAAACTCTCAAGGACTTCGAGGCTCGCAAGGGGACGCAGATTTCGGTGCTAATTGTCCCCACCACACAGCCCGAGACAATCGAGCAGTATTCGATGCGCGTGGTGGACCAATGGAAGCTCGGGCGGCAAAAGATTGATGACGGGGCGCTGCTGATTGTCGCGAAGAACGACCGCACGCTGCGCATCGAGGTCGGATACGGTCTCGAAGGCGCACTGAACGATGCGACCAGTAGCCGGATTATCCGTGAAGTGATTGTCCCCAGGTTCAAGCAGGGTGACTTCTATGGCGGCGTTTCCGCTGGCGTTGACAGTATTATCCGTGTCGCCAACGGAGAACCGCTCCCCGCACCATCACGAAGTCGAGGCGAATCCGATGGCATTGGGCGGCTACTGCCGGTGTTGTTCGTGATGGCAATCGTTGCTGGAGGATTGTTGCGCGTCTTGCTCGGTCGGTTGACCGGCGCCGTTGTGACCGGCGGAATCATCGGCATTCTGGCGTGGGTGCTCTCTGGCGCCATCTTCGTTGCCATCGTCGCAGGAGGAATCGCCCTCGTATTCACCCTTGTAGGCGGCGGCTTGGGGGCATTCGCGGGTGGGCGATACATCGGAGGCCGTTCAGGCGGGCCTGGCGGCCGCTCGAATAGCGATATTTTCAGAGGTGGTGGAGGCGGCTTTGGTGGCGGTGGCGCCTCGGGGAGATGGTAGCTGTGAACCTGAAGCGCATCGTTCGGCATCTGATGATGACCCATTGGCGGGTCAAGGCGGCATTCCCACCTCGTATCCTATCGGCCATCGAAAAAGCCATTCGAGAGAGTCACGATGCCCATGTTGGCCAGGTTAGGTTCGTTGTCGAAGGCGCGCTGCACAGTGTCGCCCTTTTCGATGGATTGACTGCGCGCGAACGCGCAATTGACGTGTTTTCTCTGCTTCGGGTGTGGGACACGGAGCACAACAACGGGGTTCTCATCTATGTCTTATTGGCGGACCGCGACGTTGAAATCATCGCAGACCGAGGCATTCATTCGCGAGTCTCGACAGCAGAATGGGAATCAATTTGTCGGTTGATGGAAGCGCACTTCCGATGTCGCGAGTTTGAGTTGGGTACCCTACGCGGCCTCGAGAAAGTCACAACCCTGCTAAGGAACCTCTGCAAAACCCCAGCTCATAGTGACGTTGAGGAGTACTATTAGCAAATCAACGACTTGGGGGCATAA
>NZ_FCOI02000027.1 GCF_001544795.2 Caballeronia temeraria | reverse complement strand
CCGAAGAACCGGCCGCACTCGCTATCAAGCGCCCACACTTATCGGCTGTTAGTTTTTAAAGAGCACATCGCAAGACCGTCTAATTCGCTACCGTCTTGCGTCGCTGCATCAGCAGCAGAGAAACGGGATTATGAAGAACGTTTCGCAGTCTGTCAACAGCAATTTCAAACTTTCTTGCTGCCCCGACCAACTCAACTCTTCATCGACTTAAAGCAAACGGGTCGTGCGGACATCGCACGACCCGTCGACATAAGTCTTGGTGCCGGCTGCAGGACTCGAACCCGCCACCTGATGATTACAAATCAACTGCTCTACCAGATGAGCTAAGCCGGCGAAGCACGGAATTCTACTTCATTTAACGACTTTGAGGTGAGACCTCACAGGCGATTTCGAAGCGTCCTCATCCGCAGCAGTTTGCGGCTCATCTTTCGACGAGGAATCCGCGCGCTCGGCAGCCGGCTCTTCGATTTGCCGTGTCTCACGCTCAGGCGGCCGCGCCCCCACCGGAGCGCTCGTCAAATCCGCACCGGAATGCGACTGCTCGACCGGGAACGCCATGCCCTGCCCGTTTTCGCGGGCATAGATGGCGAGCACGTTCGCGACTTGCACCTCGATCTTGTGTGACTTGCCGGAGAACCGCGCGCTGAACTCGATCCACTCGTTGCCCATCTGCAGTTGGCTCGTCGCCTCGAAACTGATGTTCAACACGATCTCGTCGTTACGGACGAACTGACGCGGTACGCGCGTAGCCGCGTCGACCCGCACGGCGATGTGGGGCGTAAAACCATTGTCCGTGCACCACTCATACAGCGCGCGCAACAGATACGGCTTGGTGGAAATCTCTTGCATCAACTTTCCTCTGTCGGAATGCGGCCGCGCAAAGTTGCGCCGCCGCGTCCCAACGCACTCAAACTATCGACGCATCACCTTTTCGGAAGGCGTCAGCGCTTCAATATAAGCCGGGCGGCTGAAGATCCGCTCGGCGTACTTCATCAACGGTGCTGCGTTCTTCGACAGTTCGATGCCGTAATGGTCCAGACGCCACAGCAGCGGGGCGATCGCGACGTCGAGCATCGAGAACTCCTCGCCCAGCATGTACTTGTTCTTCAGGAAGATCGGCGCGAGTTGCGTCAGGCGATCGCGGATCGCGCTGCGTGCCTTCTCGTGGTTCTTCTCGGCGGCCTTGCCCTTCTCGTTCTCGAGCGTGCCGACATGAACGAACAATTCCTTCTCGAAGTTCAGCAGGAACAGACGCGCGCGGGCGCGCTGCACCGGATCGGCCGGCATGAGTTGCGGATGGGGGAAACGCTCGTCGATATATTCGTTGATGATATTCGACTCGTACAGGATCAGGTCGCGCTCGACGAGGATCGGCACCTGTCCGTAAGGGTTCATCACCGCGATGTCTTCCGGCTTGTTGAACAGGTCGACGTCGCGAATCTCGAAGTCCATGCCCTTTTCGAACAACACCAGCCGGCAGCGCTGGGAGAAGGGGCAAGTAGTGCCGGAATACAGAACCATCATGTTTTTAAAGTTCCTTCAGTAAACTCGAAGGGCCGGCCGCGGCGTTTCCTCGCGGAAAACGCCGTCGCGCCGACCCACGCCTTCGAAGGCGCGCTATTTGATATCTTTCCAGTATGCCGCGTTCAGGCGCCACGCGAGGAAACTCAAGAACGCCAGGAACAGCAAAACCCAGACGCCGAGCCGCTTGCGCGTCTGCTGCGCGGGTTCCGCCATCCACGACATGTACGAAACGAGATCGGCCACAGTTGAATCATAATCCACGGACGACATCGCACCAGGTGTAACCTGAGTGTAACCGACGAATCTTCGTACCTTTTCGCCCGTCTTTTCGTCCGTATCTGTCTCGAATTTCGCGTCCCGGATGCCCTGGAGCGTCCAGAGCACGTGCGGCATGCCGACGTTCTCGTAGACGCGATTATTCCAGCCCGTCGGCCGCGCCGGATCCCGGTAGAAACTCCGCAGATACGTGTAGAGCCAGTCCTTGCCGCGCGCCCGCGCCTCGACCGACAAATCCGGCGGCGACGCGCCGAACCACGCTTTCGCATCTTCCGGGCGCATCGCGATGGACATCGTGTTGCCGACCTTGTCGGTCGTAAAAAGCAGATTCTCCTGAATCTGCTGCGTACTGATCCCGAGATCGGTCAGCCGGTTGTACCGCATCAGCGTCGCGCTATGGCAGTTCAGGCAGTAGTTGACAAAAACCTGGGCGCCGTGCTGCAAAGACGCCAGATTGTCCGAACTGTCAGGCGCCCGGTCGAGCACCGCCTCTTCCTGCGCGAACGCCGGCGTCGCGCCGAACGCGAGCAGCGTCGCACCGATCATCGCTATTGTAGAGAGCCATTTTTTCATCGTATTCGTCTCCGGACGTGAGCTCAGTGAGGTTTGTAGTGCACTCGCTCAGGCGGCTTCTTGAATTTGCCGCGCGGCGTCCAGAAAGGCATGCCGAGGAAAAACGCGAAGTAGATCAGCGCGCAGATCTGCGCGATCAGCGTCGCGGCCGGCGATGGCGGTCGCGTGCCCAGAAAGCCGAGCATCAGGAACGCGAACACGAAGATCGCGTAGAAGACCTTGTGGAAGAGCGGCCGATAGCGGATCGACTTCACCGGGCTGCGATCCAGCCACGGCAGGAAGAACAGCGACACCACCGCCGTGCCCATCACGACCACACCCCAGAACTTCGATTCCGTCAGCGCCATGAAGATCAGCACCAGCACGGCGAGCACCGGCAGACCGAGCTTCCACTTGCCGCGCGCCTTCACCAGCGCGAGCACGCCGAGCAGCGCGATCACGATCATCAGCACGATCTTGAACGGGTCCGTAGTCGCGCGAAGCATCGCGTAGAACGCGGTGAAGTACCACACGGGCGCAATTTCCGGCGGCGTCTGCAGCGGGTTGGCCGGTACAAAGTTGTTGGCTTCGAGGAAATAACCGCCCATTTCCGGGGCGAAGAAGATGATCGCCGCGAAGATCAGCAGGAACACGCACACGCCCATGAAGTCGTGCACCGAGTAGTACGGATGAAACGGAATGCCGTCGAGCGGAATGCCGTTCGCGTCCTTCTTTGCCTTGATCTCGACGCCGTCCGGATTGTTCGATCCCACTTCGTGCAGCGCGACGAGGTGCGCGACCACGAGCCCGATCAGCACGAGCGGAATCGCGATGACGTGAAACGCGAAGAAGCGGTTCAGCGTGACATCCGATACCACGTAGTCGCCGCGAATCCACAACGACAGATCCGGACCGATGAACGGAATCGCCGAGAACAGGTTCACGATCACCTGCGCGCCCCAGAACGACATCTGCCCCCACGGCAGCAGATAGCCGAAGAACGCTTCGGCCATGAGGCACAGGAAGATCGCGCAGCCGAAGATCCACACGAGCTCGCGCGGCTTGCGATACGACCCGTACATCAGCCCGCGGAACATGTGCAGATACACGACGACGAAGAACATCGACGCGCCCGTGGCGTGCATGTACCGGATGAGCCAGCCCCACGGCACCTCGCGCATGATGTACTCGACCGAGGCGAACGCGAGCGTCGCATCGGGCTTGTAGTTCATCGTGAGGAAGATGCCGGTGACGATCTGGTTCACCAGCACCAGCAGTGCAAGCGAGCCGAAGAAGTACCAGAAGTTGAAGTTCTTCGGCGCGTAATACTCGGATACGTGTTTCTTCCAGGTCGAGGTCAGCGGAAACCGGCGGTCGATCCAACCGGTCAAGCCCGTTGTCTCCACTTCCTTGTCTGCGGTCGCCATTTATGCCTCTCCCTTTTCGTCCTTGCCGATCACGAGTTGCGTCGCCGATGTGAACATGAACGGTGGAATGTCCAGGTTCTGCGGCGCGGGCTTGTTCTTGAAGACGCGGCCGGCCATGTCGTAGGTCGAGCCGTGGCACGGGCAAAGGAAGCCACCCGGCCAGTTATCGGGGAGATTTGCCTGGGGACCCTCGGTGAAACGCGGCGTCGGCGTGCAGCCCAGATGCGTGCACACGGCAACCGCCACGAGAATGTTCTTGTGATCGGCGCGCGATCGATACTCGTTGTTGCAGTACTCGGGCAACGGCATCGAGAATTCCATCTTGGACTTCGGGTCGGCCACCTCGTTGTCGGCCTTCTTGACGTCGGCCAGCATTTCGTCGGTACGATTGACGATCCACACCGGCTTGCCTCGCCAGGCGACCGTCATCATTTCGCCCGGCTTCAGTCCGCTGATATCGACCTCGACAGGCGCGCCCGCCGCCTTGGCCTTCTCCGATGGAGCAAACGAACCTACAAAGGGAACCACGGTTGCCACTGCTCCGAAACCACCTGCTGCGGTCGTCGCAATCAGCCAGGTACGGCGGCCGCCATCGACGCGTTTTTCATCCTTGTCTCGCATCACACGCCCCACTTCTGAGTTGGATTTATACCGTCACATCAGTTGTTCCGCCGTTAGTGTGCGCGAATGGAGTTAGCATTTACAAGGGCTGACTAGCAAAAATCACTCGAAGTGATTGATGCTTCAGGGTTTTCCCCACGTTTTTCGCGCAAGCTCGTGAAGCGTTCATTTAAGGCAACTGCAAGCGGAAATAATCGCGCTCACAGCTTAATCGGCCATTAAACCGGATTATCGATATCGATAAAAAGATGCTCGATATCGAATTGCTCCGACAGACGCGAGCCCACGGCCTGCACGCCGTAGCGCTCGGTCGCGTGGTGACCGGCCGCGATGTACGCCACACCCGATTCCGCCGCGATATGCATGGTCTGCTCCGAGACTTCGCCGCTCAAATACACGTCCGCGCCCGCCGCGATGGCGTCTTCGAAATAGCCCTGCGCGCCGCCGGTGCACCATGCCACGCGCCGCAGCTCCTTGTCCGTGTCGCCGAACACGAGCGGCTTTCTGCCGAGCGCGTTTTCCACCATGACGCTGAAGTGTTCGAGCGAAAGCGGCATGCCGAGCGTCGCGATCCAGCCGAGATCCTGATCGGCGAAACGGGCGTCGGCGATCAGCCCGAGGCGCGCGCCGATCTGCGCGTTGTTGCCGAGCTCCGGATGCGAGTCGAGTGGAAGATGGTAGGCGAAGAGATTGATGTCATTGGCGATCAGCGTGCGCAGCCGCTGGTACTTGCGCCCCGTGATCTGCGGCGCCTCTTTGCGCCAGAAGTAGCCGTGATGCACGAGCACGGTGTCCGCGCCCCACTCCAGCGCGGCCTCGAGAAAGGCTTGCGACGCCGTCACGCCCGTCGCGATCTTCTGCACGCGGCGCGCGCCTTCAACCTGCAGACCGTTCGGGCAATAGTCCTTGAAGCGGCCGATTTCCAGCAGATTGTTCAGATACAATTCGAGTTCGATCCGATCCATGAAATCCTCTATCCCTTCAAATGCTTAGACGCTTCTGGCTATTTTTTGCCCAAGCGGTCACCGTGCTTTTGGCCCTGATGTTCATCATCGCGACCTTGAAACCGCAGTGGCTTCAACGTCAGGGTCAATTCGGCAAGCAGCTCGCCGAGCCGATCGTCGCGTTGCAGGAAGTGGCGCCGAGCATCGGCTCGCGCCCCGTTCAGTCGTCCTACTCGGAAGGCGCGCAAAAGGCGATGCCTGCCGTCGTGAACGTGTTCTCCAGCAAGGACGGCAATCTGCCGCCCGACCCGCGCGCGAAAGACCCGCTGTTCCGCTACTTCTTCGGCGACAAGAACAAACGCAAGAGCGACGAGCCGCCGGCGTCGAATCTCGGCTCCGGTGTCATCGTCAGCTCGGAAGGTTACATTCTAACGAACCAGCATGTCGTCGACGGGGCGGACCAAATCGAGGTCGCGCTCGCCGATGGTCGCACGTCGAGCGCGAAAGTGATCGGCGTCGATCCGGAAACCGACCTCGCCGTGCTGAAGATCAACTTGACCAATCTGCCGGCCATCACGCTCGGCCGGATGGATCAGACGCGTGTCGGCGATGTCGTGCTCGCGATCGGCAATCCGTTCGGCGTGGGCCAGACGGTCACGATGGGCATCGTCAGCGCGCTCGGGCGCAATCACCTCGGCATCAACACGTTCGAGAACTTCATCCAGACCGACGCGGCCATCAACCCCGGCAACTCGGGCGGTGCGCTCGTGGACGTGAACGGCAATCTGCTCGGCATCAACACCGCGATCTATTCGCGCAGCGGCGGCTCGCTCGGCATCGGCTTCGCCATTCCCGTGTCGACCGCGCGCAGCGTGCTGGAGAGCATCATCACGACGGGCAGCGTGACGCGCGGCTGGATCGGCGTCGAGCCGCAGGACGTGACGCCGGAAATCGCCGAATCGTTCGGGCTGGATCAGAAGTCCGGCGCGATCGTCGCGGGCGTGCTGCAAGGCGGCCCGGCGGACAAGGCGGGCATCAAGCCGGGCGACATCCTCGTGTCCATCAATGACGACACGATCACCGACACCACGCGCCTGCTCAACGTCGTGGCGCAGATCAAGCCGGGCACGTCCGTGAAGGTTCACCTGATGCGCAAGAACAAGGAACTGGACCTCAACGTGATGATCGGCAAGCGTCCCGCGCCGCCGCGCGCACCGCAAATGCCGGACGACGAAGGCGATCAGGGTGACCAGGGCGACGAATAAAACGCGGCATCCGTGAAAACAAAAAGGCAGCTTCGATCACTCGAAGCTGCCTTTTTCGTATCCGATGAACCGCTCGATGGCGCGACAATACGCCGCACTTATTCCGCCGCGGGTTCCTCGTTTTTGATCTGTTCCTTGCCGACCACGAGCCGCGCCGCGATGATGCCGGCTTCATAAAGAATGATGAGCGGAATCGCGAGAATGAGCTGCGAGAAAACATCGGGCGGCGTGACGACGGCCGAAATGACGAACGCGCCGACGATCACGTAAGGACGAATCTGCTTGAGCTTCTGGATCGACACGACGCCCATGCGCGCGAGCAGCACGACGACGATCGGCACCTCGAACGTCACGCCGAACGCCAGGAACATGGTCAGCACGAAGCTCAGGTAATTGTCGATATCCGTGGTCATCTCCGCGCCGAGCGGCGCGTTGTAGTGCGCCATCACGCGGAAGATGGTCGGAAACACGACGAAATACGCGAACGCCATGCCGCACAGGAAGAGCGAATAGCTGCTGAAAACGAGCGGCCCGACGAGCTTCTTCTCATGCTGATACAAGCCCGGCGCGACGAACGCCCAGACCTGATACAGCACGAACGGCAGCGCGATCACGAAGGCGACGAGCATCGTCACCTTCATCGGCACGAAGAACGAGCCGGTGACGTCGGTGACGATCATTTTGCCGTCGGCGGGCAGGTTCTGCATCAGCGGGCGGGCCAGCAGCTTGAAGATGTCGGGCGCCCAGTACACGAGCGCGATAAACACGACGATGACCGAAGCACCGGCGCGGATGATGCGGTCGCGCAATTCGACCAGATGCGAAATGAACGTCTCTTCGACGGGCTCTTCTTTAGTGTGTTGCGGGTCGCTCACGCCGGCCCTCGGTAGATATCATCGATGAAGGAATCGCGGCTCGCTCAGAAGAACTTCGTCTGCCGGCGCAGGGTGGCGGGCGTATGACGAGCGACGCGCGCCGCGCCCGATTGAACCCGCGTGCGACGCGAGGTCGTGCGCTTGTACCAGTTGGGAATCGCGGCCTGCTTGACGCGCCAGTTCTTGCGTTTGGCCGACGTCGACGGAGACGTGCTGACCCACGGCTTGTCCGACGCGGCGCTGTCCGCCGATTCAGCCCCGCCCGCGATGCTCGGCGCGACCGACGTGCCCTCTTTCCAGGCATCGTTCAACTCGGACTCGTGGCGCTTCAACGTGTCGTGAATCGACGATTCGACATTCGACGCCGCGTTTTCGAACTCGGTGCGCATTTTCTTCAGCTCATCGAGTTCCATCTCGCGCGCGACTTCGGATTTGACGTCGTTGATATAGCGCTGCGCGCGCCCGAAGAGCGCTCCCGCCGTGCGAGCCACGCCGGGCAGGCGCTCCGGCCCGAGGACCACCAGCGCCACGACGCCGATGACCGCCATTTTGGTCAGACCGAGATCGAGCATTGAACGAAAAGTGGAGGGTTACCGTCGGCGGACGGATTAGCGATAGTCGCCCGAGCGCGACTTGTCCTTCGCCTCGACGTCGACGGCGCCGTTACGCGGCAGTTCGCGTTGATCGGCGGGGTTTGCCGGCGTTTCGCCTTCGCGCATGCCTTCCTTGAAACCCTTCACCGCGCCGCCCAGATCGCCGCCGATATTGCGCAGCTTCTTCGTGCCGAAGACGAGCGCCACGATCAGCAGAACGATCAACCAATGCCAAATGCTTAACGAACCCATGAATGAAAACTCTCCGTGATTCCACCCCGATTTGGGTACCAGAGCGGAAGATCGGCCTTGCGGCCGGCAGCCGAGGCACGCCGCCTCAACTTCAACTATCGATTTTGCTCGCCCAATATTTCATTGGAAAGGAGAATGCAAACAAAGATGCCGCATTACCCCATTCGGCGCCACGGGCGCTCGCCGGCCAACAAATGCGCGTGGATGTGATACACCTCTTGCCCGCCGCCCGGCCCGGTATTAATTACCGTGCGAAAGCCGGTGTCGCCTCCCGTGTATGAGACACCGAGATCCTTCGCCAAACGTCCGACGAGACTCACCATTCTACCAAGTAGCGGACTGTCACTTTCTGTGCAGTGGGAAAGTGTTTCAATATGTTTGCGCGGAATCACCAGCACGTGCACGGGCGCGGCGGGATTGATGTCGTTGAAGGCGACGAATTCATCGTCCTCGTAGACTTTCGTGCTTGGCAGCTGCCCAGAAGCGATCTTGCAGAAAATGCAGTTGTCTTGACTCATGGACTTGATGGATTTCGTTGTCGATTGTGATTAAAACCACGCGGTCGGTTCGAGCGTCTTGTTCTCGTAGAGAAAGAGCCAGCCCTTGATGATCCGATACAGCGTCCAGATCCAGGTCGCGCCGATGATGAGAAAGCCGAGGCCGAAGACCCATATCAATGCGAAGCCGACAACGTGCCCGAGCAGCGACCACCAAAACGTGCGAATCTGCCACGTGAAGTGATCTTCGTACGGCGTGCCGGTGGCATCGCTACGCTTGACGTAGTTGAGGATGATGGCGACGAGGCCAGTCAGCCCGCCGGTCAGCCAGTAGACGGCATACAACGCGTACAGGATGTGCGTGAACGTGCGCACGTTGCGCAGACGCTCAGGGTCATTCGAGTTCTGAACGACAGGCGGCGGATAGGGTTCGTACTGCCGGTTCATGCTGGCCCTCCTTCAAAGCGAAACGCTCGTCAGCCGCCGTTCTGCTCGCGCTCACGCGACTTGCGCAGCGCTTTTTCCTCGATCCCCGACAGACCTTCGCGGCGTTCCAGTTCCGCGACCACGTCGGCGGGACTGAGGTCGAAGTGCGACAGCATCACGAGACAATGAAACCACAGATCGGCGACTTCACCGACGAGCGCTTTCGGCGCGCCGCCGTGACGCGCGTCCTTCGCGGCGAGCACGACTTCCGTCGCTTCCTCGCCGATCTTCTTCAGGATCGCGTCGTCGCCCTTGTGAAAGAGTCGTGAGACGTAGGATTGTTCCGGATCGCCGCCCTTGCGGCCGTCGATGACCGAGGCGAGGCGCAGCAGCGTGTCCAGCGTAGTGGCTTGCGTCATTTGTAAATGCTTTCTGGGTCTTTCAGGACCGGCTCGACGGCAACCCACTCGCCGTTCTCCGCCGTGCCCTCGAATTTCTGGAAAAAACAGGAGTGGCGGCCCGTGTGGCACGCGATGCCCGACACCTGCTCGACCTTGAGCAGCACGACGTCTTCGTCGCAATCGAGGCGCACGTCGTGGACGTGCTGCACGTGGCCCGATTCCTCGCCCTTGAACCACAGGCGCTGTCGCGAGCGCGAGAAATACACCGCGCGCTTCAGTTCGATGGTCTTCGCGAGCGCCTCGCGATTCATCCACGCGAACATGAGCACGTCGTTGGTCGATGCTTCCTGCGCGATCACCGGCACGAGGCCGTTCGCGTCCCACTTCACCTTGTCGAGCCAGGTCATTTGATCGCTCACGGCTTCACGTCCTCACCGAAATGCCGTGATCGGCCATGAAGCGCTTCGCCTCGCCGACCGTGTGTTCGCCGTAGTGGAAGATGCTCGCGGCCAGCACCGCGTCCGCATGACCTTCGACGATGCCATCGGCCAGATGCTGCAACGAGCCCACGCCGCCCGACGCGATCACCGGCACCGGCACCGCGTCCGATACGGCGCGCGTCAGTGCCAGGTCGAAGCCGGCCTTGGTGCCGTCGCGGTCCATGCTGGTGAGCAGGATTTCGCCCGCGCCGTACTCGGCCATCTTGCGCGCCCATTCGATCGCGTCGATGCCCGTCGCCTTGCGGCCGCCGTGCGTGAAGACTTCCCAGCGCGGCGTCTCGCCTTCAGCCGACACGCGCTTCGCGTCGATCGCGACGACGATGCATTGCGAGCCGTGCTTGTCCGACGCGTCGCGCACGAGTTGCGGATTCGCCACCGCCGACGAATTCATGCTGATCTTGTCCGCGCCCGCGTTGAGCAGACGCCGCACGTCCTCGACCGCGCGCACGCCGCCGCCGACCGTCAGCGGAATGAACACCTGCGACGCCACCGACTCGATGATCGGCAGGATCAGATCGCGTTGATCGGACGTCGCGGTGATGTCGAGAAACGTGAGTTCGTCGGCGCCCTGATCGTCGTAACGGCGCGCGATTTCGACGGGATCGCCCGCGTCGCGCAGCTCGACGAAATTGACGCCCTTCACGACGCGGCCAGCGGTCACGTCGAGACAGGGAATGATGCGTTTTGCGAGAGCCATGTTCTTGCCACTTACGAAGTAAGGGCGGCGCCGCGGCCGCCCGGAGTGCTGCTCAGTGTGCTCACGCGCGGGCGCTTCAGGCGCCGTCGGGTTCGCGCAGTGCGTCGGCGCGCGTCTGGGCGGCCTTGAAATCGAGATCGCCGGAGTAGATCGCGCGGCCGCAGATCACGCCTTCGATGCCGTCGTCCTCGACCTCACACAGCGATTCGATGTCCGCGATGCTCGACAGCCCGCCGCTCGCGATCACCGGAATCTTCACCGCCTTCGCGAGACGCACGGTCGCTTCGATGTTGATGCCCTGAAGCATGCCGTCGCGGCCGATGTCGGTGTAGATGATCGACTCGCAGCCGTAGTCCTCGAACTTGCGGGCGAGATCGACCACTTCGTGGCCCGTGAGCTTGCTCCAGCCGTCGGTCGCGACCTTGCCGTCCTTCGCGTCCAGCCCGACGATGATGTGTCCCCCGAACGCGCTGCACGCGTCCTGCAGGAAGCCCGGATTCTTGACCGCCGCCGTGCCGATGATGATGTACGACAGGCCGTCGTCGAGATAGCGCTCGATGGTTTCCAGGTCGCGGATGCCGCCGCCCAACTGCACGGGAATCTCGCTGCCTACCTCGTCGAGGATCGCGCGGATGGCGTCGCCGTTGCGCGGCTTGCCGGCGAATGCGCCGTTCAGATCGACCAGATGCAGTCGCCGTGCGCCGCGATCGACCCAGTGTCGGGCCATGGCCGCCGGATCCTCTGAAAAAATGGTCGCCTGGTCCATATCGCCCTGCTTGAGGCGCACGCACTGACCGTCCTTAAGATCGATGGCCGGAATGAGCAGCATAGGTATCGCGTATTTTCGGGGTGAAGTTGATCAAAACGGCGCACGTAGGGTCTTGTATGCCTGTCGCGCGGGCCGTCTCGCTAGTGTAGTACAAGTCTTGCAACGGTCACGCGCCCGTAGTAATAGGCGAAAACGCTAGCGGGCGCGCCATTTCACGGGTTCCAGTGAACGAAGTTGCGATAGACGCGCAATCCGGCGTCCGCGCTCTTTTCCGGGTGAAACTGGGTCGCGAAGATATTGTCCCGCGCAACCGCGGACGTAAATGCGCTGCCGTACACCGTTTCGCCGGACGTGTGCGCCGGATTGTCCGGCACCACGTAGTAGCTGTGGACGAAGTAGAAGAACGCGCCGTCCGCGACGCCGTCCCAGAGCGGATGCGCCTGCGTCTGACGCACGCGGTTCCAGCCCATTTGCGGCACCTTGAAGCGCGAGCCGTCGTCCTGCAGGAGTCCGTCGAGCCGGAAGCGCACGACCTTGCCGGGCAACAGTCCGAGGCCCTTTGTGTCGCCTTCCTCGCTCCAGTCGAAGAGCATCTGCTCGCCGACGCACACGCCGAGCATCGGCTTCTCGCGCGCCGCCTGCATCACGGCTTCCTGCAACCCGGACTCGGCCAGATGCCCCATGCAGTCGCGCATCGCGCCCTGCCCTGGCAGCACGATGCGATCCGCCGCGCGGATGCCTTCCGGCTGATCGACGATCGCCACGTTCGCCTCGGGTGCAGCCTTTTTCAGCGCCTGGTAGACCGAGCGCAGGTTGCCCATTCCGTAATCAACAATCGCAATCGAAGTATTCATTTCAAAGATGGCATCAAGGCCTTCAACCCGTTGACGATGAACTCCACCGCCAATGCGGACAACATCAAACCCATGAGACGCGTGCCGATGTTGATTCCCGTTCGTCCGACCACGCGCGCGATCGGCTCTGCGAGATTCAGCGCGCCGAAGCACAGCCCCGCGATGATCGCGCCCAGCACGACGAGCCCGAAGCGGTCGTACCAATGCTGCGCATTGGCAGCATAGACGATCACGGTGCTGATCGAGCCGGGACCGGTGAGCAGCGGAATCGCGAGCGGCACGACCGCGATGCTGTTGCGCTCCTCGGCTTCCATGCGTTCTTCCGGCGTCGAGCGCGCGTTGCCGACCTGCGCGTTCAACATGCTGATCGCCATGAGCAGCATGATGATGCCGCCGCCCACTTCGAACGACCCGACCGAAATGCCGAAGAACGCGATGATCTGCTGGCCGAGCAGCGCCGTGACCGCGATCACGCAGAACACGGAAATCGATGCGACGCGAATCGTGTTGCGCCTTTCGATGTCCGATTGCTGCGAGGTCAGGCTGAGAAAAAACGGTATCGCGCCGATCGGGTTGATTAGCGCGAGCAACGATATGAACGACTTGAACAGATCCATCGTGGTCTCGACGCACGCGCGCCGAAGCGGCGTGAGTCGATCAGAGACTGCCCTTGGTCGACGGAATCTGCCCCGCCGCGCGTTCGTCCACTTCGACGGCCATGCGCAGCGCGCGGCCGAACGCCTTGAACACGGTTTCGACCTGATGATGCGCGTTGATGCCGCGCAGATTGTCGATATGCAAGGTCACGCCCGCGTGATTCACGAATCCGCGGAAGAATTCGATGGTGAGATCGACGTCGAACGTACCGATGCGCGCGCGCGTGAACGGCACGTGGAACTCCAGACCCGGACGGCCCGAAAAATCGATCACGACACGCGATAGCGCTTCGTCGAGCGGCACGTACGAATGCCCGTAACGGCGAATGCCCTTGCGCTCGCCGATGGCCTTCGCAATGGCCATTCCAAGCGTGATGCCGGTGTCCTCGACGGTATGGTGATCGTCGATATGGAGGTCGCCATGCGCTTCGATGTCGAGATCGATGAGCCCGTGACGGGCGATCTGGTCGAGCATGTGATCGAGGAACGGGACGCCGGTGGCGAGCTTCTGCTTGCCGGTGCCGTCCAGATCGAGCTTCACACGGATCTGCGTTTCGCTGGTGTTGCGAACGACTTCCGCAATGCGCATGGTGATTCCTTGAGACTTAATCGAAAGTGGGGAGCTTCTTGAGCGCGGCGATCATGTGCGCATTCTCTTCGGCGGTGCCGACCGTCAAACGCACGCAATTGGCCAGCAACGGGTGCATTTTACCCACGTTTTTTACCAAAACCCGCGAAGTCAGAAGGGTTTCGAAAGCGACTGCGGCGTCCGGAACGCGCACGAGCAGGAAATTGCCCGCGCTCGGGAAAACGGTCATGCCCGGCAACGCCGCCACGTCGCGCGCGAGTTTCGTGCGCTGCGCGCGCAGTTCGGCCGCCTGGGCGTCGAGCACGTCGAGGTGATCGAGCAGGAAATCGGCGGTCGCCTGCGTCAGCACGTTGATGTTGTACGGCGGGCGCACCTTGTCGAACTGCGTGATCCACGCGGGCCGTCCCGCCATGTAGCCGAGACGGATGCCCGCGAGCCCGAGCTTCGAGACGGTGCGCATCACGACGACGTTGTCGAACTCCGCCGCGCGCGGCATCCAGCTTTTTTCGGCGAACGGCTGATACGCCTCGTCGATCACGACGAGACTCTTCTTCGACGCGGCGATCACGCGTTCGATACCGGCGTCGTCGTACAGCGTGCCGGTCGGGTTGTTCGGATACGCGAGATAGACGAGCGCGGGCGCATGTTCGTCGATGGCGGCGACGAGCGCGTCGGCATCGAGCGTGAAGTCGGCCTTCAGCGGCACGCCGATGAACTCGAGATGCGCGAGCTTCGCCGACATTTCGTACATCACGAAGCCCGGCACCGGCGCCACGACCTTCGCGCCCGGCTTCGAGCACGCGACCGACATCATGCTGATGAGTTCGTCCGAACCGTTGCCGAGCAGTACGTCGCAGGCGTCGGGCACGTGCATCGTGCGCTTGATCTTCGCGAGCAACTGCGCCGGACGCGGCGCGGGATAGCGGTTCAGCGCGACGCCGGCGAGATGCTCGCCCAACGCCTTCGCGAGATCGCCGGGCAAGTTGAAGGGATTTTCCATCGCGTCGAGCTTGATCAGTCCCGTGGCGTCGGGCACGGGATAGCTCGTCATCGCGAGGACGTCGGGGCGGATGATGTCTTGGGATGTGGTCATGTTTTCCCGGCGTCTCTCTCACCGGTCAGGCGGCGGCTCTCAGGCCGCCTCGTTCATTCGGGCCGATTCGATTCAGCCGACTTTTTTCATCCGGTATTCAGCGCTCTTCGCGTGCGCCTGCAGGCCTTCGCCGTATGCCAGCTCCGCCGCGATTTCACCGAGCGTCTGCGCACCGTCCGCGCTCACTTCGATCACGCTCGAACGCTTCATGAAATCGTACACGCCGAGCGGCGACGAGAAGCGCGCCGTGCGCGACGTCGGCAGCACGTGATTCGGACCCGCGCAGTAATCGCCGAGGCTTTCGCTCGTGTAGCGGCCGAGGAACATCGCGCCTGCGTTGTGAATCTGCGCGGCCCACTGATGCGGATCGAGCGCGGAAATCTCCAGATGCTCCGGCGCGATGTCGTTCGCGATCGCGCACGCCTGCTCCATGTCCTTCACCTTGATGAGCGCACCGCGATCTTCGAGCGAACGCTGGATGACGTCGCGCCGCGGCATCGACGGCAGCAGTTCGACGATCGCGTCTTCCACGCGCTGGATGAAGTCGTCGTCCGGGCACAGCAGGATGGATTGCGCGAGCTCGTCGTGCTCGGCTTGCGAGAACAGGTCCATCGCGACCCAGCGCGGATCGGTGGTGGCGTCGCAGATCACGAGAATCTCGGACGGCCCCGCGATCATGTCGATGCCGACAGTGCCGAACACGCGACGCTTCGCCGATGCGACATACGCGTTGCCCGGACCGCAGATCTTGTCGACGGCGGGAACGCTTTGCGTGCCGTACGCGAGCGCGCCGACCGCCTGCGCGCCGCCGATCGTGAACACGCGATCCACGCCGCCGAGCAGCGCCGCCGCGAGCACGAGCGGATTCTTCACGCCGTCGGGCGTCGGCACGACCATCACGATTTCCTTCACGCCCGCGACGCGCGCCGGAATCGCGTTCATCAGCACCGACGACGGATACGCCGCCTTGCCGCCCGGCACGTAAATGCCCGCGCGATCGAGCGGCGTGACTTTCTGGCCGAGCACGGTGCCGTCGGCTTCCGTGTAGTGCCAGCTATGGCTGCCGCATTCGATGCGCTGCTTCTCGTGATAACCGCGCACGCGCGCCGCGGCCGCTTCGAGCGCCGCGCGGCGCTTCGGCTCCAGCCCTTCGAGCGCGGCTTCCATTTCGGACAGCGGCAGTTCGAGCGCGGCGACGCTTTGCGCCTTCAGACGATCGAACTTGTTGGTGTATTCGAGCACGGCTTCGTCGCCGCGCGCTTTCACGTCCGCGAGAATCTGCGCGACCGAGCGCTCGATCGCCTCATCCTCGCTCGCTTCGAACGCGAGGACCGCACGCAGCGCCTTCTGAAAACCATCGGCGCTGGAATCGAGTTTGCGAATCTTGATAGACATGCTGGTTTTCCGTTTTGCTGATGGCGCGCCGCGGCGTGCGGCTCGCCTAATTTCCTTTCGCCAGTGTCGCGCGCTCGAAGGCGTCGAGGTACGGCTTGAGCGCTGCGCGCTTCAGCTTGAGCGCCGCCTGATTCACGACGAGGCGCGATGAAATCTGCATGATCTCTTCGACTTCGACGAGGTTGTTCGCCCGCAGCGTGCCGCCCGAGCTGACCAGGTCGACGATCGCATCCGCGAGACCGACGAGCGGCGCGAGTTCCATCGAGCCGTACAGCTTGATCAGATCGACGTGCACGCCCTTCGCCGCGAAATGCTGCCGCGCGGTTTCCGTGTACTTCGTCGCGACCTTCAGACGCGCGCCCTGACGCACGGCGCTCGCGTAGTCGAAACCGTTCTTCACCGCGACCGACATGCGGCAACGCGCGATATCCAGATCGATCGGCTGATACAGACCGCCGCCGCCGTGTTCGATCAGCACGTCCTTACCCGCGACGCCGAAATCGGCCGCGCCGTATTCGACGTACGTGGGCACATCGGTTGCGCGCACGATGATCACGCGCAGATTCGGGTTCGTCGTCGGAAGAATGAGCTTGCGCGAGCTTTCCGGGTCCTCGGCCACCTGCACGCCGGCGGCGGCGAGCAGCGGCAGCGTTTCCTCGAAGATACGCCCTTTCGAGAGCGCGAGCGTGAGGGGCGCGCTCGGCTCGACCGACGACGACGTCTGCGGCAGCGAGCTCATTGCTCGCTCCCGCTGCCCTTGATGCGACGCACGTTCGCGCCGACGGCCGTCAGCTTCGATTCCATGCGGTCGTAGCCGCGATCCAGATGGTAGATGCGGTCGATGAGCGTCTCGCCGTCCGCGCACATCGCCGCGATTACGAGACTCGCCGACGCGCGCAGATCGGTCGCCATGACCTTCGCGCCCGACAGCTTCTCGACGCCGGCGACGAGCGCCGTATTGCCGTCGATGGTGATGTGCGCGCCCAGACGATTCAGCTCCTGCACGTGCATGAAGCGGTTCTCGAAGATCGTCTCGACGACTTGCGACGTGCCCTTCGCGATCGTGTTCAGCGCCATGAACTGCGCCTGCATGTCGGTCGGGAACGCTGGATATTCCGACGTGCGGATATTCACCGCGTCGGCGCGCTTCGCCATGCGCACGCGCATCCAGTCGTCGCCTTCCTCGATGCTCACGCCCGCTTCGCGCAGCTTGGCCGTCACGGCGTCCAGCAGATGCGTGCTCACGCGACGCAGCGTGACATCGCCGCCCGCGGCCGCGACCGCGCACAGGAACGTGCCCGCTTCGATGCGGTCCGGCACGACGTCGTGCTTCGCGCCATGCAGCTTGTCCACGCCTTGAATCACGAGCCGGTCCGTGCCGATACCGTCGATCTTCGCGCCCATCTTCACGAGCAGATGCGCGAGGTCCGACACTTCCGGCTCGCGCGCCGCGTTCTCGATGACCGTCTCGCCTTCGGCCAGCACCGCCGCCATCAGCAGATTTTCGGTGCCGGTGACCGTGATCATGTCGGTGATGATGCGCGCGCCCTTCAGACGCTTCGCGCGCGCTTCGATGAAGCCGTGCTCGATGTTGATCTCGGCGCCCATCGCCTGCAGGCCCTTGATGTGCTGATCGACCGGACGCGCACCGATCGCGCAGCCGCCGGGCAGCGACACCTTCGCTTCGCCGAAACGCGCGACGAGCGGACCGAGCACGAGAATCGACGCGCGCATGGTCTTGACCATTTCGTACGGCGCGACCAGTTTGTCGACCTTCGATGCGTTCAGGCTCACGCGCCCGTCGCCGGACACTTCGGACTGCACGCCCATCTGCCGCAGCAGCTTGACCATCGTGCGCACGTCCTGAAGATTCGGGACGTTCGACAGATGGACGTCGTCGGCGGTGAGAAGGCTTGCGCAAAGAATCGGCAGAGCCGCGTTCTTCGCACCCGAAACGGTGATTTCGCCGGAGAGCTTCGCGCCTCCCGTGATGACCAGTTTATCCATTGCTTGTCCTTCGACCGAGCTTCCAGCGGTGCCGTTTTCAGCGCCGCGATTGTCTTGAATGAATCGCACTCTTACTGCCTTTGTCTTTCCGGTGATGCCGGTGTTGCTTGGGTTAGTCGTATGACCTGATTGGCTTCGCCGGGTGGACTCAGGCCGGTTTCCACTCGTCGGGGGTGAGGGTCTTCATGCTGAGTGCATGAATCTCCTCGCGCATGCGCTCGCCGAGCGCCGCGTAAACCAGTTGATGACGCGCGATCAGCCGCTTGCCGACGAACGCGTCGCTCACGATGGTCGCAAAAAAATGCTGGCCGTCGCCTTCCACTTCCAGATGCTGGCAAGCGAGGCCTTTGGCGATGTAATCCTTCACCTGCTCCGGAGTGGGCAACATGGTGGAAGTCTCCTTGAGAATTAGTGACGCAGCTTGTAGCCGCTCGCGAGCAGTCGCACGGCGATCAACGCCAGCACGGCCAGAAATCCGCCGACGATGCCGAGGCTCACGAGCGGATCGACGTCGGACAGGCCGAAGAAGCCGTAGCGAAAGCCGTCGATCATGTAGAAGAACGGGTTCAGATGCGACACCGCGCGCCACAGCGGCGGCAGCGTATGTGTCGAGTAGAACACGCCGGAAAGAAACGTGAGCGGCATGATCAGGAAGTTCTGAAACGCGGCCAGTTGGTCGAATTTGTCGGCCCAGATGCCCGCGATCAGACCCAGCGTGCCGAGAATGCCCGAACCGAGAATCGCAAACGCGATGATGTAGAACGGCGCGGCGAACGACATCGGGATGAACCAGATCGTCACGATGAACACGCCAAAGCCGACGCACAATCCGCGCACGACCGACGCCAGCACGTACGCGAAGAACATTTCCCAATGCGCGATGGGCGGCAGCAGCACGAACACGAGATTGCCCGTGATCTTCGACTGGATCAGCGACGACGAACTGTTCGCGAACGCGTTTTGCAGCACGCTCATCATCACGAGGCCGGGCACGAGAAAGCTCGTGTAGCCGACGCCCGGATACACCTGCACATGCCCCGACAGCGCATGGCCGAAGATGGTCAGATACAAAAGCGCCGTCACGACCGGCGCGAGCACCGTCTGAAACGAGACCTTCCAGAAGCGCAGCAGCTCCTTGTAGAACAGCGTCTGGAAACCGCTCATGAAAGTCCCTCGACCACTTCCGGTTCGTTCATCACCTGCACGAACACGTCTTCCAGATCTGCCTTGCGCACTTCGATTTCATCGAACGTGCAGCCGGCCGCGCGGCATTTCGCGAGAATCGGCTCGACGTCGTCGTAGCTCGCGAGGCGAAGCAGATGTTGCGCGCCCGACACCGCGTGCGGATCGACTTCGAGCGCGCGCAAATCCGCTGGCAGTGCGCCGTTCGACAAACGCAAATACAGTTGCATGCCCGAGAAGCGCTGCAGCAGCGTGCTCGTGCGCTCGAGCGCGACGACCTCGCCGCGACGAAGCATCGCGAGCCGGTGGCACAGCGACTCGGCTTCTTCGAGATAGTGCGTGGTCAGCACGATCGTGTGGCCTTCGCGATTCAGGCGCGAAATGAACTTCCACAGCGTCTGGCGCAATTCGACATCGACGCCGGCAGTGGGCTCGTCGAGCACGATCACCGGCGGCCGGTGCACGAGCGCCTGCGCCACGAGCACGCGGCGCTTCATCCCGCCGGAGAGCGCGCGCGTGTTGACGTCGGCTTTCTCGGTGAGATCGAGATTGGCCATGACCTCGTCGATCCAGTCGTCGTTGTTGCGCAAGCCGAAATAGCCCGACTGGATGCGAAGCGACTCGCGCACGGTGAAGAAGGGATCGAACACCAGTTCCTGCGGCACGACGCCGAGCGCGCGGCGCGCAGCCCGGAAGTCGCTGACGACATCATGACCGCGCACGGAGATTGTGCCGCTATCGGCACGCGCAAGGCCGGCCAGAATGCTGATCAACGTGGTTTTGCCCGCGCCGTTGGGACCGAGCAAGCCGAAGAACTCGCCCTCTTCCACCGTGAGGCTCACGCCTTTGAGCGCCTGGAGATCCTTGTAGCGCTTCCTGACGTTTCGGATTTCTATGGCTGACATGGACAGTGCGCGCGCCTCGTGCGGCCGCGCCTCGATTGTGCGGATTTTCGCCTGACGGCCCGTCACTCAGACAAAAAGGGCCGGGTACGGGTCCGAAAAAAACGTTTGATTATAGGGCAAAGCTGCTGGAGCCGACTTCGGAGCGATCCTGTTTGCGGCAGCGAGCGGGCCGCCGCGTGCTGCGCGGAGTCAGGACAGGATCAATGTCGGAACGTGAGGAGCGTGTCGACGCCGTAGGCTCGCGCAAGACTGACGAGCCCGGAAGGAAGGTTGAAAACGCCCAGCGCGGCACCGCGCGCGGACGCGGCGCGCTGCCATGCGAGCAGCACGGCGAGCGCGGAGGAATCGAACTGCGTGAGTGGCGCGCAATCGACTTCGGTCGCGCCTGCCGCGATGCGCGACAGACCCGCGTCGAGCGCGGCCTTCGCGCTCTCGTGGGTCAGCGTCGCGGCCGTCTGGAAACGGCCGCCCGTGGCCGGCGTGCTCACGATGCCTTGCCGCTCGCGAGTTGCTGGTTACGCTGCGTCAGGAATTGCAGCAGACCGCCGACGCCGTTCTGCGAGATCTGCTCGTTGAATTGCTGCTGATACGCCTGGATCAGCCACGCGCCGAGCACGTTGATGTCGTACACGCGCCAGCCTTGCGCCGTCTTGTACAGGCGATAGTCGAGCTCGACCGGCGAGCCGTTGTTCATCACGACCGAGCGGACCACGACGTCGGTATCGTCCGGATTCGCGCGGAACGGCTTGTACTGGACCGTCTGGTTGCGCACCTGCGCGAGCGCGCCCGAATACGTGCGGATCAGCAGCATCTTGAACTGCTCGACGATCTGCTTCTGCTGCTCAGGCGTCGCCGAATTCCAGTTGCGGCCCATCACGAGACGCGTCGTGCGCGTGAAATCCGTGTACGGCAGGATCTTCTGGTTGACGAGTTCGGTGATCTTGTTGATGTCGCCCGACTGAATCTTCGGGTCCGACTTGATTTCGTCGAGAACCTGCTGCGTGACCGTCTTGATCATCACGTCGGGCGCGCTCGAATCGACGCTCTGCGCCGACGCCGTGCCGGCGAACGCCAGCAACATCGCAAAAATGGGGAGAAGCAAAAGTTTTTTCATCACAGACCCTGCAAAAGTAGAGGCTTCGTTTTGAGCGCGCCGCCCGAACCGAGTTCTGGCGGCATCGCATTCAAAGCGTAATAAATGTCGTTAGATATGTTACCGCGCGTTAGCAACAGCCCGCTCAACGCAAGCGGAATGAAGGGAAACCAGCCGGTGCACGCGGCGGAACGTACTCATTGCCCGGCACGGTATTTCTGGCGCCGCTCGCCGGTGTGGGTGCAGCCGCCGTGCCTGAAGCCGGCGTGGCCGTTGCCGATGCGCCTGCGGGAGCCGCCGCGCCCTCGTCGTCGTAAGTTGGCAGCGGCGCTTCACCATAATCCGGCGTGTTGCCGTCGCCGCCGGAGATCAGATATTGACGGCGCTGGAGATACGCATTGCGCACGAACGAGTATTTATCGAGTGCGGCATCGGCAAGCACGTCGGTCGCGCCTAGCAGATTCGCGCGCACGTTGACGAGATTCACGCCATAGAGCGCCCAGCTCACCGAATCCGGATGTACGTAGGTGAGCGGATTGCCCAAATAGTCGACGACGAGGCCTGCGGAATCCCGCACTGTGCTCGGCCCGAGCAAGGGCAGCACGACGAACGGGCCGGACGGCACGCCGTAGTGGCCGAGCGTCAGGCCGAAGTCGCCGGAGTGCTTCGGCAGCTTCGCGATGGTCGCGACGTCGAACAGACCACCGACGCCGAACAGCGTGTTGATCGCGACGCGCATGATGTCCGATACGCCGTCCGCAATCTTCAACTGCGCCAGATTGTTCGCGGCGATGTAGACGTCGCCGATATTCGAGAAGAAGTTGGTCACGCTGTTGCGCACCGGTTCCGGCACGGCCCACACGTAACCCTTCGCCACCGGCTTCAACGCGTATTGATCGACCGTGTCGTTGATCGTGAACATCGTCCGGTTGTAGCTCTCGAAGGGATCCCCTTTCGTCGGCGTCGTCACGGTCGCGCAACCGGTGAGCGCAACCACGCTCGCCATGACGATTGCGCGCCGCATCCCCATCCGCTGCATGTTCTTTCTCCTTATTGCGCCGCGCCGGACGCGCCCACCGCAGCCGATGCGCCCATCGCGCTCGCCGCGCCCGGGAAAGCCGGTGCGGGTGCGGGTGCGGGCGCTGCCGGCGCCGCCGGCGCTTTCGAGGCGCCGGAATCCGCCGCCTTGTTGTACAGGAACTGGCCGATCAGGTTTTCGAGCACCACGGCCGATTGCGTCATCGTGATCGTGTCGCCGCTCTTCAGCATCTGATCGTCGCCGCCCGGCTCGAGACCGATGTATTGCTCGCCGAGCAGGCCGGAGGTCAGGATCTTCGCGGAAGAGTCCTTCGGGAACTGGTACTGCTTGTCGATATCGATCGTCACGACGGCCTGATAGGTATTCGGGTCAAAGCCGATGCTGCCCACGCGCCCGACCGTCACGCCCGCGCTTTTCACGGGCGCGCGCGCCTTCAGCCCGCCGATGTTGTCGAACTTGAGTTTCACCGCGTAGGTTTGCTGGAACGACAGGGAGCTCATGTTGCCCGCCTTCAGCGCGAGAAAGAGCAGCGCCACGAAACCGAGCACCACGAAGAGGCCGACCCAAAAGTCGAGAGCAGTCTTTTTCATCGTCTTTCCAAAGAGAATCTTTCCGCAGATGGCGCGTGACGGTCTGTGCCCTTCACAACGCCCGCGCCTTGTCCGGCGCCTGCGCTTGGTTCGTTAGCTGAACATCAGTGCGGTGAGCAGGAAATCGAGCCCGAGCACGGCGAGAGACGCGTACACGACGGTTTTCGTCGTCGCTCGCGACACGCCTTCGGGCGTCGGTCTCGCCTCGTAGCCCTGGAACAACGCGATGAACGTCACCGCGAAGCCGAACACGATGCTCTTGATGACGCCGTTGCCGACATCGCGCCATACATCCACGCCGCCTTGCATCTGCGACCAGAACGCGCCCGGATCGACGCCGATCAGCATCACGCCGACGACATAGCCGCCGATAATGCCGACCGCGCTGAAAATGGCCGCCAGCACCGGCATGGCGACGATGCCCGCCCACATGCGCGGCGCGACGACCACTCTGAGCGGGTCGACCGCCATCATTTCCATCGCCGTGAGCTGCTCGCCGGCTTTCATCAAACCGATTTCGGCGGTGAGCGACGTCCCCGCACGCCCGGCGAACAGCAGCGCCGTGACGACCGGCCCGAGTTCGCGCACGAGCGACAGCGCGACCAGAAGGCCGAGCGCCTGCTCCGAACCATAGCGGCTCAACGTGTAGTAGCCCTGCAAGCCGAGCACGAAACCGACGAACAAGCCCGACACCGCGATGATGACGAGCGAATAATTGCCGACGAAGTGGATCTGTTTCGTGACGAGGCGCGGGCGGCGCAACAGCGGGAAAAATTCGACCACGAGGCGCAGGAACATGCGCGTTGCGTAGCCTGCGGTGCCGAAACCGTCGAGCACCCAGCGTCCGAGCGCGCTGATCATGCCTGCCCTCCGATGCCGAAATCCGCCGCGAGCGGCGTGCTCGCGTAGTGAAACTTGAAAGGTCCGTCCGGCGTGCCGTCGATGAACTGGCGCACCGTCGGATCCTGCGATGCGCGCAACTCCGCCGGCGTGCCTTCGGCGTGAATTCCGCCGTTCGCGATGAAATACACGTAGTCCGCAATCGCGAAGGACTCCGGCACATCGTGCGTAACGAGAATGGAGGTTGCGCCGAGCGCGTCGTTGAT
Organism: Caballeronia temeraria; assembly: GCF_001544795.2. Classification (GTDB taxonomy): domain Bacteria; phylum Pseudomonadota; class Gammaproteobacteria; order Burkholderiales; family Burkholderiaceae; genus Caballeronia; species Caballeronia temeraria. Next base: position 78,305 of record NZ_FCOI02000027.1, on the reverse strand, counting down.
CGTGCGGATGAGCTGCGCCGTGATGCCGAGCGAGATGGGATCGAGACCGGCGAAGGGCTCGTCGTACATCATCAATTGGGGATCGAGCGCGATGGCGCGGGCGAGCGCGACGCGGCGCGCCATGCCGCCCGAAATCTCCGACGGCGCCAGATCGCGCGCGCCGCGCAGCCCGACCGCGTTCAGCTTCATCAGCACGAGGTCGCGGATCAGCGCTTCCGGCAGGTCCGTATGTTCGCGCAGCGGGAACGCCACGTTCTCGAACACGGTCTGGTCCGTGAACAGCGCGCCGAACTGAAACAGCATGCCCATTCTGCGGCGCAGCGCGTACAGGCCTTCGCGTGTCTGTGCGCCGATGTCCTGGTCGCCGAACAGGACCTTGCCGCGGCTCGCCTTCACGAGGCCGCCGATCAGACGCAAAGTCGTGGTCTTGCCGCAGCCTGAGCCACCCATGACCGCGACCACCTGACCACGCGTGAAACGCATGTTCAGGTTCGACAGAATGAGCCGGTCGCCGTAGCCGAAATCGACGTCGCGTAGCTCCAGCAGAGTCTCGGAGGAAGCAGGCACTGGGTAAGAGGATTCCGTTGACGCAAGAGGCCGAATTATAGGGCCTGCGCGCAATCGGTGCTTTGCCTAGGCGTGCTCCTCCTTGCTTTTGGGAATATTCACCGCTGACCGGCAAACATTTTTTGCAGTGACGAGATCGCTGCCGCCGTGTCCGGCGCTTCTGTGACCGCGCGCACGACCGCCGCGCTGCCGACGCCCGTCGCGAGCACATCGGGCATCACTTTCGCGTCGATCCCGCCGATCGCGACGAGCGGCACGCGGCCCGACAGCAGCTGCACGTAGCGCGTCAGCCGCGCGAGGCCCTGCGGCTTGGTCGGCATGACTTTCGTCGTCGTCGGGAAGACGGCGCCCAGCGCAAGATAGCTCGGCCTGAAATGCAGCGCGCGCAACATCTCGTAATAGCCGTGCGTCGAAAGACCGAGCCGCACGCCGGCTTTCGCGATCGCGTTCAGATCGGCGGTCTGCACGTCCTCCTGACCTAAATGCACGCCATACGCGCCCGCCGCGATCGCCTCGCGCCAGTGATCATTGATGAAAAGCTGCGCATCATGCCGGCGGCCCGCTTCGACAGAACGGGCGATTTCGCGCTGCAAGTCCGCGCTGTCGGTCGATTTGCGACGCAGTTGCGTCGTGCGCACGCCCAGCTCGAGAACGCGCTCGACCCAGTCGGCGCTCGGCAACACCGGATAGAGACCGAGCCGATCGGGGCACGCCGGAAAAGCGCGCTCGGGCGCGGCCGGCAAATCGGCGACGCGCGGAAAGGTCGCGAAATCGACGGGCCATGCGTCGTCCTTGTTCTCATCGCCCGCGCGCCAGGCGAGCGCGAGCGTAAGGGCGTCGTGCGGCTCGAAGTTGCAGTCGAGGAAAGCGGCGAGCGCGGCCAGCCAATCGTCCGACAAAACGCCTTCCAGCGCGAAACGCTCATCGCCACGACGCAGCGTGACGCGGTTGCCGTGCGCTTCCAGGATTGCCCCGCCGCCGTTCACGGCCACATCGGGCGCCTCGGTGAATACGACGATGTCATTCGCTTTCGGTGCTTCCGGCGCGGTCAGACAGATGCGCCAGCGCGTCTCAGCCGCCGGCCATTCGCCCAGACGCGCGCGAATGCGCTCGGCGACTTCGACGAGTTCGTCCGCCGGCGGCCAGAAAACTTCGCGATTCAGCAAGCTCACGCGGCACCTCCGTCCTGATGCCAGAACGGCATGCCGACGACCGGCGTGCTCGCCTGCGCGCTGTCTCGCTCGGCCATCGGACCGGCGAGGAACGCGGTGCGCCCGGCTTCGACGCCGAGCGCAAAGGCGCGCGCCATCTGCGGCGGGAAGGTTGCCTGCGAAACCGCCGTGTTGAGCAGCACGCCGTCGAAGCCCCACTCCATCACCTGACACGCATGCGACGGCACGCCCAGACCGGCATCGACGATCAGCGGCACATCCGGCAGGCGCTCCCGCAAGGTGCGCAGCCCGTACGGATTGGTCACGCCACGGCCGGTGCCGATCGGCGCGCCCCACGGCATCAGCGCCTCGCAGCCTGCATCGAGCAGACGCCGGCCGATGACCAGATCCTCCGTGCAGTACGGCAGCACCTTGAAGCCATCGCGGATGAGTTTCCCCGCCGCTTCGACGAGGCCGATCGGATCGGGCTGCAGCGTGTAGTCGTCGCCGATCAACTCCAGCTTGATCCACGGCGTTTCGAAGACTTCGCGCGCCATATGCGCCGTCGTCAGCACTTCATCGACGCTCTGACAGCCCGCCGTGTTCGGCAGGAGCGCAACGCCGTGGCGCTTCAATACGTCGAAAAAGCCGGCCTCGCCGGTCTCCGACTGGCGGCGCAGCGCGACGGTCACCATGCCCGGACGCGCGGCGTCGATGGAGTCGGAAAGCGATTGCAGCGACGGATAACGCGACGTGCCGAGCAGCACGCGGCTCGGAAACGTCTCGCCGTAGAGCGTGAGAACGTCGGCGGTGGAGATGGTCATGGTTCGATCCTTCGGTTCGGAATTCAGCCGCCCGCGACGGGCGACACGACGTCGAGCTTGTCGCCGGCGGCGAGCGTTTTCGTGGCGTGCTCGCCGCGCGCGACGAACTGGCCGTTCAGCGCGACCGCGAACGGCGGTTTCGCGCCGAACGCGGCGAGCGCGTCGGTGACGGTGGTGGCATCGGGCAGGTCGAAAACGCGCTGATTGATGTGGATGTTCATGGCTCGGGTCACTTGCTCAATGAGATAGCGCGGGCGCGGCCGAGAACTCGCCGTGCAGCAGTTCCGGCCAGCGCGCGGCGTCGCGGAAATCGGAGAAGGCGTCGGCATCGGCGATGTCGCCGGACACGAGCGCGTTTGCGAGACGGCACGCGGCATCCGCGACTTCCGGCGCGATCATGAAGCCGTGCCGATACAAACCGTTCACGCGCAAGGTCCGCGCCCCGTCCCAGACGATGGCCGGCCGATGATCCGGCAACGTCGGCCGGCAATGCGCGTTCAGCTCGAGAATGCGCGCCTCGCCGAAGCCCGGATGCACGGCGAACGCTGCGCTCAGCAGCTCGAGCGCGGAACGCACGCTGACCGGCGACATGTCCTCGCCCTCCACTTCCGTCGCGCCGATCACGTACAGATCGTGTTCCTTCGGCGCGATGTAGAGCGGATAGCGCGGATGCAGCAGCCGCACGGGCCGCGTGAGTCCGATGCCCGGCGCATGCACGCGCGCGACCTCGCCGCGGATGCCGCGCAGCGCGGGCCACGCGGGCTTGCCGCCGAGACCGCGGCAATCGACGATCCAGCGCGCGTCGGGCATCGCATCGACGGCGGTGTTCCAGTACGTGCGCACACCGCGCTCGGCGAGCCCGGCTGCGAGCGCGCGCAGCGCCTGACGGTTATCCAGCTGACCTTCGTTCGGCAGCAGCCAGCCCTGCGCGAAGCGCGTGCCGAGCGCCGGTTCGGCGTGCGCGATCTGCGCGCCCGCAAGCTTGACGAAGCCGCCGTCGAGCAGACCCGCGGGCGAATTGGCCTTCAGACGGCGCTCGAAAAGCGGCGCTTCGGCGCGATCGGCGCCATGCCAGACGACGAGCGTGCCGTTGCGCTGGAAGAAGACCGCCTCGGGCAATTGCGCGATGAGGCTCGGCCAGCGTTCGAGCGAAGCCGCCCCGAGCCCGACGACGAGCGGCTCCGCGCTCGCCGCCTCGGCGAGCGGCGCGAGCATGGCGGCGGCGACCCACGCGGCCGATTGCGTGCCTGCAGCGTCGCCGCGCTCGTAGAGCGCGACGTCGTGGCCCGCGCCCGCGAGCTGCCACGCGACGAGCCGTCCGACGAGCCCGCCGCCGACGACGGCGAAATCCGGCCGGCGCGCGGCGCCCTGATCGATTCTGTTCATCAATTCGATGTCTCCATATGCGCGACGCTGCGCTGCACGAAGGAGACGAGACACGCGATCTCGACCGTGCTGGCGCGACGCCACATCACGAGGACGAAATCAGCGGAGAGACCGGCTCGGCGGGGAAATGGACCGCGCCGGGCGCAAAGAAAGGACTGGAAGAGACTGGAGGAATGGCGCGAGGCTCGCGCGTTCTCCGGAAACTTCCCTCGCCGGTATTACCCGGATCGGGTGCAAAGGGTCTCTCTCAGCCTCGCCGCGCTGCCGGCCATTCCGGCCGCCGATGCACGCGAAGCACCCCTGTTTCGTCGAGGATCATTAAAACATGAAAGGCGAATGCGCTGCAAACCGGGATTGCCCGCCTTTTATCGTACGAGGCGGCACTCTGGCACAATGCCGCGAACATGGTTCGCCGAACGATCGCGCGAAATTAAGCGAGCGTTAAGCGAACCCCGGAACAATTTGCGGAGCCCGAAAACACCGCGCGCAGCCCGGCCGCGGACGTGACAATCGGGCGCCACGAGGCGCAACAGCAGGAAGCTCATGACCAACACTCGCACCGAAAGCACACAGCAGAAGGCCGACGAAGTCTCGGCGTGGAGCCTCATCAAGCCCTACTGGGTGTCGGAGGAGCGCGGCATCGCGTGGGGTCTGCTCGTCGCGATCATCGCGATCAACATGACGGTCGTCTGGATCAACGTCCGGCTCAACAGCTGGAACGCCGACTTCTACAACGCGCTGCAGAACAAGAACGTCAGGGACTTTCCGCATCTGCTGCTGATCTTCACCGGCCTCGCGTTCGCGTACATCCTGCTCGCGGTGTACGGGCGGTATCTGCGGCAGATGCTCGCGTTCCGCTGGCGCCAATGGCTCACCAACCGGTTCCTGGAGCAATGGCTCGGCGACAAGGCGTTCTACCGCATCGAGCGCGACCGTCTCGCCGACAACCCCGACCAGCGTATTTCCGACGATCTCCAGTCCTTCGCCACCACCACGCTTTCGCTGTCGCTCGACCTGCTTTCGACGCTCGTCACGCTCGTCACCTTCATCACGATTCTCTGGACCATCGCGGGCGCGCTGACCTTCTCGCTCGGCGGCACGCCGATCACGATTCCGGGCTACATGGTGTGGGCCGCCGCGCTCTACGCGATTCTCGGCTCGCTGATCATCCAGAAGGTCGGGCATCCGCTCGTGTCGATCAATTATCAGCAGCAGAAGGTGGAAGCGGATTTCCGTTTCGGCCTGATCCGCGTGCGCGAGAACGCCGAGCAGATCGCTTTCTACGACGGCATCTCCACCGAAACGGCGAATGCGAAGACCATCTTCCAGCGCATCCGCGACAACTGGTGGCTGATCATGAAGTACACGAAGCGCATGACCTTCGTGCTTTCCTTCTACGGACAGATCGCGATCATCTTTCCGATCATGGTCGCCGCGCCGCGTTACTTCGCGGGCGCGTTTTCGTTCGGCGTGCTGATGCAGATTTCATCGGCGTTCGGCACGGTCAGCGATTCGTTTTCCTGGTTCATCAACAGTTATTCGACGTTGGTCGAATGGCGCGCCACCGTCAATCGTCTGCGCGAATTCAAGCGCGTGATGCGCTCGACGCATATCCGCGAGGAAACGTCGCCGGCGACGGAACATGGCGGCATCAACCTGCATTACACGAGCACGCCGTCGCTCACGACGAACGGACTCGTGCTCGCGCTGCCCAACGGCACGCCGCTTTCGCGTGTGGCGAATGTGTCGATCGAGCCGGGATCGCGGTGGCTGGTCGTCGGTCCTTCGGGGTCGGGCAAGAGCACCTTGATGCGCGCGCTCGCGGGCTTGTGGCCGTTCGGCGACGGCACGATCGATGCGCCCGTCGACGCGAAGATGATGTTCATCCCGCAGATGAGCTATCTGCCGATCGGGACGTTGCGCGCGGCGCTGTCGTATCCGTCGGCGGGCGGCACGTTCGGCGATGAAGAATCGCGCGAAGTGCTGCGTCTGTGCAATCTCGAAGCGTATGCGGACCGGCTGGACGAAAGCGCGCATTGGGCGCGGAGCCTGTCGCCGGGTGAGCAACAGCGGCTCGCCGCCGCGCGCGTGCTGCTGCACAAGCCGGACTTCGTGTTCCTCGACGAAGCCACGAGCGCGCTCGATGCGGAGAACGAGCTGCATATCTACAACACGCTCGTCGAACGGCTGCCGAAGGCGGCGATATTGAGTGTGGCGCATCGCGAGTCGGTGGCGATGTTCCATGATTACAAGATCGAGATCGAGAGGGCGATGGCGGAGGTTTGAGCCGCGCAATCCCAAAGCAAAAAGGCCACGCAATCGCGTGGCCTTCTTACGTGAAGCGTCGAACTCCACTTACCGCGGCAACTCGCTGCTGCCCATCAGATACGCATCCACCGACCTCGCGCACTGACGTCCTTCACGAATCGCCCAGACGACCAGCGACTGACCGCGACGCATATCGCCCGCCGTGAACACCTTGTCCACCGACGTGTAATACGCCTTGTCGCCCTCGGTCGCGGCGCGCACGTTGCCACGCGCATCCTTCTCGACGCCGAACGCATCCAGCACCGGCGAAACCGGCTGCGTGAAGCCCATCGCGAGCAGCACGAGATCGGCCTTCATCTCGAACTCGGAATTCGGCACTTCCTGCATCTTGCCGCCCTTCCACTCGACGCGCACCGCGATCAGCTTCTCGACCTTGCCGTTCTTGCCTTCGAAGCGCTTCGTCGCGACCGACCAGTCGCGCTCGCAGCCTTCCTCATGCGACGACGACGTGCGCAGCTTGATCGGCCAGTACGGCCACACGAGCGGCTTGTTCTCTTCCTCGGGCGGCTGCGCGAGCAGTTCGAACTGCGTCACGCCCTTCGCGCCATGTCGATTCGACGTGCCCACGCAATCCGAACCCGTATCGCCACCGCCGATCACGACGACATGCTTGCCCTTCGCGAGCAGCTGGTCCGTGAGCTTGTCGCCCGCGTTGACCTTGTTCTGCTGCGGCAGGAATTCCATCGCGTAGTAGATGCCTTCGAGCTCGCGCCCCGGCACCGGCAGATCGCGCGGCGTTTCCGAACCGCCCGCGATCACGACCGCGTCGAACTGTTCCTTCAGTTCGTCCGGCGTGATGGTTTCCTTCGCCGTATTCGCGATGTATTCCGGCAGCGCATCGCGGCCGATGAACACGTTCGTGCGGAACGACACGCCTTCCGCTTCCATCTGGCGCATGCGGCGGTCGATCAGCCACTTCTCCAGCTTGAAGTCGGGGATGCCGTAACGCAGCAGACCGCCGATGCGATCGTTCTTCTCGAACACGACGACTTCATGGCCCGCGCGCCCGAGTTGCTGCGCGGCGGCCAGCCCAGCCGGACCCGAACCGACGACGGCCACTTTCTTGCCCGTCTTGTGCTTCGGCGGCTGCGGCACGACCCAGCCTTCCGTGAAAGCCTTGTCGATGATCGCGTGCTCGATCGACTTGATGCCGACCGGATCGTCGTTGATGCCGAGCGTGCACGCCGCTTCGCACGGCGCCGGGCAGATGCGGCCCGTGAACTCCGGAAAGTTGTTGGTCGAATGCAGCACGTTGATCGCGCTCTTCCAGTCTTGCTGGAACACGAGATCGTTGAAGTCCGGGATGACGTTGTTGACCGGGCAGCCGTTGTTGCAGAACGGGATGCCGCAATCCATGCAGCGCGCGCCTTGAACCTTCGCGTCTTCATCGGTCAGTGCAGCGACGAATTCCTTGTAATGCTTGACGCGGGTCAGCGGTGCTTCGTACGCCTCGTGGCGGCGTTCGAACTCGAGAAAACCGGTTGCCTTGCCCATTTCTTTCTCTATGTACAGTGAGGGACCTGCTTCCCGATGCACTCGCATCGGGAAGGCCTTCTATATTTACAAACCGCTTAAGCCGCGACCGCTTCCTTGCCCTTCTTCGCGCCGAGCTCGGTGAGCGCGCGCTTGTACTCGGTCGGGAACACCTTCACGAACTGACGGCGAGCCGAATCCCAGTTTTCGAGCAGCGACTTCGCGCGCGGCGAGCCGGTGAACTGGAAGTGACGTTCGATCAGGCCCTTGAGCAGTGCTTCGTCGGTCTTGCCGGCATGCCACAGCGCGCGGTCCACCGTGCGCTCCTGTTCGGCTTGCTGCAACACAGGATCGAGCGCAACCATCGACTTGTTGCACTTGCCCGCGAACGCGCCTTCCGGGTCGTACACGAACGCGATGCCGCCCGACATGCCCGCCGCGAAGTTGCGGCCCGTCTCGCCGAGCACGACCACCGTGCCGCCCGTCATGTATTCGCAGCCGTGATCGCCCGTGCCTTCGACGACCGCCGTCGCGCCAGAGTTACGCACGCAGAAGCGCTCGCCCGCGACGCCGCGGAAGTACGATTCGCCTTCGATCGCGCCGTACATCACCGTGTTGCCGCAGATGATGTTTTCCTCGGACTTGCCGCGGAAGTCGTTGGTCGGGCGAATGATGATGCGCCCGCCCGACAGGCCCTTGCCGACGTAGTCGTTGCCGTCGCCGACGAGATCCAGCGTCACGCCCTTCGCGAGGAACGCGCCGAAGCTCTGGCCCGCCGTGCCCTTCAACTGGATGTGGATCGAGTCGTCGGGGAGGCCATCATGACCGTGCTTCTTCGCGATGAGGCCGGACAGCATCGCGCCGACCGTGCGGTTCACGTTGCGCACCGGCTGAATGAACGACACATGCTCGCCCTTCTCGATCGCCGCTTTCGACTTCTCGATCAGCACATGATCGAGCGCCTTGTCGAGACCGTGATCCTGCACGTCGACATGCTTGCGCGCGACGTCTTCGCCCACCGGCACCTGATAGAAGATGCGCGAGAAGTCGAGACCCTTCGCCTTCCAGTGCTCGATGCCCTTCTTCATGTCGAGCAGATCGACGCGGCCGATCAGATCATCGAACTTGCGGATGCCGAACTGCGCCATGATTTCGCGCACTTCTTCCGCGACGAAGAAGAAGAAGTTGACGACGTGTTCCGGCTGGCCGGAGAACTTCGCGCGCAGCACCGGATCTTGCGTCGCGACGCCGACCGGGCACGTGTTCAGATGGCACTTGCGCATCATGATGCAGCCTTCGACGACGAGCGGCGCCGTCGCGAAGCCGAATTCGTCCGCACCGAGCAGCGCGCCGATCACGACATCGCGGCCGGTCTTCATCTGACCGTCCGCCTGCACGCGGATACGGCCGCGCAGACGGTTCAGCACCAGCGTCTGCTGCGTTTCGGCGAGGCCGAGTTCCCACGGCGTGCCCGCGTGCTTGAGCGACGACAAGGGCGACGCGCCCGTGCCGCCGTCATGACCCGCGATCACGACGTGATCCGCCTTCGCCTTCGCGACACCCGCCGCGACCGTGCCGACACCGACTTCCGACACCAGCTTCACCGAAATGCTCGACGACGAATTCACGTTCTTCAGATCGTGAATGAGCTGCGCGAGATCTTCGATCGAATAGATGTCGTGGTGCGGCGGCGGCGAAATCAGGCCGACGCCCGGCACCGAATAACGCAGCTTGCCGATGTAATCGGACACCTTGTGGCCCGGCAGCTGACCGCCTTCGCCCGGCTTCGCGCCCTGCGCCATCTTGATCTGGATCTGATCCGCCGACGACAGATATTCCGCCGTCACGCCGAAACGGCCCGACGCGACCTGCTTGATCTTCGAGCGCAGCGAATCGCCGTCCTTCAGCGGGATGTCGGTGACGACTTCCTTGCCGATGATCGATTGCAGCGTGTCGCCGTTCTTGATCGGAATGCCGCGCAATTCGTTGCGATAACGCGTTTCGTCCTCGCCGCCTTCGCCGGTGTTCGACTTGCCGCCGATGCGGTTCATCGCGACGGCGAGCGTGGCGTGCGCTTCCGTGCTGATCGAGCCGAGTGACATTGCGCCGGTGGCGAAGCGCTTGACGATGTCCTTCGCCGATTCGACTTCATCGAGCGCAATGGCCTTCGACGGCGACACCTTGAATTCGAACAGACCGCGGAACGTCATGTGACGCTTCGTCTGGTCGTTGATGATGTGCGCGTATTCCTTGTACGTCTGATACGAATTGCTGCGCGCCGAGTGTTGCAGCTTGGCGATCGCATCCGGCGTCCACATGTGCTCTTCGCCGCGCACGCGGTACGCGTACTCGCCGCCCGCGTCGAGCATGGTCGCAAGAACCGGGTTGTCGCCGAATGCTTCGCGATGCAGGCGAATCGCTTCTTCCGCCACTTCGAAGATGCCGATGCCGCCGACCTTCGTCGCCGTGCCCTTGAAGTACTTCTCGACGAGTTCCGTCGACAGGCCCACGCCTTCGAAAATCTGCGCGCCGGTGTAGGACATGTACGTCGAAATGCCCATCTTCGACATGACCTTCAGCAGCCCCTTGCCGACCGCCTTCGTGAAGTTGTAGATGACCTTGTCCGCCGAGAGATCGCCCTTGAAGCCATCGGCCATGTTGGCGAGCGTTTCCAGCGCGAGGTACGGGTGCACGGCTTCCGCGCCGTAGCCCGCGAGCAGCGCGAAGTGGTGCGTCTCGCGCGCCGAGCCCGTCTCCACGACGAGACCCGTGCTCGTGCGCAGACCGTGCGCGACGAGATGCGAGTGGATCGCCGACGTGGCGAGCAGCGCCGGGATCGCGACGTTATCGCGGTCCATCTTGCGGTCCGACACGATCAGGATGTTGTAACCGGAGCGCACGGCATCCACGGCTTCCGCGCACAGCGACGCGATGCGTGCCTCGATGCCTTCCTTGCCCCACGCCGCCGGATAGCAGATGTTCAGTTCGTACGAGCTGAACTTGCCGCCGGTGTACTTGTCGATCGCGCGGATCTTCGCGATGTCCTTGAAGTCGAGCACGGGCTGCGACACTTCGAGGCGCATCGTCGGGTTGATGTTGGTCGTGTCGAGCAGATTCGGCTTCGGACCGATGAACGAGTTGAGCGACATGACGAGGTTCTCGCGGATCGGGTCGATCGGCGGGTTCGTCACTTGCGCGAACAACTGCTTGAAGTAGTTGTAGAGCGTCTTGTTCTTGTTGGACATGACCGCGAGCGGCGAGTCGTTGCCCATCGAGCCGACGGCCTCTTCGCCCGATTGCGCCATCGGCGCCATCAGGAACTTGAGGTCTTCCTGCGTGTAGCCGAACGCCTGCTGGCGGTCCAGCAGCGCGGCGGCTTCGCGGCGCTGCGTCTCGACGTCGTCCGCCTTCGGCTCGATTTCATCGAGCTTGATGCGCACGGCGTCGATCCAGCTCTTGTACGGCTTCGCGTTGGACAGGTTGTCCTTCAGCTCCTTGTCCTCGATGATGCGGCCCTGCTCCATGTCGATCAGGAACATCTTGCCCGGCTGCAGACGCCACTTCTTGACGATCTTCGACTCGGGAATCGGCAGCACGCCGGATTCCGACGCGAGGATCACGAGATCGTCGTCGGTGACGAGATAGCGCGCCGGACGCAGACCGTTACGGTCGAGCGTCGCGCCGATCTGGCGGCCGTCCGTGAACGCGATCGCGGCGGGGCCGTCCCACGGCTCCATCATCGCGGCGTGGTACTCGTAGAACGCGCGGCGGTTGTCGTCCATCAGCGTGTGCTGTTCCCAGGCTTCCGGGATCATCATCATCATCGCGTGGACGAGCGGATAACCGGCCATGACGAGCAGTTCGAGACAGTTGTCGAACGACGCCGTGTCCGACTGGCCCGGATAGATCAGCGGCCAGAGCTTCGGCAGATCGTCGCCGAGCACGTACGAAGCGATCGCGCCGGTGCGCGCGTTCAGCCAGTTGACGTTGCCCTTCACGGTGTTGATTTCACCGTTATGCGCGATCATGCGATACGGGTGCGCGAGTTCCCACGCCGGGAACGTGTTCGTCGAGAAGCGCTGGTGTACGAGCGCGAGCGCCGACACGACGCGCTCGTCCTGCAGGTCGCGGTAATACACGCCGACCTGACCGGCGAGCAGCAGACCCTTGTAGACGACCGTGCGCGACGACATCGACGGCACGAAATATTCCTTGCCGTGCTTGAGCTTGAGCGCCTGGATGCGATGGCTCGCCGTCTTGCGGATGATGTACAGCTTGCGCTCGAGCGCGTCCGTCACGACGATGTCCTTGCCGCGGCCGATGAAAATCTGGCGGATCAGCGGCTCGCTCGCCTTCACGGTCGGCGAAATGGGCATGGCGGAATCCACCGGCACGTCGCGCCAGCCGAGCACGACCTGACCTTCGGCCTTGACCGTGCGCTCCAGCTCCTGCTCGCACGCGAGACGCGAAGCGTGCTCTTTCGGCAGGAAGATCATGCCGACGCCGTACTCGCCAGCCGGCGGCAACGTCACGCCCTGCTTGGCCATTTCCTCGCGATAGAAGCCGTCCGGCACCTGGATCAGGATGCCGGCGCCGTCGCCCATCAGCGGATCGGCGCCCACCGCGCCGCGGTGGTCCAGATTCTCAAGAATCTTGAGACCCTGCTGAATGATCTCGTGGCTCTTTTTTCCCTTGATATGGGCGACGAAGCCGACGCCGCACGCGTCGTGTTCGTTCGCAGGGTCGTACATGCCCTGCGCGGCGGGAAGCGAACCGGCTGCCGGCTGCTGATGATCGTTCATGGGGACACCGTCTCTACTGTGAGGGGCCGATTCGACTCGGCCGTTGAACCATTTTCTTGTCGCTTGCGACGACTTTTTTCAACTTCATGTGTCACGAAGCACGGTCGTGCGCGGCACGCTGCACCGCGGCATTCGCCGGAAATCGAAATATACGCGACGAATCAAAGCGGTGGCAAATAAAACTTGATGATATGACACCAATTATCGATATGGTGCAAACACGCCCCAATATATTGGGGCCGCATCAATAGCGGTGAAAAAGAAACGGCGTACCCCGAAAATTTCGAGACGCCGTTTCATTTCACGCTTCAGGAACGCTTTGGCACGCCGTTATTGAGGCTGTGGAGTTTCGCGAATCTTTCGCGGACGGCCGCGCGGCAGCGGCGACACCCGGCGGTTGGCCGCATGAGATGCCCATTCGCGATAGGCATCGCTGCCCAGCACCCAGCCTTTGAGTGTCGCTTGCAAGAGACGATTGGCCTCGCGCTCGTCGAGTGGTTGTTCGCACAGTTCCTTGTACGCGTGCTGGCGTTCAAAAGGCGTGTTGCCGAGCGACCAGAAAAGCGGATGGTCGGTGATGAGGCCGTCGAGCGCAAGTCCGATGTGATGACGAAAGCTCGACCACTTGTAGTCTTGCGGAGCCGCGACGAGTTGTGCACGCACGGGCGCCATTTCGACGACGCGCGTGGCGAGCAAAAAGTAACGTTCGCCCTCGATCACGGTGGCACGATAGCGGCCTTCCCAGAGCGTGCCGCGTCGCGTGTAACGCCGATTGAAGTGCGCTACGTAACGACGTCCTACGGCTTGCATCGCTTTGGGCAAGCTGGCTTCGTCGCGCGGCGTGACGAGCAGATGCACCGCTTGCGGCATCAGCGCATAGGCGTGAATGGAGAGGTGGTGATCACGTGAAGCAGTCCTCAAGCAGTCGATGAAGAGCTCGTAGTCCTGGTCGTCGACGAAGGCAGGTTGCTGGTCGAGACCACGCAGGATGACATGCTGCGGCTGTTCGGGAACGTAGAGTCGTGCAAGCCGTGCCATTCTGGATATTCCGTTGGTCGCGTTTGTGTTACCCCGTTCGGGGGCCTTTCGGAGCCGTTGCGGCAGCGTGGACAAAACACATGCAATTGCCGTGCAACGAGGCCCCAAAGCCGCTCTTTGCCCTAGGGAGAATGCTCTACGGCACCGCTATGGTTAATGTGAAATGTTGTGTTCATAATGAGCGTGCTTTTTCGGAGGAGCACAAATTGAAAATAAAACAAGTCATCACGGGGATCGCGGCATTAGCGTGTATGTCCACTGCGGCACATGCGCAATCGGCCGGATCCATCTATGTCACTGGAGGCTGGTTTCACTTCGCCCCGCAAGACAGCAGCGGTCCGCTCAAAGAAACAAGTGTAGGCGGATCTCCGGTCAATATCGATGTTCCCGGCACGGGCGCAGGCATCTCGAGCGCTGACACCGCCGGTTTCACAGTAGGCTACTTCGCCACCGATCATATTGCCGCCGAACTCGAAATGGGCATTCCCCCCACGTTCGATCTCGAAGGCACCGGCACCTTCTCCCAATACGGCAAGCTCGGCAGCGCGAAGCAATGGAGCCCGACGCTGCTCTTCAAATACTTCTTCAATGCGCCTACGGCGAAGTTCCGTCCGTTCGTGGGCCTGGGCGTGACGCGCACCTGGTTCACCGATGCACAGATCACGAACCAGCAATTCGAAGGCTCGGTCCTGCATGGTCCGACCACGGTCGACACGGATAGTTCGTGGGCGCCCGTGTTTAATGTCGGCGCGACTTACAATTTCACAGAGCATTGGTTCGCGGGTTTCTCTGTCTCGTTCATTCCGTTGAAGGCCACGGCGAAGTTGAACACGCAAGCTCAAACGCCGGTCGGCACGCTCAATGTTCAATCGCAGGCAAAAATCACGCTGAATCCGATCGTCACATATCTGCGCGTAGGCTATCGCTTCTGAAGTCGAACTGCTCATAAGCATGTAACTACGATTTAAGCGTGATCGCAGAAAGAAAGATAACGCCGGCATGATTTGATGCCGGCGTTATCTTTTGCATCGCGCTTGTAAATGTGACCTCTGCGAGACGAAACTGCTTGCACTTCTTACGCGTCACCGCGTGCATTAAATGTGGCGCGGTTACGCTTCCCGAGACATTGCGCAAAGTCGCAGCACCGGCATCGAATTTGCTGCATGATAAGTTTCCCCGCTATCGATGCGGGCCATCCACGACTCATCCATCGACGGAGCGATCTATGAACGCATTGCCTAATACGCGAGACGCCATCGGAGATTCCTGGAGCACGACGAGCCGCCGCGCGCGCCGCATGGCACGGCATGGTCGTGAAGCGGCCGAGGATATCGGCTCCGAACTCCGCACTCTTCTGAGCGAACTCGAAAGCACGCTGGCCGAAGGCACATCAGCCGATGCAGCCGCGCTGCGCGCGCAGATCAGCGAGCGCCTCGACAACGCCCGCGCGCGTCTGAACGATACCCACGCCGTGCTGCGCCAACGCGCGGGCGCCGCGCTCGAAGACGCCGACGCTTACCTCCACGAAAAGCCCTGGCAGACGATTGCGCTCGTCGGCGGGCTGGCGCTCGTTGCGGGCGTGCTGCTCGCTCGCGCGCGCTGACGCTTCAACGCTGACGTTTCAATCCGGCGACACCGCCAGAAAATCCGCGCCAATGATGTCGATGCGATCCGTACAGATCGCATCGACGCCCCATTGCGCAAGCAAGCGCGCGCGGTCCGGATCGTTCACCGTGTAGGCGAGGATGCGCAAGCCCGCCTCCTTGATTTGCGTGACGAGCGGCTGATTGAGCGCGCGATGGCTCGCGTGCAGCGAAACGCACGACAGCGCCGCAGTCTGCTCGCGCCAGTTCGCAGGCACGCGCTCGTACAGCATGCCTCGCGGAAGATCCGGCGCGACATCACGCGCGGCTTCCAGCGCCGCATAGGAAAACGATGACAACAGCGGCGCGACCTCAGCATCCGCCCACAAATGCGCCGCCTCGCGCGCGACAAGCACGCCTGTTTCCACGTCGCGGCCCTGACTCGGCTTGATCTCGATGTTCGCCGCGAGTTCATGTTTCATGCATCGCTGATGCACTTGCGCGAGTGTCGGCATGTGCGCGTTCGCGAACTCCGCGCTGAACCAACTGCCCGCATCGAGCGAACGCAGCTGCGCGTAGGTCATGGCTTTCGCCGCGCCGCGCCCGTTCGACGTTCGATCCACCGCGTCGTCGTGCAGCAGGAATACGATGTCGTCGGCGGAAAGCTTCGCGTCGAACTCGATCATCTTGTGGCCGAAACGCGCGCCTGTGTCGATGGCTTCGAGCGTGTTCTCCGGCGCGAGCTTGCCGCCGCCACGATGCGCAACGATCGCGGGATAAGGCCAGGTTCTCATCGCAACGCCTCCATTAGTTCGCGCGCAGTCCCGTTGCCGGATCGAAAAAATGCAGATGCCGCGCCGGCAACGATACGTCGAGCCGCTCGCCACGCTGCGGACGATGCTCATGCGGCAACCGCGCCGCCACGTCATGCTTGCCCCACTTGCCATGCGCGAGATTGTCCGCGCCCAGCAGTTCAGCCGAATCGACTTCGAGCGTCGCGCTCGGCGCGTTCTCGTTGCCGGGCGTCAAATGCTCCGGACGAATGCCAATGATCCATTCGCGCCCGTGCATGGCGCTCGTCACACCGCTCGCGCCCGCGACCGGCAGGTTCGGGCCGCCGCCCGCTACTTCGAAGGTCGATCCGTCTTCGGACAGACGGCCTTCGAGCAGATTCATGGCCGGCGAACCGATAAAGCTCGCCACGAACACGGTGGCCGGACGCTCGTACACTTCGGTCGGCGCGCCGATCTGCTCGGCGTGGCCCTTGTTCATCACGATGACGCGCTGCGCCAGTGTCATGGCTTCGATCTGATCGTGCGTGACGTACAGGCTCGTGGTGGCGAGACGCGCATGCAGACGCTGAATTTCAAGGCGCATTTGCACGCGAAGCTTCGCATCCAGATTCGACAACGGTTCGTCGAACAAAAACACCGCAGGTTCGCGCACGATGGCACGGCCCATTGCAACACGTTGCCGCTGACCGCCCGACAACTCGCGCGGCTTGCGTGCAAGAAGATGCTCGAGTTCGAGAATACGCGCGGCATTCGCCACGCGCGACTCGATGGTCTTCTTGTCCGCGCCGCCAATCTTCAGCGCATACGCCATATTCTGCGCGACGCTCATGTGCGGATAAAGTGCGTAGTTCTGAAAAACCATCGCAATATCGCGATCCTTCGGCTCCAGCTTGTTCACGACCTTGCCGCCGATTTCGATCGCGCCTTCGGACACGCTTTCGAGTCCCGCGACCATGCGCAGCAGCGTCGACTTCCCGCAGCCTGAAGGTCCGACCATCACGACGAATTCGCCGTCCTCGATCGCCACATCGATGCCGTGCAGCACGTAGTTCGAACCGTCGTATGTTTTCTTGACGCTTTTGAGATTCAATGCGGCCATCGATCAACCTTATTTTTCAGAGTCCACGAGTCCGCGCACGAACCAGCGCTGCATCGTCAGCACGACCGCGAGCGGCGGCAGCATCGCGAGCAGCGTCGCCGTCATCACGAGATGCCATTCGGTCGCGGTATCGCCCGACGCGATCATGCTCTTGATGCCGACCACCGCCGTCTGAAGCGACACTTCGTTGGTGATGAGGATCGGCCAGAGATACTGATTCCAGCCGTAGATGAACGTGATGACGAAAAGCGCCGCGATGTTCGTCTTCGAAAGCGGCAGCACGACGTCCCAGAAAAAACGCAGCGGTCCCGCGCCGTCGATGCGCGCCGCTTCCATCAGCTCGTTGGGCAGCGTCATGAAGAACTGGCGGAAGAGAAACGTCGCCGTCGCGGATGCGATCAGCGGCAGCGTCAGCCCGGCATACGTGTTCGACAGATGCATCGACGAGACGACCTGAACCGTCGGAAAAATGCGCACTTCGACGGGCAGCATCAACGTGATGAAGATGAGCCAGAACGCGAGGTTCTTCAGCGGAAAACGGAAGAACACGATCGCGTAGGCGGAGACGATCGACACCGCGATCTTGCCGATCGAAATCACGAGCGCCATCACGAGGCTGTTCATCAGCATGAGGCCGAACGGCGCGGCCGCGTTGCCGCTGCCGTACGTCCAGATATGCGCGATGTTCTCGAAGAGATGCGTGCTCGGCACGAGCGAGAGCGGCACGCTGAACACTTCCTTCGAGTTCATCGTGGCCGCGCAGAAC
This sequence comes from Caballeronia temeraria, assembly GCF_001544795.2. Taxonomy (GTDB): domain Bacteria; phylum Pseudomonadota; class Gammaproteobacteria; order Burkholderiales; family Burkholderiaceae; genus Caballeronia; species Caballeronia temeraria. Next base: position 60,494 of record NZ_FCOI02000027.1, on the reverse strand, counting down.
GCGACATACACCGGAAACACGATCAGCGCGACGCCCGCGAGCAGCACCGCGTGACAGAAGATATCGAAGCCGCGACGGTTTTCGATCATGAGTATTGCACCCTGCGTTCGACGAAGCGGAACTGGATCACCGTCAACACGATGACGATCACCATCAGCACGACCGACTGCGCGCCCGAGCTGCCGATGTCGAGTCCCTGGAAACCTTCCGCGAAGATCTTGTAGATGAGCGTCTTGGTCGATTGCGCGGGACCGCCGCCGGTCGCGGCATCGATGACGGGGAACGTATCGAAGAACGCGTAGACGAGATTCACGACGAGCAGAAAGAACGACGTCGGCGACAGGAGCGGCAACGCAATGCCGAAGAAGCGGCGCACGGGTCCGGCGCCATCGATGGCGGCGGCTTCGATCAGCGATTGCGGAATCGCCTGCAGGCCCGCATAGAAGAACAGGAAGTTGTAGCTGACCTGCTTCCACACCGACGCGAGCACGACGAGGAACATTGCCTGCGTGCCGTTCAACGCGTGATTCCAGACGATGCCCTGCTTGCCCAGCGCATACGTGACGAGCCCGATGCTCGGATTGAACAGAAACGACCACAGCACGGCGGCGATCGCGGGCGCGACCGCATACGGCCAGATGAGCAGCGTCTGATACGCCTTCGCACCGCGCGTCACGCGATCGGCGCATGCGGCGAGCAACAGCGAGATCACGAGGCCCGACACGGTGACGAGCGCGCAGAAGATCATCGTCGTGTTGAACGACGACAGATAGAGCGGATCGGCGAACAACTGTTTGAAGTTCGCCAGGCCGACAAATTCGCTCGACGTGCCGAACGCATCCTGACTTTGCGTGGCCTGCCAGAGCGCCTCGCCCGCGGGCCAAAGAAAGAAGAGCGCGGTGATCGCGAGCTGCGGCGCGACGAGCAGATACGGCAAGACGCTCGTATCGAAACGAGAGCGTTTTTCCATGCTTTGATTTCCCGATGCGCCCGCGCTTTGACACGCGGGCGCGTGAGCTTAGTTGCCGGCCTTCTCGAAGCGGCGCAGCAGTTCGTCGCCGCGTTGCACCGATGCGTCGAGCGCCTGTTGCGGCGTCTTCTTCTCGGCCCAGACCTGCTCGAGTTCTTCGTCGACGATCGTGCGGATCTGCGGCATGTTGCCGAGGCGCAAGCCCTTCGTGTACGGCAGCGGCGGCTTGTTCAGCATCTGCCTGATCGCGATGTCGGCGCCGGGGTTCTTGTCGTAGAAGCCCTGCTTTCGCGTGAGTTCGTACGCGGCCTGCGTGACCGGCAGATAGCCCGTGTCCTGATGCCACTTCGCCGCGACTTCCGGCGTCGACAGATACGCGAGAAACTTCGCGACGCCCTTGTAGACGGCCGGATCCTTGCCCGACAACACCCACAGACTCGCGCCGCCGATGATCGCGTTCTGCGGCGCGCCCTTCACGCTCGCGTCGTACGGCATCATGCCGACGCCGTAATCGAACTTCGCGAATTTGGCGATGGTCGCGCGCGAGCCCGACGAGTTCGTGATGATCCCGCAATCGCCGCTATAGAACTTCGACACCGGCTCGTCCTTGCGGCCGACATACGTGAACGTGCCTTCCTTCGCCATGTTCTGCAGGAACTGGATATGCGCGACCTGCAACGGTTTGTTGAATTCGAGCTGGGCATCGAGGCCGTCGAAGCCGTTGTTCTTCGTCGCGAACGGCGCGGCATGCCACGCGCTGTAGTTCTCGAGCTGAATCCAGCTCTGCCAGCCCGACGAATAGCCGCACGAGTAGCCCGCGGCCTTCAGCTTCTTGGCGTCGGCTTCGACATCGGCCCAGGTTTTCGGCGGCTGGTTCGGATCGAGGCCGGCCTTCTTGAACGCGTCCTTGTTGTAGTAGAGGACGGGCGTCGAGCTGTTGAACGGCATCGAGATCAGATGGCCGGTCTTTGCGTCGCTGTAGTAGCCGGCGATGGTCGGCACGAACGCCTTTTCGTCGAGCGGCACGCCGGCTTGCTTGAACACGTCGGAGACCGGGATGACGGCCTTCTTCGCCTGCATCATCGTCGCGGTGCCGACTTCGTAGACCTGCAGGATCGCGGGCGCATTGCCGCTGCGATACGCCGCGATGCCCGCCGCGAGCGCCTGGTCATACGTGCCCTTGAACACGGGGACGATCTTGTAATCGCTCTGCGACTTGTTGAAATCGTTGGCGATGTCGTTCACGCGCTCGCCGAGCGCGGCCTCCATCGCATGCCAGAACTGGATTTCCGTCGCGGCGTGCGCGGCGGTGCTGATGCCGAAGGCCAGAACAGCCGCGGCCGAGATCGTGCGGAACAAAGGCTTACAGCTCATCGATGAGTCTCCTTCATGGAATTCGCGCTTGGAAACGCGCGATATTAGTTGTTGTCGATGACAAACAGTCGTTGATACTCCTTCAGTGCATAACGGTCCGTCATGCCCGCGATGTAATGCGCGATAAGCCGCGCCTGCGAACTGTCGTGGCTCGACGAAGGCGCGTCGTTCGCCGATTCCTCCGCCACCGGTCCGCGCGCCTGATAGGCGGGCGGCAGAAGACGCGGATCGTCTGTGAAGGCTTCGAAAAGCCCCGTCACGACGCGCTTCGCCTTGTTGGCCATGCGCATCACGCGATAGTGCCGGTAGAGGTTCTTGAACAGAAAGCGCTTGAGCTGCGCGGCCTGCGCCGCGACTTCATCGCTGTGGGCGACGAGCGCCGGCGCGTTGCGCACGTCGTCGACCGACTGCGGCGCGAGACGTTCGAGATTGCGGTTCGTCGCTTCGATCAGATCGACGATCAGCGTATTGATGATGCGGCGGATGGTTTCGTGAATGAGCCTGCGCCCTTCGATGTCCGGATATTCCGCGCGCGCCGCGTCGAAATGCGTGTGCCAGAGGCTTACTTCGGAAAGCTGTTCGAGCGTGATGAGGCCGGAACGCAGGCCGTCGTCGACGTCGTGGTTGTTGTACGCGATTTCATCGGCGACATTGGCGATCTGCGCTTCCAGCGACGGCTGCTTGCCCGTGAGAAAGCGCTCGCCGAGATCGCCGAGCTTGCGCGCGTTCTCGCGCGAGCAGTGCTTGAGAATGCCCTCGCGCGTCTCGAAGCACAGATTCAGGCCGTTGAATGCGCCGTAGTGCTCTTCGAGCTGATCGACCACCGCGAGACTTTGCAGATTGTGCTCGAAGCCGCCGTGGTCGCGCATGCAATCGTGCAGCGCGTCCTGCCCGGCATGCCCGAACGGCGTATGGCCGAGATCGTGCGCCAGCGAAATGGCTTCGACGAGATCCTCGTTCAGCCGCAGATTGCGCGCGACGGAACGCGCGATCTGCGCGACTTCGAGGCTATGCGTGAGACGCGTGCGAAACAGGTCGCCTTCGTGATTGACGAAGACCTGCGTCTTGTATTCGAGGCGGCGAAACGCGGTCGAATGCACGATGCGGTCGCGATCGCGCTGGAACTCGGTGCGCGCCGCGGGCGGCGTTTCGGCGAAGCGCCGTCCGCGCGATTGCGACGCGTGCGCCGCATACGGCGCGAGATGCGCTTCGAGGTCGAGCGCCGATGGCGCGCCCGGCGGAAGTTGCTGTTCTTTTTCGCTCACCGGCTGCTCCGAATCGTATTGGTTCTGGCCGCCGCTCGCGGATCAGACGCTGGCTGCGAGCGTTGCGCGCACGGCCTGATCGGGCGCACCCGTGATCTCGGTCGCGCCGAAGCGGGTCAGCAGAATGAATTTGATCTCGCCGGCTTCGGCTTTTTTGTCGACTTTCATCAGATCGACATAGCGGTCGTCGCCGAGTCTGGGCGCCGTGACCGGCAGTTTCGCCGCCTCGATCACGCGCACGAGCCGCTGGCGCGCGGCTTCGTCGAGCCTGCCGAGCCGCACGGAGAGATCCGCCGCCATCACCATGCCGCAACCGACTGCCTCGCCGTGCAGCCATTCGCCGTAGCCGAGCCCGGCTTCGATCGCATGTCCGAACGTGTGGCCGAAATTGAGGATCGCGCGCTGGCCGCCTTCGCGTTCGTCCGACGCAACCACCGATGCCTTGATCTCGCACGAACGCTTGACCGCGTGCGCCAGGGCTTCGTCGTCGCGGCGATTCAGCGCGTCGATATGGCTTTCGATCCAGTCGAAGAACTCGGCGTCCTTGATCGCGGCCGTCTTGATGACTTCCGCGATGCCCGCCGCGAGTTCGCGTTCCGGCAGCGTATGCAGCGCGCCGATGTCCGCGATCACCGCCTGCGGCTGATAGAACGCGCCGATCATGTTCTTGCCGAGCGGATGGTTGATGCCCGTCTTGCCGCCCACCGACGAATCGACTTGCGACAGCAGCGTGGTCGGCACCTGGATGAACGGCACGCCGCGCATGTAGCACGCGGCGGCAAAGCCCGTCATGTCGCCAACGACACCGCCGCCGAGCGCGATCAGCGTGGTCTTGCGATCGGCGCGTCCGGTGAGGAGCGCGTCGAAGATCGTGTTGAGCGTTTCCCAGTTCTTGTGCGCCTCGCCGTCGGGCAGGACAACGGTCGTCACCTGCTTGCCGAGCGGCTCGAGCGCGGCGCGCAACGGGTCGCCGTAGAGCGGATCGACGGTCGAGTTCGTGACGATCGCCACGGACGCGCCCTTGATATGCGGCGCAAAAAGCTCCGTGCGGCCGATCAGGCCCGCACCGATATGAATGGGATAGGCGCGCTCGCCCAGTTCGACGTTGACGGTAATCATGGCGGACATGTGATCTTCAAGCCGGTTTGACGACGCCGGCGACCTCCAGTTGCATCAGGACCATATTGACGAGCGCGTTCACGGTCGGCCGTCCCGTTTCCACGACGAAATGCGCGCATTCGTGGTACAGCGGATCGCGCGTCTGAAAGAGCGCTTCGAGCTTGCCGCGCGGATCTTCGGTTTGCAGCAGCGGGCGATTCTTGTCGCGCCGCGTGCGCTGCCAGAGATCGTGCGGATTGGCGCGCAGATAGATGACGATGCCGCGATTCTTCAGATGTTCGCGATTGTCGGGCCGCAGCACCGCGCCGCCGCCCGTCGCAAGGACGATGCCGCTGCGCTGCGACAGCTCGTCGATGACGTTCGCCTCGCGCTGACGGAAACCCGCCTCGCCCTCGAGTTCCCAGATCACCGGGATGCGGGCGCCCGTGCGCGCCTCGATCTCGTGATCCGAGTCGATGAACGAGCGCTGCAGACGGCGCGCAACCGCACGGCCCACGGTGGTTTTACCCGCCCCCATGAGTCCGACGAAAAAAATGTTCGCGTTCGCGTGCCCTTCCTGCAACTCGGTTTCCTTCCAGTTCGATGCAATTTGTTCGTGCGGCAGCTTAAGGGCAAACCGCCCGCTTTGTCGAGTCGCGCGGCCCTTGCGCCGGGCCTACCCGCTCGACGCGATCACATGCGGCGTAATCAATATGACGAGCTCGCTTTTCGAGCTGCGCCGCGCGTCGTTGCGAAACAGCCAGCCGATCAGCGGCAGTTTCGACAATCCCGGCACGCCGGTCGTGTCTTCGCGCTCGTCATCGGAATAAATGCCGCCGATCGCCACGGTGCCGCCATTTTCCACTTCCACGCGCGTCTGGACATGCTTGGTATGGATGGCCGGCCCGTTCGCCGTCTGCTCGCCGAGGCTGTCTTTCGTGATGTCGAGATCGAGAATGACGTGGCCGTGCGGCGTGATCTGCGGCTCAACCTCCAGTTTGAGCGTTGCGCGCCGAAACTGCACGCCCGACATGCCGTTGCCGACCTTCGCCTGATACGGCACTTCCATGCCCTGCTCGACGACGGACTTCACCCTGTCCGCCGTCACGACGCGCGGCCTCGACACGATTTGCCCGTGCCCTTGCGCCTCCAGCGCGCTCAACTGCACGTTGAGCAGCCGCGTCGCCTGCGCGACGAACAACGTGAGCCCGGCGGTCGCCGCGTCGAAACCGTTGATCGGCCCCGCCGACAGATCGTATACCACACCGTCCTTTCCGCCCGTGGCGCCCGTCGCCGGATCGTTCTGCGGCGCGACGCCCAGCTTGACGCCGAGATTGCGCGACAGACCGGCCTCGCCCTCGACGATCTTCGCCTCGATCATCACCTGCGGCGCCGGCTTGTCGATCAGCGCGATCAGCTCGGCGATCTGCCGGACGCGGGCATCGAGATCCGTGATGAAGAGCAGATTCGTGCGCGCATCGGCGATGGCGGACCCGCGTCTGGACAGCACGCGCTGATTGCCCGAACCGGACAGCATCTTGCGCAGCTCTTCCGCGCGCGAATAGCGCAGCACGAACGTACGGCTCGCGAGCGGTTCGAGCTCCGCCGCGCGCGCGTGCGCCTCGAAGCGCAGCTTTTCGCGCGCCGCCAGTTCGGTGAGCGGCGCGACCCAGATCACATTGCCGTGCCTCTCCATCGCGAGGCCGTGGACTTCGAGGAACGTGTCGAACGCGCGCCGCCACGGCACGGCGACGAGATTCATCGACACTTGTCCGCGCACCTTGTCGCTCGCGACGATGTTCAGGCCCGTGAAGCGCGCGAATGCGTGCAGTGCGGCGCTGAGGTCGGCGTTCTTGAGATCGAGGGTGATCGGCTTGCCGTCGTCGCTGCTCTTCGATGCGCCGCTCAACCGCTCGAGTTCCGGCAAGGGCACGGGCGGGCCTTCCAGCGCATCCGCCGATTCGGTTTTCTCTGGCGCAGGCTTCGCGGGCTGAACATCGTCGGTGTTCTGCACGACGGGCGCCTCGGGCGCGAGCGGATCGACAGGCTGGGCCTCGAACGATGCCGGCAGCGGCGGAAGCGGCGCGATGACCGCATCGGCGTCGTCGGCGGCGAACGCGACGTGCGTCGAAATCGATAGCGCCATCGCGAGGACGAATCTGCTTGAAAGTATCGCGAGCCGGCTCACTTGCGATCCTCCGCGATGGTCAGCACGCGCGAAACGCCGTCTTCGCGAGCCAGCTCGATCGCGCGCGGCATGACGCGCCCGAGCCGTGCGTCGCCGATCGTCTGGCCCGGCGCGAAGCTGTCGACGTCGCGGCCGCTCTGCAGTAGCGCCATCCCGCGATGCCGTCCGACGAACGTGCCCACGAGCAGCATGCTGCCGCCCTGCGCAGCCGCGTCCGCGCTGCCGAACGGATCGACGACGAACGCGTTCGCGCGCGGCGCCGACGCGGGCGCGACCGCCGGCAGCGTTTCGAAGATGCGCAACGTCCCTTCGATGGCGAGTACGCCCGGCTGCCGCCTGATCTGCACGTTTTCAGGCACGACGAGCCGTGGCAGGCCGGCGAGCGCTTCGAGAAAGCGTCGCATCTCCGCGAAGCTGCCGTCGGCGCGCAGCTTGAGCGCGCGCTCCGGGACCGTCTCACGCGCCTTCGGCTCGCCGCCCTTGACCGCGACAGGCTCCATATCCGCGACGCGCAAACCGTTCTGCGCCGCCAGATCCGCGACGGCGCGCAGTGCGTCGGCGGCGCTCCAGTGCTCCGGCGCCGGGCGGCCCGACGACGCGCGCGCCCGCAGAACGGGCAACTCGTCGGCGATGCGCGCTGCGTCCCGCGCCTTCGCTTGCGTCGCCGTCCACGCGGCGCGGCTCGTCTCGACCTGGCTCGCATCCGACATCCGCCACGCGCGCAGACCCAAGGCGAAGACAAGCACGCCCGACGTAAGCGCGACACAAGCGGTCCGGCGCCACGACCATTCGTCGAGCGGCCGCAGCACGGACGACGTGCCGCGCGAACGCCTCCGTGCGGCGAAATTCATCGGAATTGTGCTCATGAGCGTTTCCCCTGCGCCGATGTCGCGACCGGACGCGCCTGTCGCGACGACGCTTCATCGCGCGAATGATCCGGCGCGTAACGCACGAGCGCGACGAACTCGAAGTGCTCAGAACGCTCGTCGAACGCCGTCGATGCGCCGCGTTTCGCGGGCGGCGCCGCATCCGCGCGCCGTTTCATTTCAATCACTTCGACTGCCTGCACGCCATTCAGACGCTCCAGTTGCTTGAGCCATTGCGACGCTGCCTGCGAATCTGGCGCGAGCGCGGCAAGCTCCACCTCGTTGGTTCGCTGCGACACGCGTTGCAGGGCGACGCCGCGTTGCAGAGGCGCGTCGGCGAGCGCTTCGAGCAGCGCGAGGAAACGCTCGCGCGGCAACGCCAACGGTTGCGCAACCTCACGCGCGCGCCGCCGCTCGCTTTCGGCGCGCACGAGACGCGCGTGTTCGTCGATCTGCGCGCTCGACGCACGCAGCGATGCCTCCAGCGCCACGCGCCGTTCATCCAGACGGACGCGCTCGAACGTGTCCCAGCCGGCCGCCGCGCCGACGGCCGCGCAGCCTGCCAGACTCACCGCGCCGATCAGCGCGAGCCGACGGCGCCGCAACTCACGGCGTTTTCGCGCGCGATAGGGAAGCAGGTTGAATCCATCGAGCATGGCGGCGTTCATTGCATCACCTCGCGCAGCGCCAGCCCGAACGCCGTCGCGAAGCGCGGCGAATGCTTGTGCGCCGCCAGGATCTCGGCCGCTCCGTTGCAGTACGGCGCGGCCTCGAACGGCAGCGCCGCGCAGCCGAACGTCTTGCCGAGCACGGGAAGCGGAAGGCCCGCGTGCGCGATCAGCTCGATCTGCCCGCCCACATAGATGCAGTCGAGCGGCGCGTGCTCGCCGGCGAGTTCGTGCAATGCGTCGGCGATGCTCCGATGCTCCGGCGCGGGATATCGGACTTCGTCTTCGACGCCGCGCGAGCCGACCAGCCAGCCGTGCAGACCCGTGCTTTCCAGCCAGCAGACGAGATAGCGCGCGTCGGCATCCAGTTCGACGGAACCGGCATGGCGCATCGCGCGCAGTGCGGCGGCCGGTTCGCCGTCGATCGCCGATAACGCGATGCCCGCCTCCGCCGCAGTCTCGACGCGCGCCTCGACGTGCCGCCGCGCCGTCGCCGCGATCGCGACCAGCGCCTCGCCGTCATCCCGCGTCTGCACCGACCAGTCGACCGCCAGGGCGCCGCGTTCGATGCCCGCCGCGCGCTCGGCTTCCGCGAGCACGGCGGGTTCGAGCACGCCGCGCGGATCGCCGCCGATGGACGTCGCGAACTGCCCGTGGGTATCGATCAGCCGCGCGAGCGGGATCTGCGCCGTCAGCGTCGCCGACGCGGGCAGTCCCATCGCGCAACGCAGCGCCCGCCATGCGCCGCTCTCCGGCAGACGTCCGAAGGCCTCGCGCAACGCCGCGACGATCGCCGCACGGTCGACGAAATCGCCGCCGATCACCGCGCCCGACGGCAACGCCACCGACTCCAGATGTTCGACGCACACTGCCGCGTTCGCCCGCAAACGTCTGCTCACGACCGCGAGACGCACCGCGTCCTCGCCCACGTCGATGCCCGCCGCGTAGCGCCGCGTGACCGTCAGCATCGTGCCGCGCAACATGTTTTCCCTGCTCATGACTCACTCCTTCCATTCGCTCGCGCACCGAACCGCTCGGGCGCTTGACGTTGGAAGAATTGTCGCGAGCGTGATTCGTGCTGAACATTAGGCCGAATGGCCAACGCTGGCGTCAGAAGGATGCTTCCGCGCAGGATCACGCGTATCTTGAAGAGACTGGCAAGCGCACGCGATCGCCGTTCGCGCCGTAAGCGTTCAGAAAAGTCCCAAATCCGGACGGCTATAATCGCGTGATTGTTTTTGGTGGTGCTATGCAATCCTCTTCCCCGTCCAACCCGCCGTCCACGCCGCCCGAGAAGCCGAAAAAAGCCAAACGCCCTTGGTGGGCGAGGCTCATGCTCGGTTTTCTCGTCAGCATGTTCGCGCTCGTCGTCTGCGCCGGGCTCGTGCTCGGCTATGCGCTCGTCGTCGCGATGCCGAATCTGCCTTCGCTCGAAGCGCTCACGGATTACAAGCCGAAGGTGCCGCTGCGCATCTACACGGCGGATCACGTTCTCATCGGCGAATTCGGCGAAGAGCGCCGCAGCGTCGTGCGCATTCAGGATGTGCCCGATCATCTGAAAAAAGCCGTGCTCGCCATCGAAGACGCGCGTTTCTACGATCACGGCGGCGTCGATCTGACCGGCATTCTGCGCGCGGGCTCCGTCGCGCTGACCAACGGCCACGCGTCGCAAGGCGCGAGCACGATCACGATGCAGGTCGCGCGCAACTTCTTCCTGTCGAGCGAAAAGACCTACACGCGCAAGATTTACGAAATGCTGCTCGCGTACAAGATCGAGCGCGCGCTGACGAAGGATCAGATTCTCGAGGTCTATATGAATCAGATCTATCTCGGGCAACGCGCGTACGGTTTCGCGAGTGCTGCGCGGGTCTACTTCGGCAAGGACCTGAAGGACATCTCGCTCGCCGAGGCCGCGATGCTCGCCGGCCTGCCGAAAGCGCCGTCGGCCTATAACCCGGTCGTCAATCCGAAGCGCGCGAAGGTGCGGCAGGAGTACATCCTGCAACGCATGCGCGAACTGAACTTCATCACGCAGGCGGATTACGAGGAGGCCGTGAAGCAGCCGCTCGTCGTGAAGGGACAGGGCCGCGAGTTCAGCGTGCACGCCGAGTACGTCGCGGAAATGGTGCGTCAGATGATGTACGCGCAATATCGCGAAGAGGCGTACACGCGCGGCCTGAATGTCGTGACGACGATCGATTCCGCCGATCAGGACGCCGCGTACCGCGCGGTGCGCAAGGGCCTGATGGACTACGAGCATCGCCACGGCTATCGCGGGCCGGAGGGTTATATCGATCTGCCGTCGAACGCGGATGACCGCGAGCAGGCCATCGACGACGCGCTTGCCGAGCATCCCGACAACGGCGAGATCGTCGCGGCGGTCGTGACGTCGGCGAGTCCGAAGGCAGTGACGGCGAATTTCATCGACGGCAACGCGGTGACCATCAGCGGCAACGATCTGCGCTTCGTGCAGTCCGCCCTCTCGACGCGCGCGCAGCCGAACTCGCGCATCCGCCCGGGCGCAATCGTGCGTCTCACGAAGGACGACGACGGCAACTGGATCATCACGCAACTGCCGCAGGTCGAAGGCGCGCTCGTGTCGATGGTGCCGCAGGACGGCGCGATCCGCGCGCTCGTCGGCGGCTTCGACTTCAACAAGAACAAGTTCAATCACGTGACGCAGGCCTGGCGTCAGCCGGGTTCGAGCTTTAAACCGTTCATCTACTCGGCATCGCTCGAAAAGGGACTTTCGCCGGCGACCATCATCAACGACGGCCCGCTCTTCTTCAGCGCCGCGGAAACCGGCGGCCAGGCGTGGGAGCCGAAGAACTACGGCGGCGGCTTCGACGGCCCGATGACCATGCGCTCCGCGCTGCAGAAGTCGAAGAACATGGTGTCGATCCGCATCCTGAGCCATATCGGCACGAAGTACGCGCAACAGTACATCACGCACTTCGGCTTCGATGCGGACCGTCATCCCGCCTATCTGCCGATGGCGCTCGGCGCGGGACTCGTCACGCCGCTGCAAATGGCGGCCGGCTACGCGGTGTTCGCGAACGGCGGGTATCGCGTGAATCCGTATCTGATCGCCGACATCACCGATCCGTACGGCCGCGTCGTGTCGCATCCGCAGCCGCTCGTCGCACAGCAAAGCGCGCCGCTCGCGATCACGCCGCGCAACGCGTTCGTGATGAACAGCCTGCTGCAGAGCGTCGCGCAGCACGGCACGGGCGCGAAGACGAATCAGTTGAAGCGCGGCGATCTCGCCGGCAAGACGGGCACGACGAACGATTCACGCGACGCATGGTTCGCCGGCTACCAGCGCACGCTCGTGGCGATCGCGTGGATCGGCTACGACAATCCGCGCAGCCTCGGCGACAAGGAAACGGGCGGCGGGCTCGCGCTGCCGGTGTGGATGGATTACATGGGCAAGGCGCTCAAGGGCGTGCCCGAGTACAAGCCGATGATGCCGCCGGACATCACCTCGCTCGGCAACGAACTGTACTTCGACGACATGACGCCGGGCCACGGCTTCGTCGCGACGATCGGCGTGAGTCAGGCGCCGCCGCAGGAAGGCGTGTCCGGCGTGACGGCGCCCGCGCCCGAAGTCGGCGAGCAGGAGAAGCAGGACATCATGAATCTGTTCAAGGGGCAGTAAGCACGTCCCGCGATTCCTGAAGCGAGCGGACCGGAAGGCCGCTCGCTTTTTTTATGGCTTGAAGCGGATCGGCTCGCCGGCCTGCTCGCTCGAATACTTGCTCAAGGTCGCGAAGAATTCGCTGTTGTCGCGGGTGTCGCGCCAGGCGCCATCGACGTACTTGTAGTGAAATCCGCCGGCCTTCGCGGCGAGCCAGATCTCGTGCTTCGGCGGCTGCAAATTGACGATCACCTTCGTGCGATTCTCGAATTCCAGCGTAAGCACATTGCCGCTGCGCTCGAATTCGATGTCGGCTTCGGCGTTGTCCACCGAGCGTTCGATGGCCGTCAGCGCGGCCTCCGCCAGCGTCAGGTATTCCTGGTCTGTCATGCTAAACTCCATCGATTAAACGTATAGGGACGGTCATGCGAGTGGTTTTCAGGATGAGCGCGATTGTAGCGGCTTTGAGCATCGGCGCCGCGGCAACACTCTCGCTCGGCGGTTGTGGGCAACGCGGTCCGCTTTATCTGCCGAAAGTGCCGCCGCTGCCGCAACGTCCCAACGATCTCCAGAATACGCCGCCTTCGAACGTCGCTCCGGACAGCGAAACGGCATCACGCGCGGGCAGTGTTCCGGATACATCGGGACAACCGCTGTCGCTGTCGCCCGAGACCGACCTGAAGACAAGTCCCAATGCCGCATCGGCGCCGAAACCCGCGTCGTCCGCTTACTGATCCTCAAGCCTTAACGCCTTCGTGGCGCACTTTCGATTCCACGCATGAGTGATTCCGCATTCCACTATGTCGACGGCGTGCTGCACGCCGAAGGCGTCTCAGCCGCGTCGCTCGCGGACCAGTTCGGCACGCCGCTCTACGTCTATTCGCGCGATGCGCTGACGCGCGCCTATCGCGCTTACGCCGATGCCTGCGCCGGCCGCAAGGCAACCGTGCACGTCGCGGTGAAGGCGAACAGCAACCTCGCGGTGCTCAACGTGTTCGCGCGCATGGGCGCGGGCTTCGACATCGTGTCGTCGGGCGAACTCGCGCGCGTGCTCGCCGCGGGCGGCCGTGCGGAGAACACGGTGTTTTCGGGCGTCGGCAAGTCGGCGGCGGAAATGCGCGAGGCGCTCGAAGCGGGCGTGAAGTGCTTCAACGTCGAATCGATTCCCGAACTGCACGCGCTCAACGAAGTCGCCAAGTCGCTCGGCAAGAAGGCGCCGGTTTCGCTGCGCGTGAATCCCGACGTCGATGCGAAGACGCATCCGTACATTTCCACCGGTCTCAAGTCGAACAAGTTCGGCGTCGCATTCGGCGATGCGCGCGCGACGTACCGCGAAGCGCATGCCATGCCGAATCTCGATGTCGTCGGCATCGATTGTCATATCGGCTCGCAGATCACCGAGATCAGCCCGTATCTCGACGCGCTCGACAAGCTGCTCGAACTCGTCGAACAGATCGAAGCGGACGGCATGAGCATTCGTCACGTGGATGTCGGCGGCGGTCTCGGCATTACCTACGACGACGAAACGCCGCCCGATATCGGCGATTTCGTGAAGACGCTGCTCGATCACATCGAGACGCGCGACCACGGCCAGCGCGAAGTGTATTTCGAGCCGGGGCGCTCGCTCGTCGGCAACGCGGGCGTGCTGCTGACGCGTGTCGAGTTTCTGAAGCCGGGCGAGGAAAAGAATTTCGCCATCGTCGATGCCGCGATGAACGACCTCGCGCGCCCCGCGATGTACGAGGCGTTTCACCGCATCGTGCCGGTCGTGAAGCGCGATGAAAAAGCGCATACCTACCATGTCGTCGGCCCGGTCTGCGAGAGCGGCGACTGGCTCGGGCGCGACCGTGAGCTCGCCATCGCGCCGGGCGACCTGCTCGCGATCTGTTCGGCGGGCGCGTACGGCTTCGTGATGAGCTCGAACTACAACACGCGTCCGCGCGCCGCCGAAATCATGGTCTACGGCGAATGCGCGCGGCTCGTGCGCGAGCGCGAGGAAGTGAAGCAGTTGTTCGCCGGGGAATCGATTCTGCCGGACTGAACCCTCCGCACTTCAGGAAAAAAGCGATGCCCGAGCGGCATCGCTTTTTTTATGCGCCTTTGCTTCGTGTTCGAAGCCACGCGATCACGCGCCAGCCGAGCAGCACGATCACGATCGCGCCGTAAATCTTCGGCAGTTCGAGATCGTGCTTGCCTGCCTTCATCCACCAGAAGTGCAGGATCGCGAGCGCCGCAATCAGATAGATCGCGCGATGCAAGGTCTGCCAGCGGCGGCCGAGCTTGCGCACCATCGCTTTGGGCGACGTAACCGCAAGCGGAATCAGCAGCACGAACGCCGCGAATCCGACCGTGATGAACGGCCGCTTGCCGATGTCCTTCAGCATTGCGGCGACATCGAACCATTTGTCGAACCAGATGTACGTCGTGAAATGCAGCACGGCGAAGAAGAACGCGTAGAGGCCGATCATCCGGCGAAAACGCGCGAGCGCCGTCACGCCGGTCAAACGGCGAACAGGCGTGATCGCGAGCGTGATGCAGAGATACACGAGCGTCCAGAGGCCGGTCGAGCGCGTGATGAACTCGATCGGATTCGCGCCCAGACCGCCCGTCGCGCCGAGCAGCACGAGACGCGCGAGCGGAAACAGCATCGCGATGAACACGACGATCTTCGCCGGCGCGACCCAGCGCGGCCCGGAAGCGGCGCGCGTGCGAGCGCCCTTGATCTCCGTTGCGCTCGACATCAGAAGTTCTTTTTCAGGTCCATGCCCTGATAGAGCGACGCGACCTGATCGCCGTAGCCGTTGAACATGAGCGTCTTGCGCTTGGGCTGGAAAAAACCGTCCTCGCCGATGCGCCGCTCGGTCGCCTGACTCCAGCGCGGATGATCGACGGTCGGGTTCACGTTCGAAAAGAAGCCGTATTCGCTCGGCGCGTAGAGATTCCAGCTCGTCGGCGGCTGCTTCTCGACGAAGCGAATCTTCACAAGCGATTTCGCGCTCTTGAAGCCATACTTCCACGGGACGACGACACGCACCGGCGCGCCGTTCTGGTTCGGCAACACCTGGCCGTACAAGCCGACGGTCAGCAGCGTGAGCGGATTCATCGCCTCGTCCATGCGCAGGCCTTCGGAATACGGCCATTCGAGGATCGGCGTGGACAGTCCCGGCATCTGCGACGGATCGGCCAGCGTGATGAACTGCACGTACTTCGCGTTGCCCGTCGGTTCGGCGCGTTTGATCAGTTCGGACAAGGAGACGCCGACCCACGGAATCACCATCGACCAGCCTTCGACGCAGCGCAGCCGGTACACGCGCTCTTCCAGCGGCGCGAGCTTCAGGATGTCGTCGATGTCGTAGACCTTCGGATTCTTGATCGCGCCCTCGACCGACACCTTCCACGGCCGCGGACGCAGCGTGCCGGCGTGCGCGGCGGGATCGTCCTTGTCGGTGCCGAACTCGTAGAAGTTGTTGTAGCTCGTGATGTCCTTGAAGGGCGTCGGCTTGTCGAGCGCGACGAACTTCGGATTGGTCTGCGCCGCGAGCTTCTGGCCCTTGGCGTCGGGCGATGTCAGCGTCGCGTGGGCGAGGCCGCTCGCGAGTCCCGTCGCGGCGAATGCGCCGATCGAACCGATCGAACGCAGCGCCCGCCGGCGATTCTCGAACACGTCGCGCGGCGTGATTTCGTGTTCCGCGATGTCATCGCCATAAAGATGGCGATTTCGTTTGATCCACATGAAGCGCTACTCCTTCCGTTCATCCTGGTACGGGGAAAACAGCAGTCTGGATGCCAGTATTCCACCGCAAAACGAAAAAAAACCGCCAGCGCTCGTCACGCATGGCGGTTTTTTCGATTCGATGCTGCCGATCAGAGCTTGCCGTAGCTGTGCAGCCCAGACAGGAACATGTTCACGCCGAGGAACGCGAACGTCGTGACGATCAGACCGGTCAGCGCCCACCACGCGGCAGCCGCGCCGCGCAGGCCCTTCATCAGGCGCATATGCAGCCACGCCGCGTAGTTCAGCCAGACGATCAGCGCCCACGTTTCCTTCGGGTCCCAGCTCCAGTAGCCGCCCCACGCTTCCGCGGCCCACAGCGCGCCGAGAATCGTCGCGATGGTGAAGAACGCGAAACCGACCGCGATCGACTTGTACATGACGTCGTCGAGCACTTCGAGCGACGGCAGGCGGTCCGCCATGAAACCGCGCTGCTTGCCGAGATACGCGACGGAAACCATCGCGGAAAGGGCAAAGCTGCCGTAGCCGATGAAGTTCGCCGGCACGTGAATCTTCATCCACCAGCTTTGCAGCGCGGGCACGAGCGGCTGAATCTGCTGCGCGTCGCGTGCAATCGAGTACCACATCAGGAAGCCGACCGCCGCGCTGATGACGAGCAGCACGAACGCGCCCATCGCGCGCGTCGCGTAATGCTGTTCGTAATAGAGATAGAACAGCGACGTGATCAGGCAGAACAGCACGAACACTTCATACAGATTCGAAATCGGAATATGACCGACGTCCGTGCCGATCATGTACGACTCGTACCAGCGCACCATCAAGCCGGTGAAGCCCATCAGCACGGCGACCCAAGTCATGCGCGAGCCGATCGCGCCGCCCGTTTGCGAGCGCGTCACGAGGCCGATCCAGTAGAAGAGCGTCGCGAGAATGAAGAGCGCGCTCATCCACAGGATTGCGGACTGGCTCGACAGGAAGTACTTGAGGAAGAAGTTCGTCTCGGCGCGCGCGAGGTCATGCTGATAGAGCTGGATCGAGAAGAGCGACATGACCGCGATCATCGCGATCAGCAGGCGCACCGGTTTCCAGCGCCAGCCGAGCACGACGAACGTCGGCACCGCGCCGACCAGCACAGCGGTGTCGTACACGTCCATATACGCGTGATAGCGGTTCAGCGCGAAGCCCGCGCCGGCGACCATCGCGAGGGCGAAGAGCCAGTCGACGAGCGTCAGCCTGCGCAGAAACGGGCGATCGTCGAACTCGGCGACGTCGGGAAGCCCCGATGCCGGACGTTCCGTCTTGGCGGAGGCGTGGGAGGAAGTCTGTGTGAGGTCCATGATCTTACCGTGTTGAAACTTCCGAGCGCGGAGTCTCGGATTGCGAAGGCTGGGGCGCGTTCGAGGCCGGGGACGGATCGGCGGGTTTTACGCCGAGCGCCGCTGCGATCTGCGCGCGCGTGCGCACGAACTCTTTCTCGAAATCGAACGTGCGGCGAGCCGTGGACATCGCCATCAGCACGCTCGCGCCGCCCTGGCCCGTATCTTTGAGCCAGAACCAGAGCCGGCGTTCGCGCACGTAAAACATCGCGAAAATGCCGACCACCAGCAGAAGGCTGCCAAGATACACCAGATTTTTACCCGGTGCGCGCGTCAACTGGAATACCGAAGCTTGCACCTGCTTGAAGTTGTCCAGTTGCAGAAAGACCGGCGAACCGTACAGAAAGCTGTCAGAAAGCGCGTTGATGGACGATTGTACGAACGCGGCATTCTTATCATCCACTGTAGCGTCCGGCTGGCCGTTTTGCTCTCGGGAAATCTGCCATACGTCCCACATCGCGCCTTCGAGCATGCGCATCAGCAGTCCGGCGGCTTTCTCCTGCTCGCCCTTCGGCACAGATTTGTCGATGAACATCGCGATGCTCTGGAACCCGCCAATCATCTGAGGATTCGTGATTGCCTTGCCGTTTTCGTCCGCGCCCGCGAAGAGATTCAGCACGCGAACGGCGCTTTCCTCCAGATGCTTCTGCAATTCGCCGTTTTCCCGCGGCACCGAGCGCAGCGCGAAACGGCGCGCGGCTTCGGCGCGGGTCGCCGGCGTGGCGAGCGCGGCGCGCATATCCATCCATTGCTTGACCGTGCCCTGTTCGTCGGCGGGAATGCGCAGATAGCGGAACGGATCGTTCGGGCTCACGCGCATGCCGGCGAGGAACATGCGCTGGCCGCTCACGTCCACCGGCAGCATGTAGTTGCTGTACTCGCGCGCCTGGCCGTCCGTGCCGCGCACCTTGTACTGCACCGACGGGCCGATATTGCGCAAATCCGTGGGTTTCGAAGTCTTCGCGCCGGAACCGAGACGCTCGTCGAACGCGTCGCGCAGCGTTTCCTTCTTGCCGACGCCGCGCGCATCCGGCGCACCGTTGCCGTCGGTCATGTTCTCGACGTTGATCGCGCGGAAATCCGTGAACTCGATGGTCTCGCCCTGCGCGCCCTTGAACTGCGTGCCGATGGGCGCCGTGCCGCCGATCGTCCCGCTGAACGGCGCGGTCTTCGCGCTGCCGCCGGTCATCGGCCAGGCGGTCATGTCGAGCTTCGAGCCGCCGTCCTGAAAGCTCGACTGATAGATCGAGACGCCGTCGTACGTGAACGGCTTGTTCACCTCGACGCGCGCCGGAATGCGCTTGCCCGTCTTGTGATCGATCACGACGATATCGCTCGCGAAGAGCTTCGGCATGCCGGTCGAGTAGTAATCGACGATGAACTTGTTGAGCTGGATCGAGAACGGCAGGTCCTGAATGATCGAGCCGTCCTGCTGGTTCAGAATCGCCGTGCCGACGAACTGGCCTTCGGGCACCCACGCGTAGCCGCGGAACGTCGGGTTCGACGTCGAAAGACGATGCTCCGGCGGAATGTCGTTGATGACGGCGTTGCTGTTGATCGGCGTCTTGTTGAACATCCACATCTGCAATTTGATGGGCAGATTGCTGTCCAGCAGACCGCCGATACAGATCACGACGATCGCCACATGCGCCGAGATATAGCCGATCTTCGTCATCGCGCCGCGCTTGGCCGCGATGAGCGTCGCGCCGTTGTCGGTCTCGCGCGTCTTGAAGCGGTAACCCATCTTCGCGGCGAGGCGCTCGAGCGTGGCCGCGGTTTGCGCGCGGTCCGCCGAAACCGTGAACTCGCCCTTGTGATGGAACGCGCGCAGCCCGCCCTCGTGCACGCGATCCTTCCAGCTCTTGATATCCGCGATCATCTTCGGGCTGTTGCGGATGACGCACAACGACACCGAAATCACGAGGAAGATCAGGATCATCATGAACCACCATGCGCTGTACACGGTGTAGATGCTGATGCCGCGGAAGATGTCCGCCCAGAACGGGCCGAACTGATTGACGTAGTTGGGATACGGGTCGTCCTGCGTGAGCACCGTTCCGATGATGCTCGCGATCGCCAGGATGACCAGCAACGCGATGGCGAAGCGCATCGAACTGACCAGTTCGACGAAATGCCTGATGGCCCGGCGGCTCGACTTCGACTGCAAACCCGATGTGGTGACGCTCATTCAAACTCCGGCTGGACAGCAAAAAAGGGTGGAGACGCTGGCGGTCTGACCGACCGACGTCCCACCCTTTTCTTGTTTTGCGCCGGTCTTCTCGGATATTCCGGGACCGGCTTCGTAGTATGGGCGATTCCCGGGTTTGCCGCCGGGAACCGCTGGACGCTGACTGCTGCGCGTTTAATGCAAACCGGCGATGTAGTCGGCAACCGCCTTCATCTCCGCTTCATTCAGGCGCGAGGAAATCTGGTGCATCGGCTCGCTATTGTTGCGTTGCCCCGATGCGAAGGCGTTCAACTGCGCCACCGTGTAATCGCCCCACTGCCACGACAGCCGCGGATACTGCACCGGAATGCCCATGCCGGTTGCTCCGTGGCACGCCGCGCACGCCGGCACGCCCTTGTCCGCGATGCCGCCACGGTAGATCTTCTGACCCAGCGCGACGTCGTTCTTGTCGCGCGCATAGTTGGGCTTGGCCTTCTGCGACGCGAAATACGCCGCGACATTGATCATGTCCTGATCCGACAGCGCGCCCGCGATGCCCGCCATGATCGGATTGTTGCGCGCCGGCGCCTTTGCGCCCGGCTGCGTCTTGTAATCCTTCAACTGCTTAACGATGTACTCGGCATGCTGCCCCGCGAGCCTCGGAAACGCCGCACCGGCGCTGTTGCCGTCTGCTGCGTGACACGCCGCGCACACCTGAGTCGCGATGGCCTGACCTCGCGCCACATCCGGCTTGGCCGGTTGCGCGGGCTCCGCCGCGTTTATTGACATCGATACCGCTAGTCCACTCAAACCCGCACCGAAAGCCGCCGCTGCCCGAATCACCACCAGAGACCTGTACAGTCGGTTCATTCGCGTACCCTGTTTTTCGTCTTGTGAGAATGTGAGGTTCTGCAAAAAACGACGGCGACCCGATCATCGCCGCAAGATACCCTGGCCTTCCGAACGAAGAGGCTCAAAAGTAAGCCTCAAAAAACTGTCTCGCTCCTTGTGGGTGCCGCCTGCGGCCTGGGTCTTGCGCGCCCGTGCTGATCTTTAAAAATCCGTCGTATTGTACAATAACCCGCTACACGCAAAGACGCCAGTCGGGGCATGCCCAGTATTCGCCGGGTTCTCAAGGCTTCGGTTTTCGCAGCGCTTTCGATCGGACCCGCCCATGTCATTCCTGCTTCATCAATCCCGCTTCTTCACGACCGTCAATCATCTGCGCGATCTGCCGCCCACGCCGCAGCCCGAAATCGCATTTGCGGGGCGCTCGAACGCGGGTAAATCGACCGCCATCAACATCCTGTGCAACCAGAAGCGGCTCGCCTTCGCGAGTAAAACGCCGGGGCGCACGCAACACATCAATTACTTCTCGGTCGGCCCGCAAGACGCGCCCACCGGTTATCTCGTCGATCTTCCCGGTTACGGTTACGCCGAAGTGCCGGGCGCCGCGAAGGAACACTGGCAGCGGCTGCTTTCCACCTATCTGCAAAGCCGCGCGCAACTGTGCGGCATGATCCTGATGATGGACTCGCGCCGCCCGCTCACCGAGCTCGATCGCATCATGATCGACTGGTTCGCGCCGACCGGAAAGCCGATCCACGCGCTGCTCACCAAATGCGACAAATTGACGCGACAGGAGATGACCAACGCCCTGCGCGCAACGAAGAAATCGTTCGCCGAATACAAGGATGCGGGCTATCGCGGTGAGCTCACCGCGCAGCTCTTTTCCGCGCTCAAGCGCACGGGCATCGATGAAGCGCATGAGCAGATCGAAAGCTGGCTGATGCCCGAAGAAGCCGGCGAGAACGCGCCGGAAGACGCATCCGAGTGAGTGCCGCGCGCACGCGCCGGCATAAAAAAACCCGCCGCGATGACGGCGGGTTAACAGCCTAATCGAATATCGACAGGCGCCCGCTCAGGGAGGAGAAGCGGGGAGTCCGGCGGCAAGCGCCTCGCTCGATCGGTATGATATACCATTGTCTCAAAACGGTTTCAGACGCAGCCAAGTGCTTGTTCGGCAAGGATTTACGCGTTCCGGAACACGTTTTCGACCTCCCCTGAAGACCCTCCAAATTCGAGTCGAAACATGAGCTTCTATCCTCACCATCGCCCGCGCCGCATGCGCCGCGATGACTTCTCGCGTCGTCTGATGCGCGAGAACCTCCTCACGACGAACGACCTCATCTATCCCGTGTTCATCGTCGAAGGGACGAATGTGCGGCAGGCCGTGCCGCCGATGCCCGGCGTCGAGCGCACGTCCGTCGATCTGCTGATGAAAACCGCCGAGCAATGCGTCGAACTGGGCGTGCCGGTGCTGTCGCTGTTCCCGGCGATCGAACCGTCGATCAAGACGCCCGATGGCCGCGAAGCCACGAATCCGGAAGGTCTCATTCCGCGCGCCGTGCGCGAGCTGAAGAAGAACTTCCCGATGCTCGGCGTGCTCACGGACGTCGCGCTCGATCCGTACACGAGCCACGGCCAGGACGGCGTGCTCGACGAAGAAGGCTACGTGAAGAACGACGAAACGAGCGAAATTCTCGTCGAACAGGCGCGCACGCAGGCTGAGGCGGGCGTGGATATCGTCGCTCCGTCGGACATGATGGATGGCCGCATCGGCGCGATCCGCGAAATGCTCGAGAGCGAAAGCTATATTCACACGCGCATCATGGCGTACGCGGCGAAGTACGCGTCGGCGTTTTATGGTCCTTTCCGCGATGCCGTCGGCTCGGCCGCGAATCTCGGCAAGGGCAACAAGATGACGTATCAGATGGACCCGGCCAACTCCGACGAAGCCATGCGTGAAGTGCGCATGGATATCGAGGAAGGCGCGGACATGGTGATGGTCAAGCCCGGCATGCCGTATCTCGACATCGTGCGACGCGTGAAGGACGAGTTCCGTTTTCCGACGTACGCGTATCAGGTGAGCGGCGAGTACGCGATGATCAAGGCGGCCGCGCAGAACGGCTGGATCGACCACGACAAGGTCATGATGGAAGCGCTCCTCGCGTTCAAGCGCGCGGGCGCGGACGGCGTACTGACGTACTTCGCGCTGGACGCGGCGCGCATTCTGCGGGCGTCCTGAGCGGTCTACAGAGCGGTGCTTCGACGCACCGCTTTTTTTTATCCGTTCGACGAGCCGACTTTGTCGAGACTCTTCAGAAACGTATCCGCCGATTCGTAGCCGACCACGCGGGCGACTTCGTTGCCTTGCGCGTCGAAGAAAATGATCCCCGGCGGCCCGAACAGCTTGAAGCGCTTGAGCAAAATCTGATCGTTCATGTTGTTGGCGGTCACGTCCGCGCGCAAGAGATTCAGTTGCGCGAGACGCGCCTGCACGCGGGCATCGGAGAAAGTCAGCTTCTCCATTTCCTTGCACGACACGCACCAGTCCGCGTAGAAATCGAGCATGGCCGGACGCGCCGCGGCTTTGACCGCCGAATCCAGTTCAGCCGATGAGCGCACCGGCGCGAAAATCGGCCCTGGCGTTTGCGCATTCGCCGACGAGCCGCCTCGCGATGCCAGCACGGCGAGCGGGCGCAGCGGGTCCGTGGAGCCGGCGGCCAGTCCGACGAGCAGCGTCGCCGCCCAGATCGCAAACGCCGCGCCGAGGCCGCGCCCGAGCCGCTTCCAGACGCCCGCTGGCGTCGCCGAGCCCGAAGAGAACAAGCCGAGCGACGCCGCCGCGGTCAGCAGCCACAGCGCCGCGAGCAACATCTGCGCGACAGCGCCGATGACCGCCCACACGATCCACAACGCGGCCCCGAGCAGCACGACGCCGAAGAACACCTTCACCCCGTCCATCCACGCGCCGGCGCGCGGCAGAACCGAACCCGCGCCCAGTCCGATGACCAGCAGCGGCACGCCGAGCCCGATGCCCATCGCGAAGAGCGCCGCGCCGCCCAGCGCCGCGTTGCCCGTATGCGCGATGAACGCGAGCACCGCGAAGAGCGGCGCGGTCATGCACGCGCCGACGACGAGCGCCGACAGCGCGCCCATCACCGCGACCGCCGCGAACTTGCCGCCGCTGCGCTTCCGCGATACCTCGTTGACGCCGCTTTGCCAACGCTCCGGCAACGCGATATCGACGCCCGAAATCAGCGCGACGGCGAACGCCGCGAGCAGCACGCCGAACGCACCGAGCACCCACGGGTTCTGCAGCCACGCGCCGAGACTTTGCCCGATCAGCGCGGCGGCGATGCCGAGCACCGTGTAGACGAGCGCCATGCCGATCACGTACGACACGGACAACGCGAAGCCACGCGAACGCGTGACGCGCGCGCCTTCGCCGACGATGATCGCCGAGAGGATCGGGATCATCGGATACGAGCAAGGCAAGAGGCTCAACACCATGCCCGCCAGGAAATACAGTCCGACGACGGCGAAGAATCCGCCGCCTTCGAGCATCGATTGCGCGTAGTCGGCGCTCGTCGCGCGCTCGAACCACGACGCGCCCGTGCTGGCCGCCGCCGTTGTGGTTGGCGCCGCGCCCGCGGGCTGAAGCGCGTCGCCGCGCACGCGATACGTCTTTTCCATCGGCGGATAGCAGATGCCGCCATCCGCGCAGCCCTGCGACGTCACCGCGATCTCGAACGGCCCGCTCGCCTTCGTCACCGGAATGCGAATGAGCAGTTCGCCGCGATACGTCTCGACGTCCTTGTTGAACGTCTGGTCAAAGTGGACTTTGCCGGCCGGCAATTGCGCGGCACCGATGGTCGCGTCGCCGCTCTTCACCGCGAACGCGAAGCGCTCACGGTACATGTAGTAGCCGTCCGCGATCTTGTAGCGCACGTCCACTTCGCCCGGCTTTTCCGATGCGCTGAATTTGAACGCGACGTCGGGATCGAGGAAATCGTCGGCAGCGCGCGCGGCGCCCGAAAGCAGCGCAAAAGCCGCGAGGAACAGGAACGCGCCGAAAAATCGCCGCGAGATGAGACGAGAAAACTCAAACATGAAGAGGACGCTGCGTTTCTGCGTTGACCCACTGACCGTACGCCGGCGAGGCATCCACCTGCCAGACGAGGATCTCGGGTGTTTCATACGGATGCCGAGTCTCGACGAAGCGCTGCAACTCATCGCTGCGCGCCGTGCTCGTCTTGAACAGCAACTGCACTTCCTGCGACGATTCCAGCACGCCCTTCCAGTGATATTGCGACGACACCGCGCCGAGGTTCGTCACGCATGCGGCGAGCCGCGCGGCCAATGCGTCTTGCGCGAGCGCATCGGCTGCGGCGGCATCGGGCAGCGTCGACAGCATCAAAACGACGGGAACGTTCACTCGCAGTGCTCCGGAAAAGCGCGGAAGGTCAATTGCATATCGTAGCATCGGCGGCTGACACACACTTTTACGCGTCGACGCGCCGAAGTGTCGCAGCCAGAAAACAAAAAGGCCAAGCTTCGAGCCTGGCCTTTCTGGTAACAACCGAAGACGGAATTTATTCCGCTTCTTGCACTTCTTCCGTCTCTTCGACTTCCGGGCGATCCATCAACTGGACCAGCGCCATCGGCGCGTTGTCGCCGACACGGAAACCGAACTTCAGGATGCTCAGGTAGCCGCCCGGACGGTTCGCGTAGCGCGGGCCGAGGACGTCGAACAGCTTTGCGACGGAATCACGATCGCGCAGGCGGTTGAACGCCAGACGGCGGTTCGCGAGCGACGGCTTCTTGCCCAGCGTGATGAGGGGCTCGACAACCTTGCGCAGTTCCTTGGCCTTCGGCAGCGTCGTCTTGATGACTTCGTGCTCGATCAGCGAGTTCGACATATTACGGAGCATTGCCAGACGATGGCTGCTCGTGCGGTTCAGTTTCCGCAGACCATGCTTATGACGCATTTTCAGCTTCCTATAACGAGTTTAGAGCCAGCTCTTCTATTGCACCCTAATTCGGGGCACGGGCCGGTCGGAGAAAAAGCAAGACGCGGATTTTAAAGGAAAATCCGCGTCCTTGCCAGTAACGCTTGTGACTTCGGAATTACTTGTCGAGACCAGCCGGCGGCCAGTTTTCGAGCTTCATACCGAGCGTGAGACCACGCGAAGCCAGCACTTCCTTGATTTCGTTCAGCGACTTGCGGCCCAGATTCGGCGTCTTCAGCAGCTCGTTTTCCGTGCGCTGGATCAGATCGCCGATGTAGTAGATGTTCTCGGCCTTCAGGCAGTTCGCGGAACGAACCGTGAGTTCGAGATCGTCCACCGGACGCAGCAGGATCGGATCGATCTGCGGCGCACGCGACGGCGCTTCCGCTGCCGCTTCCGTGCCTTCCAGCGCTGCGAACACCGACAACTGATCGACCAGAATGCGAGCCGACTGGCGGATCGCTTCTTCCGGCGAGATCACGCCGTTGGTCTCGATGTTCATCACGAGCTTGTCGAGGTCGGTACGCTGTTCGACACGCGCGCTTTCCACGGCGTAGCTCACGCGGCGAACCGGCGAGAACGACGCGTCCAGCACGATACGGCCGATGATCTTGGCCGACTCTTCGCCGTAGCGACGCACGTTGCCCGGCACATAGCCGCGGCCCTTTTCGATCTTGATCTGAACGTCGAGCTTGCCGCCCTTCGACAGGTGAGCGACCACGTGTTCCGGGTTGATGACCTCGCAGTCATGCGCGAGTTCGATATCGCCGGCCGTGACAACGCCTTCGCCTTCCTTGCGCAGCGTCACCGTGACTTCGTCGCGGTTGTGCAGCTTGAAGACGACACCCTTCAGGTTCAACAGCAGGTTGACCACATCCTCTTGCACACCATCGAGCGTCGAGTATTCGTGCACGACGCCTGCGATCGTCACTTCGGTCGGCGCGTAGCCGATCATCGACGACAGCAGCACGCGCCGAAGCGCGTTACCCAAGGTGTGGCCATAGCCGCGTTCGAACGGCTCCATAACCACTTTCGCATGGTTCTCACCAAGCGATTCAACTGCAATGATCTTGGGCTTCAACAAACTGGTTTGCATAGGTTTTCCTTTTCAATACCCTCGGCTCGTTACACCGATAAGGCTGACCGGTGACAACCTGAAAATAAACAGCCGAGGCCACCCCTTGCCACGAGCAATCAGGCTCCCCGGCTGTCCATCCATTACCGCCGCGATTAACGCGAATACAATTCGACGATCAGGCTTTCGTTGATGTCGCCAGCGATATCGCTACGCTCGGGCATCGACTTGAACGTGCCTTCGAACTTCTTCTCGTCGACCGACACCCAGCTCGGCATGCCGCCTTGCTGTGCCAGCGAGAGCGCTTCGACGATACGAGCCTGCTTGCGCGACTGCTCGCGCACGGACACGACGTCGCCCGACTTCACTTGCAGGGACGGGATGTTCGCGACTTGGCCGTTCACCATGATCGACTTGTGGCTCACGAGCTGACGCGCTTCTGCGCGCGTCGAGCCGAAGCCCATGCGATAGACGACGTTGTCGAGACGCGACTCGAGCAATTGCAGCAAGTTTTCGCCCGTCGGGCCCTTGCGGCGGTCGGCTTCAGCGAAGTAGCGGCGGAACTGACGCTCCAGCACACCGTAGATACGCTTCACTTTTTGCTTTTCGCGCAACTGGGTACCGTAGTCGGACGTACGCGCGCCCGAGGTGCGGCCATGTTGGCCGGGCTTGCTGTCGAGCTTGCACTTGTCGGCGAGGGAGCGGCGTGCGCTCTTCAGGAACAGGTCAGTGCCTTCACGGCGGGACAGTTTTGCTTTGGGACCGGTATAGCGTGCCACTTTGCATCCTTAAATATTGATCACGCAAACTTCCGACGAACGTTGGTCTGCGCTAGTCCGAACCCTTTGGGCCGAACGGTGGGCTTAGTCAAAAAGTACTAACGCACGAAACCCGCCGATACTTTCGCATCGACAGGCAACATGCGGTTGCGTCGACGTATTAGATACGACGGCGCTTCGGCGGACGGCAGCCGTTGTGCGGGACCGGCGTCACGTCGGAGATCGCGGTGATCTTGATGCCAAGACCATGCAGCGCGCGCACCGCCGATTCACGGCCAGGACCGGGGCCCTTGATCCGCACTTCGAGGTTCTTCACGCCGTATTCCATTGCCACGCGGCCAGCCGATTCCGCTGCGACCTGAGCTGCAAACGGCGTCGACTTACGCGAGCCCTTGAAACCCTGGCCACCCGAGGTCGCCCATGCCAGCGCGTTACCTTGACGGTCGGTGATCGTGATAATGGTGTTGTTGAACGACGCGTGAACGTGAACCACGCCCTCGGCGACGTTCTTCTTGACCTTCTTGCGAACGCGTTGCGCCGCGGAGTTGTTCGAAGCCTTAGCCATTACGTTTTCCTGTAACTGTCAGTTCCGCTTACTTCTTCAGCGATTGCGCCGCACGACGCGGACCCTTGCGGGTACGGGCGTTCGTACGCGTACGCTGGCCACGCAGGGGCAGACCCTTGCGATGGCGCATGCCGCGGTAGCAACCCAAGTCCATCAGGCGCTTGATGTTCATCGTCACTTCACGACGCAGGTCGCCTTCGACGATGAACTTGCCCACTTCGTCACGCAGCTTTTCGAGGTCTGCGTCGGTGAGGTCCTTGACCTTCTTCGAAAATTCCACACCAGCGGCGGTGCAAATGCCGCGCGAACGCGTGCGACCGATGCCGAAGATTGCCGTCAGGCCGATCTCGGTATGCTGGTGATTCGGGATGTTAACCCCTGCGATACGAGCCATTGTTTTTCCTCAAACAAAAAGCGCAAGCAAAAGCGCGGCGTTCAGCCTTGACGCTGTTTGTGGCGCGGATCAGAGCTGCAAATCACGCGCACAACGCCCTTGCGCTTGATGATCTTGCAATTGCGGCAAATGCGCTTAACCGATGCCATCACTTTCATGATATTACCCTTTTTTCAAATCACTTCGCCCGGAACACGATCCGTGCACGAGACAGATCGTAAGGCGTCAATTCAACCGTAACCTTGTCGCCCGGCAGGATGCGGATGTAGTGCATCCGCATCTTTCCGGAAATATGCCCCAGGACGACATGGCCATTTTCCAATTTCACCCGGAAAGTAGCGTTGGGGAGGTTTTCGATGACCTCACCCTGCATCTGGATAACATCGTCTTTGGCCATGGTCCTAATTAACGCATCGGGACGTTGCCGCCCTTGAAGTTTGCCTTCTTGAGCAGCGACTCATACTGTTGCGACATAACGTACGACTGCACCTGAGCCATGAAGTCCATCGTGACGACGACAATGATCAGCAGCGACGTTCCACCAAAATAAAACGGCACGTTCCAGCGCAACACCAGAAACTCAGGCAGCAGGCACACGAATACGATGTAGATCGCACCAGCCAGCGTCAGACGCGTGAGGATGCGGTCGATATATCGTGCAGTCTGATCGCCCGGACGGATACCCGGAACGAAAGCACCGCTCTTCTTCAAGTTGTCGGCGGTCTCCCGGCTGTTGAACACCAGTGCGGTGTAAAAGAAGCAGAAGAAGACGATCGCCAACGCATACAGCAGCACGTACACCGGTTGACCTGGCTTGAGCGCCTCGGCCACGTTGTGCAGCGTGTTTGCGAACCAGTTGGTGCGCGTACCCGAACTGAACCAGTTCAGGATGGTTGCCGGGAAGAGGATGATCGACGACGCGAAGATCGGCGGAATCACACCCGACATGTTCAACTTCAGCGGCAGATGGGACGACTGTCCGCCGTAAATCTTGTTACCGACCTGGCGCTTCGCGTAATTCACGAGGATCTTGCGCTGACCGCGTTCGATGAACACGACCAGATACGTGACCGCCGCGATCAGCACGACGATGATGATCGACGAGATGATGCTCATCGAACCGGTGCGAACCAGCTCGAACAGACCACCGATCGCATTCGGGAAACCCGCCGCGATACCACCGAAGATGATGATCGAAATGCCGTTGCCGAGACCGCGTTCCGTGATCTGCTCACCGAGCCACATCAGGAACATCGTGCCCGTCACCAGCGTGACGACCGTCGTCAGCCGGAACACCATGCCGGGGTCCAGCACCAGAGCCGGCTGATTTTCCAGCGCGACCGCGATACCGAACGCCTGGAAGGTCGCCAGAACCACCGTGAAGATACGCGTGTACTGCGTGATCTTCCGTTGTCCCGCCTGCCCTTCCTTCTTCAACGCCTCCATCTGCGGCGACACGATCGACAGCAACTGCATGATGATCGAGGCCGAAATGTAGGGCATGATGCCCAGCGCAAAGATCGTGAATCGCGACAGCGCGCCACCCGAGAACATGTTGAACATGCCTAGGATGCCGCCCGACTGGCTTTGGAACAGCTTCGCCAGTTGATCCGGATCGATGCCGGGTACCGGAATATGCGCACCAATGCGGTAGACGATCAACGCCAGCAGCAGGAACACTGCACGCCGGCGCAGATCGCCAAATTTCGCCGCGCTTCGACCGGTTTTTGCGAGACTCGGGCTGTTAGCCAAGTACCTTCTCCGATGCTAGTGCTAGTAACGGCGAAAGCGCGTTACTCGGCGAACGAGCCGCCAGCGGCTTCGATTGCTGCACGGGCGCCTGCCGTTGCCGACAGACCCTTCACCGTGACCTTGCGCGTGATCTCGCCGGTCTTGATGATCTTCGCGCTCTTGATGAGCTCGCCGACCAGACCCGCTTGCTTCAGCGCCAGGAGATCGATTTCGTCGACCGGCAGCTTTTCCAGATCGTTCAGGTTCACTTCACCGACGAATTCCTTCGTCAGCGAGGTGAAGCCGCGCTTCGGCAAACGACGCTGCAGAGGCATCTGACCGCCTTCGAAGCCGACCTTGTGAAAGCCGCCCGAACGCGATTTCTGACCCTTGTGACCGCGACCTGCGGTCTTGCCGAGGCCCGAACCGATACCGCGACCAACGCGACGCTTTGCGTGCTTCGCGCCTTCAGCCGGCTTCAGGTTATTCAATTCCATGTTCAACTCCTTGGATCCTTGGTCGGCCGCTTAGGCGATGACCTTAACGAGGTACGAGACCTTGTTGATCATCCCGCGCACTGCCGGCGTGTCCTGCAGCTCGGAAACCGAGTTCAGGCGACGCAGGCCGAGGCCACGCACCGTTGCGCGGTGCGATTCGCGGGTCCCGA
This sequence comes from Caballeronia temeraria, assembly GCF_001544795.2. Lineage (GTDB taxonomy): Bacteria > Pseudomonadota > Gammaproteobacteria > Burkholderiales > Burkholderiaceae > Caballeronia > Caballeronia temeraria. The sequence goes on along the minus strand of NZ_FCOI02000027.1, from coordinate 30,089 downwards.
TCAGGCTCTTGACGAGCTGAATCTTGACAGTTTTTTCAGACATGGTGACCACCTTAGCCCAGAATGTCTTCGACGGACTTACCACGCTTCGCCGCGATGTCTGCCGGGGTCGACTGCTTGCGCAGACCGTCCAGCGTCGCACGGACGAGGTTGTACGGGTTCGTCGAACCGTGGCTCTTGGCCACAACGTTTTGCACGCCCATCACGTCGAACACTGCGCGCATCGGGCCGCCAGCGATCACGCCGGTACCGTCCTTCGCCGGAGCGAGGAGGACCGCCGATGCGCCGTGCTTGCCGTGCACTTCGTGTTGCAGCGTGCCGTTCTTCAGGGGCACCTTGAACATGTTGCGGCGGGCCTGTTCCATTGCCTTTTGAACGGCAACCGGAACTTCCTTGGCCTTACCCTTGCCCATGCCGATCCGGCCGTCACCGTCGCCGACCACGGTCAGTGCGGCGAAGCCGAGAATCCGGCCACCCTTCACGACCTTGGTCACGCGGTTGACCGAAATCATCTTTTCGCGCAGGCCGTCGTCGCGTTCGTCAGCCTGAACTTTCGCTTGCATCTTTGCCATGACGAATTCTTCCCTTAGAACTTGAGCCCGGCTTCGCGCGCCGCATCAGCCAGCGCCTTCACGCGGCCGTGGTAGCGGAAACCCGAGCGGTCAAAGGCGACGGATTCGATGCCGGCAGCCTTGGCCTTTTCGGCGATACGTTTGCCGATCAAGGTCGCAGCATTGACGTTGCCGCCCTTGCCCGACTTGTCGGCCAGTTCAGCGCGCACTTCAGCTTCCAGCGTCGAGGCGCTAGCCACGACCTTCGTGCCGCATGCCGAGAACACTTGCGCGTAGATATGCGTATTCGTGCGATGCACGGCCAGACGCGGAACCTGCAGCTCAGCGATCTTGATACGCGTCTGACGAGCGCGGCGCAGGCGAGATTGAGTCTTATCCATGATTGCGCACCCTTACTTCTTCTTCGTTTCTTTGAGGATCACGACCTCGTCGGAATAACGCACGCCCTTGCCCTTATACGGCTCAGGCGGACGATAGCCGCGCACTTCTGCTGCGGTCTGTCCGACTTTCTGCTTGTCGATCCCCTTGATCACGATTTCGGTCTGCGACGGGGTTTCAGCCTTGACGCCTTCCGGCATCTGGTGCACCACGGGGTGCGAGAAACCCAGCGACAGGTTCAGCTTGTCGCCTTGCGCTTGCGCACGATAACCAACGCCAACCAGCGTCAGCTTGCGCTCGAAACCCTTGGTGACGCCCTGCACCATGTTTGCCACAAGGGCGCGCATCGTGCCTGACATCGCGTTTGCTTCGCGGCTTTCGTCCGTCGGAGCCAGCTTCAGGGTGCCGTTCTCGTTCGTCACGGCAACCAGCTTGTTCGCCGGTTGCGAGATCGTGCCGAGCGGACCCTTCACGGTGATGACGTCGCCCTTGATCGCCACTTCCGCGCCTTGCGGCAGCGTAATCGGGCTTTTACCTACTCGAGACATGTTTCTTCTCCTTAGGCGTTAAGCGACGTAGCAGATGACTTCGCCACCGACGCCGTTCTGGCGCGCCTTGCGGTCGGTCATCACACCCTTCGGCGTCGACACGATTGCAACGCCGAGGCCGTTCATGACCTGCGGGATGTCGTTGCGACCGCGGTACACGCGCAGACCAGGCTTCGAGACGCGCTCGAGGCGCTCGATAACCGGACGGCCAGCGTAGTACTTCAACGCGATATTCAATTCCGTCTTCGCACCTTCAGCCTTCACTGCGAAGTCGTCGATATAACCTTCGTCCTTCAAAACCTGCGCAATCGCAACCTTGACTTTCGACGAGGGCATAGTCACCGAAACCTTCTCGACCATCTGCGCGTTGCGGATGCGAGTCAGCATATCGGCGATAGGATCACTCATGCTCATTTATGTTTCTCCTATTACCAGCTCGCCTTGGTCAGGCCAGGGATTTCGCCGCGGAAAGCGATTTCACGAATCTTGCCGCGTGCGAGTCCGAACTTGCGGAACGTGCCACGCGGACGACCCGTGATCGCGCAGCGGTTACGCTTGCGAGTGGGGTTCGAGTTACGCGGCAGTTGTTGCAGCGCCAGACGCGCGAAATAGCGCTCTTCGTCCGACTTGCTTGCGTCGTCGATCACAGCCTTCAGTTCAGCACGCTTCGGAGCGTACTTAGCTGCCAGGCGCGCGCGCTTCTTTTCACGTTCGATCAGTGCCAGTTTAGCCACGGTAACCTCAGTTTCTGAACGGGAACTTGAAGCCGGCGAGCAGCGCCTTTGCTTCGTCGTCAGTCTTCGCGGTAGTCGTGATGCTGATGTTCAGCCCACGCAGCGCGTCGATCTTGTCGTAGTCGATTTCGGGGAAAATGATCTGCTCTCTCACACCGATGTTGTAGTTGCCACGACCGTCGAATGCACGGCCCGACACGCCACGGAAGTCGCGCACACGGGGGAGCGCAACCGTCACGAAACGGTCGAGGAATTCGTACATCGCTTGGCCGCGCAGCGTGACCATCGCGCCGATCGGGTAGCCTTGACGAATCTTGAAGCCTGCGATTGCCTTGCGCGCCTTCGTGATAACCGGCTTCTGGCCAGCGATCTTCGTCAGGTCGCCCACGGCGTTTTCGATGATCTTCTTGTCAGCGACGGCTTCGCCAAGACCCATGTTCAGGGTAATCTTGGTGATGCGCGGCACTTCCATGATGGACTTGTAGCCGAACTTTTCAACGAGTTGCGGCACAACCTTTTCTTTGTAAATCTCTTGCAGACGAGCCATTTTTTAACTCCGCGTCAGGCGTTGAGCGTGGCGCCGGTCGACTTCAAGAAGCGAACCTTCTTGCCGTCTTCGACCTTGATGCCAACGCGCGATGCCTTGCCGTTCGCGTCGACCAATGCGACGTTCGAAATATGCAGCGGCATCGTTTTGGCTTCCACACCGCCCGTCGTACCCTTCATCGGGTTCGGCTTCACGTGCTTCTTGACGAGGTTGATGCCCTCGACGGTGACACGGTCTTCCGCAACGACCAGCACGGTGCCGCGCTTGCCCTTGTCCTTGCCGGTGGTGACGATGACTTCGTCACCCTTGCGAATCTTATTCATCGCGACTCCTTACAGCACTTCCGGAGCGAGCGAAACGATCTTCATGAATCGTTCGCTACGCAGTTCACGCGTAACCGGCCCGAAAATACGCGTGCCGATCGGCTCGAGCTTCGTGTTCAGCAGAACGGCGGCATTGCCGTCGAACTTGATGAGCGAGCCATCCTGGCGACGCACGCCCTTGGCCGTACGAACGACCACGGCGTTATAGATTTCGCCCTTTTTCACGCGTCCGCGCGGCGTCGCTTCTTTGACGGTCACCTTGATGATGTCGCCAATGCTTGCGTAACGACGCTTCGAGCCGCCGAGCACCTTGATGCACATGACTTCACGCGCACCCGTGTTGTCGGCCACTTCAAGCCGAGTTTCGGTCTGGATCATGGTTTATCTTTCCCAACTTAATCCGATTGCACCACCATGGCACAGCCGGTCAGTCTTGGTCCCGTCAGCCAAATGGCTGCTTGGGTTAGAACAGGCAGCAACGGCAGACGAAACCCGCCATCGCAATCCGGTGAATCTGTCGGCCCAGGCTGAGCGCCCGAACCGGCTTCCCCCACCAATTTCGCCCGCGACGGGGCTCCCACAAAGAGGGAAGACCGAGATTATAACAAATAATCTCGGTCTTGCAAGCGAAACTTACTGCGATACAACTACTTACCGCATCGCGGTACTACAACTTCCGCTTTAGATCACGCGAGCCGCTTCAACCAGCTTCGACACAACCCAGGCTTTCGTCTTCGAAATCGGACGGGTTTCCTGGATTTCGACGAGATCGCCTTCGTTGTACGTGTTCGCGTCGTCATGCGCGTGGTACTTCTTCGAGCGCACGACGTACTTGCCGTAGATCGGATGCTTCACGCGGTGCTCGACCAGCACGGTGACCGTCTTGTCCATCTTGTTGCTGACGACCTTGCCGACCAGCGTCCGCTTGAGCGAGGTTTTTACGCTATCGTTCATTTCTGGTTCGCCTTCTCGGTCATGACGGTGCGCACACGTGCGATGTCGCGACGGACCTTCTTCAGCTGGCTCGTGTTCGTGAGCTGCTGGGTCGCGAGCTGCATACGCAAGCCAAATTGCGCCTTGAGCAGGTCCGACAGCTCCTTGTTGAGCGCGTCCTGGTCTTTCTGGCGAAGTTCAGTTGCCTTCATCATTTACTCCTTAGGCGCCGAGCTGACGGACCACGAAGTTCGTCTTGAGCGGCAGCTTGGCTGCAGCCAGACGGAACGCTTCGCGCGCCAGTTCTTCGGAGACACCGTCCATTTCGTACAGCATCTTGCCCGGTTGAATTTCAGCGACGTAGTACTCCGGGTTACCCTTACCGTTACCCATACGCACTTCGGCCGGCTTTTGCGAAATCGGCTTGTCCGGGAAGATACGGATCCAGATCCGGCCGCCACGCTTGATGTGACGCGTCATTGCACGACGCGCCGCTTCGATTTGACGCGCGGTCAAACGGCCGCGACCGATAGCCTTCAGACCGTATTCACCGAACGACACCGCGTTGCCGCGCGTCGCCTTGCCGGTGTTACGACCCTTCTGCTCTTTGCGATACTTTCTGCGTTTCGGTTGCAGCATCGTTATTCTCCAGTCTTCGCGTCACCGCCAGCGCGACGGGGTGCACCGCGACGCGCGCCGCCCGGAGCGCCTTCACCGTCACGGCGCGGACGGCGATCGCCACCCGGACGTGCGTTGCGGCGCGGACGCTTTTCTTCCGCCACTTCTTCCACCACCGGCGCATCGTTGCGGCCCAGCGTGTCGCCCTTGTAGACCCACACCTTCACGCCGATGATGCCGTACGTGGTCTTCGCTTCCGACGTCGCGTAGTCGATATCGGCGCGCAGCGTATGGAGGGGCACGCGACCTTCGCGATACCACTCGGTACGAGCGATTTCGATACCGTTCAGACGGCCCGCGCTCATGATCTTGATGCCCTGGGCGCCAAGACGCATTGCGTTTTGCATCGCGCGCTTCATCGCACGGCGGAACATGATCCGGCGCTCGAGCTGCTGCGTGATGGAGTCGGCGATCAGTTGTGCATCGGTTTCCGGCTTGCGAATCTCTTCGATGTTGACGTGAACCGGAACGCCCATGCGCTTCTGCAGTTCAGCCTTCAGCGATTCGATGTCCTCGCCCTTCTTGCCGATGACAACGCCCGGACGCGAGCTGTAAATCGTGATGCGCGCGTTCTTCGCCGGACGCTCGATGACGACGCGACCGACCGAAGCGTTCTTCAGCTTCTTCTTCAGGTATTCACGAACACCGATGTCTTCCTGCAACATCGCCGCGAAATTGTTGTTGTTCGCGTACCAACGCGACGCCCAATTGCGGCTGACGGCCAAACGGAAGCCAGTCGGATGAATTTTCTGTCCCATCGTTGGCTCCTTAATTCCCGACCGTCACAGTGATGTGACAGGATTGCTTCTCGATGCGGTTGCCACGACCCTTTGCGCGTGCGGTGAAACGCTTCAGCGAAGCTGCCTTGTCGACGTAGATGCTCGTGATCTTGAGCTCGTCGATGTCAGCGCCTTCGTTGTGTTCCGCATTCGCGATCGCAGACAGCACGACCTTCTTGACGATACCCGCCGCCTTCTTCGGCGAGAACGTCAGAACGTTCAGCGCCTTGTCGACCGGCAAACCACGAATCTGGTCAGCCACAAGGCGCGTTTTCTGCGCCGAGATGCGGGCACCGCGATGAATTGCTTTCACTTCCATCTTGATTGCCCCTTATTTCTTGGCCTTCTTGTCGGCCGCGTGACCCTTGAACGTACGGGTCAGTGCGAACTCGCCAAGCTTATGGCCGACCATGTTTTCCGTGACGTACACCGGGACGTGTTGACGGCCGTTGTGAACGGCGATCGTCAGACCGATGAAGTCCGGCAGAATCGTCGAACGACGCGACCAGGTCTTGATCGGCTTCTTGTCACGCGTCGATGCAGCCGCCTCAACCTTCTTCAGCAAATGAGCGTCGCAGAACGGACCTTTTTTAGCAGAACGTGTCATTGCCTACTCCTTAACGCTTGTGACGGCGCTGGACGATCATCGTCGTCGTGCGCTTGTTGCTGCGGGTGCGATAACCCTTCGTCGGCGTGCCCCACGGGCTCACCGGATCGCGACCTGCAGCCGTCTTGCCTTCACCACCGCCGTGCGGGTGATCGACCGGGTTCATTGCAACACCACGGACCGTCGGGCGGATACCGCGCCAGCGATTCGCACCGGCCTTACCGATTTGACGGAGGCTGTGCTCTTCGTTGCCGACTTCACCGATGGTCGCGCGGCACTCGACGTGCACGCGGCGGATTTCGCCCGAACGCAGACGAACCTGCGCGTAGACGCCTTCACGTGCCAGCAGCATGGCCGACGTACCAGCCGAACGCGCCATTTGCGCGCCCTTGCCCGGCAGCATTTCGATGCAGTGGATCGTCGTACCGACCGGGATGTTGCGGATCGGCAGGGCATTGCCCGCGCGGATCGGCGCTTCCGAACCGGACATCAGCTGCGCACCAACCGCCACGCCCTTCGGCGCGATGATGTAGCGACGCTCGCCGTCTGCGTACAGAACCAGCGCGATGTTCGCGCTACGGTTCGGGTCGTACTCGAGACGCTCGACCTTTGCCGGGATGCCGTCCTTGTTGCGACGGAAATCGACGATACGATAGTGCTGCTTGTGACCACCACCCTGGTGACGCGTGGTGATACGGCCGTTGTTGTTACGGCCCGCCGACTTGGATTGCGTGTCGAGCAGCGCTGCGTGCGGCTTGCCCTTATGCAGATCCTTGTTGACGATCTTGACCATCGCGCGGCGACCCGGCGAGGTCGGCTTAACTTTCACGATTGCCATGATTACTTGGCCTCCGCTTCAAAGTTGATTTCCTGGCCGGGCTTCAGGCAGACGTATGCCTTCTTCACGTCCTTGCGCTTGCCGTTGAAGCGGCCAAAGCGCTTTGCCTTGCCCTTCGTGACGAGCACGTTGACGGAATTGACTTCGACCTTGAACAGCAGCTCGACAGCAGCCTTGACTTCCTGCTTCGTGGCGTCCGGCGCGACTTCGAACACGACTTGTTCGTTCTTGTCGGCAACCAGCGTCGCCTTTTCGGAGATCACCGGCGCGAGCAGAACTTGCATCAAACGATGATCGTTTTTGCGAATCTCGCTCATGACAGCAACTCCTCGATCTGAGCGACCGCAGCCTTCGTGATCAGCACTTTCTTGAAGTAGATCAGCGAGAGCGGGTCGGCGTAACGCGGCTCGACAACCGCCACGTGGGCCAGGTTGCGCGACGCGAGGTACAGGTTTTCGTCGACCGTATCGGTGATGACCAACACGGAGTCGAGACCCATTGCCTTGAATTTTTCGGCCAACAGCTTGGTCTTCGGAGCTTCGAGCACGAAGTCTTCGACTACGGCGATACGACCTTCGCGAGCCAACTGCGAGAAGATCGAGCGGAGACCCGCGCGATGCATCTTCTTGTTGACCTTGTGCGAGAAGTTTTCTTCCGGCGAATTCGGGAAGATGCGACCACCGCCACGCCACAACGGGCTCGACGACATACCGGCACGGGCGCGGCCCGTACCCTTCTGGCGCCACGGCTTCTTCGTCGTGTGCTTGACCTGCTCGCGATCCTTCTGCGCGCGGTTGCCGCTACGTGCGTTCGCCTGATAAGCGACGACCACCTGGTGAATCAGGGCTTCGTTGTAATCGCGACCGAACACGGTGTCCGATGCGTTCACGCCAGCGCCTTCCTGACCATTGGCATTCAGGAGCTTAAGTTCCATTATTTCGCTCCTTTCACAGCACGCGTCTTGACGGCCGGGGTCACGAAGACCTTGCCGCCCTTCGCACCCGGAACAGCACCGCGGACGAGCAGCAGATTGCGCTCAGCGTCGATGCGGGCGATTTCGAGGTTTTGAACCGTAACGGTTTCGTCGCCCAGGTGACCCGTCATGCGCTTACCCGGGAAAACACGACCCGGATCCTGCGCCATACCGATCGAACCCGGAACGTTGTGCGAACGCGAGTTACCGTGCGATGCGCGGCCCGAAGCGAAGTTGTAGCGCTTGATCGTACCGGCGTAGCCCTTACCGATCGACGTGCCTTGCACGTCAACTTTCTGGCCAACTTCGAAAATATCCGTAGCGATGACAGTGCCGTTCGACAGTTCACCTGCCTTGGCTGCATCGATATGGAATTCCTTGAGGATTTCGCCGGCTTGAACGCCGGCTTTGGCGAGGTGGCCCGCCAACGGCTTCGTCACGCGCGATGCGCGACGAATACCGAATGCAACCTGAACGGCGGTATAACCATCCGTTTCAACGGTCTTGATCTGCGTCACGCGGTTGTCCGACACGTCCAGCACGGTGACGGGGATCGAGTCCCCCTCAGGCGTGAAGATACGGGTCATGCCAACCTTGCGACCTACGAGTCCAAGGCTCATCGTTTTCTCCATTCCCAACTGCGATTGGTCGGGGCTGATTTACAAATGCCGGCTTCGTTACGAGAAACTGGGTCGGCTATTCTTGCGCCTTTGCATGTGCATAGGCGCGAAAAGCCTTGAAGTATAACAAGGCTTTTCGAATCCTGCAAGCAATCAAAGACTTAGCTCTGTCTGGCGGCTTTGACGCCGGTCAGCAGGGCTTTGGGGACTTACTGCAGCTTGATTTCGACGTCGACGCCTGCCGGCAGGTCAAGCTTCATCAGCGCGTCAACGGTTTTGTCCGTCGGATCGACGATGTCCATCAGGCGCTGGTGGGTACGGATTTCGAGCTGGTCGCGCGACGTCTTGTTGACGTGCGGCGAACGCAGGATGTCAAAACGCTGAATACGCGTCGGCAGCGGCACCGGGCCACGGACGATTGCGCCAGTCCGCTTCGCCGTGTCGACGATTTCGGCTGCCGATTGATCGATCAGACGATAGTCGAAAGCCTTAAGACGAATACGGATTTTCTGGTTCTGCATGACGATTCCTTGAAAAGAGCGAGGCGGTGTTGCACCGCACATGAGCAAAAGAGCGTAGGACCGGATACCCGCTGAGGGCGGGCATCCGGCCCCGGTTTTTACTGCCTTACTACGAGTTCAAATCGAGCAAGCCCGATATCTTACTCGATAATCTTCGCCACGACACCGGCGCCGACGGTACGGCCGCCTTCGCGGATGGCGAAGCGCAGACCTTCTTCCATGGCGATCGGAGCGATCAGCTTGACCGTGATCGACACGTTGTCGCCCGGCATCACCATTTCCTTGTCCTTCGGCAGCTCGATCGAGCCCGTCACGTCCGTCGTACGGAAGTAGAACTGCGGACGGTAGTTGTTGAAGAACGGCGTGTGACGGCCGCCTTCGTCCTTGCTCAGCACGTACACTTCAGCCGTGAAGTGCGTGTGCGGCGTGATCGAACCCGGCTTGGCCAGAACCTGACCACGCTCCACGTCTTCACGCTTCGTGCCGCGCAGCAGGATACCGACGTTGTCGCCTGCCTGACCCTGGTCGAGCAGCTTGCGGAACATTTCCACGCCCGTGCAGGTCGTCTTCACCGTCGGCTTGATACCGACGATTTCGATTTCCTCGCCGACCTTGACCAGACCGCGCTCGATACGGCCCGTCACCACCGTGCCGCGACCCGAGATCGAGAACACGTCTTCCACCGGCATCAGGAACGAACCGTCCACGGCGCGCTCCGGCGTCGGGATGTACGTGTCCAGCGCGTCGGCCAGGTTCATGATCGCCACTTCGCCCAGCTCACCCGTGTCGCCTTCCAGCGCCAGCTTGGCCGAACCCTTGATGATCGGAGTGTCGTCGCCCGGGAAGTCGTACTTCGACAGGAGCTCACGCACTTCCATTTCGACGAGCTCGAGCAGCTCAGCGTCGTCCACCATGTCGCACTTGTTCAGGAACACGATGATGTACGGCACGCCAACCTGACGGGCCAGCAGGATGTGCTCACGCGTTTGCGGCATCGGGCCGTCAGCGGCCGAGCACACCAGGATTGCGCCGTCCATCTGAGCCGCGCCCGTGATCATGTTCTTCACGTAGTCGGCGTGGCCCGGGCAGTCGACGTGTGCGTAGTGGCGGTTAGCCGTTTCGTACTCGACGTGCGCGGTGTTGATGGTAATACCACGTGCCTTTTCTTCCGGTGCAGCGTCGATCTGGTCGTACGCCTTTGCTTCGCCGCCGAACTTCTTGGTCAGCACCGTCGTGATTGCTGCCGTCAGCGTGGTCTTGCCGTGGTCAACGTGACCGATCGTGCCCACGTTCACGTGCGGCTTGGTCCGCTCGAATTTACCTTTTGCCATGATTACCTTCGTTCAAAGTTTGGTTATCGGTTTAAAGCTTTTGGCTTGCGCCGAAATGACTTGCGGGATTACTTACCCTTGGCGTTGATGATCGCGTCGGCGACGTTACGCGGAGCTTCAGCATAGTGCTTGAATTCCATCGTGTACGTAGCGCGGCCTTGCGTCAGCGAGCGCAGCGAGGTCGAGTAGCCGAACATTTCCGACAGCGGCACTTCGGCGCGGACGATCTTGCCGCCGCCAACCATGTCGTCCATGCCCTGGACGATACCGCGACGGCCCGACAGGTCGCCCATCACGTTGCCCATGTAGTCTTCCGGCGTTTCGACTTCCACAGCCATCATCGGTTCAAGGATGACCGGGCTTGCCTTGCGCATCGCTTCCTTGAAGGCCATCGAACCGGCCATACGGAACGCGTTTTCGTTCGAGTCGACGTCGTGGTACGAACCGAACGTCAGGTGAACCTTCACGTCCACCACCGGGAAGCCAGCCAGCACGCCCGACTTCAGCGTTTCCTGGATGCCCTTGTCCACGGCCGGGATGTATTCGCGCGGAATCACGCCGCCCTTGATCTCGTCCAGGAACTCGTAGCCCTTGCCCTGCTCGTTCGGCTCGAGCGTGATGACCGCGTGACCGTACTGGCCGCGACCACCCGACTGCTTGACGAACTTGCCGTCGACGTCTTCCGCCTTGCTGCGGATCGTTTCGCGATAAGCAACCTGCGGCTTGCCGACAGTCGCTTCCACGCCGAACTCGCGACGCATACGGTCGACCAGAATTTCGAGGTGGAGCTCGCCCATGCCCGAAATGATGGTTTGACCCGACTCTTCGTCCGTCTGAACGCGGAACGAAGGATCTTCCTGTGCCAGACGATTCAGCGCCAGACCCATTTTTTCCTGGTCGGGCTTCGTCTTCGGCTCGACGGCCTGCGAAATCACCGGCTCCGGGAAAATCATGCGTTCGAGCACGATCGGGCTTTGCGGATCGCACAGCGTGTCACCCGTGGTCGCTTCCTTCAGGCCGACCGCGGCAGCGATATCGCCCGCGCGCACTTCCTTGATTTCTTCGCGCTGGTTCGCGTGCATCTGCAGAATACGACCCAGACGTTCCTTCTTGTCCTTGGTCGCGTTCAGGATGGTGTCGCCCGAATTCACAACGCCCGAGTACACGCGGAAGAAGATCAGCTGGCCGACAAACGGGTCGGTCATGATCTTGAATGCCAGCGCCGAGAACTTCTCGTCGTCAGCCGCACGACGCTCGCCCTTCTCGCCGCTTTCGAGTTCGCCCGTAACCGGGGGAATGTCGACCGGCGACGGCAGGAAGTCGATCACGGCGTCGAGCATGCGCTGCACGCCCTTGTTCTTGAACGCGGTGCCGCACAGCATCGGCTGGATTTCGCACGCGATGGTCCGGTCGCGGATCGCCTTGACGATTTCCGCTTCCGACAGCTCTTCGCCGCCGAGGTACTTTTCCATCAGCTCTTCGCTGGCTTCGGCAGCCGACTCGATCATCTTCTCGCGCCACTCGTTGCACGTGTCAACGAGTTCAGCCGGGATGTCGACGTAGTCGAACTTCGTGCCTTGCGAGGCTTCATCCCAAATGATCGCTTTCATCTTCAGGAGGTCGACGACGCCCTTGAAGCTTTCTTCCGAGCCGATCGGCACCACGACCGGCACCGGGTTCGCCTTCAGGCGGGTCTTCAGCTGGTCATAGACCTTGAAGAAGTTCGCGCCGGTACGGTCCATCTTGTTGACGAACGCGAGACGGGGAACCTTGTACTTGTTCGCCTGACGCCACACGGTTTCCGACTGCGGCTGCACGCCGCCCACTGCGCAGTAGACCATGCACGCGCCGTCGAGAACGCGCATCGAGCGCTCCACTTCGATCGTGAAGTCGACGTGTCCCGGCGTGTCGATGATGTTGATGCGGTGCTCGGGGTAGTTGCCGCCCATGCCCTTCCAGAAGGCCGTGGTAGCAGCCGACGTGATGGTGATGCCGCGCTCCTGCTCCTGCTCCATCCAGTCCATCGTTGCTGCGCCGTCGTGAACTTCACCGATCTTGTGGTTCACGCCCGTGTAGAACAGGATGCGCTCGGTCGTCGTCGTTTTGCCGGCGTCGATGTGAGCGCTGATACCGATATTGCGGTAGCGCTCGATAGGTGTCTTGCGAGCCACTTTGGATCCTTTTTTCGGTCGACGCGACGGCGGATTGCCGGCCGCGTCCTAACACAAACGGGCGAGGCGCCAAAACTAGCGCACCCGCCCTGATTTTCCGTTTGCCCGGTGAGCGGGAGCTTAGAAACGGAAGTGCGAGAATGCCTTGTTGGCTTCTGCCATGCGGTGAACTTCGTCGCGCTTCTTCATTGCGCCACCACGGCCTTCAGCCGCTTCCTGCAGTTCACCTGCGAGACGCAGGGCCATCGACTTTTCGCTGCGCTTCTTCGCGGCTTCACGCAACCAACGCATCGCCAATGCCATACGACGCGAGGGACGCACTTCGACCGGAACCTGGTAGTTGGCACCACCAACGCGACGGCTCTTCACTTCGACCACCGGCTTCACGTTGTTGAGCGCAACCGTGAACACTTCCAGCGGGTCCTTGCCACCCTTGGTCTGGATCTGTTCAAAAGCGCCGTACACGATACGCTCGGCAACCGACTTCTTGCCGGAGAGCATCAGCACGTTCATGAACTTGGCTACATCTACATTGCCGAATTTCGGATCCGGCAACACTTCCCGCTTGGGGACTTCGCGACGACGCGGCATGATTCTTCCTTTACTTTTTCAGTTGGAGCGTTTTCCGCTCCGCGGCCACCAACTAACCCGATCCATCTATTCGACTAAACCAGCTTGGCCGGGTGACCACTTACTCGATAGCACCGGCACTTCCGGCACCACCGCCTAAACCGCCTTGCGGCGACCTGATTCCTTCACAGCAGACCGGCGACTTACTTGCCAGCCTTGGCGCGCTTCGCACCGTACTTCGAGCGAGCTTGCTTACGATCCTTGACGCCCTGGGTATCCAGCGAGCCGCGAACCATGTGGTAACGCACACCCGGCAAGTCCTTCACACGGCCGCCGCGAATCAGCACGACCGAGTGCTCTTGCAGGTTGTGGCCTTCACCGCCGATGTACGAAATAACTTCGAAGCCGTTGGTCAGGCGAACCTTGGCGACCTTACGGAGTGCCGAGTTCGGCTTCTTCGGCGTCGTCGTGTACACGCGGGTGCACACGCCGCGACGCTGCGGGCAGTCCTGCAGGGCCGGCGACTTGCTCTTCGTCGTTTCCGACGTGCGGCCTTTGCGAACCAGTTGATTGATGGTTGGCATTGTCTAATCCTAAAAATGAACAGAATCCACGCGATTTTCTCGGGCAAAGCGAAAAGAATTGCGTGTTTAGCGATCTCGCCGATGAATTCCGCGTTCCGCATCCGGCGTTAAGCCAGATCCGAAGGCGGACCAATAACGAGAACCAAGCATGATATTCTGAAAATCGCAATCGGGTCAATACGTTGCGGAGATTTCAGTCGTATTTCGAGCGATGAATGTCAGTCCGAACCGACGACGTCCAGCAGTTCGTCACCGAAGCGTTCCAGTTTGCGCACGCCGATGCCGGGAATGTGTCGCAGATCGTCGATGGTATCCGGGTCGCTGCGCGCAATTTCGGCGAGCGTGGCGTCGTGGAAGATGACATAGGCCGGCACGCCGTCGCTTTTAGCGGTTTCGGCGCGCCAGCTGCGCAGACGCTCCCAGCGCGCTTTCTCCCGTGCCGACATGCCGGCGGTCGGATCGGCGCGTTCGCCGGTGCGGCTGGACGACTGCCGCGCGCGCGTCGGCTTGACGTATTTGCGCAGCGTGACGTGCTCTTCGCCTTTGAGCACGGGCTTGCTGGCGTCGGTCAGAACGAGCGCGCCGAAGCCGTCGTGATCGACGGCGAGATAACCGAACGCGACCAGTTGGCGGAACACCGCGCGCCATTCCGGCTCCGAAAGCGCGGCGCCGACACCGAAGGTCGAAATTTTTTCGTGCCCGCGCTGCAGGACTTTTTCGCTACGCGTGCCGCGCAGGATGTCGATCAGGTGCCCCGCTCCGAAATGGAAGCCGCTCGCCCGCCGCGCGCGGTAAACACACGAGAGCGCCATCTGCGCCTCGCGCGTGGCATCGAATGACGCGGGCGGTTCGATGCACGTGTCGCAGTTGCCGCACGGCTTGCTCGTCTCGCCGAAATACGCGAGCAGACGCACGCGTCGGCACGACGCCACTTCGCACAGCCCGAGCAATGCGTCGAGCTTGCCGGTCTGCACGCGCTTGTGCGCGTCGTCGGCTTCGGATTCGTCGATCATCTTGCGCTGCTGCACGACGTCGCCCAATCCGTAGGCCATCCACGCGTTCGCCGGCATACCGTCGCGGCCGGCGCGCCCGGTTTCCTGATAATAGCCTTCGACGCTCTTGGGCAGATCCAGATGCGCGACGAAGCGCACGTCCGGTTTGTCGATGCCCATGCCGAACGCGATCGTCGCGCACATGACGACGCCTTCCTCGCGCTGAAACATCTCCTGATGTTTTTGCCGCGTCTCGAACTCCATGCCAGCGTGATACGGCAGTGCGCGGATGCCCTGGCCCTTCAGCCAGTCGGCGGTTTCCTCGACCTTGCGGCGCGACAGACAGTAGACGACGCCCGCGTCCGTCGTGCCGTCTTTGTTCGTATGCTCGGCGCGGATGAAATCGAGCAACTGCGAGCGCGCGTTGTCCTTTTCGACGATCCGATAACGGATGTTCGGCCGATCGAAGCTGGAAACGAAGATGCGCGCATCGTCGAGCGCCAGTCGATGCACGATTTCATCGCGCGTGATGGCGTCGGCGGTCGCTGTCAGCGCGATGCGCGGCACGTTCGGAAACCGTTCGTGCAGCACCGACAACTGAATATATTCGGGCCGGAAGTCGTGGCCCCACTGCGACACGCAATGCGCCTCATCGATCGCGAACAAGCCGACAGGCGAGCTATCCAGCAAATCGAGAAAGCGCGGCGTCATGAGCCGCTCTGGCGCGACATAGAGCAGATCAATCTCGCCGTTGCGCAGCGCGCGCTCGGTCGCGGCGGCTTCCGCGCCTGAAAGCGTCGAATTGAGGTACGCCGCGCGCACGCCGACTTCGGTCAGCGCGGCGACCTGATCCTGCATCAACGCGATGAGCGGCGACACCACGATTCCCGCGCCGTATCCCGCCTCCCGCCGCACCAGCGATGGAATCTGGTAGCACAGCGATTTCCCGCCGCCCGTGGGCATCAGCACGAGGCAGTCGCCGCCGTTCGCGACATGCTCGACGATCTCCGCCTGTTGTCCGCGAAAAGCGGGATAGCCGAAGATTTCGTTGAGTATTTCGAGCGACCGGGACATGGAGAGAAGCGCGCACTGCGACGTGAGAGATAACGAATTCTACCAACGCAACCATGCATAAAACGTCCGTTGGCCATTCGGACGAGGGCGAGAGCGGAACGTACAGACGAAAAAAAAACCGCCCAGCCGAAGCTGGGCGGTTCGATAGTGCTACGAGCGAGAGACGCTTACTCGTTGGTATGCGGCTGTTGCTGCTCCGCTGCCGGGGTTTCCGGCGTACCAAAGTCGAAAGCCTCTTCGGCCGCGATCTGGTCGAAACGCTCCCGATCCGACGATTCCTTCGCACGGCGCGCCTTGTGGAACGCGAGACCCGTACCGGCCGGAATCAGACGGCCGACGATCACGTTTTCCTTCAGGCCACGCAGATCGTCGCGCTTGCCCATGATCGCCGCTTCGGTCAGCACGCGGGTCGTTTCCTGGAACGACGCCGCCGAGATGAACGAATCGGTCGACAGCGATGCCTTCGTGATACCGAGCAGCACGTTGTCGTACGAAGCCGGGCGCTTGTCTTCCGCGATCATCTTGTCGTTCTCGTCGAGCATGTCCGAGCGCTCGACTTGTTCGCCAGGGATGAAACGCGTATCGCCGTTGTCGACGATCTGCACGCGGCGCAGCATCTGACGCACGATCACTTCGATGTGCTTGTCGTTGATCTTCACGCCCTGCAGACGGTACACGTCCTGCACTTCGTCCACGATGTAGCGCGACAGCGCCTCGATACCCTGCAGACGCAGGATGTCGTGCGGATCGGCAGGACCGTCGACGATCATTTCGCCCTTGTTGACGACCTGACCATCGTGCACCAGCACCTGCTTTTCCTTCGCGATCAGGAACTCGTGCTGATTGCCTTCGAGGTCCGTGATAACGAGACGCTGCTTGCCCTTCGTGTCCTTACCGAACGACGTCGTGCCCGTGACTTCCGCCAGAATGCCGGCGTCCTTCGGCGAGCGCGCTTCGAACAGTTCGGCCACGCGCGGCAGACCACCGGTAATGTCACGCGTCTTCTGCGCTTCAACCGGGATACGTGCCAGCACTTCACCGACCTGCACTTGCTGACCATCCTTCACGGTGATCAGTGCGCCGACCTGGAAGCCGATCTGCACCGAATGCTCGGTGTTCGGGATCTTCACTTCCTCGCCGTTCGCGTCGAGCAGCTTCACCTGCGGACGAACGCTCTTCGAAGCCTGCGAGCCGCGACGCTTCACGTCGATCACGACCAAGGTCGAAAGACCGGTCACGTCGTCGATCTGCTTCGCCACCGTCACGCCTTCCTCGACGTTTTCGAACTTCACCGTACCGCCCCACTCGGTGATGATCGGACGCGTCAGCGGATCCCATTGAGCCAGTTGCGTACCGGCCTTGATCGCCGCGCCGTCGAGTTGCAGCAGCGTCGCGCCGTACGGAATCTTGTGGCGCTCACGCTCGCGGCCGAAGTCGTCGGCGATGATCGCTTCGCCCGAACGCGAAATGACAACCTGCTCGCCCTTCGCATTCGTGACGTAACGCATCGTGGCCGTGAAGCGCAGCGTACCGTTGCTCTTCGCTTCCACCGTCGAAGCCACCGCCGCACGCGATGCCGCACCACCGATGTGGAACGTACGCATCGTCAGCTGCGTGCCCGGCTCGCCGATCGACTGAGCAGCGATCACACCGACCGCCTCACCGACGTTCACGCGCGAACCACGGCCCAGATCGCGGCCATAGCACGCGGCGCACAGGCCGTAGCGCGTTTCGCAGGTCAGCGGCGTGCGCACGCGCACTTCGTCGATGCCCAGACGTTCGATTTCTTCGACCGCATCTTCGTCGAGCAGATCGCCCGAAGCGTAGATCGTCTCTTGCGTTTCCGGATTGACGACGTCCGCCACCGCGACGCGACCGAGAATACGGTCACGCAGCGCTTCGACGACTTCACCGCCTTCGACCAACGCCTTCATCGCCACGCCGTTCGACGTGCCGCAATCATCTTCGACGACGACCAGATCCTGCGTCACGTCGACGAGACGACGCGTCAGGTAACCCGAGTTCGCGGTCTTCAACGCCGTATCCGCCAGACCCTTACGGGCACCGTGCGTCGAGATGAAGTACTGCAACACGTTCAGGCCTTCGCGGAAGTTCGCGGTAATCGGCGTCTCGATAATCGAGCCGTCCGGCTTCGCCATCAGGCCGCGCATACCGGCCAGCTGACGAATCTGCACCGCGGAACCGCGCGCGCCCGAGTCGGCCATCATGTAGATGGAGTTGAACGACTCCTGCTTCGTTTCGTTGCCGTCACGATCCGTGACGGGTTCCGTCGCGAGCTGCTCCATCATCGCCTTGCCGACGCTTTCCGACGTCGCCGACCAGATGTCGACCACGTTGTTGTAGCGCTCTTGCGCGGTGACGAGACCCGACATGTACTGACGGTCGTACTCCTTCACCTTCTTCGCGGCGTCGCCGACGATCGTCTCTTTCTGCGGCGGCACGAGCATGTCGTCCACGCAAATCGAGATGCCGGCGCGCGTCGCGAGACGGAAACCCATCTGCATCAGCTGGTCGGCGAAGATCACCGTTTCGCGCAGACCGCACTTGCGGAACGCCGTGTTGATCAGGCGCGAGATTTCCTTCTTCTTCAGCGGCTTGTTCAGCACCGTGAACGGCAGACCCGGCGGCAGAATCTCCGACAGGATCGAGCGGCCGACCGTGGTCGCGTACAGCGAGATCTTCGGCACGAACTTCGGCGCGCCTTCGCTCTGGTCTTCGTTCGCCACCATTTCGGTGATACGCACGTTGACGCGCGAAGCCAGCTCGACTTCCTTGTTCTCGTACGCGCGGATCACCTCCGACACGCCCGTGAACGTCATGCCTTCGCCCTTGCCGTTGATCGCTTCACGCGACGCGTAGTAAAGGCCCAGCACGATATCCTGCGACGGCACGATCGACGGATCGCCGTTCGCCGGGAACAGGACGTTGTTCGACGCCAGCATCAGCGTACGCGCTTCCATCTGCGCTTCGAGCGACAGCGGCACGTGAACGGCCATCTGGTCACCGTCGAAGTCGGCGTTGAACGCCGCGCAAACGAGCGGGTGAAGCTGAATCGCCTTGCCTTCGATCAGCACCGGCTCGAAAGCCTGAATGCCGAGACGGTGAAGCGTAGGCGCGCGGTTCAGCATGACCGGATGTTCGCGAATGACTTCTTCGAGAATGTCCCACACCACCGGCGTCTGGTTCTCGACTTCCTTCTTCGCAGCCTTGATGGTCGTTGCCACGCCCATCACTTCCAGCTTGTTGAAGATGAAAGGCTTGAACAGTTCGAGCGCCATCAGCTTCGGCAGACCGCACTGATGCAGCTTGAGCGTCGGGCCGACCACGATCACCGAACGGCCCGAGTAGTCGACGCGCTTACCCAACAGGTTCTGACGGAAACGACCGCCCTTACCCTTGATCATGTCAGCGAGCGACTTCAGCGGACGCTTGTTCGCGCCGGTCATCGCCTTGCCGCGACGGCCGTTGTCGAGCAGCGAGTCGACGGCTTCCTGCAGCATCCGCTTTTCGTTGCGGACGATGATTTCAGGCGCCTTCAGCTCGAGCAGACGCTTCAACCGGTTGTTACGGTTGATCACGCGGCGATACAGGTCGTTCAGATCCGACGTCGCGAAACGACCGCCGTCCAGCGGCACGAGCGGACGCAGTTCCGGCGGCAGCACCGGCAGCACTTCGAGCACCATCCAGTCGGGCTTGATGCCCGAACGCTGGAAAGCCTCGAGCACTTTCAGGCGCTTCGCGTACTTCTTGATCTTCGCTTCCGAACCCGTGTTCTTGAGTTCGGTGCGCAGCATCTCGACCTGTTCGTCGATGTTGATCGCGCGCAGCAGTTCGCGCACGCCTTCCGCGCCCATTTCGGCACGGAATTCGTCACCGTATTCTTCGACCTTGTTGTAGTAATCCTCTTCGGTCATGATCTGCCGCGCTTTCAGCGGCGTCATGCCCGGATCGATCACCACGTAGGCTTCGAAGTACAGCACGCGCTCGATGTCGCGCAGCGTCATGTCGAGCACCATGCCCAGCCGCGACGGCAGCGACTTCAGGAACCAGATGTGCGCGACCGGCGAGGCCAGCTCGATGTGGCCCATCCGCTCGCGACGCACCTTCGCCAGCGTCACTTCGACGCCGCACTTCTCGCAGATCACGCCACGATGCTTCAGGCGCTTGTACTTGCCGCAAAGGCATTCGTAGTCCTTGATCGGACCAAAAATCTTCGCGCAGAACAGACCATCCCGCTCCGGCTTGAACGTGCGGTAGTTGATGGTCTCAGGCTTCTTCACTTCGCCAAACGACCAAGAACGAATCTTGTCGGGCGACGCGAGGCCGATCTTGATCGCATCAAAAACTTCTTCTTGTTGGACTTGCTTGAATAGATCGAGCAGAGCTTTCATTGCTTTCTCTCCGTAGTCCGATTAGTTGCGGTCCAGATCGATATCAATACCGAGCGAGCGGATTTCCTTCACCAACACGTTGAAGGATTCCGGCATGCCCGCGTCGATCACGTGGTCGCCCTTGACGAGGTTCTCATAAACCTTCGTCCGGCCCGTCACGTCGTCCGACTTGACCGTCAGCATTTCCTGCAGCACATACGACGCGCCGTACGCTTCCAGTGCCCACACTTCCATTTCACCGAATCGCTGACCACCGAACTGCGCCTTACCACCCAGCGGCTGCTGCGTGACGAGCGAGTACGGACCGGTCGAACGTGCGTGCATCTTGTCGTCGACCAGGTGGTGCAGCTTCAAGTAGTGCATGTAACCGACCGTGACCTTGCGCTCAAACGGCTCGCCGGTGCGACCATCGTGCAGTTGAACCTGATTCTTCGACGAGTTCATGCCGAGGTTCGTGGCGATGTCGTCCGGATACGCCAGATCGAGCGCACGCCCCATTTCCTCTTCGGTTGCGCCATCGAACACCGGCGTTGCGAACGGCACGCCTTCGCGCAGGTTCTTCGCGAGTTCGAAGATTTCGTCATCGGAGAAGTTTTCCAGCTCTTCCTTGCGGCCCGATTCGTTGTAGATCTTCGTCAGGAACTGGCGCAGCTCCTCGATCTTCGTCTGACGCGCCAGCATTTCGCCGATACGCCAGCCGAGACCCTTCGCGGCCCAGCCCAGATGCACTTCGAGAATCTGACCCACGTTCATCCGCGACGGCACGCCGAGCGGGTTCAGCACGACGTCGGCCGGACGGCCATCGGCCATGTACGGCATGTCTTCGATCGGTACGATCTTCGACACGACACCCTTGTTACCGTGACGGCCCGCCATCTTGTCGCCAGGCTGCAGACGACGCTTGACCGCGAGATACACCTTGACCATCTTCAGCACGCCCGGCGGCAATTCGTCGCCCTGCGTGAGCTTCTTGCGCTTCTCTTCGAACGCGAGGTCGAACTGGTGACGCTTCTGCTCGATCGAGTCCTTGATCGCTTCCAGCTGCGCCGCTGCTTCTTCGTCCGCGAGGCGGATGTCGAACCAGTGGTAGTGGTCGAGATCTTCGAGGTACGCGAGGTCGATTGCCGTGCCCTTCGCGAGCTTCTTCGGACCGCCGTTCGCGACCTTGCCGTTCAGCATACGGGCGAGACGCGAGAACGCGTCGCCTTCCACGATACGCAGCTGATCGTTCAAATCGAGGCGATAGCGCTTCAGTTCGTCGTCGATGATCTGTTGCGCGCGCTTGTCGCGCGTGATGCCTTCGCGCGTGAACACCTGCACGTCGATGACCGTGCCGCTCATGCCCGACGGCACGCGCAGCGACGTGTCCTTCACGTCCGATGCCTTCTCGCCGAAGATCGCGCGCAGCAGCTTTTCTTCCGGCGTCAGCTGGGTTTCGCCCTTCGGCGTGACCTTGCCGACCAGTACGTCGCCTGCTTCGACTTCCGCGCCGATGTACACGATGCCCGACTCATCCAGTCGGCCAAGCTGCACTTCCGCGAGGTTCGAAATGTCGCGCGTGATTTCTTCCGGTCCGAGCTTCGTGTCGCGAGCAACGACATTCAGTTCTTCGATGTGGATCGACGTGTAGCGATCGTCGGCCACGACCTTCTCCGAGATCAGAATCGAGTCTTCGAAGTTGTAGCCGTTCCACGGCATGAACGCGACCAGCATGTTCTGGCCGAGCGCGAGCTCGCCCAGATCCGTCGAGGCGCCGTCGGCCAGCACGTCGCCACGCGAGACCTTGTCGCCGACCTTCGCGATCGGACGCTGGTTGATGTTCGTGTTCTGGTTCGAACGCGTGTACTTGATCAGGTTGTAGATGTCCACGCCGACATCGCCGGCGACGGCTTCATCATCGTTCACGCGAATTACGATACGGCCCGCGTCGACGTAATCCACCACGCCACCGCGCAGCGCCTGAACCGTCGTACCCGAGTCGACCGCCACCGTGCGCTCGATGCCCGTACCGACGACCGGCTTTTCCGGACGCAGACACGGCACGGCCTGACGCTGCATGTTCGAGCCCATCAACGCGCGGTTCGCGTCGTCGTGCTCGAGGAACGGAATCAGCGATGCCGCCACCGACACGATCTGCGACGGCGCCACGTCCATGTACTGGATGCGGTCCGGCGTGACCATCAGCGTTTCGCCCGCTTCACGCGACGACACGAGTTCGTCGGTCAGCGTGCCGTCGTCGGCCACCGCCGCGTTCGCCTGAGCGATCACGTAACGGCCTTCTTCGATCGCCGACAGATAGTCGATCTGGTCGGTCACCTTGCTGTCCACGACCTTGCGATACGGCGTTTCGAGGAAGCCGTACTCGTTCAGGTGCGCGTACAGAGCGAGCGAATTGATCAGGCCGATGTTCGGACCTTCCGGCGTTTCGATCGGGCACACGCGGCCGTAGTGCGTCGGATGCACGTCGCGGACTTCGAAGCCCGCGCGCTCGCGCGTCAGACCGCCCGGGCCCAGTGCGGAAACACGACGCTTGTGCGTGATTTCCGACAGCGGGTTGGTCTGGTCCATAAACTGCGAGAGCTGCGACGAACCGAAGAACTCGCGGATCGCCGACGAAATCGGCTTCGAGTTGATCAGGTCGTGCGGCATCAGGTTTTCGCTTTCGGCCTGGCCGAGGCGTTCCTTCACTGCACGCTCGACGCGCACGAGACCCGCGCGGAACTGGTTCTCCGCGAGTTCGCCGACGCAACGCACGCGACGATTGCCGAGGTGGTCGATGTCGTCCACTTCGCCCTTGCCGTTACGCAGCTCGACGAGGATCTTGATGGTCGCGAGGATGTCGTCGTCCTGCAGCGTCATCGGGCCGACGATTTCGTCGCGGCCGACGCGGCGGTTGAACTTCATACGGCCGACCTTCGACAGGTCGTACGCGTCTTCGCTGTAGAACAGACGGTTGAACAGCGCCTCGACTGCTTCTTCGGTCGGCGGCTCGCCCGGACGCATCATGCGGTAGATCGCGATGCGCGCGGCCATCTTGTCGGCGGTTTCATCGATACGCAGCGTCGACGAAATGTACGGACCCTGGTCCAGATCGTTCGTGTAGAGCGTCTGGATGTCCTTGACCTTCGCTTCGCGCAGCTTCTCGAGAACCGACTCGGTGATTTCCTCGTTGGCGTTCGCGATCACTTCGCCCGTTTCCGGATCGATCACGTTCTTCGCCAGCACGCGGCCAAGCAGATACTCCTCGGGCACCGAGATGAACTTCGTCTTGGCGTTTTCGAGGTCGCGAATGTGCTTTGCGTTGATTCGCTTGTCCTTCGTCACGATGACGTTGCCATCGCGATCCTGGATGTCGAAGCGCGCGACTTCGCCGCGCAGACGCTCAGGAACGAATTCCATTTGCGCGCCTTCGCTCATCAGGCCGAAGTTGTCGAACACGAAGAAGTTCGCGAGGATCTGCTCCGGCGACATGCCGATGGCCTTCAGCAGGATCGTGACCGGCATCTTGCGGCGACGGTCGACGCGGAAGTACAGCACGTCCTTCGGATCGAATTCGAAGTCGAGCCACGAACCGCGGTAAGGGATGATACGAGCCGAGAACAGCAGCTTGCCGGAGCTGTGCGTCTTGCCCTTGTCGTGCTCGAAGAACACGCCAGGCGAACGGTGGAGCTGCGACACGATCACGCGCTCGGTACCGTTGATGACGAACGAACCCGTCGGCGTCATGAGCGGAATTTCGCCCATGTACACTTCCTGTTCCTTCACTTCCTTGACGACCGGCTTGCTCGGCGATTCTTTATCGAGCAGAACCAGGCGCACCTTCGCGCGCAGAGCCGAGCAGTACGTCAGGCCACGCTGCTGGCATTCCTTGATGTTGAACGCCGGCGGCGACAGCATGTAGCTGACGAACTCGAGCCGTGCGAAGCCGTTGTGCGAAACGATCGGGAAAACAGAGGTGAACGCAGCTTGCAAGCCTTCTGCCTTGCGCTGCGAGGACGACGTGTCTGCTTGCAGAAACGTCTGGAATGATTCAAGCTGGGTCGCCAGCAAAAAGGGAACTTGGTGAACGATGGGGCGCTTCGCGAAACTCTTGCGAATACGCTTCTTCTCGGTGAAGGAATATTGCATACGATCTCCGAATCACGGCGGGCGTTACCGAGGCGGGATACCTCGATGCCACAGCCCGGTGTTCACCGACTGAGACCCGCGCAGATGTCCGGGGAGGACGCGCGAATCTAGAAGCTTGGTGGTTGGCCGCTACCAACCGCTGGCTGACGGCAACGGATGCCTGTGTATCCCGTTGCCCGACCAAACTTGCCTTCTGCAGTCGCTTCAGAAGACAAAGAGAACGGCCGGAAATTCTTTCCACACCGGGCGTTCTCTTTGGCTTCTATGGAGACATTTATGCTTGCCGACAAGCATAAAAACTGCGTCCCCACAAAGCACAAAAAGGCCGGCGGTGAAAAACCGCCAGCCTTCGCATAGCGCAATGAAACTTACTTGATTTCAGCCTTCGCGCCAGCGTCTTCCAGCTTCTTCTTGGCTTCTTCAGCAGCAGCCTTGGGCACCGCTTCCTTGATGGGCTTAGGTGCGCCGTCAACCAGATCCTTCGCTTCCTTCAGGCCGAGACCCGTCAGTTCACGAACAGCCTTAATGACGGAAACCTTGTTCGCACCTGCTTCGAGCAGGTTCACGGTGAACTCGGTCTGCTCTTCAACAGCAGCAGCAGCGCCGCCGCCTGCCGGGCCAGCAACTGCAACAGCAGCAGCCGACACGCCAAACTTCTCTTCGAACGCCTTGACCAGCTCGTTCAGTTCCAGCACCGACATCGAGCCAACGGCTTCCAGGATGTCTTCTTTTGCGATTGCCATTTGAAATACTCCTAAATTGAATTCGGATCGAGCTAGCGATCTAGCTTTGCCTAACTTAAGCGACTAGCGCCCAAGCGTGACCGTTACGCAGCTTCGCTCTGCTTCTTCTCAGCCAGCGCGGCCAGAGCACGCGCAAAGCCGGAAACAGGAGCCTGCATGACGAACAGCAGCTTGGAGAGCAGTTCTTCGCGGCTCGGGATGTTGGCCAGCGCTTGCACGCCTGCCTTGTCCATCACTTTGCCTTCGTAGGAACCAGCCTTGATGATCAACTTGTCATTGCCCTTACCGAAGTCGTTGACGACCTTGGCAGCGGCAATGGCATCTTCCGAGATGCCGTAGATCAGAGGACCGGTCATCTGCTCAGCCAGCGGAGCGAACGGGGTACCTTCGACAGCGCGACGCGCCAGCGTGTTCTTCAACACGCGCAGATACACCTGTTGCTCACGCGCTTTTGCGCGCAGCTTGGTCAGATCGCCAACCGTGATCCCACGATACTCAGCGAGCACCATCGTCTGAGCCTTCGCGACTTGCGCGGCGACTTCAGCGACGACTGCCTGCTTATCTTCTTTGTTCAGTGGCACGGTTAAACCTCCAGATTCGATGCACTCGGGCGAACTACCCTCATGCACCACGTTCGACAACGGCGTCCGACTGTTAGGAGTATTTCGATCGGTTGGTGAGGCATCTCACGACGCTCGATAACCGACTTCAACCACTGCAAAACTGTTTCGGGTTCGCCATCTGCGTTGGCTTGAATTAAGGCGCCGCCTGCCTGCTGCGACACCACCAACGGTCTTTGACAACCGGTTGCTTCGCTGAACTGCCGCGGAACAACCGCCCAAAGCCCTTTAAAGACGTGATCTTACGATCGCGCCTGAAATCTTTACTGCTGCGCCAGCGTGGCTTGATCCACGCGAACGCCAACGCCCATCGTGCTCGACACGGCGATCTTGCGCAGGTACACGCCCTTGCTCGTCGCCGGCTTCGCCTTTTGCAGCGCTTCGATCAGCGCAGCCAGGTTCTGACGCAGCGATGCCGGTTCGAACGATGCGCGACCGATCGTGCCGTGGATGATACCGGCCTTGTCGACGCGGAACTGAACCTGACCCGCCTTCGCGTTCTTGACAGCTTGAGCGACGTCCGGCGTAACCGTACCGACCTTCGGGTTCGGCATCAGGCCGCGCGGTCCGAGGATCTGACCCAGCGTACCGACCACACGCATCGTGTCCGGCGAAGCGATCACGACGTCGAAATTCAGATTGCCAGCCTTGACTTGCTCTGCCAGGTCTTCCATGCCGACCACGTCCGCACCCGCTGCGCGAGCCTGTTCCGCCTTGTCGCCTTGCGCGAACACCGCCACGCGAACCGACTTACCGGTACCGGCCGGCAGAACGACGGAGCCACGAACCACCTGGTCCGACTTCTTCGCGTCGATGCCGAGTTGAACGGCAACGTCGATCGACTCGTCGAACTTCGCGCTCGCGCATTCCTTCACGAGAGCCAGCGCGTCGTCGATCGCGTACACCTTCTGACGATCAACCTTGCTTGCGAATGCCTGAAGGCGCTTAGAAAGCTTAGCCATTTACACGCCCTCCACAGTAATACCCATCGAACGCGCGCTGCCGGCGATCGTGCGCACGGCTGCGTCCAGATCAGCTGCCGTAAGATCCGGCATCTTGGTCTTCGCGATTTCTTCCGCTTGAGCGCGAGTGATGTTGCCAACCTTGTCGGTGTGCGGCTTGGCCGAACCCTTTTGCACTGCGGCTGCCTTCTTGATCAGCACGGTAGCCGGCGGCGTCTTCATGATGAACGTGAAGCTCTTGTCCGCAAATGCCGTAATAACGACCGGCACCGGCAGACCCGGCTCCATGCCCTGAGTCTGCGCGTTGAACGCCTTGCAGAACTCCATGATGTTCAGGCCACGCTGGCCCAGTGCCGGACCGACCGGCGGCGACGGGTTGGCTTTACCTGCAGGAATCTGCAGCTTGATAAAGCCGATGATTTTCTTTGCCATGTTGAAAACCTCTGCTGAACGCGTGAGCGTTCGGTGAGTGATAGCGCGCGTTCGACGTTGCCGGCTACTGACGCTCCTCAACGGCCATAACGCGGACCGTAAGCGCGAATCGCGCGATGGCCCGAAAGCCACGCGCGATGTATTCGATTAAAGCTTTTCGACCTGACCGAACTCGAGTTCGACCGGCGTCGAGCGCCCGAAGATCGTGACGGAGACACGCACCCGGGACTTTTCGTAATTCACTTCTTCGACGTTGCCATTGAAGTCTGTGAACGGACCTTCCTTCACGCGGACCATCTCGCCAACTTCGAACAGCGTCTTCGGCCGCGGCTTCTCGACGCCTTCCTGCATCTGCGACATGATCTTTTCGACTTCGCGCGGCGAGATGGGGCTCGGTCGATTGCGCGCGCCACCGACGAAACCGGTCACTTTGGCCGTGTTCTTGACCAGGTGCCACGTTTCGTCCGTCATTTCCATTTCGACCAGGACATAGCCCGGGAAGAAACGACGCTCGGTGACCGACTTGTGGCCACCTTTTACTTCGACAACTTCTTCGGTCGGAACAAGAATCTGACCGAATTGATCTTGCATGCCTGCGCGTTCGATGCGCTCCTGAAGCGCGCGTTGCACGCTCTTCTCCATGCCGGAGTAGGCGTGCACCACATACCAACGCTTTCCACTCGGGGATGTCGGAGTATCGCTCATATCATTTCCAACCCAATATCGCCGAGAAAATCACCCATTCGATCGACTTATCGCTAAGCCAAAGGAAAATGGCCATGATCAGAACAAATGCGAAGACCACCAAGGTCGTTTGCGTGGCCTCTTTGCGGGTCGGCCAGACAACCTTGCGGACTTCCTTGTACGAGTCTTTGGCGAAGGCGATGAAACCTTTGCCCGGCGCAGAGAGAAGACCGACTGCGACACCCGCGATGACACCGACAGCAAGCGCTGCGCCGCGGACGTACCATTCTTGGCCCGAGAGCCAGAAGAATCCAACGAACCCGGCCAAGACCAACAATACGCCCGCCACCAACATCAACTTGTCGCCGGAAGTATTTACAGTTTCGACGGAAGGATTCGCCATAACACCTTAAACAGCGCCACTTGGCGCGAGAATTTGGCAGGGGCAGAGGGAATCGAACCCCCAACCTTCGGTTTTGGAGACCGACGCTCTGCCAGTTGAGCTATACCCCTAAACCATTTGGGGTCGACGGACTTCGCCGACCCCGAAACCACTAACTACCGAGAAGATTTCTGGCTCTTACTCGATAATCTTCGCCACGACACCGGCGCCGACGGTACGGCCGCCTTCGCGGATGGCGAAGCGCAGACCTTCTTCCATGGCGATCGGAGCGATCAGCTTGACCGTGATCGACACGTTGTCGCCCGGCATCACCATTTCCTTGTCCTTCGGCAGCTCGATCGAGCCCGTCACGTCCGTCGTACGGAAGTAGAACTGCGGACGGTAGTTGTTGAAGAACGGCGTGTGACGGCCGCCTTCGTCCTTGCTCAGCACGTACACTTCAGCCGTGAAGTGCGTGTGCGGCGTGATCGAACCCGGCTTGGCCAGAACCTGACCACGCTCCACGTCTTCACGCTTCGTGCCGCGCAGCAGGATACCGACGTTGTCGCCTGCCTGACCCTGGTCGAGCAGCTTGCGGAACATTTCCACGCCCGTGCAGGTCGTCTTCACCGTCGGCTTGATACCGACGATTTCGATTTCCTCGCCGACCTTGACCAGACCGCGCTCGATACGGCCCGTCACCACCGTGCCGCGACCCGAGATCGAGAACACGTCTTCCACCGGCATCAGGAACGAACCGTCCACGGCGCGCTCCGGCGTCGGGATGTACGTGTCCAGCGCGTCGGCCAGGTTCATGATCGCCACTTCGCCCAGCTCACCCGTGTCGCCTTCCAGCGCCAGCTTGGCCGAACCCTTGATGATCGGCGTGTCGTCACCCGGGAAGTCGTACTTCGACAGGAGCTCACGCACTTCCATTTCGACGAGCTCGAGCAGCTCAGCGTCGTCCACCATGTCGCACTTGTTCAGGAACACGATGATGTACGGCACGCCAACCTGACGGGCCAGCAGGATGTGCTCACGCGTTTGCGGCATCGGGCCGTCAGCGGCCGAGCACACCAGGATTGCGCCGTCCATCTGAGCCGCGCCCGTGATCATGTTCTTCACGTAGTCGGCGTGGCCCGGGCAGTCGACGTGCGCGTAGTGGCGGTTAGCCGTTTCGTACTCGACGTGCGCGGTATTGATGGTAATACCACGTGCCTTTTCTTCCGGTGCAGCGTCGATCTGGTCGTACGCCTTTGCTTCGCCGCCGAACTTCTTGGTCAGCACCGTCGTGATTGCTGCCGTCAGCGTGGTCTTGCCGTGGTCAACGTGACCGATCGTGCCCACGTTCACGTGCGGCTTGGTCCGCTCGAATTTACCTTTGGCCATTTTCGACTCCTAACAGGATTTTCGCACCTTGCGCCGCGCGCAACTTACTAGACTGATACAGCTGGTGCCCATGGGCAGGATCGAACTGCCGACCTCTCCCTTACCAAGGGAGTGCTCTACCACTGAGCCACATGGGCACTACAAAACCGACACTGGAGCGGGTGAAGGGAATCGAACCCTCGTCGTAAGCTTGGAAGGCTTCTGCTCTACCATTGAGCTACACCCGCGAGGGTTGGATTCCCTTACCGCTTGAATTCTGGTGGAGGAGGTTGGATTCGAACCAACGTAGGCGTAAGCCAACAGATTTACAGTCTGCCCCCTTTAGCCACTCGGGCACCCCTCCGCAGAGAACTATCGATTATGGGGTAACAACACGCCGTTGTCAAGCGTTTCTTACGACCCGAAACAATCGAGGCTCTCACTTATAGGCGAGACGAAAACGCAAAAAGCCCCAACTCACGGAGTTGGGGCTTTTGCTTGCTTCGCAGCATAAGGAGCCTGACGATTACCTACTTTCACACGGGAATCCGCACTATCATCGGCGTGGAGTCGTTTCACGGTCCT
>NZ_FCOI02000026.1 GCF_001544795.2 Caballeronia temeraria | reverse complement strand
TTGCGGATGTCGATCACGTCCGGGCCCATCGTGCCCTTGTAGATCGGCATTTCGACGCTCGGCGAGTTGTCGCTGAAAGAAAGCGTCGCCTTGATGCTGGATTGATTCATCGTCGTTTCCATGAGACTGAGTGATGCGCTTGCACGCTTTCAAAGGCCGAATTCCGCGCGCGTAATGACTATCGGTCCGACCACCGAACCCTTCGCCCTTCGAGCGACGATTTCCCTGATCGCGGGCTGTCCGAACGCGAAAGCCTCGCGCCGGGATATGACCTGATCGATGCCGACTGCGGCCGCCAGCGCATGCTCCGTCAAGACGCAATTGACGGTGACGCCATCGACGATCGTATCGAAATAGATCGGACCTTCGCCGACGCAAATGCTGTCGATATGGGGAAACAGAATATTCATCTCAACCTCGTTGAAGCCCGAATGATCGATGGCGCTGTTGCCTTCAGAGCGGCGGTGAATCGATAGGCACGGCGAGCTGAACACAGATCGATATCGGCACGGCCGATGTTCGCTGGATTCTTGCTATAGCCTCATGCGCCGGACATCGGGAAACCAATACTCGCGTGGTGTCGAACGTGCTTTGCGACTTGAAGTCGACGTCGCAGCGGCACCCGATATCCTCGTTGCTCTTGATGCCCCATCCGTCCGAAGCGAAGTCACTTTGCTTCAGGCGGTACACGTTGTCGTGATAGAGCAGACCGGAATCGACTTCCCCGACATGCGGCACGGTGAATTGCGCGTGCGCGGCCGCCGACGACAAACCCAGAAGAACCGCGATACTGATCAACTCTGTTTTCATTAGTTTTCCTAATATCATTCGATTCTTCAAGATCCGATTCACCAATCTCGATGACGCCGCGAGCGCGCGACGCATCCATCATTCAAGACTATCCAAAGGTCACGAACCGGAACCCTCTCGCGGCGGGAGGGACTAGGGAAAACGAGCAGCCGGTCTTCATTTACGTCTCATCCGCAGATAAATCGTCTGATGTTTTCATCGCGCCCCTCTCATCGGGAGAGGGGCGCGCGAATCGCATGCGCAATAGGATACGTAGCAACAAGCGGCTCTTCGCACAGGCGAACAAGAAAAGCCGCAGACGAGTTTCATCAAAGGAGACAGTTCATGCATATGCAGCACACAGCGTCTGCCACGGGCGAAGTCGTGAGAGTGCACGGAGACGTGCGCGCCTACGCCTGGGTCGTATTCGCGCTGACCGTCGGGTTGCTGCTTTCCGACTACATGTCGCGGCAGGTTTTAAACGCCGTATTTCCGATGCTCAAATCAGCATGGGGCCTGTCCGACACGCAACTGGGATCGCTCAGCAGCGTAGTCGCGCTCATGGTCGGCGTGCTCACGTTCCCGTTATCCGTGCTCGCCGATCGTTGGGGCCGCGTGAAGAGTATCGTGCTGATGGCCGCCATGTGGAGTCTCGCCACGCTCGGTTGCGCGGTCTCCACCAACTACGGCGAGATGCTGCTTGCGCGGGCGTTCGTCGGTATCGGCGAGGCGGCTTATGGCAGCGTCGGCATCGCCGTGGTTCTCAGCATCTTTCCGGTGCGGCTGCGCTCGACGCTGACGGCTGCCTTCATGGCGGGCGGCGCATTCGGTTCGGTGATGGGCATGGCGATCGGCGGTGCGGTCGCGGCGCATCTCGGCTGGCGCTCGGCATTCGGCGCGATGGCCGTGCTTGGGATTGTGCTCGTCATCGTTTATCGGATCCTCGTCACGGAAGGAAGGATCGCGCCGCTGCAGTCCGCTGCCGGCCATGACTCGAAGGCGGCGTCCCCCGGCATGCGCACCAGTTTCCGCGCGTTGATGAAAGGACTCTTCTCGACCCGATCGATCCGATGCGCCTATGTGGGCAGCGGTTTCCATCTGCTCGTTCCGGCCGCGCTGTGGGCGTGGATGCCCAGCTTCCTGAACCGCTACTACGGCATGGCACCCGGCAAGGCCGCGATGGCCGCCGCGGCGTTCGTGCTGGTGACGGGCCTCGGCATGGTCGTGTGCGGCAACCTGACCGACCGGATCAGCAGAAATGCGCCCGGAAGGAAGTGGCTCACCGCCATCGTGTTCTGCCTCGCCTGCTTCATGCTTCTAGCCATAGCTTTTCGGATGCCGGCAGGACCGTTGCAGCTCGCGCTGATCGCGGCTGGCATGTTCTTCAGCGCAGGCGCGACCGGCCCTTCCGGTGCGATGGTCGCCAACCTCACGCCGCCCGCTATCCACGCCTCCGCGTTCGCCACGCTGACGCTCGCCAACAACCTGCTGGGGCTCGCGCCCGCCGCGATTCTCACGGGCATCGTCGCCGACAGGATCGGGCTGCTGGGCGCCCTCCAGCTGGTGCCCTTCGCGCCGCTGCTTGCCGCGATCGTGTTCGCCATCGGAAGACGGCATTACGCACACGATCTGGATCGCGTGGCCGCGCTGCGCGAAGAAGCGTCGCGTAACACGCAAGCTACCACGACGAAAGCCGATTCATGATTTCAGATAGGATGCCGAAGTTTATAGATCACGACGCGCGTCGCACGATGACAGTCGAGGTCTTCTTCGACTTCATCTGCCCGTGGTGCCTGATCGGCAAGCGCAACCTGGAAGCGGCCATCACGCGCTTCACAGGCTTGCAGCCGGATGTGCGCGTGGAAGTGCTTTGGCGATCGCATCAGCTTCTGCCCTACACGCCGCTCGGCGGCATGCCGTATCAGGCGTTCTATCTCGACCGTCTGGGAAGTCATGAAGCCGTGGCTGCACGGCGCGCGCAGGTCCGACGCGCGGGAATCGCGGCGGGCATCGAGTTCGCGTTCGAGCGGATCGACGTGCTGCCCAACACGGCCGCCGCACACGATCTCGTGGCCTACGCGGCCAGCCGTGGCGGCGAAGCGCAACGTGCACGGCTGATCGAGCGTCTGTTCAGCGCTTATTTCATGGAGGGACAGGATATCGGCGACGGGCGGGTTCTGGAGCGCCTCGGCATCGAGTGCGGTCTCGAACAGCAGGCGCTCGTCGAACATCTGGCGGAAGCAAGGCGCACGGCCGATCCCACCGGCTACCGTTTGCACGCCGATAGCGAGCATATCGGCGGCGTGCCGCATTTCGTGTTCGATGCATCCGCCACGCTTTCCGGAGCTTATCCTCCCGGCGCGATCCTCGAAGCGATGATGCTGGCGGTCAGTTCCGAGTGTCGAGCACCTTGAGCACGTCATCGAGGCCAGTGAGTTCCCAGTCCGGCCGCTGTCCCATTTCCTCGAACGTATTGCCGCTGCGATTGATCCACGCAGTCGGAAAGCCGAAGTAGCGCGCGCCGGTCGCGTCCCATGCATTCGACGAGATGAACAGGATCGACGCGCGCGAAAGACCGAACGCCGTTTCCGCAAGCTCATAGGCGCGATCATGCGGCTTGTAGATGCGCACAGGATCGACGCTCAACAGATGATCGAAGCGATCGCGCAATCCCGCATGCCCGACCACCGATGCGATGGAATGCGGCGAACCGTTCGACAGAATCGCAAGTTGCAGCCCGCGTTCCCCAAGACGCGACAGCGTGTCCGGCACTTCGGGAAAGGGCCGCAGCTTCAGATAAGCATTGCAGAGCGCGGCTTTCGTTTCGTCGTTGAGATCGAGCTTCAGATATCGGCACGCATAGCGCAATGCGTCCTCTGTCGCCTGCTCGAACGTCACGTAGCGATTCATCAGACTGCGCAGCCACGTGTATTCGAGCTGCTTCTGCCGCCAGAGCGTGCTGATCTCGCGCCCGCGCCCCGGAAAGTGCTGCTCGCATTGATCGATGACCGAATGCACGTCGAACAGCGTGCCATAGAGATCGAACGCAATCGCCTTGATGTGATTCATGCTGTCTCCTTCTCGTGAACACGAAACGCTGACCGTCCAGCCTCAGCCACCCTTCCCTTCCTTGAGCCGCGCGCGATGTGCCGCCACTTTCGCGCGATTGCCGCAGATCGCCATGCTGCACCAGCGGCGCGCGTGTCCGCGCGTGTGGTCCGCGAACAGCAGCGTGCACTTCGGCCCTTCGCATGCCTTCACGTAAGTGAAGTCTTCTTCGCAGACGAGCTTCGCCAGCGATTCCACGATGGGCATCAGCAATGAATCAACCGTCAAGTAGCGGCGCCGCGTGTCGAACGCGAGGCCGCTCGCCGAATTCGCATCGGCGACGATCACGCCGTATCGCTCGTCGCGCTGCAACACGCTGTTGAGCGGTTCGAGTTCGCGCAAATCCTTCGCCTTCAGCGGACGCCCTTTTCTCTTCTGCACGAAAGGCCTGAACCACTCGCGCAAGCCGCGCGCCTTCTGAGCGATCTCGTCCAACTCGGCCGGCGAAGT
Source organism: Caballeronia temeraria (assembly GCF_001544795.2). GTDB lineage: Bacteria > Pseudomonadota > Gammaproteobacteria > Burkholderiales > Burkholderiaceae > Caballeronia > Caballeronia temeraria. Next base: position 98,247 of record NZ_FCOI02000026.1, on the reverse strand, counting down.
TTGCGAACGCATCTGCGCAAGCACATCGACGGGCACGAGGCACGCCTGTTCGAGCCATGACAGCAGCCCCTCGCCATCGGCGATCCAGTCGACGGGTTCATCGACCGGCGTCGCGATCGAGTTCAGGAAGTCGAGACCGGGTGCGTCGGCCACGAAGATGGCCGGTATCGGGCGGTAGTCCATTTTCTGCTCACGCGTGCTTCTACGATGACTTTATCGTAACCGTTGAACCAGCGATTGACAAGTTACATCCACGATGCGTAACCTTCTTATGACATTTTTAATGGTTACGTAACTCAACCTCTCATCTGCGGAGACGGCGGTCTCGACAGCGTCGTCTATGCCGAGAGATCTCGCCCGGCCGGATGCCGCGCAAAGAGTCGTCGATGAGACGCTCGCGGCGTTCGGGCGCATCGATGCCTTGCTGAACATCGCGGGCGCGGTGCCGCAGATCGATCTGTTCGACATGACGGCGCGCCGGAAGAAATCGCGGAGTTCATGGCGTTTCTCGTTTCGCCCGCCGCCAGATGGATGACCGGCAGCGCGCCGAGAATGGACGGCAGAGAAGTGAAATCCGTGTGACGGGATGGGCGCGCACGCGCCCGGTCATCCGCTCTACTTTGCAAGGACGATGTGCGTGGCGCGCTCCGTCGGAACATGCTCGACCGTTCGATATCCCAGCGCGTGGAGATTCAGACCGTTGAATAGCGATTCGCCCTGGCCAAGCACGACGGGCGCCACCGCGAGGTGAATTTCATCGACATAGCCGGCCTGAATGTATTGCCTCACCGTCTCGACACCGCCGCCGATCTTGATGTCCTTGTCGCCCACCGCTTCGCGCGCCTTCTGCAACGCAACCTCGATGCCGTCGGAGACGAAGTGAAAGGTCGTTCCACCCAGCATCTCGATCGGCGCTCGCGGATAATGCGTCAGGACGAACGTCGGCGCGTGATAAGGCGGATCGTCGCCCCACCATCCTTTCCATTGATCGTCCGGCCATTCGCCGCGAATCGGGCCGAACATGTTGCGGCCGAGGATGAAAGCGCCGAAACCTGCCATCGCGCGTTGGGCAAATTGGTCATCGACGCCGGTTTCGCCGCTCTCTTGTCCCACCATCTGACGGAAGGTCTGCGTCGGGAAAAACCACTGGAAGAGTTCCCCGCCGCGCACGCCGAGCGGCTGATCCAGACTCTGATCGGTTCCCGCGGCGAAGCCATCGAGCGACACACTGAACCCGGCCACCTTTACTTTGGTCATCAACGTCTCCGGTTGCGCTGTCAACGAGGCCCCATGTTGCCTGCAGATGCGATGGAATCGCAAGTTAACCGCGCTCGACGAACGCGATGCAGCCATCGCGCGGCATCGTCAGCCGGTCGTGACGCAGGCACAGGCGGCTCGCGCCCACGCTCGCGCCGTACGCGGAGCCGAGCGAAGCCAGCCCGGCGATGCGCTTTTCCAGCAACGCGCGGTCGTCGGCCCAATGACGGCATCGGCGGCATTCGGGCGCGTCTGCCGATGACGGCGCGCTCATTGCCCGAGCGCCGACCAATACGGCGCGAACAGATGCACCGACAGCAGATAGCCGATCACGACATTGACCACGACGCCCGCCGTGAATGCCGCGAGCGGCTTCGCGCCGGTGCCGGCGAGCGTGGAGAAGCGCGTCGTGAGGCCGATGCTCAGGAAGCAGAACGTGAAGGCCCACGTGCGCAGCGCGACGATCGGCGCGACGAACGCGGGCGTCACGACGCTGCGATAGTCCGCGAGCGTATAGTGCGACGCGATCCACGTGACGATCGCCGACGCAACGACGAACCCGATCACGAACTTCGGAAAGCGCGTCCAGATTTCGCGCGCGCTTGGCTTCGACTGCACGCCGTCGGCGGTATCGCGTTCCCAGCGCGTCGTTGCGACGATCGCCAGCACGAACGCCCAGATGCCGATCCAGATATCGCGTCCGACGACCTTCATCAGCACGAAAGCCTGCAACGATGCATCGGGCGCGCCGGCCACGACGCCAGGCGCATGCCGCGCGAAATCGCCGTAAGCCTGCGCGGCGGCGATGCCCGCTGCATCGGCGAATTCGGATGTGCCGATCCATGCGCCCGCGACGCCCGTCGGCAAACCGAGCGCGCGTGACACGGCGGGCAACGCGAACACCATCACGATCGCCCAGACGACGACCAGCGTGATCGCCACCGACGCCTGCTCGCGCCGCGCACGCACGGCTCCCGCAATCGCGATCGCCGCCGATACGCCGCACACCGCGCCGCCGACGCCCAGCACCGCCGCAAAACGCTTGTCGATATCGAGCGCACGCGCCACGCCGTAGATCACGAAGAAGGTCACGAGCGACACGATGGTCGCCTGCCCGATCGCGACCGGTCCCGCCCAGACGATCAGCGTGAACGGCAGCGTCGCGCCGAGCAGCACGATGCCGACCTTGATGTAAAACTCCACGCGCAAGGCAGGCGCGAGCCACGCGGGCAAGCTGAACAGATTGGAGACGATCAGCCCGAGCGCCAACGCGATCAGCGGCGGCTCCAAGTTGTAGGCGCTCGCCTTCGACCATGCACCGGCCGTGAAGATGATCGTCGAGACGATGAAGACGACGAGAAAACCCGCGAGGAACTGTCCGACGGGCAGTCCGAGCGCAACGATCGCCACCGAAAACACCGCCGCGAACGCGATGAACAGCGCGACATAGCCGCTTGCATGCTTGCCGAAGTCGCCCGCGAGTTGCCCGAGGCTCGACCATTTCGCGGGCGCGACGGCCAGCCATTTGATGCTGCCGCCCGACGCAAACAGCGCATACGCGACGACGATGGCAAGCAGGCCGATGCCGACCGCCCACCAGTCTTCCGTGCCGAATGGCCTGCGCGTCTCGCTCGACGTGATGGCGTCGCCGGCAATCGATCGGTTGCTCATCGCTGTTCTCCTTGTGCGCCACGGATAACGCTTCAGTATGAAATCGCCCGTGGCCCGGCGGAAATGACTTTTTTGTCTTTAGATATAGCCGCCGATCATGTGCGCGCGCCAAAGGTTCGCCGCATATGCGAACCACTTTCCGCCTCATTTGCTACGCACAATTGATTCGTAGCCGCGGCATGCGAAGTGCCTATAGTCGAAGGCTTCATCACACCACTTCGCCCGTTCCATGAAACACACGAACCATCGCCGCGCGCTGATCGCCGGCATCGCTTCCTTCGTCCTGGCTGCTATTGCGCCCGTTCACGCACACGCCGACACGCGCGAAGTCGTCATCGGCTATCAGGACATGGTCGTGCCCTGGCGCTATGCACAGGCGAGCGGCGCCGTCGAGAAGGCCACCGGCTACAAGGTCACCTACCGCAAGCTGGGCAGCGGCGCGGATGTCGTCCGTGCGCTCGCTTCGGGCTCCATACAAGTGGGCGAAGCGGGTTCCAGCCCGATCGCGGCGGGCTTGTCGCAAGGCGTCGATCTCTCGCTCTTCTGGATTCTCGACAATATCAACGACGCCGAAGCGCTCGTCGCGCGCAACGGTTCGGGCGTGAGCAAGCTCGCCGATCTGAAGGGCAAGACGCTCGGCGTGCCGTATGTGTCGACGTCGCATTTCCATGCGCTCGTCGCCTTGCAGCAGGCGGGCGTCGATCCGTCGACGGTGAAGATCGTCAATCTGCGTCCGCCGGAAGTGGCGGCGGCGTGGGAGCGCGGCAACATCGATGCGACTTACATCTGGGACCCGGTGCTCGCCAAGGCCAAGCAGAGCGGGCGTGTGCTCATCACGTCGGGCGAAGTGGCGAAGGAATCGGGCAAGGCGACCTTCGACGGCTTCGTCGCGTCGCGCAAGTTCGCGCAGGACAATCCGGCGTTCCTGAACGGCCTCGTCAAGGTGCTCGCCGACACCGACGCGCAATACCGCGACCACAAGGCCGACTGGACCGCCGCATCGAAAGAGGTGCGGGCCGTCGCGCAGGAATCCGGCGCGAACGCCGCCGATGTGCCCGCGAGTCTCGCGCTCTACGCCTTCCCGAGCGCGGGCGAACAGGCGTCCCCGGTCTGGCTCGGCGGCGGACAGCAGTCCGGCGCGGCGAAGTCGCTCGCCGCCACCGCGCAGTTCCTCAAGCAGCAGGGCACGATCCAGAACGTGCTCGCGGATTACTCCACGGGCGTCGATCCGCGCTTCGCGCAGCAGGCGGCGAAATGACATCGCTTTCCATCCGCAATCTCGGCGTCACCTATGAAGGCGCGGGCGCGCCGGCGTTGAAAGGCGTCGACTTGCAGATCGGCAGCGGCGAATTCGTCGTGGCGCTGGGTGCGTCCGGATGCGGCAAGACCACGTTGCTGAATTGCCTCGCGGGATTTCTGGAGCCGACCGAAGGCGAGGCATCGCTGAACGGCGAGCCGATCGACGGACCCGGCGCGGAACGCGGCGTCGTGTTCCAGAAACATGCGCTGATGCCGTGGCTGAATGTCATCGACAACGTCGCGCTCGGCTTGCGCTTTCGCGGCATGAAGCGCGACGAGCGTCACGAGATCGCGCGCCGCACGCTCGCGCTCGTCGGCCTCGCGCAGCACGAGCATGCGAAGGTCTACGCGCTGTCGGGCGGCATGCAGCAGCGCGTCGGCATTGCGCGCGCGCTCGCGAGCGATCCCGAAGTGCTGCTGATGGACGAACCGATGGGCGCGCTCGACGCCCTCACCCGCGAATCCGTGCAGGAACTCGTCCTCGATGTATGGGCGCGCACGCGCAAGACGGTGTTCTTCATCACGCACAGCGTGGAGGAAGCGCTCTTTCTGGCGACGCGGCTCGTGCTGATGACGCCGGGGCAGGGCCGCATCGAGGACGTGCACGAACTGCACTTTTCGCGCGAGTACATCCGCAACCGCGATGCGCGCGCCGTCAAATCGTCGCCTGCGTTCATCGAATGGCGCGAGCGGCTGACGCGCCGCCTGCATCGCACCGAAACGGAGGCGGCGTGAACCGGCCCGCTCAGGACGTGCCGCTGCCGCGCGCCGCGACCGCGCCGCGGACCACTCGACGTGTCGACCGCGCGAAACGTCGCGCACGCTATCGCGGCATGCCGGGCGCGGGGCCGACCGCGCTGCCCAGCACGCTGTGCGTCGCGACGCTCGCGGCGCTGTGGTGGGCGGCCACGCATTTTCACTGGCTGCCGCCGCTCTTTCTGCCATCGCCCGGGGCGGTTTGGCAGGCGTTCATCGACGCGCTGCGCGGACGGCTGCAGGGCGGCCTGCCGCTCTCCGAGCATCTCCTGTGGAGCGCGATCCGCGTGTTCGGCGCGTTCGCGCTGGCGGTTGTCACGGCCGTGCCGGTCGGCATTTTGATGGGCGTGAGCCGCATCGCGCGCGGCGTGCTCGATCCGCCGCTGGAGTTCTATCGGCCGCTGCCGCCGCTCGCGTATCTGCCGCTCGTCGTCATCTATTTCGGTATCGATGAAACCGCGAAGATCGTCGTCATCTGGCTCGCCTGCTTCGCCCCGATCGCGATGGCCGCGCGCGCGGGCGTCAAGAGCGCGACCGCAGAACAGGTGAACGCCGCGTGGTCGCTCGGCGCGAGCTTCGCGCAGATGGTGCGGCACGTCGTGCTGCCGGCCGCGCTGCCCGAGATTCTGACCGGCTTGCGCATCGCCGTGGGCTTCGGCTGGACCACGCTCGTCGCCGCCGAAATGGTGGCCGCCACCGCCGGGCTCGGGCAAATGGTGCTCAACGCGTCGAGCTTCCTGCGCACCGATGTGGTCGTGATGGGCATCGTGCTGATCGGCGCGATCGCGTGGATCTTCGACTTCGGCATGCGCGCGCTGGAGAAGCGGCTCGTGCCGTGGAAAGGGCGCTGAGCGCAGGCGCGCCTCAGTTGCTTCCGGCGTCGTCGCTCAACGCATGCCGGTTCCAGACCTTGCCGATCAGCCATTGGAACAGCGAGTGGTCGTGCTCGCGTTCCGCGGGCATCGGCATCGCCAGCTTGCCGAGCTTGTCCTGCCGATACGCCAGAAGCTGACACATCTGCTTCGCGACTTCCGGATGGTCCTTGAGGAACGATGTCATGTCGTCCTTCGCCAGTTGAAACAGCACCGACGGCGTGAGCGTCGAGATGGACACCTGCATCGCGATTCCGGCGAGCAGTCCCGCTTCCCCGAACGCTTCGCCCGGTCCGACACGGGAAATCTCGCGAGGGCCCGCCGCTTCGACGACCGACACCGACAGCACGCCCGAATGCACGATGGACAAGCTGTCAGGCACCGTGTCGGGCGCGAGGATCTGATGATTCGCCTGATATTCGTGCCGGGTCAGATGCTTCGCGAGCCGGCTGACTTCCTCGCTGGAGAGGCTGTCGAACAGGCTCACGCGCCTCAACAGGGCTTCTTTTTCGTCGTGGGATGTGAGCGCCGGCGCCGCCACGCCCAGCGCACGCAGCGCAACGCCGGCCGCCGTGAGATGGCGATAACACAGGTCGAAGAGTTCGTTGGAGACGGCGAGTTTCTTGTTCATGTCGTCGACGAACGCGACCACTTCGTACTGGACGGAGTTGGCGGTCGTGCGCTTCATCCGCGCGTACGGCGCGGGCGTCGAAAGGATGACGTTGCTGCCGGTGAGCGCGCGCTCCAGGGCGTCCAGCACGCTCCTCGGCCGCACTTCGGGGCCGATCTCGAGGACGAGCGCCACGCCGTGGACATCGCCGGGCCGGCTGTTGTTGGTGATTTTCGCTTTCGCCGCGACCGCGTTCGGCACGATGAGCGTGTTTCCCTGGCCCGTCAGCAAATGCGTCGCGCGCCAGTTCATCTCGACGACCTTGCCTTCGACGTCGTCGATCGTCACCCAGTCGCCTATCGCATAAGGCTCCGTCGTGTTGATGACGATGCCCGCGAAGACGTCGCTCAACGTGCTCTGGATGGCGAGGCCCAATACGATGGCAAGCGCGCCCGACGTCGCGACGAGTCCGCGCACCGGGAGTTCGAGCACGAAGCCGAGCGCCGCGACCGCCGCCGCGAGAAAGACCACGGCGCCGAACACGTCGGAGAAAAGCCGCTGCTTTCTCCAGGCGCGGGGAAGCAGCAGCGTGTCGAGCGACAGGGTGAGCAGACGCGCACCCATCAACCACCAGATGATTTCGAGGATCTGCCCCGACCAGTGCAGCTCGATGACGTCGGCGTACGGCGCCTGCGTGAACGGGCTCAATCCAGACGAAAACAGCACCCCGCTCAACGCGAAAAACAGCGCGAGCCGTATGAAAAGCCGGGCGAGGTCGTTCCCGGGCAGTTTTGCACGCCACACGACGACGTCCACGGCGACAATACCGAAGCCCAGAATCAGGGGGTATTTCACGAGTGCTCCTCTCGGGGAACGACTCCGAGAGAATACACATTTGATGGACATGCCGTGCTGGCGACGGCTTCCCTTTAGCGCAGACAATGGCGGTCACCCCGGAGACGACGCCCCGGATCACCGCCGTGCCGACGACGAGGTTGCTAGGCAGGTTTGATATTCGATGCCTGTTTGCCCTTGGGTCCCATCTTCACGTCGAAAGTCACTTTCTGATTTTCCTGTAGCGACTTGAATCCCTCGGCCTTGATTTCCGAAAAATGTGCGAAGAGATCTTCGCCGCCGTCATCCGGGCTGATAAAGCCAAAACCCTTCGCATCGTTGAACCACTTCACGGTGCCCGTTGCCATTTGTTACCTCGTCTCTCTGGTTAGCGTCAAATCGTGCATGCGGTGACAGCGCACCGCACGCCACGAAGCGGTCGTTTTCGTGCGCATCATGAATAAGGGCCGCACTTCCCCGCACGCAAGGAACGTGCAAACTCCCGATTGTTCACGAATTGTTCGACTTTGCACACGTCTTTCGGACGTTCGGACCGGCGATTGCTGCCCTCCCGGGGTTATGAGCCGCCGATACCCTGTGCCAGCCGAGGTCACCGTGACTACACACTCCCCGCCCGCCAGCGAACATCCGGAGCCAAAAGCGCTTCTCTTATTGGCCGAATATCTCGACCTGCCGCTTCGCGACGGCGGGAGTCTCGTCATGATGCAGCAATGCAATGATCTGTGCGGCATGTATGTGGGAAAAGCGTCGGGAGGACAGGAAGGCCTGACCTTCTATGGAACGATTTCGGCTTCCATAGCGAATTCCATTCGCCGCCTGACCCGAATCGGGCGGAACCAAGTGGAAATCGCGGGCCGGCAGTATCACTTCGTTCGCAGCACAACGCACTTCGAAGATCGCGGCGCCGAACTTTTTGCTTTGCTTTAGACGAAAGTACCTCACCCGCTTTTCCTTTCACCGGCTCATATCCCCCCGACGACAGCATCGACGGAATGCAGATTGCTGTGGCTTTGTCTTGCCGTCGAGACCCGGCGATATCTACACACTTTTCCAAAAGTTCCATGAGCCACGCAGAGCACGAGACCCAGCAGCTAAAAGCTCGTATTGCCGAACTGAACGACGAAGTATTGCGTCTCGAACTCGACTACGGAAAGGAGTCGCGTTACGGGAACGGGCACCACCGTGAGCATCTATCTGCCGCGATTCGAAGGACAAGACGCGTTGCCCGTGTCCGCGACGATTCTGGAGCGGGTCGTGGCCAAGGCCAGCAATCCGGCGACGATTCTCGTCGTCGACGATGAAGAAGCGATCCGCCTGCTGCTGAGCGAAGTGCTGACGGAGGCGGGCTATCGCGTACTCGAAGCGCCCGATGCGTCGGGCGCGCTGACCGTCGTCGTATCGAATGCCCGGCTCGACCTGCTGATCACGGATATCGGACTTCCGGGCGGCATGGACGGGCATCGTCTCGCCGCTCTCGCGCGGCAGATGCGGGAAGATCTCGCCATCGTCCTGATCAGCGGACATGGAGAGATCGCGAGGGATCAGCAAAGCGGGCATGACATGCATCTGCTCCGCAAGCCTTTTCTGATGGAAGAGTTGACCAGCACGGTCAGTCACCTGCTGTCCGGCGCGGTGTAAGGAAGCGGGCTTCTTCCGTCGCGCGACGCGCTCATTCACATCGCCTGCGTCGATCGTCACTCAAGTTCTCAAGTCACCTGCCGATATAGGTTGTTGACCGACGGTGAGTCGACCGATTCGCAACGCGTTGTCAGATCGCGCACCGATTAGCCCATCATGCCCACATTCGACCTGCATACCGTCCTGCTGATGGCATCCGTGATGCCGGGGCTGATGGCGCTCGTGATGTTTTCGATAGGCCGGACATTTCCGAAGAACATTCCCGGCATGGCGCAATGGGCGCAGGGTTCGCTGGCTTTCTCGATCGCCGCCTTCCTCATGGCGCTGCGCGACGCGCTGCCGGACTGGCTCTCCGTGATCGGCGGCAATATCTGCATGGTCGCCGCCATAGGACTTTGGCTCATCGGCAGCCAGCGCTATTGCGGCCGTTCACCGTTCGTCCGGCTCGTTCCGGCGCTGGCGCTGTTCGATGCGGTCTGCCTGAGCTGGATGACATGGATCGACTTCAGCCCTTACGGGCGCTCCATGTGCACGAATGTGATTCTTGCGCTGCTCTTCGCGCGTCTGTCGTATGAACTTCTGTGGTCCAGCCAGAAGGACAGCGGCGCGAAAATCGTCGGAACCATGTTCGCCGTCGAGACGCTTATCACGGTGATGAGAATCGTCACTTCACTGGAACCGGGCGCCGCGCAACAAGGCTTGTATGCACAGGACCGGATGCAACTCGTTTATCTGAGCAGCGGCACATTCATGTCGCTGACCATAACGGTCGGATTCATGCTCACGGCCGTCAACCGGCTGCGAATTCATCTCGAACAACTTTCCCTCATCGATCCTCTCACGGGGCTTCTCAATCGCAGAGCGCTCGTGGACGCCCACAAAACGGCGCGCGAAACCTCTCGCCGGAAGGGAAGCTACCTTTCACTTCTGTTGATCGATCTGGACCATTTCAAAAGCATCAACGACACCTACGGTCACTCGACGGGCGATGACATTCTCGTCGACTTCGCCCGCCGCGCGGCGCTCGCGCTGCCCCGGGAAGCCCACTTTGCCCGCTGGGGCGGCGAGGAATTCGCGGTGCTGTTTCCGTGCCACCGCGTCGATGAACCGCTGACGCTCGCCCATGCGCTGCAATCCCGGATCGCAGGCGCGGGCGGCTCGGCCTTGCCTGCCTATACGTGCAGCATCGGGATCGCATCGCTTGGGATTCGCGAGTCGACCATCGAGCAATTGTTGAAGCTGGCCGACGACGCGCTGTATCGCGCGAAACGCAATGGCCGCAATCGGGTGGAGGTCTCGTCCCCCATCGCCGCAGTGCTCAGTGAAAGCCCCCACGATGCAGTTGCTTGATGATCAACGTCGCGAGATAGCGCGGCTCATCGAACATCGTCACGAGTTCGAAGAAGAACAGAAACGCGAGCATGTAACCCACCGCCGGCCGATACTCCATGAATCGCACGAAGAACGGCGCGAAGCGCGTGCGAATCGGCGCGCGCGTGAAGAGCCACGCGCAGAAGGCGCCGATGACCGCGCCTCCGATGACATCGGTCGGATAATGCAGCCCGAGATACACGCGCGGCAGACACACGAAGACCGCGCAATGCACGATCGCGAGCACGCCGATCCATCGCCAGACGAAAAAGATGCCGACGGCTATCGCCATCCAGAGCGCGGCGTGGTCGCTGGGAAACGAACTCCACAAGCGCATGGCTTCGCCGGTTACATCGGCCACGGGAAACGACAGATGAACGGAAGGGTCGTAAAGCGGACGCAGGCGAAATGGCAGCGTGAGCGCGAGCAGACGGCCGAGCAGAAATGCCGCGAGCCCGGCACACAGCGCCGCGACGACCGTCTCGCGCCGCCACTGCTGCGTTTCGCCGGGCTGGAACCAGATGGCGACGAGAACGGCTAGCGGAACGAGGCCCTTGACGAAGTAGAACCCTGCGATCGCGTTCACCGCGTGGGTGAACGCGAAGGAAGACGCGGCGAAGGGAACCACCCAGGTTTGAATCGACGTATCGAAAGCGTTCATGCGACGCGACCCACAGAAATGTATCAATCGTATTAAAGCGTACGTGCACGAGCGTGCAATCGTACGTTCAATACCTCGCATATTTCTGAGGATTGCGTCTGAAGCGAACGCCCAGGCGTGACCCGGGCGTTCGCAACCGTCGCGGTCAGAACCTCACACTCGACCTTTCCACGGCACCATCGCTTTTTCCAGATAGCGCATCAGCAGATCGAAGCACAGTGCAAAGAAGCCGATGACGATAATGCCCATGATCACCACATCGCTCGCGAGAAACTCGGCCGCGTTGAGCACCATGAAGCCGAGACCGCGCGTCGATGCGACCATTTCCGCCGCGACGAGCGTCGTCCAGCCCACGCCGATGCCGATGCGCATGCCCGTGAAAATCTCCGGCAGCGCGGATTTGAGAATCACGTGCGTCACCACCTGCGTGCGCGAGGCGCCCATCGAATAAGCCGCGTGAATCTGCTCGATCGACACCGAGCGCACGCCCGCGCGCGCGGCGATCGCGAGCGGCGCGAAAATCGCCAGATAGATGAGAAAGATCTTCGAGAACTCGCCGATGCCGAACCAGATGATGATGAGCGGCAGATACGCGAGCGGCGGCAGCGGCCGGTAAAACTCGATCGGCGGATCGAACACGCCGCGCGCGTGCCGCGAGACGCCCATCATCACGCCGATCGGAATCGCCGTCACGCACGCGAGCGCGAACGCGCCGAACACGCGCAGCAGGCTCGCCATGACGTGCTCGGCGAGCGTCGAGTTGGCGAAGCCATCGCTCGCCACCGTGATGAACTTCGCATAAACCGCTTGCGGCGAGGGCAGGAAGAGCGGCTTGACCCAGTGCATGCCGGTGATCAGAAACCAGCCGGCCACGAGCAGCGCCACGGTCGCGACGCTCATCACGAGGCTGCTGCCGTAGCCCGGCACGCCGAACGTGTCGCCCGGTTTCACCGGCCTTTTCTTCGACTGCCGCGCGGGTCTGCCCGGCGGACGCCGCGACGCGCCGATTCCGCTGTCGATCGCGGGGCCGGGCGCCGTCATCGATGCGCGCTTAACCATGATGAACCTCCTCGGCGTGATGCGCGGCGCGCTCGTCGCCGTAGATGATGCCGAGCACGCGCTCGCGCATTTCGATGAAATCGGGGCTGGACTTGATCGCGCGCGCGTCGCGGGTGGCGAGAAAGCGGCGATTGAAATCGAGGTCGTAGCTATGCGTGATGCGTCCCGGACGCGGCGACATCACGATCAGCCGGCTCGCCAGAAACAGCGCCTCCTCCACGCTGTGCGTGATGAAGAAAAACATCTTCTGCGTGCGCTGCCAGACATCGAGCAGCAGCTCCTGGATGGTCTCGCGCGTGAGGGCGTCGAGCGCGGCCATCGGCTCGTCCATCAGCAGCATCGCGGGATCGCAGGTCAGCGCGCGGGCAATGCCCACGCGCTGCTGCATGCCGCCCGACAACTGATAGATCATGTGCTTGTGAAAGTCCTGAAGGCCGACCAGCGCGAGATTGCGTTTGGCGATCTCCTCGCGCTGCGCCTTCGGCACGCCCTGCAGCTTCAGGCCGAAGGTCGCGTTGTCGAGCACATTGAGCCACGGCAGCAGCGCATGCTTCTGAAACACGACGCCGCGATCCGCGCCCGGCCCGTCGACCGGCCGGCCGTTGAGCAGCATCTCTCCCGACGACGGCGCGATGAAACCCGCCATCAGCGACAGCAGCGTCGTCTTTCCGCATCCCGAGGCACCGAGCGCGACGACGAATTCGCCATCGCCGATGGTGAGATCGATGCCGTCGAGCGCTTGCACGCGCTCGCCCGGTCGTCGTCCAGGAAACACCACATTGACATTTCTGACCTGCATGCAACCCATATGTCCTCCCGGACTCGGATATGACAAAGGCGGGCGGCACGCGCCCGCATTCAGGTTCATTTGAGCTTTTCAGCCGCTTCGACGTACTCCGCCGTCACGAACTTCGAATAGTCCGGCAGCACCGCATCGACGCGCTTCTGCTGCTTCAGGAAGTCCGCCGTGTCCTTGAGCGCGAAGGCGGCGCGGCTCGATGCGCCGCCGCCCAGCCATTGCTTCGACGCCTGTTCCTGCGCCGACGGATAGCCGTACAGCGAGAGCGATTCCGGCACGTCCGCCGGCGCGCCGCCGATCGTCTTCGCGATGGCCACGGCCTGCTGCGACTGCGCGGTCCATTTGGACGGATCGTTGCGGTACTGCGCATCGAGATCGGAGATCGCCTTCACGAACTTCGCCATGAAATCCTTGTGCGCCTCGCCCCACGCGCGATCGACCGCGATGCCGTCGAACGTCGGCTTGCCGAGTTTCGACAGATCGCCCGACGTGATCAGCACCTTGCCGCTCTTCTTGAGTTGCGAGAGCGCCGGATCCCAGACGTAGGCGGCGTCGATGTCGCCTCGCTCCCACGCCGCCGCGATCTGATTCGGCTGCATGTTGAGAATCTTCACCGACGACGGATCGATGCCCCAGTGCTGCAGCGCGAACATCGTGTGATAGTGCGTCGTCGAGACGAACGGCACGCCGATGGTCTTGCCCTTCAGATCAGCCGGCTTCGCAATGCCCGAGCCGTTGCGCACGACCATCGCCTCGGCTTCGTTGATGTTGTCGAGAATCCAGAAGAGCTGCGCGTCCACGCCCTGACTGACGGCGGCGGCGAGCGGGCTGGAACCGATCACGCCGATCTTGATGTCGCCCGAGGCCATCGCGGTCGCGACCTTCGCGCCGGACTCGAACTGCCGCCAGTTGATCTTGTAGCCGGTCGCCTTCGCGATCGAGCCATCCGCGATGCCGACGACCCACGGATCGACGATCTGCTGGTACGCGATCGTCACTTCCTTGTCTTCGGCACTCGCCGACTGTGCGACGCCCCACGCGCACGCGGCGATCGCGAGCGTGGCCAGCGCACGCGCCGGCGAGATCTTTCGAAGCAACTTGCCGGGCAGGCGTTTCAAGCCGGAGACGCGGATCGTTTTCATGACGGTTCCTGGAGAGGTGGAAAATCGGGCTCGCCGGCGCGGCATTCCCCGTTTCGGTGCGGCCTGCCGCGCGTGCGGCGAACCGATGACCGAGTATCCACAGCGAAAAATCCAGGAAGTTAGTGCCAGACGGGAACAATCGTTGAGTCCACATGGCGGGCGGGCGGCGCTCGCGCGTCCGTCTGTGAAGATGAGGCCGATGTCGAGCGCGCCCGTCCGTGAGACCGAGCGCGCTGAGAAGGAAGGTCAGGCCGCGTTGGCTGCCTGCTTGTCGACGAGTGCGCAGACGGCGGCGGTGACCTGCGCAGTGGTGGCGGTGCCGCCGAGATCGCCGGTGTGCAGCGACTTGTCGGAGGTCACGGCTTCGATGGCCTGCATGACACGCTTGGCCGCATCGAATTCACCGAGATGTTCGAGCAGCATGACGACCGACCAGAACGTGCCGACGGGATTCGCCAACCCCTTGCCCATGATGTCGAACGCGGAGCCGTGAATCGGTTCGAACATCGACGGATAACGGCGCTCCGGATCGATATTGCCCGTCGGCGCGATGCCCAGACTGCCCGCGAGCGCCGCGGCGAGATCGCTGAGAATGTCGGCGTGCAGGTTCGTCGCGACGATCGTATCGAGCGTTTGCGGACGATTCACCATGCGCGCGGTGGCGGCATCGACGAGTTCCTTGTCCCATTTGACATCGGGGAATTCGGCCGCGACTTCGTTCGCGATCTCGTCCCACATCACCATCGCGTGACGCTGCGCGTTGCTCTTCGTGACGACGGTCAGCAGCTTGCGCGGACGCGACTGCGCGAGACGGAACGCAAAGCGCAGAATGCGTTCGACGCCGGCGCGCGTGAGAATCGATACATCGGTTGCGACTTCGATCGGATGTCCCTGATGCACGCGGCCGCCCACGCCGGAATACTCGCCTTCGGAATTCTCCCGCACGATCACCCAGTTCAGGTCTTCCGGCTTGCAGCGCTTCAGCGGCCCGTCGATGCCCGGCAGGATGCGCGTCGGGCGCACGTTCGCGTACTGGTCGAAGCCCTGGCAAATCTTGAGACGCAGGCCCCACAGCGTGATGTGATCGGGCACGTCCGGATCGCCCGCCGAACCGAAGAGAATGGCGTCCTTGTCGCGGATCGCGTCCAGTCCGTTCGCGGGCATCATCACGCCGTGCTGGCGGTAGTAGTCCGCGCCCCAGTCGAAGGTCTCGAACTCGAAGGCGAACGACTGCGTGGACTTGGCAAGCGCTTCGAGCACTTGCTGGCCTGCCGGAACGACTTCCTTGCCGATGCCGTCGCCGGGAATGGTTGCGATGCGATAAGTCTTCATGTCTCCGTCCTTCAAGGTTTATCGGTGTAGGCAAACTCTAACCGCATTCCCGCTCTAAAACCGGTGCTAGACTCAAAGCATATTTAACTTCAAGTTACAAATCCCGTCATGGCCGATGCCGTTCAGCCCGCCGACCTGAGCTTCTTTTCCACGCTGTCGGCGGCCGGCAGTCTGAGCGCCGCCGCGCGCGAACTCGGCCTCACGGCGGCAGCCGTCAGCAAGCGTCTTGCGCAGATGGAGGCGCGCGCCGGCGTGGCGCTCGTCAATCGCACCACGCGGCGCATGATGCTGACGCCGGAGGGCGAGCTTTATCTCGAACACGCGCGCCGGATTCTCGATGAAATCGACGAGCTGTCCGAGTTGCTCGGCGCCGCCAAGCAAATCCCGAAAGGTCTGCTGCGCGTGAACGCGACGCTCGGATTCGGGCGCAGTCACATCGCGCCGCTGATTTCGCGTTTCAGCAGGCTCTATCCGCAGGTGTCCGTGCAGCTTCAGTTGTCGGTCACGCCGCCGCCGCTCACCGACGATAAATTCGACGTCTGCATCCGTTTCGGCGAACCGCCCGATACGCGCGTGATCGCGCGGCGCCTCGCCGGAAACCGGCGGCTGTTGTGCGCGGCGCCGTCGTATATCGACTCGCACGGCATGCCGCTCGCCGCGCACGATCTCACGCGGCATAACTGCATCGGCATTCGTCAGGGCGACGAAGCCTACGGCGTATGGCGGCTGACCTCCGGACGCGGCGCGGCGCGCAAGACGGAAGCGGTGCGGATCAACGGCACGCTCACGACGAACGACGGCGAAATCGCCGTGAAGTGGGCGCTCGAAGGCCACGGCATCCTGATGCGCGCCGAATGGGATCTCAAGCCGTATCTCGCCGATGGCTCGCTCGTGCGCGTGCTGCCCGATCACGAAACGCCCAACGCCGATATCTTCGCGGTCTACTCACAGCGGCATCAGATGTCGAATCGCATTCGCGCGTTCGTGGATTTCATCGCGCGGGAGTTGAAAAGCGACGACGACGCCGGAATCGGCAAATGACACGCCGCTACCAGGGCGACGCGACCGGCGACGGGCCATCCGCGTGCTGGCCGAGATACTGCCGCAGGTGATCGACGAACACCGCCACCTTCGGCGACAGATTCAGCCGTTCGGGATAGACCGCGTAGATATCGGCGGGCGGTGTGTCGTAGTCGCTCAGCACCTGAACCAGCCGGCCACTGCGAAGATATTTCGCGATATCCCACTCCGCGCGCATCAGGATGCCGTGGCCTTCCAGCGCCCAGTTCAGCGCCACTTCGCCGTCGTTGGTGCTCAACTTGCCGTGCACCTTCACCGTCTCCGTGCGCCCGCCGCGCGCGAGACGCCAGTTGCCGTAAGCGGCCTCGTTCTGACGCAGCACGATGCACTGATGCGACGTCAGATCGTGCGGATGCGCCGGAACGCCGGCCGCACGCAAATACCCCGGCGATGACACCAGCAGACGCCGGTTCGATGCGATCTTCTTCGCGATCAGCCGCGAATCCGGCATTTCGCCGAAGCGCACGGATACGTCGATGCTCTCGTCCGGCAGGCTGATCGGCCGATCGGTGAGGTGCAACTGCACTTCGACATCGGGATAAACCTGGCTGAATCCCGATATCGCCGGGCCGATGTACGAGCGCCCGAAGCCCAACGGCGCATTGACGCGCAGCAAGCCCTTCGGTGCCGCGCGGCTGCTGGAGACGAGCCGCTCCATGTCGTCGATGTCGCTCAATATCCGTTGCGCATTCGCGAAATACACCTCGCCCTCGCCCGTCAGGCTGATACGCCGCGTCGTCCGGTTGAGCAGGCGCACGCCGAGCCTGTCTTCGAGCGACGAAAGCCGCCGCGACACGGCCGGCGGCGTGAGATTCAACTCGCGCGCGGTCGCGGCCAGACTGCCTTGCTTGACCAGCAAGCAAAAGAATCCCAATTCGGAGTCGGTGCTCATTCGTGAGTTTTTTGCAATGATGAATTAAGTTCATGTCGATTCATACGCGATTCCAACGGTTTTAACCTACGTTCCAGCTCAGGTAAAGGGCCACCGCTTCAGCCCAGGCAGGCGAAGACGGTATGAAAGCCGCACGAGACGGCTTCGAACCCTATCAATCAGAATCAGGAGACGTTCCATGGAAATGGATATCGAGAAGCGCACGCTGCGCAAAGTCAGCTGGCGCATCGTGCCGTTCATCATGCTGCTTTACTTCATCGCGTACATCGACCGGGTCAATATCGGCTTCGCGGCGCTCACGATGAAAGCGGACCTCGGCTTCACCGCGTCGATGCTCGGTTTCGGCGCGGGCATCTTCTTTTGGGGCTACTTTCTGTTCGAAGTGCCCTCGAACATCGTGCTGCACAAGGTCGGCGCGCGCATCTGGATTGCGCGGGTGATGGTGACCTGGGCGATCATCTCGGCGGCGATGGCCTTCGTCACCGGCCCGAAGAGCTTTTACGTCA
This sequence comes from Caballeronia temeraria, assembly GCF_001544795.2. Lineage (GTDB taxonomy): Bacteria > Pseudomonadota > Gammaproteobacteria > Burkholderiales > Burkholderiaceae > Caballeronia > Caballeronia temeraria. Next base: position 80,447 of record NZ_FCOI02000026.1, on the reverse strand, counting down.
TCCGCTTCCTGCTCGGCGCGGCCGAAGCGGGCTTCTTCCCCGGCATCATCCTCTATCTCGGCTACTGGTTTCCCGCGCGGTATCGCGCCGGCGTCGTCGCGTTCTTGATGGCCGCCGCGCCGCTGTCGACCGCGCTCGGCTCGCCGCTGTCCGCCGCGCTGCTCGAAATGAACGGCGTGATGGGCCTGCACGGATGGCAGTGGCTCTTCATCCTCGAAGCCATTCCGGCGCTGATTCTGGGCGTGGTCGTCTTCTTCTACATGACCGACCGTCCCGAGAAAGCGAAGTGGCTGAAGGACGACGAACGCACGTGGCTCGTCGGCGTCATGAATGCGGAAGCCGCGAGCCGCGCCACCACGGCCAAGCACGGCATCGTGAGCGGCCTCGCGAATCCTCGCGTGATCGCGCTGTCGCTGATCTACTTCGGCACGTCGGCGGGCTTGTACACGCTCGGCATCTGGGCGCCGCAGATCATCAAGCAACTGGGCGTTTCGTCGATGACGGTCGGCCTGCTCAACGCGATTCCGCCGATCGTCTCCGTCATCGCGATGGTCATCTGGTCGCGTCATTCGGACCGCACCGGCGAGCGCACGTGGCACGTCGTGCTGGCCTGCGTCGCAGCGGCGGTGGGGCTGATCGTGGCGGCGGTCGCCAGCAGCGTCGTCGGTCTGATCGCTGCGCTGACGCTCGTGAATATCGGCATCAGTTGCGCCAAGCCGCCCCTCTGGACCATGCCGACGATGTTCCTCTCCGGCGCGGCCGCCGCCACCGGCATCGCGACGATCAATTCGATCGGCAACCTCGGCGGTTTCGCGGGCCCGGCTGTCATCGGCTGGCTGAAGGAATCGACGGGCAGCTACTCGGGCGGCCTCTACTTCGTCGCCGGTCTTCTCGTGATGTCTGCAGTGCTGACCTTGTTGCTGGCGCGCTCGCAGAAAGCTTCGGTATCCACCAGCAACGCCGCCGCGCACTGAAAGAACACACGCGCGTCCCCCACCCAATACGTCGCAGAGGAATCAAGATGGAAAAGGAAGCGGCCATTCAGTCCGTCACGGACACCATGGCGAAGTTCACGGCCTATATCGGCAAGCGCCTGCCCAAGGATGTCAAGGCGAAGCTCGCGGAACTGCGCACGATGGAAACCAATCCGCTCGCCAAGTCGATTTACGACTCGATGGACAGCAATCAGGACGCCGCCGACAAGCTGAATCGTCCGAGCTGCCAGGACACGGGCGTCATCCAGTATTTCGTCGAGGCGGGCGTGCATTTTGCGCTGCTCGGCGAGCTCGAAGACATTCTTCAGGAAGCCACGGCTGGCGCGACGAAGCTCGGGCCGCTGCGTCACAACGCCGTCGAAACTTTCGACGAGAAGAACACGGGCACCAACACCGGCACGCAGATTCCGTGGCTCGACTGGCGCATCGTGCCGGAGAAAGACAGTTGCACGATCGACGTCTACATGGCGGGCGGCGGCTGCACGCTGCCCGGCGCGGCGAAGGTGCTGATGCCGGGACAAGGTTACGAAGGCGTCGCCGAATTCGTGATGGATGTCATCACCGAGCGCGGCGTGAATGCGTGCCCGCCGTTGCTCGTCGGCATCGGTGTGTCCACTTCCGTCGAAACGGCCGCGCGCCTTTCCAAGCTGGCGATCCTGCGTCCCGTCGATTCGAAGAGCGCCAATCCGCGCGCCGCGTTGATGGAAGAGTTGCTGGAACAGGGGCTCAACGAAGTCGGCATCGGGCCTCAAGGGCTGACCGGCAACAACAGCGTGATGGGCGTGAACATCGAGTCGTCGGCGCGGCATCCGTCGACCATCGGCGTGGCCGTCAACACGGGATGCTGGGCGCATCGTCGCGGCAAAATCCGCATCAATGCAGACATGTCCTACGAAGTTCTCTCGCATGAAGGAGTGGTGCTGTGAAGAAGGTCCTGACAACCCCGATCAAAAGCGAAGACCTCGAGGATCTGAACGTCGGCGACGTCGTCTACCTGACGGGACGGCTGGTCACGTGCCGGGACGTCGCGCATCGGCGTCTGATCGAGCAAGGCCGCGAGTTGCCCGTCGATCTGAACGGCGGCGCGATCTTTCATGCCGGTCCGATCGTGCGCAAGAACGACGACGGCGCGTTCGAGATGGTTTCCATCGGACCGACGACGAGCATGCGCATGGAGAAGTTCGAGCGCGAGTTCATCGAGCAGACCGGCGTGAAGCTGATCGTCGGCAAAGGCGGCATGGGACCGGAAACGGCCGCGGGCTGCATGGAGCACAAGGCGGTTCATGCCATCTTTCCGGGCGGCTGCGCGGTGCTCGCGGCGACGCTCGTCGAGGAAATCGAAGGCGCCGAATGGCAGGATCTCGGCATGCCCGAAACCTTGTGGATCAATCGCGTGAAGGAGTTCGGCCCGCTGATCATTTCGATCGATACGAAGGGCAACAATCTCATTCAAGAGAACAAGGCAGTCTTCAACGAACGGAAAAAGCCAATCCTCGAAAAGATCAGCAAGGAACTCAGTTTCATCAAATAGTCCGCTTCAGGCGGCGCCGCGAGGGGCGGCGCCGCCTTGCGGCATCCGCTCGACCCATTGGCTGCGCCAGGCGGGCGGATCGAAAGCTTCCGAAAAATACTGGGTCTCGTGGATGACCTTCGCATCGCGAAACGCCATGATGCTCACCGTGTACGCGATGCGGCCTTCGTACGAGATCGTGTATTCCGTGATCCAAAGATTGCCTTCGCCTTGCATCCGTCTGACTTCGAAGCCGGACGGCCTGCCCGGATGACGGCTGCGCAGCGTCTGCAAGTTGAATCGTCCGCGAATCCGTTCGCCCGATTGCGGATAGTCGCAGATGGCATCGTCATCGTAGATGTCGTGCTCGGCATCGAAATCGCCCGCCGCCGATGCACGCCAATGCGCATCCAGCATTTCGCGTATCTGCTGCTCGTGCATTGCTCGCCTCCGCAAAACGATTCAGTCTTAATAATAGTTGACTATTTCTGTGGGGATAGGTATAGTCGCCGATGAAGTACAAGAAGTCGATTGCTGCTCATCAATAGTCCGTTTTCTCTCCGGTATTCGTTGTCCACTCCCTCCTTGCCGCTTCGCCCCGCTCGATCGAGCACATTAATTTTATTTCAGGATTGTCATGGACAACGGTACCGTCAAGTGGTTTAACGACACGAAAGGTTTTGGTTTCATCAGCCCCGATAACGGCGGCGACGACCTCTTCGCGCATTTCTCCGAAATTCGCTCGGATGGTTTCAAGACGCTGCAAGAAGGTCAGAAAGTAAGCTTCGAAACGAAGCGCGGCCCGAAGGGCATGCAAGCTTCGAACATCAAGCCGCTGTAAATCTGCAGTTTGCCGGAAGCCGAATCATCGGCTTCCGGATCGTGTCGTCTCTGTCCTCGCGCACACCGAATCTTCCGGCCAGACTCTATCTGCTGCCGTCTTCCGATCGCGTTCAGTACGCGCATCGCCTTCATGCTTTCTCATTCCCGCAGAAAGCACCCAAACTTAAAATTAAAATGAACAGATCCAATCATTACCGCGGATATGCGGTGCATCCGACCGCTCATCGCCTTCGCGACAAATCTTTCTCAGCAAACGTGTTGCTGGAACGCTCGAACGGCGAACAAACCGATACGCAGTATCGCTTCTACTCACTCGATTACTTCTCGAAAGAATCCGACGCACTCGACTTTTCGAAGCGCTGGGCGCGCGAATGGATCGACGCAAGAGGCTGAACACCAAGTCCCGCTATCGCGTCGCGACCTTCGGCGGCATGCCGAGCGTTTCGCGCATGCACACATCGTCGCGCTGACGCTCCCAATGCGCGACGGCCACCGTCGCGACCGCGTTGCCGATCATGTTCGTCGTCGCGCGAATTTCCGCGATGAAGCGATCGACACCCAGCACGATCGCCGCACCCTCGATCGGAATATGCTTGAACGCGGCGAGCGTCGCGAGCAGGCAGATGAAGCTCGCTCCGGCCACGCCCGCCATGCCGCGGGACGTCAGCATCGAAATGCCGACGAGCACCGCCTGTTCCGCCACCGACAATTGAATGCCGAACGCCTGCGCGATGAACACCGCGCAGATCACTTGCGCCACGCAGGTGCCCGCGAGATTGAACGTATAGCCCATCGGCATGACGATGCCGACGACGCCGCTCGGGCAGCCGAGCGCTTCGAGCTTCTTCACGAGCTGCGGAAATGCGGCTTCCGATGACACCGTCGCGATCACGAGCAGGATTTCGCCGCGAATGTACTTGAGCAGACGCCACAGGCTGACGTCGCACATGAGACAGATGCCGCCGAGTATCAGCACAATATACGCGAGCGTCGCCGCATACACCGTGACGAGCAGCATCAACAGCGAGTTCATCGTGCCGAAGCCGAACTTGCCGACGGCATATGCCATCGCGCCAAACGCGCCGATGGGCGCAAGCCGCATCACGATGCGCACGACGCCGAAGAGCGCGCTGCCCACGCCTTCGAAAAACTTGTACGCCGTCTCGCCCGTCTTGCCCGCATGCGAGAGGCCGATTGCGAAAAGCGTCGAGAACAATACGACCTGAAGCATGTCCGCGTTCGCGAAGGCGGACACGGCGCTATCCGGAATGATGCCGAGCAGGAAGCCCATCACGCCGCCCGATGCGTGCATCGACCGTTCGTAGCCGTTCAGCACGCTCGCGTCGATGGAACTCGGCGTCAGATTCATGCCCGCGCCCGGCTGAATGGTGTTGACCGCCCACAGTCCGATCAGAAGCGCGATGGTCGTCGTCAACTCGAACAAAATGATCGACTTGCCGCCGATACGCCCGAGCGCGCCCGCGCCGCCCATCTCTTTCGCGCCGAGCACGATCGTCACGAAGATCAGCGGCGCGGTCACCATCTTCACCAGCTTGATGAACGCCGTGCTCAACGGCGCGACGCTTTGCCCAGCATGGGGAAAGTAATGGCCGAGCAACGCGCCGGCCACGATTGCGATGAGAACCTGCACGTAAATCTGACGGAAGATCTTTCGCATGCTTGTCTCCGGGCGTCATGAAGACGCCTGCTTTTATATCGCTGGGGAAGAAGCGGGATGTGCGGTGTTTCCTGTGCGTGAGTCGTCGTAATTGCTTTCGGTGTCGTTCGCGAGCGAGCGCAGTTGGTCGACGAGCTTGCGATTGACCGCGATGCCCTTGCGTTCGCTCGCCGCCGCGATCTCGTGCCGGCGATAACCGGGCAAGCGCACGTCTTCATCCACGAGCATCAGTTCAATGAGTGTTTCGATGCGCTGCTGATAGACGCGAGAACCCGCCAGCGCATCCGGATCGAGCAGCCAGAAGAGATGTCCGACGCCCGAGCGCGGCCCCTCTTCGGTCAGAAACGAACCCGCTTCCGAACCGAACTGCGCGCCCGAGAGCGCCGCCGCGAGCAGTTCGACCATCAGCGCGAGCACGGCGCCCTTCGCGCCGCCGAAGGGCAGCATCATGCCGCCGAGCGCGGCGTGCGCATCGGTGGTTGGTTTGCCGTCGATGGTCGTCGCCCAGCCTTCGGGAATCGGTTTGCCGTCGCGCGCCGCGACCATGATCTTGCCGCGCGCCACTTGCGATAAAGACAGGTCGATCATCAACGGCTCGGCCTGGGCGCGCGGAAACACCGCGGCGATCGGATTGGTGCCGAGCAACGGATGCTTGCCGCCCCACACGGGCATCGAGCCCGGCGCATTGCTGAACGCGAGGCCGACCAGTCCCGCGCGGCCGACCGCTTCGAGGTGATACGCGCCCGCGCCGAAATGATGACTGCGCGTGACGCTCGCCGCCGCCGTGCCGAACGTGCGCGCGCGTTCGATGCCGGTCGAGATCGCGAATGCGCAGGCGTCGAACGCGAGACCATCGGCGGCATCGACGAGAAACGCCGCGCCCTTGTCGCGCACGATCGTGGGCACTGCTGCTGCATCGACGCGCCCGTTGCGCAATTGCGCGAGATACATCGGCAGGCGCGCGACGCCGTGCGACGAGAGGCCGCGCGCATCCGCATAGACGAGCGCTTTCGCGGTGGCCTCGGCGGTGGCCTCGGTCGCGCCCGCTTCGAGCAGCGCGCGGCGCGCCAGTGCGTGCAGCGTGGTCGGCGAGAGGATGATGTCTTCGGCTGCGGTCATTTCTGCATATCCTGAGCGGGTTCGATCAACATGCGCGTCTCTTCTTCGAGCGCGGCGCGCGGGTCTGCGAGTATGACACGCGCGGTTTCGACATCGAACACGCCTTCCCAGCGCGCGACCACGAGCGTCGCGACCGCATTGCCGATCATGTTGACGAGCGCGCGAATCTCGTTGAGCACGCGGTCGATGCCGATGATCAACGTGATGCCCGCCACAGGAATGATGTTATGCGACGAGAGTGTTGCCGTCAGCGCGACGAGCGCCGCGCCTGCCACGCCCGCGCCGCCCTTCGACGTGAGAAGCAGGATCGCGAGCAGGCCGAGTTGCTGCATCAGCGTGAGATGCGTGTTGGTCGCCTGCGCGATGAAGAGCGAGGTCATCGTGAGATAGATGGCCGCGCCGTCGAGATTGAACGAATAGCCGGTCGGCAGCACGAGACCGACAACCGACTTCGGGCAGCCGAGCCGTTCGAGCTTTTCCATCAGGCGCGGCAGCACGGATTCGGTCGTCGACGTGCCGAGCACGATCAGCAACTCCTCACGCAGATAGCGCAGCAGCGACCACAGGCTCACGCCGGCCCATCGGCATGCGGTGCCGAGCACGAGCACGACGAACAGAATGCTCGTCACGTAGAAGCAGAGGATCAGCAGGCCGAGCTGCTGCAAGGTGCCGATGCCGTACTTGCCGACCGTGAACGCAATCGCCCCGAACGCGCCGAGCGGCGCGAGACGCATGATCATCTCGACGATGCGCATCAGCGCGTCGCCCAGTTGTTCGATGCCTTGCGCCAGGAACTTGCTGCGCTCGGACATCAGCGACAACGCGACGCCGAACAGCACGGAAAACAGCAGCACCTGAAGCAGATCGCCGCGCGCAAACGCACCGACGACCGAATTCGGCACGAGCTCTTCCAGCAAGCTCTTGTGTTCCGACGTATGCACTTCGGTGACGAAATGCGAGACCGCGCCCGGATCGAGCGTTTTCGGATCGATGTCGAGACCCGCGCCCGGATGCACGACATTCGCGACGACGAGACCGATGACGAGCGCGATCGTCGTCACGACCTCGAAGTAGAGGATCGTCTTGAAGCCCACGCGTCCGACCTGCTTCAGGCTTTCCATGCGCGCGATGCCGACGGAAACCGTGCAGAAGATCAGAAGCGTGATGAGCATCTTGATCAGACGGATGAAGGTATCGCCGAGAGGCTTGAATTGCACGCCGAGCGTAGGCGCGAAGTAACCGACGACAATGCCGGCCGCCAGGCCGATCAGGACCTGGACGTAGAGATGCTTGAGCACGCGCAAGATGGTGTCTCCTCCACTCGCTGCTGCAAGATGACGACGGGCGCGCGAACCCGGTTCGCGCCGTTTCTGTGACGGCTGTCGAACCGGCGCGCGCACCGGACGGGGACTGCTGACTGTGTGCTTCTACGTGACGATGAGACCGGGCCTTCGCGTGCTTACGCGCTTTCGAAGAGGCGCGTGAGCACGAACTCGCGATGGCCCAGCGTTTCGGCGGCGGTCCAGCGGCCGTTCGCCGTCGCGAGCATGCATTCGAGCAGCTTGTCGCCGGTTTCGTCGAGGTTCTGCTCGCGTTGCAAGATCCCGGACACATCCACGTCGATATGCTCGCCCATCGTGCGCACGGTGCGCGGATTCGCGCAGATCTTGATGACGGGCACGATCGCATTGCCGATCACGTTGCCCTGTCCCGTCGGGAAGAAGTGCACCGCGAATCCCGACGCCGCGCACAACGTCACCATTTCCGCCGCCGCCGACGATGAATCCATGAACCACAGACCGGAGTGCGTCGGTTCTTCGGCCTTGTCGAGCACGCCGTCGACCATGCACTTCTTGCCGATCTTCTGGATATTGCCGAGCGCCTTTTCTTCGATGGTCGTCAGCCCGCCCGCGATGTTTCCGTTCGTTGGTTGGGATTCCGAAAGATCGTCCGTCTTCCAGCGATTGATCATGTCCTGATAGCGGTCGAACATGAACTGGAAGCGTTCGCGCACGCTGTCGTTCGCGCAACGCGCCGCGACGATCTGCTCGCCGCCCGTCAGTTCCGACGTCTCGCCGAAGACAAGCGTATTGCCGAGACCATAGAGCTTGTCGAACGCATTGCCGACGGTCGGATTCGCGCCGCAGCCGGACGTGGTATCGGATTCGCCGCACTTCGTCGAGACCCACAGTTCGCTGATCGGGCATTCCTCGCGCTCGAGCGCGGTCGCGTACTGCACCATTTCCTTCGCCGCTTTCGATGCACGCATGATCGTGTCGTGATCGCCGTGCAGTTCGATGCCGAAGCCCATCACCGGCTTGCCCGACTTCGCGATGCCATCCACCACGCGCTTGGTCCAGCCTTCCTCGATGCCGATCACCACGACCGCCGCCACGTTCGGATTGCTGCCCGCGCCGATCAGCGTGCGGAAGTGCAGGTCGAGGTCCGCGCCGAATTGCAGGCGGCCGTACGGATGCGGAATGGCCATCGTGCCTTTGATCGCGCTTTCGACGGCCATCGCGGCGGCATTGGACAGATCGTCCACGGGAAGAATGATGACGTGGTTGCGCACGCCGACGCGGCCGTTTTTACGGCGATAGCCGCGGAAGGTGGTGTCCAGTTGAATCACGCTCATGATGTCTCTCTCGATGTGGGGATGAAGGTGTTCCGGATGCGCGCGGCGCTTTACCAGCGCTTCGTCTTGATGTTGTGCACGTGCGCGTGCTCGCCCGCCGTGATGGGCGCCACCACCTTGCCGATATCCACGCCGTACTTGAACACCGTGTCGCCGACCTTCATGTCCTTGAGCGCGACCTTGTGACCGATTGGAATGTCCTGCTTCGCCGCAACGGTGACGATCTCGTCCTCGTCCATGATCCACGCGTTCAGCTGCGACCCCGCCTTGATGCCCTCGACCACCGCGACGCCGACCGTGTCCTTGGCTTCATGCAACACGATGTGGATCGTTCTGCGTTCACCCGCCTCCGGCTTCGCTGCACGACTTGCTCCCGCTGCTGCGTGACTCATGTGCTCCTCCTGTTGGTCATGGTTCGAAGGACCGGCCGAATCGACCTGGCGCCGTTCGTTGAGATGCATAGTAGGCGTCGATATCATCCATGTCAACTAGGTCATCTATATGTGTTACATCTTTCAGGCGCGCGGGTACAATGAGCCGACATTCAGATTCAGATGTCCAGAGAGCAGTCGAGGGAGGCGCAATGAGCACAGTCACGGCCATGCCGATCGGTCCGGGCGGCACGCGGTACAAGGAAGTGAAAGAGGCGATGCTGGCCGCGCTCGGCGCGCAGGAATGGAAAGGCGGCGAGGTGATTCCCTCGGAGAAGAAACTCGCGGAGCGCTTCGGCGTGTCGATCGGCACGCTGCGCAAAGCCATCGACGAGTTATGCGCGGAGAACATCCTCATCCGGCATCAAGGGCTGGGGACGTTCGTCGCGCAGCATCGGCGCGACCGGCATTTCTTCCGCTTCTTCCGCGTGGCGCGCCGCGACGGCGATCGCACTTATCCGGTCGTCACGCTCGTCAACTTCAGGCGCGCCAAGTCGACGCCGCTGGTCGCGGCACGGCTCGGCATCGACGAGGGCACGCGGCTCTTCGTCTTCACGAACGCGCTCGCGCTGCACGACAAGATCGTAGTGGTCGATACCGTCATGCTGCCGGAAACGAAGTTTCCCGGCCTCACCGAAAGCATGCTGAAGAGCCGTCCGAATACGCTTTACAACTTCTATCAGGATGCGTTCGGCATCAACGTGACCGGTACGGACGAACGTCTGCGCGTCGGGCGGGCGAGCGAACTCGAAAGCAGACTGCTCGAACTCGATGTGGGCGCGCCCGTGCTGGAAGTGGAACGCGTCGCGTATTCGCTGAATCAGAAGCCGGTCGAATATCGCCTCACGCACATCAACACGGACGAGTACGAGTATGTGGCGGGGACGGTGAAGAGCCACGACTTCTGACCATGGGCCAAAGCGGCGTCCAATAAGGGGCGTTTACGGACAACAGACAAATATGCCGTTTGCAGAAAGTCGTCAGATAATTGATCCGGCGTTACTCGCGGAGACAGCAATGCACGACGACAACGACAGGATCACCCTTCTGGCCGTGCCGCCCTTGCAAGGACTCAAGTGGTCGGGGAAGCTGTACGTCGGCACGGAGGAAATCGGAGATCTGTTCGGACCATCGCTGAGCGACCTCGAAGAAGCGGCTCACGAACTCGGCTTTCCGCCCGACCGCATCCAGTTCGCGACGAGCTGATGCGCCGGTCGGTGCAAGATGCTTCGCTCATCGCAGGTGAAGCAGATCGCGCACGTGCGCCAGAACGACTTCGGGCTTGGCCGGCTTCTCGACGAGCAAATCAGCCAGATTGTCCGGATCGATGCCGCGCGCCGCCGACCAGAGAATCAGCGCGACGCCTTCGAAGCGCCCATCCGCGCGAAGGCGCCTGCACACTTCGAGGCCATTCATTCCGGGCATCATGAAGTCACAGATGACGATATCCGGTCGCAGCGCCTGCGCCTTGTTCAGACCTTCTTCGCCATCGGTGGCCGTGATCGCCGTCAGCCCTTCCAATTCGAAAACCATCGACCAGACTTGACGTGTGTCGAAGTCGTCGTCGATCAGCAGGACAGCCGGGCTGCGCCCACGCTCGTTATTTTCTTTGGACGTCATGTGAGTGCGAAAGCGGTGGTGTGTCTACCGCAGGTGCGCATCGCGCGTGCCTAGCTTGTCTTTATGCCGTGACAACGTCGTGCGCGGTCACGTTCCCGTCGCGACGTTCCGTCCCTCGCCATCGACCTGCTGTTCATTCGCGGCGTCCGGCGAATCCTCCGCTTCGAGCGACGATATTGCCCGTTGCCAGAATTCCTCCGCGCGTCCATCAGGACTGCCTTCACGCTCCCACATTTCGTAGGCGCGACGTCGAATACGGTCCTGCTCTTTCTGATCGTCCATGATTGGCTCCCTGTTGCGAGATGGCTTGCCGGCCGAGCGGCGCTGGCCTTCACACCGAAGAGCAACTGCCGTGCCCCGGACAGTGCAGGACGCTTCGCTAACTGTTCAGTCTGCGATACGCGCTCAAGTGGCGAATGAGGCCGCGCCGGTCACCGCGTTTGTCCAGAAGAATAGCCAGATTGTGATGCGCATCCGCGTAGTCAGGGTCGATGGCCAGGCACTGCTCGTAGCTTTGCCGGGCCTCGTCGAGCCGATCGAGCATGTCGAGCGCGACCGCGCGATTGAAGTGCAGGACGGCGTCGTTCGGGAAGTGCGTGAGCGCCTCATCGAAGATATTCAGCGCGCTCTCGCACTGGCCTTCGGTCTCGCAGAGCAAGGCTCCCAGATCGACATACGCGGAATAGAACGGTTCGGGCGCCAGCTCGATCGCACGTCGATAGCCGTGCGCCGCGCCGATGGGGTCGCTCGTCATCAACTGCTCGGCCAGCGCGTACCATTCCTGCGCCTGTTCGGACGCGGCACTCTTGCGCTCGGGCGTCGCGTCGAATACGACGACATCGCCCTTCACTTGCGCCACCTCGAAATCCAGCAGCATCTGCCCCGTGACCGCATCCCAGCGCGACGGACCGGTCTTGACCACGATCGAATCGCCTTCCGCCGCCACGCGGATGCCAGACAGCGGAAGCGTATCGGGCAACTCGCGCCTCAGCCGCGCGAGTGCGTCGCGAATCTTGCGCGGCGATGCGTGTGACGATCGCAACTGGAGCGCCGTGCGAAGCATCACGACGTCCTGAAACGAAAAGCGCATTTCATTGCGTGCGCCGCGAGCCGGCGTCACGAGTCCGAGCGCGATGAGTCCTTCGATGACGCGTCGAGACACGCCGAGCATGGACTGGAGCTTCGACATCGTCACATCGTGCGAGAGGGTCTGCTTCACTTGCGCGCGCGCACCTTGGCCGGCGCTTCCGTCGCGGCCACTTTCGGCGCGCGCGCGGCGGGCTTTCTCGTCTTGGGAACGCTGACGGCCTCGGCGTCTTCTTCAACCGGCCTGGCGGCTGTCTTGCGCTTCGCGGCCGCGGGCTTCGTCTTCGCGCTGCCTTTGGCGAGGCTTGCGCGAAGCGCCTCCATCAGATCGATGACCTCGCCGCTCGCTTCATCCTCGTGCGTTTCAGCGGCGATGACTTGCTTGCCCTCGATCTTGCGGTCGATCGCCGCGAGAATGCGCTTCTTCTCTTCGTCCTCGTAGGCGGACGCGTCGTAGCTGTCCTCCGCACCCTGTTCGATGATCTGAATCGCGAGCTTCAGTTCCGACTCCGACACCGTCACATGTTCGATATCGAGTTCCTTGAGCGAACGCACTTCATCGGCGAAGAGCAATTGCTGGAAGATCATGCCGCCCTCGGCAGGCCGCACCTGAACGATCCGCGTGCGCCCTTTGTAGGCCCACTTGGCGAGCGCACATCGTCCGGTCCGGGCGAGCGCGTCTTGCAGAAGGCTGTAGGGTTTGCCGCCTCGCTTGTCCGGCGCGATGAAGTAGGCTTTGTCATAGAAGACCGGATCGACCGATTTCTCGGGCACGAACGAGACGATCTCGACGACATGCGTGGCGCTTTCTTCGAGCGCCTTCAGTTCGTCCGCCGTGAAGACCACGTACTTGTCCCGCTCGAATTGATAGCCCTTTTGCATGGCGGCCCGTTCGACGATTTTGCCGGTGGCTTCGGACACGTATTGCTGCTTCACGCGCGAGCCATCCGGCGCAAGCAGATTGAAGCGCACGTCGGAGGCGCTTTCGGTTGCCGAATAGAGCTTGACCGGAATCGAGACCAGTCCGAAGGACAGCGACAGCGAAGCGATTGAGCGGGCCGGCATGGGCTTCTCCTTGGCATCGACGAGCGGCTTACAGGATAGCACCGGGCGCGGACTTGCTCTCGCGGAGCGTCGGGCGGGAACGTGCCTTGCAGAATGCCTTTATCCTCGGAGGTTCTATGCCACTCGCCGCAATCTTTGACGTCGACGGAACGCTGATCGACTCGGTCGACCTTCATGCGCTGGCGTGGCATGAAGCGTTCGCGCATTTCGGGCATGACGTCAGCTTCGAACAGGCGCGCAGTCAGATCGGCAAGGGCGGGGACAATCTCTTGCCCGTCTTTCTCTCGGATGCGGATCTCGCCGATCATGGCAAGGCACTCGAAGCCTGGCGCGGCGAACACTTCAAGGCGAACTATCTGCGGATGGTACGGCCGTTCGCGGCGGTGCCCGAACTGTTCCGCAAGCTGCGCAGCGAAGGCGTGAAACTCGCGATTGGGACGTCCGCGAAGAAGGACGAACTCGACGTGTACCTCGATATTTCAGGCGTTCCCGATCTGATCGACGTCACGGTGTCGTCCGAGGATGTCGAGACATCGAAGCCCGCACCCGATGTGTTTCAGGCCGCGTTGCACAAGCTCGGGGTCGAGCCGGTGAACGCAATCGTGATCGGCGACTCGCCATACGATGCTCAGGCCGCATCGAAGACGGGTTTGCGCACGATCGGCCTGCTCTGCGGCGGGTTTTCCGAGCAGTCGTTGCGAGAGGCCGGCTGTATTGCGGTTTATCCGGGACCGGCCGCCCTTCTAGCCTGCTTCGGCGCTTCGCCGCTCGCGGAGTGATCGGCATCTGGCGCGATCAACCGACGATGGCACCCGATTGCGAAGCGCCGCTCCATTGAGAACCGTAACCCGTTTCAAACGACGAAAACGTCTCCGTCCATTTAATGGCATTCCCACCTATTTCGATCAAGGAAATTTCTATCCCCTAATCTACGAGTCCTCTATCCGCCTAATGAGCCTTGCGCGCTGCTTCTTCGAGACGCAAAGACGACTCAAGAACCTCACTCGACGACGACACGAATTCACGCGCCCACTGCGCCGCTGCGCGCTCGGCGGCGCTTCGTGTTCCGTACGCCACATACGTTGGAAAGCTCGCCTTGGGCACGTCGTCGTGCTTTCGATAGTCGCCCTGTCGCGAGAACTGCGCGATTGCAGTCCAACCGTCGTTCGGCACATGTTCCGGAATGATTTCGACAAAAAAACCGCTCATGGAGTACATGATGTCCTTCCTTGGAAAGCACATCCGATGAAGCGCTTTTCGAAATGATGCTTCACCTCGATGCATCGAAAGAAAAGTCCGACTGTTCGGGCGCAGCGCTTGTCTGAAGATTCGATAGCGCGCTTCATAAACGACACCTCACCGGCTTCTTAACTCTATACGGCGCCGTTACCCACGGCTAATTCTGACCGATAGATGCAAGAGAGGCGTTCAGATGGCATACCGGGTTTGCAGCAAATTTCGGACCGCGGCACGCAATCGTCGTGCACGCTCAACAGTAAATAAATAGCCGTTTGCAGAAAAATCTCGGGTGTCGGCCTATCTCACTGTCGCGTGCAGACGGCATCCACCCAAAGGATTTCGTCTGATGGTTCATCGAACCGCTTCACAGGCGATTGGCTGTTTTAACGCAAAACAGTTCATACGCTGTAAAATCCATTTACAGACCAAAGCCTGTAGGAGCCTGCGATGGACTATTCCCTGAAAACGCTGAACCAGTTGAGACCGATCCTGCTCGGCTTTCGCAAGGCAGCGGGCCTCACGCAGGCGCTGGTCGCCGCGCGTCTCGGCGTCACGCAGCAGACTTACGCGCAACTCGAAGCCAATCCCGCGGCCGTGAGCGTCGAGCGTCTCTTCAAGGTTCTGCGCGTGCTCGACGTCGAACTCGCGCTCACGCAAGCGGCAAGGACAAAGGCAAAGGAAGCCGCACAGATCGACTCGCCGCCCATCGCCGCGAAAGCGACCGCCGCGCGTTCCCGCACCGCGCGCAAGCGCGCCGCGAGCGCCAGCAAAACCACCACGAAGAAACGGGAGAACTGGTGATCATGGCGCGCCGCACGCAAACCGGACGACTCGACCTGTGGATGAACGGCCTGCCCGTCGGACAATGGGAAAGCGGACCCGCAGGCGAACGTCTCGTCTATCGCGATGACTGGATCGCCGATCCGCAAGGCCGCCCGCTGTCCCTATCGCTGCCCTTCACGCCGGGCAATCAGCCGTGGCGCGGACAGGTCGTCACGGATTTCTTCGACAATCTACTGCCCGACAGCGAGCCGATCCGCCGCCGCATCGCCACGCGATTTCGCACCGGCGGCACAGCGCCGTTCCAGTTGCTCGCGCAATTGGGCCGCGATTGCGTCGGCGCCCTTCAGATGCTGCCGCCCGGCGAAGAACCCGTCGATCTCGACAGCATCAAGGGCCGCGCGCTGAACGCAGCGCAAATCGCGCGTCTCTTGCGCGAGACGACATCCGCGCCGCAGCTCGGTCAGCATGAACCAGTCGACGACCTGCGTCTTTCCATCGCCGGTGCGCAGGAAAAGACCGCGCTTCTGCGTCACGGCAGGCGCTGGCTTCTACCCGAAGGCAGCACGCCGACGACGCACATCTTCAAGCTGCCACTCGGGCTCGTCGGCAACATGCGCGCCGACATGCGCACATCGGTCGAAAACGAATGGCTGTGCTCGAAGATCGTCGCGGCATATGGCCTGCCCATCGCGCGATGCGAGATGGAACGGTTCGACGATCAGAAGGTGCTCGTCGTCGAGCGCTTCGATCGCCGTCTGTCGAGCGACAAGTCGTGGATTCTGCGCCTGCCGCAGGAGGACATGTGCCAGGCCACCGGCACGCCCGCGCTGCTCAAGTACGAATCGGACGGCGGGCCGGGCATCGAACGAATCATGGAGGTGCTTTCGGGATCGACGCATGCCGCTGAAGACCGCCGCCGCTTCTTCCTGTCGCAGATGATCTTCTGGGTGCTCGCCGCCACCGATGGCCATGCGAAGAACTTCAGCATCGCGCATCTGCCCGGCAACGAGTACGAATCGACGCCGCTCTATGACGTGCTGTCGGCGCATCCGGTCATCGGCACGGGAGCGAACCAGTTTGCCGCGCAACGCGTGCGGCTCGCGATGGCCGTGCGCAGCAAGAACGTCCACTATCTGATCGGCGAAATCCAGCGCCGGCACTGGATCGCGCAGGGGCGGCGCGTCGGGCTCGCCGCAGCCGAGGTGGAGACGATGATCGATGAAGTCGGCGCACGCACGCCGCAGGTCATCGACGAAGTGAGCGCGCTGCTGCCACGCGAATTCCCGATGGACGTCGCCGGCGCGATCTTCGACGGCATGCGCCGGCTGGCCCGCAAGCTCGCGTCGTGACGCGCGGCATTACTTGCTCATGTATTTGTGCGCGAGCGCTTCGTAAAGCGGCGGCGCGAACAGCTTCGACACCTGACTCGAAATGAGCGCGGTGGCCATCAGCGACAGCACGAGCGCGTGCCCGTTGATCATCTCGATGACGATCACGAACGCCGTGATCGGACTCTGCGTGACGGCGGCGAGATAGCCGACCATGCCGAGCGCGATCAGCATCGGCAACTCCATGCCGCCGAACACGAGATGCAGCGCATTGCCGATGCCCGCCCCAATAGCGAGCGACGGCGCGAAGAGTCCGCCCGGCGCGCCCGGAAGATACGAACCGACCATCGACGCCATCTTGAGCAGCGGATAGCTCGCGCCGAGTTGCGAATTGCCTTCGAGCATGCCGCGCGCTTCCGCATAGCCGCTGCCGAACGTATGACCGCCCGCGACGACACCGATCACGGCGATGAACAGTCCGCATGCGGCGCCGAACGCGACCGGATGCGACTTGCGCCAGATCACGAGACGGCCCGGCATCCAGCGATGCGTGTTGAGCAGCAGCCAGCAGAATATGCCGCCCGCGACGCCCGTCACGGCGCCCAGCAGCACAACGGCGAGCGCGAGCGAATCGGGGAAGTGTCCGGTGAGATCGATCGTGCCGAAGTACACGTAATTGCCTTGCAGCCCGAGCGACACGATACCGGCGAAGATGATCGCCGTGATCAGCACGCCGCTCGTGCGCTGCTCGAAGCTGCGCGTGAGTTCTTCGATCGCGAATACGACGCCGGCGAGCGGCGCATTGAACGCAGCCGACAATCCCGCCGCCGCGCCCGCGAGCGCCAGATTCCGTTCCAGCGCGCCGCCGCGCATCTTGCGCAGGCGTTCGGGATAGAAACGGCGCAAGCTGAACATGAGCGCCGCGCCCACATGGATGGTCGGCCCTTCGCGCCCGATGGTGAAGCCGCCGAGAATCGACAGGAACGACACGACGATCTTGCCGACGAGAATGCGGATGGTGAGCAGGCGCGGTCCGAGCTCGCGGCCATCGTGCAGCATCGCGATGACCTGCGGAATCCCGCTGCCTTCGGAACCGGGAAAGAAACGGCGCGTGAGCCAGACCGCGAGGGCGGCGATCGCCGGCGTGACCAGCAGCGGCAGCCACCAGTAGACGGCGACGACGCGCAGAAAAGCGTCATACCCGAAGTCGATAAGCCGCGCATACATGACCGCGATGAGGCCGGTCGCGACCGCGCCGAGCCAGAAGACGCCGTAATGCAGCCACAGCCGCCTGCCGCGCAGAATCGTGCGTCGGTCGATGAATCGGGGAATGCGCATCGGAGAAAGTCGAATCAGAATTTAAGGCACATTGTGACATAAATTTCAGACCATCTTCTTCGACGCGTGCCCGCTCACGCATGCTTTTCGCCGAACACCCAGGCGAACGATCCATAGTGCGTCTTGTGCTCGGCCGCGAGTTTGAGCAGGCATCGCTCGCCTTTTGCCGTCAGATGCACCTGAACCTGACGGCGATCGGTCTTGTCGGTCTTGCGCTTAACGAGCCCCGCCGCCTCGCAGCGCGAGACCAGCGCGGCGGTGCCGTTGGGCGCGGCCTGAAGGCGCTCGGCAAGCTCGCCAACGGTCGCCCATCGTCGCTCGGGAAAGCCGCACACGTGCAGCAGCAATTGATACTGAAGCGTCGTGATGCCCGCTGCGTTGCAGACTTCCTCCGACACGCGCAGGAACTTGCGCAGTTCGTAACGGAAGATCGACATCGCTTCCAGATCCTGTTTGCCTGGCAAGCCGGCCTTCTGTTTCGTGTTCGATGACATGGATGATCCTGATTCGAGTCGGTTGTCGCTATTTATGTTGGCGGATCATACATAGTTTAGGGCGTGACGTACGGCACGCTTCGTTTTTCAATTTCGTTTGTTCTACCTATAATTTGTTGCACGACTCGTCCGCGTCGGGAGCTTGTCATGCAATATGATGAACAGAAGGTGCAGGACTTCATGGGACGCATGGTCGGCGAATTCGGCGCGGTGGCCAGTGCGCCGCTCATCGCGCTGGGAGACCGGCTGGGCCTCTATAAAACAATGGCAGAACAGGGCTGGATGACGTCGGCTCAACTTGCCGAGCGCACCGAACTCGCCGAGCGTTATGTTCGCGAGTGGCTCGCCGCACAGGCAGCTTCGGGCTTCATCTCTTATGACGCCGCGAGCGGGGCTTATCGGCTCGAAAACGAAATGGCCACGTGCTTCGCCGTCGAGACCAGCCCGACCTTCATCCCCGGATTTTGCGATTGCGCCGAAGCGATGTTCCGCGCCCTGCCGAAACTGGAGGCCGCGTTTCGCACGGGACTCGGCGTCGGATGGCATCAGCATCATCCGTCGCTCTTCAAGGGAACCGAGCGCTTCTTTCGTCCGGGCTACGCCGCGCATCTCGTCCACGAGTGGATTCCGGCGCTCGACGGCGTTCAGGCCGCGCTCGAATCGCCAGGCGCAAAAGTCGCCGATGTCGGCTGCGGGCACGGCGTATCCACGATCCTGCTGGCCCACGCGTATCCGCATGCCACGTTCATCGGCTTCGACTATCACGAGCCTTCGATCCAACGTGCGCGCGAATCCGCGGCCGATGCAGGCGTCAGCGAGCGCGTCACGTTCGAGGTCGCCAGTGCGCAGCAGTATCCCGGCAACGATTACGATCTCGTCGCGTTTTTCGACTGTCTGCACGACATGGGCGACCCCGCCGGTGCAGCCGCGCATGTGTTGCAATCGCTCAGGCCAGGCGGTTCATGGATGATCGTCGAGCCCTTCGCGAATGACCGGCTCGAAGACAACCTGAATCCCGTCGGACGTGTGTTCTATTCGGCTTCCACGATGATCTGCACGGCTGCATCGCTGTCGCAGGAAGGGCAACGGGCGCTCGGCGCGCAGGCGGGCGAGGCACGGCTGAGAGAAGTCGTGACGGAGGGCGGTTTCACGCGCTTTACGCGCGTCACGCAGACGCCGTTCAACATGGTCTTTCAGGCGCAAGCGTGAAGAAGGATTCGGGCGCGGCTTCGCGCCCGGTCCTGGTCTTCCGTGCGTTACTGCGACATCGCGCCCGATGCCGGATGGTCCATGCCCATCGCGTCGTGTTTCTTCATCTTGTCGCTCTTCTTCATCGAGTCTTTCGACATCGAATCCTTGGACATCGAATCCTTGGACATCGAATCCTTGGACATCGAATCCTTCGACATCGAGTCTTTCGACATGGCGTCGTTCGACATCGCGCCGCTGGCCTGCGCAAATACGGTCGATGCGCCCATCGACAGCGCCGCTACGAGTACTGCCGTCATCAATCGCTTCATTGCTTCTCTCCTTGGTGGGTCAGACATGGCATCCGGACAATCCGGAACGGTGGATGGCGCGGCGCTCAGGAGCCGCCGAACCAGTTGTATCCCTGGTCGACCCAATAGCCGCCCGGATACGTATTGGTGACGAATATCTCGACGATGTGCTTCGGGTTCTTGTAGCCGAGCTTGGTCGGCATGCGCAGCTTCATCGGATAGCCGTATTTCGCTGGCAGACGCTGGCCGTCGTATTCGAACGTCAGCAGCGTCTGCGGATGCAGCGCAGTCGGCATGTCGATGCTTTCGTAGTAATCGTCGGCGCAACGGAAGCCGACGTACTTCGCCGTCGTATCCGCGCCCACGCGCCGCAGAAACTCGGAGAACGGCGTGCCGCCCCAGCGTCCGATCGCGCTCCAGCCTTCGACGCAGATATGCCGCGTGATCTGCTCCGCGTGCGGCAGCGCATACAACTGCGGCAGGGTCCAGACGCGTTGCCCCGTGACGAGACCGCTCACTTTCAGCCGATAGTCGTCGCCGTTCACTTCGGGCACGTCGTCGATTCCGTAGAACGCATTGAACGGAAACGGCCGCGTGAGTTGCGCCTCGGTGTATGTGGGCGCGAGCTGCTTCGGATCGAAGAGCAGCGCCTGCGCGCGATCGTTCAGACGCGAGACGGCGGTGAGAAATTTGTTCACCGAGTCTTCGTCGGTGATCGAGCAGCCGGTCAGGAGCGACAATCCGCCCAGCGTCAGCACGCGCTTGCCGAAGAGCCGCCGCGAAGGGTTGTCGAGTTCACGGCGCGCGTCGGCCAGCACGGCTGCGCGATCCACCTTGATGATTCGGTTGTCGTCGGTTTTCATGGCGTGTTTGTTCCCGTTGTTCATCAGCGGCCGCGCAGCATCGTCAGCAGCGAGCGCGGCACGAGCGCGACCATCGCCACATGCACGACGACGAACGCCGCCATCACCGCCATCGCGCAGAAATGCACGATGCGCGCGTTGTCGTAGCCGCCCATCAGTTCGCGCAGCAGCGGGAATTGCACCGATTTCCAGATCGCGAGCCCGGAGAGCACGAGCACCAGCAGATCGACGATGACCGCGAGATACGCGAGCTTCTGCACCGCGTTGTACTGGCGCAAGTCGGCGTGCGAGAGCTTGCCGCTCAATGCCGCGATGAGATCGCGCAGCACGGCGCGCGGCGACACGGGAAAGAACTTCGAGAAGGCGCGGCCGCTCGCCACGTTCAGCGCGACATAGACGATGCCGTTGAACACCAGCAGCCACATCGCCGCGAAATGCCACTGCAACGCGCCGCCGAGCCAGCCGCCGAGCGTGATCGACGGCGGAATGACGATCTGCCTGAACACCGGCGATGCATCGTAGATGCGCCAGCCGGAGAACATCATGATCAGCGCGGCGAGGGCATTGAGCCAGTGCGTGATGCGCAGCCACAGCGGATGAATCGGCGCATCGCGAGGCGAGCGTTCGTGCGCGGAGGCGAGTGGCGCTTTCATCGTTTCCATGTCGGTCACCGTGATCGTCAACGTGAAGGTTGGTTACCAGCTAATTCGTCGTGGAGGCAGCGCCGGTTACAGCCGTGTCGCGAAAAAATTCGCTGTAACCCGCGACGCCGAAGCAACGAACTAACGTGATGGAGGTGAACGACGACATGGATCAGGAAGGCGCTATTGAGACGAATCACGGCTTCGGCTACCCTGACGCGATCGATCCACGGCGCGGCCTGCGTGTCGCCATTGCCGCGGCGGGCGTGTCGTCCACGTCTTCATCCCCTTTTTCGTCTCGCAGCACCGGACCTACAGGAACCATGTCGCACGATGCGGAAAGCAAGCTGAAAGCGTTGTTCATCGGCGGACTCGATGGCGATCAGAACGCGTATCGCAGCTTTCTGCAGGCGCTCACGCGGCATTTGCGCGGCTATCTGCGAAAGCGCATCGCGCATCGTCCCGACGATGTCGAAGATCTCGTCCAGGAAATCCTGCTGGCGGTTCATAACGCGCGTCACACGTATCGTCCGGACGAGCCGTTGACGGCGTGGCTGCACGCGATCGCCCGCTACAAGCTGATGGACTTCTTCCGCGCCCACGCGCGCCGCGACTCGCTGAACGTGCCGCTCGACGATCACGAGGAACTGCTCGCCGCCATCGACGACGAACCCGCTCAGGCGCGCCACGACGTCGGCAAATTGCTCGAACATCTGCCCGACAAGCAGCGTCTGCCGATCGTTCATATGAAACTGGAGGGATTGTCAGTGACGGAGACCGCGCGGATCACGGGTCTGTCGGAATCGGCCGTGAAAGTGGGCGTGCATCGCGGTCTCAAGGCACTCGCCGCCAAAATCCGGGGACTTCGATGAAAACCGACGAACTCATCACCCTCCTTTCGAATCAGGTCACGCGCGTCGACCGCACGGTCGTTTCGCGCCGCTTCGTTCAGGCGTTGCTGCTCGGCGCGGCGGGCTCGCTCGTCCTGATGAGCATCGTGTTCGGCGTGCGTCACGACATCGGCATCGTTGCGCGCACGGGCATCTTCTGGGCGAAGCTCGCGTTTCCGCTGGCAACCGGCATCGGCGCGATGCTCGTCATCGATCGGATCGGGCGGCCGGGCGCGCGCCTCGGCTATTCGTGGGCGATCGTCGCGCTGCCTTTCGCGGCGGTCTGGATCGCCGGCTGGCTGGTTCTGGACACGGCGGATTCGACCGCGCGCTGGACGCTCGTGCTCGGGCATACGTGGCGCACGTGCCCGTTCAACATCCTGCTGCTTTCGGTGCCGACGTTTCCCGCCGCGATCTGGGCGATGCGATCGCTCGCGCCGACGCGCCTGCGCCTCGCCGGGGCCATCGCGGGCTTGCTGGCGAGTTCGACCGCGACGATCGTCTACTGCCTGCATTGCCCGGAGATGAGCCCCGCGTTCTGGGGCGTGTGGTACGCGGCGGGCATGCTGATGCCGGCGCTCATCGGCGCATGGCTGGGCCCGCGGCTGTTGCGCTGGTAGCCGGATTCGGCGCGAAAGGACGGCTATCCGAACACGCGCGCCCACGCCGCCCGGATGCGGCGCGCGCGGTCTTCGAAAAGATACGCGGCGGCCAGCGCCAGCAGCCCCGAAACCACGCCCGTCAGCACGTGCTCGACGTAAGGCAGACGGTAATGGCTCGGATGCGCATAGGTATCTCCGATGGCGGTCAGCAGGCCGACGAGCGCCGCGTTGCCGTACCGGTTGCCATAGAGCTTTGCGGCCGGCGTGAAGGTCAGAAGCACCGCGAGCAGTCCGGTGAGCAGCCCGGTTTTGAACGCGATCGCCCAGTGGGCCATGCTGGCGATATTGCTCCAGCTACCGGGCATGCACGTCATGCATGCGCTCGTCGGTTGCCAGAAGCGTTGCACGAATAATTTGACCCGACGCGTCCACTCGTTCGACATGATCGTCACCGAAGATTCGCCTGGCTCGACAGTGCGTCTTTGACCGCTTCGAGCGCGTAAAGGAAACCGGCGTTGCTGCCCGCTTGTTCGAGCCATTCGAGCGCCTGCAACGACGCCGGACCGCGCTCGCCTCTTCCATGCGCGACGAGCGCGCGTGCGCGCGCCACGACGAATGCGGAAAACGGCGATGGCTCGCGGCGGGCGTAGTCTTCGAGGGCATCGGCATGATGCGCGGCTGCGTCCCAGCGTCCACGGTCGAGGCACGCGTCGATTGCGTCGCGTCGAAAGAGAAAGTGATTGTGGCTCACCGCGCCGGCCGCAAGCAAAGCGTCCGCTTCCGAAAGCGCGTTTTCGAAGACGGCGGCATCGTCGGTGGCGCGCGCGAGGGTGCCGAGATAGGCCGCGCCCAGATAGTTCATGCCGGTTTCGCGGCTGATCGAGAGCGCCTCTTCGATATCGTCGAGCGCCTCGCGCCGCCGCCCCGCCACACGATGCAATTCCGCGCGCAGCGCGAGCGCCTCGCCTTCGAATCGACGCGATTTCAGCTCGCGCGCGCATTGCAGCGCCGGTCCGACATGCTCCCACGCGCGATCCCACTGCGCGAGATCGCGAAAGCAGTGCCACGCTGCGTGATGCGCGACGGCGAGCGCCCGCAGATGGCCGACCTTCTCCGCCGCCGCGACGCTTGCAAGCGCGGCATCGAGTCCGGCCTTTGCGCTGCCGGCGAACCATCCGGTGATGGCGTGCATCGGCAGGTTGGCGACTTCGATCCGCCCGAATCCGTGCCGTCGACACAGCGCGATGCAGCGGCTGAACGCGTCGTGCGCGCTGATCATCCGTCCGCGCATGTACTGCGCATCCCCGATGCCGCCGAGCGCCGCCGCTTCCAGCTCCGCATCGCCCGCTTCCCGCGCGAGCGAAAGGCTGCGCTCGTGCTCGCGCACGCAGCCGTCGATATCGCCGCGCGGAAAACACAGGTTCCCGCGCAGGAAATGAATGCGCGCCCGCTCGCGCAAAAGTCCCTGCGCGATGGCCGCCGATTCCGCGCAGTGCAGATCGGCCCAGGCGCCGTCGAGATCGTCGATGACGCGCTTCACCGTCGCGCGCCCGATCCACGCGTGGCAACGTTCCGTATCGGTCGCGGCGACGCCGAGCGCCGTTTCGAATGCCGCGAGCGCCGATGTCATGTCGCCCACGTCGTGCAGGATATGGCCGCGCAAGCATTCGAGCGCGACGCGGTCGCCGTCCGCATCCGCGATTTCGAGCCCTCGTCCGACGAGCCGAAGCGCCGCTTCGTGCCGATGCGCCGACGCCTGCGCGCGCGCCGCCTCGCAATAGGCGAGCGCCGCCTCGCGCTCCGACGCGCGGTCGAGATGTTCGGCCCGCAAGACCGGATCGCGCGCGCCGTACCATCGCGCGGCAAGCCGATGCAGCTCGCGGCGACGGCTTTTCAGCAGCCCGTCGTAGATGGCGTCGCGAATGAGCGCGTGATGGAAGATGAAGCCCGCGCCCTGCCGCCGCAACAGGCAGCCCATCACGAGCGGCTCCAGTTCAGCGCTTGCGCCGGTTCCATCGACGAGAAAATCGACCGCTTCTTTCTCGAAGAGCTGACCGAGCACCGAGGCGGCCTGCAAGACGGTTTTGCCGATCGGATCGAGCCGGTCGAGCCGCGCCTGCACCAGACTTCGCACCGAACCGGGCACGCTCGCTTCCGCGTTGTCCTGCGCATGGTTGAGCAACTGTTCAAGAAAGAGCGGATTGCCCGCCGCCCGCGAGATGCAGCGCTCCGCGAGCGGCGCCGTCGCGCCGGGAAACGATTCCGCCATGACGTGCGCTTCGCCGACGCTCAGCGGACCGAGATCGACGAGCGTATAGGACGCGCCCGCCGCGGCGAGCCACGATTCGTCGAACGTGCCGATCGACGGGCGCGCCGTCAGCACCAGCACGGCGGGACAGCGCGCCGCCGTCGCGGATAGCGCCGCGAGGTCCGAGAGCGTCGATCCATCCGACCAATGGATATCTTCGACGGCCAGGAGGCGCGGCTGCGCGCGGCTCGCACGCCGGACGAGCCGGGACACGACATCGCGCCGGCCGCGGATGCGCATCGCGTTGTCCATCGCTTCGTAGAGCGTGCGGTTTTCGAGCGGCATCGGCATATCGAGCAGTTCTTCGACGAAGAGCGCGTCGCCGGCATCGATCGACCCGGCGGCGATCGCCCGCTCGATGGCGCTTGCATCGCCGGGCGCTTCGAGCGCGAGAAGCCCGCGCACGAGCGATTGAATCGCGCCGCGTCCGGTCGTCGCGCCGAAGTCGAGCACGAGACCGTCATGGCAGACGAAGCCCGCATCGCGCGCCTCGCGTTCGAGCTCTTCGAGCAGACGCGTCTTGCCGATGCCCGCCTCGCCGCGCAGCAGGATCGTGCGTCCGCGCCCGCTCGCGCGGCATGATTGCAGCGCATCGCGGAACACGCGCAGTTCCTCGCGTCGACCGACGATCGGCCGGCGCAGCGGCGAGCGTCGCAGGCCGGCAATGCACCACGCCGAGACCGGCGCGGCGAAACCCTTGACGGCGAGCGCGCCGCGTTCGACGCAATCGAGGCGATCGGCGAGATGCCGCTGCACCGCGTCCGGGATCAGGATTTCTCCGGGGCCGGCGGCATCGGTGAGGCGCGAGGCGAGATTGACGGTATCGCCGGTGACGGTGTACGCCCGGTGCGCCGCGCTGCCCGTGCCGCTCGCGACGACCTCGCCGCCCGCAATGCCGATATGCACCGCGACCGGACGCCCGAGCGCGCGCGAGAGGCCGGGCATCGCATCGCAGATCGCGAGCGCCGCGCGCACGGCGCGTTCGGCATCGTTGCCATGCGAGACCGGCGCGCCGAACACGGCCATCACCGAATCGCCGACATGTTTGTCGACGTGGCCGCCGTGCTGCTCCACGATGCGATCGGTTTGCTCGAAGTATCGATCGAGCAGCGCGAGCACGTCCTCCGGATCGATTTCCCGGCTCATCGACGTGAAGCCGCACAGATCGGCGAACAGCACGGCGACTTGCCGCCGCTCGCCTTGCGCCTCGCCAGCGTGTCGCAGACCGGCGAGCGCATCGAGCAAGGTGCGCCGATGCCCCACCGAAACGACGCCGAGTTCCTTCAGATCATCTGCGGTGAGATTGCGCAGCACGTCCGCGTCGATGGCGTTCTCGCGAAACGCCGGCGCGTATCGTTCCATTCCGAGGCTGCGCAGCCACGCGGCGACGTCCACGATCTCTCCTGGCCGGAAGGCGTCCGGCCTCTCGAAAGACAGTATGGCACCGGATGTGCGCGGTGCCTGAGCATCGTCACGGTTCGATCGACTGCAAAAAGCGGGTGAGATCGCGCGGCTCGACGCGGATCAACCCGCCCTTCGGACTGTCGATATCCGCGATCAGCGCGAGCGACAGCGCCACGGTCGCCGGCAGAATCGTGATGAGCAAGCCTTTGCGCAGACTGCCCCGCGCGCCGTAACCCTGCATGACGCAGCCGAGCAGCGCGATGATGATCATCAGATACCACGCGCCGAGCGGAATGTGATTGATGCGCGCGGCTTCCGAATAGTCCTGCGAGTTCAGCACGTCGTTCATGCCGGCGACGACGAGCGCGCCGATGGGCGTCGGCTGCTCCTTGCCCACCTGCGTCGCGAGTTGCCACAGTTCGGTTTCGACGGTTCCCGTATCGCGCACGATTTTCGCGACTTCATCGGGCGCGCGCGTGCGGTAATGCGCGAGTCTCAGCTTGGTGAAGCGGAGCAGCGCGGACTTCATCTTCGCGGCGATGGCGGCATCGGCGAGATCCGCGCGCGAATACTCGGTGCCGATGGCGTTGGCTTCGCTTTCTTCCAGCGTCTTGCGCAGGTCGTAGCGATTCACCGCCATCGACAGGCTGAAGCCGACCAGCAGCGCGAGCAGCGTCAGCGTGGACGTCTGGATGATGTTGAAGTCTTCGCGGTCTTCCGCCGGCAGCATGGCGAAGCGCCGCAATACGGTCGCACCGAACGCCACCGCGCCGATGAACAGCACGAGCAGCACGACGAACAACACTTCCGGATGATCGACGAAGGCTGTCATGCCACGCTCCTTCAGCGCTCGTCGACGACGGGAACTTCGGCATCGGCGAGCATCGCCGCCAGCGTGGCTTGCGCGAGTGCCGGCGCGTCGACATGAAAGAGCGATCGTTCCAGTGCGGTGCGCGCGTCGAGCCGTCCCGCGAGCCATGCGCGCAAACCCGCCTCCGGCATCACGACGATGCAGCTGCGCCGCGCGGCATCGGTCGCCCTCACGTCGGGCACCTCGGGGACGATATCGGGATCGAAGCCATCGGTGGTCGCTCGAAAGAAGCCCCACGTGTCGCTTTCGACGAGGAAAACGTAGAAGTCCGGCAGCGCCAGAAGCCGCTCCGGCGCGTGCGTTTCCTCGATGCGCGCCTGCAGCAGATTCAGCGCATCGATCGACGACATGCGCGCGCGCGCCGCGGCGAGCAGCCCTTGCTCCGCGTCGACGGGATCGATCAGCCCGGCCTCGATCGCCTCGCGCGTGGCGACCGCAACCGTCAGCGCCGCCGGATGCCCGACGCCGAATTCGATCCTGAAGTTGCAGATGGCGCACATATCGGCCTCTCAAGGCGTAACGATATTGAAGTAGAACTCGAACGAGTCGAGCCACGTGAGAAACGCGCCGAGCTGCTGACTGTTCCCGTCGACCTTGACGTCGCCGGACATCACGAGCTTTTGCATGTTCGTCGTGCCGAGCATGATGTTGTTCAGATTCTCGCGCGTCATCGTGATCGACGCATCCGCCGCGTCCGACGTCTTGCCCTTCGAGTAATGGATCGCGCTGTTCTCCACGCCGAGCACGACCTGCTCCTTCGTGTCGGTGAGCGTGAGGTTGAAGGTGACGGTCTTGCCCGCCGCGCGTTCGCCGTTCAGCCGGATGCCGAGAAAATCGAGGAACATGTCGAGCGGCATCGCGCGGATGGTGTCCGGGCTTTGCGGCTGCGGCGCGGGCACTTTCTGGATGCCCTTGCGCAGCTCCATTGCGCCCGTCAGATAGAAGTTGCGCCACGGCGCGGACTCGGCCTGATAGCCGAGCTGTTCATAGGCGTCCGCAAGCAACTGCTTCGCCGCGACGTTCTGCGGTTCCGCGAACACGACGTGATTCATGACTTCGGCGACCCATCGGTATTCGCCCTTGTCGTACGACGCGTGCGCTTTCCGGATCACCGCCGCCGCGCCGCCCATGTAGTCGACGTATCGCTTGCCGCTTTCGGTCGGCGGCAGCATGTGCAGATGCGCGGGCACGCCGTCGAAAAAACCCAGCCGCAGGTTGTATTGCGCGACCGCGTCGTGATAAACCGTGCCGTAATAGCTCCGGCAGTACCAGTGCTTCGCGAGGCTGTCGGGCAGACGGATCGCTTCGCCGATCTCGAGCGGCGTCTGTCCCATGTTTGCGAGCCGCAAGGTCTGATCGTGCAGATACCGGTACATGTCGCGCTGCGCGCGCAAAAACGGCAGGATGCGGTCGTTGCCCCACGTCGGCCAGTAATGCGACGCGAACAGCACCTGCGCGTCCGCGCCCCACATGTCGATGGACGTTTGCAGATACTTCGACCAGAGCAATCCGTCGCGCACCTTGGCGCCACGCAGCGTGTAGAGGTTGTGAAGCGTGTGCGTCGCGTCTTCGGCTGCGCAGAACGCCTTGTACTTCGGCAGATAGAACATGAATTCGGACGGCGCTTCAGACTCGGGCGCCATCAGTATTTCGATGTCCACGCCGTCGAGGGTCATCTTCTGGCCGGTCTTCTCAGCGAATATCGACGGAAAAGCGAGTGTGATCGTGCCGACCGACGTCGTCTTGCCCAATCCGCCATCGACGATGCCGGTCGGGCTGCGCGGCAGCAGCGAGCCGTACATGTAGCTCGCGCGGCGGCCCATTGCGTTTCCGGCGATGACGTTCTCGCCCACTGCCGCCTCGGTGAATCCGACCGGCGCGACGATCTTCACCTTGCCGGATTGCAGATCCTGATCGCTGACGAGACCGCGCACGCCGCCGTAGTGATCGACGTGACTGTGCGTGTAGATGACGTGCGTGATCGGCTTGTCGCCCAGATGCGGGATGACGAGCTGCTTCCAGACCGTCGATGCGACTTCCGTCGTGATGAACGGATCGACCACGATATAGCCCTGATCTCCGCGGATGATGCTCATCACGGAAAGATCGTAGCCGCGCACCTGCCAGATACCTTCGACGACCGTGAACAGACCGTGATTCATGTTGAGCTTGGCATTGCGCCACAGGCTCGGATTGACCGTGGATGGCGCGTTGTTCTCCGGGCCGCCGTTCACGAAGGCGAACTGCTGAAGATTCCACGCCGGAATGGCGCCCTGCCCCGGAATGACGACCGGCTCGGGCAACGTCGCGATGAGTCCCCGGCGCGCGTCCTCGAAATCCTGCGCATCGGCGAACGAAAGGAAGCTGGCGTATTGCTGGTTGATATCGAGCGTCGAGCGCGTCGCCGGTTTGGACGCCGCCCCCGTCGCACCCGACGACGCGTCGCCTTGTGCGATCACATCGCCCACTACGCTCGACAGGCCGGTCGCCATGCCCGCGACCGCGACGTTTTTGAGGAACACTCGGCGTGCTTCGCCATCGGCCGGATGCTTCGGCTGGGACATGTCATCTCCTGTCGGGCCATGCATGCGTGAATAACTTCCATTTCCTTCACCGATAAAGGAAAAGCACGGCCTCGACAGTCGATTAAATCTATCGTCGCGATGTTCGAATAGACGACTCTAATCAGACGAACGCGTCAGTCCTCGCGCACGCGCGCCGTGATCGGCATGGGCGCTGCGCCGCGCGAAGGCTCGCGGATCGCGCCGACGAGACGGCGGCCTCGCGGACCATGAACGGCGTCGGGTTCGGGGAAGAGCCAGAGCATCGTCAGGTACAGCACGCCGCCCACGACGAAGGACACCGGCACGCTCAGATCGCAGCCGCCCGCGAGCGCGCCGAGCGGCCCGATGAACTGTCCCGGCAGATTCACGAACGCGAGACCGATGAACGCCGCGGGCATCCACGCGCCCATCGCGCGCCAGTTCCAGCCGTTGCGATACCAGTAGTGGCCGCCGCGCCCGCCGCGATTGAACACTTGCAGATCATCGGCGAGATAAAAGCCGCCGCGCTGCACGAAGCCGATCACCATGATCGCCATCCACGGGCAACTGAACGTGCAGATCAGCGTCGAGAACGTCGCCACGCTTTCCACGAGGTTGAATGCGAAGCGGCCCAGAAAAATGAAGCCGATGGCGAGCGTGCCGATCAGCGTCGTCGCGCGCACGCGATTCAGACGCTTCGGGAACATGCTCGACATGTCGAGGCCCGTGCCGTAGAGCGCGGTCGTGCCCGTCGACATGCCGCCGATGATCGCGATCAGGCACATCGGCAGCAGAAACCAGCGCGGCGACACCGCGAGCAGTCCGCCCACGTAATCGTTCGACGTGATGTACGTCGGCGCCTGCGTCGCGATGATGGTCGCGGTGACGAGGCCGAAGAAGAACGGCACGAACGTCGCGATCTGCGCGATGAACACGGCGCCCATCACGCGATAGCGCGGCGTCGATTGCGGAATGTAGCGCGCCCAGTCGCCGAGCGTCGATGCGAACGAGACCGGATTGCTCAACGCCACCAGCGCCGCGCCGATGAACGCGGCCCAAAAGCCCGCGCTGCCGTGATGCAGCGTGCCGGCGTAATGCACGTCGAACGCCTTCGCGAATGCGAACGCGCCGAGCACGAACATCAGGCTCGCCGCCCACACGGCGATCTTGTTCACCCACAGCATGAAGCGAAAGCCGTAGATGCACACGATCAGCACGAGCACCGCGAACACCATGTACGCCGTGCCGAGCGTCCACGGATTGACCGGCAGACCGACCATGTCGTGCGCGCCGCCGACGAGCGCATCGCCCGAACTCCACACCGCGAGCGAGAAGAACGCGACCGACGTGAGCACCGCGAGAAACGACCCGACGATACGCCCATGAATGCCGAAGTGCGCACCCGACGACACCGGATCGCTCGTGCCGTTGCGCGGGCCGAAGAGGCTCATCGGCGCGAGCATGCAGGTGCCCGCGAGCACGCCGCTCACGATCGCCCACAGGCTCGCTTCGAACGACAGTCCGACGAGAATCGGAAAGCTGCCGAGCACCGACGTCGAAAACGTGTTGCAGCCGCCGAAGAGCAGGCGGAACAGATCGATGGGCCGCGCGTATCGCGAGGCGTCGGGAATGCGTTCGAAACCGAAGGTTTCGATCTGCGTGATGCTGGTGTTGCCGCTGGTGTTGCCGCTCGTTTTGTCTGCCATGCTGTCTCGCTCCATTGTTATCGGCGGTCATTCCGTTGCTGCCGGATGCGCGCCGTCATGCATCGTCAAAACGTTCACATCGGTCACACTGCTGCTGCGTATTCCGGCTCGTCGTGATGAAGCTCCCGCGCGCCGTAGACATCGAAAAGGTCTTCGCAGAAGGCTCGGACGATCGGTTTGCCGGCGGTGCCGCGTTTCATCGCGAGGTGCATGGGCACGTCGAAGCCGAAGGCCGTGCGCCCCAGCACGCGGATCAGTCCGCGTTGCTCGAAAGGCTCCGCGTGATGCGCGGGCAAATAGCCGATATGACTGCCGGAAAGAATCAGCACCGTGGCCGCGTCGATGCTGTCCGCGATCGCCGTCACGCGACGCTCGCCGATGCTCGCCAGTTCCTCCGGCACGGGATAGCTGCGCCAGATCCAGTCGTGCGCGCGCAGATCGTCGATCGTCACGTGCGGGTCCGCGTGAAAGAGCGGATGGCCGCGCCCGCAACAGATCACCTGCCGCTCGTTGAACAGCCTGCTGTACGAGAGTCCCGCGACGCGATGCCAGAAGTAACCGATCGCGAGATCCAGCTCGTGATTGACGAGGCTTTCTTCGAGTTCCTGCGGCGGCGCGACGTGCATCGCGAAACGCACGGCCTGATCGCGTTGGCGAAATGCGCCGATGGCTTCCGCGAGCCGCGCGTTCTCCACCTGCGACGCCTGCCCGATCAGCCCGATCGACAGCGTGCCCACGAGCGTGCGGTCGATATCGCGGACCTGCGCGACGAATTGCGATGTCGCCGCGATCAGCGCCCGCGCCGACGTCACGAAACGCTCGCCCTTCGACGTGAGCCGGAAACCGCCGCGCCCGCGTTCGCAGAGCCGGAAGCCCATGCGCGCTTCGAGCGCGGAAAGCTGCGAGCTGATGGTCGACTGGCGCACGCCGAGCGTCGCTTCGGCGGCGGTGATGCCGCGCGCGTCGACGACCGCGAGAAAGACACGCACGAGGCGCAGGTCGAGATCGGAGGTGTTGGAGAACATGTCGCGCCGCCGTGCGGTTACATCGGGAAACCCATCGCCTTGATGCCCTTGATCCACGCGCGCTTCCAGCCGCCTTCGGCATCGGCGCCATCGAACGCGTGGAAGGTCACCTTCGCGGCCAGCCATCGCACCGGCTCGGGCGGGATGTACGTCGGGCTTTGATTGGCGATGTCGAGCGCGCGCTCCGGGCTTTCGCGATCGAACAGGATGTTCAGGCCCATGAACGCGCCGAAGCGGCTCGCGGCCACGCCGAAGCCCGTGTAGCCCGCGACGAACACCGCCTTGTCGCCGAGATAGCGCTTGGCGAACACCGAACCGCGCGAGCAATAGTCGATCGGGCCGCCCCACGCGTGCGAAAAGCGCACGTCGCTCAGTTGCGGGAAGGTCTTGTAGAACGCTTCCGCGAGACGATAGTAGGTGTCGCGCTTCTGGTCGTGCGGCGGATTCGGATCGCCATCGAAGTGATAGCTCACGAGACCGCCGAAGATGATGTTGTTGCGCTTCGTGAGGCGGAAATAGTTGAGTTGCGTGCGCGTATCGTAGATGCCCTGACGCTGCTTCCAGCCGATGCGCGCCAGTTGCTCGTCGGTGAGCGGCTCGGTCGCGAGCACGTGATCGCGCACCTGCAGGACGCGGCGATTGATATCGGGAATGCCGACTTTCGCCGTGCCGCTGCCGAACACTACGCGCGGCGCGCGCACGCTGCCCGCGGGCGTTTTCACGAGGACGGTCGCGCCTTCGTCGGTCACGTTCGTCAGCGGGCTGTGTTCGTAGAGCCGCACGCCGAGTTGCAGCGCCGCGCGCTTCAAACCCCACGCGAGCTTGGCCGGATGCACGATGCCGCTGCGGTTGCGCGACCAGAGCGCGCCCGCGAACAGCGGCGAATCGAGTTGTTCGCGCGTGGCGGCGGCGTCGAGCAGCACGACATCGTGGCCATAGGATTTGTGCAGATCGTGATCGGCGCGCAGATGTCCGATGTGATCCGGATCGACGGCCACCGTCATCTCGCCGTTCCATTCGATATCGGCGTCGATGCCGTAGCGTTCGAGCGTTTCCTCGAAGCCATCGAGATTGCGCTGGCCGAAGGCTTCGAGCTCCGCGATATCGTTCGGAAACACGCGCACGGCGTTCGGCAGACCGTGCATCACCGATGTCGAGATGATGCCGCCCGCGCGTCCCGATGCGCCATGCGCGACGCGTCCCGCTTCGATCAGCACGACATCGAGTTCGGGCATCTGTTCTTTCGCCTGCACCGCCGCCCACAAGCCGGTGAAGCCGCCGCCGACGATCAGCAGATCGGCATGCGTGTCGCCCGCGAGCGCGGGCTCGGCGGGCGGCTCTGCGAGATTGTCGAGCCAGTAAGGCATGAGCCGCGTGCGGGCGAGCGCTTCCTCGACGGTCAATCTGGCAGACGTGGGACGCACGCCGCGCGATGCGCCGTGCGTGGGCGCGGCGATATCGGCTTCGAAAAGCTGCGCGCTTTCGTTCATGACGTGTCTCCTCCTCGGGCTCGACGTGCGACGTTTATTGCTGCGGTTCGAGCACGACGTAGAACTTCTTCGCGTCCTCGATCGTTTCCCAGCGGCCCGCGAAGCCCGCCGGCAGCAAATAGCCCTCACCCGCCTTGAACTCGCGGCGCGCGCCGTTCACGTCGGTCAAAGCGATGCGGCCTTCGACGAGCCAGACCGCTTCGTCCGCGGTGGTCGCGGGGAAATCGACGGCGCCGGCCTTGCCTTCCCACCAGCCGATCACGTAGTTGCCGTTTTTGCCCTCGGCCGCGCGCCAGTCGCTTTCGTCCATGCCGTAGTCGAGTTGGGTGAATTGCCCGATGCCTGCGCCCAGCGGCGCGATGTCCTGAATCAGCTTGCTCACGTGTTTCCCTTTTTGCGACGTTTTTCAATGAATCGGTGCGCCAAAGTTACCGGGCCGCGACGCCCCGGTATGCCCCCCCGCAGGGGGGACAAGCCGCGTTTTAGCGATCCTCGGGTAAATACCTAGTTACGCTGAAAACCCCGTCTGGCGGGCGATGCGGCGCATGTTCTACAATCGGAGAGCCTTTTCTTTGGGGCGCGCCATGCTGCTCAACGTACCCCCGCTCAATCAGGATCAAGCCGCGTTTCCGGTCTCGTTCAAGACGCTCGGCAAAGTCATCGAAGCTGTCGGCACGCCGGATTTCGTGCCGCGTCTCACGCTGCTTCTCAACGAAGTCGTGCCGCTCAACGTCGTGCATATCGAGCGTTCGCGCGTCGATCGCAGCAAGCCCACGGGCTTTCGCTGCGAGTGGATCGGCAGCAGCGGCGTCGGCATGGACACGAGCGTCATTTCGGATGTGATGACGCTCTACTACGACCGCTTCTACGACAGCGATCCGCTCTTCGCGGGCATTCGCGGCAAGGTCGGCACGATGCTCGTCGTGCGCGATATCGGCGCGATTCCGCCGGGCGAATTCCGTCAGCGTCTTTTCGATGAAGCGTCGATCGCGCACGAATGCGTGCTCGCGCGCGGCACGGCGCACGCGCAGGATTCCATCGCGCTCGAACGCGCGCTCGATGCGCCGCCGTTCACGCTCGCCGAGATGAACCGCTTTCGCAACGTGAGCGAGTTCCTGTTTCCCCTGCTGGAGCTGCATGCATCGACGAGCGCCGCGAAACGCGTGGCGCATCCGATGTCGTTTCTGCATCCGCTCGCTCAGTTCGATGCGCGCATCGCCGCCGATCACGTGCGGCTGTCCAAACGCGAATACGAAATCTGCACGCATCTCATCACGGGCCGCACGGTGCCCGAGGCGGCGGAGATCATCGGCGTGCGCATCGGCACGGCGGAGTCGTATGTGAAGCGCGCGTTCGCGAAGCTCGGCGTGCGCACCAAGCGCGATCTGATCGCGTGGGGACAGGAACAGCCGCGCTTGCACGCCACCTGAAGCGCCATTCACATCGAATCGGGTCGATGTGAACATCTCCACTTCGTGATTCGCGCGGCGTTTGCGTCGCCTAACATCGCCCCGTCCATACAACGATGACGGGAGACGCACCCATGCAGCGCGAATTCAACCAGCCGCTCGGCGGCAACGACATGCCGCGATTCGGCGGCATCGCGACGATGATGCGCCTGCCGCACGCGGCGAGCACCGAAGGCCTCGACGCGTGTTTCGTCGGCGTGCCGCTCGATATCGGCACGTCGAATCGTTCGGGCGCGCGCTTCGGGCCGCGTCAGATCCGCTCGGAATCCGTGCTGCTGCGTCCCTACAACATGGCGACGCGCGCCGCGCCGTTCGATTCGCTGCAAGTGGCCGATATCGGCGACGTCGCGACCAATCCGTACGACCTCAAGGATTCGATCCGGCTGATCGAAGCGGCCTATGACGAGATCGTCGCGAACGGCTGCCGTCCGATCACGCTCGGGGGCGATCACACGATCGCGTGGCCGATCCTGCGCGCGCTGCACAAGAAGTACGGCAAGGTCGCGGTCGTGCACGTCGATGCGCATGCCGATGTCAACGACACCATGTTCGGCGAGAAGATCGCGCACGGCACGCCGTTTCGCCGCGCGGTGGAAGACGGCCTGCTTCAATGCGACAAGGTCACGCAAATCGGCTTGCGCGGCACCGGCTATCACGCTGAAGACTTCGACTGGTGCCGCGCGCAGGGCTTCACCGTCGTGCAGGCCGAAGCGTGCTGGAACCGCTCGCTCGCGCCGCTGATGGAAGAAGTGCGCGCGCGCATCGGCGACACGCCCGTGTATCTGAGCTTCGATATCGACGGACTCGATCCCAGCTTCGCGCCCGGCACGGGCACGCCGGAAATCGGCGGCCTGACCGTGCAGCAAGGGCTCGAAATCGTGCGCGGGATGAAGGGGCTGAACGTCGTCGGCGCGGATCTCGTCGAGGTCTCGCCGCCTTACGATCAGGCCGGCACGACGGCGCTCGTCGGCGCGAATCTCGCCTTCGAAATGCTCTGCGTGATGCCAGGCGTTCACTATCGTCAAGCGAACGGAGCGCAATCATGAACATGCGCGACGACCCCTCGATCCTGCTGCCCGCCGCGACGATCGCGGGCACGCGCTACGGCGCATCGGTGCTGGAAGCGGGCAACGCGATCCACGATGCATCGACGGGCGAGGTCATCGGCTGGCAGGAACACGCCGATGCCGCGCAAGTCGATGCCGCCGTGCGTGCCGCGCACGCCGCGCTCGATGCATGGCGCAACCGCACGCCCGCATCGCGCGGCGAGATTCTGCGCAAGATCGCCGAACTGATCGCGGCGAATCGCGAGCGTCTCTCGTCGATGCAGCAAAAGGTGAGCGGCAAGCCTCCACTCGAAGCCGACACCGACGTGAGCGACGCCATCGCCACATTCGATTACTACGCGGGTCTGTGCGCGGACGCGTCGCATTTCGCCGCCGATACGCTCACATTGCCCGACGACACCGTGACCGGCGAGCGCCGGTACGAAGCGGTCGGCGTGGCCGCGCTGATCGTGCCGTGGAATTTCCCGATGGTCACGACCGCGTGGAAGATCGCGCCCGCGCTCGCGGCGGGCTGCACGGCGGTGCTGAAGCCGTCCGAACTTACGTCGCCGGTCGAGCATCTGCTCGCGGAGATCATGACGGCGGCGGGCGTGCCCGATGGCGTCGTGAATATCGTGAACGGCGGCGGCGAAGTGGGCGCGCTGCTCGCGGCGCATCCGCTCGTCGACAAGATTTCGTTCACGGGCAGCACGGCCATCGGTCGCAAGGTGATGCAGACGGCGGCGCTCGACATGAAGCGCGTCACGCTCGAACTCGGCGGGAAATCCGCGCTGATCGTGCGCGCCGATGCGGACATCGAGCACGCGGTCGCGCTCGCGATGGGCGGCGCGTTCACGAACGCCGGGCAGATGTGCTCGGCGACGTCGCGGATCATCGTGCACGACGATGTCTATCGCAAGTTCGTCGCCGCGCTCGAAGCGGCCGTGCGCGCGCTCGTGGTCGCGCCGCCGCATATCGGCAATGTCGCGATGGGGCCGCTCGTTTCCCATGCGCAGCGTGCGCGTGTGCAGGCGCTCGTCGAGCAGGGCGTGGCGGGCGGCGCGACCGTCGCGTTCAGCGGCGCGCTCGACGCTGCCTGCGCGGAAGGCTTTTTCATGGCGCCGGTCGTCATCGCGGAGCCGGATGCGGACAACGTGTTATGGACCGACGAAGTGTTCGGCCCGGTCGCCTGCGTGAAGTCGTTCCGAACCGACGATGAAGCCATCGCGCTCGCCAACGACACGCGCTACGGGCTCGTCGCCACCGTCGTGACGCGCGATGAAGACGCCACGCGGCGCTATCGCCATGCGCTGCGCGCGGGCCTCGTGTGGATCAACACGCCGCAACTGATCTTCCCGCAAGTGTGTTGGGGCGGGCTCGGCCTGAGCGGCATCGGCCGTGAACTCGGTGTGGCGGGATTGCGCAGCTATCAGGAGTTGCGCCACGCGATCACGGCGCGCGGCTGATCAGCCTTTGACCAACCCGCCGTCGACGACGAGGTTCTGCCCCGTCACCGCGCGTGCCCACGGCGAGAGGAAGAACAGCACCGCATCGGCGAATTCGGCGGGCGTCGTGACGCGGCGCAGCGGCGTGAATCCGGCGACCATGTCGAACACGGCTTCGGGCGTCGCGCTGCTGGCATCCGTGGTACGCAAAAGTCCGCCCGACACCATGTTCACCGTGATGCCATCCGGCCCGAGATCGTTCGATGCGGTTCGCGTGAGCGCGAGCAGCGCCGCTTTCGCCGCGGTGTAGTCGTGATACGGCACGACGGGATTCTGAAACAGATTGGTCCCGACGTTCACGATGCGGCCGAAGCCGGCGTCGCGCATCGCGGGCAGCGCGGCCTGAATCGTGTGGAGCGCACCTTTCAATGCGCCGTCGATCTGCTGCTGGAAACGCGCCCACGCGATGTCGCCGATCTTCGGGCGCGCGTCGCCGTCGAAGCTGAAATCGGCGAGCGCGTTGTTCACGACGGCATGCACCGGCCGGCCGGTTTGCGCGCGGGCTTCGTCGAACAGACGCGCGACCGAGGATTCATCGGTGATGTCGGCCTGAATCGCCACGACGCGTGGCCCGAGCCGCTCGGCAAGCGCTTTCGCCTGTGCGTCGCTGCGTCGATAGTTGATGACGACGCCAGCGCCTTCGCGCGCGAGCGCTTCGCTGATCGCCGCGCCGAGTCCGCGCGCGCCGCCGGTCACGAGTACGTTTTGTTCCGACAGGAGCATGGGCATCTCCAGGATTTTTTTGAACTGAGCGGTGGATCATGACGCGGTCGAGATCGGCGCATCCGGCCTTGTCCGGCCCGAGGCCTTTTTCGATACGGTCGTGCGGGAGTTGCCGGAGTTATCGCGGCGGCGTGCGCGCCGCGTCCCGATAGCGGGCAGGCTCACGCGCCCGGCGCATGAGACCTTTGCCCGTGCAAGGCCGCGTCAGTTGCGCGGCGGACGCGGCGGCCGGTCGCTCGGACCGCGGCTTTCGCGATGATTCGGCCGACCGGGCGCGCCGTGATCTTCGCAGATGGTCGAAATCGCGTGTTTGAAAAGAACCTGGTTTCCGCTGGTCGAATTGAGATAGACCATATACGTGTCGAACGACTGGATATGGCCCGTCAGCTTGATCCCGTTAACGAGATAAATGGAAACCCGTTTGCGTTCTTTTCGGAGCGCGTTGAGAAAATCGCCTTGAATGCTGGCTGGACTGTTGGACATTTATGATCCGTGTTGAACCGAGCGAAGGCTGCATTTTGCCCGGGGTGATTTCTTGGACGAGTCATTATCGCGTTTCCGCGCCGTTGTTGCGACGAAAAGATAATCGCGTCGAAAAGCCGTGTGTGGAAATAGGTTAGCCAATCGTCTGATGAAACGTGGCGACCCGATACCGGTGCGGACCGGAAACCCCGGCCGTCACTTGAGCACCGCCGCCTCCACGGCGGCCAGATACGCCGCCAGCGCGCGCTTCACTTCGCGCAGATAACGGCGCGCCAGTTGCACGTCGCCCAT
The DNA here is from genome assembly GCF_001544795.2 of Caballeronia temeraria. Taxonomy (GTDB): domain Bacteria; phylum Pseudomonadota; class Gammaproteobacteria; order Burkholderiales; family Burkholderiaceae; genus Caballeronia; species Caballeronia temeraria. The sequence continues at coordinate 40,924 of NZ_FCOI02000026.1, read as the reverse complement.
CGCGGGACGCAATTTGACAGCCAGCGCGCCGCTCGCGAGCGCATGCAGCATGTCGACGTACAGTTCGCGCTCGGACGCTTTCACGCCGGGCATGCGTGCGTCGATGACCTTGCGCATCATGCTGGACTTGCGCTTCTTTTTCGCTTCGTCGTGCGGCATGACCGACATCAGAATCAGAAAATCGGTCTTGCGTTCGAAATATTCGATGTGCGGCGTCATGATGCGATCGATCACCGCCTCCGCCGTCAGCGCCCGCCACGTTTCGCTGTCGATACGCGAGAGCTCTTCTTCCAGCTCTTCCAGCGCCGCCGCGTGACGATCCCACAACGCGGCGAGCAGCGCGTCGCGATCCGGAAAGAAGTGGTACATCGACCCGATCGGCGTCTGCGCGCGCCGCGCGACGCCGTGCATCGTCACGCCTTCCAGTCCCTTTTCGACGATCAGCTCGGCGGTCGCGTCCAGCACGGCCTCGATGCGCGCACGGCCGCGCGCCTGCAACGGCGAGCGCGCCGTGCTGCCGCGTTCCTGATCCTGCGATTCGCCTTCGTCTCCGGCGCGCAGCTTCTTCATTTTGTGTCCCCAAAGCCAGGTCAAACTAGACGCTCGTGTCTAGAATCATGCATACTAGACGGCATCGTCTAGTTTGGCGAGCGCGTCGCGCGGTGGTTGCCGCCCGGACCGCCCTCGCTGTCTCGCATTCATCAAAGGCTACCGCACGCATGCGGTGGCGCGAAAGCTCCGGAGAAATCATGTCAGTCACAGCGCCCACGCACGGCGGCCAACCCGCCGACGCCGCTCGCGGCAAACCGTCACGCAAACGCCTGCTGATCGCGTTCGGCATCGTCGCGGTCGTCGCGGGCATGGCGTGGGGCGTGCGCTGGTGGACGGTCGGCCGTTTCATCGAAACGACTGATGACGCCTATCTCAAAGCCGACAGCGTGACCATCGCGCCGAAAGTGAGCGGCTATATCACCGAGGTGCTCGTCGACGACAATCAGGCCGTCGCGGCAGGCGCGCCGCTCGCGAAACTCGACACGCGGCAGTATCAGGCATCGCTCGATCAGGCGAAGGCCACGCTCGACGCCCGCGCCGCCGACATTCAACGCGCCGAAGCCGAACTGAAGCAGCAGCACGCCAACGCCGATCAAGCGAAGGCGCAGGCTGACGTGTCGCGCGTGAGTCTCGCGCACGCGGAGGACGACGTGAACCGCTATCGTCCGCTCGTCGCGACGGGCGCGGAAACCGCCGAGCGCCTCGCGAGCCTCATTTCCACGCGCGATCAGGCGCGCGCCACGCTCGCCGCGAATCTGGCCGCCGCGCGTTCGGCGTCGACGCAGATCGGCGCGACCGAAGCGCAGATCGCCCAGGCGCGCGCGCAGGTCGAAGCGGCGCAGGCGCAACTGAACCAGTCGAAGCTCGATCTCGGCGACACGACGCTCGTGAGCCCGGTCGCGGGGCGCGTCGGCGATCGCTCCGTGCGCGTCGGCCAGTACGTGCAGCCGGGCACGCGCCTCATGACGGTCGTGCCGGTCGAGGCGCTCTATCTCGAAGCGAACTTCAAGGAAACGCAGGTCGGCCGCATGCGCATCGGCCAGCCCGCGACGTTGCATGTCGACGCGCTCAAAGGCACGGATCTGCACGGCGTCGTCGAAAGCTTCGCGCCCGGCACCGGCGCGCAGTTCGCGCTCTTGCCGCCGGAGAACGCGACCGGCAACTTCACGAAGATCGTGCAGCGCGTGCCGGTGCGCATTCGCGTCGATACGGGTCCGCAAACGCGCAAGGTGCTGCTGCCGGGCTTGTCGGTGACCGTCGATGTCGACACGAAAACCGCCACCGACGACAGCCATCGCATCGCCGACGAAAACCGCCATGTCACACGCTGAAGCGCACGCCCGCGCGAGCGCGACCGACTGGATCGCGGTCACGGCCGGCGCGCTCGGCGCGCTGATGGCCACGCTCGACATCTCCATTACGAACTCCGCGCTGCCGCAGATCCAGGGCGAGATCGGCGCGACCGGCACGGAAGGCACGTGGATTTCCACGGGCTATCTGATGTCGGAAATCGTGATGATTCCGCTCGCCGCGTGGCTCACGCGCGTGTTCGGCCTGCGCAATTTCCTGCTCGGCAACGCGGTGCTCTTCACGCTGTTCTCTGTGATGTGCGGCTTCTCCACGTCCCTTTCGATGATGGTCGCGGGCCGCATCGGGCAAGGCTTCACCGGCGGCGCGATGATTCCGACCGCGCAGACCATCATCCGCACACGGCTGCCGCGCGAGCAGATGCCCGTCGGCATGACGATTTTCGGTCTGATCGTGCTGCTCGGGCCGCTGCTCGGGCCGGTGCTCGGCGGCTGGCTCGCGGAGAACATCTCGTGGTCGTGGTGCTTCTTCGTCAACGTGCCGGTGGGCTTCGCGCTCGTCGCGCTGCTCATCACCGGTTTGCCGGCGGAGAAGTCGCACTGGGAATCGTTCCTCAAGGCCGACTGGATCGGCATCGCAGGGCTGGCCATCGGCTTGAGCTCGCTGACAGTCGTGCTCGAAGAAGGCCAGCGCAATCAATGGTTCGAATCGAGCGAAATCGTGATGCTCACCTGCGTGACGGCTTTCGGCTTCCTGCTGATCGCGATCTCTCAGTTCGTCGCGAAGAAGCCGATCGTGCGGCTCTCGCTGCTGCGCAACCCGCGCTACGCGAGCGTGATCCTGATCGTGTTCGCCGTGGGCGCGGGGCTTTATTGCGTGTCGTTCCTGCTGCCGCAGTTTCTGAGCATCGTCGCGGGTTACAACGCGTTGCAGTCCGGGGCGATCATGCTCGTGTCGGGCGTGCCCGCGTTTCTCATCATGCCGGTGCTGCCGCGTCTGCTCGGCAAGGTGGATTTTCGCGTGCTCGTCATTTCCGGGCTGCTGTGCTTCGCCGCGAGCTGCCTGCTCGATATCTCGCTCACCGCGCAAAGCGTCGGCCATGATTTCTTCTGGTCGCAGATTCTGCGCGGCTTCGGCCAGATGCTCGCGATGATGCCGCTCAATCAGGCGTCGATGGCGGCGGTTTCGCGCGAAGAATCCGGCGACGCAGCCGGCCTCTACAACATGGCGCGCAATCTCGGCGGCTCGGTCGGACTCGCGATCCTCGGCACGGTGATCGACCGGCGCAACGATTTCCACACCGCGTCGATCCGCGAATCGCTGACGGCGAACTCGGTGATCGGCCAGGAGCGCATGGCCGCGAGCGCCGCGAGCTTCTTCGCGCAGGGCGGCGACATGATGCACGCGAAGATGCAGGCGCTCGGCCAGTTGTCGGCGCAGATCAGCCAGCAGGCCATCGTCATGACCTACTCCGAAACCTTCTACGTGCTGGCGATCGCGCTGCTCGCGTGCCTTCCGCTCGCGCTCCTGCTCAAGACGCCGAGCGCTCAATCCGGCGACATGCCGTCCGCCGGCCACTGATTCATGAATCCTTCGACGATGTTCTCCCGCACGCTCCGCCTGACCGCCCTGCTTCCGCTCGCCGCTTTCGCGCTCGCCGCGTGCACGGTCGGCCCCGACTATCACGGCGCGCCGGACATCGCGCCCGACGCTGCGAAGAGCGGCACGTTCGTGCGTACGCCGGCGCAGGGCGTCGTCGCGACGCACGCGCCCGCGACGTGGTGGCAGGCGCTCGACGATCCGCAACTGAACGCGCTCATCGACGCCGCGTTCGCCCACAATCCCGACCTGAAAATGGCGCAGGCGCGCTTGCGTCAGTCGCGCTCGCAACTGCGCGGACAGCGGGCCAACGAGTTGCCGAAAGTGTCCGGCTCGGCGGCGGCGCTGCGCATGCGCTCGCCGGATACGTCGATTTTCGGTTCGTCGTCGGGCGATCAGGGATCGTCAGGGTCCACGGGACGCGGCCCGGTCGATTTCTACACCGTCGGCTTCGATGCCTCGTGGGAAATCGACCTCTTCGGCGGCACGCGACGCGCGATCGAAGCCGCCTCCGACGAAGCCGATGCCGTGCACGCCGAGCTCTCGGACGCGCAAGTGTCGCTCGCGGCGGAAGTGGCGTCGGCGTATATCGATTTGCGCGATCAGCAGGAACGTCTCGCGCTCGCCGAACGCACGGCCGAGTATCAGCAGCAGATGCTGACGCTCACCGAGCAGCGGCGCGCGCGCGGCACGGCGGCGCAAGTCGATGTCGAACGGCTGACCACACAGGTCGACACGACGCGCGCGACGCTCGTGCCCTTGCAGGTGCAGATCACCGATTCGCTCGATCAGCTCGCCGTGCTGACGGGCCGCGCACCCGGCGCGCTCGATGCCGAACTCGGCGCGCGCGCGCCGTTGCCTGTGCTGCCGTCGTCGGTGTCGATCGGCGATCCGGCGACGATGCTCCAGCAGCGTCCCGACATCCGCGCCGCCGAACGGCGTCTCGCGTCGAGCAATGCGCAGATCGGCGAGCATATCGCCGACTATTTTCCGAAGGTGACGCTCCTCGGCGATATCGGTTTCTCGGCGTCGGAGCCGAGTCATCTGCTGCGCAAGCAGAATTTCTCGTGGGTCGGCGTGCCGTATCTGCAATGGAATCTTTTCGACTTCGGGCGCACGGCGGCGAGCGTCGATGCCGCCCGCGCCGCGCGCGACGAAGCCGAAGCGCGCTACGAAAAGACCGTGCTCGGCGCGCTGAAGGACGCGAATTCATCGCTGTCGCGTTACGGCAATCAGCGCGAGCACGTGGTGCGGCTTCAGCAGGTGCAGGCGTCGGCGGAGCGCTCGGCTACGCTCGTGCGGCAGCGCTACACGGCGGGCGTGTCGACGCTCATCGACCTGCTCGACGCGCAGCGCACGCAATTCGCCGCGCAACAGGATGTGGTGGCCGCGCAGGCCGAATTGCTGAAGGATTTCGTCGCGCTGCAGAAAAGTCTCGGACTCGGCTGGGCTTCCTAAACCTCTTCCGCCGACGGCCGCGGCGACGTCATCTCCCGCTCGAACAACGGCGCGTAATACGCAACCGCCTTGCGAAGGATGTCGTTCACTTCCCTGAGCGCCGTGTTTTCCTCTTCGAGTCGCGCGATCCGCTGAAGCGGATCGTCGTCTGCGGCTTGCGTCGTCATATTTCTTCGCCTGATCTCCGCTATCGCTGCGACAGCGCCTTCGCCGATTGCAGGAGATCGTCGAGCATCGCCTGGCGCCGCTGCGGATCAGTGTCGCGGCCCGTCATGAAGCACAGCGCCGCGATCGGCAAACCCGCGCGGTCGCGCACGGGCGCGGCCATGCAAAGACGGAACGCGTTCGACAATCCTTCCGTGCAGCAGTAGCCCTGATTCTTCGCGAGCTGGACGTCGCGCATGAATTCATCGAAGTCGATGCGCACGCCGTTGTCGAGCGTGAAGTCGTCGTCCGGAATCAGCGCGTGGACTTCGTCGGCGTTCAGGTGGCCGAGCAGCAGGCGGCCCGTTGCGGTCCACGGAATCGGCACGCGCACGCCGATATCCGAACTGATATTGAAAGGCCGCGCGCTGTTCTCCGACAGCACCACCGTGTACTTGTTGCCCTCGAGCATGCACAACTGCGTGGTTTCGTCGTACTTGCGCACGAGCGCGAGTATCGACTGATGCGCGCGGCTGATCAGATCGTTGTGCGTGGCGTAGTCGGAGCCGTAGTAGTGCATCTCGCGTCCGAAGAACACGCTGCCATCCGCCGATGTCTCCAGCCAGCCGACTTCAGCGAGAATCGCGACGAGTTCGTAGATGCTTGAACGCGGTGCGCCGGTCGCTTCGATCAGCTCGCGCATCGACATCGGGCGCTGCGCGAGATGCAATTGCCGGAACATGGCAATGACCCGGTCGACTCCCCTCGCGCGCGACGATTCCGTAACAGCCATTCATGTGCTCCGTCAGCGTCAGTGGTCGAGCACGCGATGCAGGAACTGCCGCGTGCGCTCGTTCGATGGATTGACGAAAATCTGCTCCGGCTCGCCCTGCTCGGCGATCACGCCCTTGTCCATGAAGACGACGCGGTCCGCCGTCTTGCGCGCGAAACCCATTTCGTGCGTGACGACGACCATCGTCATGCCGTCGCGGGCGAGGCCGCGCATCACTTCGGTGACTTCGCCGACGAGTTCGGGATCGAGCGCCGACGTCGCTTCATCGAAGAACATGATGCCCGGCTCGACCGCGAGCGCCCGCGCGATCGCGACGCGCTGCTGCTGTCCGCCCGACAACTGGCTCGGGTAATGATCCGCGCGATCGGCGAGCCCGACGCGATCGAGCACTTCCATCGCGCGTTCGCGGGCATCGGCGGGACTCATCTTGCGCGCCTTGATGAGCGCGAGCGTGACGTTGCCGAGCGCGGTCTTGTGCGGAAAAAGGTTGAACTGCTGGAACACCATGCCGACGTGACCGCGAATATCGCGTGCGCGTTTCGGGTCGTGCAGCGGCACTGCGTTGACCCAGACTTCGCCGGAATCCGTCGTTTCGAGCCCTGCCATGATGCGCAGCACCGTGCTCTTGCCCGAACCCGACGCGCCGATCAGCACGAGCACTTCGCCCGAACGCACATCGAGATTGATCTCGTTGAGCACGCGCGTCGCGCCGAATGCTTTGCTGACGCCCGAGAGCGAAATGATGGGCCTGGTCTGACTTTGATTGCTCACGACAGTCTCCTGCGGTCATGGTGGCGCACCCACTGCGACAGCGGGAAGCACACGACGAAATAGATGAGTGCGACGAGTCCGTAAATCTCCACCGGCTTGCCGATGCGATCGACGATCGCCTGGCCGCCGTGCATCAGCTCCGACATGCCGATCATGCTGACGATCGACGTGTCCTTGATGAGCGACAGATATTGGCCGATGAGCGGCGGCAGCACGATCCGCCCGGTCTGCGGCAGCACGACGAACGCGAACGCCTGCGTGCGCGACAAACCGAGAATCTGCGAGACTTCCCACTGGCCTTTCGGCACCGCTTCGATGCCGGCGCGGAATACTTCGGCGATATACGCGCCCTGATACACGCTCAGGCCGATGACGCCGGCGGCGAAGACATCGATCGCATAGCCGAAGTACGAGACGCCGAAGTAGATGAACATCAGCGTGATCAGTACCGGCGTGCCGCGAAAAAGCTCCGTATACAGCCGGGCGATGCGGTCCGTGCCCCACGGCCCGAACGATCGCAACACCGCGGCGAGCAATCCGATCAGCGTGCCGCCGACGATAGACGCGAGGGACAGCAAGAGCGTCGTCACGAGACCTTGCAGCAGGATCGACAGACTGGTTCTCAGCAATTCAATGGACATGATGCGGCTCCGGTTCGGGCATCAGGCGCGATTGGCGCGGCGCAGCGCGAGGCCGCCGAAGCGAGCGCGCGGCCGGACGACCAGAGGCGGATGAAACATGCGCGCGCCGAGCTGGCCCGCGATCCACGAGAGCACGTTGCTCAACACCAGATACGCGACGAGCACGACCGCGAACGTCTGGATATAGAGCAGCGTGCGCGAGTTGATGACGGTCGCGGTGCCGGTGAGTTCGGGCAGCGCGATCGCCGACAACAGCGACGTGCCGAGCAACAGTTGAATCAGATAGTTGACGATCGCCGGATAGACCGCGCGCGCGGCCTGCGGCAATACGATCTCGGTGAAGATCTGTCCGCGCTCGAGGCCGAGAATGCCCGCGGCTTCGAGCTGACCGCGCGGCACCGACTGAATGCCCGCGCGAAACACCTCCGACAGATACGCGCCGACGTTCAGGCCGAGCGCGATCACGCCGGCCCAGTACGCATCGAGCGAAATGCCCGCCGACGGCAAACCGAAGAACACGATGAAGATCTGCAGGAGAACCGGCGTGTTGCGGATCACTTCGACATACGCCCGCGCGATGAACCGGATCGCGGCGACCGGCGACATGCTGGCGAGCGCCGCCAGCAGACCGAGCACCAGCGACAACACGAACGCAAGAAGCGTCACCTGCAGAGTCAGCCAGCCGGCTTTCAAGAACTCGGGGACATAGCCCCACAACGTTAGCCACTCGTAACTCATCTCGGCCTCCGCATCGTCCGTATCTCATGCAATATCGACATCACGTCCTTCCTCTCAGAACTGCGGGTTGAGCGGGAAATGCGGATCGGTGCCGAACCACTTCTTGTAGAGCTGGGCGTTGAGCTTCGACGCGTTGATGTTGAAGAGGAACAGATTCAGATAGTTGAGCCACGCCTGATCGCCCGCCTTCACGCCGAACGCGTTGTATTCGAGCGGCACGAGCGCTTCGTTCGTAACCGTCAGTTCGGGATCGAGCGTCGCCTGATACGCGAGGAAGTTGTTGTCTTCGATCATCGCGTCGGCTTGACCTTGCTTGACGGCGAGAATCGCGGCCTGCGAGCTGTCGTATTCCTGGATCTTGATCGGGATGTTCAGCGAGCGGACTTCATCGCCATTGGTCGAGCCTTTCACGGTCGCGATCGTGCGGTTTCCCATGTCCTGCACCGACTTGATGCCGCTGCTCTTCTTCACCAGCAGCGCCTCGCTCGCGACGACATACGGCGTCGTGAACTCGATGACCTTCGCGCGCTCCAGATTGCGCGTGAAGTTGCAGAACACGACGTCGACCTTGCTCGTCTGGAGGTTCGGAATGCGGTTCGCGCTCGTCGTGTTCACGACTTCGAGCTTCACGCCCATCTGCTTCGCGAGTTCTTTCGCGAGATCGACGTCGTAGCCGTCGGGCTGGCCGTTCTTGTCGTAAAAGCCGAACGGCGCAAAGGTCAGGCAGTCGCCGACACGCAGGGTGCCGCGCTGCAAGACCGCCTGAAGCGTCGATGAACCCGCGGCCGCAGCCCCGCCGCCCTCGGCTGGCGTGGAAACCTTGGTACACGCCGACAAGACCAGCGCCCCGGCGATGACGAGCAGCGAGACAGTTCTGGCGCCTATGTTCGAGAATTTCATGTGCACTTCCTTTCGAAGCAATTAATAGGAGGAACCGGTTCCAGAACTGAGCGGCGATGTCCGGTATATCGGACAGGCATCTGGCTAATCGGAATGAAGTGCAGTGTTGGATAAGAAAAATCCGAGCACAAGCCGCCTGAACCCTAATTGCGCAGGCTTTTTTGATCGATTAAAGATTGCGGCGCTCGACATGCGCGTTGATGGCATGCGACGCCCAGCACACAGCGGGACCGAACGAAAGTCCGGTCCAGGCTCTTGTACTTTTATTTTTTGCGAAGCCGGGCGCTTCGTCGAACGTTACTGGCTGGCGCCCGTTCCGATCCCCGCCTTCTTCTGAGCGTTCTGCAAGTCTTGGGGATAGTTCGGGTCGTTGGCGCGTGCCGGGTTATAGCCCGCGTCCTCGAGCTTCTTCAGCTCGGCGTTCTTCTTTGCGCGCGCCTGCTGGCGCGCGGCTTTTTTCTCGGCCTTCGTCATGGATGCTGCTTGCGTCGCGCCGGTCGCGGCCGAGCCGGTATCCTGAGCATAGGAAAGCGACGCGGCGCACGTGCCCGCGACGCCCATGAAGAATGACACTGCAATGCCTGCTAGCTTCGTTCTCACGGTGATTCTCCGTTTGCCTTGAGGACATGCGTTGAGGAAGTATAGGCGTTCATGTCGACACCGCGTCGTCCGCTCATGCGATAGTCCTTCGACGACTCAACCTATCGGAAGCCAGTTGATGCAAATCATCGTCGATGCCGACGCCTGCCCCGCCGTCGTGAAGGATATCCTCTTTCGCGCGGGCACACGCATGAAGGTGCACGTGACGCTCGTCGCGAATCAGTTCCTGCGCACGCCGCCCTCGCCGTGGATACGCGCGATTCAAGTGCCCGCGGGCTTCGATGTCGCCGATGCGCGCATCGTCGAGATGACGCAGGCCGGCGATCTCATCATCACGGCGGACATTCCGCTTGCTGCATCGGTGATCGCAAAGGACGCGTTCGCGCTCGATCCTCGTGGCGAATGGATGAGCGTGGAGAATATCGAGGAACGACTGTCGATCCGCGCGATGATGGATCAGCTGCGCAGCTCTGGCGTTCAGACGGGCGGGCCGCCGCCCTACGCGCCGCGCGACGGGAAGAACTTCGCCGCGCAGCTCGACCGGTTCCTCGCGAAACACGCCGGCTCGAATTAAGCGCGAGGCGCGGGCGGATGCTTCAGGCGTTACCGTCGATGATCTTCCGGATCGCTTCTTCGAATGCTTCGGAGGGCTGGCCGCCGCTCAACAGATACTTCTGGTCGAAGATGATCGCGGGCACGGACTGAATGCCGAGTTGCTGGACCTCGCGCTCTTGCGCCCGCACTTCGTCGGCATAGGCGCCGCTTTCCAGCACCGTGCGCGCCTGCTCGACATCGAGCCCGACGCTTCGAGCCGCGTCGATCAGCACTTCGGGATCGCTCGTGTCCTTGCCCTCGCCGTGATATGCGCGCAGCAACGCGAGCTTGAGCGGCAGTTGCTTGCCTTCGATGCGCGCCCAATGCAGCAGCCGATGCGCATCGAACGTGTTGTAGACCCAGTTGCGTTCGCCGAACGCGAAGCCTTCACGCGCGCCGCGCTCGCGGATCATGGCTTGCGCCTCTTCGATCTGCTCGGGCGTGCGGCCATATTTCCGGCCAAGATAATCGACGATGCGCTCGCCTTGCGGACCCATGTCCGGATTCAGCTCGAACGGATGCAGGGTGATGTGCGCATCGACGCTGTCGCCGAGACGTTCCAGCGCGCGCTGCAGCGATGACAGGCCGACAGCGCACCACGGGCACGCGATGTCGGAAACGAAGTCGATTTGTAGAGTGCGAGACATAAGCTTGTTGAGAATCGGATCGAACGGGACAGGCTATCGCAAATCGTCGTCGTTCGCTCGTGCGCCCTTCGTTGCGCGCGTGTTCTTCGCGGCATCCGCGAACAGGTCGATCACCACGCCGCGCAGCCAGCGATTGCCTTCGTCGTGCTGAACGCGCGCGTGCCACAGCAGATGGATCGGCGCGGCGGGCAACGTCGAAGGCAATGCGCGCAAGCTCAGCGAGAACGGTTGCGCCAGTTGCAGAGCGAGCCGTTCCGGCACCGTGGCGATCAGATCGGTGCGTTGCAGAATGTAGCCGACGCTCATGAAGTGCGGCACCGTCAATCGCACGCGACGCTGGACGCCGCGCCGCTTGAGCCAGTCATCGACCTGTCCGTGTCCCGTGCCAGCCGACACGACGACGAGATGCCCGGCTTCCCGCCACGCCGCGAGCGTGAGCGGCGCATCGTCCAGTGCGTGGCCGCGCCTGAAGAGGCACACGTAGCGCTGATCGAAGAGACGGCGCTGATAAAAGCCGCCCTTGAGTTGCGGCAGCAAGCCGATGGCGAGGTCGACGCGGCCATCGGCCATTTCGTCGCTCAGATTGACGCCCGTTTCGCGAACGGTATTGAGCGCGATGCCGGGCGCCTCGCGCGCCAGCCGTTCGACCAGCGCGGGCAGAAAAACCACCTCGCCGATATCCGTCATGCCGATCGTCATCGTGCCCGTGGCGCGCAGCGGATCGAATCCGGTCGCGGGATTGAGCGCGGCGTGCAGCGTCGCGAGCGCTTGCGCCACCGGATCGGCGAGACGCAATGCGAACGGCGTCGGCACGACGCCGCCCGGACCGCGCACGAACAACGGATCGCCGAGTTTGCGGCGCAGCTTGGCGAGCGCGTTGCTCACGCCGGGCTGGCTCATGTTCATCTGCTCGGCGACGGTCGAGACGCGCCGCTCCTGCATCAACCGCTGAAACAGCAGCAGCAGATTGAGATCGATGTCGCCGAGGTCCATTGATTTTGGTGATGACGTTGATTCACGGCATTTTATTGTGAAATGAAGGTGCGATGCCGAGAATAAGCACACCGATTCAAACACACGGAGACGCATCATGGGACAGCTGGATCTGAGGATTGCCATCGTCGGCGCGGGAATCGGCGGGCTCACGCTCGCACTCGCGCTACGCGAACACGGTGTCGACGCGCAGCTTTTCGAACAAACCGATGAGCTTCGCGAAGTCGGCGCGGCCGTCGCGTTGTCGGCGAATGCGACGCGTTTCTACGAGCGGATGGGCCTGCGTTCGGCCTTCGACGCGGTGTGCGCGGAAATTCCGGCGCTGATTTATCGCGATGGACGCAGCGGCGAAGTCATCGGGCAACATCGCGGCGAGCCGAGCTATCGCGAGCAGTTCAGCGGTTCGTATTGGGGCGTGCATCGCGCGGATTTGCAGGCGGTGCTGTCGAAGGCGGTCGGCGTCGAACGGATCAATCTGGGGCATCGGCTGGTCGATCTCGTGCAGCATCCGGATCGCGTGAGCTTGAGTTTCGCCAATGGCCGGCAAGTCGATGCCGATCTGGTCATCGGCGCCGATGGCGCGCGCTCGATCACGCGGCGCTGGATGCTCGGCTACGACGATGCGCTGTATTCCGGCTGCTCGGGTTTTCGCGGCGTGGTGCCGGCCGCACGCACGGATCTGTTGCCCGATCCCGAGGCCATCCAGTTTTGGGTCGGTCCGCTGGGCCATCTGCTGCACTACCCGATCGGCGATGAAGGCGATCAGAATTTTCTGCTGGTCGAGCGTCATCCGTCGCCGTGGACGTCGCGCGACTGGGTCACGCCCGCGAGCGAAGGCGAGCAGTTGCGGCTGTTCGGAGACTGGCATCCGGCCGTGGTGCAGATGATCACGGCGGTGCCGATCAGTCAGCGCTGGGGCCTGTTTCATCGGCCGCCGCTCGGGCGCTGGAGCAAGGGCCGCGTGACGCTCATCGGCGATGCCGCGCACGCGCTCGTGCCGCATCATGGCCAGGGCGCCAATCAGTCGATCGAAGACGCCGTGGTGCTCGCCGCGCAACTGGCGAAGGCCGGCGCCGGGCGCTGGCGCGAGGCGCAAGAGGCTTACGAGCGGCTCCGCCGGGGCCGTACGCGCAAGGTGCAATATGCATCGATCACCACGGCGGACGTGCTGCATCTGCCGGATGGTCCCGAGGCGCAGGCGCGCAACGCACGACTTCAAGGGCGCGACAGCCTGATGCGTCACCTCGACTGGATTCACGATTTCGACGCGCTCGAACAGGAGCCGAACGAGCGTCAGGGCGGGACGTGGCTTTGATCTGAACAGGCATGTGCCGGCGCTTGCGGCAAGGACTTGAACGCCAAGCCGTCGAAGCGCCGGCACATTGGTTTTTCACGCCAGCAACAAGGCGCAGCTTTCTAAGACCGTTAGTTGCGATCGTCTAAATCAGCTTCTGCCCTTCACGGTCCGCATCTTGTTGAATACGTATCCCGAGAATCCGTCTCTGAGATCGGGATATTTCTGGATGATGGCCTCGACGAGCTCGCCCGTCGGATCGATACCCAGCCTGCGCAGTGTCAGCTTCCCGGCCGGACTCGTCTTGTAGGTGCGCCGCCAGTCCTCGCGTTGCCGTGGCGTTGCGGCTTCGTACACTTCCCAGCCGCGACGAACTTCATCGACGATACGGTTCTGCGCATTCACGTCCTGCGCCGCGACCTGCAGCGCCCGACGCGTCTCGGCCTGCTCCTTCGCTTCGGTCTCGCGTTGATCGGTCAGCGCGAGGCTTTGCTGAATCTGCACCATCTGACGCTCGGCGTCCGAGACGATCCAGCCTTCCTTCAGCGCCTTCATGAAAAAGCCCGCCGGACTCTTCGATACCTTGCCGAGCTTCAGGCTGAAGCGCGTACGCTCGATAGCCTGTTCGAGGCGTTCGTCGGTGTAGGTTTCCCTGTCGGACGCGATCTGGCTGAACTGCGCGCTGGACAGACCGATTTCCTGCTTCAGCGTCTGATAGAGCGACTGCGCGTGCTCGTGCGTATGCAGCAGACGCTCGGCCATTTCCTTTCGCTCGACCCGAAATCGCATCCGCCCGATCTTGCGTGATCCGGGTTCGTTGCGCGTCTCGTACGACAGGGAAAGATCCGAGACGTCGTTGATCTGGTCCACTGCCGGTGCGAGCCAGTCCCGCTTGAAGTATTTGAATTCCTGCGCCTTGGCGCCCATCGTTCCCTGCCACGCGCGCAACTCGTCGAGCGTAAACCAGTCGGTGACACCATCGGCCGCATAGGGAAGCAGATGGTCGTACATCACGCGCGCGTAACTGAGCGTGAAGAGCGAGGTGATGCGCAGGCTTAGCCAGTGCGATTTGCCCGGGCCGCGAATGATGCCGATGAGATCCGGCGGGACGCGGAATTGAAAGCGCCCGCCCACGTAGGAGATGCGTCCGATCAGTTGCACCGATCCAAAGGGCTTGGAGCCGTCGGCGTCGGCTTCGGCAGTCGCCTGAATGAGCGCTCTCTGTGCCTCCGTGATCACCTGCTCGAGGTGCGCGTTGTTGCGGCTCGAGTAGCGCATCAGCCACTTGAAGTAGTCCAGTTCGACGTCGTACAGGTCGTGGATCGTCTCTTCCTGCGCGACGATGAAATACGCCGCGTCGATAAGCCGGCGAGCCGCCACGCCAAGATCGACGATGCGGATCAGAACGTTCTTGCGCGAAAAACCGACGTCCGAGCGGGCAGCTTCGACGGGCAAGCCTTGGGCGTTGGCATCGTCGAACAACGCCAGCGCCAGTTGTCTGGACGTGGCCACCTGCCCTGCTGTCGTCATTCGCCCTCCGCGTTCGGCAATGGTTTCTCTTCGGGCGGTACGTTAACGTCTGCAAGGTGAGCTGTCAACACAAGTCACCTCACCTTCCACCGAAGGATGCACAGTAAACCTCACCTTTGCCGACGGGCTTCACAATTTCCCTCACCATTGGCGCCCAGACACCTCACCATCGCTGCTAATTGATCTCACCATCGCGGGGTAAACACGGCACTTTTGCGCTCAATCAACATCACTTCAGGCACAGTTAACCTCACCTTACGTGCCTAAGCCGTTGATTCAACGCGTATCGGTGTTTACTGTTGGTGGTGGTAGGTCTTAGGTTTACAAATAAAACGAACAAACCGGCCGACACGTCAGATACGAATCCACTGGCCCTGCCGCTACTCGCGCTGCGGATGCATTTCCGAGATAGGCCGCATCGGAGGGTGAGACGAATTGTGATTGTTTGACGGACGATACAGCCAAGCGTCGATCGAGACGCGCGCAGTGGTGAGGTGTTTTGTGTTCGATCACCGGGCGATGCGGAATGCAGTGCGGTGATTACTTGCCGCCCGCGGACGGTAAACGCCCGTTGCCGATATGCGGATACGTCTCTAAGCGCATGAAAAATAAGACTTATTGATCTGCTCGGTATTCCTGCTTCAAATTTCAATCATTTCCAATAGCCATTCATCACTGCGGCGAGTATTCTACGGTTCGATAGCGACTTAAACCAAAACCGTAGAAACATCGCTGAGCGTGAAGAAAACGCCTCACCGTGCATTTAAAGGAAAACGCCCGAATGAATTTGAGTGAACTGCCAGGGATTAATCGAAGGGTGAAGCTCTCCAATCTTGGAGAGTTTGCAGAGCGTTTGTCAGTCATGACGAACGAGCTGCGCGATCAGATATTGGCACCCCGGCCGAGGAAAACGGCTCCCGTGTTTACCATAGGCGAGCTATCCGATATGTGCGGGATCGATCGGCAAAAAATCAACTATCTCGCGACCAAGGAAGGGACCGAGCTGCCGCCGGGCGAAACGCATGGCACCGGACGCGCTCGCATTTTCTCCTTGAAGGATGCGCGGACGTGGGTTCAGCAAGTCTCCGACATCTATCAGACGCCGCTGGTCACCGGCACGCGTGAGCATCGCGGTCGCGTGTTGATCACGGCGAACTTCAAGGGCGGTTCGTGCAAGACGACCACATCGATGTGCATCGGCCAGGGATTGAGTCTGCGTGGCCGAAAAGTGCTGATGATCGATCTCGATCCGCAAGCATCGCTCTCTGAATTGTGCGGGCTGTACGCGGAGAAAGATGTGACTTGGGAGGATACCGTCCTGCCTTATATCTACGATCCGGATATCGAGGGGGGTCTTGAGTCAAAAGTCCAGAGTACCTACTGGGACGGTCTCGATGTGATTCCGGCACACAACTATCTGCACGACGCCGAATTCCATTTGCCGACGGCCCAGAAGACCAACGCGAATTTCGAGTTCTGGTCGGTGCTGCGCAAGGGGATCGAGCCGTTGCGCGCGCAGTATGACTACATCATTCTCGATACGGCGCCGTCGCTCTCTTATATGACGCTCAACGGACTGATGGCAGCCGACTCAATGGTCATGCCGCTCGTTCCGGAGAGTCTCGACTTTATCTCGTCGGTGTCGTTCTGGTCGCTGTTCGCCGAGGTTGCCAACGGTTTCGTCGAGCACGAAGTCGATAAAACCTACGACTTCGTTTCGGTGCTTCTTTCGCGGGTGGACTACGGAAGCACATCGTCGGCACCGGTCGTGCGCTCGTGGTCTCAGCGGGCCTATGGCGACTGGCTGCACACTACCGAGATTCCGGCTAGTTCAGTCATGAGCAACGGTGCGCTGGCGTTCTCTACAGTGTTCGACCTTTCGCGCGCAGAGACGGTGGCGAAGACCTTGGCTCGCGTGAAGCAGCCTATGGTCGATTACTGCAAATGGATCGACGACCAATATGTCGAGCAATGGAGGGCCGGACAATGAGCAGCCTTCGTGACCGCATGATGAGCAAGACCGCCGAAGTTCGTGCGGCAAAAGACATTCAGCTCGATCCGCAACAAGAGAAAGCGACAAGTCCGCGCACTGCGCCCGGCATGGCTGCAGCGCTGGCGTCGGCGCAGCAGCGTATCGCGCAACTTGAAAAGGCGGGGCCCGGGTCCGAAGCGCCGGTTTCGGAAATCACGCCGAATCCGTGGCAGCCTCGTCAGGTTTTCAACGACGCGAAGCTCGTTCAACTGGCGGAATCGATTCGCGAAGCGGGGCTGGTGCAGCCGATCGTCGTGCGACGCGTCGGTGCGGGATACCAGATTGTGGCGGGCGAGCGTCGTTGGCGCGCTCACAAGATGATCGGAAAGGAATCGATCAAGGTTCTGGTCGTCGATCTGTCCGATGAAGAAATGGCAATGCTTGCGCTCGTGGAGAACGTGGCGCGCGAGGATTTGTGCGACTACGAGATTTCGCGGTCGATTCGACGGACAGAAAAGGAGTTTCCGAACCGTAAGCGCATGGCCGAAGCTTTGGGAATTTCGCGTTCGGAGTTGTATCGATACTTGTCGTTTGGCGAATTGCCCGATTTCGTCGTGCAGGATCTTGACGTACAACCGCGATTGTTGGGCGCGACGGCGGCTGAAAACGTCGTCTCGGTGCTTCGCGGACGAAACGGAGCCGCGTTCGAAATTGCGAAGGGGCTTTGGGCGCGAGTTGTCGCGGGCGATCTGGAACAGTCGAAATTTGGCAAGGCGATCAAACAAGCGCTGGATGACGAGCGCAAATCGGCTCCGAGCGTAAGCGATCGCAGCATCGATAAGATTTTCGCGGGCGGATCTCAGGCGGGTTCGATCACGAAGGATTCGATGGGGCTAACCGTCAAAATCAAGGCCAGACTGCTGACGGAGGAGAAAGAGCGGCAGATTCGGGAACTGGTCACGCATTTGTTTGCTGACAACGGTTGAGTTCTGCGGCAAACGAAATTCGGCGTTTGATCGAAGCGCCCGGTAGCTAAACGTCTTTTGTCCTCTTCCCGCCGTGAGTGTCTCAACTTGGGACACGCGCGGCGCGGCATCTACCTCGATCAAGGTTTCGAAAGCCGATCGACGAGTGTCCCGACTTGGGACACGGGATCTTTGAGTCACGCACATCAAGATCGACACCCGCATTCAGCGGGAAAACCAGCGAGATCAAGTCGCCTGCGTCATCACGGGAAACGGCTTCTCACCGTATTCGGACGCGACAACGCGGCGCGGACGTCTGTGTCGTGAAAGCGAGGAGCCAGTCAATCCCAACTAGAGCCCTGCGTGTCCTTAACCCTCGGAGCATGCGAAACCGGACGCGCGCCTAGAAAGCATCGCACTTTTTGGAAACGAGCGCGAAACGTGTCGAGAGGTTCAATAGCGCTCGGTTGTCGCGTGAATTCGAAGAGACGCGATCCGAAGACTTGGTCACATCGTGCAAGAGAACACGCCGTCGGCAGAGCGTGCGATCGGCGACAGGTCGCCGCTAACGATTGAGCGTGGCAACGCACGCTGATAGGGGAGGCGAAAAGCGGCGCGGTCAGAGACGATAGGAATTCATTCTCACGTGCCGAACAGTATCCCTTCCCTTGCGAGCACGGCCTCCGTGAAACAATTGAGATCGCAGGTCTAGTTTGCCTCTAGCCCAGCAAATACAGGGCTCACGGCCGTTTTTAATATCGTTTCGAGCGATTGTTTCACGGAGAGGCGACGGCTGTCCGTCGAGGTGCGAGCTACCCGAGCCTAAGATCGTCCGCAGAAGAGCCGGGACGGGCCGCTCGTGATAAATACCACGATTAGCGTAGTGATCAATACGCCGCTGGATTTGTTGCCTACCGTCCCAGAGCCGCGCACCCATCCAAAGAAAGTTACAGTCTCGACGCGTCGTGCACCGCAGCCTAAGCCATCGACGTCAGCCCGCAGCATCTCATCGCACGCGCGCATCTACCTTCGCAAGCTTGCGCGCACGGGATGATCCAGACGAGCGCCGTTCAACCGGTACCGGGATCAGCCGCGGAACAAAAATGTCCAGCGCCGCGATCAAGGAGAGCAAGACGACAGCGACGAAGGCCATCGTGCCAAGAAACTGGAGTAAAAACATGTTCACCTCGTCCGGTCGCGAAACGCATTGTGTTGGAACATCTACCGGAATCGAGTATGCGCGTCGCACCTTGGTGTCGATGTCGCGATAAGCCGTGACAAACCACGTCTGTTCGACGCTTGAGCGCGGCGCCCAAACTTCACGAAGACGCGTGGCGTCGCGTCACTTATGCGTGAGATTTGCCCCGCCGATCGCACGCGCGGTCTCGACCACTTGCGGTCCGATCTCCGCGATCGCGCTTTCGAGCGTCCATCGAGTCGAAGGAGCGGACACGTTCACAGCACCGACCGGCCTGCCGTTGGGTGCAAGAATCGCCGCCGCGATATTGATGTCGCCGTTGTAGTACTCGCCGTTCGCCCATGCAAAGCCGCGCTCACGTGCTTCGACGAGCAACTCGTTCAGCCGCGATATATCGGTAATAGTTTCCGATGTATACGACACACGCTCGCAGACTTCGAACAGGCCCGCGGACGTTGCATCAGCGAGGCGCGAAAGAATGGCACGGCCTGTTGCAGTGCAATAGACCGGAAGGCGCATGCCGATCGGCATATTGACGAACATCTCGCGATGCGTCGGAAACCGCGCGATATACACGACATCGTGACCGTCGAGTTCCGCGATCATGCAAGTCTCCTTGCACGCACGGTTCAACGCGTGGACGTAAGCATTGGCGCTCTTCACGAGCGGGCTCGTCTGCAGATAGCGCAAACCGACATCGAGCGAGCGCGGCGCGAGCGAGTACACCTTGGTCGTTTCGTTTTTGCGCAGGTAGCCGAGCGCGACGAGCGTATAAGCGAAGCGCTGCGCGGCGCTCTTCGTCATGCCGGCGGCTTCCGCGAGGTCGCCGAGTTTCATCGTCGGGCGATCTTCGGTGAACGCGGTGAGCAGTTGCAGTCCGCGCGCGAGCGAATTGATATAGAGGCGAGATTCGTCGCCCGGCGTCATGTCGTTCATGTGATGTCCAGGTGATCGCGCTTGCCGCGAGCGGAAGGCGACGGGTGCGCCTCAGGCGACGATCTGCCCAAGAAACTCGCGCGCCCGCGCCGACTGCGGCGCGCTGAAAAAGCGCCGCGGCTCGCAGCTTTCGACGATCTTGCCATGATCCATGAAGACGATGCGATCGCCGACCTCGCGCGCAAAGCCCATCTCGTGGGTGACGCAGATCATGGTCATGCCGTCCCGCGCGAGCTGCATCATCGTGTCGAGCACTTCCTTGACCATTTCGGGATCGAGCGCGGAGGTCGGCTCGTCGAACAGCATGATGCGCGGCTGCATGCACAGGCTGCGCGCGATCGCAACGCGCTGTTTCTGGCCACCCGACAACTGTCCCGGATGCTTGTGCGCGTGCGCCCCGAGTTTTACGCGTTCGAGGTAGTGCATGGCGAGCGCGTCGGCTTCCTTCGCGGGCATCTTTTTCACGAGCCTGAGCGCGGCGGTGCAGTTGCCGAGCGCGCTCAGGTGAGGAAACAGGTTGAAGTGCTGAAACACCATGCCGACCTCGGCGCGCACGCGTCGAATGCTCGCGGCGCGGCCATCGAGCGTGATGCCGTTCACGACGATCTCGCCCTTCTGATGATCCTCCAGCGCGTTGACGAGACGGATGGTCGTCGACTTACCCGAGCCGGACGGACCGCACAGGATAAGCCTTTCGCCCGGCTGCACATCGAGGTCGATGTTGTCGAGCACCTGAAATTCGCCGTACCACTTGGAGACGGCGCGCATCGAAATGATCGGTTCCATGCGTCGCTCCAGTCAGAGTTTTGCGGCGGGATTGTGGTCCGGGGAGCCGCTCCAGTACCCGGGAATCGAAAGCGATTTCTCCGCGCGACGGAACAAAGACGACAGCACGCCGCACATCACGAAGTAGATCGCCCCGACGAGCGAATACACGAGCAGCGACCGGAACGTCGCACCGGCGAGCATCTGTCCCGCGCGCATCAGTTCGTACACGCTGATCACCGCGACGAGCGACGTATCCTTCACCAGCACCAGCGCGTAGTTGCCGAGCGCCGGAAAGATCGTGCGCAGCGCCTGCGGCATGACGATCGCGCGCATGCGTTGCGCGCGCGTCATGCCGAGCGCGCGCGATGCCTCGAACTGTCCGCTATCGACCGACTGAATGCCGCCGCGAAACAGCTCGGCGAGATACGCGCCGAAGTTGAGCACAAGCCCGAGCACGCCCGCAACGAAACCGGGAATCACAACGCCCAGTTCGGGCAGCCCGTAGTAGAGAAAGAAGAGCTGCACGAGCAGCGGCGTGCCCCGAATGATGTCGATATACAGTTTCGCGGCCGTACGCACCGGCGCGAGCGACGACATGCGGCAGAAGCACACCGCGAGTCCGAGCGCGACCGAGAGCAGCGACGACGCGGCGAACAGCGCGAACGTCCACCACGCGCCCTGCAACAGTGGCTCCAGATAGGTCTTGAGGATGTCGGACGTCATGGCGTGCTCCGTCGTTGCCGGTTGGTGTCGAAGGCGTCAGTGGCTTTCCATGCTCGCCACGCCCCACTTCGCGAGAATCGTGTGCAGCTCGCCGTCCTGCTTTATTTTCGCGAGCGCGTCGTTGACGGCGGTGAGCAGCGTCGGATTATTCTTCTGCGTGCATGCGCCGACTTGCCATTGCTTCTGCGCGTGATAGCCGGTGTCGAGCTTGACGCCGGGAATCGATTTCGCCTTGATCTGATAGAGCACGCTCGGCGGATCGACGACACCCAGATCGATGCGGCCCACGCGCACATCGGCGAGTAATGAGAAGTAGTCCTGATAAGTTGAAACGTCCGTGCCGGGCAGCGCCTTGATCATCTTGTACTGCACGCTGTCGACGAGCGTTCCGACCTTCGCGCCCTTGAAGTCGTCGAGCGAGCCGTAGTGCTTCTTGTCGCCGTCGCGGATCACGACGCCTTCGCCCCAGCCGTAGATCGGTGCGCTGAAATCGACCACTTGCGCGCGCTCCTCGGTGATGAAGAGCGGCGCGGCCATCAGGTCGGCACGGCCCGACGTGAGCGTCGGAATCAGGCCATCGAAGGGCACGTCGGTGAGTTTTACGGCCACGCCGAGACGCTTGCCGAGCGCGTCCGCGACATCGACCATGATGCCTTTCATCGAGTTCGAAGCGGGATCGAGAAAACCGTGCGGCGGGCTCGATGCCGTCGTCACGACGTTCAGGGTCCTGGTCTGCATGACTTCGGCGAGCGTGCGCGCGCCGGCGGGCAATGCGAGCAGACTCGCGCAGGTCGCGGCGAGCAGAGACAGCGATTTCACACGGTTCATGACGGCTCTCTTCGCAAGTGATGGAACGATGATCCGGCGTGCGGCTAACGGGACGGCGTCTGCGCGGCGAGCGCGCAGCATTCGAGCATGACGGTCGCGGCGAGAAACGCCGTGGTTTCGCCGACATCCTGGGCGGGCGAGACAGTGTTGACGTCGAAGGAGACGAAGTTCAGGCCCGCGAGCGCGCGCAACAGCGCGATGCCTTCTTTCGGATTCAGGCCGCCCCATTCCGGCGTGCAGACGCCGGGCGCGCACGACGGATCGAAGATGTCCATGTCGAAGCACAGATACACGGGCCGTTTGCCGATACGTTCCCGAATCCTCGCGATGCAGCCTTCGCGATCGGCTTCGAATTCGGAGAAGGGCACGACGTTGTAGCCGAGCGAGCGCCCGAAACCGAGCACGCCGTCCATGAACGTCGTGCCGCGTGCGCCGACGTGAAAGCTGCGGTGCTCATCGAGCAGGCGTTCTTCGGATGCGCGCGTGAACGTGGTGGCCGTGTTGAAACCGTCGAGATCGTAGGTGTCCGTGTGCGCATCGATATGCAGCACCACGAGATCCGGATGATGCTTCTTCACCGCGCGCAATTGCGGCAGCGTCACGGCGCCGTCGCCGCCCATCGTGACGGGCGTCATGCCGGCGGCGAGCAAGTCGTCGATCGCGCGTTCGATCAGCGGATAGCTGCGCGCGATATCGCCGGGATGACAGTCGACGTTGCCCGCATCGACGAGACCGAGCGCTGCGAGCGGATTGGCGGGACGCCCCTGCGGATCGACGAAGAACGGACGCAGAAGGCGCGAATGTCTGCGAATCGCGTCCGGACCTTCGCGCGAGCCGACGCGAAACGGGTGCGTGCCGCAATCGAAAGGAATCCCGAGCACGCATGCGCGCGATGCGCCTCTGGCCGCGTCGGTTTTCATCGGCACGTTCATGTAGGTGACGAATGACATCGCTCGGTCCTCTCGATCCGTTGGTCGAAGTCATGTTAGTTCTGCGGATGTCGTCACGCAAAGCGGTAAATAAATATCGCTATGCGATACGAATCGCCGTTTCCACGGTCTCAAAAAGGCCTTTACACCCGGAATTCGGTCGAATAGCATCGTTGAAACATACGTGTATCCAGTCTTACATTCGTAATCGAATCGATGTCGATCGTATGAGGACAACATGGAATGGACCGATTCAAGCGCGCTTTCGAAGCGCGACGCGCAGTTCCATCTGCATCCGTTCACGAACGCCGTGAAGAACGCGCAGGAAGGCGGCAAAGTCATGACGCGAGGCGAGGGCATTTACGTCATCGATGAACACGGACAGAAGCACATCGAGGCGCTGTCGGGTTTGTGGAGCGTCGCGCTGGGTTTCAGCGAGCAGCGTCTCATCGATGCCGCCGTGCGGCAGATGTCCGTGTTGCCGTTCTATCACTCGTTCGTGCAGCGCTCGCATCAGCCTTTGATCGATCTCGCGGCGAAGCTGATCGGCATGGCGCCGGTGCCGATGAGCAAGGTGTTCTTCACCAACTCCGGTTCGGAGGCGAACGACACCGCGATCAAGCTGCTCTGGTATTGGGCGAATGCGCTCGGCAAGCCGCAAAAGAAGAAAATCATCAGCCGGCAGCGCGCATATCACGGCGTGACGATCGGCTCGGCGAGCCTCACCGGCATGCCGCACGTGCACGGGGGATTCGATCTGCCGCTCGCCGGCTTCCTGCATCTGAGCGCGCCGCATTTCTATCGCGAAGGCAAGCCGGGCGAATCGGAGGATGCGCTCTCCACACGTCTCGCGCAAGAGCTCGATACGCTGATTCAGCGCGAAGGCGCGGACACCATCGTCGCGATGTTCGCGGAACCGCTGATCGGCGCGGGCGGCGTGATTGCGCCGCCTGAAGGCTACTGGCCGAAGATGCAGGCGGTCTTGCGCAAGCACGAGATTCCGCTCGTCGCGGACGAAGTCATCTGCGGATTTGGTCGGCTCGGCAAGACATTTGGTTCGGAATACTATGGAATGTCGCCGGACATCATGATCCTGTCGAAACAACTGTCGTCTTCATACATGCCGATATCGGCGGTGATGATCAATGACAGGATCTATGGTCCGGTGGCCGAGGAAAGCAACCGGCGCATGACCTTCGGCCACGGCTTCACGGCGGGCGGGCATCCGGTCGCGGCCGCGGTGGCGCTGGAGAATCTCGCGATCATCGAGGAACGCGGGCTCGTCGAACGCGCACGCGTGCTCGGCGAGCGCATGCATGCGCGTCTCGCAGGATTGGCCGCGCATCCGCTCGTCGGGGAAGTGCGGGGCGTCGGGCTGATCGGCGCGATCGAACTGGTGGCGTCGAAGGAAGACAAGCGTCCCTTCGAGATGCCGGGCAAGCTCGGGACGCTCGCATCGGAAGCGCTCGCTCGGCGCAATGTCATCACGCGCAATATCGGCGATGCTATTGCTTTGTGTCCGCCGCTCATCATCAGCGAGGACGAACTCGACGATCTGCTGAACCGCGTGAGCGCAGCCATCGACGACGTCGCGCGGCAAGTTTGATGTCCCAATGCTCATCGAAACATCATCGCGAAACGGAAACAGCATGCGCATCGAAACTCGCCTGCAGGACATGGGCATCGTGTTGCCTTTGAACGAAGTGGGGCCGTCGTACTACGGCACGAAGTACGGCAAGATGAAGCCGTATTACGAATACGGTCAGTTGCTGCTGCTGTCCGGGCAAACGGCCGGCATCGATGCCGAGGGCAACGCGCGGTTTCCGGGCCGCGTGGGCCGCACGATTTCCGTCGACGATGCCCGTCACGCCGCGCGTCAAACCGGCATCAACTGCGTCGCGGCGATCAAGAATGCGGTCGGCGATCTGGATCGTGTCGTCGGCTTTGCGCGCGTGCTGAACTTCGTCGCGTGCGATCCCGAGTTCACCGCGCCGCATCTCGTTGCCAGCGCGATGACCGACTTTCTCGTCGATGTCTTCGGCGACGAGATCGCGGTTGCGCCGCGCGCGACTATCGGCGTGACATCGCTCGCCGATGACTATTGCTTCGAAACATGGGTCACCGTCGAAGTGGCGGAGCCGGCAAGGAGACCGTGATGCCCGACCTTATCGCGACGAGCGGCCTCTCGCTCTCGGCCGAGGACGAAGCCTATCGCTTCATCGAAAGCGCGATACGCGCGGGACGTTATCGCGCGGGCGAGCGGCTCGTCGCGGAGGATATCGCCGTCGAGATCGGCACGAGCCGCATGCCGGTGCGCGAGGCGTTTCGCCGGCTGTCGGCGGAAGGCCTGTTGCGTATCCGGCCGAATCGCGGCGTCATCGTGCGCGGACTCGATGCCGATGAAATGCGCGAAGTATTCGAAATGCGCGCCGCGCTCGAAGGTCTGGCGGCAGGCATGGCCGCGCCGAGAATCGACCGGCACAGCATCGCCAATCTGGAGCATCTTCTGGACCGCATGGAAAACGCCAACGCGGATCACTCGCTCTGGGTCACGTATCACCGCGATTTCCACGAATATCTGACGGGACTCGCGGGGATGCCGCGCCTGATGCGGCAGTTGTCCGGACTTCATTCGGCGATCGAACCGTACATGCGCATCTGGCTCGAACACGCCGACAAGCCGATGACATCGCGCGAGGATCACAGTGGTCTGATCGAGGTGCTGCAAAGCGGCGATCCGAAGCGCGTGGAGCTGGCCGTGCGTGAACACGTCCGCGCGACGATTCCCGCGCTCGTCGAGTTCGTGAAGTCATAGTGCCGTGAACGTCCGAGGAACGATGAGATGAGAAACTTCGAAGCGCCGGGACGTTCCATCGTGACGGCGAAAGACGGCGTGGCGGCGACGTCGCATCCGGCGTCGTCGTATGCGGCCATCCGCATTCTGGAGGCAGGCGGCAACGCGATGGACGCTGCGGTTGCGGCGTGCGCGGTGCAGTGCGTCGTGGAACCAGGCTCGACGGGTATCGGCGGCGACTGCTTCGCGCTGTATTCGAAGCGCGGCACGGACGACATCATCGCGTTCAACGGATCGGGATGGGCGCCGCAAGCAGCGAGCGTCGACGCGTTGCGCGCGCTTGGCGTATCCGCGATCGAGCGTCAGTCGCCGCATGCGGTGACGGTGCCAGGCGCGGTCGATGCGTGGGCGACGCTCGTCGCGGATCACGGCGCGATGCCGCTCGGACGGCTGCTGGCTCCTGCGATCGCGCTCGCTCGCGATGGCTACGCGGTCGCGCCGCGCGCGGCGTCGGACTGGGCGAATCAGCGCGACGTGCTCGCCGCGGACGAAATGAGCCGAACGCGCATGTTGATCGACGGAAGGGCGCCGGAGGCTGGCGCGCTGCACAAACAGCCGGAGCTTGCGCGGGCGTTCGAGATCATCGCCGGGCGAGGGCGCGATGCGTTTTATCGCGGGCCGATTGCGCGAGATATCGTCGACTGCCTGAATCGTCTCGGCGGCTTGCACACGCTGGACGATTTCGCGCGCTATCGCGGGGAATACGTGCAGCCGATCAAGGCAAGCTTTCGCGGACACGACATACACGAGTGTCCGCCGAACGGGCAGGGCGTGATCGCGTTGTTGATCCTGAAGATGCTCGAAGGCTTCGCGGGTGAAGGCGATCCACTGAGCGCCGAGCGTCTGCATCGTGAAATCGAGGCGACGCGCATTGCTTATTCGATCCGTGATCAATCGCTCGCCGATCCGCGCGCGGGCGGCACGATGAATGTCGATGAACTGCTGTCGCCCGGGAACGTCGATGCATTGCGTGCGCAGATCGATGAAAAGCGGGCAAGCAACGCGATGAATCCATCTTCATCGGTGGAGCACAAGGACACCGTGTACATCTGCGTCGTCGATAAGGATCGCAACTGCGCGAGCTTCATCAACTCGCTGTTTCATCAGTTCGGCTCGGGCATCATGTCGCCCGAATTCGGCGTGATGCTGCACAACCGCGGCCAGAGTTTTTCGATGCAGCCGGGACATGCCAACGTCATTGCTGCACGCATGCGGCCGATGCACACGATCATCCCCGGCATGATCACGCGTGACGGCAAGGTGCGCACGGTGTTCGGCGTGATGGGCGGGCACTATCAGGCGATGGGTCACGCGCACTTCGTTTCGAAGCTGCTCGACTATGGACTCGACATGCAAACCGCGCTCGATCTGCCGCGCGTGTTTCCTGTGCCTGGGACGGATCGCGTCGAAGCCGAAGGCACGTTGCCCGACGAGACAAGACGCGCATTGACGGAGCGCGGCTTCAGTCTCGTGCCGCCAGGCTGGGCCATCGGCGGCGGGCAGGCGATTTCCATCGATTGGGAGAACGGCACGCTTTCCGGCGCGTCGGATCATCGCAAGGACGGTTGCGCGCTCGGGCTTTGAGCGGCCGTTCAAGTCGCGCGTTCGAAGCCGTAGACCTCGGCGGCGTTATCGACCATGATGCGCGCGGCGGTTCGCGCGTTGCCGCACCATTGCATGAAGAGATCGATGAGATGACCGTCGTCCGGCGGCGCATGCGGCTTGGTCGGATGCGGCCAGTTGGTGGCGAAGAGGCATCGCTCCGGCGCGACTTCGATCAGCTTCTTCGCGAGCGCCGAGACGTCGGCGTAATCGGGCGCGCCTTCGACTGAAGTCTCGTACACGCCCGATGTCTTGACCCACGTATTGCCGCGATCGACGAGTTCGAGCAGGGTGCGAAACCCCGCGTGCGTGGTCTCGACCGGCGCGAGGAACTTGCCGTTGTGATCGATGACGAGCCGGCATGGCAGCGCATGCAGCATCGCCGCATGGTCCGCGAGCTTGCGGCCATCCGTTTGCAACTGGACGTGCCAGCCGAACTGCGCGACGCGCGCCGCGAGACCGGGCAGACAATCCCACGGCAATGCGCCGCCGGAAAGCATGAAGAAACGCACGCCACGCACGCCGAGATTCGTCAGGCGAATTAATTGGTTGTCCGATACATCCGGAGGAACCACCGCGATGCCGCGTCCGTTCGCGCCGAGCGTGGCCATTGCCGCGAGCGTCGGCGAGTTGTCGAAGCCATACACGGAAGGTTGCACGACGACTGCGCGCGAAAGTCCGAGTCGCTTTTGCACGCGCAGATAATTCTCGATGCTTCCATGCGGCACGGGCGGAAATGCGGCGGCGGCATCGGTCGGCCGTTCGGATGGCGCGAGATACGCGTGCATGTGGCAATCGGTGGCGCCGGCGGGCAGGGCCGTCGCGGGCGCGGAAGGATGACGGATATCGCGCATCGTCATGCATCGCTCCGTGCGAGCCGCGCCACACGATGCGCATCGCCCGGATTCACCGCAAGCGCCACGGACCGCCCCGCGAGCAGATCGCGCACCTGTTGCACCGTTTCGACCGCCTGATAATCCGACGCTTCCGGCGTAAGCCCGGCCACGTGCGGCGTGGCGACGACATTCGGCAGACGCGCGATGGCGGGATTCGGCTGCTCGTCCTTGCCGCGTCCGACATCGAGGCCCGCGCCCGCGATGCGCCCGGACGTCAGCGCGGTTTCGAGCGCTGCTTCGTCGACCAGCACGCCGCGCGAGATGTTGACGAAGAACGCATCGCGCCGCATTTGGGAGAAGGCGCGCTCGTCGAACAGGTTGACGGTTTCCGGCGTCGCATAGGCCGCGCACACGACGAAATGCGCGTCTCGCAGCAAGTCCGGCAAGCTGGCCTGAGTCACTGCGCCGTGATGAATCTCGACATACGGATCGTTGACGAGCACACGCATGCCGAACGCGAGCGCCAGATCGACGATGCGCCGTCCGATCGCGCCATAGCCGACTACGCCGATGGTGCTGCCGAATAGCTGCCGGCCAAGCACCATCGGATGATCGACGAGCCCGTCCTTGTAGCTCGCCGTGCTTTGGCTGACCTTGCGCGCGAGGTCGATCATCAGGCCGAGCGCGAGTTCTGATACGGCTTCTGCATAGCCCGCGCTGCAGCGCACGACGAGAATGCCGTTGCGCGACGCCGCCGCGACATCGACATTGCGAATATCGACGGCGCAGCGCAGATATGCGGCGAGCTTCGGCAGGCGATCGAACACATCGGACGTGCCGGGCGCGAGCCGATCGGAGATGATGATGTCGCAGTCCTGCGCGGCCTCGACGAGCGCATCGCCTTGCAGCGGCGCGTCGGTGCCGTTCATCTTCACGTCGACGAACTCGCGCAGACGCTCGACGGCACGCGCGCTGTAGAAGTTTTCGAGCAGCTCGTTGTTATGGGTGATGAGCACGCGCGTCACGCTGAGCCTCCGACAAGATGAGCGGGCAGCCGCGCGGCGACCCAGGTGTTCATCGTGTGAACGACGTCGTCGCGCGACGACAACACGCCCGGCCTGTACAGCACGGAACTGACGCCTCGCTGCTGCCTTTCCAGAATGGCGACGTCCTCGCGCGCGACGGCTTCCCAACGCTCGAAGTACGGACGCGCGCGCTGTTCGAAGTCGGGCATCTCGGTGTACGCACGCGGAAAGCAGCCGCCGACGCTCAACACCGAGCGGTCCGCCGCAACCGGATGCACGGCGAGCCACCACATGCAATCCTGTGCGAACACGAGTTGCGTGAGCGGCTCGATCAGCGTGAAGAACGTGCCCTTGCGCGCGATGTCGCTCAAGCCGTCGATTTGCGGGAAGGGCGGCGGCGCACTCTTGTCGAGCACGGCCGTCGATACGTCGGACTGAACCTGGATCGCGTGCCAGTTCGGGCCGCCGGGAAACGTGAGGCTCGTCTGCGCGCCGACCGTGCGCGCGTGCACGAGTCCGGTGTGATACGTTTCCATCGCGTTTTCGAGCAGCATCTTCCAGTTGCACGCCGCGGGAAGATCGACACGAAACACGCAGCGCATATCCTCCACGCGATGCGACGCGAACAACTCCGGATACGCGCCGAGATGCGTGTCGAGGTCGTCGGCATCGTTGTCGAAATTGAGGAAGAGATTGCCCTTCCACTCGCTCATGCGTACGGGAATCAAGCCTTCCGACGCAGCGTCGAAGCCCGGCACGTCCTGCGTGCCCGGCGCGCGCAGCAAGCTGCCATCGAGCCGATACGACCACGCGTGATACGGGCACACGATGCTGCGTTTCGCGCCGCAGCCTTCGAGCAATTGCGCCCCGCGATGCCGGCACGTATTCGCAAATGCATGCAGCTCGCCGTTCCCGTCGCGCGTGAGAAGGATCGGGCCGCCTGCGGTATCGATCGCGCGATAGTCGCCCGGCTTGCGCAGTTCCTCCGCACGCGCGACGAAAAACCAGTGCTTCAGAAAGATGTGCTCGCGCTCGGCTTCGAAGACTTCGCGCGAAGTATAGAAGCGGCCGGGCATGCTGCGCGCCTGCCCGAGCGACTTCCCCGACCAGATGAAAGGCGCCGGGCGTTGGGTGATATCGGATGGCATGATCTCGTCCTTCATGCGCGATTCATTTCTGTTGGCCGGCGAGCGCGAACTTGCCGTCGTGGGCCGTGAAGAAATAGAGCGTGCCCTTGCGATCGCCGCTCTTTTCGAACGACACCGGACCCGTCACACCGGCGACGTTCACCGCGGACAGCGCCTCGTTGACCGAATCGCGCGTGACCGGCCCTTTCGCCTTCGCGGCCTTCACGGCATTGCCGATGGCCAGCCCCGCGTCGTAGCCCAGCGCGGCCCAGCTATCCGGCGCCTGACCGTATTTCGCGGTGAACGCCTTGACGAACGCCGCGCTTTGCGACGAAGAATGCGAAGACGCATCCGGATCGAACATGCCGTAGAGCGTCATGCCATCGACAGCATTGTTGGACAGGCTGATGAGCTGCGGCGACAGCGAGCCATCGGTGCCGAGAATCTTTGCGTCGATGCCGAGCGCCTTCGCCTGCGTGACGATCTGCGCGGCTTCCGTATAGAAGCCGCCGATGAAAAGGCCATCGGGATGCGCGGCCTTCACCTTGGTCAGGATCGTGCGAAAGTCCTTGGTGCCGAGCACATAACCGCCTTCGCCGACGATTTTGCCGCCCGCTTCCTGGTACGCCGACTTGAACGCACCGTTCACGCCGAGGCCGTAATCGTCCTGTTGATAAAGCGTATAGACGGTTTTCACGTGCAGTTGATTCGCCGTGTACTGCCCCATCATCTTGCCTTGGATGGCGTCGGTGAGAACCACGCGACGAAACCAGGGACTCGCGTTGGAGAGTTGCGGGCTCGTGACCGCCGTGCCGATCGTCGGCATCTTGCACTTCTTGTAGAGCGGCACGGTGGCGAGCGCGATCGAACTGAACGTGTAGCCCACGACGGCCACGGTATTTTCATCGCCGCAGAAGCGGTTTGCCGCGAGCACGCCGTCGTTCGGCTGACCGTGATCGTCGACGGTATCGACGGAAATTTTCGGCCCGCCTTGCGCGTTGATGTTCGCGATGGCGAGATCGAATCCCTTCTTGCCGCTCACGCCGTATGTGGCGAAGTCGCCGGTCAGCGTGGCGGCGAAGGCCACGTGCACCGTGTCGTCCGCATACGCGGGCGACGCGGCCAACGCAAGTGCGCATGCGATGGGGCACAGGCTTCGAAGAACGTTCATGATCGTTTCCCCTTGAGTGTGAATGATCGATGTCCCGGTTAGCTCAAATAGAACGCCTTCAGCGACGCCTCGGTGACGCTCGCGCCCGTCTGACGGCCCACGACTTCGCCGACGCGCATCGCGTAGACGTGATCGGCCATCTGAATCGCTTCGACGGTGTTCTGCTCGACGAGCAGTATCGGCACGCGCCGCTCGCGAATCTTGCGCAACGTGTCCAGCACGACGCCGATCATGCGCGGCGAGAGACCCATCGTCGGTTCGTCGAGGATGAGCAGCGCGGGGCGCGACATCATCGCGCGGGCAATCGCGAGCATCTGCTGCTCACCGCCGGAGAGCGTGCCCGCTGCCTGCCGCCTGCGTTCGTGAAGAATAGGGAAGAGCGCGTACATGTCCTCCATGTCGCGCGTCGTCTCATGACGTTCGCGCCGCAGATACGCGCCGAGCAGCAGGTTCTCCTCGACGCTCAGACCCGCGAACACGCGGCGTCCTTCGGGAACGTGCGCGATGCCCGCCTTCACGCGTTGATCGGGCGTGAGTGCGTCGATCGATGCGCCGCGAAAGCGCACGTTGCCCGTCGCGCCGCGATGCAGCCCTGAGATCGCCTGCAACGTGCTCGTCTTGCCCGCGCCGTTGCTGCCGACGAGACTGACCACTTCGCCGTCGCCGACATCGAATGACACGCCGCGCACGGCCCTCACGCCGCCATAGGAAACCGACAGATCGCGGACTTCGAGTAGCGGCGCGCTCATCGGCTCTTTCCCAGATAGGCGGACTGCACGTCGTCGTGGGCGAGCACGGCGTCCGGCGTGCCCTCGATCAGCTTGCTGCCGAAATGAAGCACGGTGACGCGATCGGCGAGATTGCGAATCACATCCATATCGTGCTCGATGAGCAGAATCGCCACGCCCGACTCGCGAATCTGCCGGATCAGGCCGCACAGCTCTAGCTTCTCGCTTACGTTCATGCCCGCGAGCGGTTCATCGAGCAGCAGCACGCGCGGCCGTGCGATCAATGCACGCGCCAGTTCAACGCGGCGTTGATGTCCATACGATAGGGCGCTCGCCTGCTTTGCCGGGGCATCCGCGCCGAGTCCCACGAATTCGATCAGCCGATGCGCATCGGCGATAGCGGCATGCTCCTGCTCGCGCGCCTTCTTCGTGCGCAACAGCGCTGCGAGCGCGCCTCCGCCGAAGCGGCTGTGCGCGCCGACCAGCACGGTTTCCAGCACGCTCATCGAGCCGAAAAGACGCGTGTTCTGGAAGGTGCGTCCGAGTCCGGCGCGCGCGAGCGTGTGCGAGCGCCAGTGCGGCGAACTCGCGCCATTGATCCAGATCTGGCCCGCAGCGGGCCGCACGAATCCCGATAGCGCGTTCACGACCGTGGTCTTGCCCGCGCCATTCGGTCCGATGAGCGCGTGGATTTCGTGCGCCTGCACATCGAGATCGAGCTGTTTGACGGCCGTCAGGCCGCCGAAGGTGACGGTCAAACCCTGCGCGCGCAAGGGCAGGCCGACGTCGCCTTGCGTCGCGGTGCGCACGGCATCGGCGTGAGCGTGTGCGGTATCGACAGTCATGGCGAGAGAGTGCGCTCGGGCGTTGGTCATGCTTCACTCCATCGTGAGGCGAAGACGCGCCTTCGCGGCAATGCCTTCCGGGCGGAACAGCATCAGCGCGACGAGCAGCACGCCGAGCAGCACATAGCGGGACTCGGGATAAGCGGACACGAACGGTATCCTCAGCGAGAGTTGCAGGAACACGATCCAGATGGCCGCGCCGATGAATGGACCGATGAGCGTGCCGAGCCCGCCGAGCACGATCAGCATCAGCACGAGGATGTTCTCGAAGAGCGTGAAACTCGCCGGACTGACATATTGCTGCAGATGCGCGTAGAACACGCCCACGACACCGCCGACGAAGCCACTGCACGCATAGGCGAGCAGCTTGAAGCGCGTGCCCGCCACGCCCATCATTTCGGCGGCGTCCTCGTCCTCGCGCAATGCGACCCAGGCGCGGCCGACATAGGAGCGCGACAATCGCGCGACCATGAACAGCACGATTGCCGTCAGCCCGAGCGCGAAGAAGAATTGCGCGCGCGGTTCATCGAAACTCAAGCCGAAGAACTGAGGCGAGGGAATGCCGCGCACGCCCATCGGACCATTGGTGACGGAGATCCAGTTCGTCGCGACGATGCGCACAATTTCGCCGAAGCCGAGCGTCATGATCGCGAGATAGTCGCCGCGCACACGCAGCGTTGGATAGCCAAGAATCGCGCCGAGCAGCGCCGCGAGCAGGCCGCCCACCAGCAGATTCGGATAGAAGAGCCACCAGATCGATGCAGTGTCCACGCCGAAGTGATTCTGCATCACGCTCACGAAAACGAGCGACGAGAAATACGCGCCGATCGCAAAGAACGCGACGAAGCCGAGATCGAGCAGACCCGCCAATCCGACGACGATGTTCAGCCCGCTCGCGAGCATGCCGTAGACCAGCACCATCACGAGAGTGCTCAGCCAGTAGTCCGAACGAATGGCGACGCCGAGGGCAATCGCGACCGCGAGTGCGCCGATCGCGACGCGCTTCTCGCCATAGCGTCCCAGTGCGGCGAACGCGCGATCGAGCGAGCCGAATACGCGGGCGAGCGCCTGGCCGCGCTTTGCGCCGCCGCTGGACATCAAGCTGCCGCGCGCGCTCACGTTGAGATCGGCGCGGCCGAGCAAGCCTTGCGGACGCACCAGAAGGAGCAGCACGAGCAACGCGAAGCTGAGCGCATCCTGATAGACGGAGCCATCGGGCAGATAACCCGCGCACAACGATTCCGCGACGCCCAGAATCACGCCGCCGAGCGCCGCGCCCGGAATGCTGCCGATGCCGCCGAGCACCGCCGCCGTCAGCGCCTTCAGGCCGGGCACGAAGCCCATCGTCGGACTGACGAACTGGAAGGATTGCGCGTAGAGAATGCCTGCGAACGCCGCGAGTGCAGAGCCGAGCACGAACGCCGAGCAGATGATGCGATTCACGGGAATGCCGACGAGATACGCAGCCATCGAATCCTGCGCAGCGGCCCGCATCGCGCGTCCCAGAGATGTGGCCGAGACGAAGAACTGCACGCCGATCATCGCGACGATTGCGCAGCCGAATACGGCAAGCTCCGATGGCGTCACGGTGAGATCGCCACCGAGCGAAAGCGACGGCAAGCCGCCGACCGGCAGCGGAGGAAAGCGCAGCGATGTCGGTCCCCAGACGGTCTGCGCAACGCTTTGCAGCAGCACGGAAATCGCGATCGATGTAATGAGCGGTGCGAGGCGCGGCGCATTACGCAACGGACGATAGGCGACCACGTCGATGAGCGCGCCGAGCGCGGCCACACCGGCCATCGCGAGCGGCGCGGCGATGTAGAAGCCGAGTCCGGGCATCGGCATCTGCATGCCGAAAAGCGTCATCTCCTTCGCCATCAACGTGAGCGTGAGGAATCCGCCGAGCATGAACAGCTCACCGAACGCGAAATTCACCAGTTTGACGACGCCATAGACGAGCGTATAGGCGACGGCGGCGAGCGCGTAGATCGAGCCGATCACGAGCCCGTTGAGAAGCAGTTGTTCGAAATACGGCATGACGTTCGTTTTCTCCGTGCGTCGATCGGGCAGGGGAACGCGTTTGAACTACCGTA
The DNA here is from genome assembly GCF_001544795.2 of Caballeronia temeraria. GTDB lineage: Bacteria > Pseudomonadota > Gammaproteobacteria > Burkholderiales > Burkholderiaceae > Caballeronia > Caballeronia temeraria. The sequence continues at coordinate 5,762 of NZ_FCOI02000026.1, read as the reverse complement.
GCACTTCAAAAAGTCATCGAAAATATTTCGGATGACGAATCGAAAATAAAGACGTCTCATCGAGAGACGAGTGAGGTGTCCGCTATCGGACGAGTTCGACCAGCGGGCCGATTGTCGCGCGCACATGCTCGCGCACGATCTGCTCGACTGCGTCGCGGTCGCCGCTTTCGACCGCGCTCAGAATTTCTTCGTGAAACTGGCGAGAGGTCATCGGCTTTTCTCCGTGTTCGAGCCAGATACGCATGTACGGCTCGATGATCGAATGAAGACTCGATAACTGCCGTTGCAGGCGCGGCATGGCGGCGAGTCCGCTCAGATGCTCGTGAAACTCGCGATGACGGGTGACCCATTCGCCGACGTCGTCGCTGACGCTTTCCATGCGCTCCAGCAAATGCCTGAGCGTCGCTATGTCCTTCTTCGTCACGCGCGTTGCGGCGACGCCGGCAGCAAGGCCTTCGAGCACCGCGCGTGTTTCGAACACTTCATGCATCTCGGCCGCGTCGAGTCCGCGCACGATCGCGCCGCGATTCGCGCGGATCAGCAGCAGGCCCTCGGCGGCGAGTCGCCGGAAAGCCTCGCGCACCGGCATGCGGCTCGTGCCGACATCGCCCGCGATGTCTTCCGCGATGAGCCGTTCGCCCGCGCGATATCGGCCGCTGCGAATAGCGTGCTCGATGTAGCGATACGCCTCGTCTTCCGCCGACAGGCCGTGGATTCCGTGCCATTCAGCCATGCAGCCTCCATGCGTGAGACGTAATGTTTGTAAAGGTGTATCCATGCATGAATGGATGAACCATAGACCCACAAAAATTGCGTGTCACTACTGGGGTTAATACTTAATCATCGATAGGCAACTAACGGTCGATGCTGCCGATCGCCAACGACGCAGTGCGCCGTGACGTGGGTTCGGGTTATTTGGAAGCGGCAACCACAAACGCATCCGAGCGGTCGGGCAACGTCAATGCCGCCAGTACCTCGTTGTTGCTGAAGAACACGACGCCCGTGAGCGTTGCGCCGGGATACAGACAGGGCGCGGGGCCGAAGGTGACCGACGCGTCGAGAAAGTCCTTGATGCCGTGCGGCGTCGCGATTCCGCTGAAGGTGCAGCCACTCAGTCCGGCGCCCTTGATCGCGCCGTCCTGTCCGATCGTGAACGTGGCCGTCTCGCCGCCCTTCGTCGATCCTGCGGCGCCCGAATATGTCCCAGCAACGGACGAAAGCGAAATCGGACGCTCGTAGGCCGCGTCGTAAAGCACATTGAACTTGATGCTGCTTTGCTTCGCCGTGCTCGTATAGGTCACGCCCTGAACGCTGTTCTTCTCGTTGTAACCGGCAAGCACGGGCGTATCGCTCGCACCCTTGCCGCTGATGTCGAAAGTACGCGCATTGTCGGACTGGAAAGTGCCATGCGACGCGGAAGCCGAACCCTGCACCAAGCCCAGTGCGTTGGTCGTCGTGTTTGCGTACACGAAATAGAAAGCGCCTGTGTCGAGCACGACGCCGCCCACGACGTTGTTGTTCGCATCGGTTCCCGAATAAAGGCCTTGAGCGGCATTCGTCTCGGGTGCGCTTGACGTATTATTTGAACCGTCTCCACCTCCACCGCATCCGGCCAAAACGATGGTAAGTGCAGATACCGCAACGACGAGTTTCATACTTGTTCGGGTGTTTGACTTGCACGCGCGGCAAGGGAATGAATGAAGCGACGCCGGTGACGCCTTCGAAGTGGCCGGCCAACTTGGCACCGGCCATCTTTGGTAACGGCATCTGCGCGCGCAACTTGAGGCGGCTGCCAACGATCCATGCGCCGTGACGCAGCGCTGTCAACCTCCGGACACACAACCGGCACATTCTTGTCGATTCCTGCTCACGCGGCGCGGCGCTGTCTCAACGGCAGCCTGAACACACAGCGAATGAGGACAGATCATGGACGGCACGCCCACCTTCGAATCACCGACGAGCGCCGAGCCCGCGCGCAGCGGACTGGGCGTCGAGGCGCTGCAGCGCGACATCGTCGATAACCTGATTTGTCTTCAGGCGCGCTATCCGGAGATCGCCACTCCGCACGACTGGTACATGGCGCTGGCTTACGCAGTCCGCGACCGCATGATGACGCGCCGCGTCGCCACCACGCATACCTATGTCGCGCGAGATGCAAAGGTCGCCTGTTATCTGTCCGCTGAATTTCTGATCGGCCCGCAGCTCGGCAATAACCTCATCAACCTGGGCATCGAGAACAACGCGCGCGAGGCATTGCAGGCGCTCGGCCTCGACCTCGATGAACTGCTATCGATCGAAGAGGAGCCGGGTCTTGGCAACGGCGGGCTCGGACGTCTGGCCGCGTGTTATCTCGACTCGCTCTCCACACTGGAGATTCCGGCTATCGGCTACGGCATTCGCTATGAGTTCGGTATCTTCGATCAGGAGATCCGCGACGGCTGGCAAGTCGAGGTCACCGACAAATGGCTGCAGAAGGGGAATCCGTGGGAAATTCTGCGTCCGGACGTTGCGTTCTATGTGGGCTTCGGCGGCCGCACGGAAAGCACGACCGACGACGAAGGCCGCTTTAGAGTCCGCTGGATTCCGGCATACACGGTCAAGGGCGTGGCCTGCGATACGCCGATACCCGGCTTCCATGTCAACACGTGCAACTCGTTGCGGCTCTGGAAAAGCGAGGCAGTCGAGTCCTTCGATCTTCAGGACTTCAATGCCGGCGATTACTACGAGGCCGTGCACGAGAAGGTGCAATCGGAAACGCTGTCGAAGGTGCTGTATCCGAATGACGAGCCCGAAGCCGGCAAGCGCTTGCGGCTCGCGCAGCAGTATTTCTTCGTCTCCTGTTCGTTGCAGGACATGCTGCGGCTGCTCGCGCTCAAAGGCGAGCCGATCGATCGCTTGCCCGACATGTTCACCGCGCAACTGAACGACACGCATCCTTCGATCGCCGTCGCCGAGTTGATGCGCATCCTGGTGGACGAGCGGCAAGTCCCCTGGGACGATGCATGGGACATCACGCGGCGCACGCTTTCTTATACGAATCACACGCTGTTGCCCGAAGCGCTCGAAACGTGGGGCCTGCCGTTATTTCAAGGCTTGCTGCCGCGCCTGATCGAGATCATCTACGAGATCAATCGCCGCTTCCTCGATGATGTCCGCCAACGCTACCCGGGCGATGACGCGCGGATCGCACGCATGTCGCTCATCGACGAGAGCGGTGCGAAGCGAGTGCGTATGGCGCATCTGGCCACCGTCGGCAGTCACGCGGTCAACGGCGTGGCCGCGCTTCATTCGAAACTGCTGGAAGAGACGGTGTTGCGGGATTTCGCCGAGCTATGGCCGGAGCGCTTTCATAACGTGACGAACGGCGTTACGCCGCGCCGCTTCATGATGCTCAGTAATCCGGGGCTCGCAAAGCTGCTGGACGACGGATTGGGCGAAGGCTGGGCCACGGATCTCAGCAGGCTGCGCGAACTTGCCGAGTATGCCGACGATGCCGCGTTCCAGGCGCGCTGGCGCAGCGTGAAGCAGGCGAACAAGCAGATTCTCGCCGCGAAGATTCAGAGCGCGACGGGCGTCGTCGTCGATCCGGCTGCGTTGTTCGATATACAGGTCAAGCGAATCCACGAATACAAGCGGCAACATCTGAACGCGCTCTATATCGTGACGCAATACATGCGTCTGCGTCGCGAGCCGCAACTCCCACTCGCGCCGCGCTGCTTCGTATTCGGCGGCAAGGCCGCGCCGGGCTATGCGATGGCCAAGCTCATCATCCGTCTGATCAACGGCATCGCGGAGGTCGTCAACGATGATCCAGCAATAAACGGCCGTCTGAAGGTCGTATTCTTTCCGGACTTCAACGTGAAGAACGCGCACTTCATTTATCCGGCCGCCGATCTGTCTGAGCAGATTTCCACCGCGGGCAAAGAAGCTTCGGGTACCGGAAACATGAAGTTCATGATGAACGGCGCGTTGACCATCGGCACGCTCGACGGCGCGAATATCGAAATCCGTGAAGAAGTCGGCGATGAAAACTTCTTCCTCTTTGGCCTGAGCGCGGACGAAGTGGAGCGCGTCAAACGGGAAGGTTATCGGCCCGCTGAGTATGCGAATGCGAATCGCAAGTTGCGTGAAGTACTCGAGTTGATCGGCAGCGGACACTTTTCGCGCGGCGATCGCGAGATGTTCCGTCCGCTCGTCGACAACCTGTTGCATCACGATCCATTTCTGGTTCTCGCCGACTATGCCGCTTATGTTGCGCGCCAGGAAGACGTGAGCCTCGCCTGGCGCGACGTGCCGCGCTGGACCCGCATGTCGATACTGAATACGGCGTATGCGGGCAAGTTCTCCTCTGATCGGGCGATTCGCGAATACTGCGAGCAGATCTGGAACATTCGTCCTGTGAAGATATCGCTCGAGCGGCGAAGCTGACGATTACCGGTCGACCTTGCCCAAATCGCGCAGACGTTTGCCCGCCATCAGATCGTTGTCGAGCTTTTCGAGCGAAGCTCCGCGCGTCTCGGGGACATAGAAGAACACGACGATCGCAAAGACCACATTAAGGACTGCGTAGAGAAGGAAAGTGTTTGACTCGCCGGCCGTCGATAGCAAGCTGAGAAAGGTGGCCGCGACCGCCATGTTGGCTACCCAGTTGACGAGCGTCGAGACAGCGATGCCGAAGTCGCGTCCCTGTTGAGGTTGAATTTCCGAACAGAGGATCCATACGAGCGGACCAGCGGACATCGCGAAGCCCGCGAGGAAAAGTAGCAGCGATGCGACGGCGAGTACCTGGACCGTGAGGCCGGCCACACCCATATGCAGCAGAAAGCCGAGCGCGCACATGCCGATTGCCATGACAGCGCATCCGGCATAGAGAATCGGCTTGCGGCCCCAGCGATCGACAAAGGCAATCGCTCCGAAGGTCGCAATGACATTGACGAGGCCCACGATGACCGTCGCCCACAATTGCTGTTCATGCGTGCCGAAGCCCGCCAGTTCGAAGATGCGCGGCGCGTAGTACATCACGACATTGATGCCGGTGAGTTGCTGGAAAACCTGCAGCACGACACCCAGCAGCACGGAGCGTCGGAAGTTCGAGTTTCTGCGCAGCAGGTTCCATCCACGCTGCGGCCGCGTGTTGTCTTCGCTGACCTGTTCGAGTTCGGCTTGAACATCGGCGGGATTGGCATACAGGCGCCGAAGGACCGCACGGGCTTCGTCGACGCGGTTTCGCTGAAGCAGCCAGCGCGGGCTGTCGGGAAGCGCGAGCACGCCCGCCAGAAAGAATGCGGCCGGAATCGAACAGCAGACCGGCTAGCGCCGCCATGAGGCAGACGAAGAGGCCATATCGTCGGGCGTTCGAGGGTGTCGTGACGCGAGGGGCGGCGAGCGTGCTCATGTTAGGTGTCTCCAGGTGTTGGTCATACGGCGCACAGCCGCTGCCGGCCGTCTGTGAACATGATCGGTCTTGAGAATTAGCGCGGCGTGAGCGCGTGAATGCCGGGAAGTCATTGATCTGACTAAAGCAATTGCCTCGCGTGATGGTCCATTCGGACCCATTCGAAATGACCCGATTATTTTTTGAAAAAAGACGCTTGACGGCGACGAAATAGGACCGCATAATTCGCCTCCCGTTGAATGACGGCGCGCAAGAAAGCAAGCGAATAGCGAAGCAAATTCTCAGCGCAATGCTCTTTAAAAACTAACAGCCGATAAGTGTGGGCGCTTGATAGCGAGTGCGGCCGGTTCTTCGGAGCCGGTAAAGC
>NZ_FCOI02000025.1 GCF_001544795.2 Caballeronia temeraria | reverse complement strand
GAGAAGCCGCCGTTGTAGTTGGAGTTGATGCCGTTGTTCTGGAAGATGCTCGAGCCGCCGACGATGGCGCCCATTTCAGCACGGCCGAGTTCTTTGCTGACAGCGAGGTTTTCGATCTTCAACATGATGTAGCTCCTGGATTTGGCTGGTTGGATGAGCACCAATCGTTGCGCTCGCAGCTACATATGCGAGGGCTGTGCCAGAGGCCGCTAGAACATCTGTTCGGTTAATCCAAGATATTGACGGAGAAGGGTTTTCTAGTGCTCGCGTTAGTTCTGGGCCGAATGCGGACGCGTCGCGACGAGCCGATGTGTCGGCTGGCGAAATACAGATCGATGAGGCTTGTTGGCATCGCGCGAACAGCATCGCGACAGAGGCATGCGATCTCCGATACGAAGCCGTGCCCGCGAAAGCAGGCGACGGTTCGTATCGAAGACGATGAGGTGAAGAGCAGCTCAGAGCTGCGGAGAAACACCGAGCGGTGCGATGGGTTCGATGACGGGCGCGGGGTCCGGCTGCAGATCCTTGATGAACGTCTCGGCCAGCGCAATCACGCTCGCCAGCGCGCGCGTATCGTAAAGCGCGTGATCGACATCTCCGCACACGGCGGCGCGCACGCGCATCGTTCGCGACAGCTTCTTCCCATGCCTGCCGAAGTGCGCGTTGAGCTGGTCGAGCCCTTCGTCGCCCGCGCCATACACGAGCAGCGTGCGCACGCCCTTCCGCTCCAGCGTGTGAACGACGCTGTGCGGATCGGTGAGCTTGCTCTGGCCGGCATGCACGACCTTCTTGCGAGCCACGCCGCGCATCTGCGATTGCAGTCGTGCGGCCGCATTCGATGCGAACGCCTTGAGGATCGGCTTGAGCCCGCGTTGACCGCTCAACACCAGCCACCACTTCTGCGGCTTGAGAATCGCCGGTCCGAGCCGCGCCATCGTGTTGCGTCTCTGAGCCCGGAGTTCGTGGAGAGTCAGATGCTCCGGTATATGGAAGCGCTGCAGATTCACGGCGATGGCGGCGCCGATAGCCGGCTCGATCAATGACGCCCGCACCGCGCTATAGGCGCCCGAGCAGATGCCGAACACCACGACGTTGTCGTAGCCTTTGCGCTTGAGCCATGCGGCCGCCGTCGCGACATCTTCGACGGTGGTGTCCGCGTGAATCGACGCGACCTTGTCGTGCGCGCCGTCCTCCGAGCGCGCGGGGCTATCGCCGATGCCGCGCGCATCGAAGCGCAACGACGCGATGCCGCGTTGCGCCATTTCCCGCGCGAAGCGAACCGACAGCCGGCTGTCGCCCTGATGCACGCTGCCCGCCGTATTCGTGATGACGATCACAGGGCCGCCGGGCATTCCGTCGCGCGGCTCGCACAAGATGCCGAAGAGTCCCGTCGCACCGAAGATCACCGGGCGCTCGATCGCCTCCGGCGTTTCGATGATCGCATCGTCGCTCATGTTCGGCCGCGCTGCCTTGCGCGCGCGTCCCGGCTTGAGATCGCCCGCGACGCCTTCGGCCGTGCCCTCTGCGATCCATTGCGCGGTGCGCTTGAGCGTCTTTTCCGGCAATACGGACGATGCGGTCTCCTGCATGAAGTCGAAGTAGTCGTCGAACGCTTCCGCCTGCACCTCGACGCCTCGATCGCGCAACACGTTGCATAGCGACTGGCTCGCGCCGGGCCGCAGATCGGCGACGAACATGCGCTTGGGCACGGCGGGCTGACGGATCATGCTCTTGGCGAGATCGAGCCCGCTCAGGCGGCCGCGCAACGCTTCGCTATAGACCTGTCCGAGCACGTGATAGGGCGAATCGATCTGCGCGGCTCGCACGACGACGGGAAGATTCTCGACCCATGTCTGTCGCAATGCGGTGAGCTCGCGCATATAGTGGCGACCGTTCACCACGGGCGCGAGCAGCGCAAGCGAATCCACCAGCGGATGATGCGATGCGAGCGCCGCCAGCGTGCCGCCCAGACGCAAGCCGCACAAGGTGACTTTGGTCACGCCCGTTTCGTGTCGCAAACGTTCGACAGCCGCGCCGATATCGGCGACGAACTGATCGAGTCGATCGCTTTCATGGTCGATGCCGGCTGAATCGCCGGTTGCGAGATAGTCGAAGCGCAGAACGGGGATGTCACGCCGGGCCAGCTCCTCGGCCAGATAGCGCATGGCCTTGTGCCCCCATGCCTCTTCATGTCCGAAAGGATTGCACATCACGACGCCGTGATTTCCCTGACCGGCATGAAGCCACCCGAAGCGGCCTCCGAAGACGATGGGCGTCATGCGTCGACTCCCTGCCCGAAATTACCGAAGCACGGGCGCGAACATCGGTAATAAGCGATGTTCGAAATGCGACAAATCCCTTGGCCGCTCGATTTTTTAGTAAGGTCGCGCATTTTGTTGAGTTTCTCATTGCACGTTTTCGACGATTTAACCTCCTTTCGAATCTTCCCTTCGGTGCGCTGGCCAACAAACTGATGTTCGGGACCGAACATTGGGGGTAAACCGCGATTTGAAGCGAACTTGACTCGGCAACGTTCGCGGAACGGCCCAGGTCGGGAAACTCCGGCGAAATGGTAAGTACATCTACGTTTAAAGGTGCAAGCGAATGAAGCTGTTCACGAGGATCGAACTTGCTCTGTGGTGTCCGCAAGCGCACCCTTATTGACTATTCGGGCGTATCGTCTAGATTTTCGTCGTGGTCGCGTTCATCTCAACGATTCGATTCGAAAAGGACAGGATCATGTGCACTGACCTGAAGCTGGGACGTCCTCACTCCATCTACTGCATTCTGCCGCCGCATATGCTGGAGCACATCGCGAAGCACGGCAATGAGGAAGAGCGTGTCATCGCAATCGACACGTTGTCGAAGGATCACACGCTGCGGAGCTTCCGTGCAGTGCAGGCGGCGCTCGCTCCCCGGGCCGCAGCGCCGATGCCCACGGCTGCAGCGCCTTCCGCGCATCGAACGATATGCACGGCGAACCAGTCCGAAACGTTGCCGGGCACGGTCGTTCGCACCGAAGGCAGCAAGCCCGTGAAAGACGATGCCGTGAACGAAGCGTATGACGGACTCGGCGCGACCTTCGAGTTCTATCTCGAGATCTTCCACCGCAATTCGATCGACGATGCGGGCTTGCCGCTCACCGGCACGGTTCACTTCGGGACCAATTACGACAACGCGTTCTGGAACTCGCAGCAAATGGTTTTCGGCGATGGCGACGGCGAGTTGTTCAATCGCTTCACGATTGCGCTCGATGTCATCGGACACGAGTTGACGCATGGCGTGACCGAGCATACGGCCGGCCTGAATTACATGGCGCAGGCGGGCGCATTGAACGAGTCGGTATCGGATGTGTTCGGATCGCTCATCAAGCAATACGCGAACAAACAGACCGCGGACAAGGCGGACTGGCTCATCGGAGAAGGATTGCTCGCGAAGGGCGTGAAAGGCGTCGCGCTTCGCTCGATGAAGAACCCGGGCACGGCCTACGACGATCCGAGGCTCGGCAAGGATCCGCAGCCGGCGGACATGAGCAAATACGTGCGTACGACGCAGGACAACGGCGGCGTGCATATCAACTCGGGCGTTCCGAACAGGGCGTTTTGCCTCGCTGCTCTGGAGATCGGCGGCTATGCGTGGGAGAAGGCCGGGCGTATCTGGTACGAGACGCTCACCGACTCGCAACTCAAACGGAACGCAACCTTCAAGACGTTCGCGAAGCTGACGCTTGCGACCGCAGGCAAGCTATACGGCGCGAGCGGGGCCGAAGCATCGGCGGTGAAGAAAGCATGGAATGAAGTCGGTGTATTGTGACGGAGCGCGGGTTCGTCTTCTCGCACGGCTGTTCGCCGGCGCGGTGCTGCTTTGCATGGGTTGCAGTTCGCATCAACCGTCACAGGAGCCTTCGATGCATGCGGAGCTGACGACCGACGGCGGCTTCGGCGCGTTTCCGGGACTTGCCCGGCCGGTCATTCTCGACGAGAAAGATCTATCGGCTGAAGACGGCGCCGAATTCTCGCGACTCATAAGCGCGGCGCGTGCAGAGGCGGGCGCGGCACGCCCGCGCGCCGCGAAGCCGGTTCCGGATGGCCGCACCTATCGAATCAATATCGATGGAGACGATACGCTTCGCCTCGCTGCCGCCGATCCGTCCGTGCCTCCCGCCTTTAATGCCTTGATGGATTTCGTCAAGCGGCACGGGCATCGATAAAGCCGAAATCAATTTCCTTCGAAGCGCATGGCATCAGAGGATTGTTCGGATAGCAGAACGCAAACGCGCCCTGTCCTCCTTCGCGAGGACAGACATGCATACAACACGATTTCAAACTGCACTCTACCGCGTAATAGGCCGCATCAATGGCAAGACGACCCGCGCGCGCATCGCGCACCCAGTCGACCTGATAGTCATCGGCCTTCAAAGCTCGGAACAGGGCTTGCCCCATTTGCAGATTGTCTTCAATCAGTAACATGCGCATGATTTTCCTTCGCTCATGGCAAGTATTCGTCGCCGTTCTTTTGAAAATGCAGGCACACCGTCTCTCTCTTGATTTATTTCGGTCTACAAGATGATATGAATGGTGCTCCGCAGATCTCGACCGTCGCACGCTTTTGCGCGAGGAAGTCGCGTCGCCATTGACCGCGCGCGAATTTGCGTTGATGCATGCGCTTCTTGAACGGCCCGAGGTCATTCTTTCCCGCGCACAGCTGAAAGAACGCATCTATGGATGGGGCAACGAAGCAGAAAGCAATGCGCTCGACGTGCTCATCCATTCGATGCGCAAGCGCTTCGGACGCACTCTGATCCGCAATGTGCGCGGCATCGGCTGGACAGTGCCGGCGTCGGCTCACGCGCGGCAGGAAGTCAAAGACGCAGCGCAGCCGGCTTGAGTTAATTCTCGGCTAACTCTGCCTCAATAAGATCTGTTCGTAGTCGTCTGAATCTCAATCATCCAAACAAGGAGTGTTTCATGAAGTCCGCCAAAATCCTGATTGCTCTGATCTGTGTCTGCGCCGCCGGTGCCGCGAGTGCCAAGGAGATGAAAGTCGCCCCCGCCACGATGACGTGCGCGGACTTCGTGCAGGTCGACGACGCGTACAAGCCTGCGCTCGTCTACTGGGTCGCCGGTGTCGACAAGCTCGGCGTGAAGGGTACCGAGACCACCCTGATCGATACCGCTCAACCCGTCGCCGCGACCGTTTCGGAAGCGTGCATGAAAGATCCCGCTGCCAAGTTCAGAACGAAGGTGCATTCGATGGTGAAGGCGAATCAGATTGCGCTTTTCGATCACCATTGACGAACCAGATCGCTCCGCCGGTCTTTGCGACGAGGCCATCATTCGTCGAGTGAGAGAACGTGCATTGATCATACAAGGCACACGTTTTTCGTTTGCGATTCCTCGGGGTACGGTAAGATCACTCAAAATTACAAACTGTAATGTTGAAAGTGAACGAATGTGCGGTGTTTTTGTCTGCTCATACGCACGGCACCGAACGCTTTCGACGGAGCCGCAGTCGCAACCCATAAAGGAGCCTTCATGACCACTCTCGCATTCGAATCCGTGCGCCTGGACGATGTGTTGCTCGAGCCAGATCCGATCGACCCGGCATGGATTCTCGAAGGCAATCCTGTCGCTCGCAGCGGCAGATGGTCTCAAAGTCTCGATACGACAACGTCCTCGTGGGTCTGGGATTGCACCGCCGGCCGCTTCAACTGGTACTTCGAGCAGGACGAAACTATCTACGTGATCGAAGGCGAAGTCGTCATCACCGCCGAAGGCCAGGAACCGCAAACGCTGCGCGCGGGACACGCGGCCTTGTTCTACGCGGGCACGCGTTCGCAATGGCACGTCCCGAAATATGTGCGCAAGCACGCCATTCTTCGTCCGCATATCACCAAACCCGTATTGTTCGCACTCAAGGTGAGTCGCAAGCTTCAGAGCAAGCCGAGCGGCTATCTGCCGCGCACGTCGATCTGAACGGGGCTTCGCGCGCCACGGTTGCGGCCGCGCCCCGAATTCCGCTGCAATTTTCAAATATCGCTCCGACTCTCGTTCTAAGTGGGAGCGTTGCGTATTTCATCTTCAGAACCCGGCGAAACGCTCCGACGTGAACCTACGTCGAAGATATGGATTCGGATAACTAAACAATAAACGAATCTGATTGACGCGGTCACTATCTGGAGAATGTCATGACGAATTGCAAGCATGTTTGCCGTATCAGGACGACAGCGATATTTGCAGCATCGATGGTTTCGATGGGCGCGGCACACGCGCACGACGAAGTCGTCACCAATACGAACCCGGCGGAGGCGCGAATGGCGCCCAGGGATCTGACTAATCTAAGGCCGGTGGTGAATACACTAATTCCACCCGATACATCCAACATCACGCCGGACACTGACCCCGGACCTTATGCGCCGGGCATGAATACCCAGTCGGGCATCCAGCAAAGCGCAGAGACGAGGGCGTTCGGTTCGTTCGGCATCCCCTACACGGCCGCGCGGGTCCAGGACGGAAATCAGAGCGCGACCGGCGCCACAAGCGCGAATTACCTGAGCACGACCTACCCTTATCGGGCGATCGGAAAGCTCACGTTCTCCGCTGGATATTGCACGGCGAGCCTGATTCGCCGAAGCGTGATCGTCACGGCAGCGCATTGCGTCCAGAGCTTCGGCTCTGGCAATTCGATCTATTCCTCGTTTCAGTTCATTCCCGGACATTACGGCGCATCGGGCGCCACGTCCACGCAGATCGCGCCATATGGCCAATGGAACTGGGCTGCGCTCGTCCGGCCATCGAGTTGGGCGAACGGAACGGATAGCGGTTCGGGCGCCGCGCGAAACAACGATCTCGCGGTGATCGCAATCGCGAAGAACGCATCCAATCGGTTCATCGGCGATATCACGGGCTATCTCAACTACGGATGGAATAACTATTCTTTCGTGTCGTCGCCGAAAACCGGCAATCTTCGTACGGCGGCAGTGAGCACATTCGGTTATCCATTCCTGCTGGATGGCGGCGCGATCATGCAGCGCACCGATGGTCCCACTTACACGACGACCGTAACCGGCGCATCACAACTCTGGCAGGGCAGCAATCTGACAGGCGGAGCGAGCGGCGGTCCGTGGGTCGTGAACTTTCGCGCGCGCGATGCCGTGCTGAGCGGCGGCGCGACAGCAGGTTCGTCGCCGAATCTTGCCGTGATCGGCGTGACGTCGTGGGGATCGGCGGATCCGAATGCGTCGAAGGATAACTATGCCTCTCAATTCCGCCAGAACTCGCAGTATCCGAATGGAAGTTATGGCGTCTACGGGGCAGGCAATATCGCGTCGCTGTTGAACACGCTTTGTAACAGCCGCGCGCCCGGCGGCGGGACGTATGCGTCGCAAGGCTACTGCAACTGAGCGACGCAAAGCTCGTCGGAAGAAAGCCGAAAACGCATTGACGTTTATTTCCGTGGAAACTAAAATAGTTTCCACGGAAACTCACGGTGAATTTAGGCTTATGATCGAAAGTCCGCTCGAGCAGCACCTCGGCTATTGGTTAAGGCTCGTATCGAACGCGGTATCGAACGCCTTCGCGCGCGCCCTGGCCGAGCGGCAGATTTCCGTGGCGGAGTGGGTCGTGCTGAACCACGTCGGAAATCGTAACAGCGCTACAAGTTCGGCAATCGCCGCCGCGATCGGGATGACGCGGGGCGCCGTTTCCAAGATTCTCGACAAGCTCGAATCGAAAGGACTCGTCGTGCGCGTCGCAAGCACAGAGGACAGCCGCGTGCAGATTCTGTCCCTCACACGCCAAGCGCGTCGTCTGCTACCGAAACTGACGGCAATAGCGGACGGCAATGACGATCACTTCTTTTCCGTGCTCGACCGCGCAGAGCAGGACACGCTTCGCGCGCTTCTGCAAAAACTCGCGGATCTCCATCAGATTCGCGACATCCCGCTTGAATAAGTTTCAATTAGACGGAGAAGTAATGAGCCAGGCGATCGAAAAACTAGTCGCAGCCCAGCAACGCGCCATGCGGGATAAACCGGATGTCGGCGGCTTTCCATATCTCGCCGAGGTGCTTCGGAAGGCCGGCGTAAGCAGCAATGTCTGGTCTCTGCCGTCGTGCCAGAGTCTGTATCTCACAGTTCACGGCCCGGTGGTTCAGCAAGGTACGCCGCTTGCTCAAGGATCGCTCGACGTACCCCCGTTCGATCGCGAAGCGTTGATCAAGGCGTTGCGAGCGGATCAGGCGGGAGAGAGCAGCTTTCCGGTATTTCTGCATAACGCCTGGAATGCTGGTGTGGTTCGCTACGAAGTCGATCTGATTCGCAGATGCGTAACCTATGCTGGATGTCAGGGCGAGGAGTAGGTCGAACACTATCCTGAAGTCTCGGTGTGATACGAGCAAGGCACTCAAGCAGAACGGGAGACCGCTATCCCGGCTGGCGCATTATTGATCGTTTCGTGCGTCGGCCTCGACATGCTCATATACTTCGCAAGTTCGGGGCATGAATACCTGGTCGCCTGAGCGCTTCAAACGCGAACAGCACGAATTCACACGCGACACATCACCGTCATCGGTTGCGCTGATGATCGGTCGCTGGACGAATCGATCGTTAACAAATACGCTGCTTCAGCCTGCCATCACACGAATGCCGGATTCTCGGGATATGACATGCGCGACATGGACGGATCGCTGGCAAAGCTTTCTCACGTGGCCGTCGTGGGTTGCGGTCATCATTGCGAATCCATCGTAAGAAGGATCGAGCACGCCGGCCATTCGGGCTTTCGCGCAATCGCAGTATTCAACGCATCACCGGACATTCCGATCACTTCGCTCGCGCCAGTCTTCGATGATTTTGATGCATTTGTCAGTCATGCGCGCGAGCAGAAAGTGCACGAGGTCTGGCTCGCCCTGCCGCTATTGCAGGACAAAACTATCCTGCGCTTCGTGAACGAGTTCCGCGCGGACCTTTTGAATATGCGATTCATTCCGGACGTACGCAGTCTGGCGCTGTCGCAAAGCGCGCTTTTGCAGAAGGCCATATTCGATCGGTTGTTTGCGCTGGCGGCGCTCATTGCGGTTGCGCCCCTTCTGATCGGGATCGCCATTGCGGTGAAGATTAGTTCGCCCGGTCCGGTATTCCTCAGGCAGCGTCGCAAGGGCGCAGACGGAGGAGAATTCAACATTCTCAAGTTCCGCTCGATGCATCCGCATACGGGGAGCGTCGGCGCGTTCCTGCGCCGCACGAGCCTCGATGAACTGCCGCAGTTCTTCAACGTATTGCGGGGCGATATGTCGATCGTCGGGCCGCCTCCGCACGCACCGGAACATGATGATCTCTATCAGCAAGTGGTGCAGGGTTATACCTATCGTCATCGGATCAAGCCGGGCATCACCGGCTGGGCACAGATCAATGGCTTTCGCGGCGAGACGGACCGGATAGACAAGATGGAAGCGCGTGTCGCGCACGATTTGTACTATCTGGGAAACTGGTCGTTCGCGTTGGACATGCGCATCATCTTGAAGACGGCGCTCGAGGGGCTGCGCAGCATCAACGCTTATTGATCGAGAATAGCTTTCCCCAGCTCGATAACGGCGACATGTCCACATCGAACATGTCGAGCGCTTTCCATACCACGGTGGCGACCGTGTCGTACGCCGGAATACCCGTGTCGCGCTCGAACGATTGCACAAGATGCGCCGCATGCAGATTCGTGCAGAACGTCGTCACCGCGTCGGGCCGCGCGAACGCCGCCTCGCGCATCATGCTGGCGAGAAGCGTGTCGGGCACTTCTGTGAAGCTGAAATTCTCGCTCAGGCCGAGATGCCGTTCCGCCACGCATTCGATGCCGCGTCTTTCGTAGTTGCGGATGATGCGCTCCTGCACATCGGCGATATAGGGCGAAACGAGGCCCAGACGTCGCACGCCCGTCTTCGCGAGAATCTCGTTCAGCGCCAGCACGGACGTCGTTGCAGGAATGCCGGTCGCTTCCGTCAACTGGCGGCACAGCGCCTCGTCGCGCTCGAAACCGAGCCAACCCGCGGACGTGCCGCTCCAGCAAATCACATCGACGCGCGCATCGGCAAGCTGCTTCGCCGCATTCACGATGCGGTTCACATCGAATTGACCGAGCGCCTCGTTCGTCAGGCTGATTTGCGTGACGGTGAAGCGCGCGAAGTGCGCGCTCACGTTCGGCAGCGCGCTCAACATGGCGCAGGTGATCGGTTCGAGCGCGGTATTCGACGATGGCGTCAGAATGCCAAGTTTCAATCGTTTCGTTCGCATGGTGATGCCTTCCTAATCGGCCAGCAAAGCCTTCACGCCCTCGGCGGCTTCCCGTCGCAAGGCATCGAGATCGAGACCGGGAATCACGCCATCGTCGACGACGACACGGCCATTCACCACGTTGTAGCGCACGCGCGCCGGCTCGCCCGACGCCACGGGGGCCACCGCGATATCGTGATACCCATAGAAGCGCGGATCGTCGATGTCATACAGCACGAGGTCCGCGGCCTTGCCGACTTCGAGCGTGCCGACGGCATCGAGACCGAGCACGCCCGCGCCGCCCGCGCTGCCCCAGTGGATCGTCTCTTCGATGGTCGTCGCCGACGCGCCCTGTGCCGCACGATGCACGAGCCATGCGAAATGCGCCTCGTTGATCATGCTGCCCGATTCGTTCGATGCGACGCCATCGACGCCGAGTGACATCGGCACGCCCGCAGCGGCCATCTGTGGCGCGGGCGCGATGCCGCTGCCGAGCCGCGCGTTGCTGACCGGGCAATGCGAGCAGCCGCTGCCGGTTTCCGCGAGCATCGCGATCTCGCTCGCTTCGAGATGCACGAGATGCGCGAACCATACATCGGGACCGAGCCATTCGTGATCGGCGACGAACTCGACCGGCGACTTGTCGAAGCGCTCGCGGCAGAAATCGACGTAACGCCGCGTCTCCGAGAGATGTGTGTGCATGCGCAGACCCATGCCGCGTGCAGCACGCGCAATCTCGGGCAGCAGATCGGGCGGCAGCGAGAAGGTCGGTGTCGTCGGCGCGATGACGACGCGGCGCATCGATGCCGCGTGCGCATCGTGATAGCGCGACTTCAGACGTTCAATATCGGCGAGCATCTGATCGAGCGACTCGGGCTTCAACGCGACCTTCGAAAAGCCGGGATGATCGCCCGCCGCCTGCAACGCGCCGCCACGGCACAGCACGAAACGCAAGCCGAACGATGCCGCTTCGTCGAAGAGCAGGTCGCCGGTTTCGGTGGTGCCGTCGGCGTGATAGAGATAGTGATGATCCGCGCATGTGGTCACGCCGGACAAGAGCAGCTCGACCATGCCGAGCCGCGCGGCGACGCGCGCGAGTTCCGGCGTGAAACGCGCGAGCCGTGGATAAGGCACGGCGGCGAGCCATTCCTGAAGGTCGGCATTGATACCCGAAGGCACCGCCTTCAGCAGGTTCTGAAACAGGTGATGATGTGTGTTCACCCAGCCGGGATACACGACGCAAGACCGTGCATCGACGACGCGCTCATCGTCGCGTGCTTCGAGGTTCGGCGCAAGCGCGGTGATGATGCCGTTGCGCACGCGAATGTCCACCTGGCCGAGACGCGCTGCATCGCCGCGCAAACCGCTCATCACCGCAAATGGGTTTTTAATTAGTAGTGCGTTGTTTGATACGTTCATGTTGGTTCGTCCAGTCATCACGTTTTACTCACGCACCATGCTGTGCGCAGGCACGACGTCTTCCTCATGCGCGCCATTGAGCACGGCGTTCAGCACCACCGACACGAGACAAGCGAGCACGACGCCGCTATGCACGAAGGGCTGCGTCCACTCGGGCATCTGCTTGAAAACTTGCGGCGCCATCACCGGAATGAGCGCGGTGGCGATCGTGAAGCCGACGATCAGCACGTTATAGCGATTGCGCTCGAAGTCCACTTTCGAGAGCGTCTGCACGCCCGCCGCGACCACGACACCGAACATCGCGATGCCCGCGCCGCCGAGCGCTGCTGCGGGCGTCGATGCCACGACTGCGCCGATCTTCGGCACCAGCGCGACCACGCACATCAGCACGCCGCTCACCGCGACGACCCAGCGGCTGCGCACGCCGGTCAGGATGACGAGGCCCACGTTCTCCATGAACGCGATGAACGGAAACGCCGCGAACATGCCGGCGATCGCGCTGGCGAGGCCATTCGCGCGCATGCCGCGCACGGCGTCTTCTTCGCTGATGTTCTTGTCGACGATATCGCCGATCGCGACGAAGAGACCCATCGACTCGACCATCTGCACGATCATCACGACGATCATCGTCAGCACCGGCACCACGGAAAACACGGGCATGCCGAAGTGAAACGGGAGCGGCATCGTGAACCACGGCGCGTTCGCGACGTTGCCGAAATCGCCCATGCCGAGCGCACACGCCAGCACGCTGCCCGCGACCAGTCCGATCAGCACGGAAAGATTGCGCAGGAACGCATTGGCGAAGCGATTCACGGCAAGAATGATCAGCGCGACGAACAACGCGACGCAGAGAAACGGGAGCGCGCCGAAGTGCCGCGCGTTCTCGCCGCCGCCCGCCCATTGATACGCAACCGGAAAGAGCTGCAGTCCGATCACCGTGACGATGCAACCCGTCACCACAGGCGGAAAGAAACGCCGCAGACGTCCGACGAGCGGCGCGGCGAACATCGTGAAGACACCCGCGCCGATCACCGCGCCGCAGACGCCCGCAAAGCCGACGCCCGGACTCAAGCCGATCGCGATGACCGGCCCCACGCTGCTGAATGCGACACCTTGCAGAATCGGCAGACGCACGCCGAACTTCCAGACGCCGACGGTCTGCAGCACCGTCGAGATGCCCGAGCAGAAGAGCGCCGTGCTGATGAGCACAGTGGTGTCGGCGGGCGACATCTTCAATGCGGATGCAACGATCAACGGCACGGCAATCGCGCCGATATAAGCAACGAGCATATGCTGCAGGCCGAGCGTGATCATCTGCCGTTTGGGCAGGACGCGATCGACGGGGTGTTGGTCGGTGTTCATCACGTGTCTCCTGATTATGTTTTGTCGGCGGCTGCGATCGTCAGGCCGCTATCGGCACGGCGAGACAGGCATGAAAGCGCTCGGTCAACGCGGCACGATCGAGTTCGCGTCCGATGAACACGATGCGGCTCGAACGCGGCTCCAGACCCCACGCCTGCGCCGCGCGCAGTTCAATGATGTCGTGTACGCCTTGCAGCACGTAGCGATATGGCTGGCCTTTCACGGCGAAGATGCCTTTCATGCGAAAGAGGTTCGTCGCATCCGATGCGCGCATTTCAGCAAGCCACGCTTGCAATGCGTCGATGTCGATATCCGCAACCACTTCAATGCCCACCGATGTCACGCTTTGATCGTGATGGTGATCGTCGTGATCTTCTTCGTGATGAGCATGATGCTCGTGATCATGCTCATGACCGTGATCGTGATCGTCGTCGGCTTCGACGAGCTGCTGTGCGAACTCGTTCGCGCCCACGCCGAGAATGCTGCGCAAATCGATCTGCGCATAACTCGATTCGACGATATCGGCGGTTGCGTTCAAGCCGCGCAAGCGCTCTTTCAACGACGCGATGTCCTGCGGCGTCACGAGATCGATCTTGTTGACGACGATGCGATCCGCGCACACGATCTGATCGACCGCCTGGTTGTCGCGGCCGTCGAGCACGAGATCGTCGAGATGCGCGGCGATGTGCTTCGCGTCGACCATCGTCACGACGGCATCGAGTGTCACGCGTTGCGCGATCGGATCGTCGATGAAAAAGGTCTGAGCAACGGGATACGGATCGGCAAGCCCGCTCGTCTCGACGATGATGTGATCGAGCCGCTCGGGCCGCTCCACGAGCATCCGTACGATGCGCACGAGGTCCTCGCGCACCGCGCCGACGCAGCACACGCAGCCGTTCGTCATCTCATAGATCTCTTCGGTCGATTCGAGCACGAGTCCGCCGTCGATGCCGACTTCGCCGAACTCGTTCTCGATCACCGCGATCTTGTGACCATGCTTCTCGCGCAGGATGTAGTTGAGCAAGGTGGTCTTGCCCGCGCCCAGAAAGCCGGTCAGCACCGTGACGGGAATTTTCTCGAACGCGTTGTGAGTCGTATGGATAGGGGTCATCGCATGTCTCCTTTGAGTCAATCAGGCTTCGTGTTCCTTCCAGCGCCGCACCACGTTGCATTCGAGGCCGAACAGATCGAGCACGCGGCCGAGCGTGTGATCGATCATCTGGTCGAGTGAAGCGGGGCGCGAGTAGAACGCAGGCACCGGCGGCGCGACGATGCCGCCCATTTCGGTGACAGCGATCATGTTGCGCAAATGCGCCAGCGTGTATGGTGTTTCGCGTGCGAGCAGCACGAGCGGACGGCGTTCCTTGAGCGTGACGTCGGCCGCGCGCGAGATGAGGCTCGATGAAAGACCACTGGCTATTTCAGCGAGCGTTTTCATCGAGCAAGGCGCGACGATCATGCCCAGCGTGCGGAAAGAACCACTGGAAATGGCGGCGGCCATGTCGTCGCATCGATAGGTGACGCTCGCGAGCACGGTGATATCCGCGAGCTTGTAATCGGTCTCGTGCTGCATCGTCAGAAGTGCGCTGCGCGAGATCGTCAGATGCGTTTCGATATCGAGTTCGCGCAGCAATTCGAGCAGGCGCACGCCGTATGTGAAACCCGACGCGCCGCTGATGCCCACCGCGATGCGTCGCGTGCTCATCGCGTGGCTCCCTTCAGTATGTCCGCCGCGCGTTGCATCGCATCGTCGCCGACACGCGCGCGTATGCCGTCGAAATGCGAGCCGCGCGTCGCATCGATGCCCATGCGTGATGTCGTGCCATCTACGGAGGACGATGGATCGAGCGGGCTGCCCGGCAATCCGCCGACGATGAACACGTCTTCATGCGGCTGTGCATGCGCGGCGATCGCCCAGAGCACTTGCGAGTCATCGGTGATGTCGATGTCGCTATCGACCGCCACGACATGCTTGAGATACGGGTCCCAGCCGAGCAGTGCGAGCATGATCTGTCGGGCTTCGCCATCGCGTGTCTGATTCAACGCAACATAGCAATGAAAGTGCGTGCCCGAGTTCGGATAATGCAGCGCGGTGACGGACGGAAAGCGCGCCTTGAGTTTTTCACTCATCTCGGCCTCGCGCGGCAGGCGCGCAAGCGTGAGATGTTCGGCATACGGACCACCGACTACATCGACGAGCCATGCATCGCGGCGACGCATCATCGTATCCACGCGCAGCACGTTGTTGGTCGAACGGTCCGACGAATAACCTGTGAATTCGCCGAACGGACCTTCTTCAGCGCGCGCGTCGGGATCGATCGTGCCTTCGAGCACGAACTCCGCGGCCGCAGGCACGCCAATGCCATAGCGCGGCGTGCGCACGAGTTCGAGCGGCGCACCGAAAAGCCCGCCAGCGATGGCGCGCTCGTCCGCGCCGAACGGCACGCGCGAAGCCGCTGCGAGCATGAACAGCGGATGTGCGCCGATGACCATTGCAACCTTCAGCGTATCGCCGCGCGCCTTCGCGGTCTGGAGCATGCGCCACAGATGACCGCGCGAATGCAGACTCGTGGCGAGCGCGTTCTTCGCGTGCAGCATCGAGCGGTGATAGCTGAGATTGGCGATGCCCGTCACCGGGTCCTCCGCGACGATCACCGCGTTCGTCACGTACGGACCGCGGTCGGTGGCGAAGTGGCGGATCATCGGCAATTGCGCGAGATCGACTGCATCGGCTTCGATAACTTTATCGAGCACCGGTCCGCTTGCGACATGCACGGGCGCGATCGGTGAATTCGCGCGTTGCTGGTATGCGTCGAAGAGATTGCGTGCATCGACATCGAACAAGCGTGCGATACGTTCACGCGATGCAAAGAAGTTGGTCGCCAACGGCGTATCGATGCCATCGACGTTCTCGCAGACGAGCATCGGATGTTGTCCGCGCGCGGCCAGCGTCGCGACGATCGCCGTGACATCCTGATCGGCGGACAACGGCTGCTTGAGCGTCAGCACATCGTCCGGATACTGCTCGCGATACGCTTGCGCAAAGCAATGAAAGTCCTGCGTGGCGCGAAAGAGCTGATCGGCCATCGTGCACTCCATCGAGAGGAAGAAGGGCGCGTGAGTAACCGCGCCCGCTTTAACGTCAGGCCGTCTGCGCAACTTCGTCGCTCTTTACATACGTGGCCTTCAACCGTTTCTCCGCTTCGGCAAGATCCTTTGGTGGTTTGGTCGGCTCGATGCCCACCAGTCGCGCGATGTTGTTGCCCATGTAATCTTCGAGGCCGTCTTCATCGAGGTCCATGCCTTGCGGCGCGGGACCGCACAGCATTTCCAGCTCGCGCAGCCACATGCCCGGCTCATTCGGCGGCGAATCGGTGCCGAAGACGATCTTGTTGCGCGGCAACTGACGTGCGAATTCGACGATGCGCGATTGATAGCACCAGCCCGATTCGCAATAGACGTTGGGCGTATCCATCGCCATCCAGAAGGCTTCGAACGAGTAATTGCCGCCCGTCTGAATCCCGAAGTGACCGATGATGAAATTCACCATCGGGAATTCGCGGATGATCGGATAGAACTGCGTCGGGATGGTATACGGTCCGTCGCCGGTATGAATCAGCACGACGACGCCCAGCTCCGCGCACTTCTTCATCGCGGGGCGCAGCCAGTCGAGCGCGCGATCCGGCCGGTAGCCGTGCATGTTCGCGTGCAGCTTGAGCATCTTGAAGCCGTATTCCTTCACGTGGAATTCGAGCTCCGCCGCGCCGTTTTCCGGACCCCAGCGCGGGTTGTACGTGAAGTTGCCGATGAAGCGGTCCGGATACTTCTGCGTCAGCTCTGCGATATACGACATGTAATCGCGAATGCCTTCACGCCCGCGCCGGTTGCCGTCGCGATAGCCGGTGTTGCCGGGCGGCGGCTGAATGAAGCCCATGTCGATGCGGCGCGGCTTGCCGTTGATGATGTACGGGCCGTCCATCATCTTGAGCAGACGTTCGCCGGTGAAAGGCTCGCCCGTATGCCGCCAGGCTTCGTCGACGAGATTGGTCGGATGCAGATGGGTATCGATGATCATCAGCGCGCTCCTGCGTAGTCAGCTTCTTTGTATTGGTCGAGATAGGCCTGCGCTTCTTCGACGCTTCTGGGCGGCGCGCTCGGTTCGATGCCGAGCATGCGCGCGAGGTTGTTGCCGAGATAATCCTCGAGCGTGTCTTCGTCGAGATTGAGGCCTTGCGGCGGCTCATGACACAGCACTTCGAGCAGGCGCAGCCACATGCCCGGCTCGTTGGGCGGCGTGTCGGAGCCATAGAGAATCTTGTGCGTGGGCAAGACCTTTGCGAATTCGACGATGCGCGATTGCAGGCACCAGCTCGATTCGCAATAGACGTTCGGCGTATCGAGCGCCATCTGATAAGGCTCGAAGCAATACACGCCGCCGGTCTGCACGCCGAAGTGCGCCATGATGAACGGCACCGACGGAAACTCGCGGATCAGCGGATACCATTCGCTCGGAATGCTGTACGGGCCGTCGCCGGTATGCAGCTTCACGATGAGCCCGAGGTCCGCGCATTTGCGCAACGCGGGACGCAGCCAGTCGAGCGCGCGGTCCGGGCGATACGCATGCATGTTGGCCTGCAACTGCACCATCCTGAAGCCGTGCTCTTTCGCATAGAACTCGATCGCGTCGGCGCCGTTCTCGGGACCGCAGCGCGGGTTGTAGACGAAGCAGCCGAGCAGACGGTCGGGATACTTCTGCGTCATCTCGACGGTGTACGCCATGTAGTCGTCGATCGACTCGCGGCCGCTTCGTTCGCCGTCGGTCCACGTATAGATGGTGTTGCCCTGCGGCGGCTGAATGAAGGCCTTGTCGATGCGGCGCGGCTTGCCGTTGATGATGTATGGGCCGTCCATCACCTCGATCAGACGCTCGCCCGAAAAGGGTTCGCCGTCATGGCGCCAGGCGAGGTCGACGAGATTGGTCGGATAACAGCTTGTGTCGATGATCATGGGTCTCGATCTCCTTGAGGGGAACTGGCGTGTCCAGTTGCCGGATCGCGGGCAGGCGCGTCGATGGAACGAAAGCCCTTGCGAGCTTGCCCATGCGGCCTTTTGCAAGACGCGTGCTGATGCGCCTTCCCCTCGCCGGCATCGAGTGTCACACTGACGTGCACTGCTGCTTGCGATGCAGTCTCACAAGTTATGTACGCTCTGTACAATATTTTTTGACCACGATCTTGATACGTTAGCGATATGGACATGCGGCTTTTGCGGTACTTCGCGGTGCTCGCCGATGAACTGCATTTCGGCCGCGCCGCCGCGCGGCTGCACATTTCGCAGCCGCCTTTGAGTCAGCAGATCCGCATCCTCGAAGAGGAAATGGGCACGGCGCTTTTCCTGCGCTCGCAACATCGGGTCGAACTCACCGAGGCAGGGAAAACACTGAAGGAACAGGCGCCGCTGATCTTCGCGCAGTTCGAGCGCGCGATCGATCTCACGCGTTGCGCGGGGCGCGGCGAAGTGGGAAGCCTGGAGATCGGCGTCATCAGTTCGGCGATGGTCGAGCCCATTCCGCGCGCGCTCGGCGTGTTCGCGCGCAAGCATCCGCAAGTCAGATGGACGCTGCATGAAATGACGCCCGCCGCGCAGATTCAGGCGTTGAAAGAGCGCCGGCTCGATGTGTGCTTCTTTCGCGTGTCGCATGAAGATCCGGAGATCGTCAGCGAAGTCGTGTTGCGCGAACCCGCGGTGGTCGCGCTGCCGTTAGCGCATCCGTTCGCATCGCGCGGGAATATCGCGTTGCGCGAGCTCGAAACCGAGCGATTCCTGTCTTTCGGCCTGCTGCAATCGCAGCTTGCGCGGTTTCTGCGCGACTGTTGCGTCGATGCCGGATTCACGCCGCGCATCGAACAGGAAGTCGTCGAACTTCATACGTTGCTATGTCTCGTGCGCGAAGGGCTCGGCGTCGCGTTGCTGCCGGCATCAGCGGAACAGTTGTCGGGTGGCGGCGTCGCGTTCGTGCCGCTTGCCGCGCCCGCTCCCGAAGTGTCGCTGCATGCGCGTTATCGCGCGGAAACGCCGTCGCCCG
The DNA here is from genome assembly GCF_001544795.2 of Caballeronia temeraria. Lineage (GTDB taxonomy): Bacteria > Pseudomonadota > Gammaproteobacteria > Burkholderiales > Burkholderiaceae > Caballeronia > Caballeronia temeraria. The sequence goes on along the minus strand of NZ_FCOI02000025.1, from coordinate 86,407 downwards.
TGCTTGCGCGTTTTCTCGACACGGTGCGCGAAGTCAGTCCGGATCGCGCGCGTTGACCGTTTGCGCGACGAGTTCGCGGATGGCATCGACGAGCGGCGCGACGCGAGCCGACTTCTCGCGCGGCCACACCGCATAGAGGTTGTAGTGCGTCGGAATCTCGACGCGCGTGAGTTCGATCAGCTTGCCGTCGCGTTGCGCATCGGCGGCGAGCAGGCCGCGCGCGAGTCCAACGCCCATGCCCGCGCTCGCGGCCGCGATGAGTCCCGCAGCGTTGTCGAATACAGCGACCGCATGCGGTTCCACTTCCGGCAAACCGGCGGCGGCGAGCCACGGAATCCACGAGCGCTTCGTGTAGCCGAGCAAGGGCAGCGCGAGCACTTGCTCAGGCGCGAGCGGCACGCGCAGTCCCTGCGCATTCAGTAGCGCGGGCGAGCCCATGACCGTCAGCCGGTCTCCGCAGATGAGCGCGTTCTCGAAGCCATCCCATTCGCCATAGCCGTAACGCAGTGCGAGATCGACGCGTTCGAACGCGCTGCGATCATGACGCGGTGCGGAAAGCATGGTGAGTGACGTGCCCGTCAACGCGCCGAGTAACGCGGGCAGACGCGCGACGAGCCAGCTTTGTGCAAGCTCGGGATCGACGTCGAGCGTGATCGACTGCTTTACCGCGCGCTCCTTCACCGACGACAACGCACGATCGATCTGCTCGAAGCCATCGCCGAGCTGATTCGCGAAGAGCGCGCCGGCATCGGTCAGCACGACGCGCGCGCCTTCGCGCACGAACAGCGGCTGGCCGACGAACTCTTCGAGCGTGCGGATCTGCTGGCTGATCGCGCTGTGCGTGAGCGAGAGCTGGCGTGCCGCGCTGGAGAAGCTGCCGGCGCGCGCGGCCTGGAGAAAAGCCTGCATCGACTGGATCGAAGGGTAGCGCTTCAACATGGGTGTTAGCCGGGCTTACGGATGATCAAAGAAATCGTCGCTGGCGTTCCTGTATCGCGGATTCCGATAATGACCGCAAGCACGAACGACATTCAGGAGACAGCGCATGATCGAAATCATCGTCAATGACGCGCGGCACTCGCTCGACAATGTACCGGAAGACATGCCGCTGTTGTGGGTGCTGCGCGATCGCATCGGCTTGACGGGCACGAAATTCGGCTGTGGCGGCGGCTTTTGCGGCGCATGCACGGTGCATCTGGACGGCGAAGCGGTGCGCTCGTGCCTCTTGCCGATTGCGGCGGTCGCGGGCAGACACATCACGACGATCGAAGGGCTTTCCAAAGACGGCACGCACCCATTGCAGCGCGCATGGGTCGCGGAAGACGTGCCGCAATGCGGCTATTGTCAGCCGGGACAGTTGATGCAGGCAGCGGCGTTTCTGAAGAGCAAACCGGCCATCAGCGACGACACCATCACGGCGGCGATGTCCGGCAATATCTGCCGCTGCGGGACGTATGCGCGCATTCGGAAGGCCATCAAGCGTGCGGCGGCGGAGGCCTGAATGCGTATCGACGATCACATCCCGACGAGCGCGCATGGCGCCGCGCGCCGCCGCTTCATGAAGCAGAGTTCCGCGTTGCTCGCAGCGGGACTGGCCATCGGATTCAAGTTGCCCGAGGCGTATGCGAAGAACGGCGATCCGCATCCGCGCGACGGCGAATTCGAGCCGAACGCATGGGTGCGCGTGCTGCCCGACGATTCGATCAAGCTCGTCGTCCACAAACACGATTCGGGCACCGGCACGCGCACTGCGCTCGCGGCGGTGGTTGCGGAAGAACTGGATGTCGATCCGTTTCGCATCGAGGTCATCACGCCCGAGAATCCGTTCTATGCCGATTACATTCATCCCTTGTGGAAGGTGTTTTCCACGGGCGGAAGCACGAGCGTGTCACTCGAATACGATCGATTGCGGCATGCGGGCGCGACCGCGCGCGCGATGCTGATCTCGGCTGCGGCGAAGCAGTGGAAGGTGTCGCCGTCTGCATGTTCGACGGACAACGGCTTCGTCATCGACAAGGTGAGCGGCGCGCGTGCGAGTTATGGATCGCTCGCCATTGGCGCGGCGAGCTTGCCTGCGCCGAAAGATGTGCCGTTGAAGGACGCATCGCAGTTCAAGTACATCGGCAAGCTGCGCAAGAAGCGCGACGCCGCGCAGAAGGTATGCGGCGCGTTCGAATACAGCATCGACGTGCACTTGCCGGGCATGCTCGTCGCGGTCATTACGCGCGCGCCCGTGATCGATGCGCGCGTGCGCAGCGTCGATGCCAAGGCGGCGCTCGCGATTCCCGGTGTGCGGCAAGTGCTGCAGATACCCGGACGTCCCGATGTGCTCGGCGGCAATCAGGCGGGCGTCGCCGTGCTCGCCGATGATTACTGGTCGGCGCACAAAGGGCAGGCGGCTTTGCGTGTCGAATGGGAAGACAGTCTCTTCGAGAACTTCGATAGCCGCGATGTTGCCGCGCGCCAGGCCGCATGGCTCGACGATTCCGCCGCGCGCGTCGTGCCGACGGTCACGAACGGCGATGCTGCATCCGTCTTGAAGCGTGCTCCGCGCGTGATTCAGGCGTCGTATTCGATGCCGTACAAGGCCGCGAATCCGCTCGAACCCATCAACGTGACAGCGTGGGCGAAAGACGGCGGCATTGCGTATTGGGGCGGCTTGCAGGTGCCATCGACGGCGCAGGAGGCGGCGCAAGTCATCGGCGGCATCGCGGCGGATCGTGTCGTGCTGCATGAGCTCGTGTCGGGCGGCAGCTTCGGTGCGCGTGAATCGAAGTACTGGCTCTTCGAAGTGACGTGGCTCGCGTTGCAGACCGGCAAGCCCATCAAGCTGATGAATAGCCGCGAGGACGAAATGCGCGCGCTCTTCTATCACTCGGCGAGTCATCATCGTGGACGTGCGGTGCTCGATGCACACGGCAATCTATCCGCGCTGCAATTGCGCGCGGTGATGCCGGCATCGCCCGAGCAATGGGAGCCGGGCTATTTCGATCGCCCCGATCGCATGGACTACAGCACCACGGAGGCGATCAGCAAGTATGAGTTCGCTTATGGCGCGCCGAATGTCGATCTCGGCTGGGTGCGTCATGAAACCGGCATTCCGACCGGCTGGTATCGCGCGGTGAGTTATATCCCGAACGTGTTTGCGGTCGAGTCCTTCATGGATGAAGCCGCTCATGCGGGGCATCGCGATCCGCTCGACTTCCGCATCGCGCATATGAAGGATGCACGGCATATCGCCGTGTTGCGCGAAGCCGCGGCGCGAGCAGGCTGGGGCAAGCCGTTGCCTCGTGGCACCGCGCTCGGCGTTGCGACGAATCGCGCATACAGCAGCTATGTCGCGGTGATCGCGCGTGTGACGCGCCGTGACGATGGCATCGTGATCGAGAAGCTCACGTGCGTCGCCGATTGCGGGCTCGCGGTGTCGCCGGCCGGCGTCGAAGAGCAGTTGTACGGCGGATTGATTTGGGGACTCGGACACGCGCTCGCCGATCGCATCGACATAAGGCATGGTCAGGTTCAGCAGACCAATTTCGATTCGTATCGCGTGATGCGCATGGCCGACATGCCCGACATCGACATACAGATCGTGCAGGGCGATCCCGCGAAGCCGGGCGGTGTCGGCGAGTTGTCGAGTCCTTCTGTTGCGCCCGCTATCGCCAATGCGGTGTTCACGCTGACGGGCAAGCGCTTGCGCGAGACGCCGTTCGATTTGCGGCAGGCCGTGCGAACCTAGGCCGTGCGTCGAATGCACTCGATAAAGTATTCGAGGCTCGCGCTCGGCACCCGATCCCTGCGATATCTCGGCGGCAACCCAACGGCGAAGTAAGCGCCGCTCACGCGGCCATCACTTCCTTCGTTACCGCTTCCGTGCTCGCGACAGCAGCCGCGTGCTCGCGGATCAGACGATAAACCGTCTCGCCCGGCACGGTCTCCGATTCGAGCAACTTATCGGCAATCGCGCGCAGCACCGGCGCGTTCGCACGCAGAAGCGCAAAGCATTCATCGCTCAGGTCATGCAGCAACGCGTTTGCATGGCCGATCGAATTCTTCAGTTGCAAGCCCGCATACTGCTGCGGCAATGCCGCGAGGCTGAAGAGATTGCCTTCTTCGTTGAAGCCGAACTTCGACACCATGTCCAGGCTGATGCGCGATGCTTCCTGAAGGTCCGAAGCCGCACCGCTCGATGCTTCGTCGAACATCAGCAGTTCCGCATTGCGTCCGCCGAGGAGCACCTGAATCTCGTTGCGCAGTTCGCTTTCGCGATACAGATGCTTGTCCTGCATCTTCGTGATGAGCGCGACACCCAGCGCGCCGCCGCGCGGCAGGATCGTCACTTCTTCGAGTACGCCCGTGCCGAGCAGCGCCGCAACGAGCCCGTGACCCGCTTCATGCACCGCGATGCGTGTGCGTTCGTCATCCGACAGCGCACGCTCCGCGCCGTTGACATCGCCGATGCGCGCGATCTTGATCGCTTCGAGGAAGTGCGCGGCCGACACTTCGCGTTTGCCCGCCTTGCGCGCGACGAGTCCCGCCTGATTGACGATCATCGAGAGCGTGGCCGGCGACAGGCCCGTCGTGAGACGCGCGAGTTGATCGAAGTCGATATCGTCGTGTTTCGTCTTCAGATTGGCCGCGTAGAAGCGCAGAATCTCCGCGCGATCTTCGACGCCGGGCAGCCGCACTTGCACCGTGCGATCGAAACGGCCGGGACGGCGCAACGCTTCGTCGAGATTGTCCGGATGATTCGTCGCCGCGACGATGATCACGCCTTCGTTCGATGCGAAGCCGTCCATCTCCGCGAGCAGCTGATTGAGGATGCGATTGCTTTCCGCTTCGACCGGACCGCCGCCGGTATCGGTGCGCTTGCCGAGGCCATCGGCTTCGTCGATGAAGATCACGGTCGGCGCATTCTTGCGCGCGAGCTCGAACAGATGCTTCACTTTCTGAATGCCGACGCCGTAATACTTCGCGCTGAAATAGCTGCCCGTGATCGCGATGAAGTTCGCGCCGCATTCGCCCGCCAGCGCCTGCGCGAGCCGCGTCTTGCCGACGCCCGGCCCGCCCGTCATCAGAATGCCGCACGGCGCACGCACGCCCATGCCGGTAAATTGTGCAGGCTCGGTGAGCCATGCACGCACGTCGTTGAGCGCGGCTTTCGCTTCGCCCGCGCCGATGACGTCATCGAAACGCAGCGTCGGCGATTGCGCGAGCAGTTGCGCGCCGCCGCGCATTTCACGTCGCATGAACCAGAGAAGGCCGCCGACCATGAGCAGCGGAAGCAGGAGACTCAACGCATCGCGCGAGCGGTCGAACATCTCGCTCCAGCGCGCGAGACCCGTGCGCACGTTGGCATCGGGCAGCCACACCAACTGATAGGGCGCGCTCGCGCCGGGCTTCATGTCGCCGAGCAGCAGCGCATTGGAAAACGCGCTCTTGTGGTCGGCCACATAGTACTTCTCGCCCTTCATCGTGGAGACGAGAATCGCGTCCGGACTGACGCCGATCGTCGCGACGTTCTTCTCGCGAATATCGGTCAGCATTTCCGATGCATCCTTCTCACGATGCGTCCACGGCGACGTGTCGTGGCGCATCTGACTGGCGACGCCCGTCAGCGTCGCGGGCTGCGATTGCGCGGCCTGCATCTCATTGCGCCAGTGCAGGACGCCCACGCCCGCGACGATGGCCGCCGCGATCACACCATATGCGATATATCGGCCAACGCGTGACCGCAGCGAATTCCTTGCCGGTTTCATCAATTCTTTCCCAATGGGGCCATCAGCGCGGCGCCCTGAATCTATCGTCGGATGAATGGCATCCGGACGCGTCTCTATCGTGCTTCGGTGGTGGGATGCCCGCGCGCAAATCTTGATGCTCAAGATGGCGAAGCGATCGACCTTAAACCGCAGATCGTCAACCATGCGAGCATGGCCCTATTTTGAAGGGGTGCTCCGCTGCAATGGTGCCCGTAATGCATGACCATTCGCTAACGCGGAGCAGCGCGCGAACGAGCGTTCAACACGCCTTTCAAGTTTCATATCGCCTTTATTCTGATTAACGGCAGGTGACGAGTGTTCTTGACGGCAATGTAAAAAACGGATGATCCGCGCTCGCGGCGTGATGCGGGTTTTGATGGTGTATGCAGGACGAAGCCTAGGATATCACGGGAAAAATCTATGCTCCACCCGGTAAGGAATACTGCTTGCTTACGCTATTGAACTCCGCGCACATGGGGCGCGCGGCGTACCTGAACGAGAGAGGGAGATAACATCATGCTGTATTACGCGTTGGTCTTTTTCATCATAGCGATCATCGCCGCGGCGCTCGGTTTCGGCGGCATCGCGGCGGGCGCGGCGGGCATCGCGAAGATATTGTTCTTCATATTCCTCGTGATATTCCTCGTGACGCTCGTGATGGGTCTCATGCGACGTTGACGGCCATGCAGCAAGAGCGTCGTGCCGAGGCTAGCCGGCACGACGCTTTTTTCACACGTGTTCGCTTCAGGCGAGCGCCACCACGGCGATTTCGACGAGCAGTTCATTCGATGCGAGTTGCGCCTGCACCGTCGCGCGCGTCGGCGCGCAGCCTTCGGGCACCCATGCGTCCCACACTTCGTTCATGCCTGCAAAGTCGCGCGCGATATCCGCGAGCCACACTTGCGCCGAAACGAGACGCGTCTTGTCGATGCCTGCTTTGTCGAGAAAGCCGTCGATTTTCTCGAGCACTTTCGCGGTTTGCAGTTTCACGTCGGGCGTGAGATCGGCGGATGTCTGCCCGCCGATGAACACGAGGCCCGCTGCCTTGACGACGCGGCTCATGCGCTGATTGGTGTCGATGCGAACGATATCGCTCATGAATCTTTCTCCGATAAAAAGTCGAGACGAACGAAGCCAACGCGAGCGCTCATGCACGCGCGCGGCGAAGAAAAGTGCACTCAGTGAGTGATGAGTTGTGTTGCGTCGGCCTGCGCTGAAGCGGCATCGCGCCCGAAGCGATCGATCGCGAATGCGTCGAGCGAAATGGACGGCGCGCCATCGAGCATCAATTCGGAGACCAGCTTGCCGCAGCCCGGCCCGAGCTGAAAGCCGCTGCCGCAATAGCCGAACGAGTAATACAGATTCGACGCCGTGCGGCTCGCGGAGATCACAGGCAATTCGTCTTCCGTGAAGGCTTCGACGCCCGCCCACGCGCGATTCACGCCGAGATGCTTCAGATGCGGAAAGAGATCGGTGACCGTGCGCGCGCTCTTCACGAGACGAACGAAATCCACTTCGCCATGACGATTCGCGAGATCCGCGATGCCGATCAGCTTGCCGCCGATCACCACGGTGCCGTTATCGAACTGCTTGAACGAGAGCGGCCGTCCGGTTGCGCCGAGCGTCGCGCGGCAGAAGGGCGCGACGCGATGTGTGACCATCAGCATCAGGCCTTCCGGATGCACGGGCACGGCTTCGCCCGCCTGCTTCGCGAGTTCGCCCGACCACGCGCCCGCCGTGACGAGCAGCTTCTCCGCGCTGAACGTGCCGCGCGGCGTGTACGCGAACCAGCGCGTGCCACGCTGTTCGATGCGGCGCACCGGCGTGCCTTCCAGAAAACGTGCGCCGAGTTTCTGCGCGGCGAGGCGGAACGCGGTCGTCGTTTTGAACGGCAATGCGTAGCCGTCGCGCTCGGCCCAGATGCCGCCCGTCACGTGCCGCGCGAGCGCCGGTTCGAGTTCGAGCACGGTTTCCCGGTCGATCACTTTCTCGTGTGTGAAGCCGTGCGATTCGAGCAGCGCGACACGCTGACGGCAGGCGTCGAGCTCGTCGTCGGTTTCGGCGATCTTCAACTGGCCCGATGCCACGAACCCGCCATCCTCGCCGATCAAATCTGTCATGCTGTGCCATATTTCACGCGACATCAACGCGAGCGGAATCTCGGGCACGGGACGCCCGAGCGTGCGCACGCCGCCCGCGTTCACGCCTGAAGAATGACGCGCGACGTAATCCGCTTCGAGCACGATCACCTTCACGCCGCGCTTCGTCATATGAAACGCGCTGCTCGTGCCGTGCAATCCGCCGCCGACGACGAGCACGTCCGCTTCCTGAATGTCGCTTGCGTCATTCACCGGCGAGTGCTCCGAGCGTGAGCGGTTTGATCGGCGGACGAATGCGGTAATAGCCGACATCGGCAGGTGAGACGCGGCGCGCATCGGCGATGACTTCCGTCACCGTGAGACCGCACATGCGCCCCTGGCACGGTCCCATGCCGCAACGTCCGAACGATTTCGCCTGATTCGGCCCGACGCAACCCAGTTCGACGAACTGGCGCAATTCACCCGCCGTGACTTCCTCGCAGCGGCACACGATGGTTTCGTTGCGCGGAATGCGATTGACGTCGCGCGGACGATACAGGCTGTCGAGAAACGGCCGGATGCGCATGACGTCGGCAAGCGCGCGGCGCAGCGGGGCGGCTTCGGCATCGCGCTTGGTCTGATCGATCGCGCCGAGTTGCGCCGCAGCCGCGAGTCCCGCGAGCGTGCCCTGCAACGCGGCCGCCTGCGCGCCGCCGATGCCCGCGCCATCGCCCGCGACGAAGATGCCGGGAACATCCAGTTCGCCCCATGTATCGGTCGCTGGCGTGAAGCACAATTGCGCGTCGTCCCAGCGATGCGTCGCGCGCAACGCCTGCGTGAACTGCGTATTCGGCACGACGCCCTGATGCAGCAGGATCACATCAGCTTCTATTCGATGCGCGGCGCCTTGCGTCGTGAAACTCAACGCGGCCGCACGCTCGACGTGATCCGTGCCGATGCGCGCTTCCACGCGCAGATCGTCGGCGGCTTCGAAGATCGGCACGCCCGCTTCGCGCAACGTGCGGATCAACTGCAGTCCCTTCGATAGAAACGGCCACGCGCGCAGCGCCGACAGCAAGTGACGCTTCGCGCGCCAGCGATCTTCGTGACGCGTCGTATCGACGAGCGCACGGATTGGCACGCCCGCGCGCACATATTGCCAGCCGAGCAGATAGAGCAGCGGCCCGCAGCCCGCGAGAATCGGCGGCGCGGCGGGCACTTCGCCCGCGCTCTTCAACAGGATTTGCGCGGCGCCCGCCGTCAGCACGCCCGGCAGCGTCCAGCCAGGAATCGGGAAGGGCCGCTCCAGCGCGCCGCTCGCGAGAATCACGCGCTGCGCATCGAACGAGCCGATCCTGCCGTCCTTCAGAAAGTTGACGCCGCGCTCTCGCGTCACTTGCCAGACGCTCGCGTTCGTCACGTGGCGCGCACCCGATGCGGCGAACGCCGACGCGATCGCGGAACCCGCCGCATAATCCGGCCCGAGAATCTCCTTGCGGCGCGCGTCCGCCTTGCCGATCGCGCGATAAATCTGCCCGCCGACGGCGTCCTGCTCGTCGATCAGCACGGTTTTGAGGCCCGCGCGGGCGGCGCGCGTCGCCGCGCTCATGCCGGCGGGACCGGCGCCGATCACGACGACATCGACGGCTTCGGATGCGAAATCAGCGGCCATGCGCGTTCTCCAAAGAGATATCGGCGGGATGGGTCGGCGGCAGATCGCGCGCGCCTTCCTGCGAGCGCACGCGCATGCCGGCTTTCACTTCGACCATGCAGCTCTGGCGGCTCGGCACGCCGTCGATCTCGACGAGGCATTCGAAGCATGCGCCCATCATGCAGTAAGGCGCGCGCGGCGCACCGCTGACAGGCGTCGCACGAAAGCGCGAGACGCCCGATGCCAGCAGCGCCGCCGCCACCGAGCGTCCGGCGGGCACGGTGAGCGGTTCGTCGTTGAACCAGATTTCGATGTTGCCGCTTTCTTTGCCGTCGAGCGGCTTGAAGAGCGTGTGATTCGCTTGGACTGTCATGTCGAACTCAATGTGCGGGAGTCAGTTCACGTGCGTTCTCGAAACGGCGCGCGGAGAAAGTGGGCAGTTCATCGGGCATCGGCGCGCCCATGATCCACGGCGCGACGCGCAGCGCATGCGCGGCCGCGAGCGTCACGCCGCTATGGCACGTGACGACGAACGCGCCGGGATGCGCCTCGGACTGGTCGTAGATCGGAAAGCCGTCGGGGCTGTAGACGCGCAGCGCGGCCCACATGCGCACGAGGCGCACGTGCTGAAGCATCGGAAAGGCGCGCACGCCGCGACGGGCAATATCGGCGAGCACGTGCGTCGTCGTGAAATCGTTGAAGCCGACTTCTTCCATCGAATCGCCGAACTGCACGGAGCCTTCGTCGGTCTGGCGCACGTTGAGCGTCGGATAGTCGAGAAACGGCGCGACGCGCTCGCTCACCAGCACTTGCCCGCGATTCGGCGCGACCGGCGCATGCAGTCCGACGAACGGCGCGAGCGCGCGATTGCCGAGGCCCGCGGCGAGCACGACGCGCCCCGCGCGATACGTCGCGCGTTTGCCGTGCACGGTGAAGCCGTTCGCGTCCGGCACGATGCGTTCCGCGCGCTCCGCCGATACGAGCCGCACGCCGCGCGCCTGCATCGCGACATGCAGGCCGCGCAGCAGCTTGAGCGGATTCACGTGGCCGTCCATCGGCGTGTAGCTCGCGCCGATCACCGCCGGGCCGATCTGCGGAATGCGCGCGCGGACTTCTTTTGCGTCGAGCATTTCGAATGGGTAGTCGCCGAGTTCGGCCTTGAGCGCCGAGAGGCGATTGTTGCGTTCGGCGAGTTCGGCGTCGCTGAAGCAGAACTGGAAGCCGCCCGGCTGACGCAACGCGACGTCGATGCCCGTTTCGCTGCGGAGCGCCTCGGCAAAACCGGGCCAACGCGTCGCGGAGCTGCGCGACCACGTCGCGTAAGGCGACAGTCCGTAGCCCTTGCCCTGAATCCACACGAGGCCGAAGTTGCCGCGCGAGGCGCGAAAGCCGCCGTCGTCCTCGTCGAGCACGGTCACGCGCGCGCCTTCGCGGGCGAGTCCGTAAGCTACGGCCGAACCGACCAGGCCGCCGCCGAGCACCAGTACGTCGGGACTTGCAGAAGTCATCGGGCTTCTCCGATCAGAATGCGATCCAGTCCGACCATGCGGTCGAGCAGGATCATCAGCAATACCGTGCCGACGATCAGCACCGCCGACACCGACGCGACGAGCGGATCGATCGTCTGCGCGATCTGGTTGTACATGGCCACGGGCAGCGTCGTGGTGCCGGGCGTCGCGACGAAGATCGTCATCGTCAGCTCGTCGAAGCTCTGGATGAACGACAGCACCCAGCCGCCCGCGACGCCCGTGCGGATCATCGGCAGCACGACGCGGCGAAACGCGGTGAAGCGGCTCGCGCCACAGGAAAGGGCGGCCCGTTCGGCATCGCGATCGAGCCCGACCGCCGACGACAACGCGAGCCGCAACGCATACGGCAGCACGATGATCACGTGCGCTGCGACGAGCGACCAGAACGAGCCCGACAGATGCAGGAGCGACAGGAAGCGCAGGAACGCGATGCCGAGCACGACGGCGGGAATCATCATCGGCGAGAGGAAGAAGCTCGTGAGCGCGGCGCGGCCCGGAAAGCGATAGCGCGCGATGGCGAGCGCGGCGGGCACCGCGAGCAGCACGCCGATGGTCGCCGCCGCGAACGCGAGCCGGATCGACAGCCAGAACGCGGACACGATGTCGCCGTTCTCGATGATCGCGCGGAACCAGCGCAGCGACGCGCCATCGAAGGGCATCGAAATGAAGCCCTTGTCGGTGAACGCGACGAGCATCACCACGACGAGCGGCGCAAGGATGAACGTGAGAAAGAACGCGTTGTAGACGAGTCCCAGCGGACCGTTGCGGTTCATGATCGTTCTCCGGAACTCAGTCGAAGATATGGCGGAAACGGCGTTCGGCGAGACGGCTGCAACCCATCACGATCGCGACGTTCGCGATCAGCAGCAACACCGCGATGCTCGCGCCGAGCGGCCAGTTGAGCGTGCCGAGGAATTCGTCGTAGGCGGCGGTCGCGACCACTTTGAGACGCCGTCCGCCGATGAGCGCGGGCGTCGCGAAAGCGGAGGCCGACAACGCGAACACGATGATCGATCCCGACAGCACGCCCGGCATGATCTGCGGCAGCACCACGCGGCGAAACACCGCGAACGGCGAGCCGCCGAGTGAGCGGCCGGCCCATTCCACTTGCGGATCGAGCTTTTGCATCGTCGCCCAGACGGACATCACCATGAAGGGCACGAGCACGTGCGTCAGCGCGATGATCACGCCGGTCATCGTGAAGACGAGGCGGATGGGTTCGTCGGTGATATGCAGCGCTTGCAGCACGTTGTTGAGCACGCCGTTGTTGCCGAGCAGGATCTGCCAGCCGAGCGTGCGCACGACCACCGAAATGAGCAGCGGCCCGAGCACGATCAGAAGACACAACGATTGCCACGGCTTTTTCATACGCGCGAGCACGATGGTTTCCGGCACGCCGAGCACGATCGAGAGCAGCGTGACCGCGAACGCGAGTCCGGCGGTGCGCAGAAAGATCGTGCCGTAGTAAGGATCGCTAACGACTTCCCAATAGTTCGAAAAGGTATAGGCGGACGTGACGCCGGCCGTGTCGCTGAACACGCGGAACGACAGCATCAGCGTGAGCACGAGCGGCACCAGCAACAGGCCGACGAAAAGCAGCAGCGCCGGCCCCGACAAGAGCCACGGCGCCGCGCCGGGACGGGCGTCGTCAAGCGTGGCCATTGACGTTCTCCCGAAGGTCTTGCGTCAGCACGCGCAGGTCGTCGTCGGTCCAGGCGAGGCCCACTTCGTCGCCTTCTTCGGGCGGCGGCGCGCCGTGATTCGGTTGCGCGACACGCAGCTTGCCGAGTCCGGTTTCCACTTCGAGCAGCCATTGATTGCCGACGAACACGCGTGTCGCGATGCGGCCGCGCACGCGGGCATCGCCCGTGTTGCCGTTCGCCAGATGCACTTTTTCCGGACGGATATAGACGTTCACCGCGCCGTCCACATGCCGGCCTTCGTGCGGCACGTGCAGATGCGTGCCCGCGACATCGACGATCGCGCAGCGCGGATTGCGTCGCAGCACTTCGCCTGTGAACGCGTTGGTGCGCCCGAGAAACGTCGATGCGAATGGCGTCGCGGGACGCTCGTATGCGTCGTACGGCGTGGACAGTTGCGAGATCGCGCCGCGATGCATCACCGCGATGCGGTCGCTCATCGTCATCGCTTCGACCTGATCGTGCGTGACGAGGATCGTCGTGATGCCGAGGCGCTTCTGGATCGCGCGCAACTCGATGTGCATTTCCTCGCGCAGCTTCGCGTCGAGATTGGACATCGGTTCGTCGAGCAGCAGCAGTTCGGGCTGCATCGCGATGGCGCGCGCGATCGCCACGCGCTGCCGCTGCCCGCCCGACAGTTCCTTCGGATAGCGATGCCCGAGGCCCTTGAGACGCACGAGTGCGAGCGCTTCTTCCACGCGCGCCTCGCGTTCCTTGCGCCTGACTTTGCGCATCTCCAGCCCGAAGCCGACGTTGCCCGCCACCGTCATGTGCGGAAAGAGCGCGTAGCTCTGAAACACCACGCCGATGCCGCGTTTCTCGGGGCGCTCGTTCGTGATGTCGCGGCCATCGAGCAGGATGCGGCCGGTCGTCGGCGTGACGAAGCCCGCGACCATCTGCAGCGTCGTGGTCTTGCCGCAACCGGAAGGGCCGAGCAGCGAGAGCAGCTCGCCGCGCTCGACCGAGAGATCGAGCTGTTCGATCGCCGTGAAATCGCCGTAGCGTTTCGATATGCCTTGCAGAGTCAGGAAAGCCATGCGCCTCGCTCCTCGTCAGACCGGATCAACGCTCGACCGATCGGTTCCAGCGCTCGGTCCACTCGGTGCGATGCTGGTTGATCGTGGCCCAGTCCATCGCGGTGAGCTTCGAGATCTGATCGGGACCGTAGGGCACGCGCGCGGCCACATCGGGCGCGAGCTTGACCGTCTTGTTGACCGGGCCGAGACCGATGTTCTGCGCCTGCAGCATCTGCACTTCGGGCGTCAGCAGGTACTGCACGAACTGCTGCGAGAGCGCCGGCTGCGCGTTCTCCGCGATGGCGCACGCCGCCACCTGCAACGCGACCGCGCCTTCCTTCGGATAGACGAACTTGAGCGGAAAGCCCGTGTTCTGCAACGCGACCGCGCGGCCGCTGCCGTAAGGCGCGAGGATCACGTCGCCGGACTGCATCTGGCCGTCCATCTCGCCGGGCGTCGGCGCCCACGAGAGCACGTTCGGCGCGACCTGCTTCGTCATCTCGGCGAAGCCGGGATCGATGTTCTTCTCGCCGCCGCCCGAAAGCCGCGCGAGCATCACGAGCGTATGCAGGCCGTAGGTGTTGGTGATCGGCGGCACGCCGAGCTTGCCCTTGATGCGTTTATCCGTGAGTACCTTCCACGAATCGGGCGGCGGCAGGCCGGCCTTCTTGAACGCTTCCTCGTTATAGCCGATGCCCGTCGCTACCATGCCGACGCCCACCGCGGTCGGTCCGAGCTTCGCGAGCGGATACACGTCGTTCATGATGGGCGCGTCGTCGAGCTTCGCGCACAGGTTCATCTGCATCGCCTGATACATGGGGCCGTCGTCCATCACGGCGACGTTGATCTGCTGATGTCCCTTTTGCGCTTGCAGCTTGGCGAGCGTATCGCTGGAATTGCCCGCGACGTAGACGATCTTGACGTTGTGCGCCTTCTCGAACGGCGGAATGATTTTCTGCCGATAGAGCTGCTCGTTCGAGCCGCCGACATTGGCGACATAGAGCGTGGTTTCGGCGTGGGCGGCGAGCGCGGCGGTGATGAAAACGCCCGCGAAAGCGCTGCGGGACAGGACGGACAGACGGCGATGCAACGCGCTTCTCATGACGACGTTCTCCAGTTCCGTGAGGTGGGGAGCGGGCTTGCCGGCCCGTAGAATGAGAGCCAGTGTCGCGCTGTCAATACATATCGTCCAATACGAATAAAATACCTATCTATGCATGGATGATATGGATTCGGGACATCGAGAATAGGGCAAACCCCCGGGGAAAAACGCTATGAACCTGAAGCACATCGAGGCATTTCGCGCAGTGATGGTGTCCGGATCGATGACCGCCGCCGCCAAGGAACTCTTCACGTCGCAGCCCAACGTCAGCCGTCTGATCTCGCAACTGGAGCGCGAGACGGGCCTGCAACTCTTTCAGCGCAGCGGCGTGCGTCTAATTCCGACGAGCGAAGGCACCGCGTTCTTTCGCGAAGTCGAGCGCGCGTTCGTCGGCTTGCAGGGTCTCGCGAACGCGGCGGCGCAGATTCGCAATCTGGGCAGCGGCCGTCTGCGCATCGCGGCGATGCCGTCGGCGGGCATCACGCTCGTGCCGCACGCGATCAAGCGCTTCGTCGAGTTGTTTCCCGAAGTCACCGTGTCGCTGCACGTGAATACGTCGGGCACGGTGAATCACTGGACGGCGTCGCAGTTCTGCGATCTGGGCGTCGCGGTGTATGTCAGCGAGGCGTCGAACTGCGAAGTGGAGCAGCTATCGAGCGTGTCCGCCGTGTGCGTGATGCCGGCGAAGCATCGGCTCGCGGCGAAGCGCGTGATCCGGCCCGAGGATCTGGAGGGCGAATCGTTCATTTCGCTCTGTCATGGCGACGGCACGCGCACGCTGATGGACGAGGTGTTCCAGCGCGCGGGCGTGAAGCGCGTGCTCGCGATCGAGGCGCAATACACCGCGATGTGCTGCGAGATGGTGCGGCACGGCATGGGCGTCACGCTCGCGCATCCGATCGTCGCGCGGGACTTCAGAGGGCCGGATATCGCGATCCGCCCGTTCCTTCCCGCCACGCGCTTTCCGACATATCTGCTGTTTCCGCCGCATCGGCCGCGCGAACGGCTCGCGTCGGCTTTCGTCGAGGTGTTGCGCGGGCTGCACGAGGAATTGCTGGCCGACGTCGTGCCGCCGGCGCGAGGACGTGCGCGGGCGTCGGCGTGATATCGTCGGCGACACTGTGCTTTCTTCAAAGGAGCCTGCGATGACCGAGCTCGTCAACTGCCTGTGGTTCGATGGCGACGCGCGTGAAGCGGCGCAGTTCTATGCCGCCACGTTTCCCGACAGTCATGTCGGAGGCGGGCATGCATCCGCGAAGCCGGGCGTCGGAAACGGGCCTGAACTGACCGTCGAATTCACCGTGCTCGGGCGGCGCTTTCTCGGCCTGAACGGCGGGCCGAACTTCAAACCGAATGAAGCGGTGAGCTTCATGATCCACACCGGCAGCGCGGAGGAAACGGATCGCTACTGGAACGCGATCGTCGGCAATGGCGGCGAGGAAGGACCGTGCGGCTGGTGCAAGGACCGCTGGGGCTTCTCGTGGCAGATCACGCCGAAACGCCTGCTCGATATCCTCGACGGCGCCGATCGCGAAGCCGCCAAACGCGCGATGGACGCGATGATGTCGATGAAGAAGATCGACATCGACATCATCGAACGCGCGGCGGCGGGAACGCCCTGATGCGCGCTTACTTGCCCTGAATCAGCAGACCCAGCGGCGCGAGCGGACCGACCTGCATCAGCCTCCTTGATCGGGTTCATTGCGAAGCGCAACGGAGATCAATGTAGCGGTCGGACCGAAAAAGCTGTACTGTCGTAAATGACAACTTTAGGGTCATTCACGCCATGCGCATCGCCGTGCTCGCTCTCGATGGTCTCTTCGATACCGGCCTCGCCGTGACGCTCGATACGCTCAAGGCCGCGAACGGGCTTGCCGCGCGCGCGATGGGCGGATCGCCGCGCTTCGACGTATCGGTGGTCGGCGTGCGCAGGCGCGTGCGCTCCGGTCACGGCTTCGCGATACCGGTGCAACCCATCACGTCCGATCTGAAGCCCGACTGGGTGATCGTTCCCGCATTGGGCACGACGACGCCCGATCTGCTTTTGCCCGCGCTCGAACGCGCCGACGTGCAAGACGCCATCGGGCAATTGCAGCAATGGCGCCTGGATGGCGTGATGGTGGCCGCATCGTGCATCGGGACGTTTTTGCTGGCGGAAGCCGGGCTGCTCGATCATCGGCAGGCAACGTCGACATGGTCGCTCGCGCCGCTTTTCCGGCAGCGCTATCCGCATGTGATGCTCGATGAATCGCGCATGCTCGTGCCGACCGATATCGGCGTGACGGCCGGCGCCGCGATGGGCCATCTCGATCTCGCGCTGTGGCTCGTGCGCAAGACGAGCCCGGAACTGGCCGCGCTCGTGTCGCGCTATTTGCTCGCCGATATCCGCACGTCGCAGGCGCCGTACATCATCCCGAATCATCTCGCGCAGGCCGATCCGCTGATCCAGCGTTTCGAGCGCTGGTCGCGCGAGCATCTGAAGGAAGGCTTTTCGTTGCAGGATGCCGCGAGCGCGCTGGCGACAAGCACGCGCTCGCTGCAACGCCGGTGCCGCGAAGTGCTCGGCAAATCGCCGCTGGCGTACTTTCAGGACTTGCGTGTCGAACGCGCGCAGTCCCTTTTGCACGGCAGCGGCCTCGACCTCGAAGCGATCGCCGCCGAAGTCGGTTACGAAGACGGCGCGACCTTGCGCACGCTCTTGCGTCAGCGGCTGGGGCGCGGCGTGCGCGATCTGCGCGCCGAGCTGCGCTGACCCCTACAACGAACGCTCGATCGCCTTGCCGAGCAGATCGAGACCGAGATCGATCTCTTCCTCGCTCACGGTCAGCGGCGGCGCGATGCGGAACACGCCGCCCATGCCCGGCAATTGCACGATGTTCATGCTCAGGCCCAGATTCATGCATTCGCGCGTGATCTTCGCGCCGAGGCCATCGGCGGGTTCTTTCGTGCGGCGATCCTTGACGATCTCCACGCCGAGCAGCAAGCCGCGGCCACGCACATCGCCGATGCAGTCGAGGCGCTCCATCAGATCGAGCAGGCCGCGTCTGAGGCGCGCGCTCATCACGTTCGCGCGCGCGACGAGACCCTCGCGTTCGACCACGTCCAGCACGCGCAGACCGACGGCCGCAGGCAGCGGATCGGACACGTGCGTCGTGTAGAACAGATAGCCGAGCTCGTGCGCCTTTTCTTCGATTTCCGCCGATGTCACGACGGCCGCGAGCGGCAATCCCGCGCCGAGCGTCTTCGATAGCGTGAGGATGTCGGGTGTGACGCCGTCGCGCTGGCACGCGAACATAGTGCCCGTGCGGCCGATGCCGGTTTGCGCTTCATCGAGAATCAGCAGCATGCCGCGCTCTTCGCACTTGCGTTTCAGCGCGGCCATATAGCCTTCCGGCAGTTCGATGATGCCGCCCGAGCTCAGGATCGGTTCCGCGATGAATGCGGCCAGATTACCGCTCGACTGACGATCGATGAGATCGAACGCGTAGTCGAGTTCGGCGAGCCAGTCGTACTGCCCGTTGCGTTCGAAGCGCGCGCGATACGCAAACGGCGCGGGAATCGCGAACGATCCGACCGCCGCCGGACCGACGCCTTTGCGCCCGGCGCTGTAGGTCGCGGACGCGGCATGGCCGGTCATGCCGTGCCACGACTGCGCGAAGCCGACGACTTCGTATTTGCCTGTGACGAGCTTCGCCATGCGAATCGCCGCTTCGTTCGATTCGGCGCCGGTGCTGAGCAGCAGCGCGCGATCGAGTCCGGCGGGCGTGATGTCGGCGAGACGCGTCGCGAGATCGACGACGGGACGCGACAGCATCCCGCTGAACAGATGATCCAGCTTGCCCGCGTATTCGTTGATCACCGACACGATCTCGGGGTGGCTGTGGCCGAGCACGGCGCTCATTTGCCCCGAAGTGAAATCGAGGATCGCGCGGCCGTCGGCATCGTAGACGAAGCTGCCCTGGGCGCGCTCGATGATCATCGGCTCGAACGTGCCGCCGTAGCGGATGAGGTGTTGTCTGGCGTTCTGCCAGAAAGTTGCGTCGTTGTTTCGGGACACCGTGCTTCTCCTGGCGGATCGTGGGAGGAACTTGCAGTGTAGACAACGCTCTGGTTTTATAGAATCGAATAGTTCTAATGCGAGATAGAAGAGGTGCTAATACCTTGAGCCTGTCACTCGAGATCGAATTGTTGCGCTCGTTCGCGGTCATCGCGGAAGTGCGGGCCTTGAGCCGTGCGGCGGAGCGCATCGGACGGACGCAGTCCGCGCTGAGTCAGCAGATGAAACGGCTGGAGGAAATCGTCGATCAGCCGCTGTTCCAGCGCACCGGGCGCGGCGTCGTGCTGACGAATCCGGGCGAGCGTCTGCTGGTTCATGCGCAGCGCATCCTGCGCCTGCACGACGAAGCGATGGCCGATCTGTGCGGCAAAGGGCTGTCGGGCAGCATCCGCTTCGGTTGCCCGGACGATTACGCGGCCGTGTTCCTGCCGAGCCTGCTGCGGCAGTTTTCGAGTCAGCATCCGCACGCGCTGGTGGAGGTCGTGTGCGGGCCGACGCCCCGGCTCGCCGAACAGTTGAAAAAGCGCGCGCTCGATCTCGCGATGCTTTCGCTGCCCGATGGCAGCGCTGGCGGCGACATCATCCGGCGCGAGCAACTGGTCTGGATCGGCTGTCCGGGGATGGAATCCGCGCACTACGATCCGTTGCCGCTCGCGCTCTCCGATCCGGACACGCTCGATCACATCGCCGCGTGCGAGGCGCTGCGGCGCGCGGGCAGGGCGTATCGCCTCGCGTATGCGAGCAGCAGCCTCGCGGGACTGACGGCGCTGGTGCGCTCGGGGCAGGCGTTCGCCGTCATCACGCAGACGGCGGTGCCCGCGGATCTTTGCGTGCTGAACGCGGATGCCGGGCTGCCGGTGTTGCCGGGCGTCGGTATATCGGTGAAATTCGCGCGCGAGCGTCCGTCGCTGTTGACGGCGGCGTTCGCGGAGCACATCCGGCTGACGCTGCCGTTGCTGTAGCGCGAGGCCGATTCGGCGAAGAAAGACGGAAACCGGTCGCTTTCCGGCACATCGCGTGTCGGAATCGGGCGCTAAGATGGTTTCCATCTCCTCTAGCTCTTTCTTCTCCAGGGATCGAGCGACTTTTACGTCGTGCGGATTGTCGTCCGCACGACGTTTTTCTTTGCGCTCGGGTCGCGCGCGCGACGGGCTACACTAGCCGCTCATCCCATAGCCCGAACGCCATGCCGACTCGCGATTCCGATTCCGAGACCGCCGATGCCTTGCAAGATCCGGCTTTGCTGCGGCGTCTGCTGCGCGCGAAGGATCGCATGGACGCGTCGTCGCACGAGGACTGGCCGGTCAGACGTCTGGCCGAAGTCAGCGGCGTTTCCGAAGCCCATTTCGCGCGCTCGTTCAAGCGGGCGTTCGGCATTCCGCCGCATCGCTATCTGTTGACGCGGCGCATCGAGCAGGCCGTCACGCTGTTGCGCGATACCGAGCTCGCGATCACGGATATCGCCTTCGTCACCGGATGGGAAAGTCTTGGCTCCTTCGGCCGTATTTTTCGCGATATCACCGGCCACAGTCCGCGCGCGATGCGCGTGCTGGCGCGCGCCGATGTGTCCTCGCTCGATCGCGTGCCCGCGTGCGTGCTGAAGGCGGCGCAGCGTCCCGATCTCACGATCGCAGTTTTGGAGAAGCGGCGGCGCGGCGCGAAAGGTACAGTGCGGCCATCTTCAACGGAGGAGGTCACATGAACCAGGGCATCAATGTGGTGGGCATCTATGTCGACGATCAGGACGAAGCGCTCGCGTTTTACGTCGAAAAACTCGGCTTTCGCGTTCACACCGATGTGCGCAACGGTACGTATCGATGGCTCACCGTGCAGCATCCGGAGCAGCCGTTGTTTCAGCTCGGCCTGTTCGCGCCGGGTGCGCCGATTCATGACGATGCCACCGCGCAAACCCTTCGCGCGATGGTCGCCAAAGGCGCGATGCCGCCGCTCGTGCTGTCGGTCGCGGATTGTCGCGCGACGTACGAGCGGCTGAAGGCGCGCGGCGTGGAGTTCACGCAGGAGCCGGTGGAGCGCTACGGGAGCGTCGATGCGGGTTTTCGCGATCCTGCCGGCAATGGCTGGAAGATGATTCAGGCGCCATCCGGACAAGATATGTCCTGATTCGCGGGGAAGATGAGGTCTGTTCGTAGAGTGCTTAGAACATGACCGATTCCAATACTTTGCTTCGTGTGCCCGCGTATGATCCGCCGCTCGACACGCCGGCGCTCGTGCTGGCGTGGATCAGGCGCGCGCGTGAATCGCAGATTCGTCATTACACGATGGCCGATAAACTCACGCGCTGCGGGCGACGATTGGGGCTTGCCGTCATCGGCATTACGGCGGCGACGGGCACGTCGGCGTTTCTGTCGCTCGTCGCGACGGTGGTGTCGCCGGATGTGCGTGTGGTTATCGGGATGACGAGTTTGAGCGCGGCTGTGCTTGCTTCGTTACAGACGTTTTTGCGGTATGGCGAGCGGGCGGAGTTACATCGCCGGGCGGGGGCGCAGTATGGAGCGGTGCGAAGGCGGCTGGAGGCAATTCATGCTGCTGATCCTTTGGTGCGCGACGCGTGTGTGATCGATGCCGTGAGGGATGAGCTGGATCAGATCGCGTCGACTGCGCCGCATTTGGGGCGGGTGGGACGGTGAGGCGTTGGCAAGAGCGTGATGCGACCGGCTAGCGGAACCCGCGACGTTGGTGCGCACGCGATGCGGGGCGTTTGTACGCAGCGTGTCGTGGCCGTGCGCTCCCCGTGTCGACGGGCGCATCGTCGGTCGGCTTAGACGCAGCTTCCTTGAACGACTGCGATCCTACGGACCTTCGACGGCTGCAGCGCCAGGCGGAATGGCCTTCCGTCGCTCCTCGCTTTGTCCGGTAGCGGTGACGTTTTCTTTGCGAATGCGCCTGCTCGAAGTACGGACGTGATGCACGGTGCGGCACGATCACGTGCGGAAATATCGCGTCGATGTGCCGGCTGCCCGCTCCCCTAAATAGGCCGCCGAGCAACACAACTCCGATTGACTTCCCTTATCGAACTGATCCCGGTCAGGGCGAGCGTCCGGTCGATTTCCTCTTTGATCATTGCCACGACGTCAGAGACACCGGCCTCTCCTTTCGCGGATAGCCCGTACAAGGTCGCGCGCCCGAGCATCACGGCCGTCGCACCCAATGCGACCGCTTTTACGACATCGGCACCTCTTCGAATACCACTGTCCAGAATGAGATCGGCAGTCGGCGTCGCGTCGGAAATGCTCGGCAATGCGTCGATCGGTGCGGGAAGATCCGCAAGCTGTCGTCCGCCATGACTCGAGACTATGACACCATCGGCGCCGATCTCTACGCATCGCTCGGCATCCTCAGCCGTCACGACACCTTTGACGAGTAGCTTGCCGGGCCAGTCATCGCGCAGGCGACGAAGGTCGTCCCAGCCAAAGCTCGCGTCCATTTCCCGCCGCAGCACGGCAGCCTGGGAAGCAGTATCGGACGCGTCATCGGTCGCGAAGTTTTTCAGCTGCGGCAACCCGTTTGTGAGGTAAGACCAGAGCCAACGGGGATGTGAAATGCCATCGAGAGCGCCTCGTGGAGTGATCTTGAATGGCATGGCGAACCCATTTCGCAGATCACGCTGCCGGAATCCATTCACCGCAACGTCCGTGGTCAGGACCAACGTTGAATAGCCAGCCGCTCGCGCCCGGTTGACCAGGCTCTTGGCCAAATTCCGATGTACCACGTATAACTGAAACCACAAGTCTCCGTCCGCGCCTCTTGATACCTCTTCGATCGACATATTCGACGCGGTAGAGAGCGCGAACGGAATGCCAGCTTTGCTCGCGGCGCGTGCAAGCGCAAGATCTCCATTGGGCCAGAACGCACTATTGAGACCTGTCGGCGCAATTACAAGCGGCGACGAAATTTGTCTTCCGAGAAGCTCGGTAGCCTGCACCCGCTTGCTCACATCGATGAGACGCCGGGGACGCAATTCCCATCGGTCAAAGGCCGCACGATTGTGCTTCAGGCCGGACTCGTCGTCAGCCCCGCCTTCGAGATAGTCGAACACCATCCTTGGCAACCGCCGCTGAGCCTCGCAACGATAATCACTGACGGAGAAGATGCCGGGAAATGCTCTTGTCATATTTGCGTCTCGCGTGACTGAACTGGAAAGGAGGGAAAGAAAGCAAGCTCATTTACCGCTCCTCACGGACCGTCGAGCACCGACCCGAGCCGAAGACCAACCGCAGTTTGATCGGTAGCAGCACATCGACTTATTGCGAGAATCAGATCGTGATCGCGCCGTCCTGACGCCGCGGGAATTGCGACCGGTACGCGCGGCTAGAAAGGGCCGCCCATCCCGGTCGCCGTTCCCGCCTTACTCAGTGACGACCTGAGTGACCAGGCGCTTCTGACGCAGCGCCGGGATATGGTTTTTGACTGCCGACAGCGAAATCAGTACCAACAGCATGGCGACTCCGAGCATCGCGAGATAAAGCGACGCTCCGCCCACTGTGATGACGACAGCGCCAGCGAATGCGCTGAGAATCGCGCCGAGTCGTCCAAACGCGAGCGCCGAAGCGAGGCCGGTTGCTCTCACGCGGGTCGGATAGACATACGCACACAAGGCGTACATCGTCGACTGAACTGCGTTCACAAAGAGACCGTGGACGCCCAGACCGATAACCAAAAGACTCGCGTGACTTGCCACGTCAACGCCTCGTAGGAAAAAGGCGCTCGCACATCCTCCTGCACAGCAGACCAGGAGCGGCCAACGCGAACCAAAACGCGTGATGGCCAACGCGCAGATGAGGGCTCCAAAGACGCCGCCCAGGTTGTATGCGGTCAGGCCCGAACCCGCGAGTGCCACGGGAAGGCCTTCCGATGCGAGCATGGTCGGCAGCCAGCTAAAGGCGGCATAGACCGCGAGCAGGCACATGAAGAACGCGCCCCAGATAGCAATGCTGTTGCGTCGCTGACCCGGCTCAAAAAGCGATCCGAAGCCGTCGCGTTGCTCGAGCCTTTGCTCGGCGGCGTCAACGAAAATCGTCTGTGCACCAGTCGGCCGCGACATTTTCGCGAGGAGCGCGCGCAGCTCGGTCCAGCGCTGTTCTTTGCGAGCGAGAAAGCGGGGAGACTCCGGAAACAAGAAAAACAGCAGAATGCCAAGGGCCAAGGGGATCGTGCCACCGATGAAAAACAAGCCACGCCACCCGAAGGTCGGCAAGACGGCACCGGCGAAGAACCCGGCAAGCATGCCCCCGAGCGGCACGCAAACGATGGTAGAGGTGACGGCAAGCGTGCGGCGGCGTGCCGGGGTGAACTCTGCGGTCATCGTCGTGGCACTCGGAAGCGCTCCGCCGATGCCTAGGCCCGCGATAAACCGAAGCGCGGCAATCATCGGTATGTCTTGGGCAAGCCCGATGGCGCAGGTTGCAGCGCCGAACACCACGACGCTACCGATGAGCGCCCAGCGCCGGCCGAATCTGTCGGCGAACAAGCCAGCGCAAGCGCTTCCGACGCCCATGCCAACCAGACCTGCCGCCACGGCCGGCGCGAACGCATTGCGTGTTATGCCCCACTCTTTGATGATGGTGGGAATGGCGTAACCGATGAGTTGGCCATCGAAGCCGTCCATGATGATGGACAGTGCGGCCAGACAGACGACGAACTTCTGAATGAGCGTAAAGGGTCCGTCGTCGAGAAGACTGCCAATGTCAGCAGTCTTCGAAGCGCTGAAGGTCTGCGAATTCATTGCTCCACCTCCGCGCACACGTTCGACGGTCTGTCGATTGCAACAGGGTCCGCGACGTCGCGCGGGAGCATGGCAAAACATATCTTCATGGCGATGTCTCCTAGGTACGCAGCGCCGAGTCGATCGACGCGTCTTTTGATGCATGAACGCGGACGTTTGTTGTTCTGTGTCGGAGTGCCCGCGGCAATCTACTTCGCAACGGCTGGTGCGTTTCGCGCGTCGATAAGCTTGACGAGTTTCGCCAACGTCTCGGTGTGCGGAACAGAAACGTTAAGTTTGCGGGCCACTTCGACGACTGCGCCGTTGATGCCTTCGATCTCTGTCTTTCGCCGGGCTAGAACGTCTTGCAGCATCGACGGCTTGTGCCCCTTGTGCTGTTCGATCGCGTGAACGATGTTTGCCGAGCACACGTTCAGATCCGCGGAAACGCCGCTGGCATTCGCCACTGAGACGACCTCGGCGGCAACGGCCAGCGCCAGGCTCTTGCTGTCCTCCAGCAGTCCAAGCTGGTCCACCGTCGTTCCAGTGACCGCACAGATGCTGTTGAGCGCAGCATTGAATGCCACCTTTTCCCAGATAGCCGCCCAGACGTTGTCGTCGATCTGACAATTCAGTCCGGCGGAATTGAGAGCCTCGGCGACGGCATTGACTTTGGGAGTGCGTTCACCGTCGGCACTCATCATCCGAATTGTCCCTTCGCCGTGACTGCTCACCGAACCAGGCCCGACGAGGTCCGCCGGCCACGTGGTAACGCCAACAAGCACGTTTGAGAGCGGCACGAAGTCTCGAATCGCTTCGACGTTTCCAAGTCCGTTCTGCAGCGTGAGTACGGCGGTGGTCTCGCCGAGCAGATGCTCGATGCCCGACAGGGCCGCGCGGGTATGCATCGACTTCGTGAAGACCAACAGCACGTGAGGCGACTTATCCGCAGCCCCGGGTTGCATCGCGGCGATGTTTTTGATGGCTCGAGTATCGCCATCTATCTCCAAGCGGAGGCCGTTCGCATCGATAGCGTCGAGATGCGGTTGATTGATGTCGATCAGCGTTACTGAATGACCGGCTTCCGCGAGGCGACCGCCGAACAACGATCCCATCGCTCCTGCACCGAGTACGGCTATTTCCATAATTGACATATCGACCGCGGCTGCGGTCTAACCTAAGGTTGCTGTGTAAGCTGCAAGGCTGACCCGGGTGAAATTCAAAACGGATAGTGTCGCGGCGACGTTTGCACTGTGACCCAGCGCAAGTCAGTAAAAGCGGCAATGCCTGCCTGTCCGCCGAAGTGGCCAAAGCCACTACCCTTGACGCCTCCAAAGGGCATCTGCGCTTCGTCGTGGACGGTCGGTCCGTTGACATGGCAAATTCCAGATTGGATGCGCCTGGCTACCCGCATCGCGCGCGCGACATCGCGACTGAACACGGCCGCAGCAAGACCGTATTCGTTATCGTTAGCGCATCGGATCGCTTCTTCTTCGCCGTCAACGCGTACGATTGCCTTGACAGGGCCAAACGTTTCTTCGTTGTAGATCCGCATGTTCGGCCCGACGTTGTCGACGAGCGTTGCAGGCATAAGCGTGCTGTCTGCTCGTCCTCCGCAGACCAAGGTCGCGCCTTTGAGCAAGGCGTCATCAATCAAGGCGTTGCAGCGTTGAACCGTCGCCATATCGACAACGGAGCCCAGGACGGCCGGCCCCTTTCGCGGGTCGCCGAGCGGCAGCGCTTTAGCCTTGTCACCAAGTTGCAGGACAAACTCATCGGCGATCGCGCGATCCACGATGATGCGCTCGGTGGACATGCAGATTTGTCCTGAATTGGCGAAGGCACCGAAAGCCGCAGCATCGATCGCTGCCGCTATGTCGGCGTCGTCGAGCACGATCAGCGGAGCCTTTCCGCCTAATTCGAGAACGGACGGCTTGAGATGCCGTGCGCAGCTTTCTGCGATGATTCTTCCGACCTTTGTTGAGCCCGTGAAATTGACACGTCGGATAGCCGGATGCGAAATCAGCGCCTCGACAACCGGACCTGCATCGGCAGGCGCGTTGGTCACGAAGTTGACGACGCCTGCAGGCAACCCTGCATCCATGAAGGCGTCCGCAATGAGCGCGTGCGTCGCCGGGCAGATTTCCGAGCCCTTCAGTACCACCGTGTTACCGCAGGCGAGTGGAAGGGCAACCGCACGGACTCCAAGGATGACAGGCGCATTCCATGGCGCAATCCCGAGGCATACGCCTGCCGGTTGCCGAACCGCCATGGCCAGGCTGCCGGGTACGTCGGACGGAATGATTTCGCCTGAAATCTGCGTGGTCAGTGACGCTGCGTCACGCAGGCCATCAGCGGCCAACCGCACGTTGAAGTCAGCCCAGATGCGCGAAGCGCCCGTTTCGGCCGCCATCGCGGAAGCAAACGCATTCGCCCTTGCTTCGAGCGCTTGCGCGGCGCCAAGGAGATAAGAGCGACGTTGCGTCGGGCCCAGCTGAGACCATTGAGCGAACGCGGCCGCAGCTGAATCCACTGCGTCACGAACGTCGTCGAGCGTACATGCAGGGGCCACGCTTGCCACGTCCCGATCCAAAGGGTTAGAGCGCTGGAATGTCGCGCCATTACTTGCGCCGACATGCGCTCCGTTGATGAGCATCGAAATTGTCTTCATAGTCTCCGCCGTATGTTTCTCTTTCTGCTGTAGGTCTTCAGGCCACCACGACCTCGACAAGACGCGGCTCGCCCGCCTCGAGGGCTTCCTTCAACTTCTCTGCAAGCTCCGCGGCGTCCGTGACACGGACACCGTTACAACCCATGCCTTGGGCAAGCGACACGAAATCCAGACCGGGAAGATCCGTGCCCTGAACCGGGTCGTCCGAAGCGAATCCAAACACCGGCGCAAACTCCTGAAGTGCGGCATAGCGCCGGTTGTTCAAAATGACAAACGTAATCGGCAGACGCATTTGCACGGCGCTATAGATCGCCTGGATGGAGTACATGCTCGAACCGTCTCCAATCAGTCCGACCACTCTGCGGTTCGGAAGAGCGAGCGCAACACCAACCGCTGCAGGCATGCCGTACCCCAAGCCGCCGCTAGCCATCGTGAAAAACGTATTGCTCTTTGTGAATGGCAGATACCGTTGCATGACGGGACGGGAACTCGGTGCCTCTTCAACGACGACGTCATTCGCGTCGCGAACTTCGGCCAGGGTTTGGAGCGCAAAGGCGACCGACATCACGGGCGACGGCTCAGCACGGGGTGGCCTCGGCCGAGGCTCAGGCAAAGGACGACTGTCCGGTGCCGCACGCGCCAGCAAGTCGCGCACGCCAAGGCGGACGTTGCCGACCACCGCGGCCCCCACGGGCGTCCACGCAGCGACATTGGGGTCATCGATGAGTTGGTAAAGCGCCGCGCCTGGAGGCACGTGCGGGCCTGTACCTTCGACGTGATACGAAAAAGCAGGCGCGCCAAGGACAAAAATAACGTCATGCCCATCGAGCAGCGAGACGATCTTTTCACGCATCGCGGGTAGAAATCCCGCGAAAAGCCGGTGGTCCTCGGGGAACGAACAACGGGCGCTCATCGGCGCGACAAACACGCGTGCGTTATGTCTCTCGGCCAGTTGAACAACTTCCTTCCATGCGCCGGCCCGGTCGACTCCCGCACCCACCACGAGAGCAGGCGTTCTCGATGCGTCCAGCGCTGCACCGAGCTTCGCCAATGCCTCCGGGTCGGGACGGACCGAGTTGCTGACAGTCGCGCGCTCATGAAACTCCGCAGGCTGGTCCCAGTCATCCACGGGGATCGAAACGAAAACAGGCCCACGTGGCTCCTGCATTGCAATGTGATACGCGCGCTCTAGCGCGCGCGGCACGTCTTGCGCGCGCGCGGGTTCAATCGCCCACTTCACGTATGGCTTGGGCAACTCGACTGCCTGTGCGGCGGAAAGGAACGGGTCGAAGGGCAAGATCGAACGGGCTTGTTGACCCGCCGTAATAACAAGCGGCGTCTGATTTTTGAATGCCGTGAAGATGTTGCCCATCGCGTTGCCGACGCCGGCCGCAGAATGGAGGTTCACTAACGCCGCGTTTCCAGTCGCTTGCGCATAGCCATCGGCCATCCCGACAACTGCCGCTTCCTGTAAGCCCAAGATGTATCGAAAGTCGTCGGGGAAGTCCCGGAACATTGGAAGCTCTGTCGATCCAGGGTTAGCAAAGATCGACGTCATTCCCAGTTCGCGCACAAGCTTGATGACGACATCCCTCACGGTGGCTTGTGTCGACAGACTGCTTTCTTCGCCTCGTTTGTCGCTGCCTTTCATTGCAATTCCTTTTTGGTTCAAGAGCGTTTCTGCTCGTCGGTAAAGCGAGTATGAAATTCTGAGACTTGCTTGAATATTGCTTTTTTGCACCAAACCATTTACCTTCGGGTTAAGGGTTGAACTCTGCGGCAACGGTCATGCGTTTAGGTAAGTCGCTGTTTCTAAGGGGTTTTGGGATGCTCCTTTTCGCCTCGGTGGCCGACCCCGTGTGTCCGTCTCCTTAGGGAACACCCCGAGCTGCATCCAAGCGCATTCGGCGCTCCGACGCGTGCCGGCATCGAGCTGATCCAGGGTAAAACTCATGAGCTACAACCTCCATCAATTGCATGCTTTAACGACCATCGTGTCGTCCGGTAGTCTCGGAAGGGCTGCGGCATTGCTCAATGTGACTCAGCCAGCACTCAGTCGAACAATCAAGCGCCTGGAGGAGGATGTGGGCGCGTCGCTCTTCGAGCGGCATGTGAAAGGCATGCAGTTGACGGATATTGGCGCCGCCTTGCTGCCGCATGCTCAGCTTCTATTGCGCGAGGCAGAAAATGCCCGCGAAGAGATCGACGCGATGCGCGGACTCGCCAGAGGTACGATCAAGGTCGGAGCAGTCGGCAGTCTCGCCGCCCACTTCCTTCCTATGGCCATCGATCGCGTCTTAGGAAAGTGGGGCAACTTGCACGTCGAAATCATTGAGGGCGTGTGGGACCGCCTTGCTGAGGGGCTCATCAATTACGAAATCGACCTCGCCCTGAGTACGGCTACCAACGACAGCGACGAGATCGTAGCTGTGCCTGACTGCCGATGGGAGGACAACAGCTTTGTGGTAGCAGCATTCAGCCATCCATTGCGCAAGAGACCCAAGCTCGCGCTTGCCGACACGTTGACTGCACGGTGGGCCATCCCGCCCAAAGGTACAGCCCCTTATGAACACATGCGGGAGACGTTCCTCTCTCGCAACCTCGACATGCCGGATATTGCTGTCCGTACGCGGTCGGTTACAGTGCTCAAAAGTCTGGTAGCCGAATGTTCGTTTCTGAGCTGGATGCCGGAACCGATGTACGACTCTGAAAGCAAGGCAGGGATCATGGGGACTCTGCCTATTCCGGGCATTCGCGCGGCCAGAACGCTGACGGCGTTTCAGCGCCGCAACGGGATACTGCCACGTCCATCGGCGCGTCTACTCGACGAACTCAGAAGTTTGACCGAGCGCGGCATGGCGTTGCAGACCACGCGATAAGCCCTATCCGTTCGGCTGGGTCGGCATTCCGGTCAAAACGACACCCTCATCTACGCGCTTACAATTGCGGCTTTGCGCTCATCAGCACGCGTCGATACCGCCGATGGCTGGCCGGCCGCCTAGGGCAAGGTTATCCAGAAGCACATCGCGATTTCACCAACGTTGCCTCGGATTCGCATCGGATACCGATGTCGCGGCGGCGCGCCCATCCGTAATACTGAACAACACCGCCGTCCAGAACTCGGCATCGCTCGCGCTGGAAGGTGCGTAAAAAGATTAGGAATCGAGAGTGACAACGCTCGTGAAGTCGAATCCGCTAAAACAGGCGAACTGCGCGTGTCCGTCCGCGCCTAACTTGCGGTACGGGTCGCAAGCGTGCACTGCCGCCGAGGCGTTGGTCTGTCCATGAATTCGACGCAAGCCAATAGAGTGATGGCGGGCCGGACTCAACGAGGCGCGGCGGTTGCAGCGGCATGAACGCTCGATCTTGAAGCGACAATAGACAGAACGGCGGAAACGGTCAGACTCCCACCGACGCACATCATTGCGACGACTAGCGCCCTAGCCAAAGTCATCGGATCCGTTGACGTCCCTGCGACACTGAAGAATACGCCGCCGATGACCGCGACACCCAGTGCCGCGCTGATTTGCAACGCCGAATTCGTGATGCCAGCGATCATCCCCGAACCGGTCGCCGGTGCGCGATTGATAACCGAGCGCACCAGCGTCGGCAGCGCCCAGCCCTGACCGAATCCCAGGAGCGCTACCGCCCCGATCAGCGGAAACTGGGCCGGCATCTGTCCGGGCGCGCCGGCTACGAGCGCGGCGAGGAGGATGCAGCCGGCGACCTCGAGCATCATGCCGACGGCGGGGACGCGGTCGCCGAAGAGGCGGATGGCCAGCGGCGTCGTCAGCGGCCCGATGAAGGCGCCGACCCCGAACGGGAGAAAAATCAGCCCTGTCTCGAAAGGGCTCATGCCAAGTGCCGCCTGGAGATAAACGGAGAACGTCAGGAAGAAAGCAGAGACGACGTAGAAAAAGAGGACGCCCGTAAGCCCGCTCATCAGGCCAGGCCTTCGGATTAGCTCCACGCTGATCAGGGGCACGCCGCCTCGGCGGGCGTAGGCCATCTCATATCGGCAGAAGCCTGCGCCAGCGAAGGGACACGCGACCAGCATTGCGCAGGCCCACCACGGCCACTCCAGCTCCCGCCCTTCGACCAGAGGCACGATGAGCAAGCCCAGCGTGAGCGCGCAAAGCAGCACCCCGATCCGGTCTACAAGCGCCGGACTGTCACCGCGGACGTCGGGTAGCAATGGCAGCCCGAAGATCAGGACGGCGGCGACGACAGGCGAGTTGATGAGAAAGATGACGCGCCACTCCAGGTGAAAGAAGTCCGCGGAGATCAACGCACCCCCGAGCGCCTGCGCGGCTACTGCGGCCAGTCCCACTGCGGCGCCATAGAGGCCTAACGCGCGCGCGCGCTCCTTCTCCGTGAACAGGGCGTGAATGGAAGCCAGTCCTTGCGGCGCCATGGCGGCGGCGCTCAGACCCTGCAGCACACGCCCGAAGATCAACATGGCGGGCGATGATGCGAGGCCGCAAATCACCGATGTCAGTCCGAAGCCCGTGAGGCCGACGAGGAAGACCGTCCGCCGCCCAAAGAGGTCGCCTAGCCGTCCTCCCGTGATAAGGAAGACCGCGTAGGCAGCGGCGTATCCGGAGATGACGAGTTGCAGCTCTGCAGCGCTTGTGTGGAGGGTGCTTTGAATGGACGGGAGGGCGACGTTCACGATAAAGAAGTCCAGCGGAGGGAGAAATGCGCCCACCAGCAACACCGCGAACGCCGACCATCGACGCGTGGAAGAGGTTGTCATATGCATAAGTCTCAGAGGCCGCGGACCGGGTCAGGCCGGACGGCCGAAGCGTTCAGTTCCCGTGATGGGGTGCCAGTTCTGGAGCGGCGTTGCGTAGTGCATGGTGAAGGCGCGCTCCAGGAATGCCCATCGGCCCTCGCGTCGCTGATAGATGTCGCGGTACTGGCCGCTCACTTGGAGCGTGCCCTGATCGACGTCGTAGAAAAGACAGTCCGCCGCGACCAGGCCGTGCCCGTTGTCGCCGTCCACCGTGATCAGGGCGTTTGCCATCCAATGATGCATGTGGGGCATGCGCTTCATGTTGATGCGTGCTTGCGCGAGGATGGCCTCCAGGCCGTCGGAGTTGCCGTTCGCGCCCAGGAGCAGTCGCGATTCGGGATGCCATAGAGTGGCCAGCAGCTCGATGTTCATGCTGTCGAACGCTTCGGCGTAGTTCGCGATCAGCGCATCGATGGCGAAGCGGCTTTCGATGGCGTCAAGACGTGCTTCAAGTTCTTTGTGCATTGGCTTATTAAGTACCAATCGGTACATTAATGGCTAAAAAAATGCGGGGCTCATATGGTGACCCCGCGCTGCTCCGAATTACATACCGAGTGATACAAATATACGTGGACGTGAAAGGCCGTGTCAACCGTCTTGTTGAACGGCTCGTGACGAGGCGCGGAGCTTATAAGCCGCGGCTTGCTCCGAAATTGTGTATCGACTAGTATGTATATTTCGACTGAAGGAGACGTTATGGTTCAGCGGGGTCGGCCACGCACGTTCGACCGCGATGCGGCAATCATTTCGGCGATGCATCTGTTCTGGGAACATGGCTATGAATCGACGTCGTTGTCGCAGTTGAAGGCCGCGATCGGCGGGGGCATCTCCGCGCCCAGCTTCTATGCGGCCTTCGAGTCCAAAGAGGCGCTGTACAAGGAGGCGCTGGAACGATACATGGAGATTTACGGCAAGGTGACGCGCAGTCTCCATGACACGTCGCTTCCGCCACGGGAGGGCGTGTTTCTGGCGATGCTTCGGTCGGCAAGGATGCAGACCGAGAGCGGCCACCCGAAAGGCTGTATGGTTGCGCTAGGCGTTGTCGGGGCCAGTTCCACCGGCAGCGAAGCCGTCACTCAGTTGCTTCGTGAGGTGCGCAATCGCACGCGCGCTGGCTTCCGCGCCTGCGTAGCACGGGGCATCGAGAGTGGGGAGCTGCGCAGCAGCACGGATCCGGCGTCGCTGTCCATCGCCCTCGACTGCTTTTTTCAGGGGTTGTCCGTGCTCGCCCGCGATCGTGTCCGCCATGCCGTCATCGAGAAGGCCGTGAACGACGCGATGGGGATCTGGGATGCCGCAGTAGACCAGCCCGTGCCTAAGGAGGTCTGCAAAACCCAGCACGGGCTCTCATTGCCTGAGGGCACCTGAGCCGCGAGCGTCAGCTCTCGATTGCTGCCACGAAGCGGGCGATGAGCCGCGCCGCCTCGGCCGGCGCTTCAAGCGGCGACAGGTGTCCCGTTCCGGGCAAGCACGTACATCGCCGCATGCGGAATGCGAGGCAACAGTTCAGCCTGTAACGTCGCGACCCGGTCAACCTGATCCCGCTCTCCTGAGATGACGATGGTCGGCACGTCGATAGACGCGATCGCTTCGGCGATATCTTCGCGCATCGCGATCTCGGGCCACGCAGCCTTCGCTTGCGGTGCGGCCTTCAGGCTGTCCTCGATGACCTGTTCGCGGCACCCGGGGTCGAGCGGTCTCGCGGTGAGGACGTGGTCGATCACGAATTCGACCGATTCGCGTACCCCAGCGGCTGCCTGTCTACCAGCGAGTGTCGAACGGCTGCAACGGCCAGGCGACCGGCCGATGCGCGTCGTTCGACCCAGTCTCGTTCCGCCTGCATTCCTAAGCGGTCACTCGCAACGGCGTCGACACCGGACGCGTTTCGGTCAAATCAAAAGCAAATGCTGTCCGCGATTTCCGGGGCGGATCACCGCATGCAGATCCGACAAATTCACTCACTCGGCCTGGGAAAAACGTGGCCGACGCGACAGGCGTCGCTGGCTCGCCGTCCCGATTCTGCTACAAGCATTCCTGCGCTTGCTCAGGTCACGCGCACGAACTCTCGCTCGGCGAAGAACCACGCCGACATCGTCCGTGCCAGCTCGAGCACGACCTCCGCGTCGGTCCGGCCGGAGGACGCGCGCACGTGGAAAGAATGATCTGCGTCGTCCACCACATGCAGCGTGGCGCGCGGCCCCAGCGTCTCGACGACCGACCTCAGCAAGGGAAGCTCGGCCAGCTTGTCGCGCGTGCCCTGCAGGAAGAGAAGCGGCACCGTGACGTCCGTCAGGTGCTGTGCCCGCTCCACGCCGGGCGCGCCCGCCGGGTGCAGCGGGAACGCGACGAAAGCGAGGCCACGCACGCCGTCGAGCGGGGAGATGGCTTGGGCCTGGGACGTCATGCGGCCGCCGAACGACCTGCCGCCCGCGAAGAGCGGTAGGGCTGGCAGCCGCCGGCGGGCCTCTGCGACGGCCGCGCGCACGGCAGCATGTGCCACGGCCGGCGAGTCCACCCGCTTGGAGCCCCGCTCCATGTACGGAAACTGGTAGCGTAATGTGGCGACTTTGGCCGCCGCAAGCGCGTCGGCCAATGACGACATGCCGGCGTGCTGCATACCCGCTCCGGCACCGTGCGCGAAGACATACAGGGCTCGCGCGTCCTCCGGCGCTCGGAGGAGCGCAGAGACTTGGGTGCCGTCGCACAGTGTCAGGGAAAGCGATTCTGGGTCGTCCATTGTATTCAGGTCATGCCGTTGAGGCCTTTGCGCCGATTCCGCATCAATGAGGCATCGGGGAGCGTTTGTGGCGGCCTCCGGCAACGCATTGCGCAGGCGGACTCGAAAAACTGTTGCGCCTTTTGAATGGCCGCTCGCCTTGCATCACCCGCCATCCAGGGATGTTGGCGGCGTTACGGCACCGCCGGTCTGGGCTCGCTTGCCTTCGTCTGCCTCTAGTGCCAGAAAACCGCAACCGCTATTCCGCCGAACAGCAGCCACTTCACGATGTAGTACACGATCCGGTTCCACGCTTTAAGACGCTTTCCAACGAGTCGGATCGAATAGAGATATTTGAACACGCGATTCAGACCGCCGGTACGGTCACCCATCTCATTCGGCGAGGTAGCCGCGCGCATCAGGAAGCCGCCTACCGCGTGGTTGAACGCCTGAGCCCACCAGTATTTCATCGGTCGCTCGATGTCGCAGAATAGGATGATGCGGTCCTTGTCCGTCTTGTTCTCGGCCCAGTGCAGATCAGTTTCGTCGAACACGACTTCTTCGCCGTCGCGCCAAGAATAGCGCTCGCCGTCGACGATGATCGCGCAGTTGTCGTCGTTCGGCGTCACGAGTCCCAGGTGATAGCGCAGCGATCCTGCGTATGGATCACGGTGCAGCGTAAGCACGCCGTCGGGCGGCAGCGTGGCGAACATGGCGGCCTTTACCGTCGGAATGTTTCGCAGGATGGAGAGCGTGTTCGGACACAGCGCGACGGCGGACGGATGGGGGCGGTCATACCATTTCAAATAGAAGCGCCGCCAGCCGCGCCGGAAGAATGAGTTGAAGCCGATGTCGTTATACGCGCCTGCAGCCCGAATCGCATGATTTGTCCCTCGCATCCAGTCCCTGACTTAGTGACGAGGCGGCGTATATCACGGGAGCAAATCTAACGGTCGATGGCGGAACGAATGCCTAGGCGGGAATCAAGTGACTCCCGTCGCACAGTGAACTTGCCGTGCTTGCTTGCTCCGTATTTGGTAATCAGGCACGCACATGTCGGCTCACATTGAAGCAACGCCCTATCGTGACCGACACATCGCGATTTTGCATGTTTATCGATGCAACCACCGGCCGTTCAGCTTCGAGAACGGCCGCTTTTCTCGCAGTCGCGGACGACCCAACATAAAACCGGCTCCCTTTGACATGAATCCCAATGAGCACCGGCAAACAACGCATATTCCCCAGACAATTCCCCGTTCAGAAGGGACCGCTTGTCCTTCCGCAACAATCCCCGATATGCTACGGTAATTCGTATGCATTACTTGCGACCGGACGATCGCTGATTGTCGATCGGCCTTCCGAAAAGATTCGGATGGAGTGTGACAATGGAACAGCGAGGCGATGGCTCGTCGCTTTATTTCGTCATCTGCCCCCGATGTGAAACCCTTTCAGCAGTCGAAGAAAGCGTGTGCCCATTTTGCGGCGCGGACCGGCACGGGGCCGTGCTCACGCGGGGCGCGGGAACCGCTCTGCGGGCAGTCGAAGCGGCGCGCGGCGTCACGCGTCATTTTCAGACGCGCGAGGAACCGCCGCGCTTACGCTGGTTCTCGCGTCCGAGCATCTATGAACCGCGCTTGCCCGCAGCCGTGTCCAGCAATACGGCCGTGCTCGAAACGGAACGCTCATCGCATTCGATACTCGCTACAGTCGCGATGGGCACTGTCGTGCTCATCGCCTGTTTTCTCGCACGCGCGTACGTCGAGCAACGCGGATCGACACCCCGCGCGGCGTCGCTGCCTGTGGCCGTCGCGGGTGCGGTTGCCGGGACCGTCGGCACGGCTGCGGCGAAAGCACCGGCGACGGTCGTCAATCTCGATTCCGCCGATCGCATCGCCGAAGGATCGTCTCATTCAGTCCAGCGTCCGTCGCCGGTGATTCCTGTCGCGGCCTCAAGCACGGACAGCACGCGTCAGAACGTCGTCGCCGAACGGTCGGTCGAAAAGAAAGAGCCAACCCCCTCGACAAAACGCACGCTCAAGACGGCGTCAAAGCGCATCTCCAAAGACGTTTCCAAAACCGCTTCGAAGAACGTATCGAAACCGACGTCGAAGTCCGCCACCGCATGCTCGCATAAGTCCGATCGAAAATGCGTCGAAGCGACGAAGGGCCACCCGTCGAAAAAAGCGCCGAACCAGCAGCAGACGCGCACCGAGCCGGCCTCTCGAACGAAGTCCGGCACGAAGGACTTTCAGAAGATCGCGGCCATTGCGCCGCCGGTGAAGCCGGCCATGACCGCGGACGGCAGCTGGCGGCCGAGCAAAAAGAATTAAACGGAGCGCATCATCGTATGTGCTGAGAAATAACCCGCCGCGATCAGATCCGCTTGGCTTTGCGGAACCATCGAAAGAGGGTATTGATCGTGACGATCGCCGGTTTACGACCTAATAGCCGAAGCGCATGTGCAATTCGGGCTGATGTCGGCTCAGCGCCGACGAATCGTGCGCCCCGCATGACTGAGTCGACGTTTGGTGATATTTCGCGCGGCAGTGACTGGCCGCGCGCGAACAAGAAAGCATCCGGCAAGAAGGCGCTTCGCGTGGAATGCGAAGCGCCTGAATGAAGCTTATGCGACGGGTTGCCAATGCTCGTCGACGGTCTTGTCCGTCACGCGCACCTTCGCGACCATCGGCGCGTAGCCGCGCAGCTTGATTTCATCGACGGCAAGACGCTCCGAGCGAAAACTCTGCTGCGTCATTCTCGTGCCGTCGGGGAATTCGAGCGCATAGCCCTCGATCGGCCCCCATTGGCCCTTGGGCATCGGTTCGATATAAACGTTCTGCATCGCGTTTCTCCAGCGTGATTGGAAACCTTCGGGCGGTTCACATCAGCGAACACGCACCTCTTGTATAAGAGGTTAGCGAAGAAACGACTCCGGCCGGTTGCGATGCGTGCTCTCACACACGAAATAAAGTTTGATTCAAATCAATGGACTAGACGCGCGCTCTCATGATGAGAAAGCCCATTCTCCGATGTGCAACTCACGTCATGCTGCCATGCAGCGTGAATTTTCGGGAACCGGGCTTTCATTTCGTATCGTGAAAAATCAAGGGTGTACGGCACTTTGACGATCGGCGTCGAGATAGTTGTTGATCGCGGGTGCGGCGTCGGCCGGCACGGATGCGAAGCGAAAGCCGTTGCGCCCTTTGCGCTTGGCTTCGTACATCGCGCGATCGGCGTCGCCGAGCATCGCTTCGGCAGAGGTGTCGGAGCCGCCCGCGCACATTGCGATGCCCACGCTCGTGCCGAGATGCGCCTCGGCGCGTCCCAGCTCGAACGGCCGGCCGATCGCCCGGCAGATGTCCTGCGCGATCCGGCTGCACGCACTCGATGACGAGATGCCTCGCGCGAGCAGCACGAATTCATCGCCGGCGAGGCGGCACACGAGATCGCCCGCGCGCGTCGTTTTCTTCAGACGCGTGGCGACCTGTTTCAACAACGCGTCGCCAACATCGTGGCCGTGCTGATCGTTCACGGTCTTGAAGCCGTCGAGGTCCATGAAGAAGAGCGCGAAGGGCACCGCTTCATCGCGGGCGGCATCGACTGAAAGCGCGAGCTGCTCGGCGAGCGCGCGCCGGTTCGGCAGGCCCGTCAGCGCATCGAGCATGACTTCGGAGCGCATCTGATTTTCGCGTCGCTTGGTCTCGGTGATGTCCTGCGACATGATGTAGAAGCCGGCGACGGCATCGCGCTGAAACTCGGGGATATACGTGGCATTCCAGATGCGGGTCGGTGCGCCTTCGTAGACGATATCCTCATGCGTCACGCGTTCGCCCGCGAGCACGCGGCGAAAGTAGGGCAGACAGCGCTCGAAGGTCGCCGCGCCGATCGTGTCGCGCACGCGCTTGCCACGCAATGCAGCGGGATCGACGCCGAAGACCTCGCGATACACCTGATTGTTGAAGCGATAGCACAGGTCCGCATCGACATGGGCGATCAGCACGGGCAGATTGTCCGTGATCGTTTGCAATGCAACGCGGCTGCTCGTCAGTTCACGCGTGCGTTCGAGCACGCGGCGCTCCAGTTCCTGCCGATAATCGCGCAACACCTGTTCGCTGTATTTGCGGCTCGTGATGTCGTGCGCCACGCTCACGAAGTGCAGCGGCTGGCCGCAATCGTCGCGGATCAGCGCGACGGACAGCTCGACCCACACGAGTTCGCCATCGCGGCGCCGATAGCGTTTTTCCAGCGTATACGTCTTGCTCGTGCCGTCGAGCAGTTCGGCGACCAGTTGCAGATCGGCGCGGAGATCCGCTTTCTCGGTGATCTGCTGGAAGGTCATCGTGACGAGTTCGTCGGCGCTGTAGCCGGTGATCTCGCACAGCTTCGGATTGACTTCGATGAAGCGTCCGTCCAGATCGACGATGGCCTTGCCCGTCGGCGTCTGCTCGAAGATCGTGTGAAAGCGCGTCTCGGACAGGCGCAGCTTGCGGCGGTCGGCTTCCTGGATCTCCCGCGTCTCGCGTGCCGCTTCGCGCTGCACGATTTCGCGCTCGACGGTGGCCGCGAGATCGCACAAGGCGGCTTGCGTGCTGGCGCTCAACGTGCGCGGCTTCGTGTCGATCGCGCACAGCGTGCCGAGCACGAAACCTTTGGACGAGCGCAGCGGCACGCCCGCGTAAAAGCGAACGTGCGGCGCGCCCGTGACGAGCGGATTGCCGGCGAAGCGCGCATCGGCGTGAGCATCTTCCACGAGCAGCAGACGTTCGGAATGCAGAGCGTGCGTGCAGAAGGACACATCGCGCGCGGTTTCGCAGACGTCGAGTCCGACGCGCGACTTGAACCACTGCCGGTCTTCATCGACGAGCGATATCAGCGCGATCGGCACCTGCAACAATTCGGCGACGACGCGCGTCACACGGTCGAAGACGTCTTCCTGCGGCGTGTCGAGCAACTCGAGACTGCGCAACAACTGGAGCCGCTTCGCTTCGTCGGCGGGCAAAGGCGCCGTGTGCCATTCGTGTACGGGTTGCAAGGTTTTCTTCTCTGAATATCGCCATCGGGCCCAATGCCGCGATGAGCAATTTATCGAACCTTGCGCAATCCCGATTCGTCGATCAAAGGGACGAGCGGGCCTCAGTTCGCCGCATGTGCCTTACGGGTGAAAGGAGGCGGCCGGCTCACAAACCGAGACACACGGCCCCGCACGCGACGACCACGCACGCGAGCCAGCGTTTCGCGCTGACCGGCTCCTGAAGAAACACACGGCCGATGAGCGCCGCGAACACCACGCTCGTCTCGCGCAACGCCGATACCGCGCCCATCGCGCCGGACTGCATCGCCCAGATCACGATGCCGTAGGCCGCGATCGACACGAGCCCGCCCGCGAGCGACGAAGCCACGGCCATCGGCGCTTGCTTCACGGGCGTCCAGAGCGCGGGAAGGCCGCGTCT
Organism: Caballeronia temeraria; assembly: GCF_001544795.2. GTDB lineage: Bacteria > Pseudomonadota > Gammaproteobacteria > Burkholderiales > Burkholderiaceae > Caballeronia > Caballeronia temeraria. The sequence continues at coordinate 46,164 of NZ_FCOI02000025.1, read as the reverse complement.
CGCGACGAAGATCACCGGCATGAACCAGTAGAACATGAACATCCACGCGGTGTAGGTGATGGCCTCGCCGCCGGAGAGACGCACGCCGATGCCGTCGATCACCGTATAGATCGCGATGGTGACGCCGGTCGTCAACGCGGCGATCGCGCCTGGCCGAGACACGCGGCCGCCCTGCAACGCGAGCGCGATGATGCCGCCCGAAATCAGCACGATGCCGAATGCGTGCAGCGGGCCGATCGCTTCGTGCGCGAAGAGCGCTGCGCCGAGCGTGACGAGCATCGGCGACGAGCCGCGCGCGATCGGATAAGCCTGCGCGAGATCGCCGCGACGATACGAGCGCACGAGACTCACGTTATAGACGACATGCACCAACCCCGACGCGACGATATACGGCCACGCGGCCTGCGCGGGCATCGGCAGATAGAGGACGACGAACGTAGACACGACGCCGATCGCGATGCTCATCCACGTCATCGAGAGGAACCGGTCGCGATTGCCATGAAGCATCGCGTTCCAGCTCGCGTGAAGCACGGCTGCAAAGAGGACGACACCGCCGGTATAGGTGAACATGCGTTTTTATGTCGGTTATGTGACGGATGATTCATAGAATAACTATCTTGTAGACCGGTCACAAACCATATAAATTGCGTCGTCGAGTTAGAAAATCTATTTCGAATGAGGCCGACTTTGCCTTCGCTCAACGCGCTGCGCGCCTTCGAGGCTGCGGGGCGGCTCGGCAGCTTCAAGGAAGCGGCCGCCGAATTGCATGTGACGCACGGCGCGATCAGTCAGCAGGTGCGCCTGCTGGAAGCGTGGCTCGGCGCGCCCTTGTTCGAGCGGCATAACCGGCGCGTCATCCTGACGCCGGCGGCGCGCGCGTATCTCGCGGAAATCGGTCCGCTTTTCGATCGGCTTTCGCAGGCCACGGCGCGTTATGGCCTGTCCGAGGCCGTGTCGCGCACGCTTACCGTGAATGCGCTCGCGACATTCACGTTGCGCTGGCTCGTGCCGCGGCTCGAAAAATTCCGCGTGCATCATCCCGATGTCCAAGTGCGGATAGAGACATCGAACGAGCCGGTGGAAAGCCTGAAGGACGCGTACGACGTCGTGATTCGCGGCGGCCCGGACACGTTCTACGGTTACGCGATGCGGCCCTTTCTCAGAGAGGAGCGCTTGCCCGTGTGCAGTCCGGCGCTGCTGAAACGCATTCCTTTGCAGACGCCCGAAGACATGCGCCGGCACACGCTGCTGCATACGTCGAGCTTGCCGCGCATCTGGCCGGAGTGGCTCGCACGGGCGGGCATTCCGGAACTCACGCCCGCCGCGGTGCTCACCTTCGATCACTTCTATCTGGCGTTGCAGGCAGCCGTCGATGGCATGGGCATTGCGATGGGGCCGAGCGCGCTCGTCGCCGACGATATCGCCGCAGGCCGTCTCGTCGCGCCGTTCGATGGTCCGCGTTTGCCGTCGCGAAGCTACTGCACCTATGTCGCCGATAAAAAAGCAGGCGACGATCTCGTCGTGCTGTTTCGCTCGTGGCTCGAACGCGAAGGCGAGACCTTCGCGAGCACGCACGACATGTGAACGTGCGATGCGCGGCGAGGCCTCAACGATGCACGCGTTTAACTATCCAGTTAGAATATAGAGGTTTACGCTAATGCCCCGGCCGGTTCGTATCGGCCGCACGGGGCAGGCGATCCAGCCGCGCACATCGGCGCACGCATGCTCGCGTCGTCGCATTCTCGTGTGTCGCGGTATCGGCGAATGACGAGATGCGTCGCTCGACGCATCGACTTCTCGGAACGTATTCATCGCCCGGTGCAGCACGGCCGCGGCGTTCCGTTTCGTCGGCCGATGCCGGATCGCATGGCAGATTCCTGGAGAAGATTCGATGTCTACGAGTGAAACCCGTCTTTCAGCCGCGCTGAGAGCAGGGTGTGTTTTGTTGGGCCTCGCGTTGTTGGCCACTGGTCTCATTTTCGCCGGCGGCGGCGCGAAGCTCGCGCTTCTGCACGGCAGCACCTATTTCGTGATCGCGGGCGTGGTCATCGTCGTGGCGGCGGTGCAGTTCATGCGCGCGAAGTCGTCGGCGGTGCTCGCGTTCGGCGCAGTGTTTATCGGCACGCTGATCTGGGCGCCCATCGACGCCGGTTTCGATTTCTGGCCGCTCGTCTCGCGTCTGATGCTGCCGGCCGGTTTCATGGTGCTCGCATTGCTCACGTGGCCGTCGCTACGCAAGCATGAGACCGGCAAGCCCGCGTCGAAGCGTGCATATGGCCTCGCTGCCGTCATCGCGCTTGGCATGATCGTCACCTTCGTGCAGATGTTTCAGCCGCATCCGAGTGTCGCGTCCGATGGCGTGGAGACGCCGCTCGTGCCCGTCGCGAAAGAGCACGCGCAAAAAGACTGGAGCAACTACGGCAACACGCCCGGCGGAAACCGCTTCGTGGCGCTCGATCAGATCACGCGCGATAACGTGAAGGATCTTCAGGTCGCGTGGACGTTCCATACCGGCGACGTTCCCGAAAGCCCGACCGGCAACGGCGCGGAGGATCAGCAGACGCCGCTGCAGATCGGCGACCGCATCTATATGTGCACGCCGCATAACAACGTGATCGCCGTCGATGCCGACAGCGGCAAGCAGATCTGGAAGCGCGAAATCAACGCGCAGGCGCAGGTGTGGAATCGTTGCCGCGGCCTCGCGTATTTCGATGCCACGAAGCCTTTGACGCAGCCTTCGGTCGACGGCTCGACGCCCGTGACCGCTGTTTCCGTCGCGGCGGGCGCTAGCTGCCAGCGTCGTCTGTTGATGAACACGATCGACGCGCGCCTCGTCGCCATCGACGCCGACACGGGCGCGCTGTGCGAAGGCTTCGGCGAGCACGGTTTCGTGAATCTGAAGGCGGGTCTCGGCGTGGCCGACGATCCGAAGTATCAGCTGACCTCGGCGCCGACGCTCGCGGGCACGACCGTCGTCGTGGGCGGGCGCGTGGCGGACAACGTGCAGACCGATATGCCGGGCGGCGTGCTGCGCGGCTTCGATGTGATCACCGGCGAGATGCGCTGGGCCTTCGATCCGGGCCGCGACGATCCCAACGCGCGCCTGCAAGCGGGACAAACCTACGCGCGCAGCACGCCGAACTCGTGGGCGCCGATGTCCTACGATCCCGCGATGAACACCGTCTTCATCCCGATGGGCAGCTCATCGGTGGACTTGTGGGGCGGCAATCGCACGCCGCTCGATCACAAGTACGCGACGTCGATCCTCGCGCTCGATGCGACCACCGGCAAGGAAAAGTGGGTGTACCAGACAGTTCACAACGACCTGTGGGACTTCGACATTCCGATGCAGCCGAGCCTCATCGACTTTCCGCAAAACGATGGATCGGCGAAGCCCGCCGTTGTGTTCGGCACGAAGTCCGGACAGATCTTCGTGCTCGACCGCATGACGGGCAAACCGCTCACGCGCGTCGAGGAACGCAAGGTGAAGACCGGCACGATAGCGCAGGAGCAGTACTCGTCGACTCAGCCGTTCTCGGTCGGCATGCCGACGATCGGCGCGGCCACGCTGAAGGAATCGGACATGTGGGGCGCAACGCCGTTCGATCAACTGATGTGCCGCATCAGCTTCAAGTCGATGCGTTACGACGGCCTCTTCACCGCGCCGGATACGGATGTCTCGTTGAGCTTTCCGGGATCGCTCGGCGGCATGAACTGGGGAAGTCTTTCGACTGATCCGAATCATCACGTCATCTTCGTCAACGATATGCGTCTGGGTCTCTGGGTGCAGATGATTCCGCAAAAGACCGACAGCGCACCCGCGAGCAACGGCGGCGAAGCGGTGAACACCGGAATGGGCGCGGTGCCGCTGAAGGGCACGCCGTATGCCGTCAACAAGAACCGCTTCATGTCGCCGCTCGGCATTCCGTGTCAGAAGCCGCCGTTCGGCACGCTGTCGGCCGTCGATCTGAAGACGCAAAAGCTCTTGTGGCAAGTGCCCGTCGGCACGGTGCAGGACACGGGACCGTTCGGCATCAAGATGCGCATGAAGATGCCCATCGGCATGCCGACGCTCGGCGGCACGCTCGCGACGCAAGGCGGCCTCGTGTTCATCGCGGGCACGCAAGACTACTATCTGCGCGCGTTCGACAGCGCCACCGGCAAGGAAGTGTGGAAGGCGCGCCTTCCGGTCGGAAGCCAGGGCGGCCCGATGAGCTATGTGTCGCCGAAGACCGGCAAGCAATACGTGCTGATCTCGGCGGGCGGTGCTAGGCAATCGCCGGATCGGGGCGACTATGTCATCGCCTACGCATTGAATCGTTGATCTATCATGGCGGGCGGCATCGAGTGCATGCCGCTGCCTCTTTCGACTTTTCCCTTTACTTCGATCGCGTCGGCTCCCTATCCGGACCGAACATTTCATGCGTCTGACAAAGACTTTCACCCGCTTGCTGGCCGTGTCGACGATATGCGTCATCGGCGCATCGATGGCACATGCGCAGAGTGCCGTGACGTTGTATGGAACCATCGATACCAGCATCGAAGTGACGAATCCCGGCTCGTCGTGGACGCCGCGCATGGATTCGGGCGCATATCGCGGTTCGCGCTTCGGGCTGCGCGGATACGAGCAATTGAGCGCGGACACGCGGCTGCTCTTCGATCTCGAAAGCGGCTTCAGTTCCGCCGATGGCACGTTCGCCACTGCGAATACGATCTTCAATCGACAGGCGTGGATCGGCCTCGGCATGCCGTGGGGCGAATGGCGCCTGGGCCGTCAGTACTCGCCGATCTACATCCCGTTCAAAGGCGGTCTCGATGCTTTCGGCGCGGGCACGATTGCGTCAGGGCTGAATAATCTGTCGAAGATCACGCCTTATACGAACAACGCCATCACGTATCTTTCGCCCGATTTTCACGGCTTCACGACGACGCTCATGGTCGCGTTGCGCGATCCCGGCGACGGCAACGGGCTATCGGGAAACTACGAGACGTTCGCGTATCACAACGGGCCGTTTCGCATTTCATACGCGCATCAGCAGACGCAAGGCGATGCCGGCTTGCGCGCGAATCTCGGCGGCGTGTCGTATCGCATCGGCAAGACGACGGCTTTCGTGTCCTACTTCAATGACGATGGTGGAACGCCGCGCTATCACGACGACGGTCTCTCGGTATCGATGCGCTATGCAGTGACGCCGCGTTTGCGCGCATCGCTCGGCTATGCGTATGCGCGCGATCGCTCGGGCGGCGACAACGACGCGGACCAGTTCAGCGTCGCATGCGAGTACGACCTTTCACCGAAAGTGCTGCTCTACGCGAGCGGAGCCATGTTGCGCAATCATGGTGACGCGACCTTTACGCTGCGTGGGGTGAACGTCGTGGGGATTCCGGCGGCTTATCCTGGCGCGCCCGTGCGCGGCGTGCAGGTCGGCATGATCGACCGATTTTGAGCGCGGGCGATCGTCACCGGCTGGCGCTGTTCAGCGCTTCTTCTTTGCGTCGTCGAGACACGCCGCAAGCTTTTCGAAATAGTCCAGCGCCTTGCGAGTAGGCACGACCGTTTTGACACGCAGATCGTCGCTGCTTTCATCGACGGATACGAGTCCTTGTTTCCTGAGACTCGTCAACTTTCTATGCACGGTGGCAGGCGCCCCCGCGACCGATAACGCCATGGTCTCCGTCACGGTCAGCGTATGGCCCGCATGCCAGGACGCCGTGAGTGCTTCGAGCAAGCGTTCCTCCGCGGCGTCGAGCTTCGGCACCGAGGGCAATGCCTGCACCGCCTGAGCGAGATTCAGGAAGCGAAAATAGGCATCGAAAACGCTTTTTTTTGCCATGAATAGTTGGTTCGATAGACACCAACAAATCATAGCACTTGCTCATGAACGAACTATGAGGAGCATCTATGTCTTTATCATCGTGATAAGTAAGTGCTAAGATAACGCTTCAACGAGGGCGCAATCAGGAGCGAATGGGCTCTCGCCCGAGAGACTTTCCGGGGACAGTAAGCGTGGTTCAGGATCGCGACTTCAATTACATCACCGCGCAATTCATCGAGCACGAGATCGATCATCTCGCGAGGATGATTCGCTCGCGGCACTGGCATCGCAGCGCGGCGTGGCCGGTGTCGTACTGGCGCGAGCGCATCGAGGAATTGCAGCATGCGCCCGCCATTGCATCGGTTCAGCGCGCCCGACTTGAATCGCTTCTGAATGAACTCGAACGCATTGCGGCAGACCTGGAATCTTTGCCGAATTGCGGCGATGCCGCACGTAGCGAATGGCGGACAAGGCGCGAGGCCTGATCGCTGCGCGGTGCTGAGTTAAGATGGGGCATCTCTCCCGCCGCGCAACTGGCTCGCCGCCAATGTCTTCGTTTCAGCTCCGCTTATGCTCCGTCCTCGGAACGGCGCTTTTCTTTATCGCTTCGCTCTGGGTCAATCAAGAAATTTTTACTGATTCAGAGTTCGTGCGCGGCGTAAACTGGATATATCTTCCCGCAGGCATACGCCTGCTCAGTACGTTGCTGCTCGGCATGGACGGTGCGCTCGGCCTGCTGTTCGCGAGCTGGCTCGTCGATTTCTTCTATTTTTTTCCCAACGATCCGGTGAGATCGTTCGTCGGCGGCCTTATAGCGACTGTCGCGCCGTATGCCGTGTATCGGCTTGCGCGTGAGTTGTATGGACTCAACGCTTCATTATCGAATCTGACGGCGGGAAGGCTGATGATCCTCTCGGTCGCTTATGCGATCGCCGGCTCGCTGCTTCATAACATATGGTTCTTCCTGCAAGGCGACACGCAGAATATCGGACCGCGCTTTTTCGCGATGTTTGTCGGCGATCTTGCCGGGACCGTGATCGTCATCTATACGCTCAAAGCCTTGCTACATTTTCTGCCGATGCCGCGCGCTCGCACTGGCGATACTCGCTGAAGAACTGGGCCGCGACGGTATCGTCAACTTCCCAATACATGTCCGCTCACAGCCGTTATGCTTGGGGAAAACGGAGCGAGACATGAACGAGACGAACTGGTACACGGAAAGCGATTGCTCGCTCGATGAATTCGCGAGCCTGCTGAAACGCGACACGGAACGAGAGCTGCCATTCGCGTCTGACATTCAGCGTGGCATTCCGCTATACGACTGCGGCGCGCTTGCTGGCGCGTTAGACGACCCATCTCGGCGCATGGCGTTGCAAACCGAATGGGCGATGGTGCTGCGCGACGGCGCGGGCGTGTTCGTGCTCAAGCATGCGTATGCGAATCTCGATTCGATCGATGAAGCCACCGCGATCTTCGAATCGATCATCCGGCTAGAGCGCGAACGCGGCGCGAGCGCTGCCGATCACTTCGCGAAGGCGGGCGCGAACGATCGCATCTGGAATGCTCAGGAAAAGCTGTGTCTGCAAGCGCCTCGCGTGTTCGCGCGCTACTTCGCGAATCCGTTCATCGAATGCGCTGCGCAAGCATGGCTCGGCCCGGGCTTTCAGATGACATCGCAAGTCAATGTCGTGCGTCCGGGCGGGGACGCGCAACAGGCGCATCGCGACTATCACCTCGGTTTCCAGACCGCCGATGAAGTGCGTCGTTATCCGGCGCATGTCCATGCGATGTCGCCTTTCCTCACTTTGCAAGGTGCGGTCGCGCATAGCGACATGCCCGTCGAAAGCGGCCCGACGAAATTGCTGCCGTTTTCGCAACGTTATGCGCAAGGTTATCTTGCGTGGCGGCGCGCCGACTTCCGTGAATACTTCGAAGCGCATCAGGTTCAATTGCCGCTCGATAAAGGCGATGCGCTCTTCTTCAGCCCCGCGCTATTTCATGCGGCGGGCGCGAACCGCACGCGCGATGTGCAGCGCATGGCCAATCTATTGCAGGTTTCATCGGCGTATGGACGCGCGATGGAAACACTCGATCGCGCGCGCATGTGCGAAGCCGTTTATCCGGTGCTGCTCGATTCCAAGTCGACGCAAAGAATGAATGATGCGCAGATCGATGCGGTCATCGCGTCGTGCGCGGAAGGCTATGCGTTCCCGACGAATCTCGATCGCGATCCGCCCATCGGCGGTCTTGCGCCGAGGAGCCAGCAGGCGATATTGCGTCAGGCCGTCGACGAAGCATGGTCTGTGGATGCGTTGAGAGACGCGCTGAAGGACAACGCGTGGCGGCGAAGCAGCGTATGAGGCCTGCTTGGCAGCAGCGGATCATCCGTCACGATTCGGACAAAGCCGCTTACATCTCGTCTACCGGGAGCGATAGTCTGGAGCCCGTCGACTCGGCTTCGTCACGGCGAGATCGCGTGAGAGCCGTTCGTTGACGGGTGACGAATCGAAGGGCGATATCAAGGCATGGCAAACGACATATTCATTCAAATCAGCGGTATTCAGGGCGAGTCGAAAGACGCAATGTATCCCGGAGCGATCGAAGTCCTCTCCTGGAACTGGCGTGTTCATCAAGACGCTCGATATCTTTCGGGATCGGGCGCACGAGCAAGTAAAGCAAGCGTTAGCGACCTTTCATTCATTCACCATATCGACCGATCCAGCCCGAATCTCTCCACATTTTGCTTTCACGGCAAACATATCGATGAGGTTAGTCTCATCATGCGAAAGGCCGGTGGGTTGCCTTTCGAATATCTCAGGCTCACCTTGAATGACGTGGTCATAACCGATGTCAGCCCTGCAGGTGGAGAAAGTATGGCTATCGAAACCGTTAGCCTCTCCTTCACGAAGATGCGACAACAGTATTTCCCACAGAGCAGTACCGGCGCAGGTATGGGCGCGGTGACGGGGGTTATCGATCTCAGGCAGTTTGTCGATCGTTGAAGCAAGATCAGCCATGAGTTATGAGGATGTTATCCACGACGGCCAGTCGCAACAAGTTGTCAGTCGATACAGCTACGGAGAGCTGCGCGATTTGACCAAAGAAGAACTGTTTGCCTGCATTTTCGCGGAAGTGGTGTGTGAGCAAACCGGAATCGAGGATGTAGCGGGGGTGCTTGCCATCATGAACGGTCAACCGAAGCTCAGCACGCGTGGAAAGTTCAGCGGAGCGACGCCGGGCACGTCCCGTATTTCACGGGTAGCGCGTGCATTCTTGAACTACAAGATCAAAGGTATTCGATTGCCGATGTTAACCGGAAGGAATATCTTCGAGCTAAGGCTTTCGTGGACTTCGCATCTCGGTGCATTCGTTGGGCGAGCAGCACCTATCGCAGGATGGGCCATTACGACGTATGACCTTGTGATGATCGGGGCAAAGTCGATTATGCGATATAACCGCCACGTCAAATCAGAGGATCAGGTTAATGACGCGACCCTTGGCACTTTCGGCTGAACTGGAAGCATTCTTACGCGCGGAAATCGCTTATGCAAAACGGCGCGTGCTCGTTTTGACCGACCGTATCGAGGAAGACTTGAAATACACAGGAGACGATGCGTACGAACTCATGCAATTGTTCTTCCAGAAGTTCTCCGTCGATGCGGGCGACTACGAGTTCAATCGGCACTTCGAGTTTTATTGTTTTCCCACTCTATTCGGGGGTTTCGTTCGACGGCGGCTCGAAAAGCGAGGCGTAAAGCTTTACGCGCCTGAGGACAGGATTCCTGTCACTGTCGGCATGCTGCAACTTGCAATCGAGTTAGGCCGGTGGGATACGGAGCAGCTACGAATGAGTGTGATCGAACGTTAAGCGCCTACTCCTGATAAACCGCCGACAACACACTCTGCGCATCCGCAAGCGCATTATCGAGCTGCACGAGACTCGCATGACGCGCCCCGAGGGGATCGCGATTCGCAATTGCGGTGAGTATCGCCTTGTGCCGCGGCAGGGACAGCGCGTGCGTATCCGGATGCCGGCTCGTCAGCTTGATCGACTCGGACAGCGCGAGCGACAGCATGTGACCGATATACATGAGCATGTCGTTATGCGTCGCCGTCATGATCGCGCGATGAAACTCGAGATCGGGCGCGAGCAATGCATCAGGCGTCGCCGCATGCGACATGCGCTCGTAGGCGTCGCGAATGAGCAAGACATCTTCCTCTGTCGCATTCGATGCCGCGAGCGCCGCGGCCGCCGGTTCGACGATCCTGCGCACCACGAGCAGCGACTGAAAGAACTCGCCTTCGTGCACGCTGTTGATGGTCCAGAAGAGCACATCGGGATCGAGCGTGTGCCATTCGTCGCGCGGACGCACGACGCTCCCAAGACGCGGCTTCGACAGCACCAATCCTTTCGCGACCAGCACGCGCGTCGCCTCGCGCAACACGGGACGGCTCACGCCATACGCTTCGCATAGCTTCGCCTCGGCAGGCAGACGATCACCGGGCTTGAGCTTGCCGCTCACGATATCGACGCCAAGCTCCTGCACGATGCGCGCGTGCATGCTCTTGCGGGGCTGTGGATGGCGATAGTCCATAGCTTCGTCAGCGCTTTGCCGCCGAGCGATCGCCGAATGCGCGCTGCGACAGACAGAACACGAGCAGCAGCGCGCCAACCGCGATCTTCGTCCACCACGAACTGAGCGAGCCATCGAACGAAATCAGCGTCTGGATGATGCCGAGCAACAGCACACCGAAGAGCGTGCCGATCACATAACCCACGCCGCCCGTGAGCAACGTCCCGCCGATGACGACGGACGCGATCGCATCGAGTTCGAGGCCCATCGCGTGCAGGCCGTAGCCCGAGAGCATGTAGAACGTGAAGAGCACGCCGCCGAGCGCGGAGCAGAATCCCGACAACGCATACGCGCCGATGGTCGCCGCATTCACGGGCAGGCCCATCAACAGCGCGGAATGCGGATTGCCGCCGACCGCATAAATGGTGCGGCCGAACGGCGTGTAATGTGCGACGAACACCGCGCCTGCGAGCACGACGAGCGCAATCACCGCGCCGAGCGACAGCGACGCGCCGCTCGTCACCGGAATGCGAATCTGCGATACGGCTGCGTACCAGGGATCGGTGATGCTGATTGAATCGATGCTGATGAGATAGCACAGCCCGCGCGCGAGAAACATGCCCGCGAGCGTGACGATGAACGGCTGAAGGCGAAAGCGCGCGATCAGCCAGCCCATGAGCGTGCCGAACGCGGTGCCCATCGCGAGGACGAGCGGGATCACGATCAGCGGATGCCAGCCCGCTTTCTCGACGAGCGCGGCGGAGACCATCGTCGTGAGCGCGATGACCGATCCCACCGAAAGATCGATGCCGCCCGACAGAATCACGAAGGTCTCGCCCACTGCGACGACGATCAGGAACGCGTTGTCGATCAGCAGATTGAGAAAGACCTGCAACGAGAAGAAGCCGGTGTACATCACCGAACCGAGCACGGATATCGCGATGAATAGCGTGACCGTCGCGGCGAGCGGCAGATAGCGGCTCGTCGATACTTTGCGTATGGGTGCGCCAGCATCGCGACGATGCGCGATGGTGACGCTTGGCGGCTTGGGAATGCCCGAGCTCATCGGCGCACCTCGCGATCCGAAAGAGCAGGGCGGCGCGCGAATTTCACGACTGTCGCGCGGAATTCGCCCGATTGCAGCATCATCACCGCGAACACGACGATCGCTTTCACCACGAGATTCACCTCCGGCGGCACGCCGAGCGAATAGATCAGATACGTGAGCGTCTGGATGATGAGCGCGCCGATCACGCTGCCCGCGAGCGTGAAGCGCCCGCCGGTGAGTGCGGTGCCGCCTAGCGTGACGGCGAGGATCGCATCGAGTTCGAGCAGCAGACCCGCGTTGTTGCCATCGGCGCTTTTCACATTCGAGCTGATGAGAATGCCCGCGACGCCCGCGCACAAACCGCTGAACGCATACGCGCCGAGCGTGAGCCGCCTCGCCTGCACGCCCGCGACACGTGCGGCGGTCGGATTGATGCCGATCGCCTGCAGAAACAGACCGAGCGCCGTGCGCGTGATTGCGAGATACAGCAGCACGAACACGAGCGCGACGATCCATATCGACGTGGGCAATCCGAGCAGGTAGCCGCCGCCGAAGAAGAAGTAGGGCGTGTAGTAGATCGTGATGATCTGACCGTTCGTGATGAGTTGTGCGATGCCGCGCCCCGCGACCATCAGAATGAGCGTCGCGATGATCGGCTGCATGCCCGCGCGCGCGACGAGCAGACCGTTCCACAAGCCGCACAGCAACGCGACGCCAAGCGCGGCCACGATCACGACCGGCAACGCGAAGCGCGTGACGTTGCCCGCGACCGATCCGCCGATCGCCCATGCAGCGACCGCGCCCGCGATGGCGACGACAGCGCCCACGGAGATATCGATGCCGCGCGTCGCGATCACGATGGTCATGCCGAGCGCGACAACAGCGAGCGGCGCGGCGCGATTGAGGATATCGACGAGACTGCCGTACACATGGCCACTGCGCCATTCGACGTGCAGAAAGCCGGGGTTGAACGCCGCGTTCAACGCGAGCAGCAGCGCGAGCGTGACGATCGGCCAGAGCAGCCGATGCTCCATCATCGAACGAAGCGACAGGCGGCGCGCGGTGTCATCCATGTTCGGCTCCGATCATTTCGCACACCGTATCTTCGCTCGTTCCGGCGGGCAGCTCGCCGACCTTGCGCCGATCACGCAATACGACGATGCGATTCGCGATGCGCACGATCTCCGATATCTCCGACGAGATGAACAGCACCGCCATGCCCGTCGATGCGAGCCTGAGTATCTCGTCCATGATCTCTTGTTTCGCCGCGACGTCGATGCCGCGTGTCGGTTCGTCGAGAATCAGGAGGCGCGGCTCTGTCGCGAGCCATCGCGCGATGAGCGCTTTCTGCTGATTGCCGCCGGACAGCAGGCCGATGGGCATGTCGAGCGTTGCGGCCTTGATGCCGAGCGCGCGCACGAAGCGTTCGGCGAGCGCGTTCTGTTCTGCACGCGTGAGGCAGCGCCGCGCGCCCATGCGTGCCTGCAACGCGAGCGCGATGTTCTCGCGCAGCGACAGCTCCGCGACGATGCCGTCCGCCTTGCGCTCTTCAGGACAGAACGCGATACCGTGACGGATCGCCTGCGCGGGCGTCGTGAACGAAACCGGCATGCCGTCGATGCGCAGCTCGCCTTCATCGGGCTTTTCGAGTCCGAAGAGCAGCTTCGCGAGTTCGGTGCGTCCCGACCCGAGCAGACCCGCGACGCCCACGACTTCGCCCGCGCGCACGCGCAGGTCTATCGGCTGAAGCTGACCTTTCTGGCCGAGCCGCGTGGCATCGATGAGCGCCGCTTCGCGCGTGTCCGCGTCCAGTTCGTCCGGCGGCGCCTGACGCGCTTGCGCAGCGGCGAGTTCGCGGCCGAGCATCGCCGCGATGAGCGCCTGCGTGCCCAGTTCGCTCGTCGGCCATTCGCCCACGCGGCGGCTGTTGCGCAAGACCGTGATGCGGTCCGAGATCGCGTAGACCTGATTGAGAAAGTGCGTGACGAAGAGAATCGCGAGCCCTTGTTCGCGCAAACGGCGCAAAAGGTCGAAGAGACGGCGCACTTCGTCGTCGTCGAGGCTGGAAGTCGGCTCGTCGAGAATCAGCACTTTCGACGACAACTTCAGCGCGCGCGCAATCGCGACCATCTGCTGCACGGCGACCGGATAGCTCGTCAATACGCGCGTGACGTCGATATCGAGGCCGATGCGCGCAAGCAGTTCGCGCGCTTGCCGGTTTGTCGAATCCCAGTCGATGCGATAGCCCGTGAGCGCGCCGCGCCGCGGAAAATAGCCGGCGAAAATGTTCTCTGCCACGGAGAGATTCGGGCAGAGATTTACTTCCTGATAGACCGTGCTGATGCCGAGCTTCTGCGCGTCGAGCGGCGAATCGGGGCGGATCGCACGGCCTTCGAGCAGGATCTCGCCGGCGTCGAGACTCACGACGCCGGTCAGCACCTTGATGAGCGTCGACTTGCCCGCGCCGTTCTGGCCCATGAGCGCGTGAACCTCACCCGCATGAAGCGTGAGGTTCACGTCCTGCAGCGCATGGACGCCGGCGAAGCGCTTGTCGATGCCGCGCAACTCCAGTACTGGCGATGTCATCGGCGGTCAGTATTTGCGGTTCGGGAATTCCTTCGCCGCGACCTCCATCGGGAAGATGCTTTCCTGCGTAACGATGCGCTTGGGCACGGACTTGCCCGCCTTGATGTCCTTCACCACCGACATCAATTGCGGCCCGAGCAGCGGACTGCATTCCACCGATACATTGAGCTTGCCCGCCATCATCGCTTCGAATGCGCCCTTCACGCCATCGACGGAAATGATGATGATGTCCTTGCCCGGCTTCATGCCCGCTTCCTCGATCGCCTGGATCGCGCCGATGGCCATGTCGTCGTTATGCGCGTAGAGCACGTTGATCTTCTTGCCTTCGGCCTTGAGGAACGCCTCCATCACTTCCTTGCCTTTCGCGCGCGTGAAGTCGCCGGTCTGCGAGCGGATGATCTTGAACTTCGGATCGGACTTGATGATTTCCTCGAAGCCCTTCTTGCGATCGATCGCGGGCGCCGAGCCGACCGTGCCCTGCAATTCGACGATATTCACCGGCCCCGGATTGCCTTTCTCCTTCTCCACGAGCCAGCGGCCCGCCTTGCGGCCTTCCTCGGTGAAGTCCGAGCCGATGAACGTGACATAGAGCGTGTCGTCCTTGCTGCTGATCGCGCGATCCGTCAGCACGACGGGAATCTTCGCGTTCTTCGCTTCAACGAGCACGGTATCCCAGCCTGTCTCCACAACGGGCGAGAAGGCGATCACATCGACCTTTTGCGCGATATACGAGCGGATCGCCTTGATCTGGTTCTCCTGCTTCTGCTGCGCGTCGGAGAACTTAAGGTCGATGCCGGCATCCTTCGCGCTCGATTTGATCGATTCGGTATTGGCGGTGCGCCATTCGCTTTCGGCGCCCACCTGCGCGAATCCGAGCACGATGGGTTTCTGCGCGAAAGCGGGAAGCGGCAGCATGGCGCTCAAGGGCGCGGCGGCCATCGCGACTAACACGGTGCGGCGTTTCATGTCAGTGGTTCCTCCATTCGTTGGCTATTTATCGGACTTTGTTCGAATGATTATCGAATAACCTGTTAATTCGTTGTTCTATTGATCCCGTCGCCCGTTCCGGTATTTGGGTTTTCTCCTTCAGATTCAATGGCGCCGAGATAGATTGACTATATGAAGCTATTCGGCCACTTTTTATTCACGTTAACCCGCTTTTACGGTCGAAACAGTCATACCATCTCGCGCCGCGCGCTGCATTGCAGCATCCGGATTACGTGCGCGGAAAGAACTGGTAATCGCGCGGTAACCGCCCGTAAGCACTCGGGAAAAGGACGTTTTGCTTGCCTGATCGTGGTCTCGCACGCTCAAGGAAGATTGCTCCCGTTGCAATCAGCAACGTTCTCTTATCCTGAAGGAGCGCGCAGCATGAACGTCACCAGCCCGAGCACTCATCACACGACGCAAGCGTCGTCGCACACGCTGCCCATCAAGCGCAGCACCGATACGCCCACGGTCGAATCGGGCACCCCGGCCGCAACGACGCCGCAAAGCAATCCCGCGCATCTCGGCAATCACGTCGATACGACCGCGTAGATCATGCTTGCGTCCTTTCGACTAACGCTCGCGTGCGCGGCGCTCGCGGCGTGCCCGTTCATGCTCGACGGCTGCGCGCTCGCCGCATTGCCGTGCCGCGCGACATCGGCGGTGTTGAAAATCGTGCCGGTCGTCGGTCACGCCGCCTCCACGCCTTTCGACGCTTGTGCCACCGCCATCGACTGACATGAAGCGAACGTTTCTTCGTTGCGCCTTTCTCGTTTGCATGGCGATGCCCGCATTCGCCGCGGCGCAGAAGCCTTTCGACTTTCGCGGTCTGACGCTCGGCATCCCGCTCGACGAATTCCGCCGCGACGAACCCGCGCGCGCGACGCCGCCCGGCAGCGTCGCCGTCTGCGACACGGACATCGAAGCGGCATCGCTCGGCATGGTGCTGCGCGATGCGCACAGCCTGTCGATCGCGTGCAAGTGGGCGCATCGCACGCAGAACGGCTGGAGCGAATCGCGGGCCGTCGTCGATGGCACGCCCGCGCGCGATCACGTGCTGCGTTTCATGGCGATGCCGGGCGATCCGTCGCCGCGGCTCTATCGCATGTCGTTCGTGATCGATGCGCGCGTGGCCGACGACTTTGCCGATGGCCTGTCGTCGAAATTCGGCCGAAGCCGCATCGAACGCGCGAACGGTTACCAGACGCGCACGTGGGAGAACGCGACGAGCTCGATCACGCTGGAAGCGAATGGCGCGGCGACGTCGGCGCGCGTGATCTATCGCCTGAAAGCCTACGAAGCATGGCTGCGCGACACGACCGACCGATGGCGTCTTGCCGACGCGCACGACACGCCCTGAATCAAAGGAGAGGATTGTTCATGAAACTGACGTCATTGCCATGCGCGGCGTTCGCGCTTGCCCTCGCGGCGTGCGCGTCGCCGGGGTCGCGCTCGATCGTCGAGATGCCAACTTATGCGCCGGCCGTCGCTCAACCGGTCAACGTCAACACGCTGGGCGCGATCTATCAGTCGGGTTCATCGGTTTCGCTCTACGAGACTTCGCGCGCGCAAAGGGTGGGCGACGTCCTGACGATCCGTCTCGCGGAGTCGTATCAAGGCAGCAATTCCGCCGATGCCAGCGCGAGCCGCGCGAGCAGCATCAGCGCCGAAGCCGCCGACAAGTCGAGCAGCGCGGCGGCGCGGCTTGCGCGTCTTTTCAATGTCGGCTCGGCGGATACGTCGTTCAAGGGCAACGGCAGCACGAGCAATCTTTCAGCGATGAGCGGCACGCTCGCGGTATCGGTCATCGGCACGTTGCCGGGCGGCAATCTCGTGGTCGCGGGCGACAAGATCATCGCGATGAGCGGCAATCAGGACCGGCTGCGTTTCTCGGGCATCGTCAATCCGAAGGATATCGAGGCGGGCAACTATGTCGCGTCGAACAAGGTGGCGAACGCGCGCATCGAACAGGCGGGCGTGGGCATGCTCGCCGATTCCACCACGATGGGCTGGCTGCAACGCCTCTTCATGAGCGTGCTGACCTTCTGACGATGATGGCGCGTGCGTTACATCCCCACGCGCGCCGCGATGCGCCCGGCCGCGGTCGGATCGCCGTGCGGCACGAAGATGTAGCCCTGGCCCCATACCGTCTGCACATAACGCGGTTCGGACGGATCGATCTCGAGCAGACGGCGCAGACGCCAGATCGCGACATCGAGACTGCGGTCGCGATGCGCGCCGTTGCCGCGCATCTTTTCGTTGAGCTGCGCGCGCGTGAGCACGATCATCGCGTTTTTCACGAGCGTCTTGAGCAGCGCGAATTCGCCCGAGCGCAGCGCGATGCGTTCGCCGTCGCGACGCAGCTCGCGTGCGCCGAAGTCCATCTCGAACGGGCCGAAGTGATACGACGGACGAATCTCGGGCGCGCTCGCCGTGAGCGGCGATGCGTGCTCGCGGCGTCGCAGGATCGAGCGGATGCGCGCAAGCAGCTCGCGGGGATCGAAGGGCTTGCCGAGGTAATCGTCCGCGCCGAGTTCCAGCCCGATCACGCGGTCGAGCACGTCCGAGCGCGCCGTGAGAAGGATCACGGGAATATCGTCGCGGGCATTGCGCAGTTCGCGCAGCGCGCTGATGCCGTCCTTGCCGGGCATCATCACGTCGAGCACGACCATCGAAGGACGCTCGGCCTGAACGCAACGCTTCAGCTCCGTTCCGTCGCTGAGAACGGAGACGTCAAAGCCGTGTTGCTGCAAATAATCGCGGACGTGATCGCGCACGACGGGGTCGTCGTCGACCATCAGTACATGTGGAGTCATTCGCGGATTCTAAGCGCAAGGCCGATGCCGTCGCGACGGCGGCGAACTTTCCATTTCTTTCCGTTACGGCGTGTTTCAGCGGGCGTTGCGCGGTCGAATTGCGCGTGCGTATGGGCCGTCGCCGGAATAGTACGCGTGTGCTGCGAGGACGCTCCGCATGAAACGGCGCTTTCGTAAAAATCCGTAACGTCGCGCGATGCCGGTAAGGCGCTGTAAGGCAATTGTGTCCGAATAAAATTTCGAAATGTCTACATCGGTTCTCATCGTCGACGACGATCCCGCGGTGCGCGATCTGTTGCGTCGCTTCTTCAACGCGCAAGGCATCGACGTTTCCGTCCTGCACGACGGCGCCGGGCTGCGCCGACGGCTGGAGCTCGAACGTCCGTCGATCGTCGTGCTCGACATCATGATGCCCGACACCGATGGCCTGCGTGCGCTGCGCGATCTGCGCGCGGCGGGCGAGGACATTCCCGTGATCTTCGTGACCGGTTGCGACAGCGTTCCGCAAAAAATCGCGGGCCTGCAATCCGGCGCGGACGACTATCTCGCCAAGCCTTTCGATCCGCATGAACTGCTCGCGCGCATCGAAGCGGTGCTGCGGCGGCGCACGGCCGCGCCGAGCCGCCCGGAGCCCGCGCCGCGCGAACGTTTTGGGCGCTTCGAAGTGGATTTCGTGTCGCGCTCGCTTTTGCGCGGCGACGAACGCATCGCGCTGCGCGACAGCGAGTTCGCGCTGCTGAAGGTGTTCATCAAGAATCCGTACAAGGTGCTGTCGCGCGTGCTGATCCACGATCTCGTGCATCGCGACGACCTGCCTTTCCGCGATCGCGGCCTCGACGTGCCGATCTGGCGTCTGCGCCGTCTGATCGAAGATGATCCGTCGCATCCGCGTCATGTACAGACTGTGCGCGGCCAGGGCTATGTGTTCGTTCCCGACGCGGATGATTCACCGTCCGGCTGGATCGAGGCTTGAGCGCGGTGCGTACGGGTTTCTGGCATTCCGCGCGGACGCTGCGCGGTTTCGTCGATTCGCTGTTCGGACGCATGGCGCTCGTGTCGATCTGCGTGCTGGTGACGCTGCAGGTCGGATGGTTCGCGATTCTTCACGTGCAAGGCCCTCACAAGGAAGCCGACGGCTACGCGCGCGCGTTGCTGATCGTGCTCGAGGCGGCGCATAACGACGTCGCGCTCGGCGGACGGCTCATGCGCGAGACGCGCGTGCATATCGTGCCGGTGTGGAACATGCCCGAGCCGCTGATGCTGCGCGATCCCGCGAAGACGCGTCACGGGCATCTCGCGCGCCAGCTTGCCGATCGCCTGCCGCCGGGAACGCAGATTTCCATCGATATCGATAGTCACAACAAATCGCGGCTCTGGGTGCGCTATCCGTCGAGCAATGTCTGGATCGTCGCGCCTATCGATCTGCCGCCGCCCGCGCCGTTCATGACCGAAGGCGTCGTGCTGCTCGCGGGCGCGCTCGTGCTCTCGCTCATCGCGACATGGCAATTGCAGCGCCCGCTTTCGCGTGTGGCGCAGGCAGCGCGACGCTTTGGCGGCGGCGAGCGGCCCGTGCCTGTCGACGAAAACGGTCCGCGTGAATTGCGCGAACTGATCGGCGCATTCAATCAGATGATGAAAAAAATCACCGACGCCGACGACGACCGCGCCGTGATGCTCGCCGGCATCGCGCACGATCTGAAGGCGCCGCTCACGCGCCTGTCGCTGCGCGCGAGCGTGCTGGCAAAGGATGAACGCGAGCGCGCGAATTTTCTGCGCGACATCGATTCGATGACGCGCATCGTGCAGCAGTTTCTCGAATTCGCGGGCCGCTCGTCCTCGGAAAGCGCGACGACTCGCGTCGATGCGTTCATCGCGGAGCAGTTCGCATCGCCTGAAGATGGCGACGATCCGTTGTTCGCGTTGTCGCTCGAAGCGGGCGATACGTTTTGTTTGCCGCGCACCTTCATCGATCGCCTGATGACCAATCTCGTCGACAACGCGCTCGAACATGGCGAGCCGCCTGTCGAGATTCGCACCGCGCGCCGCGGCGGCGAGTGGCTGATCGAAGTGCGCGACCACGGACCCGGCATTCCCGACGAACGTCTCGACGAAGCGCTGCGTCCCTTCGTGCGGCTCGATCCCGCGCGCAGCGGCAACGGGCATTGCGGGCTCGGGCTCGCCATCGTCGAGCGTCTGGCGCGAGAGCAGCGCGGCCGCTGCGAGATCGCCAATGCCGAAGGCGGCGGGCTGATCGTGCGCATCGTCATCCCCTTTGAAGAAACATGATGCCTGCTTCGTCCCTGTGTCCGGCGCCGTTGTCGCGTCGCGCTTTCATTCGTGGCGGCGCGCGCGTCGCGTTGCTGTCGACCACGTTCGGCGCGAGCGCGCTGCTCTCGGCGTGTGGCGGGGCCGGCGAGGATCAGAGCGTGGCGCAAACGCCGAGGCTGGCTTCGGTCGAGAATTTCCGCGATGTAGCGGGCGTCGGCGAGGGCTATCCGACCGTCGATGGCGGCCGCTTGCGGCGCGGCGTGTTCTATCGTTCCGGCGCGCTCACGCCCGACGATGCGGACGCCGCGATCCTCGGACGCTTATCGCTGCGCGCCGTGCATGATCTGCGTGTCGTGGCCGAGGCTTCGCTCGCGCCGGACCGCGTGCCGTCGGACGCGGTGCGCGAGACGCACGAAATCGCGCCGATCGATGTATCCACCGCGATGCCCGCCGATGCATCGGCCGCGAATGCATGGATGAGCGCACGGCAGCGTCAGCTCGTCACGGATCCGGCCGCGCGTTTGCAGTTCGGCTTGCTGCTCACGCGGCTCGCGCGCGTGCCGGGCGCGCAGGTGATTCACGGCACGGCGGGCAAGGATCGCACGGGCTGGGCGGCGGCGCTGATGCTTTCCATCGCCGATGTGCCGCTCGATGTGATCATTCAGGACTATCTGCTGACGAACACGGCGGCGCAGTCGCAAATCGACGCGCGCATGAAGGCGCATGCGGCGCGGCCCGCGACGAACGAGCAATCGGTCGCGCCGCTTTATCGCGCGCAAAGCGCGACGATCGAAGCGGCGTTCGAGGAGATGCATCGACAGTTCGGGACGTTGAACAACTATCTCGCGCAAGGCTTGTCGATGAGCACCGCGGATGTGGTGATGTTGCGAGCGAAGCTTGTCGCGTAAGTAAACTACTCGCGGTATGCCGCGAATTTCGATGTCTTGCCGATGCCGGGATTGAAGCAGTTGCACGGATCGAGCTGCTTGTAGAAGCCGGCGAGCTGCGGCTTCGCTTCATAGAGATGCCCGACGTTATGCTCGGCGGGATATTCGGCGCCGCGCTCATCGAGCAGTTCGAGCATCTCGTGTTCGAGCGCCATGCAGTCGTTACCCTTGACGACGATGTAGTCCTGATGAAACACGTGACACAGAAAGTGCCCGTAATACAGCTTCAAAATGATCGGGCGCTCGATCTTCTCCGGCAGCCGCTCGAACCAGTCGCGGTCGTTGCGACGTAACGCGATATCGAGCGCGACGATATCCTCGACCTCACGATGATGCACCGCGCGATAGCGCACCGCCGCGCTTGCCGCCGCGAAGCGATGCAGAAAAGCCTTGCGGCCTTCTTCATCGGTGCATTCGAAATACGCGCCGCCGCCATCGGCGAAACGCTTCGCGAGAAACGCGCGCGCTTCGTCGATGCCCGCCGCCGACACCTTCAGCATCAGATGATGCTCGTAGGCTTCGCGATACTTCATGAGCCGCGCGGGTAGATGTTCGGGCAAGCGCTCGCTCAGCCATTGCAGCACGCGATCGCTCATATGCTTCGGCATGAACCCGAGGCGTTCGAACCATGCATCGCAACGCGTCTTCAGACCGAAGAACAGGGGCAATCGATCCGTGCCGAACTTGTCGATGATGACGAACAGGTCCTTGCCGTACTGCTTCGCGACATCGAACGCATCGCGATGCAGATACTCGCCCGCGATGGGCAGATGCGCGAAGTTCGCGAGCGCGTGGCGGCGGATATCGGTCAGCACGCTCGTGTCGTTCGTGCCGATGTAGAACACCTTTGCGCCGCGCTCCGCCGCGAAGGTGTCGAGCCTCACGGCGAACGTCATCACCTTGCCGGCCGATCCGGATGCTTCGAAGAGACGCCGCGTGTCCGCATTGAAGCGCGCGGGCGTGGGTGCGTCGACATCCCGGACATGGGTCGCGTATTCGTGATCGGAGGCAGCCGCGCCTTCGTGCACGTCGGCATCCGTGAACGTGCCGTTCTCGATGCGCGACAGAATCTCGTCGGGCGTGCTGCCGAGATCGATGCCCAGATGATTCACGAGGCGCAGCGTGCCCGATGCATCGACGGCGGCGAACACGGCCATCTCCGTATAGGCCGGTCCGCGATGCACGAGCGAGCCGCCCGAGTTGTTGCTGATGCCGCCCAGCACCGATGCGCCGATGCACGATGAGCCGATCACCGAATGCGGCTCGCGCCCGAGCGGCTTCAGCGCGCGTTCGAGTTGATCGAGCGTCGTGCCGCCGATACACACCACCTGATGCCCGCCCTTGATCAGATGCACTTGCCTGATGCGCGTCGTGCTGACGATGACGATGTCGCGATCGTAGTCATCGCCGTCGGGTGTCGAGCCGCCCGTGAGTCCGGTGTTCGATGCCTGCGTGATGACGATTGCGCGCGCGGCGACGCATGCGGCGAGCACGTGCCATTGCTCGACGAGCGTGCCGGGCCGCACGACCGCCAGCACGCGGCCGCTGCCGAAGCGATAACCGGTGCGATAGCGGCGCGTCTGGTCATCGCGGGTCAGCACATTGCGTACGCCGACGATATCGCCGAGCGATGCAATC
The DNA here is from genome assembly GCF_001544795.2 of Caballeronia temeraria. Lineage (GTDB taxonomy): Bacteria > Pseudomonadota > Gammaproteobacteria > Burkholderiales > Burkholderiaceae > Caballeronia > Caballeronia temeraria. Next base: position 23,484 of record NZ_FCOI02000025.1, on the reverse strand, counting down.
AGGTTCGTGCGCGACGTGCCGAGCGCAAGGGCGGAAGGAGCAGTAGCGGACATGATGACCTCACGCGCGGCGCGGTTCCGAAGGCGAAGACTCCGCATGCGTCGTTGCCGCCGCGCGCTGCGTGAGCGTCAGCACCGCGCCGACGACGAGCGCCGCCGCCACGACAACCAGCCCGGCGTTCGTGCTGTGCGTGACGTCCTTCATCCAGCCGATGATCGACGGACTGACGAAGCCCGCGAGATTGCCGATCGAATTGATCATCGCGATACCCGCCGCGGCGGCGGTGCCGGTCAGCACGCTGCTCGGATAGGTCCAGAATACCGGCATCATCGACAACACGCCCGCCGTGCCGACCGAGAGCGTGACCAGTGCGAGCGCGAGATTGCCCGTATGGAGCGTGCTTGCATAGAAGCCTGCCGCGGCGGCGACGGCAGCCAGCGCGAGATGCCAGCGGCGCTCGTTGCGACGGTCGGAGGAACGCGCGACGAGAATCATCGACGCCATCGCGACTGCATAGGGAATCGCGGTGAAGAGGCCGACGTCGAGCGCGTCTTTCACGCCCGCCGTCTTGATGAGCGTCGGCAGATAGAAGCTCACGCCATAGAGGCCCATCATGCAGCAGAAGTAGATTGCGGCGAGACGCCAGACACGGCCGTTCGACACGACGTGCTTCAGCGAATGATCCGCGCCGGCAGGCGCTTCGCGCGCGATGTGCTCTTCGAGAAGCTGCTTTTCCTGCTCGTTCAGCCACGCTGCCGCGCGAATGCCGTTGGGCAGCATGAACAGCGTCATGATGCCGAGCACGAGCGATGGCACCGCTTCTAGCAGAAAGAGCCATTGCCAGTTCGAGAGACCGTGAACGCCGTTGAACGCCTGCATGATCCAGCCCGACAAAGGCCCGCCGACCACACCCGCCACCGGAATGCCGATCATGAAGAGCGCGTTCATGCGGCCGCGCCGCGTGCCCGGGAACCAGTACGTCAGATACAGCACGATGCCCGGGAAAAACCCGGCCTCCGCGACGCCGAGCAGAAAGCGCAACGTGTAGAACATCGCGGGTGTCGTCACGAAGAGCGAAGCGGCCGACACGAGCGCCCACGTCACCATGATGCGGCTGATCCACACGCGCGCGCCCACGCGATGCAGCAAGACATTGCTCGGCACCTCGAAGATGAAATAGCCGATGAAGAAGATCCCCGCGCCGAGCCCATACACCGACTCGCTGAACTTCAGATCGTTGAGCATCTGCAACTTCGCGAAGCCCACGTTCACGCGGTCCAGATAGGCCGCGACATAGCAGATGAATAGAAAGGGCAAGAGGCGCCAGGTTACTTTCGCATAAGTCGCGTTTTCGAACGCGGTGGTTGCGGACGGGCTGTTTGGGTTCATCGTGAGTCTCCTGAATCGTGCGGCTTCATGCCGCTACTGGCTTTGCTGCTGCGCATTGTTCCGTGCCAGTAAGAGACTGTCGAGACGTCAAACCACTGGTCCTACCAGTTATTTTTCTCGTGCCAGGCGTGAATTCACGGATGATCCAATGCCGATGCGCGCGCCCGCGCTTGCGCACGATTGTGCGCTCGTGCGCTTCGCTGGCGTCATGCCCAACCTTTCAGGCGCAGCGTGGCGCGCACCAGGCGCTGTTCTTCCGCCTCGATCTCGCGCATGCACGCGGTCGTCGTGGTGATGTGCGCGCTCGCGGCACGGCGCGCCTGCTCCGGTTGCTTGCCGAGCACCGCCTTGTAGAGACGGGCGTGCTGCTTGTCGATGACGCGCTTTTGCGCCTCGCGATGGTAGAGGTTGTTAACCGACGCGAAGACGGTACTGAGCAGCAGATCCGTCAACGAACTCAGCGTGTGCACGAGAACCGGGTTGTGTGATGCCTCGCAGATCGAGAGATGGAAGTTGTAGTCGAGTCTCGCGCGTGTCGATTCGGCCACGTCGCTTTCGTTTGCTGCGAGCATTTCTTCATATCGACGCGTGATCAAGGAAAAATCCGCCTGCGTGCCGCGCAGCGCCGCGAGCCGCGCCGATTCGGCTTCGAGCATTTCGCGCACTTCGAAGATGTCATAGAGCGTGCGCGGTTGCGAGCCGAGCAGATGCATCATCGGCGTGAGTGCCGGTTGCGTCGTCAGTGCGGCGACGAACGAGCCGCGTCCGTGCGAAGTCTCGATGATGCCGCGCGTGCGCAGCACCTTCAGTCCTTCGCGCACCGCCGAGCGCGATACGCCGAGCTTCGCCGTGAGACGCCGCTCCGAAGGCAGTGCCTGACCGGGTTTGAGCACACCGTCCACGATCAGGCTCTCGATGCGTCCGGCGACGACATCGGCGATCTGCAGGGCATCTTCCTGATTCTCTACGAGCATGGCGCGCCTCACTGGTCCGACCACTTAAAAATAGATTCTATCCACGGCGATGCTAGCATTCCTTCCTGCGCCTGAAAAACAGAACCCTGCGATACCTAAAAAAGAGATATCGAATGGATACGCATCAAAGTCGCACGCACCGCTCCATGACTGCGCGGCTCACGTGGTGGATCGTCTGCGTCGTCGTGGCGTTGAGCGTGATCGCGGGGGCGGCGTCGTTCGCCGCGGCCTATCACGAAGCGAACCGGCTGCAGGACGGTCATCTCGGCGAGATCGGCGCATTGATCGACGCGAAAAAGCTCGTTCTGGACGCGAACGCCGTCGCGTGGCAGGGCAGTCGCGATTCGGACGTGCGGCTCGTCATCGCGCGGCTGGGACACCCTTCGGAAGGCGAGAATGCCGCCACGCCGATCATCGTTCCGGCGACGCTGCCTGACGGGCTGCATAACCTCGAAGCGCACGGCAAACGCTGGCGTGTCGATGTGCGCACGCTGCATTCGGGCGACCGGATCGCGGTCGCGGAGCTGTCGATGATCCGCGACGAAATCGCCCGCGACGGCGCAATGCGCACGCTCCTGCCGATGCTCGCGCTGACGCCCGTCCTGGTCGCGCTGGTCGTCTTTCTGGTGCGCCGGATGCTGTTGCCGGTGCGCCGTCTCGCAAGCGTCGTGGACCTGCAGGACGATGCAACACTCGATGCGCTGTCCGACAAGGACATCCCTAACGAGTTGCTGCCGTTCGTCACGTCGATCAACCGGCTGATCGGCCGGCTCAAGGAGGCGATGACCCAGCAGCGCCGCTTCATCGCCGATGCCGCGCACGAGCTGCGTTCTCCGCTTGCGGCGCTTTCCTTGCAGGCGGAGCATCTGAGCGCGGCGGACACGGCGGTCGTCGCACGCGAGCGGCTCGTCTCGTTTCACGCCGCGATACGGCGCACTGCGCGCCTCGTCGAACAGTTGCTCGCGCTCGCACGTTCGCAGCATGGTTCGTCGATGAAGCCATCGGTCATATCGCTGCGAGAACTCGCGACGGATGTCGTGATCCAGTCGGTGAACCTGGCGCAGGACAAGCACGTCGATCTCGGGCTCGATCGTGTCGACGATGTCGACGTGATCGCGGATGCCCCCGCGCTGGCGGTCGTATTGCGCAATCTCGTCGACAACGCGGTGCGATACACGCCGCAGGGCGGCAGAGTGGATGTGTCCGTCACATTGAGCGGACGTGAATTGCTGCTGGAGGTGAAGGACTCGGGACCGGGCATTCCCGACGACGAGCTGTCCCGTGTGCTCGAGCCTTTTTATCGCATTCCCGGCACGCGCACGATGGGCAGCGGTCTCGGTCTTTCCATCGTGTCGGAAACGGCGCGGCGCAGCGGCGCTCGTTTTGTGCTCCAGAACACCGACGCAGGATTGCGCGCATGCTACGCACAACCGTTATCGGAGCAGTCCAGCGAAATCGTGTGATTAAAAAAAGACGGCCCGCCAGAAGAACAATGGCGAGCCGCAAGAGGGATCGGTCAACAACTACAGCGTCGGCAGATTAGCACCGGTTCCACGCGTGAAATGGCATCGGAAAGATGCCGTAAGGAAAGCGCGCGCTACTGTGTGCGGGACACCACCATACGGTCGACCAGCGCATCGAGCTTTTGCCGCGCGCTGGCGAATCGGTCGACGTTCAGGCCGTTGGTGTCATAGCGCGCGGTGACGAGAATCTGTCCTTGCCGCACGATCGTCAGATCGATCGTCGACAGATACGAGACCGGTTCGCCGCTGAACGCGCGCTTGTCCCAGTTCGTGGTCGCGCCATAGACGAACATCGCTTCGCAACCGGGCGGGGACGTGCCGGGGTTGTAGACCGCCGAATTCACGCCGCGCCGCTGCAAGGCGACTTGCAGCGCGGGCACGAAGTCGCCTGTCGCGACGCTCTGATTCAGTTCGATGCACACCGATTGCAGCGCAGCGGGCGAGCCCGTCACCGATGTCGGCGACGAATAGTTCGACGCGACCGTGAAGCCCGCCTGCACGAGCGAGCCGGCGGCATCGGCGGCGGTGATCAGCGTCCATGTGCAACCGGAAAGCGTGCCCGCACCGAAGGCAAGGAGCGCACTGGCGATGAGCTTGCTGAACATGTTCAGAGCGTCGCCGGGCTAACGCACGATGGCCGGGCGCACTGCGGGCGTGTGGCCACGAAGGCGGAATTCGAGTGAAGACGAAGCTTGCATGACCGGGCGTAGTGTCGAAGGAAGATGTGCGGCGTGTCGGATGTGATCATCACGCAGCGCAATCTTCCCGCGATGCCTCGCCATTCGATAGGCGGAGCAGCGCGCCAATCCGGCAAGTTATTCCCAGGTATTAATTCAGACGAACAAGGACACGATGCCGCCGATGGTCGCCGCCGCCGCCACCCATTTGCCCGCGGTATAGAAGCCATTCGTGTCGGTCGCTTGCAATTCGGGGCGTTCGAGGCCGAGCGCGCCATAGGCGAATGATTTCATCGATGACGGCGGGTCGGATTGTGGTGCCGCAGCGGCGTCGGCGGATGTGTCTTGCGTGACCTCCGCCGTGTCGCCGGCAGGGGCGGGGCGGCGCGGCGAGGGCTTGTCGGCGAGCGTGTAGGCGGCCGTGGTGGCACTGTTGATCTGCATCGCGGGCCTCCTCGTCATCCGGTTTCGCAAAGCCGCGATAACGGCACGTCCGCGCCGCAGCTTGAACGCGCCCGCCTTTCCGTTTCTTACCGCGATGATTACATCGGGTGGCTCTGCACGAAGTCTTTGTAAGCCCAATACGCGGCTTTCTTCGTGAGGCCGTCGCCTTCGAGCAGACCGTATGCGCCTTCGCTATCGTCATAAAGCTGGAATGCCTGAATCGACTGGATGTTGTACTTCGACGCGAGGCTCGCGAACTGCGTCATCATCAGGCTGCCGGTCATGTAGGTCGCGATCTGGCCATACGAGCCGAAGTCGGGGCGCACGCCGAACTCGTTGATCCAGACCGGCTTGCCCATGTCATGCAGGAACTGCAGGACGTCGTGGCATCCGGTGCCGCCGCAGGCGTGTGTCATGTCTCCCTGACTCGAATACCAGTGCCACGACGTGACGTCCCAACTGACGGCGGGATGGCCCCACGTGCCGTCGGGCTGCGAACCGTCGGCGAGCATCTGGAAGAACGCAGTGTGCAGCCACGTGCCGCCCAGCACGATCTTCGCCGAACCATCGACGGACTTCACGCCTGCGATCAATCCGCGAATCGCGCCACGCGCGAGCATGTACGACCAGTTGTTGTACTGATACCAGACGGTGCCGTCGACATTGCCGATGAGCGCCTTCGCCTCCAGTTCGTTGCCCACTTCGTAATACTTGTAGTGGTAACTGTTGGCGGTTTGCTGGCCTAGTTTGAAGCCGGCGTCGTAGGCTTCGTCCTCGCTGTTGTAGTTGAGGTTCATGAGCATCACCGGATACATGGTGATGCCGGCTTCCTCCATCGACTTCGCAATACCCGCGACCATGTTCGCTGAAGTCTGGCTGTACACGTCATTACGATAGATCGTCGCGCCCAGCTCTTGCAATTGCGTAATCTGCGTCTGCACGCTGGTGGTGTCGTATGCGCCGCCGTTGCTGTTATGGCCGTTCACGCCGTAGAAGATTGAGCCGTTGCCGCTCGCCGCCTTTGCGGTGGATTTCGGCGCCGCGGCGCTCTTGTCCGTCGCGGCGGTGTCGGCGGGGTTGTCGCTGCCGCCGCACGCCACCAGCACCATGCTCGCGGCAATCGCCGCCACGATTGACTTTGGAGGGAAAGAAAGAAATCTGATCTTCATGACATTTAGTATGGCTAAAGGGTATTCGCACGCCGGTTGCAAACCCGGAGTAATTCCCTCTGTCGTTAGTATTCCGAATTGCGGCAACAATATGAAAGCTGAACCGCAAGACATCAGTGCAACGGGAGCAAGACAGCGCAGATGCACTGAAGCAAATCCGCGCACGCGTTTCACGTGCATGCGGAAGGGCTGGCGCTCGATGGCGATGATTCGCGAATCAAGTTCGCGCGGATCATCGGTAACATGTGCAGCAATTGATCTTCGGTGACGTCAAATTTTCTGACGATGGCGCGAATAGATGCACGCCCCTGGGCAAGTGCTACCGGGATTAAGTCAGCGGGGAAAGGTTACTTTGTTCTGATGTTGATGTAAACCCGACAGCAGAAAAAACATCTTGCGTATGGCAAGAATTCGAATGCTGCCTTCTTCTGTTTATGGTTTTGAGCGCAGGCGTTTCTACGACGGTAAAGACGTGCCGCAGCGTTTCTACCGCGTGATCTCGTGGTCTCGCTTCAGGCATGGCCCCGCGGTCTGACTTTTATATCTACTCGACCGCATCGGCGCTCGTGTTCGGCCATCTCGGCGACAGGGGCGGCCGCAAGAAGGTGCTCGTCGCGACGCTCGTGATCATGGGCGTCGGCACGGTCGGCATCGGCTTTCTGCCGACATATGCGACGGCCGGCGCGCTCGCGCCTGCGTTGCTCATTCTGTTGCGCGTTGCACAGGCCATTGCACCGCTGGTGCGAACGTACGCCGATCACGGAGGGCAAAAAAGAAAGGGTTAACCAGTGGGAAGATTCAGATGGCTAACAGCGCGGCAGCGCATGAGCACGCGTCACGCCCTTGCTGGACGGAACTCTGCGTGATGGGAGGCGGAGACTTTCACGCAACCCTCGTTAAAATTGCGATCGAAAATGCGATAAACAAAACTGATGGCCGCGTTAAGTCTTTGAATTGACCGGGCGTTGCTTCGTTTTCGACGCCGGGCGCTGCCGCTTAGCGGATATGGCACCTTCGGCATCGGGCCGCTTCTCGAACCGAAGGCATCGCCGGGTGTTCGTCAGGCGCGCGATTCGAAGGCCCCCGATTCCGCGCGCAGGCTGCGCTGAACCGATGTGGCAGGCGCAAAATAGCGCGCGACGCACAGCACGTAGGTGATCAGCGCGGAGACGGTGTACATCGCGGATCGCTCCATGAAGAACAGCAGGAGCACGGCAATCGCGAGAAGCAGCATCTCGATGCGAGGGGTTATCGCGGACAGCCGCAGATCGCGATGTTCCAGCGATGTGCCGAGAAGTATCACGAGCGGGATCAACGCGACGACCATATGGATGGGTTCGAGGATCGGCGCGGCGAGCAGCATCGTCATGCATGCGAGCGCGTAGTCCATGCGCTTGTCGCGGCTGCGGAAGAAAACGAGGTAGCACGCGAACACACAGATGATCGCGGCGAAGATCGTCGATGTTGCGTGGAGCGTCGCTTCGGACGCGGGCGTGCCGAGCTTTTCGGATATCGTCTGCAATGCGCCGCGCACCGAGCTATTGCCCGGCAAGCCGCCCGCGCCCAGGATGTACGTCTGCGCCCGTCCGATCTCGACGGTGAGATATTGCCAGATCACGCGAAAGCCGAGCCGGCTCGCGGTGAAGAGCGTGATCGCGATAGCCCAGACGCCTGTCGATATCACCGTGCGCCATTCGCGTCGCAATAGCAGCAGGCCGACGATCGCGAGCGGCGTCACCTTGAAAACAACGGCGAAGGCGAGAAAGAGTCCTGCGAGCCAGCGATTTCCACGTTCGATCAGAAAGAACGGCGTGACGAGAAGAAAGAAAAGAAGCTGGTTCGATTGCCCGAGATATGCGTCATGCAGAACGGGAAAGCTCAACATCGTCACGCCGATGAGCAGCGCGGTCACGCGTTTGTCTTCGCCGCGATAGGCCATTTTCGCAAGCAGCACAGCGCCGATGATGCACAGCACGACCGACATCGCGACCCAGGCGAGTTTCGCGTCGAACGACGGCAATAGCGCGAATGGCGAAAAGATCAGCGCGAACTGCGGCGGATAACAATAGATCAGGATGTCGTCCAGATTGGCGCCGAGCGTCGACAGATAAGCAACCAGATGCTCGTTGTTATAGATCAGCGACGGATCGTGCGGCGAATTCAGCACGGTGCTGAACGCGTAATAGTAGAAATTGAAATCGCTGAAGGCTTTCGGATGATCGACCGAATAGCTCTGGGAATAGTGATAGATGATGACCATGCGAATCGCGAGAAATCCTGCGGCGACCAGCATGAGCAAAGCCGCGATGATCCGGACGTTTTCCGCGGATCTGGCGCCAACCCGAGCGTTCAGCATGGACGTTCTCCCGTGTCTCGGCTATCACGTTTTAAGGGCGCTGCAATCAATTATCGCGCGAACGATCCGCTATTCGTCACACGAAAAAGAGTGAGGAATGTTATGGATTCGTATGGCCTACGAATCGTGACAGCATCGGCGGGGCGGCGTCAATCCAGTTTTTGCGCACCGCAATGAAAGCACTATTTATGAAAAAAGGATGACGTTATTATTTTTTTATGCATCTCCAAGACATCGGCGCACCTGCGAAACGGGAGGCGGCGCGCCGAAGCCATGACTCACTTTCCCGACGACACTTTGTCCTGCGTGCTCGTGTCGAAATCGGCGGCATCATGACGCTCGTGCAACTGGCTCGACGGCTCACCGAATGTCCGGTTCACCATGCGGCCGCGCTGCACGGCGGCGCGCGCGCCGATCGTCTCGGCCCAACGGCGAACGTGCTTATATTGATGCACGGAGAGGAACTCGGCGGCGTTGTACAGCCAGCCGTTCACCAGGCCGCCGTACCACGGAAAGATCGCGATATCGGCGATCGTGTATTCGTCGCCGGCAATATAAATGCTATCGGCGAGACGTTTATCGAGCACGTCGAGTTGACGCTTCACTTCCATTGCGAAACGATCGATCGGATATTCCATCTTGCTCGGCGCGTAAGCATAGAAGTGCCCGAAACCACCGCCGAGATAGGGCGCGCTACCCATCTGCCAGAAAAGCCATGACAGGCACTCGGCGCGCTTGGCCGGATCCGTCGGCACGAAGGCGTCGAACTTCTCCGCGAGATAAAGCAGGATCGCACCGGATTCGAAGACGCGAACGGGCGTCGCGCCGCTGCGATCCACGAGCGCCGGAATCTTCGAATTTGGATTGACTTCGACGAAGCCGCTGCCGAACTGATCGCCGTCGCCGATGCGAATGAGCCATGCATCGTACTCCGCACCGGGATGACCGAGCGCAAGCAGCTCTTCGAGCATCACGGTGACTTTCACGCCGTTAGGCGTGGCCAGCGAATAGAGCTGCAACGGATGTCGGCCGACAGGCAGCGCCTTTTCGTGCGTCGGACCGGAAATCGGCCGGTTGATATTGGCGAACTGTCCGCCGCTTTCTTTGGTCCAGGTCCACACGGCTGGCGGCACATATTCGGTCGATGCGCTCATGCTAAAAGTCCTTCAAGATGAATTCGCACGAGATTATCAGGTCGACCAGAAAGATGCTTGACCGGCTTTTTGCAATGAGCGCAGCGTCACTGGCCCGCTTCGCGCTTTTCCGCTTCTTCCACGGTGAGCGTGGCTTCAGGCATGACCTCGAGGCGCGCTTTCGGAATGGGCGCACCGCTTTCATCGGAAAGCCCATACGTGCCTTCAGCGATCTTCTGCAACGCGCGTTCGATATCGCCGATGCGTCCATCGTTCACGTTGCGCAACGCCTGATTCGCGATGTCCTGCTCCATGCGTTGCGCGTCGTCCTCATACTCTTCGGCTTCGGAACCGTGCTCTTCCTGCAATCGACGTTCAGCCGCTATGGTGCCTTCCTCGTTACCGAGCAATACACGTTTCAACGCGAGAAGGCGCTCGCGCTGCTTTGCAATGAACTCGTCGCTCAAGCCGCTTTGTTGGCTGGGCATGATCGTGCTCCATGAAAGGAAAGTTTTGTCCGATGCCGCTATTCACCCGCTGCGATGGAAACGGAAGCCTCGCTCGTCAGCATCAGGAATGTGAGTGTTTCGCGCAGATAGAGTTGCACAGCAGTGTCGGTATGGCTCGTATAGCCGATCGACAAGTCTTGTCCGAGATGCAGTTCATAATCGCCGCCACGTGTCGAGAGCACGCAGCCGCCTTGTAGCGCGGGCGCCCATACGAGATCGCCATTCACGATGCGCTTGATGTGTTGAATGACCGGATAGCCTTGATCGCTCGCTTCGGCGAGCGCGGTATAGGCATCCGCGCCGAGCAGCACGGAGTAGGGACCATCGACGCCGGCAAGTCGCAACTTTTCGAGGGCCTGGCTGATCGCGGCCGGATAATCGGCGACATCCGCGGGCAAGAACGTCGGCGCATTCGAACTGCCTTCGCGAATGCCCGTGATGCCGGCGGCGGCGAAGCCGTCGAAGATCGCGCTGTCTTCCGCGAGCGCCAGTTCGTTCGCCGCGGTCTTGGCCGGCTGCCAGTCGCCATCGTTCGAGCCGCGTTCGACGCTGTCGATTGCTTCGCGTTGCAACGTGAACGGCACGGTGAGTTGCACGAGCTGCTTCACGTCATAGAGTTTCGCGCCGACGTCTTTCCTCGGCGACGCGACGTTCGTCTGATGCCCCGTGCCGATGCCCGACAGCGCGGTGCCGCCGGGACTCTTCACGTCGACGACGCGGCGGCCCGCGAGCGCGCGTTTGAAGGTGCGGGCGACTTCGGCCTCGATCTGCGACCATGCCGCGCCGGAAATCGGCGCGAGTTCCCGATGCAAGTTATTCATCCTGTGATGTTCCTCTGAGTGAGCCAATGCTCAATGTTCCCGTGCGGGTATCATCCCGCTGGCTATCGTCGACGGAAGATGGCCCGGCGTTCGGGTTCCTGTCGGGAAGCTCGTCGAGCAGATCAATGGACGGTACGAAAAAGAGGCCGCCCGTTACCGCGCGGCTGTAATCGAGCAGGCGGTCGTAATTGCCCGGCGGCCTGCCGACGAACATGTTTTCGAGCATCTGTTCGATCGGCGCGGGCGTGCGCGCATAGCCGATGAAATACGTGCCGAACTCTTTCGCGCCCGGACGCCCGAACGCCATGTTATGCCGCAGGATCTTCACTTCTTTGCCGTTCTCTTCGATCGTCGTGAGCGAGCTGTGCGAGCACGAGGGCTTGATCGATTCGTCGAGTTCAACATCGGATAACTTCTCGCGTCCGATGATCCGCTCCTGCTGCTCGACCGTGAGGCCATTCCACGCATCCAGGTTATGCAGATACTTCTGCACGATGACATAACTTCCGCCGGCGAAATCGGGATCTTCATCGTCGATGATCGTGTACTGCGCGGCGCTCTTGCCCGTCGGATTCTCAGTGCCGTCGACGAAGCCCACCATGTCGCGCAGATCGAAGTATCGAAAGCCGTGCACTTCGTCGACGACCGTGACCGCATCCCCGAGCTTGTTGAGCATCTGCGATGCAAGCTCGAAACATAGGTCCATGTGATCCGCGCGTATATGCAGAAGGATATCGCCGGGCGTCGCTATCGCGCGGCGGTCGCCGGCGCCGAATTCGCGAAACGGATGCAGTGAAGCAGGGCGCGGGGCGCCGAAAAGCAGATCCCAGGCGTCCGCGCTAAAGCCGCATACGCAGGACAGGTTCGCGGTCGGCGCGCGCGTGCCGACCGCGCGGACCAGCGCTGCGATATCGCCGCACCATGAGCGCACGACATCGGCCTTGCCTTCACCGCGCGCGATGGTGGCGACGATGAAGATCGCGCTTCTGGAAATCGGATTACAGACGGCTTGTGGTTCGGGTGTGTTGTTGGGCATCTGAAGAAGTCGATTGCGTGAAGCGGTTGATCGAATCGTAAGATCATAAGGATACGGGTCGCCGGCTCCGAGCCAAAGCAATGAACCGACGATACACCAACCCGAAGTAACGAATACTCCAAAACGCACGGTTTTGTAATATCACGGAGTGCGGGACGCTGTAATCCCTATTGTCTTCATCGACTGACAGGAGAGACTGTGAAACTGACCGACTTCGACACGCTGACCTTCGATTGCTATGGCACGCTGATCGACTGGGAAACCGGGATTTTCCAAGCGTTGCGCCCGCTATTGGATCGCGTGAAGCCCGCATTGACGCGCGATCAGGTTCTGGAGGCTCATGCGCGGCACGAGTCGTCGCAGCAGAGGTACACGCCGGGGAAGCGCTATCAGGACGTGCTGGCTATTGTGTATAAGCGGCTCGCCGAAGAGTGGGACGTCTCGTTCACGCAGGAAGAATGTATTGCCTATGGCCGTTCGATTCGAGACTGGCCCGCATTCGCGGATTCCGCCGATGCGCTGCGCTATCTGAAACAGCATTACAAGCTCGTGATTCTGTCGAATGTTGATAACGAGAGCTTTGCCTATAGCAATGCGCGACTACAGGTGGAATTCGACGCCATCTATACCGCGGAAGATGTCGGATCGTATAAGCCTTCGCCGCGCAATTTCGAATACATGCTGGAAAAGTTGAGTGAACGCGGCGTCCGCAAAGAACGCATCCTGCATACAGCCGAAAGCCTCTTCCACGATCATAAGCCCGCGAACGACTTCGGCCTTGCGTCGTGCTGGATTTATCGCCGTCATGCGCAGTCTGGCTTTGGCGCGACGATGGATCCGGGCGTTCAGCCGAACATCGACTTCCGCTTCAACAGCATGGCGGAACTGGTGACAGCGCATCGGAATGCTGTGCTCGAGAAGTGATTCGGACGACGAATTATTTGTCGTTGCATCGATATGCAACTAACCGCCTAGCCATTTTTCATATTTCAAAGCTTCGCCATCTATATGCTTTCAGTCGAAGTCCACTTCGCCACTACGCCGCAACGCATCCAGACGCCGGATTTGATCCGGCATGATGCGGCCAAGCGACAATGGCGGAAGCTCATCGAGTCCGAAAAATTCGACAGCATCGGTTTCCACGCCGATCACTTCGCCGGTACGCACGATCTCGCCGAGAAAAACGAGCTTCCAGATGTGAAAGACCGATGGTGGATGCGGATGTTTCGCCGTATCCCACGCGGCAAGCAGGCGAACGATATCGACCGTATGACCGCTTTCCTCGCGCACCTCCTTGGCGGCGTTTTCCGCTGGCGACAGACCGACGTCGGCCCAGCCGCCGGGAAGGGACCACAGTCCATCGGCTGCTTCGCGCACGAGCAGGATCTGCCCGGACGCGTTGAACACCGCGCATCTGACATCGAGCTTCGGGTTCGCGTAGCCCGTCTCAAATGCGAAGAGTTCAGCGACCTTGCCCGTTTCCATCGAGGCGATCTCGGCTATCTGTTCATGCGCAATCGCGGCGATTTCCTCGTAGCGTTCCTTGTCGAAAACGCCGGTCGTATAGTGCAATCCCGTCTGGGCGAGTGCAAGCAGACGTCGAGCCTGTTCGAGCCGTGGCATGGTCGTATCCACTCCTGAGTCTCTATGTACGAGTGTGCGGTCGTCAACAGCCAGTCTTCGAACGTTCTCAGCAGCGCAGAGTTCTGCTTGCGTTCGGGATAGACGAGGTAGTAGCCCTTGTCGCTCCGCAATGGCAAGTCGAAAGGCCTTACCAGCTCTCGCGCGCGGAGTTCGTGCGCAACCAGAAATCGCGGCACGAGCGCGATACCGAGGCCGGCCTTGGCCGCTTCGACGAGCATCGAAAACAGCTCGTAGCGCTGGCCCTTCATGCTGTCGATGTCATGCAACGCCGCCTGGGCCAGCCACTGCCGCCACGCATCCGGACGCGCCGACTGATGCAGCAGCGTAAAGCCAGCAACATCCCGTGGCGTGAGTTTCGTTTTGCCGGCAAGCAATCGCGGACTGCATACGGCAGTGATTTCCTCGCCGAACAAATACTTTGCCACGGAACCGGGCCAGAGGGGATCGCCGAAATGAATCGCGGCATCGAAGGGCGTGTCCTTGAACAGAAACGGAGCGGCCCGCGTGGTCAGATTCACGACGATGTCATCGTGCTGCGCATAAAACGCCGGGAGACGCGGGATCAGCCAGCGCGTAGCGAAAGTCGGAATCACGGCGAGTTCGAGAATGCCGCCTGCGCTGCGACGGGCCATCGCGACGAGCATGTCGCGCTCGAGGCGTTCGGGGTTTTCTCGTACGCGTTTCGCATAGATTTCGCCGGGTTCGGTCAGGCTGATTCTTCTCTTGAACTCTTCGTCGAAGGGTTCATTGCGAAGCTGATGTACGCCGCGCTTTATCGGAAGCATCTTGTCGCCGTATCGGGCTTGGGTCGAACGGTCTTCGGCATCGCGGCGCACGGGTTAGGGCGTCTGCTCGCGCCAAGGGTCAAGTTGCACTGACCGCGTTTTTATCGATGCGGCAATTTCGCTAGCGTTTCATTTTCTCGTCGTCAAGGCAGGAAGTATGCGTATACTCGGATCTATGCCCGGGGCCGTCACCATCGGCATAATGTCAGACATCAAATGACAGGCGCAATCCGATCCGTAGTCGCATATCTATGAACGAACAACGAGTAAAACGAGACCCGGAAGGCACCCGGCGGCGCATTCTCGAAGCCGCCACTGAGCAGTTTACGAAGCTAGGGCTCGCCGGCGCGCGGGTCGATGCCATCGCCACGGCGGCGGGCACGAACGAGCGCATGCTCTACTACTACTTCGCGAGCAAGGAAGGGCTGTATGTCGCCGTGCTCGAAGCGATGTACGCACAGTTCTCGCAGCGTGAGCAAGGCCTCGATCTCTCGGGCCTGCCACCCGCCGATGCAATCCGCGAACTCGCCCAGTCGATCTGGGCGCATCTGCGGGAAAACCCGCAGTGGCTGAGTCTCATCAACAACGAGAACCTGCACGAAGGACGCTATCTGGAGCGCTCGAGCCACTTGCGCGAGACCATCTCGCCGGTGGTCGATCTGCTTCGCACGACGCTCGAGCGCGGTGCGGCAGCGGGGCAGTTCCGTCAGGGCGTCGATCCGCTCGACTTCTATGTGACGCTCGTCGGCATGGGCTACTACATCGTGTCCAACCGCTTCACCATCGACATGTTCACCGGCCGCAATTACGCAGAGCAAAGCCGTCAGGAAGCGATTGCCGCGATGCATCTCGAGATGTTGCTCACGTATCTGCGTCCGGCGAACTGATCGAAGGCGAGCGGCTCGCTCGCTTCTATCGACAGTCATAAACTCAGGGCTCGCGACGGATGGCTCATGGAAATCAAGTGGATCGAGGATTTCATCGCGCTCGCCCGCTATCAAAGCTTCTCGCGCGCGGCGGAGTTTCGTAACGTCACGCAGTCGGGGTTCAGCAGGCGCATCCAGTCGCTCGAACAATGGGTCGGCGCCGATCTCGTCGATCGCAGCGGGTTTCCTCCGACACTCACGCCCGCCGGACAACTATTCCGCGACGCCGCCGCGGACATCCTCGACAAGCTGTTCGACACGCGCGCCATCATCCGCACCGAGCAACGCATCGCGGGCAAGAGTTTGCAGATCGCAGCGGGGCATACCATCGCGCTCAACTTTCTGCCCGCGTGGTTACGCGCGCTCGCGAAGCATGCCGGTGAAGTGCGCGCGCGGGTCATTCCGGCGAACGTCCACGATTCGATCCTCATGCTCGTCAACGGCAATTGCGAGCTGATGTTCGCGTATCACCATCCGCAGTTGCCGCTGCATCTCGATCCGCAGAAATACGAGTACGTCACCGTCGGCGTCGATACGTTCATGCCGGTCTGCAAGCCCAATCAGCGGCTCGCGCCGACGCATCGTCTGCCCGGCGCGAGAGATCGTCCGATGCCGTTCATCGCCTATACGGATACGAGCTACTTCGGCCGCTGCTTCGCATTGTTGATGGAGCGATCGAAAGCCTCGCCCGCTTTACGGCTGCATTACGAATCCGACATGGCCGAAGTCGTGAAGAAGCTCGTGCTGGAAGGCGAGGGCATCGCGTGGCTGCCGAAGAGTTCGATCGCGGCCGACCTGGATGCCGGCGATCTCGTTGCCGCCGGCGGGGCCGAGTGGCAGCTCGGGCTCGAATTGCGTGTGTATCGCGATCTCGGCAATCGCAGCGAATTGCTCGACACGATCTGGCGTCATCTGCGGGCTTCGTCCGCGCCCGCCGAATGAAGCGATTTTCGCGTTATGCGAAACTTGCATAGCGGTATGCAGCACTAGCATTCACGTTTTTTCTGCCTTCCCTAAGATTCCGTCCTGACACAAAAAAGCGGCGCATCGATCTTCGATGCGCCTGCCATTCCCGAGCGCGCGCCGGTTGCGACCGACCGTTCGTGCGCCATCCCAGGACGGAGACACATGAAAAATCGGCTTACCCTTTATATCCTCATCGGCATGCTGCTCGGCGTGGCTGTCGGTTATGTCTGTCATCGCACGGCCGCGAATGTCGAGCAGGCCAAGGTCATCGCGGGTTACTTTTCCATCGTCACGGATATCTTCCTGCGGCTCGTGAAGATGATCATCGCGCCGCTCGTCTTTGCGACGCTCGTGTCGGGGCTCGCCGGCATGGAAGGCACGAGCGATGTGCGCCGGATTGGCCTGCGCTCGATCGCATGGTTCGTGTGCGCTTCGTTGTTCTCGCTCGCGCTCGGTCTCGTGCTCGCGAACCTGCTGCAACCCGGCGCGGGTCTGCACATGACGCAGACGAGCGCCGACGTCGCCACCGGCCTCAACACCTCGGGCCTGAACTTCAAGGACTTCGTGACGCACGCGTTCCCCACGAGCCTGATCGATGCGATGGCGCGCAACGATATTCTCCAGATCCTCGTCTTCTCCGTGATGTTCGGCATCGTGCTCAGTGTGATCAAGTCGGATGCGCGCGTTGCGCCGCTGATCGCGGGCGTGGAAGGGCTCGTGCCCGCGATGCTCAAGCTGACCGACTACGTGATGCGCCTCGCGCCCATCGGTGTGTTCGGCGCGCTTGCATCGGCGATCACCGTGCACGGACTCGACGTGCTCACGACATACGGCAAGCTCGTCGCGAGCTTCTATGCGGGGCTCGCGCTCTTGTGGGCCGCGCTGATCCTCGCCGGATACGCGTTTCTCGGCAAGCCCATCTGGACCTTGCTCAAGTCGATCCGCGAGCCGGCGATGCTCGCCTTCTCCACCGCGAGCAGCGAGGCCGCGTATCCGCGTCTGACCGAGAAGCTCGAGGAATTCGGCGTCGACAAGAAAGTGGTCGGCTTCACGCTGCCGCTCGGCTACGCATTCAACCTCGATGGCTCGATGATGTATCAGGCATTCGCGACGATCTTCATCGCGCAGGCCTTCGGTATCGACATGCCGATCGGCACGCAGATCGTGATGCTGCTCGTGCTCATGTTGAGCAGCAAGGGCATGGCGGGCGTCGCGCGCGGTTCGGTGGTGGTCGTTGCGGCCGTGGCGCCGATGTTCCACTTGCCGCCATCGGGCGTCGTGCTCGTGCTTGCCATCGACCAGATTCTCGATATGGGCCGCACGGCGACGAACGTGATCGGCAACAGCATCGCGACGGCGGCCATCGCGAAGTGGGAAGGCAAGCGCGTCGCGCGTCAGGAACGCCGCGCCGCGATGAGCGCGCCTTCGTTCGGCCAATTCGAAGGCGAGACGAAATGAACGGCAGGGACATGGCGCACGCGCGCAAATTCGGTGTGATCGGCGGATTCGGACCGCTCGCGAGCGCGGACGTCTTCTTCAAGCTGATCAAGTCGACGCCCGCGACGCGCGACGCCGAGCATTTCGATGCGATCTTCGAGCAGCAGCCGTTTCGAAGTGCGGACGCGGACAGCGCGACGCTCACGCAGCGCAAGCTCTATATCTTCGATCTGATCCGCAGCTTCGAGAAGCGCGGCGTCACGACGGTCGTGCTGCCGTGCTTTCTCAGTCACACGTTCATCGACGAGTTGAAGGCCAATTCGCCGCTGCAGATCGTCGATATGATCGAAGCCGTTCGCAGTCACGTGCGCAGAAAGTTTCCGGCGGTGCGCCGCATCGGCGTGGTCGCGTCCGCTTATACGCGGCGCAAGAGGTTGTTCGAGAAGTATTTCGCATCGCCCGAATTCGAAGTTGTCTATCCGCGCGATATCGACGGCGTCGATCTCGTCACCGAAGCGATCTATGGCGGCGATGGCGTGAAGAGCGGCAACCTGCGCGGCCGTCCGGTTGCGTTGTTGCGCGACGCTTGCGACGATCTCATCGCGCAGGGCGTCAACGTCATCGTGCCGGGACTCACGGAGATCGCGCTCGTCGCCGATGAGTTGGGCGCATTGCGCGTGCCGCTCGTCGATTCGAATCTCGCTTACGCGCAGTACGTCGTGTCGGGGCAATATCGTTCGCCCGAAACGATCTTCAAGATCGGCGTAGTGGGTGGCGTCGGCCCGGCGGCGACGGTCGATTTCATTCACAAGATCGTGCGTGCCACGCCGGCGGCGCGCGATCAGGACCATATCAAGCTGATCGTCGAACAGAATCCGCAGATTCCGGATCGCACGGAAAACCTCATCGGCGATGGCCCCGATCCGACCATCTCGCTCTATGCGACCTGCAAGAAGCTGGAAACGGGCGGGGCGGATGTCATCGCGATTCCGTGCAATACGGCGCACGCGTTCGTCGAACGTATTCAGCCTTACCTCGGCATTCCCATCGTGAACATGCTGACGACGACGGTGCGCTATCTGCGCGCGACGTTTCCATCGCTGGAAGCGGTGGGCGTGCTCGCGACGACGGGCACGATCGCGAGCGGCGTCTACGAAAAAGCGCTCGAATCGCAGGGCTTGCGGCAAGTCGTTCCATCGCCGGCGCTGCAGACGCGCGTGATGGATGCGATCTACGGCAAGGAAGGCGTAAAAGCCGGATTCACCACCGGGCGATGTCAGCAGCACATCGCCGCGGCAATCGACGGCCTCATCGCCGATGGCGTCGAGGTCGTCATCCTCGGATGCACCGAGCTGCCGCTCTTGCTGCGCGAGACGCATGCCGTCGGCGCGAATGGCGCGCGCGTGAGTATCGTCGATCCGACCGATGTGCTCGCGAAGCAATGCGTCGCCCACGCGATATCGGCGGCGGTCCAACTTACATCAATCGACTGAAGCAGAACCTGAGAGACACCATGCTTGCACCTATTGAACGTATCGAACACGATCTTCTCGGCGATCTCGCCGTGCCTGCCACCGCGTATTACGGCGTGCACACGCTGCGCGCGCTGCAGAATTTCCCTATCACCGGCATCGCCATTTCTGCTTACCCGAATCTCATCAATGCACTGGCGAGCGTGAAGGAAGCCGCCGCGCTCGCGAATCATGACCTTGGCCTTCTGAGCGAAGTGAAGATGCAGGCCATCGTGCAGGCATGCAGGCAAGTGCGCTCGGGCACGGCGCACGAGCACTTCGTCGTCGATGTCATTCAGGGCGGAGCGGGCACGTCGACGAACATGAACGCGAATGAAGTCATCGCGAATCTTGCGCTCGAACATCTCGGCCATCAACGCGGCGAGTATCACGTGCTGCATCCGAACGAAGATGTGAACCTCGGCCAGAGCACCAACGATGTCTATCCGACCGCGTTGAAGATCGCCACTTACGCGGGAATCATGCAACTGATCGATGCGATGGGCGTGCTGCGCGCATCGTTCGAACGCAAGGCGATCGAATTCGCCGATGATCTGAAGATGGGCCGCACACAGCTTCAGGACGCCGTGCCGATGACGCTCGGCCAGGAGTTCAGCACGTTCGCCGTGATGCTCGGCGAAGACCAGGAGCGCCTGAAGGAAGCCGCTCAACTGATCTGCGAAATCAATCTCGGCGCGACGGCGATCGGCACGGGCATCAACACGCATCCGCAATACGCGCAGCTCGCGTGCAGACATCTGAGCGATGTGACCGGCATTGCTTTGACGACATCTCCGAATCTCGTCGAGGCGACGCAGGATGTCGGCGCGTTCGTGCAGTTGTCGGGCGTGCTCAAGCGCGTGGCGGTCAAGCTCTCGAAGACGTGCAACGATCTCCGTCTGCTTTCGAGCGGGCCGCGTGCAGGGCTCGGCGAAATCAATCTTCCGCCGGTGCAGGCCGGGTCGAGCATCATGCCGGGCAAGGTGAATCCGGTGATTCCCGAGGTGGTCAACCAGATTGCGTTCGAAGTTATCGGCAACGACGTGACCGTGAGCTTCGCGGCCGAGGCAGGTCAGCTTCAGCTCAACGCGTTCGAGCCGATCATCGCGCATAGCCTCTTCAAGAGCGTCGCGCACTTGCGCGCGGGATGTCTCACGCTGGCATCGAAATGTATCGACGGCATCACCGCGAATCGTGACCGGCTGCGCGCGATCGTCGAAAGCTCGATCGGCATCGTGACGGCGCTCAATCCGTATATCGGCTACACGCATTCGACGGAAGTCGCGAAAGAAGCGCTTTTGTCGGGAAAAAGCGTGGCGCAGATCGTCATCGAAAAGGGGCTGCTGAGCCAGTTGCAACTCGATGAAATCCTGCAGCCCGCGATGCTGACGCAGCCGCGCAGCATCGCGTCGGCGGTTTGAAAGCATCGTCGATGAAGCCGTGCGCTGCATGCGCCAGCGGGAGTAGACTGTTTTTGCGGTGTGCTTGCCGCGAAAGGAGAGTGCGATGAGATTCGCCGATATGTTCAGGCGCGCAAAACGCGGCGCCACGGTCGCTCCCGCCGGCGATGCGGAACCTCACCACGAGGAACTCGCGAAGTTGGCGCAGAAGCAGGCGCGCAAGCTGTGGGACGTGATTGGACGTAATCGTCACAAGAGCGCGAAGTGGCACTAGTACAGCGGGCCCGGGAACGAAAGTCCCGGGCCCGCTGCGTTTTCAGGAAGTGATCCAGTTCGTGTGCGCGGTAAAGACCGTCCCGAGCACGGCGGGCAGATACGGATTGGGCACCGGAACCGGCTTGCCCGCCACCATCACGAGACCCATGCGCTGCGCGACCGACACATGCGCGCCAATGTCCTGCGGAAAGGCGAACGGGCCGCGCGGGCCGAACGGACGCAGCGAGAAGGGCGCTTCGGTCCACGGCGAATGGGACATACCCAGAAAATCCGGCTGCAAGGACCAGGGCGGCGTTTTCAGGCGCACGCCGATGGCAGGATCGGCCAGACGTTTCAGCATCCATTCGCAGGCGATATCCGAGAGGCCCGATTCGCCATTCGGATAGCCGCCGCCCACATCCGCGTGAGCGCCCGCGAACAATACTTGCGTGACGCCTTCGCGCGTATCCCAGAGGGTCGGCGTGAAGTCGCCGCGCTGTTCATCGAGGCTGATCGCGTGAATGCCGAACTTCACCTTCGGACTGAGCGCGGTGTCGGCGAAGCGGAACAGATCGACCGTCGAGTCCTCGCTGTCGAGATAAAGCGGAATGCCGAGCGCGCCCACCGTATCCCATACGCCGATGGCGCGGATTTCATCGACGGGCAAGGTGTCTTCGGGCTGCAGTGTCGTGAACGCGAGCGACGGCTCGAAATTGACGATTTTTTCGAGCAGACCCTTCAGGCCGCCGGTATTGTGCGCGGGCGGCCTCGACTCGCGATACTTGCGCCACGCGAGAATGCCCATGCGATACGCGAGCGCTTTATCGTTGATGTCGAAGCGGCTCGTGTCGAGCAGGCCGACGCTCGCGATCATCCCGCCAAGCGCGCGCGCCGTGTAAGCGCCGCGGCTGAAGCCCATCAGGATGATGCGGTCGCCCGGCTGGTAATTGCGCGACACGAAGGTATAACCGCGCACGATACGCGCGATGATGCCATCGCCGAATGCGCCGCCCAGCAGCTTCGTGATGACGTTGCGTGAATCGCCGACGCCATGCAGATATTTCGCGACCTGTCCGTCCGGTCCCGGCTCAGCGATTTCCTGCTCGGAGGCGAGCAGCGTCGACGCGGGATCCGGCTCGCCGGATAGCAGCAGAAACGCCTTGAATACGTTGGTGGTATCTGGAATGCCGTCGTTGTCGTGGTCGGTGTTCGGACCGTTCCAGGTTCCATCCGCGCAGAAAACGATGTTCTTGCTCATCATGCACCTTCCTTTCCCTCGCGACGCCGCAAGTGCTCACTCAGTATTTCTTAGTGTCTTGCGGGCTGCTCGGCAAGCCGCGCGTCTTTTGAAAACGACGCTTTGGCCGAAAGAGCCTAGCCGATATCGCATGCCGGCTTTACTCTTGCAAAAGGACTGGTTTATAAATGGAACATTCTTGAAAAAAACTCAACGATGAAAGTCACGCTCGACGAGCTTCAGACCTTCGCCGCGGTGGTCGACACGGGCTCCATCACGGCCGCGGCGGAGCAACTGGATCAGACGGTTTCGGGCGCGAGCCGCACGCTCGGACGGCTCGAAGAGAAACTGCAGACAACCTTGTTGCGCAGGACGACGCGCCGCCTGGAGCTGACGGAAGAGGGCAAGAGCTTCCTGCAGAACGCGCGTGAGATCATCGATGCGGTCGAGAGCGCCGAAGAGCAGATCGCCGCGCGCCGCGAGCGCCCGTCGGGGTTGTTGCGCGTCGATGCCGCGACGCCCTTCATGCTGCACGTGATCGTGCCGCTCGTCGCGGGATATCGCGAGCGTTATCCGCATGTCGAGCTGGAGCTGAACAGCAACGAGGGCGTGATCGATCTGCTGGAGCGTCGCACCGATGTCGCGATTCGCATCGGCAGGTTGAAGGATTCGACGCTGCACAGCCGCCCGATCGGCAGCAGCCGGATTCGCGTGCTCGCGACGCCGCAGTATCTGGAAGCGCACGGTCATCCGAAGCGGGTGGACGAACTTGCGAATCACTCGCTGCTCGGTTTCACGCAGCCGGAATCGCTGAATGTCTGGCCGCTACTGGAGCGCGACAACGAGCCGTATCGAATCACGCCGGCCATTGCTTCGTCGAGCGGCGAGACGTTGCGGCATCTTGCGCTGGAAAGCGCGGGTATCGTGTGTCTGTCGGATTTCATGACGTTGCGCGACCGGCGTGATGGCAAGCTGGTGCAGATCCTCGCGCGTCACACGCAGGAAGTGAGACAGCCGATTAGTGCCGTTTATTATCGGAACACGGCGATTTCGGCGCGCATCGCTTCGTTCGTCGATTATCTGGCGGAGGCCGTGAGAGGTACGGAGTTCGCGCTGACGGGGAATCGGTGATGGAGGCTGGTGAGCGGACCAAGGGGGTTGCGTTGCTCGCCGCTTCTTATATTTAACATAATCTTAATTATCGAAGTTTTGGTTTGTCAGGGCTTTTTAGTAATGTCCGGTTTGGGCTCATTAGAAATGTCCGGTTTGCTCCTGAAGCGCACGCTGATGGC